>JAFAFL010000096.1 GCA_023423535.1 Pseudomonadota bacterium
GCGCGAACAGAAGGATGAAACGACTTCGCGAGGCAGCGGGGTGTGTGCTCGAAATGCAGCCGAAGCACGGCGTCTGAAAAGACAAACGAGCACCCGAGTTGACACGGGGTGCCGCTTCACAGAAGGAAAGACCTTCCCCAGTCGAGACGTGCAACAGGCAGCCCCCCTCTACGGCACGCGTCGAGGTCTTGTAGGCGCGCGCCGTGCCAATCCCCGCCACCGCGGCCGCGCGAACGCTCGTGCGGTCCAGCTCGGCGGCCTCCAGCTGAGCCACCAGCTCGTAGCTTCCGGGTTCGTCGAGGACCAGCTCGTGCGTGACCTCGTTCAACCGCGGCGGTGAATGCACGAGCACTCCGTCACGGTGGACGTGCAGCGCGAGCCGGGGATTGTCCACGTCCTCGTCGTGGGCGTTCGCCGGCGCGTCCTGCAGCGTGATCCAAAGGGGCCTGCCCACAGCGATCGGCGCTTGCAGGCCCTCCACGTCGGCGAAGGCCATCGACTGCGAGAAGCGAACGCGGCCGTTGGTGCCGACCTCGCCGTCCGTACAAGCGGCGAATGCGCCGAAGCACGTCACCATGGCAAACGCCTGGCAGGTCTTCCGCATCATCGTGAAGGCTCGCTTTTAGGTGTAATTCTGGCATTCTCAGAGGTGTCGGAATAATTCTCAGGGCCCCACGCGACACGCCTGTCGGGAAAGTTCCCGCCGGGCTCACGACACCTCACCGCAGCGTGATCGCGAACACGGTCCGCCCCGGCCGGGACTCCACGGTCAGCGTCCCGCCATGGGCGGCGACGATCTTCCTCGCCAGCGGCAGCCCGAGCCCGGTGCCCTTCTCCCGCGTGGTGAAGAAGGGCTCGAAGATCCGCTCCTGCTCGCCCGGCGCGATACCGCCGCCCGCGTCCTCCACTTCGAGCCTGTAGCCGTCGGCCGTGACGCGACCTCGCACCTGCACGCGCGCGCCCTGTCCGCCCGGCGAGGCCTGCACTGCGTTCTTCACCAGATTCACCGCCGCCGCGGTCAGCAGGCTGAGGTCCCCCTCCAGCTCGAACGGCTCTGCTTCCACGGTCAGCTCGACACCCCGCGCCGCCGCGTCCGCCGCCACGAGGTCCGCCGCCGTCCGCGCCCAATCGCTCGCGTCGAACTGAGAGAGCGCCAGCCGCTGCTCGCGCGCGAAGCCGAGGAAGTCCTCCACCACGTTCTTCAGGTAGTCGATCTCGCTCTGGATCCGCTTCACGTGGGAGCGCGCATCCTCCGCCCGCGGATCGTCCGGCGGCAGCTCCTCCGCGAGCAGCCCGGCGAAGAGCTCGATGCCGCCGATGGGGTTGCGGACCTCGTGCGCCACGCCCGCGAGCATCATCTTCAACTGCCGGTCGCGGCTCAGCAGTGCGGTGCGCATCAGCTCCAGCTCGGAGGCGAGCGTGCCCACCTCCTCCGTCCGCGCGGGTGGCACCGGCGTCTCCAGATCCCCACGCCCAATTCCCTGCGCCGCGCGCACCAGCCTGCGCAGCGGGTTCGCGATCGACGCGCCCATCCACACCGCCGCCACGCCCAGCGCGAGCAGCACGCCCAGCGTCAGCAGCGCATAGGCCCCGGTCAGCTCCTGCAGCGCGCCCCAGAAATCGCCGTGCGCCTCCACCGCCACCGCGGCCACCACGGCGGGCGGAGGCTGCGGCGCGCCCTCCTCCGGCGCGGGGGGCGCATCGTCGAAGATCGGCGCGTACCCGGTCTTGTAGAGCCGCCCGTCGTGCCCCCGGAAGAGCACCTGCGAGGCGACGCGCTCGCCCCGCTCGAACACGCGCGTGAGCTCCAGGCGATCGCGCGCGAGATCCGCCAGCTCCGCGCCGGTGGGGACCTCGAGCGCGGTGTCCACCAGCACGGTGCCCTCGCGATCGAAGACGACGATGCGGCGCACGCCGGTGGCGCGCTGCACCGCGGTGACGTGGTTGAGCGCGTTGCGCCAGTTGCGCGCCTGCCGCACGTCGTCGCCCGCGGTGATCGCCAGCACGCGCGAGGCGTTGAGCTGCGCGGCGGTGGAGGCGGCGATGGCGGAGAGGTTCTCGCCCAGCTCGCGCTCGAGCACGGACCGCGACAGGCGCGCGCCCACCAGGCCCGCGAGCACGAACAGCGCCAGCGCCGGAGCGAGGAACCAGGCCAGCAGCAGCGAACGCACCGAGCGCCCTCGCCGCACGCGAGCCTTCGCGGTGGACATCAACCCCTCGCGCGGCGGCTCGCGCGCGACGCCACGATCTCCGCGATCAGCGACATGGAGTCCTCGTCGAAGTTCACGAACTCCACGCCCATCCCCGGGACCCGGCCCTCGACGCCCGGCGGATTCACGCGCACCACCCGGCCCAGTCCTTCGATCAGCTTCGAGCCGTCGTTGAGCCAGAACTGGAGGTAGATCATCGCCCCCTCTTCGCGGGGCGCGTCGGTGCGGATGAACATCCCGCCGGCGGAGATGTCCGCGCTGTACTCGGCGAGGAAGTCCTCGAAGCTGTTGAGGCGGTACTGCACGAGCAGCGTGAGGGGCACCCGCTCGTGCCGGCGGCGGTTCTCGTCCAGCGGGGCGGATTCGTCGGCGGCCATGCGGGCCCGTCACTCTAGCGGAGGTTGCCCCGTCCGCCAGTGGGCACTCACCGGCACCGGACCCTCGCACAGCCCCTCCGGTCAGTTGGCCCTGCCGCCACGGGGACGGACCCTAGCGCGCCCCACGAAACCCCCAACGAGGCGAGGCATGGCGAACAGGAACGACACGAACACCCGGCGCGAAGGCGGCACCGGCGGCAACGGCCACGGGTACCACGACGAGCGGGCCGCGACCGAGGGCACCTCGGGCACGGAGGCCGAGCGCGCCCGCGGCGAGACCGACACGGCGGCGGGCAGCATGCGCACCACCGCGGGAACCGCCGGTGAACCTCGCCCGCTCGACACCGGCGGCCGCTTCTACACCGAGGCGATGGGCCGCGGCCGGGACCGGGACAGGGACCGGGAGCGCCATCGCGACGACGACCACCTCCTCGGGATGGGCTACGCCGCCTCCGGGCGCGGCGGGCGCGACTGGACGGGAGGCACCGGCGCGCCGGGCGGGATGGGCGGCACCCGCGGCGGCTTCGGCACCGGCGAGTGGCGAGGCACCGGCTCGGACTACCGCGGCGACATGGGCCGCGACTACCGCGGCGACTACCGGCGCGACCTGCGCGAGACGACGCACGAGGGCGGCCGGCGCGAGCCCCTGGTCCGCGTGGTGGACCGGCGCGGTGAGGGCACGGCCGACCGCGGCTACGAGGGGTGGACGGGCGGCTTCACCGAAGGGAGCGGGACCGGCGAGTACGAGCACGCGCGCCGCGGCTTCCGCGACTTCGGCACCCCGACCTACGGACAGGGCCGCGAGCTGCGCGAGCGCCACACCGACGCCGACTTCCGCGACCGCGACGACCGCGTGGCCGGACGCTCGGGGCGCAGCTTCCACCCGGAAGACATGGGGCCCTCGCACCCGTGGCACCCGCCGGAGGAGGACTGGGAGCGCTCGCACTGGCGTCACGAGCACGAGCGCGGACGGGGCATGGGCGCCGGCATGGGCGGCATGCGCGCGCGCGGCGCGCACCGCGACCGCGGCCATTGGGAGCACGAGGCCACCACCGCCGAGGACGTGATGACGCAGAACCCGAAGAGCGTCCGCCCCGAGGCGAACCTCCGCGAGGTCGCCCGCATCATGCGCGACGAGAACTGCGGCGTCGTTCCGGTGGTGGGCACCGACCGGCGGCTGCTCGGGCTCATCACCGACCGCGACATGGTCCTGCGCACCGCGGACAACGACCGCGCCTGGTCCGCGCTGACCGCGCGCGAGGTGATGACCGACGAGATCGAGGCGGTCACGCCCGACGAGCCGGTGCGCGAGATCATTCACCTCATGGCCCGCCGTCAGGTCCGGCGCGTGCCCGTGGTGGACCGGCAGGACCGGCTGCTCGGGCTCATCTCCATGGTGGACATCGCCAACCGCGCGGAGCGGGACGAGGACCTCCAGGAGGCCATGGTGCAGGTCTCCCGCCGCAAGTCCTTCTGGCGCAAGCTCTGGACGTAGCGGAGGGCTGACGGCGCGGCGTCAGGTCAGATCAGGCGAACATCGCGTCCAGCGCCTCGGCGAGGGTGTCCACACCCAGCACCTCGAGGCGCTTCTCCTCCAGCCGCCGCGCGCTCCCCTTGGGGAGGATGGCGCGGCGGAAGCCCATCTTTGCCGCCTCCGCCAGCCGCGTCTCCGCCTGGGCCACCGCGCGCACCTCGCCGGCGAGGCCCACCTCTCCGAGCACCAGCGTGTGCGGATCGAGCGGTCGGTTCTGCAGTGAGGAGACCAGCGCCGCGCACACCGCGAGGTCGCTGGCGGGCTCGGTCAGCGTCATCCCGCCGGCGACGTTGACGAAGATGTCGCAGCCCACGAGTTGCACGCCCTCCTTCTTCTCCAGCACCGCGGCCAGCAGCGCCACCCGGTTGCCGTCCACGCCCATCGCCGTGCGCCGCGCGGTGCCGTAGCCGGTGGGCGCCACCAGCGCCTGCACCTCCACGAGGATGGGCCGCGTGCCGTTCATGGTGGAGGTCACCACCGAACCGCTCTTGCCCACGGGCCTCTCGGCGAGGAAGAGCGCGGAGGGGTCCGCGACCTCGGCGAGGCCCGAGCCCTTCATCTCGAACACCCCGATTTCATTGGTGGATCCGAACCGGTTCTTGTGCGCGCGGAGGATCCGGAAGGGGTGGCCCTTCTCGCCCTCGAAGTAGAGGACCGTGTCCACCATGTGCTCGAGCACCCGAGGCCCGGCGATGGAGCCGTCCTTCGTCACGTGGCCCACGAGGAACGTCGCAACTCCCGTCCGCTTGGCGTAGGCCATCACCCGTCCCGCCACCTCGCGCACCTGGGAGATGGATCCCGGCGCGCTGCCCAGCTCCGGCAGGAACAGCGTCTGCACCGAGTCCAGCACCAGCGCCGCCGGCTGAAGCAGCTCCGCCTGTTGGAGGATGGTGTCCGCGTTCGTCTCCGCGAAGAGGTGCACCCGGTCCCCCGGCACACCGAGCCGGTCCGCGCGCATCTTCGTCTGCCGCAGCGACTCCTCGCCGGTGACGTAGAGCACCGGCCCCTCCTTCGACAGCCGGTCCAGCGCCGCCAGCAGCAGGGTGGACTTGCCGATGCCGGGGTCACCTCCGAGCAGCACCAGCGAGCCCGCCACCACGCCGCCGCCGAGCACCCGATCCAATTCGCCGATGCCGGTGCGCCTGCGCGTCTCCGACTCGCCGGAGACGTCCTTCAGGAGGGTGGGCTTTGCCGCCCCGCCGGATGCGCCCCAGGCCGGACGCGCGTCATCCCTCGGGACGAGCTCCTCCGTCAGCGTGTTCCACCCGCCGCAGTCAGGACACTTCCCCAGCCACTTCGCCGCCTGAAACCCACACGCCTGACACGAAAAGTGGGTCTTCCCCTTCGCCGCCTTCGCCATGCCCATGCCGCGGCGATCTATCGGACCGATCTGACAGTGATGGATCGCATCAGCCGGGCCTGCGACCGGAGGGCAGGAACTGCGCGCGTTCTGGAGAGCCGCCGTTACGGTCGGGGCCATGAACGCGAACGCGAACGACGCGACGTCGGCCGGGGACTGGTCCGGAGCAAAGGTGGCGCCCCGTCACAAGGGCGCGCCGCTCGTGGGCATCCTCCCGGAGATACGGAAGGACGTGCTCGGGACGCTGCGCAAGTTGGTGGCGGAGCACCGCGAGGTGGCGGGCTTCATGTTCGGCCCGAGGCTCGCGCACATGGCGCTGCACCCGGACGCGGTGAAGCGGGTGCTGCAGGACAACGTGACGAACTACACGAAGGACCACTTCAGCTACGCGATGCTCCGCTGGCTCATCCCGGACAGTCTCCTCACCGCGGATGGTGAGACCTGGCTCCGGCAGCGTCGGCTCGCGCAGCCCGCGTTCCATCGCCAGCGCATCGCGCAGATGTCGGCGGGCATGGCGGAGGCGGCGCGTGAAGTGGCGGCGCAGTGGAGCGAGAGGGCCTCGCGGGGGGAGAGCGTGGACGTGCCGTCGGAGATGATGCGGCTGACCTTGACCATCGTCTCGCGCGCGCTCTTCAGCACCGGCGTGAGCGAGAGCGAGGTCCGCGCGGTGGATGTCTCGTTCGGCACCATCAACCACCAGCTCACCGAGCGTCTGCGCCGGCTGCAGGTGCTTCCTCCGGTGCTTCCCACGCGCGCCGACAGGGAATGGCGCGTCTCGAAGCGCGCGCTCTACGAGGTGGTGGACGCGATCATCGCGAGGCGCCGCGCGGAGGGACGCGATCGCGGAGACCTGCTCTCCATGCTGATGCTCGCGCAGGACGAAGAGACCGGCGAGCGGATGAACGACACGCAGCTGCGCGGCGAGGTGCTGACCATGCTCATCGCCGGGCACGAGACGACGGCGACGCTGCTCGGGTGGACGTGGACGATGCTCGCGAAGCATCCGGAGGTCGAGGCGAAGCTGCACGCGGAGCTCGAGGCGCAGCTCGGTGGGCGGGATCCTTCGATGGAGGATCTGGCGAAGCTTCCCTACGCGCGGATGATCCTCGAGGAGACGATGCGGCTCTATCCGCCGGTGATCGTGCTCGGGCGCAAGGTGGTGAAGGACGACGTGGTGATGGGCTACCGCATCCCGAAGGGGACCTGGATGGACGTGAGCCCGTTCGCCACGCACCGGCATCCGGACTTCTGGCCCGACCCCGAGCGCTTCGATCCGGAACGCTTCAACGCGGAGCAGTCGAAGGGCCGGCCGCGCTACGCGTACTTCCCCTTCAGCGGCGGGCCGCGCCAGTGCATCGGGAACACGTTCGCGCTGGTGGAGGCGCAGCTCGTGCTCTGCACGCTCGCGCAGCGGTTCCGGCTCTCGCTGCCGAAGGGTGCGGTCGTCGGCCACGAGTCGCTGATCACCCTGCGGCCGGTGCTGCCGCCGATGTCGCTCGAGGCGCGCAGTGGCCGTTTGTCGAACGGGACGTCGCCGGCCTAAGACGCGGCCATGACGACCTCCTCAGACCCCTCGCGGACCGCCCACTGGAGTCCCTACGAACCCGACGCGGCGCACGCGCGGCTCGCGAAGCTGGTGGGGAAGTGGCGCGGAGGCTCGAAGACGATCATGGGCCCGGACGCGCCGGCGGTGGAGGGGCCGTGGGAGGGCGAGGTGACCGCGCTGCTCGGCGGACGCTTCGTGCGCTTCGGCTACCGCGGGATGGTGGGTGACAAGCCGCACACCGGCGAGCTGACGGTCGCGTACGAGAGCGCCGAGAAGGTGTGGCGCATGTCGTGGATCGACAGCTTCCACACCGGCACCGCGATCCTCGGGATGGCCAGCGAGCCCGGGCGCGACGGCGACAGCGAGATCGGCGCGCGCGGCACCTGGTTCGCCGCGGAGGGACACCCGCACTGGGGCTGGCGCACCGTGATCGACGACGCGCAGCCGGGCGCGATGATCCTCCGCATGTACGTCGCCACGCCGGAGGGTGAGGAGGCCCTCGGCGTGGAGGTGCTGCTCGAGCGCGTGCGGTAGAGCTCAGGCCGCTTCAGCGCGCGCCGCCTCGATCGCCGCCTTCACCTCGGCGACATGGCCTGCGACCTTCACCTTCGGCCACGCCCTCGCGATCTTCCCGTCCGGACCGATGAGGTACGTCTGCCGGATGATGCCCATGAACTTGCGGCCGTAGAGGGTCTTCTCCCCCCACGCGCCGAACTTCTCCGCCACCGCATGGTCGGCATCGACGAGGAGCGGGAAGGGCAGCTCGTACTTCGCCGCGAACTTCTGGTGCGAGGCCGCGCTGTCCGGTGACACGCCGAGCACCACCGCGCCGGCCTTCTGCAGCGCCGAGTGCTCGTCGCGGAAGTCGCACGCCTCCGTCGTACAGCCCGGCGTGTTGTCCTTCGGGTAGAAGTAGAGGACGACGAACTTCCCCTTGAAGTCCGAGAGCTTCACCTTGTTGCCGGCCGCGTCCTGCAAGGTGAACGCGGGGGCCTTGTCGCCAGCGCTGAGTGCCATGCCGCGCGTTCTAACCGGTCAGCCGCGCGTGCGCCGCAGGAGGATCGTCCCGAACGCGACCGCCACCGTCGCGCCAGCGGCCGCGGACAGCAGCTCCAGCGGCGTGCGCCACGGCGAGACGAGCTCCGACCACACCGGCCACGCGCGCGGGTCACCTGCCTCCCAAAGCGCCGCGGCCAGCGCCCCCGCGAAGTAGCCCACGCCTGCGAGGGGCAGCAGCAGACCCGCCCGGGCACCCTCCCGGCGCGCCGCCGCGAACGCGAGCACGGCGCCGGGCACCAGGGTCATGCAGAACAGCGCGAACCCCACCTACTTCGCCTTCGACTTCTGAGTCCGAGGCTGCGTCGCGCGAGGCTTCTTCGTCTTCTTCGCGTTCGAGTCGCCGCGCCCGTTGAGCTGCGCGTCGAGCTTCGCGCCCAGGTCCGCGCCCGCCTTCTCCACGCGCGCCAGATCCTTCTCCAGCGCCTGGCGCTTCTTCGGATCCTGTCGCTGCTGCAGGTCCTTCTCGATGCGCTGGAGGTCCGCCGCACCCTTCGACGTGGTCTTCGTGCCGGGCTTCGTCTTCGTCGCTTCGGGAGGGGACGCAGCCCATGCACCGGAAGGCACGACCGCGCCGAGAGCCACCGTCACCGCCAGCGTCCGCGTGATCCTGTACAGCTCTTTCATCGAGTCCTCCGGTCCTGCGACGGGGCACCTATCATCGCGCAATGCGTCTCGTTCTGCTCGCCGCCCTCTCGGCCGGCGCACTCTCGCTCTCCGCCTGTGCCACCTCTCGCGGTGCAGCCGCTCCCACGCCCGACGCGCCGGTTCACTGGCACAGCCCACTCCATCGCGATCATCCGTGGGTCGGCCGCGTCTGGGACGTGCAGGCGCAGCAGTTCATTCAGTTCGAGGCGCTCGAGGCCCGGCTGCGTGACGCGCGCTACGTGCTGCTCGGCGAGACGCACGACAACGTGGACCACCACCTCCTGCAGGCGCGGCTCGTCGGTTCGCTGGCGCAGGCCTCCTCGTCGAAGGACAAGCGCGCGGTGGCGTTCGAGATGCTCGACACGTCGCAGCAGGAAGCGATCGATGCCTCGCTGCAGTCGGCGCCGAAGGACCCGGACGCGCTCGCGGAGGCGGTCTTCTGGGCGAAGAGTGGATGGCCCCCGTTCGCGATGTACCGGCCCATCTTCCGGGAGGCGATGGAGGCGAGCCTGCCCATCCTCGCGGCGAACGTTCCGCGTGATCGGCTGCGCGCGGCGATGAAGGAGGGTTTGCCGGCGCTCGACGAGACGCTGCGCGAGCGGTTGGAGCGAGAGCCGCCGATGAGCGACGTGCTGCAGGCGGAGCTCGCCGACGAGATGCGCGCCGCGCACTGCGGTCATCTGCCCGAGTCGATGATGCCGGCGTTCGTGCTCGCCCAGCGGATGCGCGACGCGCAGATGGCGCTGCGGATGGAGGGCGCGGGGGAGGGTGGTGCCGTGCTGATCGCAGGCGGTGGTCACGTGCGGACCGATCGCGGCGTGCCCGCGTTCCTGCCGCCGGCGGATCGCTCCGCGCCGAAGACGCTCTCCGTGGTCATGCGCGAGGTGAGCGAGGACATGAAGGGGATGACGGATCCCTCCGCCATCGGAGGTGCGCAGCCGTTCGACTTCATCGTCTTCACGCCCGCGGCCGAGCGCCCGGATCCCTGCGAGTCGCTGCGGCAGCACGGACGCGGCGCCGGCGGTTCCTGAGCCGTTCCGCGGCCGCGGTGACACGAGGAGCGCGGGCCCGGCCCCTGCAATGGGCGCGGGCACATGCGTCACGCCCTTCTGAAGTCCCTCCCCGGGTTCCTCCGCGAGTTCTGGTGGTTCGGCATCAAGCAGGCCTGCGCGTGCGCCTTCGCGGGCAGCTTCTTCGCCGTGCTCTTCCTCTCCAACCACCTGCCGCTGGGCGGGCTCGCGCGCTACGACTTCCTCTTCCTCGCCGCGCTGGGACTGCAGGTGGGGCTGGTGGGGCTGGGCCTCGAGTCGTGGCGCGAGGTGAAGGCGATCAGCCTCTTCCACGCGCTCGGGCTCCTGCTCGAGCTGTTCAAGACGCACCCGGCGATCGGCTCGTGGAGCTATCCCGAGCCCGGCGTGCTGAAGCTCTGGGGCGTGCCGCTCTACAGCGGGTTCATGTACGCGGCGGTGGCGTCCTACATGATCCAGTCGTGGCGGCTGCTCGACCTGAAGCTGAGCGGCTATCCCTCCGCGTGGCTCGGATGGCCGCTCGGGGTCGCGGTCTATCTCAACTTCTTCACCCACCACTTCCTCTGGGATCTGCGCTGGCCACTCGCGGCGCTGACGCTCGCGATCTTCTGGCGCACGCGCGTCCACTACACGCCGCGCAGGACACGGCTGTGGATGCCGCTGCCGCTCTCGTTCGTGCTCATCGGCTTCTTCGTGTGGCTCGCTGAGAACATCGCCACGCTCTTCCGCGCCTGGACCTATCCGAACCAGCAGGACGCGTGGGCGGTGGTGCACTGGGGGAAGATCAGCTCGTGGGCGCTGCTGGTGATCATGAGCTTCATCATCGTCGCCGGCCTCAAGCGCGTGGCGGCGGGACAGGACGCTCGGGGGCCTGCGCCTTCGGATGAGGCTCCGCCGGTCGTCCACCGCGTCCGGGCAGATGGGTGACTCTCATCAAGGCTGACAGGCCGCCTGCCACGTCACCCGCAGGTCGCTCCCCGGCGGCGGCTGCCAGGCCTCTTCGAAGCGCACGGAACTCTTCACGGCATCGAGCGTCCACGCGGTGCCCATCGGCAGTGGCGCGCCGTCCACGCTCACCTGCACGAGCGTCTGTGGCTCCACCGGAAGCGGGAGGAAGACCTCTCGCGCGGGGCTGAAGAGCGCGTCGGCCGCCTGCGCGAGGGCGTCCGCCGGTGAGCCCTCGCCGAGCGGCAGGCACGTCCCGCCAAAGAGTGAGACCGCCTCGCGCCAGCGCGTGCCCGCGGAGCAGCCGCCGTTGCCGAGCAGCGCCACCACGCGAGGACCCGGCGCAAACGCAGAGGTCGTTCCCACCTCCTTCAATGCGCCCACGTAGTCGACGAGGCCCCCGCCGGACTGCTCCTCCGCGTTGCTGACGAAGATGACCCCGAAGCGGTGCCCGTGGCGGAAGAAGGTGCCGTTGCGCAGCGGGTCGGTGCGACGGGGCGGGAACGCGGCGAGCCGCACCGTCTCCAGCGACTGATCGATGTGACCCATCTGGCCCACGCGCAGGTGCGCTCCGAGCGCGGACTGCGTGCTCGGGCCGAGATACTTCGGCGAGCCCTGCAGCAGCCCGCCGCTCGCCTGCGACGCATCGGAGGTGATGACGCCCAGGCGCCACGTTCCGCCCGCCGTCTGCGCGCGCTGCACGAACGCGGGCGCCGCATCCTCGAGCTCCTCCTGCAGCGCGGTCATTCCGGCGCCGTCGTGCATGACCACCAGCACGTCCATGTCCGCGCGAGCCGGCACGGTCCTCTGCAGCGTCCGCTCCGCGGTCCCCACGCCGCGCGCCACCAGCTGCACCGAGCGCGGACCGGAGATCGCGTCGTGCAGCTGCAGCGCGCCGGTGACCGTGCCCACCGCACCGGGCACCGCGCGCACGCGCAGCGGCACCGAACCACGCGCCGGAACCTGGATGGGGAGCGCGATGGGCTGCAGCTCGAACGCGCCACCGGGCGGCGCCACGTTCACCTCCACCGGCCACTCAGCCACGTTGACGAGCATCACCGTGCGCCACGGCGTGCGGCAGCCCACGGTCACGTCGCCGAGGTCCAGCTCTGACGTCGAGAGGAGCACCTCGGGCGGAAGCTCGGAGGCAAGGCCCGACCCGCGCACGATCTTCTGGCGGCACCCGCGCTCGCCGCTCGCGCACTGGCTGGGCGCGCCGTCGTTGACAGTGAAGGTGAAGGCGTTGCCGTTGTCGTTCCAGAAGAGCGGCGCGTAGGGCGTGAAGCTCACCTCGAGGCGCGCGGTGTCGTTCGGCGCGAGCCGGAGGTCGTGCACCGTCTGTCCGCCGAAGCCGAACGCATTCGCGTCGGTACCGGGGACCCACTTCGGCGCCTTCACCGTGCAGAAGCCCGCGCCCTGGTTGTGGAACGTGAGCTCGATGCGCGAGGTCGAGCCGACCGACCGCGAGCCGAAGTCCACGTGGGGCTGCTGGAAGCTGGGGTGCGCCACCTTCAGCGAGCAGGAGGGGACGACGCACGCGCCGAGATCGCAGACCGCCTCTGCATCGTCGCAGGTGCCGCACGCCTCGCCTCGCGAACCGCAGCGCGCCTTGCCCTGGTCGATGAAGCGCATGCACTGGCCGTCTTCGCAGCAGCCGGAGCAGTTGTGCGGTCCGCACGTCTCCATCCCGGCATCGGGCAACACGCCGGCGTCCGGCTCCTCCGCCGAAACGCACGCGCCCTCGCGGCACACGAACGCGTCAGCGCAACGCACGCAGGCGTTGGCCCCCGAGCCGCACGCGAAGGGTTGCTCACCGGAGAGGCACACGCCGTTGGAGGTGCAGCAGCCGGAGCAGGTGTTCGCGTTGCAGGGCGTGCGGCCGTGATCGATCTCCTCCACCGCACAACCACCGGCGACCACCGCGAGCCCGAGCCACAGCCCGAAGCCCAGCAGGCGTGCGCGCGAAGCGTGACGGGAAGGGCGGTCCACGCGGCGACTCTAGCTCACCGAGGAGCTGCCCCCCCCGGTCGCGGGAGAGGAGGCGTTGAGTGACGTCACGCTGGCCTGGCCGGTGGGCGTGTAGGGCTACCGGCTACAGCCCAGCGCCCGCTCGGCGCGGGTGACCTCAGCGGCGTAGCGACCCTCGGTCCCGTGCCGCGCGCGGTGAGCAGACCAGACCTCGCAGGCCCGCGCCTCGTCTCGAAGCTGCCAGGTGAGGATCGCGCCCAGCTCGTAGCTCAGCCGCTCGGAGGTTCCCTTCGGCAGGTCCCGCTTCAGCGCCCCCTGCAGCTCCGCCACCGCGTCTTCGAAGCGGCCCTGGCGGCGCATGAGCTCCACGTTCTCGATCAGCCCCTCCACGTCGAAGGTCTGCTCGGGCGCGGCGCGGGGCGTGCGCTTCTCCGCGACCGGCGCGGACGGGGGCGGCACCGGCTCGGCGTCCTCCACCTTCTCCTCCTCTTCGGAGCGAGAGGGCAGGGGCGCAGGAACCGGCGTGAGCTCCGCCACCACGGGCAGCGGCCACTTCAGAGTCTCGCCCGGCGTGAGCAACACCTCGCGGCCCTGGTCGGCACGGAAGCGGATGCTGCCCTCGTGCAGCGTGACCTCGCCCCCGTCCTCGCGCTGCGTGATCGTGAACTGCGTTCCGAGTACCTCGATGCGGCCGTGCGACACGAGCACCACCACCTCGGCTTCGCCCGCGGTCCGCCGCTCCACCTCGAAGCGCGCGGTGCCCTGCAGCATCCGAACGCCGGCGGGCTCGCGCTCGAGCACCGCGCCGGTCTGCGCCGTCGTCACCTCCAGCCGCTGCTCCGCTGCCACCGCGCGCGTGCCGGCGGGGAGCACCGTCTGCGCGCCCACGGCCTCGGCCACCATCACCTCCGCCGCGTCACCTGAGCCTGAGCCCGAACCCGCGGTCGAAAGCACGAAGACGAGCAGCGCCACCGCCGCCAAAGCCGGCACTGCGATCAACGAGAGCGCCCGCCTGCGCAGCGCCGCGCGCTTCGAGCCGCGACCCTCGAGGATCTGCTGCGAGATGCGATGCGCCGCGCCCTGCCGCAGCGACTGGTCCTCGCGCGCCCTCTCCGCCGCCCTCAACGCCTCCACGAAGTCACGCTTCACCCGGCACCTCCCAACCCGCCGCGCGGATCTTCTCCCAGGCGCGGGTGAGGAGCTTGGACACGTAGCCCTCGCTCATCCCCAGCTGCTGGGCGATGTCCTTCTGCGCCATCCCATCCAGCACCTTCATGCCCAGCACCACGCGCTCCTTCGGCGGCAGCCCATCGAGCAGCGCCTGCGCCTCGCGCGAGGTCTGCGCCATCTCCAGCTTCGCATCCGCAGAGGTCTCGGACGCCTCCTCTTCACCGGCCAGGAGCCGCTCCACACGACCGAGCAGGCTGCGCTCACCCCGGAGCCTCGTCAGCGCGGCGTTGGTGGCCACGCGGTAGAGCCACCCGCCGAGGTCCTCGTGCGCCGAAAGTCTGGGGAGCTCCTGGTACAGCTTCATGAACACGTCCTGTGTCAGGTCCTCCGCCCACGACGGACGACCTCCTCCGTAGCGGAGCCCGAGCCGGTACACCCGGTCCCGATGCACACGGAAGCAGTCCTCGAACGTGAGGCGCTGTGCGTGGGTCAGGCTGAGGTCCACCAAGTGTGCGTCCGCCGCATCTGGAGACATCACGCGCGGGAATCGGCGGACTTTCCTCCGCCTCCAAACTGCAGCAAAAACGAGAGGTTGGCGAGCTAGAAGGCGAGCCCTGCGAAGCCGCCGGCCTCCAGCCGGGCAGCCTCCCGGCGCCAGATCGCGCGGCCATCCCGCCGGTGCTCGCGGATGCGGCTTCCCACCCCGGGCGCGAACCGCACGCCCAGCTCCACCGGACCTACCGCGCGGATCAGCAGCTCCACCGGCGCCGAGGCGAGCAGGTCGAGCTGCTGGCCCTCCGGGTTCTCCGACCCCTCGCCGGCAAACGTGAACCGGTGGTTGCCCACGCCCGCCAGAAGTCCCGCCCGCGCGGACACGCGACCCGACTGCAGGAAACGCCAGGCCACGCCCGCCTGCGCCTGCCACTCGGAGACCTCCAGCCCGGGCGCGGCCGACGAGGTGTAGCCGCCGGTGGCGACGAGCGCGAACGCGCCGACCGTGCGCAGCTCGAGCTGGAGGCGCAGCTGCGGATCCACCGCCGCGCGCCAGAGCCCGTCGGCGCCGATCGAGAGGGCGAACTCGCGCTCCGGGGGTGGCCGCTCGATGGGAACGGGGACCTCCACCCGCACCTGCTTGAACGGCGGCGGGCGAGGACGTTCGGGGGGCGGAGGCAGAGGGCGGGCGGACTCCACCGCGCTGATCCGCGCGCGACCGAGCGCCGCGAGCCGCTGCGCGATCTCCAGCTGCAGCTCGCCGCGCGAGGCGCTGCCAAAGGTGAGCACCGCCGCGTCCTCACCCTCGGCCGATCGCGCGACGAGGCGGATGCCGTCGGGCGCGGGCTCGGCGCCGAGGAGCACGTCCGGATCCGCAGAGGGCGCGACGACCGCGAAGCCCTCCTGCAGCAGCCGCGCGACCACGCGGCCCTCGAGCGCGATGAGGTCCAGCTTCTGCGCGGTCTCGGTGGGCAGCGAGGCGAAGTCCACCGCGACGAGCAGCCGCTCCGCCCGCACCGGCAGCGCAGAGACGATCAGCGCGAGGAGCGTGAGCGCAGAGGCCCGCGCTGCGGTCGAACGAAGGGAGCGCGACAAAGCGCGGGCACCGTACACGCGCGCGCGCGGAGGCGGCCAGCCGCGATCTCGAAGCGCGCGCAAGTTTTCCCGCCGACGCGACCCGTTTTTGGACGCCCTCTGGGATCTGCGCGACAAGGTCCGCGCATGGCAGACATCATCGACCTCACGTTGGTGGCCGACGCGAACCGCTACTTCGAGAAGCTCTACTCGGCGCGCGGCATCAACTACTTCCTTCGCAAGGAGGGTGGACGCCCCTTCGAGATCGAGCCCGCGCGCGTGGAGATGGTCGTGCGCACCGCCGCCCGCTCGCGTCCCGCGCACCTGCCGCGGCCCCCTCGCAGCGCGGTCGAGTACTGCCGCAAGCAGATCCGCCGCGAGCTCATCCGCCGCGTGGTGCAGGAGATGTTGATGACGGGGTTGTAGGCGGCGAGCAGGCAACTGCTGCTGCGCGGTGGAACCGGTCGCGTTATGCAGGCGCCCCATGAACAAGCTCATCCCCGTCCTCACTGCCGCCGGGCTCTTCGCCCTGGCCGGTTGCAAGAACCCCGCTGACAGCGCGCCGAAGGCCGACGTCAAGGAGGCCCCCGCCCCGAAGGCCGCCGAGAAGCCCGCCGCCGGTCACGAGCCGCTGCCCATCTCGCACGAGCAGTCGAAGGTCCAGTTCGTCGGCGCGAAGGTCACCGGCGCGCACGACGGCCGCTTCGAGCGCTTCAGCGGCACCATCCACCTCAACCCGCAGCAGTTCGACGCGAGCCGGATCGAGGTGGACATCGACATGAACTCGCTCTGGTCGGACAGCGACAGGCTGACCGGTCACCTCAAGAGCGACGACTTCTTCGCGGTCGAGAAGCACCCCACCGCGCGCTTCGTCTCCACCGCCATCAAGCCCGGCGCCGAGGGCGGCAAGACGCACACCGTCACCGGTAACCTCACCCTCCGCGGCGTGACCCGCGAGGTCTCGTTCCCGGCGGAGATCGACGTGACCGACGAGGCCCTGCGCGCGAAGGCGGAGTTCAGCCTCCCGCGGAAGCAGTTCGGCATCGCGTACGAGGGCAAGCAGGACGACCTCATCCGCGACGACGTGCTCGTGCGGCTCGACGTGACCGCGCCTCGCAAGGGCGCCGCCGCGGCCGCGCAGTAGCCCTCCCTTGAAGTGATGTTCCGCGGCGCTCAGCGCCACCCGCTGACGGTGGTGACGAGCGCCGCGGCCACGCTCTGGGCAAAGGCTTCGCGCGTGCGCACTTCCCGCCACCGCGTCGCCTCTGCGATGTCCAGCGCGTGGTGCGTCTCGATGATGATCGACGGCACCTTCGGCCGGCGCAGCAGGTACACGCGCGAACCCGGCGGACGACGATCGATGAACACGCCCGGCGTCTCGTCCGCGTCGTACAGCCCGGTGTAGTCCCACCCGTCGTAGGCGAGAAACCCCGTCTGCGACATCCCCTCCGCCACCGCCCGCGCGAGCGCCCTGCGCCGCCCGAGCAGCGGCTCCTCCGCATCGTCCGAGATGAGCACGCTGAAGCCCGGCGTCTCATCGTTGCGCCAGCACCACGCGCCCGTACCGGTCGGCTGCCACGCGACGGGTGAGCCGCGCACGTCGAAGTGGAGGCTGATCAGGACGTCGGCGCCCCAGGCCTGCGCTTCCTTCACCCGACTCTGGTAGCGCGGCTGCAGTGGCTTCGCGTTTCCCTTCGGCCGGGTGCGGCTCTGCTTCACCTCGAAGCGCCCCGTCTCGCGCAGCCGCCGGGAGAGATCCTCGGCAAGGTCGAGCGTGAAGTCCGCCTCCGAAGAGCAGAACGCGCTGCGGGCCCCCGTGTTGCCCGGCGCGCCGTGGCCCGCGTCCACGTAGACCTTGATGCGGCGTTCTGCTTTTCGGCTGCCGCCGGCGGGCACGACCAGCGTCTCGAGCGCAGGTGGCGTCAGCGGCGCGCCGGGCGCGGGCCAGACCGGTGCCACGTCGGGTCGAGGCTCGACGGGTGGCGGCGCGGACGCGCGAGGCTCCGACGTCGCAGCGAGCACGGAGCGCGGCCGCTCGTCCGCACAGGCTGCGCTGGTGACGAGCAGCATGCCGCAGAGGGCGCGGGTGACGAGACACAGAGAGCGGAGCACGCGGGCGAGGCTGCAGCCCGTGTGCCGCTTCAGCACAGACTGCTACGGCGCCGGCGGCTCCACGCCCTGCTCGACGACGCGGAACTCGGTGCCCTCGATGCGCCAGATCTCCACCGGGGAGGGGGCCTCGCCGGTCGCCGCGTTGAAGTCGAGCTTTCCGCTCGCGCCCTCCACGTCGATCGTCTCGCCGCGCCCCAGCGCCGCCTTGGCCGCGGTGAGGTCGCTCGGCCGCAGCCGGTAGGGCGTGCCGCTGGAGAGCTTCGTCAGGCCCTCGGCGAGCCTGCGTCCGGTGATCTCGCCCGTGCCGTCCGCGCCCGCCGCGTGCGCTGCGCCGAGCGCGAGCAGATAGAACGCGTCGTACGAGTGCGAGGTGAAGGAGAACTGGCCGGGGTTCACGCCGAAGCGCGAGGTGAACGAGGAGCTGAACTGGTCGTACGCGCTGCCCGCGCCCTGCGCCGGCGCGGTGCCCAAAGAGCCCTCCACCTGTCCCATCGTCGTCAGCCCCGCGATGAGCGCCGGGTCCTTCGCGCTGTCGGTGAAGAACCAGCGGTGTCCGGAGCCGGTCCCCAGCTGCGCCGTCGCCGCCGCGCCGTTGAGCACGCGCACCAGATCGTCGGGAAAGCCCACGAGCACGGTGAGGTCCGGCTCGAAGCCCGCGAGCTGCGTCACCGCCGCGTCCACCGCGCCGCCGCGGTTGTAGGAGATGGGCAGCAGCGAGCGCCCCGCCTGGCCCTGGAAGGCCTCGATGAGCACGGTGGCGAGGCCCTCGCCGTAGGGGTCCTTCAGGTACACGAGCCCGACCTTTTCGATCTGCGGATCCGCCAGCAGCCGGTCGGCGATGACCGCGCCCTGGATCGCGTCCGAAGGCGCGGTGCGCCACACGAGCCCCACCGAGCCGTCGTTCTGGTCCGGCAGGGCGGTGAGCTCGGGGCTGGTGGCGGTGGCGGTCATCAGCACCACGCCGCGCGGCACCGACACGGTGGAGGCCGCGAGCGTCTGCCCGCTGCCGGAGGTCAGCACCGCCGGCACGCTGTAGCGCTGCGAGAGCCAGGAGACCTGCTGCCTTATCCGGTCCGCGTCTCCCGAGGTGTCGCACACGTGGAGCGCGAAGCGTCGGCCGCCCACGCCCTCGCGCTGGTTCACCTCGTCGAGCGCGAGCAGCATCGCGTTGAGGCCCATCACCTCCGACTGGTCCGTCGCATCGCCGCTGGTGATCGGCAGCGCGGCGCCGAGCCACACCGCATCCGGCGCATCGAACGCGCCCTCGGTGCGGCCACAACCCTCCGGCACGGCGGGCTGCACGCAGGCACCGGCGGTGCACACGAGCCCCGGGGCACAGTCGCCGTCACCCGCGCACTCCGAGCGCGCAATGGGGAAGACGCAGTAGCCCTCGGTGCTGCAGACGCGACTGTCGGTGCACTCCGCGTCGGTCTTGCACTCGGTGAAGTCGCCCACGATCAGCGAGCAACCGGAGAGGGCGAAAAGAACAACGGACACACTCAGCGCGCGCATCAGAACCGCACCTCCACGCCCGCGCCGTTGAGCGTGGGGAAGATGAGGAAGGACGGGCGCGAGGCCGAAGCGACGACCTCCGTCTGCGTGCGCACCTCCGGCTCGTCGGCTCCCTTCGGATAGAGAAGGACGGCCGTCACCGCCGCCGCCGCGCCGACGACGAAGCCGGCGTCCGCGATCAGCGCGCGGGTGCGCGTGGTGCTCTGCAGCGACTGCTTCTCCGCCACCGTCTGCGCGTCGCGGAACTGGCCCTTCGCCCCGTTCGCCGAGAGCCCGAACGCAGTGCCCGTCCCCAGGCCCGCCACCGCCACGCCGCCGGCCACGAACGCCAGCGTGCGGTTGCGTGCTCGGACGCGGCCCCGCTCCTCGATCGCTGCTGCTTCCTGCGCGCGCAGCTGCTCCTCGGCCCTCTGCTTCGCCAGCGCCTCCTGCTCCGCGCGTTCCCGCTGGGCCTGCGCTTCGGCGGAGAGCCGCGCCTGCTCCTCGGCCTCGCGCTTCTTCGTCTCGTCGCGCTGCGCCATCAGCCCGCGCAGCCGATCGATCGACAGCGCCGCGCGCTTGAGCAGCGTAGGGTCGGTGCCCTCGGGCGAGGAGACGTAGCGCTGGTAGTACTCGAGCGCGAGGTCCAGCTCGTTGGCCTGATCGTACGCGCGCCCGATGTTGTAGATGAGCCGCGGATGCGGGCCGTAGATGTAGGCCTCGATCATCGTCTCCGCGCTCTGCTTGTAGCGGCCGGCGGCGTAGTGGCTCTCGGCCTCCTTCACCAGCGCGTTGAGCTTCGCCTTGTTCGCCGCGGACTGGCCGAGCGCCGTCGCGGGGCCGAAAAGGACCGCCAGCGCGAGCACCGGAACGACCAGCCCTGCTCTCAATACCGAATGCAACATGGCCCGAGCCTAACCCAGTTGGCCGCCACTGCGGCGCGACGCGAGTCAGCTCCTCTCCAGCTGCTTCGCGATCCTTCGCGCCTGCGCGCGAATCTTCGGGACGATGAGCTGCAGCGCTGGCGAATCAGCGTACCGCTCGCGGAACTCCCTGGTGGCTTCGCGCAGCGCGCTGGGCATGGCGTCGGCCATCTGTGCGACCAGCTCGATCGTGAAGCGCGCGCCCACCCCCACCGTTCCGGCCAACGCCTCCCAATGCCGGCGGAGCAGCAGGGTGGGATCGCTCTCGCCGCTGACGCTCATGGCGAGCGCCCGTGCAAGAGAAGGGTAGGCGCGCGTACAGACGAGGTCGTACGCCGGAGCGAGAACGCAGCCACCTTCCCGGTAGAGGATCGAGAGGTTCTTCGCGTGGCCGTCCGCGTTCAGCGCCATGACGTTGAAGGCCAGCCAACGCAACATTGCGCGGGCATCGATCGCCGGGTCGATGCTCGTCTGCGCGACGGCGGCGAAGCACTCCGCGAATGACGGCCCGCCCTCCTTCTCGTATTTCCTCGCGGGCGGGACCGCCAGGGCCTGACACAGGTCTTCCTGGTGGAGCCGCCGAACCGCTGAACCCTCTTCACGGCGGTCATAACGCTCCACGAGCAGGACGCTCCGCCGCCCGACCGGAAGCAGCGTCGCTTCGACGGTCGAAACCGCCAACGCCCTCGCGAGCATCAGCGTGAACACCTCGTTGGCGGGGAGGTGCTTGAAGTCACGCGACTCGAACTTGAGGATGTGCGTGCTCGGCGCCGTGCCTTGCGGAAGCAGGATGCGTTCGCCGTCCATCCGCACCGGCACCTTGTCCTGTGCGCCCGCAAGCGAGAGCCGGAGGCCCTCAGTCCCGTCCAACATGGGAAGGGCGCCACCCCCATCCGCGAGCCGCACGAGGTCTCTCGCGGAGATTTCCCGGTAGGACGTGCTCTCCGCCGCCGGCGCCTGACCTTCCGGAAGCAGCGTCAACGCGCCTGCACACTCGCCACCCACGGCGGCGAGCAGGTCGAAGTCGTTCTCGACCGAGAGGCCCAACCGCCGCGCGAGCCGGAGCCTGACGTTTCCCTCCGGAAGCAGGTTCGGAAAGAACGCCGCTGCCTCGCCTCCGAATGCGTCCCCCCGCAGCGGCATACGCAGCGAGATGGGAAAGCTCTCGGGAGAGCTCAGCCAGGAGTCGGCGTACCAGAAGCGCAGCTCCGCCTCGTCGGTCTGGCGCAGAACTCCCACCTTCGTGCCTTCGTGGAAGACGGTGAGGGCGCGCGAGCTCACCGGGGAACCCGCGGCGCCTTTCCACGCGGAAAGGTCCACACCTCGAGGCCGAGTCGCTCGAGGACCTGCAGCGTCTTTCCGAGCGAAGCCGTCGCCTTGCCGCGCTCGAGCTCGGAGAGAAACCTCACCCCGACGCCGGCGAGCCCCGCTGCTTCGACCAGTCCGAGGCCGCTCGCCTTGCGCCGCGCCCGCACAACCCGGCCGAGGTCGCTGGCCGAATCGATTTTCCCGGTCGGGACAATCTTCCCCTCTGCTCCCGACTCTCGCTCAGGTTTTTCCCGCACGGGACAATCGTGCGCGCCGAGGTCCACCGGAGCAAGTCGCTTTCCCGTTCGGGAAAAAACAGTGGCCGGAGCCTACCGCAGAAGCGGCGGGCCCCGGCCACGGGGACGACAGGCGACTGCTGCGCGCTACTTCTGCGGCCGCGAGCCGAGCCGCGAGAGGAGGAGCTTGCGCTGCAGCAGCAGGGCCTCCGGCGCGGTCTTGCCCAGCTGCTCGAAGAACTCGCCCTGCGACGTGAGCTCCTGCTGCCACTCGTCGAGGTCGATGTGCACCGCCTCCTTCACCTTCTCCTCGGAGATGTCGAGGCCCTGCAGGTCGAGGTCACCCTCGCGCGGCACCCAGCCGATCAGCGTCTCCTGGGTGGGGATCCGGCCGTGGACGCGGTCGAGCACCCACTTGAGGATGCGCATGTTCTCGCCGAAGCCCGGCCAGATGAACTTGCCGTCCTTGCCCTTCCGGAACCAGTTCACCTGGAAGATCTTCGGAGCGAACGGGATCTTGTGCTGCATGTTCAGCCAGTGCTGCAGGTACGTCCCCATGTCGTAGCCATGGAACGGCAGCATCGCCATCGGGTCGCGGCGGACGACGCCGACCTTGCCCGTGGCCGCGGCGGTGGTCTCCGAGCCCATCGTCGCGCCGAGGTACACGCCGTGGGTCCAGTTGAACGCCTGCATCACCAGCGGGACCGTGGTGCTGCGGCGGCCGCCGAAGATGATCGCCGAGATGGGCACGCCCATCGGATCGTTGTAGCGGGGGTTCAGCGCCGGGTTGTTCGTGGCGGGCGCGGTGAAGCGGCTGTTCGGGTGCGCCGCCTTCTCCGCAGAACCCTTCGTCCAGGGGTTGCCGCGCCAGTCGGTGAGCTTCTCCGGGACAGGACCGTCCTTGTCCTCCCACCAGGGCTCGTTGTTCTCGTCCACCGCCACGTTGGTGAAGATCGTGTCCTTGCGGATGGTGTCCATCGCGTTGGCGTTGGACTTCGAGTTCGTGCCCGGGACGACGCCGAAGTAGCCGGCCTCCGGGTTGATCGCCCACAGGCGGCCGTCCGGACCGACGCGCATCCACGCGATGTCGTCACCGACGGTGGTGATCTTCCAGCCCGCGAAGCGCTTGGGCGGGATCATCATCGCGAAGTTCGTCTTGCCGCACGCCGACGGGAACGCCGCCGCCACGTAGTCCACCTGGCCGGTGGGGCTCTCCACCGCGAGGATGAGCATGTGCTCGGCGAGCCAGCCCTCGTTGCGGCCGAGGTAGGAGCCGATGCGCAGCGCGAGGCACTTCTTGCCCAGCAGCACGTTGCCGCCGTAGCCCGAGCCGAACGACCAGATGGTGTTGTCCTGCGGGAAGTGCGCGATCCAGCGGCGGTCCGGCGAGAGGTCACCGGTGCAGTGCAGGCCGCGGTTGAACTCGTTCGAGTCGCCGAGCATGTCCAGCGCCTGCTGGCCCATGCGCGTCATGATCCGCATGTTGAGGACGACGTAGGGGCTGTCGGTCAGCTCCACGCCGATCTTCGAGAACGGCGAGCCCACCGGACCCATCACGTACGGGATGACGTACATGGTGCGGCCCTTCATCGAGCCGTCGAACTCCTTCGTCAGCTTCGCGTACATCTCACCGGGCGCCATCCAGTTGTTGAACGGGCCGGCCTCCTCCTTCGAGGGCGTGCAGATGAAGGTGAGGTGCTCGACGCGCGCCACGTCGTTCGGGTTCGAGCGGTGGAGGTAGCAGCCGGGCCACTTCTCCTGGTTCAGCGGGTGGAGGATGCCCTTCTCCACGCAGTGCTGCGTGAGCGCGTCCTTCTCCGCGTCCGAGCCGTTGCACCAGACGATCTGATCCGGCTGGGTGAGCTTCGCCATCTCGCTCACCCACTGCGTCAGGTGCGGGTTCCGGGTAGGGGCTTCGGCGGTCATGGTCGATTCCTTCCTCATCTCGATCTCTTTTCGTCTTCGTCGCGCGGGGGGGAGAAGCGGTCCACTGATCGCGTTCTCTGATAGCGGATCCGGCACGAATAAGCCGCCGTGTCAGCGAGTGGAACGTCCCCGGCGTCGCTCCGGACAGGAACAGCTAATCCGTCCCATCAGAGCGCGCTCGGAATGACGGATGTCTCCCTTTGACGCAGGGCGGCAACGCATGCCGCGCGTCAAAACAGGGGTGCACTGGAGGACAAGCGCGCACACGGCCCGCTTCCGCTTTAGGCGGACGTGATCACGTTCGGGCCCCTCCCTCTGGGACAGGAGTCGTATGACGGCGCTGTTGGTCCTGGCGATCGTGCTGGTCGCGGTCGTGATGTTCTCGGTCGAGAGCATCCCAATCGAGGTGACCTCGCTCACCGTCGTGGCGCTCCTGGCGCTGACCGGCGCGTTGACGCCGCAGGAGGCGTTCGCCGGCTTCTCCAACGACACGGTGATCTTCATCTTCACGCTGCTGGCGATGACGCAGGGCCTCGCGTCCACCGGCGTCGTCCAGATGATCGGCCAGAAGCTCTCGTTCTTCGCGCGCTTCGGGCACCAGACCTTCATCCTCGCGCTGATGGTGGTGGTGGCGGGCTTCTCCTCCATCGTGTCGAACACGGTGACCACAGCCGCCTTCCTGCCGGTGGCGATCGGCGCGGCGGCGAGGGCGAAGATCCCCAAGAGCAAGGTCCTGCTCCCCATGGCCTACGCGTCGATGCTCGGGGGGACGATCTTCCTCTACGGCACCTCCACGAACCTCGTGGCCTCCGCGACGATGCAGCAGATGGGCATGGCGGGCATCGGCCTCGCTGAGCTCGCGCCGGTGGCGGTACCGCTGGTGATCGTCGGCATCGCGCTGGTGGTGCTGCTCGGCCCCGTCCTTCTTCCGGACCGCCAGGAGGTGGCGAACACCTCCGGCTACCAGCTGCGCGACTACCTCACCGAGGCCGTGCTCACCGCGGACTCGCCCTACGTGGGCCAGGAGCTGCGCGAGATCACCGAGGGCCTCGGGCTGCGCGTGCTCGGCCTCGTTCGCAACGGCAGCGCCATCCCCGCGAACCCGGCGCACGTGCTCTCCGCCGACGACCGGTTGATCATCGAAGGCGAGCGCGCGGACATCCTGCGGGTGAAGGACCTGCGCGGGGTGGAGATCCGCCCGGACCTCAAGCTCTCCGACGAGCAGCTGCGCCCGCGCGACACGCTGCTGGTGGAGGCCTCGGTGCCTCCGGGCTCGATGCTCGTGGGACGCACGCTGAAGGAGACGCTGTTCAGCGAGCGCTTCGGCCTCGTGGCCTTGGCCATCCACCGCCGTCCGGCGATCCAGCGGCTGACGAAGCTGCAGCTCCTCGGGCGCGTGTGGGGCGGTCACTCGCTGTCCACCATCCCGCTCAGCGTGGGCGACGTGCTCCTGCTCCGCGGTCAGCGCTCGCGCGTGGCGGAGCTCTCCGACGGCGCCACGCTGCTGATGCTGACCGACGTGGAGTACCAGCCGCCGCGCTACGGACGGGCAGCGCTGGCGGTCGTCGTCTTCATCGGCGCGCTGTTGCTCGGCTCATTGAACGTGGTGCCGCTGAGCGTGGCGGGTCTCGGCGGGATGCTCATCATGATCGCCACCGGCTGCGTGGACGCGCGGCTCGCCTTCCGCGTGGACTGGCGGGTGGTGCTCCTCATCGGGTCGATGATGTCGCTCGGCGTGGCGATGGAGAACAGCGGCGCGGCGCAGATGCTCGGCGACCTCATCTCGAGGACGGTGGGCACGGTCGGCACCCACGGCGTGCTCGCGGGGCTGATGATCCTCACCATCCTGTTGTCCGCGCCGATGAGCAACCAGGCGGCGGCGCTGGTGGTGCTGCCGGTCGCGGCGAGCGCGGCCGAGACCCTGGGAGTCGATCCGAGGTCCTTCGCCATCGGCATTGCGCTCGCGGCGTCGTGCTCGTTCATCACCCCGCTCGAGCCCTCGTGCGTGCTCGTGTACGGGCCGGGGCACTACCGGTTCACCGACTTCTTCAGGCTCGGCACGCCGCTCACCGTCGTCTCGCTGGTGCTGCTGACCTTCGCGGTGCCGTTCGTCTGGCCCTTCAGCGGCGGCAGCGGGCACAAGCTCCCGAACGGTGGCGCGGTGACGCGGGTGAAGGCGCCGCTCTTGCCGGAGGTGGAGTTCCTCGAGCCCACGCCGCCGGCGCCTGCGCAAGCGCCGCACTGAAGCGCCAAGGGCCGGATGTTCGCGCGGTCGGCAGGGCACCTCTAGCCTGGTGCGATGGACGCGCACCCCGTCTGCGGCTGGTACAGCCTGCTCCCCCGCCTCGTGGAGGCGAACCCGGCCTCGGTAGTCGACGCGCTGCGGTCCTTCGTGCCCGACGCCGGCCCCGAGCAGCTGGCGGCCTGGCGCGAGAGCCTGCGCGTGCTGCAGCGGGAAGGCGCCCGCGTCCTCACCCTCGAGCCCTCGGCCAGCGCGCACGGCGCGGTGCTCGAATACGAGCTCCCGCGAGAAGGTGGCCGGCGGCCCGACGTCGTCGTCCTCGGCAGCGGCCGCGTGGTGGTGCTGGAGTTCAAGTCGGCGCAGAGGCCGCGGCGAGCGGATCTCGATCAGGTGGCGGCCTACGCGCGCGACCTGCGCAACTACCACTCGGCCTGCAGCGAACTCGACGTGGTGCCCGCGCTGGTGCTGCCCGGTTCGGCGACGCAGCTCACCGTGGATGGCGTGACGGTGCTCGGCGCCGCGCGGCTGGCGGACTGGCTCCTCTCGCTCGGAGGCGCAGGGCCGGTGGTGGACCTGCAGCAGTTCCTCGACGGCGAGTACGCACCGCTGCCGACGCTCGTCGCCGCCGCGCGGCTGCTCTTCGAACGCCAGCCCCTGCCGTTCATCCGCCGCGCCGCGAGCGCCGGGGTGAGGGACTCGGTGGAGCGGGTGCTGGAGCTGGCGCGGCGCGCACGTGCGAACGGTGAGCGACACCTCTGCCTGCTCACCGGAGTGCCCGGGGCGGGCAAGACGCTGGTGGGCCTGCAGGTCGCGCACAGCGCGCAGCTCGGAGCGGGCGAGGGGCCAGGAGGCCGAGGCGCGCCGGCAACGTTCCTCAGCGGGAACGGGCCGCTGGTGCAGGTCCTCCAGGACGCGCTGGGAGACAAGACCTTCGTGCGAGACATGCACGCGTTCATCAAGCGGCACGCGCTGCAGCGGCCGGAGCAGGTCCCTCCCGAGCGCGTGATCATCTTCGATGAAGCGCAGCGCGCCTGGGACGCGGCGAAGGTGGCGGACTTCTACGGAACGAAGCTCGACCCGCGGAAGGTGGACCTCACGCGCTCCGAGCCCCGGATGCTCGCGGAGATCGCCGAGCGGATGCGCGGCGGGTGCCTCGTGCTGGCGCTGGTGGGAACGGGCCAGGAGATCCACAGCGGTGAGGAGGGCGGGATGCGGCAGTGGGCGGAAGCGGTGCGCGGCCGGGGCTGGCACGTCTCCGGGCCGCCGGCACTGCGCGAGCTCTTCACACGCGAGGCAGGCGGGTCCTTCAACGAGGAGCGGCGTCTCGACCTCGACGTGACGCTGCGCGCGCACGCCGCCGGGCACCTTCATCAGTGGGTCGCTTCCGTGATGCAGGGCGAGGCCACGGAGGCCGCACCGCTCGCGGGAGCGCTCCGCAGCGCTGGCTTTCCCATCTACGTCACCCGGGACCTCGGGGCCGCGAAGGCCTACGCGCGCTCGCGCTTCGCCGGTGAGCGACTGCGCCGCTACGGACTGCTCGCGTCGTCGAAGGCGGACCGGTTCCTCCTCAAGTGGGGGATCGACTGCGGCTTCCAGGCGACGAAGCAGCTGAAGATCGGCCCCTGGTTCAACGCCGATCCGGACCACCCGCTCTCCTGCTGCCAGTTCGGCGCCACCGCGACGGAGTTCCAGTCGCAGGGCCTCGAGCTCGACCTCCCCATCGTCTGCTGGGGCGACGACCTCCGCCGCGAATCGGCTCGGTGGAAGCTGCGCCCCGGCGGCCGCCCGAGCCCGCTCATCCGCGATCCCTTCCAGCTCCGCGTCAACGCCTACCGCGTGCTCCTCACCCGAGGGCGTGAAGGACTCGTGCTCTTCGTGCCGGACGAACGGGTCCTCGACGAGACCTTCTCCTTCCTCGTCGCGGCCGGCGCACTCGACGCGCGAGGCGAACGCACCCACGCGGTCGCCTGACGGGCTCCGGCGGACGCCTAACGGGCTCCGGCGGACGTCTAACGGGCTCCGGCGGACGGCTAACGGACTTCGGCGGACGGCTAACGGACTCCGGCGGACGTCTAACGGGCTCCGGCGGACGCCTAACGGACTTCGGCGGACGTCTAACGGGCTCCGGCGGGACGTCTAACGGACTCGGGCGGACGCCTAACGGGCTCCGGCGGACGTTTAACGGGCTCCCTCCGAGCCCGAACGGTCGTGTGCGACTGGGCGGCGGGCCGGGCGGCGGGCCGGGTGGCGGGGCGAGGGCGGCGGGATGGAGCGGGCGCAGTGGCGGCCGAGGAGGCCGTCTGGGACGGCGTTGCACGCGGCGTTTGGGGAGGGCTTCCCCGGCGTGCTGGCGGAGGTCGAGGAGCGAGCGGTGATGCCGCCGCGGAGCGTGCACCTGACGAGGTTTTGTGGGGCCTTCGCACCGAATGCGGCGCTGCGTTCGGGGGTGGTGCGGCCTGCGCCCGAGCCGTCCACCGAGTGTGCCTCTCCCGTTGGGGCGGGCTGCGTGGTGGAGCGGGAGGCGGCGCGCGCTCGGCGTCCGAGGCTGGACTGGGCGACGCTGCAGCGGAAGACGTTCGAGGCAGACGTGTGGAAGTGCCCGTGCGGCGGTCGCCGACGGGTGGTGTCTGTGGTGAGCGACCGGCGGACGGCGGAGGACGTGCTGCGGAACATGGGCCAGTGGCCGAGGTCCGTCCCCGAGGGACCGCGGCACTGGCACTCGCCGCCGTAGCTCCGGTTGGCGGTGTGACCCGACCGTGCGGACAACGCGGCATGTGCGAGAGAGGCGCGCAGGCGGCCTCGGACGGGAGGCGTGTGCCTGCTCGCGAAGAGAGGGCCGTTTGGGCAGGCTCAAGGGGCCGCCGGCCCACGAACTTGTAGAGTTTGTCCGTCGGCGGGACTGGCAAGTTAGGAATCATCGGCGCCGATGCCTTGGCTTCGGGTGGCGCGCAGCTCAGGTAGCAGTCCACCCTCCACGTCCTGCGAAGAGCAGGGTTGTTCCTCCTTCTGTGAAGCGGCACCCCGTGTCAACTCGGGTGCTCGTTTGTCTTTTCAGACGCCGTGCTTCGGCTGCATTTCGAGCACACACCCCGCTGCCTCGCGAAGTCGTTTCATCCTTCTGTTCGCGC
>JAFAFL010000130.1 GCA_023423535.1 Pseudomonadota bacterium
ATTCTTCGAGCGAGCCAAACCGATCTCCGATCCGAAAGAGATCGCGGCACTGTGATCCTCGCTCGATCATCCGTCAACCACCTCACCTCGCGGGGGATGGATCCCATCCAAGGCGATCCTGTTTAGAGCCGGGGGACGGAGCGCTAGGAACGGGGGCCTCTGCGCGCTAAGAGCGCGGGACGATGACCGCCCCCGCCTCCGAGACTCCGGTCCTCACGCTGTTCGACGCCTCCGGGTTCATCTTCCGGGCCTACCACGCGATCACGCACCTCTCGACGTCGAAGGGCGTGTCCACCAACGCGGTGTACGGCTTCACGAGGATGATCCTCAAGGCGCTGCGCGAGCTGAACCCCACGCACGTGGCGCTGGCCTTCGACAAGGAGAGCCGCACCGGGCGCCAGGCCATTGACCCTCAATACAAGGCGAACCGCGAGGGCCCGCCGCCCGACCTCATTCCGCAGTTCGAGCTCATCCGCCGCGTGGTGGCCGTGCTCAACCTGCCGGTGCTGGAGTTCGCCGGCTGGGAGGCGGACGACGTCATCGGCACGCTGGCCTGCGCGGCGAAGCGCGAGGGCTTCCGGGTCCAGATCATCACCGGCGACAAGGACTTCATCCAGCTGGTGGACGAGGACGTGCGCCTCTACGACCCGATGCAGGAGAAGCACACCGGGCCCGCGGAGGTGCGCGAGCGGCTGGGCATCGAGCCGAAGCAGATGAAGGACTACCTCGCGCTGACCGGCGACCCGATCGACAACGTGCCGAAGGTGCCGGGCGTGGGGCCGAAGACCGCGGCCGAATTGCTCGGTGAATACGGCGACGTGGAGACGCTGCTCGCGCGCGTCGAAGAGGTGAAGAAGCCGAAGCTGCGCGAGACGCTGAAGGAGCACAGAGAGCAGATCCTCCGGAACCTGCAGCTGGTGAGCTTCCGGCTGGACCTGCCGCTGGAGGTGGGGCCGAAGGAGCTGGAGCGCCGGCCCATCCACGACGCGCAGGCCCGCGAGCTCTTCGGCGAGCTGGAGTTCTTCAAGCTCCTGCAGGAGATGCCGCAGCAGGCGCCCACGCCGCTGGCGGTGGAGAGCCGCGTGTTGAACGACGAGGCGGGCCTGAGGGAGCTCGCGGACGGCGCGCGCGAGGCGAAGCGGCTCGGGATCGTCCCCATCTTCACGGGGCCGCCGGACGAGGCGCAGCTCGTCGGCCTGGGGCTGGGGTTGCCGGAGGGCCGGACCTTCTACGCGCCGGTCGGACACCACACGCTGCTCGAGACGGGGCCGCAGCTGCCGCTGGAGCTCGTGCGCGGCGTGCTGGGGCCGGTGCTCGCGGACGCGTCGGTGAAGAAGTGCGGGCACGACCTCAAGCTCCTCACCCGCGTGCTGGTGGCGAACGGGATGTCGCTCGCGGCGGCGGACGAGGACGTGGAGCTGCTCAGCTACCTGCTCAACCCGTCGCGCCGTGAGCACGCGCTGACGGATCTCTCCCGCGAGCGGCTGCGCGTGGAGCTGCCGCCGGACCCGCGCGTGGCGGCGAAGAAGCAGCAGGGCGGGCTCTCGGGGATGCCGGTGGATCAGGTGGCGCCGTTCGCGGCGGGCAGCGCGGACGCTGCGCTGAGGCTCGCCCCGGAGCTGTGGGAGGAGGTGGACCGGATGGGCCTCGGCAAGCTCGCGCGCGACGTGGAGCTGCCGCTGATGCCGATCCTCGCGCGGATGGAGCGCGAGGGCGTGCGCCTGGACACGGCCGTCATCTCCCGCATCGCCGAGCGCGTGGGCACCGAGGCGGAGCAGAAGCTGAAGGAGATCCACGGACACGCGGGCCACGAGTTCAACGTCGCCTCGCCGCAGCAGCTCTGCCAGGTCCTCTTCGACGAGCTGAAGCTCCCGGTGCTCAAGCGCGGGAAGACCGGTCCTTCGACCGACCAGGAGGTGCTGGAGAAGCTCGCCGAACAGCACCCGCTGCCGCGCGCGATCATCGAGTACCGCGGGCTCTCCAAGCTGAAGAGCACGTACCTCGAGCCCTTGCCGCAGTACCTCGGCAAGGACGGGCGGCTGCACACGACCTTCCACCAGGCGGCGACCGCGACCGGACGGCTTTCGTCGTCCGAGCCGAACCTGCAGAACATCCCCATCCGCGGCGAGATGGGGCCGGAGATCCGGCGCGCGTTCGTGGCCGCGCCGGGGATGCGGCTGCTCTCCGCGGACTACTCGCAGGTGGAGTTGCGGCTGCTCGCGCACTTCAGCGGAGACCCGGGCCTCATCGACGCGTTCGAGAAGGACCAGGACATCCACACCCGCACCGCGGCGGAGGTCTTCGGCGTGGCGACCGAGGCGGTGACCGGGGACATGCGCCGCGCGGCGAAGATGGTGAACTTCGGCATCGCCTACGGCCTGTCGCCGCACGGGCTGTCAACCCGGCTGGACATCCCGGGCGAGGAGGCTCGCGGGATCATCGACCGCTACTTCGAGCGCTACGCGGGGATCCGGCGCTACCTCGACGAGACGGTGGAGCACGCGCGCACGAAGGGCTACGTGGAGACGCTCTTCGGCCGGCGCCGGTACATCCCGGACATCCTTTCGCGCAACCGCAACGCGGCGCAGGCGGCGGAGCGCGCGGCGATCAACATGCCCATCCAGGGCACCGCGGCGGACCTCATCAAGATGGCGATGATCACGCTCGACCGCGAGCTCTCGCAGCGCGGGCACCGGGCGAAGATGATCCTCCAGGTGCACGACGAGCTCCTGCTCGAGGCGCCGGAGGAGGAGGCGGACGCGGTGCTGCCGCTCCTGCGCGACGTGATGAGCGGCGTGGCGCAGCTGCGCGTGCCGCTGAAGGTCGAGGCCGGGGCAGGGCAGAGCTGGGCGGACGCGCACTAGAGGCGCGTCACCGGGAGCGGCGGCGGGGCCTACTCGCCGAGGTACGCCTTGCGGATCTCGGGGCTGGCGAGGAGGTCCTTCCCGGATCCCTCCATCGCCACCTCGCCGGTCTCCATCACGTAGCCGTAGTGCGCGAGGTTCAGCGCGAGGTGCGCGTTCTGCTCCACCAGCAGGATGCTCATCCCGCGCGCGTTCACCTCGCGCAGGGTGCGGAAGATCTTCTCCGTCACCTGCGGCGCAAGACCCAGCGACGGCTCGTCGAGCAGCAGCAGCTTCGGCCGGCTCATCAGCGCGCGCGAGATGGTGAGCATCTGCTGCTCGCCGCCGGAGAGGGTGCCCGCCAGCTGCTTGCGGCGCTCCTTCAGGCGAGGAAAGAGCCCGAAGCAGTACTCGAGGTCCGCTGCGATCTCCGCGCGGTCGTTGCGCAGGTAGGCGCCGAGGTCGAGGTTCTCCTCGATGGTGAGGTTGAGGAAGATTCCCCGGCCCTCGGGCGCGTGGGCGAGTCCGCGCGGCACCAGCTGGTGCGAACGCAGCCCGGTGGTCGGCTTCCCGTCCAGCGTGATCGCCCCCGCCTGCGGCTTGAGCATCCCGCTCACCGCGCGGAGGGTGCTCGTCTTGCCCGCGCCGTTGGCGCCGATCAGCGCCACGACCTCGCCGCGGCCCACGGTGAGCGAGACGCCGCGGACGGCCTGGATGGCGCCGTAGGACACGCGCAGCCCGGAGATCTCGAGGTGCGGCTCGCGCGGGGCCCTCGTGCCCAGCACGCGGATGGGAGAGGAGGCTGCGGTGGCGGCGGTCATGCGTGCGCGCTCTCCTGCGAATGGACGGCGCCCTCGCCGAGGTACGCCTCGATCACCTTCGGATTGCTGCGGACCTCATGAGGCGTCCCCCGCGCGATGGTCTCTCCGTGGTCGAGCACGGTGATGTTCTCGCAGATGCCCATCACCAGCTTCATGTCGTGCTCGATGACGAGAATGCCCAGCTGGAAGCGGTCGCGGATCTCGCGCACGAGCACCATCAGGTCCGCCTTCTCGCGCGTGTTCATGCCCGCGGCCGGCTCGTCGAGCAGCAGCACCTTCGGATGTGTGGCCAGCGCGCGCGCGATCTCCAGGCGGCGCTGTTCGCCGTAGGGGAGGTTGCGGGCCTGCTCGTCGCGCCGGTGCAGAAGGCCCATCACCTCCAGCAGGGACTCGGCCTTCTTCGTCGTGGCCTCCTCTTCGCGGAGAAAGCCGGGCGTGAGGAGCAGCGCGCGCCACCAGTCGAAGTAGTTGTTCACCGCGTGCAGCACGTTGGCGACGTAGAAGCGGCCCGCGCGCTGCTGCGCATCGATGCGCTCGCGGCCGATCACCGCGAAGGTCTCCGCGAGGCACGCGACCTTCACGTTCTCCAGCGCGGTGAGCTCCTTGAACAGGCGGATGTTCTGGAAGGTGCGCGCGAGCCCCAGCCTGTTGATCTGGTGCGGCTTGCGGCCGTTCACCACCTGGCCGTCCACGCGCACTTCCCCGCTCGTGGGCCGGTACACGCCCGTGAGGACGTTGAACGCGGTGGTCTTGCCCGCGCCGTTCGGACCAATGAGGCCCTTCAGCTCGCCGGCGCGGACCTGCAGGTCGAACTCGCTGAGCGCCTTGAGCCCGCCGAACTGGATGCTCGCGCGGCGCGCCTCGAGCACCGGCACCGACGAAGCGGAGGCGTCCGATACGACCGCCGCCATCAGCGCATCCCCCGGAAGCGGCGCGGGATCCAACGCGGGACGATGTCCCAGATCTCGCGGGTGCCGAAGAGGCCCTGCGGGCGCGCGAGCATCAGCACCACCAGCAGGAACCCGTAGATGGGCATGCGGATCTGATCCACCCGCTGCGCCAGCGACTGGTCGCCGGAGCCGAGGTTGATGAACAGCGTGCGCAGGCCCTCGGGGAGGAGGGTGAGGAAGATCGCCGCCACCACCGCGCCGCTGTTCGAGCCGAGCCCGCCAGCGACGATCATCACCACGATCTCCATCGACTTCACGAAGGTGAAGGAGCCCGGGTTGATGATGGGGACGAAGTGCGCGAACAACCCGCCCGCCACGCCGGCGAGGAACGCGCTGATGACGAACGCGCGCACCTTGTAGGAGGTCGTGTTCACGCCCATCGCCTCGGCGGCGATCTCGTCCTCGCGGATGGCGAGCAGCGATCTCCCGTGCGGCGAGCGCTGGATCCTTCGCGCGACGAGCACCGTGATGAAGACCCAGAAGCCCACCATGAACAAGGTGGAGCGCTGCGGGATCCCGGAGAGCCCGAGCGCGCGCCCGAACATCTCGGTGTTCTGCACCACCACGCGGATGATCTCGCCGAACCCGAGCGTGACGATCGCGAGGTAGTCGCCCTTCAACCGCAGCGACGGCAGGCCCACGAGGAACCCGAACAGCGCCGCCACCGATCCGCCGAGCACCAGCGAGATGAAGAACACGAGCTGATCGGACGCGCCCATCGGCAGGCCGGGCAGGGCGATGTAGAACTCGCGCGTCTCCAGCGAGAACTTGCCGCTGATGTACGCGCCCACCGCCATGAAGCCGGCGTGGCCGATCGAGAACTGGCCGGTCATCCCGTTCACGATGTTCAGCGACACCGCGAGCACGATGTTCACGCCGACGAGCGACGCGATGTAGACGAAGAAGTGCAGCTCGGTCGTCACCACCTGCAGCACCGCCAGCACCGGCAGCGCGATGAGGACGGGGAGGGGACCTCGGAGCCACGCGGGGACGCCTGTGGCCCTGGGCAGCGCGAGCTCGGTCATCAGACCTTCTCCGCGGCGACGCGGCCGAACATGCCCTCGGGCCGGACGAGCAGCACGATGATGAGGAACGCGAACGCCACCGCGTCCCGCCAGCTCGACGCGGTGTAGCCGACCACGAACTCCTCCACGAGCCCGAGCATCAAGCCGCCCACCACCGCGCCCGGCACGTGCCCGATGCCGCCGATCACCGCGGCCACGAACGCCTTGAGGCCCACGTAGAGGCCCATCAGCGGCTGAATGGCGGTGTCCTTGATCGCGTAGAGCAGCCCCGCGCCCGCGGCCAAGGCCGAGCCGAGCATGAACGTGCCGGCGATCACCCGGTCCACCGGAATGCCCATCAGGCCCGCGGTGCGGTGGTCGAAGGAGACCGCGCGCATCGCCCGGCCGAAGCGGGTGCGGAAGACGAGGAACTGCAGCGCCACCATCAGCGCCACCGCGATGCCGAAGGAGATGATCTGCCAGTTCCAGATGACGACGTCGTAGTCGCCGATCACCACCCACTCGGTGGGCTTGATGATCTCCGGGAACGCGCGCGGCGAGGCGCCGGGGAGGAACCCGAAGTCGAGCTGGAACCCGTAGGAGAGCGCGAACGAGATCCCGATCGCGGTGATCAGCGCAGTCAGCCGCGGCTTGTCGCGCAGGGGCCGGTAGGCGAGCCGCTCGATGAGTAGGCCCAGCACCGCGCACCCGACCATCGCCGCGAGAAACACCAGCGTCACGCCGAGGAAGGTGGACTGGGTGCCGCGCCCGAGCTGAAACGCGGTGGCGTAGCCCATGTACACGCCGACCATCATCACGTCGCCGTGCGCGAAGTTGATGAGCTTCAGCACGCCGTACACCATCGTGTAGCCCAGCGCGACGAGGGCGTAGATGGTGCCGGCAGCGAGCCCGTTGATCAGGTGCTGGATGAAGTCGTTCATCGTGAGCGGGTCGCGGCTCGAGGGCCGCTACGGCGCGACGGTGGTGACGAACTCGGTGCTGTTGCCCACGACCTTCAGCACCACCGCCGGCTTCACCGCGTTGCGCTTCTCGTCGAGGCTGATCGTCCCCGCGGCGCCCGGGTGGTCCTTCGTCTTCGCGATCTCGTCGCGGATGGCCGGGCCGGTCAGCTCCGGCGCGCGCCGCATCGCCTCGATCGCCACCTTCGCCGCGTCGTAGCCCAGCGCCGCCAGCGAGTCCGGCACCGCGCCGTAGGCCTTCTTGTAGTCCGCGATGAACTGCTGCACCTGCGGCGACGGATCCTGCGACGAGTAGTGGTTCGTGTAGTACGCGCCCTCGAGCGCGGAGCCGCCCAGCTCGAAGAGAGTGGGGCTCTCCCAGCCGTCACCGCCGAGCATGATCGTCCGCAGCCCCAGCTCCCGCGCCTGCCGCGCGATCACGCCCACGTCGGTGTAGTAGCCCGGCACGTAGAGCGCCTCCGGCTTGTGCCGCTTGATCGCGGTGAGCTGCGCGCGGAAGTCGGTGTCGCCCTTCGAGTACGCCTCGGTGGCCACGATCGTCCCGCCGAACTCGGTGAACTTCGCGCTGAAGACCTCGGTCAGCCCGAGCGAGTAGTCGCTCTTCTGATCCTTCAGCACCGCCGCGCGCTTCACCTTGAGGTTCTCGGTTGCGAACTTCGCCATCGCCAGGCCCTGGAAGGGATCGATGAAGCAAACGCGGAAGATGTAGTCGCCGACCTCGGTCACCTTCGGGTTGGTGGAGGAGGGGGTGATCATCGGCACCTTCGCGCCCTGCGCGCGCGGCGCCATGGCCAGCGAGTTCGTGGACGCCACCTCGCCGAGGATCACGTGCACCTTGTCCTGGGTGATGAGCCGCGTGGCCGCGTTCGCCGCCTCCTCCGGCTTCGACTGATCGTCGTAGAGGCGCACCGCGAGCTGCCGGCCCTTCACGCCGCCCTTCTCGTTCTCCTGCTTCACCGCCAGCGCGATGCCGTCGCGGGTGGAGATGCCGAACGTCGCCTCCGGACCGGTGAGCGAGCCGACCTCGCCGATCCAGATGACGTCGCCGCCCGTCGGGGTCGCGCCGGACCCGCTGCCGTCGGTGGAGGGCTTCTCTTCCTTGCCCGCCTGCGCATTGGCGGCGGTCTGGGCGCCCGCCTGGGTCGAGTTGGCGGGGGGCAGGTCACCACCGGTGCCGGGCTTCTTCTCGCATCCGGTGAGGGCCACGGCCGCGACGGCCAGCAGGCACAGGGTCAGGCGACGCATCGGCGATCCTCCAGAGAAAACGAGCCCTTGTAGGGTTTACCCGGAGGTGGGTCAAGAATGAGCAGTGCAACGGGCCTGACGATTCCTCGCGGACCAGTTGCAACCCGCGACAAAAAAACCGCGCTCGTTGACCTCGCGCCTCAAACCCGATAACCGGCGCCGCTTCACAGAGCTTCGAAGTTCTGCAGGAGACGATTTCACCATGACCATGAGTACGGCGCTCGTTGCATCCCCCTTGGTGTTCGGGGTCCTCGGGCTGTTGATGGCGCTGGGATTCTTCGTGAAGACGAAGATGCTCCCGGACGGCAACGAAACGATGAATCGCATCGCGCGCTACATCCGCGAAGGTGCGATGGCGTTCCTGTTCCGTCAGTACAAGGTCCTCATCGTCTACAGCGTGGTGGTGGCGGTGGTGCTCGGCCTCGCGCTCGGCTGGGACGCGGCGATCTCCTTCGTGCTCGGCGCGTTCCTCAGCCTCCTCGCCGGCTTCTTCGGCATGAAGAGCGCGACCTACGCGAACGTGAAGACCGCGCAGGCGGCGATCTCCCGCGTGAAGTCGAAGGCGCTGCTCGTCGCGCTGGACGGCGGCGCGGTGATGGGACTTGCGGTCGCCTCGCTCGGCCTCATCGGCATGGTGGCGGTGTACTGGGTCTACGCGGACCGCGAGAACCTCAGCACCGTGCTCCACTCGTTCGCGGTGGGCGCCTCCTCGATCGCGCTGTTCGCGCGCATCGGAGGCGGCATCTACACCAAGGCGGCGGACGTGGGCTCCGACGTCGCGGGCAAGGTGATCGAGAACATCCCCGAAGACGATCCGCGCAACCCGGGCGTCATCGCCGACAACGTGGGCGACAACGTGGGTGACGTGGCCGGCATGGGCGCGGACATCTACGAGTCCATGGTCGCGTCGATCGTCGCCGCGATGGCGCTGGCGATGGCGATCACCGCCAGCAACGCGCCGGAGCTTCTGCTGGACCCGAACGCCTCGCTGGAGACGCAGCGGAACATGGGCGTGCTCCTCCCGCTCTTCCTCTCCGCGGTCGGCCTCGGCGTGAGCATCGTCGGCATCATCGTCACGCGGATGCTGAGCAACATGAACCCGGCGATGGTGCTCCGCATCGCGCTGATCTTCCCGGCGATCGCGCTGACCGGCATCTCGGCGATCCTCATGCCGATCCTCGGCGTGACCCAGAACGTGACCATCGCCATCGGCGTGGGCGCCATCGCGGGCGCGGTCATCGGCCTCGTGACGGACTTCTACACGTCCGCCTCTCCTGTCCGGAAGATCGCCGAGGCGGCGCAGACGGGCGCGGGCACGAACCTCATCCGCGGCCTCGCGGTGGGCATGGAGTCCACGGCGATCCCGATGCTCGTCATCGCCGGCACCGCCTTCATCGCCAACCACTACCTCGGCCTCTACGGCATCGCGCTGGCGGCGGTGGGCATGCTCGCCGGCACCGCGATCGTGATGACGGTCGATGCGTACGGTCCCATCTCTGACAACGCGGGCGGCATCAGCGAGATGTCCGGCCTCGGCCCCGAGGTCCGCGCGATCACCGACGAGCTCGACGCGGTGGGCAACACCACGGCGGCGATCGGCAAGGGCTTCGCGATCGGCTCGGCGATCCTCACCGTGATGGCGCTCTTCAGCGCCTACAACGCCGAGGTCAACCACGCGCGGCAGGTCGCGGGTCTCGAGCCGCTGAACCTCGTGGTCACCGAGCCGAACATCCTCATCGGCATCCTCATCGGCTCCATCCTCCCGTTCCTCGTCAGCGCCTGGACGATGGTCGCGGTCGGTCGTGCCGCCGGTTCGATCGTCGAGGAGATCGGCCGTCAGTTCCGCGAGATCCCCGGCCTGATGGAGCTCAAGGCCGAGCCGCAGCCGGACCGCATCGTGGACATCGCCACCAAGTCCGCGCTGAAGGAGATGATCCTCCCCGGCATGGTCGCGGTCGTTGTCCCGCCGCTCATCGGCTTCACGCTCGGGCCTGCGGCGCTGGCCGGTACGCTCGTCGGCTCGCTCGCGGTGGGCGCCACGCTGTCGCTCTTCATGGCCAACGCCGGCGGCGCCTGGGACAACGCGAAGAAGTTCATCGAGAAGGGCGGGCTCAAGGGCCACGCCAAGGGCTCCAGCGTCCACAAGGCCGCGGTCATCGGCGACATGGTCGGCGACCCGTTCAAGGACACCTCCGGCCCCGCGGTCGCGATCCTCATCAAGGTGATGAGCGTCGTCTCGCTGCTCGTCGCCACGCTGATCGCGCTGCGGTAGTCACAGCCGAATCCAGGTCGTGAAAAGAGAAGAGCCGGGTCCGCGCAGTGCGGCCC
>JAFAFL010000006.1 GCA_023423535.1 Pseudomonadota bacterium
ATTCTTCGAGCGAGCCAAACCGATCTCCGATCCGAAAGAGATCGCGGCACTGTGATCCTCGCTCGATCATCCGTCAACCACCTCACCTCGCGGGGGATGGATCCCATCCAAGGCGATCCTGTTTAGAACCGGCCTTCCAACTCGAGGAAGAGCCCGCCGCGGCCAGCGCTCGCGCCGGGACTGGGGATGAGCGACAGCCGGGGAGCTGAGTCGCTCTCGCGGTCGGCCTCCGCCCACAAGAGCCAGGCGATGCCGAGCACCGCGGCACCGGTCATCACCGTGGCGAAGCCGCCGGTCGAGAGGTGCTCGGCGCGGCGGAGGCTCTTCGACTCGTCCGGCGTCAGCGCGCGGTCCCGAGGAAAGGAGCGCTCGCGCCATTCGCCCGCGACCCACAGCGCGGCACCGGTCGCGGCGACGGCACCTCCGGTGATGCCCACCCAGCGCGCACGCTGACGAAGGGGCGAATCCGCCGGAGGCTCCGCCTCGGTGGGCGCCTGTGGGACAGCAGGCGCCGCGGTGAGCAGCAGGCCGAGGAGCAGAGGGCCGCAAGTCATGGCAATGGCTCGCGGATTCGCACGTTGACGCTCGTGGTGCATCCGGAGATGTTCCGGTTTAGAGAATATCCACGTCGCGCCATGACCTTCCTCCCGGCACTTCTCGTTACCACCGTGCTCCAGAGCGCGCCGCACCCGAAGCTCGAGGCGGTGCTCTCGGCGTTGGCCGCAGACGAGACGCGGCGGGAGTCCGTCTCCTGTTCCCTCGTCGAGCGCACGGTGCTCGATGAGCTCGACGGAAAGGGCGCGCCGAAGGGAAAGCTCACCCGCGAGTTCTCGTTCGTGCAGTCGCCGAAGGGGCATCAACGCGCGCTGAAGGCGGAGAGCGTGGAAGGGGACGTGTCCCGCCTCTTCCGGCAGCGGCCGAAAGACGAGAGTGAGAGGCCGCACCCCGGGCCGTTCCATCCTTCCGAGCGCGCGCATTACGAGTACCGGCTCGAGGCGGAGGAGGGTGCGAAGACCGGCGTGGTGCACTTCGAACCGAAGGAGCCGCACGACAAGCGCGCGAAGGGCAGGGCCACCGTTTCGCTCGAGTCGCCGAAGCTGCTGACGCTCGACGCCGAACCGTCGAAGTACCCGGTGTACCTGGATGCGCTGCGGATGCGGGTCCACTTCGAGAAGACGGCCTGCGGCCACATGCCGGTCCGGGTGACGGCGCAGGGGCACGGCAAGTTCCTCCTCATGCGCGCGCGGTTCCGGAGCGAGACCGAGCTGACCGGGCATTCGCCCGCGGGTGAAGGCGGACGCTGATGCGCGCACGCAGCGCCGTGTCGAGCCTCACTGCGCTGGGCGTGGTGGTGATGCTCTCGCTTCCGCAGGTCGCGCACGCGGAGGACGTGCAGCGGACCCCGTTCCTCGGCGACGGCTACCGCTGGTCGGACCGCGACCTCTTCACCCGCATCGGGTTCGACCTGGTGGCCATCCCCGCGAACCTCCCGTCGTGGGAGCCGCTCGACTGGGTGCAGTTCGCCGGGTTCGGCGCGGCGGTGGGCGGGCTCATGTTCGCGGGCACGCCGAGCCCCGACGTTCGGCTCGATCGCTTCATCGCCCAGCGGCTCGACCGTCACCTGCCCGAGGTGTGGACGCCGGCGATGCAGGTCGTGCTCTGGGGCTCGGTGGGCGTGGGCGGACTGGGCGCGTGGGCGCTGGGTCACGCGATCGGCAACGAGACCCTCGCCGAGGGCGCGTCGCTGATGATCGAGTCGGTGGCGGTGGCGCAGGCGTACCACCTGACGCTGAAGCTCCTCATCGGACGCGAGGGCCCGATGCAGGGCAACGGAGAGGGGCGGGTGCTCGGGCCGTTGGCCTCGTTCGGGTTGCTGCCCGCTGGCACGCCGTCCGGACATGCAGCCACGTTGTTCGCGGTCGCTGCCTCCGGGCTCGCCTACTTCGCGCCGCCGGTGTGGGTGCAGGTCGCGGGCTGGGGGCTGACGGGTTCGCTCATCGCCTTCCACGTCCTCGACCGGCGGCACTTCGTCTCCGAGTCGCTCTGGGGCGCGGCGCTGGGGGCCAGCGTGGGGACGTGGGTCGTGCGGCACCGCGCGTCGCTGCCGGCGGAAATGACGCCCGGCAGGGGAACAAGCGCCGGCGTCAATCGTTCGGGCGGCGCGGCGTGGGCGGTGATGCCGCTCGCTCTCCCGGGTGGCGGCGGGCTGGCGGCGAGCGGCCAGTTCTAGCCGTGCAGAAGGTGTTGCGGCGGCAACGAAGGTCGCGTACCTAGATAGTCCGTAATGAAGAATATCTCGGCGCGGGTTGCCCAGGCGAGGGCCCGGCAACTCCTGGAGCTGATCAAGACCCTCGGTCGGCGCAACTCGCTCCGCGATCCGCTGGCGCACTCGGTGGAGGAGATGGGCTTCACGCCGCCGCAGATGCACGCCCTGTTGTGGGTGGGCGGCGACGGCCCGCTGACGATGGGCGAGATCGCGCGGCGCGTGGGCGTGACGGAGAAGACCATCACCGGGATCGTCGATCGGCTGGAGGCGCGCGGGCTCGTGCAGCGCGAGCGCGATGCGCAGGACCGCCGCGTGGTCCGCGTCCGCGCCACCGCCGAGGGCCTTCGCACGCACGACGAGATGGCGGCGCAGGTCCAGGCGCGGATGGCGGAGTTCATGTCCTTTCTGCCGGACGAGGATTCGGCGGCCCTTGTGGGAATCGTTCAGCGCCTGGTGGCGCGACTCGAGAGCGGCGATGCCGCAACGAACGCACGGAAGAAGGTGGAGGAATGATGCGCGCAGCAAGGAAGGCCGCGCTGGCGGCGGTGGCTCTCACGGTGGTGCCCGGCGCGGCGCTCGCGCAGGCCGGCTCGAACACGCAGCCCGCCCCGGCAGCGCAGACGGCGCAGCAGACGTCGGGGCTGCCGGTGCTCACGCTCGACGAGGCGCTGAAGCAGGCCTCCGAGCGGAACCTCGATCTGCAGGCGGCGCAGGCGCGGCTGGATCAGGCGAAGACCGCGAGCCGCAAGGTGTGGGCGAACTACCTCCCGCAGCTCTCCGTGGGCGGCTCGTACAACTGGAACAGCTCCGACGCGAAGCTGGTGATGCCCACCGGGTACTACATCCGGGACGTGGGCGCGCCGCAGGGGCCCCCGTTCGATCCGACGCGTGAGCCGGGGCTCGACAACCCGCCGGGCGCGCAGACGTCGCTGGTCCAGGTGCCGTCGGACGTGATCGAGCTCGAGGTTCAGCGCAAGCACCAGCTCGGCGCGCAGATCCAGCTGAGCCAGGCGCTCCTCGCGCCCGCGCTGTGGCCCGCGATCGACCAGGCCTACCTCTCCGCCGAGCTCGCCGAGCTCAACGTGGAGAACGCGCGCCGCGAGATCCTCTTCGGCGTGGTGCAGCTCTATTACGGGGCCGAGGCGCTGCGAGAGGCGATCGGCGTGCAGGAGCGGCTGCTCGAGTCGAACCTCGCGCACGAGAAGGACGCGCAGCTGAAGTTCCAGCAGGGCGTGGTCCCGCGGGTGGCGCTGCTGCGCGCGCAGATCGAGCGGGCCCGCACCGAGCAGGACGTGCTGCGGACGAAGAACAGCTACCGCGCTTCGCTGAGCAGCCTCGCCACGCTGCTCGACCGTGAGCCGGACTTCGAGGTGGGCCGTCCCGCCGCGCCCGCGCTGCCGGGCACTGCCGAGTCGCTGGAGGCGGAGGCGCTGGAGAAGCGGCCGGACCTGCAGGCGGCGCGCAAGAACGTGCAGCTCGCGGAGAAGGGCCGGACGGGGACGCTGTACCGCTACCTTCCGTCGATCGGGCTCACCGCGCGGTACTCGCTGTCGAACACGGCGGGCTTCACCGGTGACTACGGCATCTTCACCGCGGGCGTGGGCCTCAACTGGGTGCTCTGGGACGGCGGCCTGCGCGAGGCGGAGCTGCGCGAGGCGAACGCGCGGATCGTCCAGTCGAAGGCGGAGGCCCGGGCGGCGGAGAACCGCGTGCGCGACGAGCTTCGTCGGGCGCAGCTCGAGCTGGAGAGCGCGGAGGCCAACCGCGTGAAGGCGGACGAGCAGGCTCGGCTGGCGGTCGAGAATGCGGAGCTGGTCCAGAAGAGTTTCGAGGCCGGTGTGGCGACCTATCTGGAGGTCACCGACGCGAACGTGGCGCGGCGGTCGGCCGAGCTGTCGCGCGTCAACGAGCAGCTCAACGCGGAGCTCGCCGCGCTGCGGCTGGCGCGCGCTGCCGGAATCTTCAACCCGTAACCCCGTGAACCCCATGAGGACCCACCCGATGTCGCAGCAGACTGGCCGTAACGTTTCGAAGAAGTGGGCACTCGCGGTGGCCCTCGGGGGCGCGGTTGCGCTGGGCGGGTGCAAGGGCGGTGAGGCCTCCGCGGAGGCTTCGGGCGCGAAGAGCGCGGCGGACGCTCCGCTGGCGGCGCGCACCGTGAGGGTGGCGAAGGTCGAGCGCGGCGACGTGGTGGAGAGCGTCTCGCTGGTGGGCGAGCTGCAGGGCGTGGAGGAGGTCCGCGTGTACGCGCAGGTCTCCGACCGCATCCGCACGCTCGCGGTGCGCGAGGGCGACGTGGTGAAGCAGGGCGACCTGCTGGCCACGGTGACCGCGGACCTCATGGCGCAGGGCGTGAACCAGGCGCAGGCAGGGCTCGAGGCGGCGATCGCCAACCGCGACGCGGCGGAGGACAACGTGCGGCGGCTGCGCGCGCTGGCGCAGGCGGGCAGCATCTCGCAGCAGCAGCTGGAGAACGCGGAGTCGCAGGCGAAGGCAGCGGCCGCGCAGGTGCGTCAGGCCACCGCGGGCGTGGGCACCGCTTCGGCGCAGAAGGACCGGACGACGATCCGCAGCCCGATCAGCGGGGTGGTGTCGCAGATCACCGTGAAGGCCGGCGACATGGCGATGCCCTCGATGCCGATCATGACGGTGGTGAAGAGCGAGCGGATGAAGGTCGTGCTGCGCGCGCCGGAGCGGGACTTCTTCCGCGTCGCGCCGGGCATGACGGTCAACGTGTCGCCGCTCGCGCAGCCGAACCAGAAGGTGGAGGCGAAGGTCACGCTGAAGGGCCCGGTGGTGGACCGGCAGACGCGCACCGGCCTCGTCGAGGTCGAGCTCGACAACAAGGACGGAACCCTGGTCAGCGGCGCCGCGGTGCGCGCGGTGATCGAACTGGAGCGCCACCCGAACGTGGTGCTCGTCCCCTCCGAGGCCATCCTCATGACCGGCGACACCGAGCGGACCGGCCTTGCGTTCGCCTTCGTCTCCGACGGTGAGAAGGCGCACCGGCGCGAGGTGAAGGTCGGCCGGCGGCAGGTGGACCAGCTGGAGATCGTCTCCGGACTCGAGGCGGGCGAGGCGCTGGTGGTGCAGGGCGCGCACCTGCTCCGCGACAAGAACCCCATCCGGTTGGCCGACGCGATTGAGAAGAAGGGTTAGGCGATGAAGATCACGGAGCTGTCGGTACGCCGCCCGGTGACGGGCGTGATGGTCTTTCTCTGCCTCACGCTGCTCGGCCTGTTCACGTTCAGCCGGCTGAAGCTGGACATGCTGCCGAACATCGAGTTCCCGATCGTCGCGGTGATCGCGACGTATCCGGGCGCGGGTCCGGACGCTGTGGAGCAGCTCGTCACCCGCCCGCTCGAGGAGGCCATGTCCTCGGTGCAGAACGTGGAGAAGATCAACTCCACCTCGAACCAGGGGAGCGCCACGCTGCTGGTGGAGTTCGCCTGGGGCACGGACATGAAGCAGGCGGAGGCGGACGTCCGGAAGAACATGGAGGTCTTCGCGCTGGAGCGGCTGCCGGACGACGTGCCGCGCCCGCTGACCTTCGCGTTCGATCCTTCGCTGCAGCCGGTGGTCTTCCTCACCGTCAACGCACCCGGCGGCGCGGAGGCGGTGCGCAAGCTCGCCGAGGACGAGGTGGAGCCGTTCCTCTCGCGCATCGCCGGCGTGGCGGCGGCAGAGGTCATCGGCGGGACGAAGCGCGAGATCCAGGTCCGGCTGCAGCCAGAGTGGCTGGAGGCCTACGGCGTGCCCGCGTCGCAGATCGTCGGCGCGCTGCGCGGCGCAAACCTCGTCATCCCGGGTGGCCGGCTCGACCAGGGCAAGCAGGAGTTCAACATCTCCACCCGCGCCGAGTTCACCTCCGTGGAGCAGGTGCGCGAGGTGGTGGTGGGGCAGAAGGGCGGCGTGCCGGTCCTCCTGCGCGACGTGGCGGAGGTGAACGACGCGTTCGAGGAGCAGATCGCGATCGTGCGCGCGGACGGCCAGCACGCGGTGATGATGGCGGTGCGCAAGCAGTCGGATGCGAACACCGTCCAGGTCGCGCGGCGGGTGATGGCCGAGCTGAAGGGCCTCGAGAAGCGGCTGCCCGAGGGCTCGTCGATCACCACCGTGTTCGATCAGGGCGAGCCGATCACCCGCGCGCTCTCCAACCTGTCGGACAGCGCGATCATGGCGATCTTCCTCACCGCGCTGGTGCTGCTCGCGTTCCTGCGCTCGTGGCGGACGGCGTCGATCGTGCTGGTGAGCATCCCGCTCTCGCTGCTCGTCACCTTCGCGGTGATGGATTCGCAGGGCGTGACGATGAACATCATCTCCATGGCCGGGCTCGCGCTCGCGGTCGGCATGCTCGTGGACAACTCGATCGTGGTCCTCGAGAACATCTTCAACAAGCTCAACGAGGGGAAGGACCCGAAGACCGCCGCCATCGAGGGCACGGTGGAGATGGCGATGCCGATCACCGCGTCCACGCTGACGACGGTGGCGGTGTTCGCGCCGATCCTCTTCGTGCCCGGGCTCGCAGGTCAGCTCTTCCGCGACATGAGCCTCACCATCTGCATCTCGCTGCTCGCGTCGCTGCTGGTGGCGCTGACGCTGGTACCGCTGATGGCGTCCCTGATGATCCGGACGCTGGGCCAGAACGCCTTCGAGCGCTTCGTGGGCCGGCTCACCTTCTGGGTGGACCCGCTGGCGGGGAAGTACGGCAACTTCCTCGGCCGCGCGCTGCACCACCGGAAGAAGATCTTCGCCGGCGCGATCCTCGTGTTCGTGGGCAGCATGGCGCTCGTCCCCACCCTCGGCGTGGACTTCATGCCGCAGACGGACGACGGGCGGCTGCAGTTCTCGGTGAAGGCGGCGCCGGGCAGCGCGCTCGGCGCGACGGACGAGCTCTTCAAGGGAGTGGAGGAGATCATCCGCCAGGAGGTGCCGGAAGCTCAGGTCATCGTCTCGCAGTTCGGCGGCGGCGAGGGCTTCGCGGCGCTGTTCGGCCAGAACTCCTACACCGGCAGCGTGCAGATAAGGCTCCCGCCGAAGAGCCAGCGTGCGCGCGGGCAGCAGGAGATCCGCGACACCCTGCTCGAGCAGTTCAAGGACCTGCCGGGCCTCTCCATCGAGGCGCAGACCGCGGGCTTCGGCGGCGCGGGCGGCGACATCGTGGTGAAGGTCTTCGGCGAGGATCTCTCCACCACGCGCGCCTACGGTGAGCGGCTGAAGAGCCGGCTTGAGACCGTGCCCGGCGCGGCGTCGGTGGTGTTCTCCATGGAGAGCGGGAGGCCGGAGCTGCAGGTGGAGCTCGACCGTGAGCAGATCCGCGTGCTCGGGCTGACGCCGGCGGACGTGTCCTCCACCATCTCCACCTACTTCCTCGGGACCACCGCAACGATGTACCGGGAGAAGGGCGACGAGTACGCGATCAACGTGCGCGCGCCGGTGGAGGTCCGCGAGGACATCTCGCGGCTGCGGGCGCTGCCCATCGTCACGCCGCGCGGGATGACGGTGCCGCTGGAGACTGTGGCGAAGATCGAGCAGGGCCTCGGTCCCACGGCGATCAACCGCGAGAACCAGCGCCGCATCGCGACCATCGCCATCACCTCCGGCAAGGTGCCGCTGGGGACGCTGATGGAGCGGGTGAACAGCGCCATCGACGAGGTCGGCAGCGAGACCGGCATCACCACCACGGTGGCGGGAAGCGCGGAGGATCTGCAGGAGTCGTTCGCCGCGCTGGGCCTCGCGTTCATCGTCGCGGTGCTGCTCGTGTACATGGTGATGGCGAGCCAGTTCGAGTCGCTGCTCGAGCCCTTCGTCATCCTCTTCTCGGTGCCGCTGGCGCTCGCGGGCGTGGTCCTGGCGCTGGCGATCAGCGGGACGACGCTGCAGGTCACCGCGCTGATCGGCCTCATCCTGTTGGCCGGCGTGGTGGTGAATAACGGCATCGTGCTCATCGACGTGCTCAAGCACCGCCGCGAGCAGGGGATGGATCTCATCGAGGCCGCCCAGGAGGCCGCGCGCAGCCGTCTGCGGCCCATCCTCATGACCTCGCTGACGACGATCCTCGGCATGATCCCGCTGGCGTTCGAGATCGGCGACGGCTCGGAGATGTGGGCGCCCATGGCCCGCGCGGTGATCGGCGGCATGATCGTCTCCACCTTCCTCACGCTGCTCGTCATCCCCGCCGGCTACGTGTCGCTGGCCGGTTGGAGCGACAAGCGGCGCGGCAAGAAGGAGCAGAAGCGGCTCGCGAAGGCCTCTGCGGCGCGTCCGCATCAGGGAGAGGACGAGCGTCCGAGGGTCGCCGCCATCGAGGGCGTGCCCGGCGCCGGGAGCTGAGAGCGTCAGGCAGGAAAGATCCGCCTTCCCGTGGCATGGAGAGGGAGATGAGGCACCTCACCTCCCGCTCCCTCTCGTTGCGTCTCACCGCTGCGCTGCTGCTGCTGCTCGCTCCCGCCTGCCGCACCGATGAGGCCGGCGTATTGGAGGTCGCGCTGACGGAGGCGGGCGCCGGAGAGGCCTTCGCCGAACTGGACTTCGGGCGGGTGACCGCCGGCGAGCGCGTGGAGCGGACCGTCTTCGTGCGCAACGGCGGCGACGCGACGCTGAAGCTCGAGCACTTCGACTGGATCAAGGACGAGCCTGCGTTCTTTGCGGCGGAGCCGCTGCCGGTGGGGCTCTCGCTCGAGCCGGGTGAGCAGGCAGCGCTGAGGCTCGTGTTCCTACCGGAGGTTCACAGCAACTTCGTGGGCACGCTGCGCATGGTCGCGCGCGACGCTCGGGAAAACGTGAGCGAGGCCGCGCTGCAGCTGTGGGGCGTGGCGAACGCGGCGCCGCTTCCGGTCGAACCGCGCGCGGTGCTCTCTCCGCCCGCCAGCCTCAAGTTCGGCGAGGTCCCGTTCATCGATCCCTCGCTGGGGCCTGCGCCACAGAAGCCGGTGGAGACCCGGAGGAAGCTGACGCTCTTCAACGCCGGGCACACCGAGTCGCTCCTGCACGTGCGCGAGATCCGGCACGAGGTCACCGGCGGCACCGCGAAGGACGCGGAGCTCATCGTGGCGCTGCCTCTCGATTGGGAGCTCGACCGCGGCATTCCGGCAAGGGTGGGGGAGAACGCGCTGGAGCTGGAGGTCGTCCTCCGTCCCCAGTCCCTGGGCAACAAGCGGTGGAGGATCACGGTCGTCACCGACGATCCGGTGAACCCCGAGGTGTCGGTGGAGGTCTCCGCGAAGGCAGAGCTGCCGCGGACGTGCGAGCTGCGGATGACGCAGCGGTTCAACCTGGGCTTCGTTAGCGCTCCGAACTCTCTCGACGTTCCGGTGGTCATCGCCAACGCGGCGAAGACGACCGGTCAGCTCTGCGTGCTCTGGGACTTCGGCATCGCGCAGGAGTCCACGCTGCCGCTGACGATCATGTCGCCGCCGCCGGAGCCGGTGGTGCTTGGCCCGGGTGAGGAGCTCGCGCTCACCGTTCGCGCCGGTCCGTCCAGTGGCGCGGCGCAGAGCGGCTGGCTGCAGTTCCGGATCTCGTCTGCACCGCACACGCTGCAGCAGGTGGAGTTCAACACCGCGCCGCAGGCCGCGAGCTGCCTGACGGTGGCGCCGGCGTCGCTGGACTTCGGAGAGGTCGCGATCGGCTGCGGCAGCGCGACCCGCACTTTCAGCGTGTACAACACCTGCAGTTCGCCGGTGACGGTGACGGCCTTCGCGGTGACGGAGGCGGCGGGCCAGCCCGCGGGTGGGCCGCAGTGCGCAGGCACCACGCCGTGCCCGGAGTTCTTGACCGTGCAGGCACAGCCGATTCCGCCGAGCGGCGTCGTGCTGAGCGCCGGCACCGCGCCAGTCACCTTCCAGGTGCGATACCGGCCGATCGACACCGGCGCGGACACCGGAACCGTGCGGATCAGCGCGCATGGCGGTGCGGGCCCGCAGGACGTGGACGTGTCGCTCTACGGAGAGGGCGTCGGCGTCTCGCTCCACACCGATACCTTCACCGTTCCCGTGCCGCCGAAGCGCGACTTCCTCATCGTGATCGACGACTCGCCCGCGATGTCGGCGCATTCGGCGCACGTGGCTCAGAACCTCGCGTGGCTGCGCGACGAGATCCTGGGGGACGGCCTCGACTTCCGGATCGCCGTGCTCAGCGCGGACCCGGCAAAGGGCACCTCACTGCGCACGGGCGTGGGTCACCCGGACGCGTTACTGACGCCGCTGTCGCAGAACGTCGCCGCGCAGTTCGACGCGAAGGTGAACGTGGGGACCTCCGGGCCTTCGACGCAGTCCTGCCTCGAGCAGGCGGTGGGCGCGCTGGCGAATCCGGCGAACGTGGCGCTCGGCATGCCACGCCCTGGCGTTCAGCTGGACGTGCTGTGCGTGACCGCCTCTCCCGACGCGTCTCCTCGCCCGGCAACCGAGTATCGGGACGCGCTGCGCGGCACGGGTCCTTCCACCTGGTACGCGACGTTCAATGTCTTCGGGCCGGTGACGAGCGCCTGTCCGGGCGACGGAGGGATCCTCGCGGACGTGGCGCAGCTGACCTACGGATTGCAGGAGCCGGTGTGCCAGTTCCACTTCGGTGGGCTGTTCCCGTCCGTCGGCTTCCCCGTGCCGGGACAGTTCCTCACCAGCCTGCCGAACCTGCAGGCCGGACCGATCACCGTGCGCGTGAACGGGATGCCGGTCGCGTCGACGGACGGACAGGGCGCGCCGGTGTGGGCGTACGACCCGACCGGGAACTCGGTGAACTTCGAGCCGATGCACCAGCCCGAGCCGGGGAGCACGATCGAGATCACCTACTACGCAACCTGCTACCCCTGAGCCGCTGCCTGCGCCTTCACCGGCGGCAGCCGCGCGAGCTCGGCGAGTCCCTCCTCGATGGTGATCACCGGCCGGTAGCCCAACTCCCTCCGCGCCCGGTCGTCCTCGCAGCCCGCCATGCCCGAACGCAGCGCGTCCACGCTGTCCAGATCCCCTCGGGCGGAGCGCGCGCCGGCCTCAGTGACCGCTCGCTCCGATCGCTCGCTGCGCGCGAGCGCCACGACTTCGTGCCCCTCGGAGACGAGCGCCCGGATGAGCTCTCGGCCTACGAACCCCGATCCCCCGGTGACGAAGCTCTTCATGCCCCGGAGTGTACGCTTCATTACATCCCCTCTGTCGGGTTGGGGCCGTACAGGGTCTGTCCACATTGCCCTCTGGATCGAGGCGGGCAGGCTGCCTCGCATCGCCCGCACTCGAGACCCGGAGGGTCACCTCAGATGAACGTACTCACCCGCAACAACGTGAAGGTCTCAGGTCAGGGCAACACGCCGATGATCTTCGCGCACGGCTTCGGCTGCGATCAGAACATGTGGCGCTTCGTCGCCCCTGAGTTCGAGCGCGACTACCGCATCGTCCTCTTCGACCACGTGGGCTCGGGCAACAGCGACCTGCGCGCCTACGACCGCAACAAGTACGGAACGCTCGAGGGCTACGCGCGGGACGTGCTGGAGATCCTCGGCACGCTGGGCATGTCGAAGGCGGTGTTCGTCGGCCACTCGGTGAGCGCGACCATCGGCCTGCTCGCGGCCGCGATGGAGCCGGACCGCTTCGAGCGCCTCGTCCTCGTCGGTCCCTCGCCCTGCTACATCAATGACGGCGACTACATCGGCGGCTTCGGCCGCGGCGACATCGAGGGCCTGCTCGACGCGCTGGACAGCAACTTCCTCGGCTGGTCGAGCCAGATGGCGCCGGTGATCATGGGCAACGCGAACCGGCCGGAGCTCGGCGCGGAGCTGACGAACAGCTTCTGCCGCACCGACCCTGACATCGCGGCGCACTTCGCGCGGGTCACCTTCCTGTCCGACAACCGCAAGGACCTCGAGCGGGTGAAGACGCCTTCGCTGATCCTGCAGTGCGCGCAGGACGTCATCGCGCCGGAGCCGGTGGGCCGCTACCTCCACGCGAAGCTGCCGCAGAGCGAGCTCTTCCTCATGAAGGCCACCGGCCACTGCCCGAACCTCAGCGCACCCGAGGAGACGGTGGCGGCGATGAAGAGGTACCTGGGGGCGGCGCCTATTGCCTGATGAGGTCCCAGACCTCCCTGAAGAGAGCGCCGAGGAGCTCTACGAGAACGCACCCTGCGGGTACGTCTCCACGCTCCCGGACGGCACCCTCGTGCGCGCGAACCGGACCTTCCTCCGCCTGACCGGCTACGAAGCGGCGGCCCTGGTGGGGAAGAGGCGCCTGCAGGAGCTCCTCTCGGTGGGAGGGCGGATCTTCTGGGAGACGCACCTCGGGCCGCTGCTGCGGATGCAGGACTCGGTGAGCGAGGTCCAGGTGGATTTCGTGCGCGCGGACGGCGTCGTGGTGCCGGTGCTGCTGAACACGACGGTGAAGCGCAACGCGGCGGGCGAGGCGGTGTTTCACCGCACCACCGTCTTCGACATCAGCGAGCGCAAGCGCTACGAGACCGAGCTCCGGATGGCGAAGAAGAAGGCGGAGCAGGCGGCGCAGGCCCGCTCCGAGTTCCTCTCCATGATGAGCCACGAGATCCGCACGCCGCTCACGGCGATCATCGGCATGGTGGGGCTGGTGAAGCGGACCCAGCTGTCGGCGCAGCAGGAGAAGTACGTCCGCATCCTGCAGACGTCGTCGGACAACCTCCTGCGGCTGCTGAACAACATCCTCGACTTCAGCAAGCTCGAGGCGGGACGGGCGGAGCTGGAGCACAAGCCCTTCGATCTGCGGCAGCTCGTCTACGAGTCCATCTACGCGCTGACCGGCAAGGCCGAGGAGAAGAAGCTCGACCTCGACGTGCAGCTCGACGAGGCGCTGCCCCAGGCGGTGGTGGGCGATCGGGTGAAGCTCGGGCAGGTGCTGGGAAACCTCGTGGGCAACGCGATCAAGTTCACCGAGCGCGGCGGCGTGCGGGTGACGGTCTCGCTCGTCGATCGCAACGAGGCGATGGCGGCGGTGGAGGTCGCGGTGACGGACACCGGGATCGGCATCGCGCCGGAGCAGGCGGCGCGGATCTTCGAGGAGTTCACCCAGGCGAGCTTCGAGATCGGCGTGAAGTACGGCGGCACCGGGCTCGGCCTCGCCATCAGCCGGCGGCTGGTGGAGATGCACGGCGGAAAGCTCAGCGTGACGAGCACTCCCGGGGTGGGCTCCACCTTCTCCTTCGGGCTGCGGCTGGCGGTGAGCGACGCGGTGCCGGACGAGGACGGCATCGTCGAGGAGACGTCGGTGGCGCTTCGCGGCGTGCGCGCGCTGCTGGCGGAGGACAACCCGATCAACGTGTTCATGGCGTCGCAGCTCCTGCGCCGCTGGGGCGTCGAGTTCGACGTGGTCGTCAACGGACGCGAGGCGGTGGAGCACGTGCAGCGCTACGCCTACGACATCGTCCTCATGGACCTGCGCATGCCGGAGCTCGACGGTTACGAGGCCACGCGGCTCATCCGCGCGCTGCCGGACGAGCGGGCGCGCACGGTGCCCATCGTCGCGGTCAGCGCCTCCGCCCGGTTCGATCTGCAGGATCGGCTGCGCGCCACCGGGCTCACCGACTTCCTCGGCAAGCCGTTCCGGTCGCAGCAGCTCTACGAGAAGATGATCTCGCACGCGCGCCGCCGGGGATGAACCCTCAGCCGCGTACGCGAAGCCCTTCCGCGAGAGACTCCGCCAGCGACTGCGCCTGAACGCGAAGCTCGGGCACCGCGGTGCTCTCCCACCGCTCGCCGCGCAGGACCGGCCCCAGTCCGAAGAGCCACGAAGAGCGCCGGCCCGCCGCATCCACCAGCGCGCCCCCTTCCGTCTTCAGCCCCAGCCCGAACCGATCGCGCTGCACGAGCCCTTCGGCGAAGAGTGCGCGTCCGAGCGGATCGTCCTCGCCACCCGGCGCCGCAGGTCCGGTGCAGTTCACGCCGACCTCGAAGCGCGCGCGATGGGACTCACCGCCATGCCGCCACCAGGCGCACCAGCCCTCGGCGCGCGTGAAGCGCTCCAGCCGGCCACGGTGGATGACGAGCTGGCCCTCCTCTCGTGCGCGCTCAACCTCCCACGCGACGGCAGGCGCCATGCGGTGGCGGTGGATCTCCCACAGGCTGCGGAGATGTCTGAGGAAGCGGCGCCGCTCGTCGTCGGAGAGCGCCTGCCACAGCGGGACGGTGAAGGGCCGGAGCCCATCCACCACCGCGCGCCAGTCACGCCCTTCGCCGGCAGCGCGGACTCGCGAAAGCAGCGCGCGCAGACTCGGCGCCTCCAGCGACGGCGGCGGCTCGAGTCCGACCGGCTCCGCGCGCACCTCCGCATGCGGCTGCGGCAGCCGTCCGTGACGCGAGAGCGCGTGGATGCGTCCGCGGTGTCCGAGGCGCCGGAGCGTGAGCACCACGTCCACCGCGGTGAGCCCGGTGCCGAGGAGAAACACGTCCGCATCACGAGGGATCGCCGCCACACGCTCCCAGTCCCACGGCGACGGCAGCCACGCCTCGCTCCCCGACTGCAGCCCCCCGTCGGGAACGCGCGCCCGAGCGGGCTTCGCATTGCCGGTGGCGAGCACGACTGCGCGCGCGGACGGCGAGCCCTCACGCCCATCATTGAACGACAGCTGCGCCCCTCCCTCACGAGGCGGACGCACCGCGCGCACCTCTCCGCGAAGCAGCCGCAGTCGTTCAAGGCCCTGCGCCCGCTGCGCCTCCACGAGCAGTGACTGGAGGTACTCGCCGTAGAGCCTGCGCGGCGCGAAGTCGTCCGGGCCGAAGGGGAGGGCGCGGTCTCGCAGCCAGCGCGCGAACTCCGAGGGCTGCTCCGGATCCGCGGACATGCCGCCGGCCGGAACGTTGAGGAGGTGCGCCGGGTCCGGCGTGGAGTAGGCGACGCCGCGCGCGAAGAGGCCGCTTCCATCGATCAGCGCCACCCGCAACGACGGCGCGCGCTTCGCCAACTGGAGGACGAGCAACGTTCCCGCCGCGCCACCGCCGACCACCGCCACATCCACTTCGTGCATCCGCCCTCCGCGTCGCGCCCTGCTGCACGGCCCGAGCCGGGCTTGCTGATTGCACAAAGGCCTCGCGGACGGGCGGCGCCGCCGGAGGTGGGCAAACGAATGCAGGAGCAGGGAACTTTCTTACCCACTGCGGGGCAGGACGCCACCACTGAGCGGGAGCGGGTGGACCTCACCCGCTTCGTTTCGGAGCTCATCGCCGCGGACGGCCAGCCGGCGATCCTGCAGCGCGTCTTCGAACAATTCGCACCGACCGCACAGTCCGTCGCCGAATGGGCCCGGCCGCGCAAGGGCAAGTACACGCGCGCGCTCGTCTATCGAGACGAGTTCCTCGAGGTGCTCGTGCTCACCTGGGCCACCGGCTCGCAGGCGCCGATCCACGATCACGCGCGGCAGCTCTGCTGGATGACGGTGGTGCACGGCGAGCTGGAGGTGGGCGGCTACCTGCGCACCGACGGCGGCACAGGTCCCGGGCCCGCGCGCGTGGAGCCGGACGGTCCGCTGCAGAGGCTTGCGGCCGGCGATGTGGACGTGCGCGACACGCGGGCGGATCTGCACGGCGTCCGCCTCGCCTCGGACTGCGATCTCGCCATCTCGGTGCACGCCTACTCGCGGCCGCTGGATCGCTGCCTCGTCTTCGATCCTCGGCGGGGCACCTGCTTCGAGAAGCGCCTGCGCTACGACTTCATCGGCCCGCGCACGCGTCAGGAGGGCGCGCCCCTTCCGCTCGCGCGCGAGGCCCCGGAGGCGGACGGGTGGAAGGGCCGGCTGCGGCGCATGCTGCGTCGAACGCGCGAGACCGGCGAGGCGCTGCTCGTCCCCGCCGACGTGCGTGAGGGCCAGGCGCAGGTGCGCATGGAGCGCGTGGGCCACCAGTACGGCGGCGTGACCGCGCTGCGCGACGTGAACCTCAACGTGCGCTCCGGCGAGCTCATCTGTCTGCTCGGGCCCTCGGGCTGCGGCAAGTCCACGCTGCTGCACGCGCTGGCCGGTCACGTGCGGCCGACGTCCGGCACGGTGAGCCTCGACGGCATCCCGGTGCGCGGGCCCGGTCCGGATCGCCTGCTGATGTTCCAGGACGCGGCGCTCTTCCCGTGGATGACGGTGGAGCAGAACCTCACCTTCGTGCTCGGCGCACAGGGGCTGTCGCGAGCGGAGCGGTCGCGGCGCGCGCGGCGGATCCTCGCGGAGGTGGAGCTCGGCGGCTTCGAGAAGGCGCTGCCGCACCAGCTCTCCGGCGGCATGAAGATGCGCGCGGCGCTCGCTCGCGCCCTCGTGGTGGATCCGCCGGTGCTGCTGATGGACGAGCCCTTCGGCTCGCTCGACGCGCAGACGCGGCTGCGGATGCAGAACCTCCTGCGCGGCATCTGGCAGCGCACGGGAAAGACGGTGGTCTTCGTCACGCACGACGTGCACGAGGCCCTGCTGCTGGCGACGCGCGTGGTGCTCCTCGCGCCGAGGCCGGGGCGGGTGGTGGCGGATCTGGAGGTGCGCCTGCCGCACCCGCGCGACCCGGACGATCCGGCGCTGGCGCGGTTGTCCGGCGTGGTGCGCGAGGCGTTGAAGGCAGCGGAGCAGGGAGCGGAGGTCGAAGATGCGCTGGCGCAATTGGGCGGTTGGCTTGGTCGTGACGCTGGTTCTCTTCGGCCTCTGGGAGGTCATCGCGGCGGTGGGCCCCTGGCCGGACCACCTTCTTCCCCGCGCCACTGACGTCCTCGTCACCCTGCTCGAGCTCTCGCGCGACGGACGGCTCCACGTCGCGATCGGCGAGTCGATGGGACGGCTCCTGCGCGGCTACGGGCTCGCGCTGCTCGTCGGACTTCCGCTCGGGGTGATGCTCGGGCGCATCCCGCCGGTGCGTGAGGCTCTGCGTCCGGTCGTCGCCGGACTTCAGGCGCTGCCCTCCATCTGCTGGCTGCCCCTGGCGCTCCTGTGGTTCGGCCTCTCCGAGACCGCGATCGTCTTCGTGGTGGTGATGGGCTCGCTCACCGCCGTCGCCGTGGCCACCGAGGACGCGGTGCGGGGGATCGATCCGAACCTCGAGAAGGCGGCGCGCACCTTCGGCATCCGCGGCGTGAGGCTCGCGTTCGGCGTGCACCTGATGGCGGCGATGCCCGGCGTGGTGACGGCGCTGAAGCTCGGCTGGAGCTTCGCGTGGCGGGCGCTGCTCGCGGGCGAATTGCTCTTCGTGAGCGGGGGACTGGGGCAGCTGCTCACCGCGGGGCGCGAGCTCTTGAAGAGCGCGCAGGTGATGGCGGTGATGGTCGCGATCATCGCGATCGGCGTGCTGATCGATCGGGTGCTGTTCCAGACCGTGGAGCGCCGCGTCCGCCGGCGCTGGGGTCTGGCGGCGAGCTGAATGGGTGAGGCGAGAGGAGAGGGCGTGAGGCGCTTCCTGACGACGTTGACGATGACGATGACGTGCGTGCTGCTCGCGGTGGCGGGCGGCACCGGCTGCCGGAAGAGCTCGGGCGATGCCAGCGTGCTGCGGCTCGGCTACTTCCCCAATGCCACGCACGCGCAGGCGCTGGTGGGCGTGAAGGACGGCACCTTCGAGAAGGTGCTCGGCGAGGCGGGCGCGAAGCTCGAGCCGCGCACGTTCAACGCGGGTCCGGCGGCGATGGAGGCACTGCTGGGCGGCTCGCTCGATGCGACCTACGTGGGCGCGGGGCCGGCGCTCAACGCGTACCTCCGCTCCAACGGTGACCTGCGGGTGATCGCCGGCGCGGTGGACGGCGGCGCCGGGCTCTACCTCGAGCCGGGCGCGGAGCTCGAGTCGCTGAAGGGCCTGCGCATCGCGGTGCCGCAGCTCGGCAACAGCCAGGACATCGCGCTGCGGCACTACCTGCGCACGCGAAGGCTCGACCCCGAGCGCGACGTGAAGGTGGTCACGGTGGCGAACCCGGAGATCGTCGCGCTCTTCAAGCGGGGAGAGCTCGACGGTGCGTGGGTGCCGGAGCCGTGGGGCTCTCATCTGCAGGCCGCGGGCGCGAGGCTCGCGTTGGACGAGGCGAAGCTCTGGCCGGAGGGCCGCTTCCACACCACCGTGCTCGTCGCGTCGCGCACCGCGCTGGAGAAGAAGCGTCCGCAGCTCGAGGCCCTCATCCGCGCGCACGAGGCGCTCACCGCGCGCTGGGAGCAGGATCCCTCATCGTTCGGCAAGTCCGTGGGCGAGGCCTTCACCGCGCAGGTCGGCGCGCCGATGGACGAGGCCATCCTCAGCCGTGCGCTGTCGAAGCTGACCCCGACGCTGCACCCGGATCCGGCGGTGCTCGAGGAGGCCGCGGCCCATGCACGCGCGGTCGGCTATCTGCCGGAGGGCAGCGTGAAGGGGATCGTGGACGACTCGCTCCTGCCGCCCCGGACGAAGCCTTCGCCGGGAGTCGGTGGCTCCGGTCGCTGACGGACGATGCGCGCAGATCCTGCGTTCCCCGCTCGGCTCGGTCGATGCATCCCCGAGAAGGGGGCGCGGCTCAAACCCGAGGTGCTGCCATGACGCTGAGAGTGGAAGAGCTGATGACGCCGATCGTGATGACGCTCGGCGAAGAGGACACCGTCTCGCGTGCCGCCGAGGACATGCAGCTCGGCGGGTTCCGTCACATGCCGGTGGTGAACGCGCAGAAGCACGTGGTGGGGATCGTCAGCGACCGCGATCTGCTGCGGGCGATGGTGGAGCCGCAGGGCGGCAAGCGGAGGCTCGGAGAGGTGATGACCCATCCGGTGATCGTCCTCCGTCCGGAGGCGCCCGCGCACCGGGCCGCGGAGCTGATGCTCAACCGGAAGATCGGCGCGCTGCCGGTGGTGGACGAACACCGCGAGCTCGTGGGCCTCATCACCGAGACGGACCTGCTCGTCATCGCGCACAACGCGCTGCACGGCCGCTCTGGCGCGGAGCTGCTCTCGTACTGAGCTTGCGCTGCGCCTCCCGTCGGCGGTAGCTCGCGCGCATGAAAGCCTCCTCCACCCTCACCGATCATCTGACCGGGCTCGTCGAAGAGCACGCCTCTGCGCTTCCGGGCGTGAGCCGCCGCCGCATGTTCGGGTGCGACGCCTTCTTCCGCGAAGGCACCATCTTCAGCCTCATCTGGAAGACGGGCCGCATCGGGTTGAAGCTCACCGACGAGGCGGATCACCGCGAGGTCCTGTCGATGAAGGGCGCCGAGCCCTGGTCCATCGGCGCGAAGACGATGGGCAACTGGGTGCTCGTGCCGGAGGCGTTCCACGACGACGTCGAGACCTTGGCGAAGTGGGTCGCGCGCGCGCACGCCCAGGCCGAGGCGCTGCCGAACGCGGCACGGGTGAAGGCCCGCGTGGCGAAGAAGAAGCAGGCCGCCAGCGCCACCGCTGCGAAGAAGGCGCCCCCGAAGAAGACGGCGGGCAAGCGGGCTCCGGCGAAGAAGGCGCGGCCCTAGGTTCGATTCGAAGGGCTGCTGTGAGCGCCAACGATGCCGGCGGCCCGGCGCGCAAGCTGTGCGCGAAAGGGACCCGGCCGGTGCAGCTTTTGCGCGCGCGAGAGGTGCCCGCCTCCCCTGCGTGAGGTCCCTTCCCATGGGCGCGGCTGGCCGAAGCCTTGCTTTGCGCTAATGGATGCCCCAGCCGTTGCAGCCCCTTTTCCGCCCTCGCTCGGTCGCAGTGGTGGGCGCCTCCCGCTCGCCCAACTCGGTCGGCGGCGCGGTCTTCCGCAACCTGCTCCGCACCGGTTTCAACGGACCTGTCTATCCGGTGAATCCGAAAGCCGACGCGGTGCATTCGGTGAAGGCCTGGCCGAACCTCGGCGCGCTGCCGCAGCGTCCGGACCTCGTGGTCGTCGCGGTGCGTTCGCAGCAGGTGCTCGAGGTCATGCGCGAGGCCGCCTCGCTCGGCGTGCCGGCGGCGGTCGTGCTCACCGCGGGCTTCGGCGAGGCCGGCGAAGGGGGACGCACGCTGGAGCGCGAGCTGCGTTCGATCGCGCGCGGCTCGGGGATGCGGGTGCTCGGGCCCAACTGCCTCGGCGTGCTCAATCCGGAACCGGAGGTGCGGCTCGACGCGACCTTCGGCACCACCGTCCCGCCGTGGGGACACATCGCCTTCGCCTCGCAGTCGGGCGCGGTGGGGCTCGCGGCGCTGGACTACGCGACGGAGCGCGGGCTCGGCTTCTCCGGCTTCGCGAGCCTCGGCAACAAGGTGGACATCAGCGGCAACGACATCCTCGAGCACTTCGAGGACGACCCGAACACCAACACGGTGCTGCTCTACCTCGAGTCCTTCGGCAACCCGCACCGCTTCCGCGAGGTCGCCGCGCGCGTGGCGAGGAAGAAGCCCGTCGCGCTGGTGAAGAGCGGACGCACCGGCGCGGGGGCACGCGCCGCGGGCTCGCACACCGGCGCGCTCTCCGGACCGGACGCGAACATCACCGCGCTCTGCACCCAGTCCGGCGTCATCCGGGCCGACACGCTGGAGCAGCTGTTCGATGTGGCCATGCTGCTCTCGATGCAGCCCCTGCCGACGGGCCGCCGCGTGGCGGTGGTCACCAACGCAGGCGGACCGGGCATTCTCGCGGCGGACGCGCTGGAGGCGAACGGTCTCGTGTGCGCGCCGCTCTCCGGCGTGACGCAGGCCGCGCTGCGAGACGTTCTGCGGGACGCGGCGGCGGTGCAGAACCCGGTGGACGTGCTCGCGGACACCGACGCGGTGACGTTCGGCCGCGCGCTCTCATTGGCGGCGGCGGACCCCGAGGTCCACGCGGTCCTCGCGGTGTACGTGCCGCCCATCACCGGCGACGCGCGGGGCGTGGCGGCGGAGATCGCGCGCGTGTCCGCGGAGACGCACAAGCCGATGCTCGCATGCCTCGTGGGAACGTTCGGCGTGAAGGAGGCGCAGGCGGTGCTCCGCGAGGCGAACGTGCCCTGCTACCCGTTCCCCGAAGCGCCGGCGCGCGCCCTGGGGCTGACGGTCGGCTACGCGGAGTGGCGCCAGTCGCCGCCTGACGTGCCCGCGCCCACGCCCGTTCCTCCCGCGGCGGCGCGCCGGGTGATCGAGCGCGCGAGGATGCGGCTCGGCAACAGCGGCGGCTGGCTCGACACCGACCACGCGGAGGCGCTGGCGGAAGCGTGGGGCCTGTCGATGGTGCCGCAGCTCCGCGTGGAGCCGTCGCTCGAGGCGGCGGTGAGCGCGGCGGAGCGGCTCGGCTATCCGGTGGTGCTGAAGGCGGACGTGCCCGGCCTCGTGCACAAGACGGAGGCGAAGGCGGTGATGCTCGGGCTCGGTGACGCGCAGGCGGTGCGCGCGGCGGTGTCGCGGCTGCTGCGGCTCGAGCCGGTCGCGCTGGTGGTGCAGCAGGAGATCACCGACGGCGAGGAGTGGATCGTCGGCGCGGTGAGGGACCCGCTCTACGGCGCGCTCGTCACCGTCGGCGCCGGAGGCACGCGCACCGAGCTCATCCGAGACGTGCACCAGCGGCTGGCGCCCCTCTCCGAACGCGATCTGGAGGCGCTGCTGGAGACGCCGCGGATCGGCAAGACGCTGCGCGGGTGGCGGAAGGCCGCGCCCGGTGATGCGCACGCGCTGGAGAACTTCGTCCGGACGCTCTCGCAGCTCGCCTGCGCGCATCCAGAGCTCACCGAGCTCGAGGTCAATCCGGTCCGCGTGCGCGCGGCGGGGCAGGGCGCGCTGGGGCTCGATCTGCGCGTGCACCTGGGTCCGGTGCACGAGTAGCCGCGGCCTCTACGGGATGGGGACGCTGAGCTCGAGCGTCTCGTCCGCGGTGCCGGTGTTCAGCGTCGCGTGCGGCGGCGCCGCGCCAAACGGCGTGACCGACCACATCAGGGCATCGAGCAGCGGATTGCCCGCTCCGGTGCCTCCGCCGCCTCCGCTCGCATCGAGGGAGCTGAACGCGCGCACGCCGAAGACCGAGCTCCCGCGCAGGCCTCGTCCTCCGAAGCCGCTCGTCAGCTCACCGTTGGCGCCCGGCGCGAAGAGCGCGGGCATGAGCACCGCCTGCAGCCCGCGGGTGACGGACACGTTCTTCGCCGCCACCACGCCCCAGGTGAAGCCCGTCGGCGGCGTCTGCGGCACGAGCGTCACGCTGCCGTTGAGCACCACCGGCCCCAGCTCGAGGTCCGCCTTCACCACCTTGTCCGCGGCGCACTGGAAGGTCTGCAGCGGGTTCGCCTGAAGGTTGAGCGAGAGCCCGCCCGCGCCGATCGTCGTCAACAGCGGCACGGGGATGTACGTGCCCGGCTCGAGGTCGTTGAGCAGGTAGCGGTACTCCGTCTCGGCCTCGTTCACCGCGATGAGGAAGCCCTGCTGGAGCTGACCGAGCAGCGCCGCCGGATCGCCTCCGCCGCCACCGCTGAACGCCTGGGGATCGACCGCGCTCACGCGGATCGTCTCGCCGTTCGCCGGACGCGGATGACGGATGGTGCCCTGCATCGCGCAGAGCCCGGTGCCCGGCGCGCCGAGATGGAGCCGCAGCCCCTCCACGCTCGCGCGATAGGGATCCGAGAAGTCGAGCTCCACGTCCACCGCCGGCGACGTCAGCTCCAGCAGCGGCACGAAGCGGCCGTCGTCGTTCTGATCCGACACCGCGCGCAGCCGGTGCCGTCCGTTCTCCAGTCCCGTGATCGTGAAGGGCAGCTCCGCCGCCGTGGCGCTGCTCCCGATCGCGTGCTGCGCGTTGCCCGCGAAGACAGCTGCCTCGTGGCCGAGCGCGAGCGTGTTCACGATCACCACGCCGCTCACCGTTCCCTTCGCCGCACCCGCCCGCACGAAGCGCGCGGTCTGCACCGTCTCCTCCGCGCCCTCCGCCGTCCGCGAGAAGAAGGTCAGCGTCGTCGTCTCGGTCAGCACCAGCGTCAGCTTGCCCTCCGCCGTGCGCCGCGTGCCGCCCTCCACCTTCGGGTCGCTGCCGTCGGCGGTGAGGAAGATCGTCGCCGGCTTGTCGGTCGTGAGCGTGACCTCCACCTCGCCGTTGAAGGGACCGGGCTCCGGCGAGATCGAGGTGACCGCCGGAACGGGAGGCTCGACGCTGCCTGCATCGGGACCTTCGACCTCCACCGGCGTCGGGCCGCACGCGGCGAGCAGGCCGAGGGTGAAGAGGAGAGGCGCCAGCGCACAGCGTCGTTTCATGGGGAGCTCCGAGTGAATCGGCCCTCTCATTCGCGCACCCACCCGATGCGGCGTCAAGGCGGCGGCCGGCACCGTCTGCGCACGATTTGCGTGGGTCGCACGCGCCGGCTTCTCTCCGCGCGCAGTTGCGTAATCGGGGGACGCACCGCAGCATACGCGCCCATGTACCTGATGGTCCTCGCCGTCCCGGCCTATCCCCTCGGGGGAGGCCGGTTCGCGGTCGAGAGCGCGTTCGCCCAGCACCTGCGTCAGTTGAAGCGGCGGCTGGGGCCCATCGCGGAGGACCTCGTCGTCGCCACTCCGCGTCTGCCCGAGCCCGCGTACCGGCTGCTCGAGAAGAGCATGGAGGTGCTCGACGAAGAGCACGACCGCATCCGGCTCGTGCCGCTCTACGAGACCGGCGGCTCGCACACCGCGTTCCTCAAGGAGTGGCCGGTCATCCTGCGCCGGCTGACCGCGGAGGTGCGCCGCGCGGAGGTGGTGCACTCGGGCAACTCGTACTTCACCCGGCCGGTGGAGTTCACCGCGCTGGCGCTGGCGAAGCTGCGCGGGGCGAAGACGATCTTCGTCACCGACATCGACGATCGGAACAGCGCGAAGATGAACCTCGAGAGCGGCTACTGGGGCCGGCGCCAGTACGCGGTGAACCGCATCTTCGCGGACACGTTCATGCACCTGCAGCGCTGGATCGCCGCGCGCGCGTTCTCGCTGGTGCTGCTCAAGGGCTCGAGGCTCGCGCACGACTACGGGCGGGGCCGGCCGAACGTGAAGAACTTCCTCGACTCGGCCTTCAACAGCGAGCACCTCATCCCCGAGGAAGAGCTCGAGCGAAAGCTGCGCGCCGTCACCGCGCAACCGGCAGGCCCGCTGGAGGTCATCTATTTCGGCCGGCTCGTCGCCTACAAGGGCATCGACCACATGCTGCGCGCGGTGAAGGGGGCGCGCGAAGGGGGCGCGGACGTGCGCTTCGGCGTCATCGGCGCGGGGCCGGAGCAGGAGCGGCTCGAGGACCTGATGCGGGAGCTGGGCATCGCGGACATCGTCACCTTCCACGGTGCGATGCCCTTCGGCGAGCGGCTGTTCGCGAAGATCCGCGCCGCCCACGTGCTGCTCGCGGCGCCGCTGTCGGAGGACACGCCGCGCAGCGCGCTCGACGCGATGGCGGGCGCCGAGGTCGTGGTCGCGTACGACACCTACTATTACAAGGAGCTCGCCGACGGCGGCGGTGGCGTGGTGGTGGTGCCCTGGCTCGACCACGAGGCGATGGCCCGCGAGCTGGTAGCGCTGGCGCAGTCGCGCGACCGGCTGGCCGAGCTCATGCGCCGGAGCGTGCGCTTCGCGCGTGCGAACACGCAGGAGATCTGGCTCGAGCGCCGCGTGGAGTGGACCCGCGAGATCTTCCGCCGCATCGCGGGCTGAGCCCGAACGGACGGACCCTAGCCCTCCCGGGACGACTTCTTCGCGCCGTGCGGCGTCGTCTCGTGCACGAGCAGCGGAGAGAAGAAGCAGTCCTTCTTCGTGTACTCGTCCACCGAGAACGCGAAGCGGTAGCTCGCGGCCGCGCGCTGGTTGCAGTCGGTGCGCTCGCAGAAGCGGCAGGACACGCCGGAGGGCACTGCGTCCTTCTTCAGGTCGTTGGTGGGCAGGCCGTAGGCGAGGTACTTCGCGTTCTCCGCATGCGTGCCCAGCCCGATGGAGTAGGCGGTGCCGCGCACGATCGATCCCTCCACCGGCTGCAGCTGCACCTTCGCGAAGCAGAAGTAGGTCGTGCCGTCCGGCATCGCGCTGTACTGCCGCGTGAGCATGGACGGGTTGAGGAACGCGAGGTGCACCGCCCACTTGCCGCACGAGCCCGCGGCGGTGGCGAACTTGAGGCCGGTGCCGCTGTAGCGCTTGGAGATGTTCCCCGCGATGTCCGAGCGCAGGAAGTGGAACGGCAGCCCCTTCCGCTGCGGATCGGAGAGGTTGCAGATCCGGTGCGCGACGGTCTCGTAGGTGGTGCCGAAGATGTTGGAGAGCAGCTCCACGTCGTAGCGCGTGCGCTGGACCTCCTTGAAGAAGTCGCCGTACGAGAGGAAGAGCGCGCCCGCGAAGTAGTTCGCGAGGTTCACCTTCACCAGCCGGCGCGTCTCCGCGTGCCGCGTGCGGAAGTCGCCCATCAGCCGCGGCACCAGCGACTGCGCGTCCATCGCCAGCAGGCCGATCGATGCGGCGAGCTGGAACTTCATGGGCTGCTCCGTCAGCGCGGCGGAGAGGGTGAGCGTCTTCTCCTCCTGGTCGAGCCGGCGCACCACCGAGCCCGCCGCCGCGGTCTCGTCGATCACCACCCGGTAGCCGAAGTGCTCCTCGAGGATCCGGATGAGCTGCCCGGAGGTCACCTGGCGCTCGAGCTTGAAGTCGCGCCGCAGCGACTCGGCCTGCTCCTCCAGTTCGGGGAACCAGTTGCGGTGCAGCTCGAGGAAGTCCGTCACCTCGTCGAAGGGCGAGTAGTCGTAGCGCACGCCGGGGAAGCCCGGCGCCGGCGTCCCGTTGGTGCGCGCGCGCTCCTCCGCGCTGAGCTGCGCGAGCACGTTCTCCAGCTGCGAGCGCGTGTTCTTGTAGAGGTTGAAGAGCGCGGCGACCGTGCCCGCGATCTTCGGCTCGGCGGAGAGGTGCTGGAGCGACTCGCGGTCGATGTCGAGCGTCTTCAAGAGCGGCTCGTCGAGCAGCTTCGCCAGCGCCTCGTCCACCGCGCCCTCGCCGAGCGAGGACATGAACAGCTCGGGGTCCTGGTCGTAGAAGCGCAGCGCCTTCCACAGGAGCGGGAAGGGCATCACCCGCTTCCCCTTCTCGATCAGGTTCAGGTACGCGGGCGAGACGCCCATCTCGCGGGCCGCGTCCGTCTGCTTGATGTTTCGCGACAGGCGCAGGCTGCGGAGCTTCAGCCCGACGTTCGCGTTGAGCGCGTTCTCGTTCATCGGAGGGAGCAGTAACGCCGCTTCCGGGGCCGATTTACAAGATTTACAAACGGGTGCGCGAGCGCGTGGCGCCTGCCTGCCCGGCGGGCTCCCTCACCGCATCACTTGATCCGGCAGGAGCCGCCGCACACCCGCGCGGTGGCGATGTCCTCGCAGGACGTGCGGCTGCCGGCGAGGCACGAGGGGCACTCGGGGAAGGTCCGCAGGTTCTGGCACGCGTTCGCGCAGTCCATGCCTTCGGTGAGCCGCGTGAGCCCGCAGGCGATGACCTTGTCGCAGGCGGCCTTGCACTGCGCGGCGGGGTCCGGCTTCTGGCACCCGAGCCACGCGCTGGAGACGAGCACCGCCGCGGCGCAGACGACGAGCCGGAGCGGGAGGAGAGGTGAACGCGTCATCGGCGCGCATGGTGACATTGAACTGCCCGCGGCGGCACTCACAATGGGCGCTTGAACGGGCGCGGTGCGCGAATGAGAGTCGGCGCATGTCACGACTCGAGCCGTTCCGTGGATTGCGTCCGCCCCGAGAGCTCGTCCGGGAGATCGCGGCGCCGCCGTACGACGTGGTGAACCGCACCGAAGCCGAGCGCATGGCGAAGGGCAACCCGCGCTCCTTCTTCCACGTTTCCCGCCCGGAGATCGATCTCGGGCCCCACGTGGACGAGCACGACGACGCGGTCTACGCGAAGGGCCGCGAGAACCTCGAGCTCTTCGTGCGCGAAGGCTGGCTCCGCCGCGAGCTGCAACCGCACTTCTATCTCTACCGGCAGACCATGGGCGCCCACGTGCAGACCGGCCTGGTCGCCGCAGCGAGCGTGGAGGAGTACGACCGGAACCTCATCCTCAAGCACGAGCTCACCCGCGCGGACAAGGAGGACGACCGCACGAGGCACGTGGACGAGCTCGGCGGCAACGACGAGCCGGTGTTCCTCACCTACCGCGCGCGGAAGGACATCGACGCGCTGGTGGCCGAGGGGACCTCGCAGCCGCCGGAGTACGACTTCGAGAGCGACGACGGCGTGAAGCACACCTTCTGGGTGGTGCCGGTGGCGCTCGGCGAGCGGCTGCGCGGGGCGTTCGCGAACGGGGTGGAGAAGCTCTACATCGCGGACGGGCATCACCGGTCGGCGGCGGCCTCGCGGGTGCGCAAGCTGCGCCGCGAGCGCGGGCAGAACACGCGCGGTCAGGACCACTTCCTCACCGTCGTGTTCCCGCACGATCAGATGCAGATCCTCGACTACAACCGCGTGGTGAAGGACCTCAACGGGCTCGACGAGGCCGCCTTTTTCGCGCGCGTCTCCGAGAAGTTCGAGCTCGAGGAGGCGCCGGACAAGAAGCCCGGCCGCGCGCGCGAGTTCCGCTTCTACCTCGGCGGCAAGTGGCGCTCGCTGAGAGCGAAGGGGGGCTCGTATCCGGAGACGCCGGTGGGACGGCTGGACGTGTCGATCCTCCAGCAGAACCTCCTCGCGCCGGTCCTCGGCATCGGTGACCCGCGTACGGACAAGCGCATCCAGTTCGTGGGCGGCATCCGCGGCGTGGGCGAGCTCGAGAAGCTCGTGGACTCCGGCGAGTACCGCATTGCCTTTGCGATGCACCCCACCAGCCTCGAGGAGCTGATGGCCATCGCGGACGCGGGCGAGATCATGCCGCCCAAGTCCACCTGGTTCGAGCCGAAGCTCCGCAGCGGGCTGGTGCTGCACCCGTTCGAGTGACCTCGGCCCACCGCCGCCGCCGGGAGGCACCCGCGTGCTCCCCTGCGGCGGCCGTTGCCGTTCTCATCGCCGCCCTCATCGCCCCGCTGACCGGTTGCGCCGCGTCGCGGGCAGCCGCGCAGGCGTCCCCATCGTCGGAGCGCGCGAGCCACTCCGAGAAACCCCCGCTCCACTACACCGTCCGCTTCGTGCCGGAGGCGCGGGCGCTGGAGGTGGACGTGGACGTGCGGCTCCCGAACGCGTCCGGCGAACCGGAAATATATTTCATGTTTACGCGGCCCGGCGGCGTGCAGCAGGTCGTCGCACGCACCTCCTCTGGCGGCGAGCGGGTCTCCGTCCCGGTGGGGAGCGACGGCCGCTTCGAGCTTCCACCGGGCACGCGCGCCTTCTCCTACCGGTACCACGCGCCGCCGTACGAGGACCTCTACCGGGGAAGCGGTGACGGGGAGGGCGGCCTCGTCGTCGCTGGGCGCAACTACCTCGTGCGGCCGCGGCGGGCGGAGGGCGTGACGGCCACGCTGAGGATCGAAGGCGCGGACGCGCTGCTCCCCTGGTCGAACCCACGCGAAGAAGCCGACGCGCAGCTGTGGCAACTGGATGGCGAGCAGCTGGTGGACTCGGGCTTCCACACCTTCGGCGGACGGCGCTGCACCCGCGAGGTGCCGGGCACGCGGCTTTGGCTCTCGCTCGTCGGTCCCGCGCATCCAGAGGGCGACGCGCTGCTCTGCGACTGGATCGCCGCGGCCGCGCGCGAGGCGCTGACGATCCACCGTCCCTTCCCGTACGACCGGCTCACCGTGCACCTCGTGGCGGAGGACTCAGCGTCGCCGAGCAGCCTCGGGCTGCTGCTGTGGAGCGAACCGCCGAGCCTCGCCGTGCGCTACGGAGTCCAGGCGCGTCGGGAGGCGTTCGCGCGCGACTGGGTGGCGGTGCACGAGCTCGTCCACGTGCTGCACCCGAGCTTCCCCGGCGGGCCGCCCTGGCTGACCGAAGGCCTCTCCACGTACTTCACCGAGCTGGCGCGGGCGCGGAGCGGACGGCACACCGAACTCGAGGCCTGGACGGAGCTCGCGAACGGTTTCCTCGGCGCGCGGGAGGCGGCGGAGGGGCGCGATCTCGACGGCGTGGTGCGGGCGATGCGCGAGGGGCAGTACCGCGCGGTGTACTGGGCGGGCGCGCTCATCGCGTTGGAGCTCGACCTGGAGCTCCGGCGCGCGACGAATCACGAACGGGGACTCGAGGACGTGCTCGCGGCGCTGGTGAAGGAGGGCAGCACCTCCACCGTGGAGGGCTTCGGCGAGACGGTGGACGCGCTCGCGGGCCGGCCGGTCTTTCGCGAGGTGCTCGACCGGCACGAACGAGGGGGACCCGCACTGGCGCGGACGGAGCTTCTGCTCGGCGCGGTGGGAGTCGAGGCGACGCGAGACGAAAGACAAAAGGCACACACCGGCACACCCGCGCTGACGTTCAGTGCCGACGACGACCCGCGGACCGCGCTGCGCCGAGCAGTGACCGGCGCGCGACGGGAAAATTGAGCAGGGGGCGCGTAACTGCTTTCGTGCCCCTCCGTACAAGGCCCATTGCCGCTCCGTCTGCCCACGTCGGGCCGACCCAACGCAGCACGCAGTACCGATACGAAAGGACGCACCAAAATGAAGATGAAGACGCTGGCCGCCCTCGTGGGCACGCTGTCGATCGGGGCGCTCGCCACCGGTTGCGCCTCGAACAAGGCCGCCGAGAAGCCGGCCGCCGAGGCCACCACCGAGAAGGGCGCGCAGGGCTCCTGTGGCAGCGGCGAGTCGGGCGAGTCCGGCGAGAAGGGCGGCGAGGCGTCCTGCGGCCAGGGCTCCTGCGGCTCGAAGCAGTAGTCACGACCCTTCGTTGAACACGCGCGCGGCGGGGGACCCTGTCGTCTCCCGCCGCGTCGTCGTTTCACTCGCAGGCCACGCCATGCCCCCTCTGCAGAGCACGTACAGCGCGCGCCACGGACTGCCCAGGCTGGGCGCGGGCATCGGCCTTCGCCGCGAGCACTTCGACGCGGTGCTCTCCACCGGCCGCGAGGTGGGCTGGCTCGAAATCGTCCCCGAGAACTTCATGGGCTTCGGCGGACGCCCGCGCGCGGTGCTCGATGCCTGCCGCGAACGCTTCACACTGCTGCCCCACGGCGTGGCGCTCGACGTGGGTGGACCGGATCCGCTGAGCGACGAGTACCTCGAGAAGCTGCGAGCGCTCGTCGAGCGGGTGGACGCGCCGTTCTTCTCGGATCACCTCTGCTGGGCGCGAGTCGGCGGCCGCTACCTGCACGACCTCATGCCGTTGCCGTTCAGCGAGGCCGCGGTCGAGCACGTGGTGCCGCGCGTGCGCGAGGTCATGGCGCGCGTGGGCCGCCCGTTCCTCCTCGAAAACCCGAGCTACTACGCGCGCATGCCCGGCGGCACGCTGGACGAGGCGCAGTTCCTGCGGCACGTGGCGGAGGAGGCGGACTGCGGACTGCTGCTCGACGTGAACAACGTCTTCGTCAACGCGAAGAACCACGGTTACAGCCCGCGCGCGTTCATCGATGAGCTGCCGCTCGAGCGCGTGGTGCAGGTCCACCTCGCGGGCCACGAGGTGCGGCCGGACGTGATCATCGACACCCACGGCGCGCCGGTGTGCGACGAGGTGTGGGCGCTGTTCGACTACCTCCTGCAGAAGACTGGGCCCGTCGCGGCACTGGTGGAGTGGGACCACGCGTTGCCGCCGCTGGACGGTCTGCTCGAGCAGCGGGACCGGGCACAGCGCGCGCTCGACGCCGCCTGTGAGGGAGCCGCCTGATGCGCCCGGAGCTGCGTGACTTCTTCGACGCGATGACGCGGTTCCTCGCGGACGGTCCGCCGCCGGTGAGCGATCCTCGCCTCGCGCTCTACGCGCGTTTCATCGCTTCACACCCGCGCGGGATGCTGGAGAAGAACTTCCCGCTCACCCGGCGCGCGCTGGGAGCCGAAGCGTGGGAAGGGCTCGTCACCCGCTTCGTCTCCGAGCATCCGCCGCAGAGCTGGGAGCTCAACCGCGCAGCCGCCGCCTTCGCGGACTTTCTCGAACGGCGACGCAACGAAGGCGCCACGCTCATCGCGCCCTTCATCCCTTCGCTGGCGCGCTTCGAGCACACCGAGTTCAGCGTCTGGTCCTCCGAGGCCGAGGTCCCGCTCCCGGGCAGCGTGGAAGCACCGGCGCCGAATCCGACGCTGGAGGTGCTCGCGCACCCGTTCCGGCTGGTGCCCTTCGTGCTCGCGGCCCTGCACTCAAACGACGGCGCGCTCTCCGAGCCAGAAGCTGGGGAAGAGACGGTGCTGATGTGGCGGCACCCTGTGACCCACCGCACGCGCTTCCGCTCGGCGGAGCCTGGAGCGCTGCTCGCGTTGAAGTTGGTGGTGGAGGCGATCCCGCTCGACCGCGCGGCCGCGGAGGCGGGGATGACCGAGGACGATCTGGAGCGCCTGCTCGCGGTGCACGCGGCCGAGGGGCTGGTGCTGCTTCCCTCCGGCGCCGGACGTCGCCCTCAGGACACTCCCTAGTTCAAACTCCGCACGCGTCGCGCTCGCCGCTTTCCGTGGTTTGCGGAGCGGCTTTGATGCGCGGCCTCAGGAGCCTTCGATGAACGCGCAGAGCTCACACCGTCCCAGTGGTCTCACCGCCGTCGGCGCGCTGCCGTGGGGGAGCCACTTCTGTCAGTTCTACGGCGGCGCCGAGGACCTCGTGGACTCGCTCGTCCCGTTCTTCAAGGCGGGGCTGGAGGCGAACGAGAAGTGCCTCTGGGTGACGAGCACGCCGCTGCGCGCGGAGGATGCGCGGATCGCGCTGAGGCAGGCGGTCCCCGATCTGGACCGGCGCGTCGAGGCGAAGCAGATCGAGATCGTCGACCACGACGACTGGTACCTGCGAACCGGCAGGCAGAACGCCTCCGACACGCTGCAGGGCTGGGTGGAGCGCGAGCAGTGCGCGCTGAGCGAGGGCTTCGACGGGCTGCGCCTCACCGGCAACACCTACTGGGTCGAGCGCAACGACTGGCAGGGCTTCGCCGACTACGAGTCGCGCGTCAGCGACACCTTCCGCGGGCACCGGATCATCGGGCTGTGCAGCTACTGCCTCGGGCGCTGCGATCCGGGCGACATCCTCGACGTGGTGCGCAACCACCAGTTCGCGGTGGTGCGCCGCAACGGCGACTGGGAGCTGCTGGAGCGGTCCGCGCACGTGCGGGCGACGCAGGAGCTGGAGGCGGTCAACCGGGAGTTGGAGCGCCGAGTGGCGGAGCGCACGCAGCAGCTCGAGCGCGCGGTGAAGGCCCGCGACGAGTTCCTCTCGGTGGCCTCGCACGAGCTGAAGACGCCCATCACCTCGCTGCAGCTCTACGTGCAGGGTCTGCAGCGCGCGCGCGCCCAGGGCAAGGTGACCGAGGCGGATCTGACGGTCCGGCTCGAGCGCGTGCTGCGGCAGTGCAACAAGCTCGAGAAGCTCGTGAACGATCTGCTCGACGTGTCGCGCACGGAGAGCACCACGCCGCCGCCGCTCCAGCGCGAGCAGCTCGATCTCGCGGCGCTGGTTCAGGACGCCGTCGAGCGCTTCAGCGAGGAGCTCTCCCGCGCGCGCTGCGCGGTGAGGGTGGAGGCCTCGGAGCCGGCGTGGGGACGGTTCGACGCGATGCGCATCGAGCAGGCGGTGACGAACCTCCTGCAGAACGCGGTGCGGCACGCGGCGGGCGCCAACGTGCAGATCAGCGTGCTGCCGCTGCCGGAGCACGTGCGGCTCGTGGTGCGCGACACGGGGCCCGGCATCGATCCCGCGGACCACGAGCGCATCTTCCAGCGCTTTGCCCAGGCCTCGGGGCCGCGCGCGTTCGCGGGTGGGTTCGGGCTCGGGCTGTGGATCGTGCGGCAGGTGGCCGAGGCCCACGGAGGCAGCGTGACCGTGGACAGCCGGCGCGGCTTCGGCGCTGCGTTCACGCTGGTCCTGCCGCGCAACTAGCGAAGTCAGAGACGGATCGCGACCTCCAGCAGGCCCACGTTGATCGCCGCCGCGCGGCCGGGGAAGTCCCAGCCGAGCCCGGCGCCGAGCTCCAGCACGGTGATCTCGCTGGTGCCGCTGACGAAGCGCAGCGGGCTGAGGTTGATGCCGAGCGCGGTGGCCGGCGCGGTGACGAGCCGCTCGCGCGTGCCGGTGGCGAAGCGGAGGCGGTCGCCCGGTGCGAGGCTCGCGCTGAGTGTGGCGGCCGGCGCCCAGGTGCCGCGGCGCTGGATCCCGAAGCCCGCGCGCACCAGCGTGGCGTTGCCCACCAGCAGCAGCTGCGAGACGTCGAGCTGGCCGAAGAAGCGCTCGTCGAAGGTCATCCGCACGCCGACGCCTCCGCCCACGCCGCCCGCCGTCTGCGCGTCCGACAGATAGAGGTTCACGCCGCCGCGCACGTACGCGGAGAGGACCGTGCTCCCCTGCGAGGCCGTCTCCGGCACCGGAACGTGGGCGGCAGGTGGCGCGCCGCGGTCTTCCGCGCGGGCGAGCGGAGAGGCGAAGAGCGCGAGCAGCGCGGTAGCGACGAGAGCCCTGCGCATCACGGGGAGACCTCCGCCCAGTAGCCGAGGCCCACCGCGGAGAGCCGGGTGACGTTGGCGAGGAAGACCGGGTCCAGCGTGTCCACGGTGTCGGTGGGGTCGTGGTAGTTCGGGTTCCGGAAGTCGGCGGTGTCGGTGAGGAAGAGCGCGGTGCGTCCGGAGAGCCAGAAGGGGCCGTGGTCGCTGCGCATGAGGTCGCCGGTCATGGGGAAGGCGCCGTCGCGCGGCGCCACCGCGGCCACCGTGGGGAGGATCTCCAGACGAGACGCCAGCGCGCGCAGTTCCTCCGCTTCGGTGCCCGAGCGGTCGTTGCCGATGATCGCGATGAAGTCGCCCACGTCCGGCACCGGGAAGCCGATCGGGCCGCCCTGAGAGCCCCGCGCGGAGTCCGCGTAGCCGATGCAGTCGAACACCACCGACATGACGATGCGCTCGCCGACGAGCGTGTGCTCGACGTAGCGCGTGCTGCCCACCAGCCCCAGTTCCTCCAGATCGAAGCCGACGAAGCGCAGCGTCCGTCCCTGTGCGCCGCGCGCGGCGAACACCCGCGCCAGCTCCAGCACCGCCGCCACGCCCGAGGTGTTGTCGTCCGCGCCCGCGTAGAACGCGTCGAAGTGCGCGGCCACGAGCACGATCTCGTCCGGGCGCTCGGTGCCGCGCAGATCCGCGACGATGTTCGTGGTGGGGAAGCGCGGATCGTCGAAGTGGTCCTCCTTCACCTCCAGCCCCAGCTGCCGGAAGCGGTCCGCGATGAAGCCCCGCACGCTGTTGCGGGTGAGGTCGCACACCGGCCGGCGATCCTGATCGATGTGATCGAGGTCGAGGTGCGCACGGCAATCCAGGGGCTCCTCCGCGGCGTGCAGCGCCACGATCGCGCGCACGTCGTCCATGATCCGCTGGCCGTCCACCTCGGCCGCCAGGGGGCCCACGCGGCCCGTACGCGCGTCGTCCAGCACGGGCTGCGCGCAGCCGGCGGCGACCAGCAGGCCGATGAAGATGACCATGACAAAGCGGAGGCTCATGGCGTCCACCCCAGGCTCACGAAGGACAGCTCGGTGCGCAGCGAGGTCCCGGTGGGGAAGAGCGGCGCGCCGAAGGAGACCTCCATCGCGGAGAGCGTGAAGTCGCGCCAGGTGAAGCGCAGCGGCGCCAGGTCCACCGACAGGTAGAGCGGGCTGCGCCGAGCGGCGAAGGCGCGGTCGAGATCGTCGGGCAGCCCGTCGGGTCTCGGCGAGTCTGCGCCAAGGCCGGTCACGCCGAGCTCCGGTCCCACCGCCGGACGCCACACCGAGTCGCCGATCCGTCCCTCCAGCCGCGCGCGCACGAAGACTTCGCCGGGGACCGTGACGCCCTCCCGCCTCCCGCCCGCGCGCAGGCCTCCGCCGAGCTCCACCTGGGCGAAGCGTCCGCGCGGGAGAAACCCGTAGGCCACCTCCACCAGCGGCCCGTCCGCGAGGTCACGGAACACGCCCATCTGCGAGACGCGGCTTGCGCCGAGCGTGACGCGGTGCTGCGGCGGCTCGGTGTACCCGGGCACCACCGGCGTTGGCGCCTGCGAGAGCAGGTGCGCGAGAACCAGACCAGCCACTGTCGAGGTCATGTAGGGGTCCGCGTAGCAGACGACGCCCGTGCCTTGAAGGGGCTGGCGCGCGCTGTGGGGCCGTGCATTTCTGCGCCGCATGCGCGCAATCAACTTCAGCGCCGGCCCCGCCGGTCTCCCGCTGCCCGCTCTCGAGAGGGCGAAGGAAGAGCTGCTCGACTTCAAGGGCTCGGGCGCTTCGATCATGGAGCTGTCCCACCGCGGCAAGGAGTACGACGCGGTCCACGCGGAGGCGCAGGCGCTCCTGAAGGAGCTGCTCCGCATCCCCGACTCGCACCAGGTGCTCTTCCTCCAGGGCGGCGCGTCGCTGCAGTTCGCCATGGTGCCGATGAACTTCCTGCTGCCCGGGTCCTCGGCGGACTACGTCGTCACCGGCGTGTGGGCGGAGAAGGCGTACGAAGAGGCCGGCCGGGTGGGTCGCGTGAAGCTCGCGGCGTCCACCAAGGACAAGGACAAAGGCTACGTGCGCGTTCCGCGTCAGGACGAGCTGACCGTCGATCCGCAGGCGCGCTACGTCCACCTGACCTCGAACAACACGATCTACGGCACCCAGTTCTTCGACTTCCCGGACGTGGGCAGGCCGAAGCTCATCGCCGACATGAGCTCGGACTTCCTCTGGCGGCCGTTCGACGTGTCGAAGTTCGGCATGGTGTACGCGGGCGCGCAGAAGAACCTCGGCCCGTCCGGCGTGGTGGTGGCGGTGGCGGAGAAGGAGCTGATGGCGGCCGCGCGGCGCGACATCCCGAAGATCCTCCGCTACCAGACGCACGCGGAGGCGGACTCGCTCTACAACACGCCGCCGACCTTCGCGATCTACCTCGTGCGCAACGTGCTGCAGTGGGTGAAGGCCGAGGGCGGCCTTGCGGCGATGGAGCGGCGCAACCGCGCGAAGGCGGAGCTGCTCTACGGCGCCATCGACAAGATGGGCGCCTTCTACGCGTGCCCGGTAGAGCGCGAGAGCCGGTCGGTGATGAACGTGGTCTTCCGGCTCCCCAACGAGGCGCTCGACGAGAAGTTCGTCACCGAGGCGAAGGCGCAGGGGATGATCGGGCTCAAGGGTTACCGGTCGGTGGGCGGCATCCGCGCCTCCACCTACAACGCGGTCTCCGTCGAGGACGTGCAGACGCTCGTCTCCTTCATGGAGCAGTTCGCGCAGAAGAACGGGTAGGCGGGAGGGCTCCTCCGCGCGTCTCAGTCGAACAGTCCGAGCTGCGGCTGCGGCTTCGAAGGCTTCGGCGGCTTCGCCGGACGGGTGAAGGTGCTCGGGCGCGCGTCCGGTTCGGGGAAGCAGCTGTCCTTCAATCCCACCCGGCGCGCGGTCTTGTCGAAGAGGTCCGCGAGCACGTCGGCGTAGATGCCGGTGCCGCGGCCGCGCACCCCGAAGCGGTTGTCGTAGAGCTTCCCGCCGCGGGTCTCTCGCACGCGGTGGAGGATGCGTTCGGCGCGCAGCGGGAGCTTCTCGCGGATGCGCTCTTCAAAGACGGCCTTCACCTCGCCCGGCAGCCGCAGCATCACGTACGCGGCGCTGCTGGCGCCCGCCTCCGCCGCGGCCTCGAGCACGCGCGGCATCTCCTCGTCCGAGAGCCCGGGGATGAGCGGCGCCACGTTCACGCCCACCCGGATCCCCGCCTCCGCGAGCGTGCGGATCGTCTGCAACCGGCGCTGCGGCGTCGCCACGTAGGGCTCGATCGCGCGCGCGGTCTCGGGGAAGAAGAAGGGCACGCTCACCCGCACGCGCACCGAGCAGACCTCGTGCAGGCGCTGGAGCACGTCGAGGTCGCGTTCGATCAGCGGTCCCTTGGTGATGATCGCCACCGGGTTCCGGTACTCCGCGCACACCTCCAGGCACTGGCGCGTCAGCCGCAACGACGCCTCCAGCGGCTGGTAGCAGTCCGTCACCCCGCTGAAGACGACGAGGTCGCCCTTCCACGACGGCTTCTCGAACGCCTCACGCAGGAGCTCCGGCGCGCGCGGCTTCACCACGATCCGCGTCTCGAAGTCGGTGCCCGCGCCGAAGTCGAGGTACTGGTGCCCTGGCCGCGCGTAGCAGTAGGCGCAGGCGTGGATGCAGCCGCGGTAGGGGTTCACGCTCCAGTCGAAGCCGACGTCCGGGCTGTCGTTGTGCGAAAGAATGCTCTTCGACGCGTCCTCGTAGATGCGCAGCTGCGCCCGAGGAATCTCGTCGAGGTACTGGGTGTCGGTAGAAGACCAGGGATTGGGCGGATTGGAGACCGGACGCGTCTTCACCTGAACGAAGATCGTGGCTGAACCCATGTTCAGTCAAGCCACCCTTCAGACCTTCGTCTAGGTTCCGCGCCGCTTTCGCAGCGAGGAGATGCACGTGGAGCAGGCGATCGGGTTGAAGATCCTCCTCGTCGAAGATCACGACGACATCCGCGAAGCCCTGACCGCGATTCTCGAGGGCGAGGGCTACGACATCGTCGCCGTCGGCTCGGCAGAGGCGGCGGTCGGACGGCTGCTCGAGGACCGCTTTCACCTGGTGGTGACGGACTACTGCCTGCCGGTGAAGACGGGCACGTGGATGGTGGAGGAGGCGCGCTCGCGAGGCGCGCTCGGTGACGCGAAGGTGTTGATGATCACCGCGCACCCGGCGCCGCGCACCGCGGACGACGTCCAGGTGATGCGCAAGCCGCTCGACGTGGACGACTTCCTCGATGCGGTGGCGGGCCTGCTCGCGCCCCAGCGGGAGGCGGCGCTGGGGAGGCTGCGCGCGGCGATGAGCGCACCCGGTGACGCAGCCGCGGGCGCGGCTGGGAACGGGAGGGTGACGGGCGCCGCGGCCGGCACGCTGGAGGGTCCAAAGGTGGAGCTGGTGCTCTACGTCAGCTCCGGCTCGCACTCCTCGGTGCGCGCGCTGCGAAACCTCCGCAAGCTCCTCTCCGCGTACGACGGCGCCCAGGTGCGCCTGACGGTGCACGACCTCTCGCAGGGCGTGGTGCCGGACGCGGAGGCGGACCGGATCGCGTTCACGCCCACGCTGGTGCGCAGACACCCGGGGCCGCGCGCCTGGATCCTCGGGGACCTCGAGCGGCCGGAAGTGGTCGCGGATCTGCTGTCGATGGCGGGCGTCCAAGAGAAGAGATGAGGGGATGAGCATCACGCAGATTGAGAAGCTGGCCACGGGTATCCCGGGCTTCGAGTTGATTTCCTACGGCGGCGTTCCGAAGGGACGCACCACGCTGATCACCGGGCGCAGCGGCACCGGCAAGAGCATCCTCGCGCTGCAGGTGTGCGCGCACCTCGCACGGCGGGGGTTGAAGACGCTCTTCGTGGCGGTGGAGGAGACGCCCGAGGACCTCATCACCACCGGTGAGAGCTTCGGCTTCGGCGTGGCCGAGCTGGTGCGGAAGGGTCAGCTGCAGATCGCCGACCTCACGCCTCCGCGCGAGGGCCCCACCTTCGTCAGCGGCGACTACGACATCAGCGGGCTCATCCACCGCATCGCCGCTTCGGTGCGCGAGGGAAAGATCGAGGTGGTGGCGCTCGACTCGGTGACCGCGCTGTTCAGCCCGAGGCCGCCGGACGAGACGCTGCGCAGCCACTTCTTCCAGCTGGTGCACGCGCTGCGGAGCATGGGCGTGACCGCGCTCATCACCGCGGAGGCCTCGACGCGCGAGGGCCAGCTGACGAGCCTCGGCGTGGAGGACTACGTGTGCGACCTCGTGGTCGTGCTCCGCAACCAGGCGGACGGCGAGCGGCGGCGGCGGAGCATCGAGATCCACAAGTACCGCAGAAGCCCCCACTACAAGGGCGAGTACCCGGCGACGATCACCCCGCGCGGGATGACGATCTTTCCGCTCGATGCGCAGGACCGCACCGCCGGCGAGGAGCGCGAGCTCTTCCGGATGCACCGCTTCTCCAGCGGCATGGGCGGGCTCGACGAGATGAACAGCGGCGGGTGGCTGCGCGACTCGATCGTGCTCGTGCGCGGGCCGTCCGGCAGCGGCAAGACGACGATGGCGGGCATGTACGCGCGCGCCGGCGCCTCCCGCGGTGAGCGCGTCATGTACTGGGGCTTCGAGGAGACGCGCTCGATTCTCCTGCGCAACTTCGCCTCGCTCGGCATGCCGATGGAGGAGTTCATCGAGCAGGGGGTGATGCGCATGCACTGCAAGTATCCGGAGGCGACCTCGCCCGAGGATTTGCTGGTGGAGCTGCGCATGGGGCTCGACGAGTACCGGCCCTCGCTGATCGTGCTCGATTCGATCTCGTCCATCGAGCACTCCACCTCGCCCAACGGGTTCCGGCGCTTCATGATCGGCATGGCCGCGCTCTTCCGCGAACACGGCCGCAGCGCGTTGCTCACCCAGACCACCGCGCGCGCGGTGGAGTCGGACGCCGCGCCGTACCTCTCCACCGTGGCGGACGCGATCCTCCTGCTCGACTACGACACGAAGACGCCGGAGATGGAGCGCTCCATCCGCGTGATGAAGATGCGCGGCTCGTCGCACTCCACCGAAGCGCGCAAGCTCCTCATCCGCCCGGGCGGCCTCGCCGTGCTGCCGATGCAGGGATCGACCGGCGGGGCGATGAACCGGAACGCGCGCGGGGAGAGCTGAGTCGGCGGTTGGGACAGCGCGGTCAGTGCGGCGTGAGCACCCAGCGCTGCAGGAAGCCGTGGCTGCGGTCGTACGTGCCCGCCGACCTCTTCTGCGAGACGGCTCCGGTCACGTAGATCGCGCCGTCCGAACCGACGGCGTGGTCGCCGATGCGAAGCTCGCATGCAGACGACTCACAGCTCTCGGCAACTGGGAGGGCCGTCATCCAGCCGGTTTTCTCCACGACGTACGCCCCGCCGTCGCAGGTGAGGAAGATCCGGCCATCGCCGAGGAAGCTCACGCGCTCCCAGCCCGGAAACTGGGAGCAGGTGCGGCGCTCGAGCAGCGCCCCGGTCTGCGCCTGGAGGCCATCGAGAACGAGCAGGTAGGGCCGCTGCGCCCCCGCCTCGTTGGGCGGCTGCGTGATCGTCACGCCGGCGTGCTCGAGCGTGCCGATGATGCGGCCCAGCACAGCGATGCGGCCGGCCTCGTCGGTGGCGAGAGCCGAGACAGTGCCCCAGCCGCCGGGGACGAGGCGGTGCTCGAGCGGACTGCCGTCCTCAGAAAGGGTCAGCAGGAGCGTGTAGGGCGAGTCTTCGAGGCCGAGCCGCTGGTCCTTCCAGTCGATGCGCCCGCGCCCTTCTGCGACGAGCATGAAGCGCCCACGGGCATCCACTGCTGCTGCCTGGACGAACAGGGACGTGTACTCCTCGCCCGTGGCGTGGATGGGAACAGTCCAGCGTTCGCGGCCATCACGATCAAAGAGCGTCAGGCTCGCGAGCGGAGCGGCGTGCACATCGCGCAGCACGACGAGGGCTTGTCCCTCCCCGTTGACCGCGAGCCTGGTCGCTTCGCCCTTCACGGTGCGTTCCCACGCGCGGTGCAGGGTCGGGTCGAACTGCAAGAGGCTGAGGTCGCCGGTCGTGTTCGTCTCTGGAGACGCCGCCGTCGCGTACAGCGCACCGTCTCGTGTGGCTTCGAGTGGGCCCAGCACGCGTGGGTGGTTCTGCCAGCTGCGCCGGATGCCGGCCTCGTCCCAGTGGGTGAGCGCCGAGACCTTGTGAGTGGACGAGAAGGCGGAGGTGGCCACACCGCCACCAGGGAGCGGGACGAGCCCGCCGCCAAAGAAGGGGCGCGGCTCGTTTTCGTCCGTCAACATCCAGTCGAGCGTCGCGCCGGAAGAGCCGTCCTCCTCGGGCGGTGACGTCCAGCCGTGAGGCCCTGCTGCATCCTCCGCGCGCGCCAGCGGCACGATGGGTGTCATGCCTGGTGGCGCCGGCTCATGCGCGGAGACCGTGGCAGGAACCCTGAGGGGTTCCTCCCGCTTGGGCGCAGGCGCGCAGGAGACGGCGGAGGCGACGGCGAGCACGCCGGCGATCGGCGTGGAGATCCAGCGGTTCCGGGAATCACGTGGCATCGCGACCCAAGGTGGGGTGGGGCCGAGTGAGAGGCAACGTGGGAACCGGAGGGCGGGTCCTCTCTGCCGTGCGACCACGGTCGAAGCGCATCGTCGATCGCAGGACCGACTCGTCGCGTCACCCCGCCTCCACCGACACGTCCGGCAGGCCCGCGCCGAGGCAGGTGTCCACCAGGCGCACCACGTCGCCGTAGGGCACGTCGTCGTCCGCGCGCAGGACAACCCGCGGCGCTTCGAGATGGAGTGCGCGTTCGGCCTTCAGGCGCTCGGCGGCGTCCGCGAAGGTGAATGGCGCGCCCTCCGCGAGGCGGATGCCCCCCGCGGTGAGCACGACCGTCAGTGACGGCGGCGGTGGCTCAGCGGTGACCGGCGCGTTGTCGGCCGCGGCGTTCGTCACCTCCAGTCGTCCCGCCTGCGTCCACACCGCGGTCATGATGAGGAAGCTGATCATCACCGCCATCAGGTCGATGAACGGGACGAGGTTGATCGGCGCGTCCAACGAACGGCGCCCACGTCCTCGACCGCCCGTGCCCAGGTCCATTCCGCCTGCCATGTGTCGCCTCCGCTGCGTGATCGCGGCGCGCCCGAACGCGCGCGGCAACGAGAGGAGACAGCGCTGCGGACGGACCGGTTCCTGCGCCTTAACGCGAAGACGAAGCCTCAGGCGACGGCTGGAGCGGCGGAGCGGGCACCCATCTCGGCGCTTCGCGGAACGACGGCCGGCCCTCGAGCAGCTCATGCGGACGGAACGCGTCCTTGTAGCGGAGCGACTCGCAGCCGAGGACGCGGAAGCCGAGGTACACGAAGGGGATCTCCCGTTCGCGCGCGAGCTCGAGGCCGTTCATCACGTTCGCCACGCCGAGCGACAAGCGCGCGTACTCTGGATCGAAGAAGCAGTAGATCGCGCTCATCCCTCGCGGCGCGACGTCCCACAGGCCCACCAGCACCAGCCGGTCGCCGTCGTACAGCGCGAGCTCGTGGATGGCGGGGTGGGGAAAGGCGAACTGCATCGCGTATCCCTCTGCGTCGAGCTCCGAGGGCTCCCAGCCGCGCACGTCTTCACGTGCCGCGTGCCAGGCGCGGTAGAGCGCGAGCCTCTCGTCGTCGACGATCGGCTTGCCGAAGGTGCGCCGGAAACGACGACTGCGGCGAAGCGCGCGCCGCTGCGAGTCCGTCCCCGTGAAGGTGGAGACCGGAACCCGCAGCGACACGCACTCGCCGCAAGGGGTACAGGCGGGCCGGAAGTAGAGCGGGCCGAAGCGTCGCCAGCCCCGCTCGAGCAGCGCGTCCAGATCCTCGACCGTGACCTCCGTCATGTAGCGCTGCTCGAGCTGCGCGGTCTTTCCCGGCAGATACGAGCAGCGCTGCGGTTCGTCGATCCGGTGGAGGTGGACGCGCGGCATCCGGCCTCGCAGCCTACGTCACTGCCGGTCGCCGCGGCGGATCCGGCGCAGGCCCACCGCCGCCAGACCGAGCAGCGGGAGGAGACCTGCGAACCCACCAGCGGCGGGCGCCGCGGAACAGCCGACCTCACCGCGGATGCGCGGCGGCTTCGGCGTGTCCGGCATCCCCGGCATGCCCGGCGTCGGCGCCTCGATGTCGCGGTCCGGCGTGCCCACGCTGTCGCGCGGGAGCTCGATGCCGGGGCCGGTCACAGGGTCGGACGGCGTGCCCGGATCGGTCGGCTCGGGAACGGTCGGCGTGCCCGGATCGGTCGGCTCGGGATCGGTCGGGGTGCCCGGATCGGTCGGCTCGGGGTCGGTCGGCGTGCCCGGATCGGTCGGTTCGGGATCGGTCGGCTCCGGATCCGTGGGCGGCTGCGGCTGCGTGGCGCCGAGCTTCTGCGCGATCCGGTTCGCCAGCGCGGTGCGCGCGGCGCGGAACGTGTTCACCGGCTGGATGGTGGAGTACGCGTTGGGGAAGAGGCCATCCACCACACCGCGGGCGAACGCGCCCTCGCCGAGCTGGTCGAGCTTGCGGAGGTACTCGTAGTCCTCCATGCCCTCGCGGATCATCTTCAGGCGGTAGCTGGCCACCGGGATGTGCGACGTGCCGCCGATCTGCGCCGGCGTACCGGGGTAGAGCAGGGTGCCGTCACCGTTGCCGCCGAACGCGAACACGCTGTTCCACGCCTGGTTGAGCATGTACGTGGCGCTCCAGTAGAGCTCGCCGCGGATGTCGTACTTGTACGTGAGCCAGCTCATCGCGCGGTTCTGCACGCCCGACGCGTCCACCATGTAGCTCGGCCAACCGGAGTAGTACTGGTTGCCGTAGGTGCCGCAGCCGTGGCTCATACAGCTCTGGTACCACCAGAGCTCCTTCGTCTTGCCGCTGTTGAGGAACGCGTCGTACTTCGCGCGCTGGTTGCCGCCGTACTGGCCGGTGCCCTTGTCGTGCATGTGGTTGACGACCGGCACGAGCAGATCGATGTGCGAGAGCACGCCGTTCGCCGTCGCCTCCTGGAGGCTGGTGGTGACGAGCGTGCGCATCTCCGGATCCGCCGCGTGCACCGCGTTGGCGCGCGTGGGGATGTCGGACCAGGCGCAGGTCATCGGCGGCTCGTCACAGGTGTAGTGGTAGGTCTTGTCGAACCAACCCTTCTGGCGGAAGTGCTGCGCCCACGCGCTGAAGCGGGCCTGCGACTCGGTCCAGACGTAGCGGATGCTCGTGGCCTTCGCGCCCTGCAGCTGCATGTCGGTGGCGGTGCCCTCGATCAGCGGCGAGTAGTGGTTGTCGAAGCTGTTCGCCCAGTCGTAGCCGCTGCCGGACGCGTTGGGGCCGGTGTAGACGAACTCGGCGGTGATGCGGTGGTCGAGCATCAGCCGCGCGTACGCGGTGTTCATACGGATGATGCCGGCGTCCGACCCGCACGCGCTGTAGGAGCCGTAGTGCGCGACGCACGCAGCGTTCCAGCCGATGCCGAAGGTCGACGGCAGCGAGGACGTGGAGGGGAGCTGGAAGGGGAGCACGGTCAGCGAGACCGGAACGTTGGTCACGTTGCCGCCCACGTTCACCGCCACCTGGCCGCTGTACTGACCCGCGGCGGTGTTCGCCGGAACGAAGAGGTCCACGAAGATGACGCGGTTCTCGCCCGCGGGGACGTTGAAGGGGAACGCGTTGCGCTTCTGGTTGGAGATCGGATCCACGTCGGGGATCAGCGGGTCGGGCCAGCGGCCGGTCTGACCGTCCACGCTCGAGGCGGTGGTGACGTTCTGGTAGCCGAGCCGGTAGAGCCGCACGTGGCTGGCGGCGATGGTGCCGGCAGGACCGGTCAGCGCGCTCGCGGTGGCGGAGACGTTGTTCGCGCCGGACGCGCCGCCGGTGACGACGATCTGGAACGGCTCGAACTCGTTGGCCGCGGCCTGCAGGGTGGCGCTCGGGGTGAGCGTGTAGCTCTGCGTCGGCCGGACCTTCAGCGTGACGTCTGCCACGCCGACGGAGGGGGCGCTCTGCGCCTGCGCCAGCCCCGCGAGGAGCAACGGCGCCGCGGCGAGGGCGGCAAGGGTGGAACGGAAGGGGATACGACGTTCGGTTGACTGACTCATGCCGCGATCAGTCGCCTTTTTGCGGGGCTGAACAGAAGTTTATTCGACAGAGCAGACAGGCATGGAGAAGCCGTCAGGCCGGAGGGCGGCCGGGGGCGTCAGACGCCTCCATCGCCTGGGAATAGAACGGTGCAGACGGAGCAGCAGAGCGACGGGCGCGGCAAACCGGTGCGTGAGTTCTGCTTTTTCACTGTCTGGACTAATGTCCCGTGGCCCCCCGCATGAGTGCCCCCCGCCCGGACGTGTCCGCAATCGCCTGCCCGCGCTGCGGCTTCGTCATGGGGCTCGACGAGGTGGGGCCCGACCATCGCTGCGTGAGCTGTCAGCGGGTGTTGCCGCCGTCGCATCTGCCGGCGCGGCTCGGCGGCGCGCTGGTGGTCGATGACGAGGGCCTCGCGTTGCCCTCGCAGCTGCCCGAAGGCCGGCGTCCCACGCGTGAGTCGCGCGCGTACGGCGTGGGCCGCGCCATCGAGGAGGAGAGAACGCGCGTGGGGCGTCTGCCGGGTCCGCCGACGGTCAACGACACCGTGCCGATGCCGAACGCGTTGGCGAAGCCGCCCCCGCCGGTCGCACCTCCGCTGGGGCTCGACGACGACGGGCCGCCCACCTCGCCCGCTGCGCCGGTGATCACTGCACAGGTCACCGACGCGCCCCACTTCGGCTTCGGCGAAGACGGCGAGGACCCGCAGGCGGATCGCACGCTGGTGTCGAACCTCCTCCCGCCCGGGCTGCGCGAGGAGCTCGCGGGGACGGGAGTGCCAGAAGACGCGTTGCGCACGGTCGTCGGTCCCGAGCCGCGCGCCGCACCGAAGCCGGTGGGTGCGCGACCGACGGGGTCGCGGCGGGCGCTCGATGGCACCGAGCCCACCGATGCAGCGGGCGTGGACGCGTCGCGTGCGCGGGAAGCGGTGGGGCGCACCACGGATCTCGAGCGCGCCGGGCCGGGCAGGCCGCGCGTGGTGCAGCGTGAGGCGCTGCGAGACGCTGACGACGAGCCTCTCCTCTCCCGGCCGGAGGTGACCGAGCCCGTGCAGATCGCCCAGGCGGAGCTGACGCCCGGGATGCGGCTCGGCGGCTACGAGCTCGTGCGGCGCATCGGCACCGGCGGCATGGGCACGGTGTGGATGGCGAGGCAGCTCTCCCTCGACCGGCACGTGGCGCTGAAGCTCCTGCACGGCGAGATGGCCTCGGACCCGAGCTTCGTCGTGCGCTTCAACCGCGAGGCGGTGGCGGCAGGTCAGCTCGTCCACCACAACATCGTGCAGATCCACGACACGGGCGCGGACAAGGGCGTCCACTTCTTCAGCATGGAGTTCGTGGACGGCGAGACGCTCGGGCAGCTCGTGCGTCGCGAGGGCCGGCTCGATCCGGAGGTCGCGGCCGGCTACATCCTCCAGGCCGCGCGCGGTCTCCACTACGCGCACCAGCAGGGCATGGTTCACCGCGACGTGAAGCCGGACAACCTCCTGCTCAACGGGCACGGGGTGGTGAAGCTCGCGGACCTCGGCCTCGTGAAGCTGCGCGGCGCGCTCCTGCGGCGAAGCAGCCCGGGCGGTGCGGGGGAATCGACCTCGCTCTCCGAAGTCTCCATGGGCACGCCGGCGTACATCGCGCCGGAGCAGGTGCAGGATCCGGCCGGCGTCGATCAGCGCGCGGACATCTACTCGCTCGGGTGCACGCTCTACGAGCTCCTCACCGGACGTCCTCCGTTCGAGGGCGAGAGCGTGGCCGTCGTCCTCACCAAGCACGTGTACGACGCGCCGGTGCCCGCGCAGGATCTCGCTCGCCGCGTGCCGCCCGCGCTGGCGGAGATCGTCAGCCGGATGATGGCGAAGTCGCTCGACGAGCGGTTCGGCTCCATGTCCGCGGTCATCCGGGATCTGGAGCGGTACCTCGGCTTCGACGGCTCGTCCGCGTTCTCGCCGCGCGAGGAACACGCCGACCAGCTCGAGCGAAACGTCGAGCGCTTCAACGCGTCCCTCTGGAGCAAGCGCCGCAAGTGGTCCCTGCTCGGCGCGCTGGGCGCGACGGCGGTGGCGCTGGGCGTGCTCTGCTTCCTCCGGCTCTGGCTGTGGGTGGGCCTCGTCGCGGGCGGGGCGCTGGTGCTGCTGTGGACCGCGTTCGTGCTCCGCGGGCTCATGCAGCAGACCGCGCTCTTCCTTCGCGTGCGGCAACTGGTGCTCGGCGCGCCGCTGGCCTTCTGGTTCCTCGAGTTCCTCGCGGTGGGCGGTGGTGGCTACGCGCTGTGGCACCACCGGCTGCACTGGCACGCGGCGGGGACCGCAGGCGTCGGGGTGCTGCTCGCGTTCGCCTGGTACTTCCTCCTCGATCGCAAGGTCGCCGCCGAGCGCCGGCCGCAGGTGGAGGAGATCGAGCGCATGCTGCGCAGCATCCGCCTCCGCGGCCTCGACGAGAACGCGCTGCGCCAGTTCGTCTCCAAGTACAGCGGCGAGGTCTGGGAGCCGTTCTACGAACAGCTCTTCGGCTACGACGCGATGCTCACCGCGCGCGAGAAGTGGGGCCGCAACGATCGCGGTCTGCCGAGGAAGCGTCACGCGGTGTGGCGCGATCCGCTCATCCGCTTCATCGACGGGCAGCAGCAGGCCCGGAAGGAGCGGGCCGCGCGCAGGCTCCAGCGGAAGCTCGAGCGCCGGCGACTCAAGGCCGAGCAGACCGCCGCGCTGAAGGCCGCGAAGGCCGCTGAACGCGCGCGCTGATCGGCCGTTGAACTTCGATCGCGTCCGTTGAACTTCGCGTTGAACTTCGAGTTCAGCGCGCGGGCGCGGGATCGGTCACGAAGCTCAAAAGGGGGCGCTCTCCCCGGTGCTGCGCCGGTGCTCCGCCGTGCAAGAGGGCTGGCCCGCGCCTTGAAGAAGGAGGCCACATCACCCCTTCTCCTCAGGAGCCCCCCATGCTGACGAACGTGAACGCGCTGAACCGGACGATGCAGAACGCGCAGCTGAACAACGCGAAGACCACGCAGGCCGCGGGCGGGCTGACGAAGCTCGACGGCGGCGCGGTGCAGACGCCGGGCCTCGCGCAGACGATGGACAAGGGCGGGCTCGCCGCGACGCAGAACGCGATGACCAGCGGCTTCGAGACCACGGTCAACGGCACGAACTTCAGCGCGCAGATCAACATCAACATCAACATCTCGATCAACGCGGGGAGCATCCCGGCGCCGGAGGTGGAGCAGTCCGGTTCGACCGCGGGCGAGGGCCTGAAGAAGGACCCCGAGGGCTGGCCGGCGGGCTCGGTGCAGACGGCGGGCGGCTACACCGTGGTGCCCGAGGGCAAGCAGTGCGCCTGGAAGATCTACGGCCCGGGCCAGTCGCCCGGCGAGGAGCCGCTGACGCGCGTGTGGGGCGACCCGCACGTGGCGGAGAAGGACGGCACCAAGTGGGACTTCACCAAGAGCTCGAACTTCCAGCTCCCGGACGGCACGACGATCTTCGCGCGGACGTCGGCGGAGCAGGGGCAGTCGGTGACCACCGGCCTCGAGATCGTCAACGGCGCGGACCGCGTGGCGATCGACGGCATCAACACCGACAAGCCGACGACCGGTGAGATCACCCACGACGGCCTCGAGTGGAAGGAGGCCCACGACGCGAAGGGCCGCGACATCTTCCACCTCGAGCACAGCGAGGATCAGAACTCGGTGAGCTGGTTCCGCGAGCGCGGCGGCAACGTGGACGGGCTCATCACCGGCGCGAAGCTGGAGAACGGCTCCTACGAGCAGATCGTGGACCCGACGAAGGCGATGGACGGCACCGCGCCCGCCGAGGACGTGGACGGCGTGAACGCGGCGGACGGCGCGGGCGACGTGGAGGGCGCGGAGGATCCGGCGCTGGAGGACGTGGAGGACGCGGGTGAGCCGGGCCAGCTCGGCGAGCCGCAGAACGACCTCGGTCAGTTCATGCAGCTGCTCACGCAGCTCTTCAGCATCCTCGGCCAGCTCTTCGGCGGGATGGGCGGCGGCGCCGGCGGCTTCGGCAACCTGCTGCAGGGGATCCTCGGGAACCTCGGTCAGCAGGTCGAGGAGGAGAACGGGCTGAACACCCAGGCCGTGCAGGGCCGCAACGCGCAGATCGCGGCGTAGCTCGCCGACCACGCAGACGGGACCGGGTGCGGCCAGTGCGCTGTGCCCGGTCCTTGCAGTCCATACGACCGTCAACCCCTCTCGCCTTTGGCAGCACGCAGAACGGAGCCTCCCATGATCCCCCAGGGCACCATCGTCGACCGTCCCCCGCGCCTCCTCGCGCAGCTCGCCGGCATCCCGAAGACGCTGCAGTACAAGGTCGCGGCGATCGGCTTCAAGCACCTCACCCGCGGCAAGCTGCAGAAGGCGCGCGGCATCTTCCAGGGGTTGGCGGAGCTCGACCCGTACGACGCGTGGTTCCAGCTTGCGCTGGGCTCGGTGGCGCAGCGCGAGGGCAACCTCCCCGAGGCGGACGCCGCGTACTCGCGCGCGCTGAAGCTCAACCCGAACGGCATCGCGGCCTTTGCGAACCGCGGCGAGGTGCGGTTGCTCGCGGGGCGTCGTGAGGAGGGCATGGCGGACCTGCGGCGCGCGGTGTCGCTCGACCGGTCCGGGCGCGATCCCAACGCGATGCGCGCCCGCGCGGTGATCGAGGCGATGAAGCGGCAGCCCTCGATGCCGCAGCCTGCCGCGCGCTGAGTTTCCGACCCGGCGGCTCAGCAACTTCGCGCCGCGCTGCACGTGCGCGGTTACATTGCAGAGCATGTCGTCGCGGGCGTCGCAGCGGGCATCGGTCGTGGTGGCGGAGCTCGGACCGACGAACACCGGGAAGACCCACCGGGCGATCGAGCGGATGCTCGAGCACGACTCGGGAATGATGGGGCTCCCGCTCAGGCTGCTCGCCCGTGAGGTGTACGACCGCGTGACCGCGAAGGTGGGCGAGGGCCGGGTGGCGCTGATGACCGGCGAGGAGAAGCGCCTCCCTCAGCGCCCGGACTACTGGATCTGCACCGTCGAGGCGATGCCGATGGATCGCCCGGTGGACTTCCTCGCGGTGGACGAGATCCAGCTCGCCGCCCACCGCGAACGCGGACACGTCTTCACCGACCGGCTGCTGCACGCGAGAGGTCGCCGCGAAACGTGGTTCCTCGGCGCGGACACCATGCGGCCGCTGGTCGCGCAGCTGGTGCCCGAGGCCCAGTTCAAGCGGGCCACGCGGCTGTCGCAGCTTCGCTATCGCGGCCGCAAGTCGCTGAAGAGCCTGCCGCCTCGGACCGCGGTGGTCGCCTTCAGCGCCGAGCGCGTGTACGAGCTCGCCGAGTCCGTGCGCAGGCTTCACGGAGGCGTGGCGGTGGTGCTGGGCGCGCTCTCTCCTCGCACGCGCAACGCCCAGGTGGCGATGTACCAGTCCGGCGAGGTGCAGTACCTCGTGGCGACCGATGCGATAGGGCTCGGGCTGAACCTCGATCTGGATCACGTGGCCTTCGCCGGGCTGTCGAAGTTCGACGGCTTCGAGCCGCGGCCGCTCTTTCCCGACGAGCTGGCGCAGATCGCCGGGCGCGCGGGCAGACACCTCAACGACGGCACCTTCGGGACGATCAACGGACACCCGGAGCTCGAGCCGCGCGTGATCCAGGCGATCGAGACGCACCGGTTTCCCGCCGTGCGCAGCCTCGTGTGGCGCAACGTGGCGCTCGACTTCCGCACGCCGGACGCGCTGCTGGAGTCGCTCGCGCGGCCGCCGCCGAATCCCGCGTTCCAGAGGGTGGAGCGCGCGGACGACTTCGACGCGCTGAAGCAGCTCATCGACGACGCGGACGTGCATGCGGTGACCGCGCGCACCGGCGGCGAGGGCGTCGCGCTGCTGTGGGAGGTCTGCCAGATCCCCGACTTCCGCAAGCGGCTCTTCGGCCAGCACGTGTCGCTTCTGCGCGAGATCTTCCTGCAGGTCTCCGCGCGCGGGGGACAGCTCGACGAGACGTGGCTGTCGCGACAGGTCATGCCGCTGGCGGACGTGAGCGGGGACATCCACACGCTGATGGACCGGCTGGCGGCGATCCGGATCTGGACCTACGTGAGCAACCGCTCGCGCTGGCTGGCGGACGCGCAAGCGTGGCAGGAGCGCACGCGGCAGATGGAGGACGCGCTCGGCGATGCGCTGCACGCGCGGCTGGTGGAGCGCTTCGTGGAGCGCGCGGCGCGCAGAACTCCCCGACGGTTCCAGCGCGCGCAAGAGGCCGCGAACAAGCAGAAGCCGGCGGCGAAGAGCGACAGTCCGTTCGCGAGCCTCGGGCAGTGGCTGGTGGACGAGCCCTCGGGAGCGGCGGAGGGAGAGGGCGCGCTGACGGAGGAGCAGTTCGTCGCGCAGGTGGTGGAGGCGCCGCACGCCGCGTTCGAGATCGATCACGTGGGCCGCGTCTCCTTCGAGGGCGAGCCGCTCGCGCGCCTGGTGCCGGGACACGAGCTGCGCACTCCGCTCATCGCGCTCTCGGAGCCGGAGACGTGGACCGGTGGTGCGCGGCGGAGACTCGAGCGGCGCATGCTCGCGCTCGCACGCGACGTGGTGACCGAAGCGATGGGCGGCTTCCCCGGTGATTCGCTCAGCGGTGAGGGCAGGTCGCCGGCGACGCGCGGGCTGGCCTTCCGGCTCGCGGATGGGCTGGGCGTGGTGGACCGCGTGGAGGCCGAGGAGCAGTGGGCGCGCCTCACCGACGAGGAGCGCTCGCGCTTCCGCGAATGGGGCGTGCAGGAGGGACACCGCTACGGCTACGTCGAAGGGGCGCTCTCGCTACGCGCGCTGGAGCGGCGGACGCTGCTGACCTCGCTCTTCGAGGGACGCGCGCCGCCGGAGGGCGTGCCGCGTGAGCCGGTGGTGCCCGCGGAGCGTTTCGAAGGTCACGTCGATCCCTGGCTCTACGGCTACGAGCGCGTGGCGGACGTGGCCCTGCGCTTCGATGTTCTCGAGCGCGTGGCGCACGCGATCTCCGACCCGGAGGTGCGTCCGCGGCCGGCAGCGCTGCTGCGCGAGACGGGGCTCGATCCACGAGAGGTCGCGGAGGTGGGGCGAGCGCTCGGCGGAGAGGTGACGGACTCGGACCCAGCGCGTGTGCCTGCGGTGGAGGGGCATCCGAAGAAGCGCAGGCGCCGTCCCCGCGGGCGGCGGGGCGGACAGCAGAGGGACACTGCCGCGACGGGATCCGGTCCGAAGTCGTCGTCCTAGCTCGCATGTGGGTGACGGTGCGCTCCACGCGCGCCATGCAGCCGGCGCGGAGGTAGGGCGTTCGCCCACTGGCCTGTATGATGCGGCGGCTTGCCTCACGTGGACCGCTACGAGCTCGTACGCCGAATCGCCAGCGGAGGAATGGCCGAGGTCTTCCTCGCGCGCACCGCGGGACCCGGCGGGTTCGAGAAGCAGGTCGTCCTCAAGCGCATCCTCCCCGAGCTCGCGCAGGACCCGCGGTTCGCGGAGCTGTTCATGGAGGAGGCGAGGGTCTCGGCGCGGTTGGGCCACCCGAACATCGTCCAGATCTTCGACTTCGGCGAAGCGGACGGCAGCTACTTCATCGCGATGGAGTACGTGGAGGGGCCGTCGTTGCGCGGCATCCTCACCGCCTTCAAGAAGAAGGGCTGGCAGGTGCCGCTGGAGATCACCGCGCGCATCGCGATCACCGCGTTGGAGGCCCTGGCCTATGCGCACGAGTTCAAGGATCCGGCGCGCGGCTTCGGCGGGATCATCCACCGTGACGTGACGCCGGAGAACATCATCGTCTCGCGCGCGGGCGGGGTGAAGCTGGTGGACTTCGGCATCGCCAAGGCGCTCTCGGCGTCGGGCGAAGCGCGCACCACGCTGCGGCGCGGCAAGCACGCGTACATGTCGCCGGAGCAGATCCGCGGAAAGCTCAAGCTCGACGGGCGCGTGGATCTCTTCGCGGTGGGCGTGGTGCTCTACGAGCTCATCACCGGCGAGCGTCCGTTCAAGGGCGCCACCGAGCTCGCGGTCTTGCAGGCGGTGCTCTTCGAGGAGCCCACGCCGCTCCAGAAGCTGCGGCCGGAGGTGCCGGCGTCGTTGCAGGAGGTCGTCACTCGCGCGCTGCAGAAGGACCGCGAGGCGCGCTTCCGGAGCGCTCGCGAGATGATCGTCGCGCTCGAACGCTTCCTCTCCGAGGACGGCCTGCAGTCGGTCACCGGCGCGGAGCTCAGCGGGCTCGCGCGCGCCGCGCTGGAGGGCGACGGTCCGCCGCTGTCGGTAGGCGCTGCCGCCATCGCCGCCGCGGCCTCCCTGGCGTCGATCCCATCACCTCCGCCTGTTGCGGAGGAAGGCCCCACCGAGCCCGGCCCCCAACGTGCCGGTCCGCAGGACGCAGTGACCGTCGTCGCGCCGCCACCGTCTGCCGCGCCCGCGCCGCCTGCTTCACCGGTCTCGCCGCCAGTGCGGCCTCGATCGCCAACCGCGAATGTGCCGGTCGCGATTGCGGCGGCGGGCGCGAGTCCCGGGGCGCCAGTCCCGCATGGGCGCACGCGGACCGCTTCGGCCTCGCCGGCGGTCTCGGCTCCGACGTCCTCTTCGTCTTCGTCGTCGAACGCTGCACCCGCGGCCGCTGCCTCGCCCTCCACTCCGCGCACGAAGACGAACGGGGTTCAGCTTCCCCAGTTGCCGGCGCCTCCACTTCCGCCTCCGCCCGAGCGCGTGGGCCAGGCCATCACGCAGCCGTTGCCGCCGCCGCTGCCGCCGGAAGCATTGAAGGGGAAGAACAACGACACGGTGGTGGCGCAGTCGCCCTTCTCGGAGACCGCGGTGGGCGTGGGGGCCGCGGCGACCGTGAGGCTCGCACCGCCGCCTTCGCGTGAGCGTCCGACGGTCCTCGAGTCGGTGACGGAGCCAGCGCGGAACAACACGGGGCCCTGGCGCTGGGGCGTGGCGCTGTCGGCGGCCTTGCTGGTGGTGCTCGCGGCCTTCGTGCTGCTTTCGGGGTAGGGACGACACGGCATGACCTGCGAACGCTGCGGAGCCCAGTTGGATGGATCGCGCCATCAGTGCACCTCGGCGGAGCGCAACCCGCGCGCGCGTCCGGTCGTGGCCACGCGGGTGATGCCGCTGCAGGAGGGCGACGTGCTGCGCGGCGGCTGGGAAGTCGAGGCGCCGCTCGGCATGGGCGCGATGGGCCGCGTGTACCGGGCGCGTCACACCGAATCGGGTGCCCTGGCCGCTGTGAAGATCCTCAACCCGGACAGCTGCCGCGATCCGGATCTGGTCGCCCGCTTCGAGCGCGAGGCGCTGCTGCTCGCCAGCCTCCGTCACCCGAACATCGTGGACCTCTTCGACGTCGGCCGGCGCGGGGCGCTGCCCTACCTCGTGATGGCGCTGGTGGAGGGCGTGCCGCTGAGCACCTTCGTCACCGACCGCGGCGGCACGCTGCGCGGCGGCGAGCTGCTCGACGTGGCGAAGCAGGTGTGCGCGGGGCTCGCCTTCATCCACGGACACAAGCTCGTGCACCGCGACATCAAGCCCACGAACATCCTCGTGGACGATCACGGTCACTGCACGATCCTGGACCTCGGCGTGGCGCGCGACCTCCGCGAGCCGCTCTTCACCGCGCCGGGCATGACCATCGGCACGCCGCACTACATGGCGCCGGAGCAGATCGGCGGACCGACCGTCGATCACCGCGCGGACATCTACGGGCTCGGCGCGCTCCTGTTCGAGGTCATCACAGGTCAGCTCCCGTTCGACTCGGGCGACGAGCACGAGATCATGCGGCAGCACCTCCTCGCGCCGCCGCCGTCCGCGACCGATGTGGACCCGTCGGTGCCGAGGGTTGTCAGCGAGATCCTCCAGCGCGCGATGGCAAAGAACCGTGAAGAGCGTTTCCCCTCGGCGTTGTCGCTCTACACCGAGCTCGAGCGCGCGCTGGCGGGGGAGCAGACGAACCACGGGTACGTGATGCGCGCCGCGCCGCCGAGCATCGACAGCGCCGATCCCGACGTCCCGGTCGGGAGCATCAGCCGGTTCGACACCGACGTGCGCGGGCGGGACACGCTGCGCGATCCACCGCCGCCCCGGCCGAGCGCGGATGGGGTGCGCACGGAAGATCGGCCCACCGTGGTGCCGCCGAAAAGCCGCCGGCGCTGACGGGCCGCGAGTCCGCGAGGGCTCAGGCCCCGTCGCCGGGACGCTTGCGCGGGCGCTGGATGCCGAACTGGTCGAGCCGCGAGAGGAGGGTGCCGCGCGAGATGCCGAGCAGCCTCGCCGCCTCCTTCTGATTGCCGCCCGCGCGCTGCAGCGCATCGAGGATCCGCGAGCGCTCGTCGTTACCCGCCGGCTCACCGACCGCAGCAGCACCCGCAGCCAACGGCCTGCCGAACGGCGTGGTCGGCTCGCTCACCGCGGGCATCATCGGCACGGTCGAGCTCCGCGACGGCATGCCCGGCGGCAGCGCACCCGGAGGGAGCACCGGCTGCGGCGCGGCGTGGGTCTGGACGTGAGCATGAGCCTGCGGCACCGCGCGCGCGCTGAGCCGATCCACGGGCAGGTGCTCCAGCGTCACCCGGCCTCCGGTGGAGAGGAGCACCGCGCGCTCCATCATGTTGCGCAGCTCGCGGATGTTGCCGGGCCAGGGATAGCGCTGCAGCAGCGCCACCACGTCCGCACCGAGTGTCGGAGCCGGACGGCTGAGCCGCGCCGCTGCCTCGGAAGAGAAGCGCTTTGCCAGCAGCTCGATCTCGCCCGGCCGTTCGCGCAGGGGCGGGATGACGAGCGCCACGCCGTTGAGCCGGAAGTAGAGGTCCTGCCGGAAGCGGCCCTGCGCGATCTCCGTCTCCAGATCCCGGTTCGTCGCCGCCACGAAGCGCACGTCGATGGGCCTCGGACGCAGCGCACCGACCGGGAGCACCTCTCTCTGCTCGAGCACGCGCAGGAGCTTCACCTGAGTGGAGAGCGGCATCTCCCCGAGCTCGTCGAGGAACACGGTGCCGCCGTTCGCGCTCTCCAGCAGACCCACGCGGGCCTTCAGCGCGCCGGTGAACGCGCCCTTCTCGTAGCCGAAAAGCTCCGACTCCAGCAGCGTTTCCGACAGCGCGGCGCAATTGAGCCGGACGAAGGTCTGGTCCTTGCGCGGCGAGTTCCGGTGGATCGCCTCCGCGAAGATCTCCTTGCCCACGCCGCTCTCGCCGAGCAGCAGCACCGGGATCGTTCCCTCCGCCACGCGCGCCGCCAGCTCGTGCAGCCTCCGCATCTGCGGATCCGCGATGACGAGCCCATCCTCACCGTGCGCTTCCGGTGCGCCCGAGTCGCCGCCCGCCAGCGCCGCGTTCACCGCCGCCTCGAGCTGCTCCGGCGTGCGCCCGTCCTTCGGCCACGCGACCGCGGCAGTCGTGGCGGATTTCACGAGCTCTTCGAGCGCGCCCTCCACCTGACGTCCGAGCATTGCCGCGCGCTCGATCGTTGCGTCGAGCAGCAGCAGCTCGTACTCGCCCGGCGCCCACACCGCGAGCAGGTCGCCCGCGCGCAGGCGGGAGGCCAGCGCCTCTTCGATCGCGTCCTGTTCGCCGCCCTGCACGCGCACGCGCATGAGGCAGAAGGTCTTGCCCTCGCGCTCGGCCCGGTCGCACTCCTCTTCCAGCCGCGCGACGAAGTAGCTGTGCGTCCAGATCCGGCGCACGCGGCCACCCGGAGCGCGCGCGACGGTGCGGTGCACCACGCAGCTCACCGAGCCCAGCTCCACCACCGTCCCCGGTGACAGCTCCGCGCTGCCGCGTCCCGGCTCCAGCTTGAGGCCGCCCACGCGCGTCCCGTTGGAGCTCCCCAGGTCCTCGAGGATCGGCTGCGCGCCCATGCGGATCCGCGCGTGACGCCGCGAGACGGAAGGGTGATCGATGCGGACCTGCGCGTCCTCGCCGCGGCCGACGATCACCTCGCCGGAGGCGGGCAGCGGGAAGCTCGAGGCGAGCTCGTCGCCCAGGACCACCAGCCGCAGCTCCGAGCCGGAGGAGGGGGCTTCGATGATCGTCTCGAGAGGTGCGCGCATGTGCGGATTGTACCTGAAGTTCAAAGGGGCTCGCGAAGTGGGCATCGGCTGGACTTCGTGTGCAAGCAGAGCGCCTCGAACGCTGACTTCGCAGGGCGGCGCTCGTTGGTCCGCGGCTTGAAGAAGGGAGTCGTCACAAGGAGATTCCCCATGAAGACCGCCGCCCAGATCCTGTCCGCCCTCGCCGTCCTCCTCCTCGCGCCCTCCGCCTTCGCGCAGTCGATGGACCTGCCGCTCGGGCACACGGTGACGGTGGATCTCGGCGCGCCGATCCGGTCGCTGGAGATCGAGGGCCGCGACCGGGTCGAGGTTCGCGCCATCAGCCCGCGCGCGGTGGCGGTCACTGCGCTGCGCGGTGGTCCGGCGAAGCTCCACGTGAGGACGGCGGACGGGATGCAGCGCGTCGAGCTCACCGTGCGCTCGCCGCAGAAGCAGGAGCTCAGCTCGCGCGAGCTGGAGCGGTTCCTGGAAGACCACGCGCCGCTCGCCCAGCCCACGCTCACCGTCGTGCGGCTCGAGCGCTGAGCCTTTCATCCACGCGCAGCACCCCGCGGCCGTCCGTCTCCTCACTGGAGCGGGCGGCCGCGGTGCGTTGCGGGATCACGCCGCCCGCGCGCGACGCAGCTGTACTGCGCGGAATGTGCTCGAGGTGCAGCGCTTGAACTTCGTGTTCAGCGCGGCCTGTACATCGCGCTCTCGAAGCCGGGCTTCAGAGGGAAGGGCCCCGTGGCACGCGAGGTGAATAAGCCAGAGACACCAACCCGCAGCACCCCGGAGCCGCTCATGATCGCTGGACTCAGCAACGCCACCGTCGCCCAGGCCACCTCCACCGCCCTCACCTCGCAGGAGCGCAGCATGCTCGCCAAGGTGCGCGACCCCGCCCAGAAGGCGCAGATGGAGGCGCAGCTGATGATGCAGAAGCACCAGAACATCGCGCAGTTCATCTCCAACGTGATGCGCATCAAGGGCGACACCTCGAAGGCGATCATCTCCAACACGCGCTAGCCGCTTGCAGCTCGGGACTCGAAAGGGCTGGCGAGGATCGTCATGCGCACCGTCGCAAAACCCGCACCCGCGGACCTGCCGTACGACGAGGCGACGGTCCTCGCCGCCCTCAGCCCCGACGATCGCCGCGCCTTCATGGCGCTCGATCCGGCGGAGCGGAAGTTCCTGCTCACCGCCACCGACGAGGAGCGCGCCCTCTACGCGCAGCTCCCCCCGCGCGAGCAGACCCGCTTCGCGCGACTGTCCCCGCCGCACCGCAAGAACTTCCTCGAGCTGTCCCCCGAGGAGCGCAAGGGCACCGCCGCACTCGACGACGCCGCGCTCCTCCGCTTCCTCTCCGTCGATCGCACCGGCCGCAGCGCCTTCGAGTCCGCCGCGCCAAAGCTGCCCTCCGCACAGCCGGTCTCCGCGCGCGCCGCTTCCGCGCAAGGCGCCTCCTCGCGCATCGCCCGCGAGCTGCGCGAGTCGATGGGCGTGCTCGGCTTCGATCCCGCCACCGCGCCCGCGCTCGGTCCGGCCTGCGCGCTCGCTCACAACCTCCTCGCCTCCGGCCGCGACGAAGCGACCGCCCGCACCGCGGCGCTGCGTCACTTCCTCCTCTCGCCGGAGGTCCTGCCCAGCGTGCTCCGCGGGCTCTCGCCGAAGATCTCCCCCGAGCTCCTCCGCCGCGCGCTGCCGCTGTTGCCGGAGGTCGTCGCCACGTCGATCCAGGGCGACATGGATCACGACTCGGTGCTCGCCGCGCTGGAGAAGGGCATCCGCGCCCGCCTCACCCGCAAGGTGAGGGCGGCCCGCGTCCCCGGCGTGCTCGGCGAGCGCATCTCGCTCATCGGCCTGGCGATGGTCGGCGGCATCCCGGCCTGACGCCTCGTCCTCTCACCACCTGTCACACCTCACGAAGGGAGCAGCGCCATGTCCGTCGGTTCCATCTCCGGCAACAGCAACAACAACCGCAGCAGCAGCAGCTCGAACTCGACGACGTCGTCGAACTCCTCGAACTCCTCGAGCTCGTTGAGCTCCAACCTCAGCAACACGCAGAACACGACGACCACGCGCGACGTGCCGCTGCCGCGCGAGCGCCCGGCGGACCTCGGCCAGAGCACGCGGACGACGAACGTGGGCAACGCGCGGATCCAGGACGGCTTCGACCGGCCGATGGACCGGAAGACCGCGGTGCAGAACGTCCAGCGCGCGCTGGGCATGAGCCAGGTGGACGGGATCTTCGGTCCGAAGACGCACCAGGCGGTGGAGCAGTACCAGCGCCAGCAGGGCCTGAAGGTGGACGGCATCGTGGGCCCGCAGACGTGGGGCTCGCTCTTCGGCGGCGCGCGTCCGGAGGGCGTGGGCCTCCTGCGGATGCAGGACAGCTTCAACGTCAGCACGCGCGGCGGCGGCACCACCGGCGTCTCCCGTCCGGGCGAAATCCACGCCGGCGGCGGCTGGGGCGGCACCGAGCGCCTCGCGGACCGGGCGATCGAGATCGCCCGCGAGATGGGCATCGGCGTCTCGTCCACCAAGCGCGGCGCGACCACGAGCATTGGCTCCACCAGCCGATCCGACCACCACGTCTCGCAGCGCAACGCGTTCGCGGTGGACCTCCCGGTGACCGGGCCGCGCGGCGCGGAGCTCGCCCGCAAGATCGGCCAGGCGTACGGCCTGACCGGCAGCACGGTGGGCAACTTCAACCGCCACGTCATCGAGGTGGACGGCGAGCGCTACCGGATGCAGGTCCTCTGGGGCGTGAAGGATCACTGGGACCACGTGCACGTCGGCTTCAAGAAGCTGTAGCCGCGGTTCGGTGCTAGCTTCCGCGCCCGCTGCGGCCACTCCCGCCGCGGGCACTCGAGGAGCACTGAGCGTGGCAGACGAGGGGAAGCGTCCGAAGGTGTCCCCGAAGGAGACGGAGGCGCTGATGCGCGCCACCCGAGACATCCAGGAGCTCTGGCTGCAGCTCGCGCCGCGCAACTGGAAGTCGATGGTGGTGGTGCCGGTGGAGCCGGACCTCTCCGCGGCGGGCTACGCGCGGTCGGTGGCGGAGGTCGGCGCTTCGCTCGGCGACGGGCCGGTGACCTTCGTGAACCTCGAGGACCTCGAGCGCGCGCCGAACGGTGCGGACGCAGATCGCGGCCGCGCGCGCACGGTGGTGAACCGGCTGAAGTCCATCCGCCAGGGCGCGGATCCGGGGCAGCTGGTGCTCGTCATCCAGAGCGTGATGACCAGCCCCATGGGCGTGCTCATCGCGCGGGCGGCGGACGTGGTGGTGCTCTGCGTCCAGATGGAGCGCACGCAGCTGAAGGACGTGCGCCGCACCGTGGAGCTGATCGGTCAGGACCGGATCGTCGGCTGCCTCGCCATCGACGGCTGAGCGCTCATCGCCGGCTGCGCAGAGGCGCCGGGCACACCACCCGGACGAGACGACGCGGCAGTGGGCGCGGCTGCAGGCGGCGCGGCGGGCACGGTGCCCATCCCTCGCGGCAGGGTCGCCAGCACCGGCACGCCGAGGCCCTTCTCCATCTGCCACTTCTGCAGCAGCTTGCCGCGGAGGATGTCCGGCGCGGCGGCGAGCACGAAGCCCAGGCCCAGCGCGAGCACGATCCCCGCGCCGAAGATCTTCAGCGGGTTCGGGCTGACCGGCTCCTTCGCGATCTCCGCCGGCCACACGACCTTGTAGCGGTGCTTGAACGCCGCGCTCGCGGTGTCGAAGTCCACCTGCGCGGCGGTGACCCGTTCGATCATCTGCTGGTACCGCGCGCGGGCCTCGACGATCCGGGTGTCGTTCTCCATCGCCGACAGCTGCTGCTCCGGCGTGAGGTTGCGCAGGGGCCTCGGCGCCGCGCCTTCCGACGGACGGGGGGAGGGCGCCGCACCTTCGCCGCGCTGCCGCCGCGCCTCCTGCTCCATTTCCTTGAACTTGCGCTCCATCTGCCGCAGCTCCGCGCGCAGCGTGGCCAGCTGCGGCGAGTCCGTCTGTAGATTCGCGATGTCGCGGCGCATGGCGATGACCGCGGGAAAGTTGTCCGAGTAGATGGTGCGCATCTGCTCGAGGCGGCTCTGCATCGTCTCCAGATCGCGCCGGCGCAGGCCCTCGAGGTCGGTGATCGCGCGCTCGGTGGACTCGATGTCCGAGCGCAGCTTCACCGCCTCCTCGCTGGCGAGCACCGTGCGCGAGGGCCGTCCGCTCGCGGTCGTCGTGGGCTGCGCGAACTCGCGGTAGACCTCCTCCGTCGCCGCGTCGAGCTGCTCACGGAGTGCGTTGGAGCGCGTCTGCAGCAGCGCGATGACCTCACCGAGCGCGGTGATCTCCTGGATGTGCCGCGCCTCGAGGAAGTTCTGCTGCGCTGCCTGCACCACCCGGTGGGCGACCTCCGGATCCGCCCAGTCGAGGCTGATCGTCACCGTGTTCTGCTCGGCCATCACGCGCAGATTCTTGCTGATGAGCACCGCCAGATCGTTCAGCGGGTCCTGCTCCTCGACCGGCTCCGCGGAAAGCCCCAGCAGCCGGTTCACCAGCTTCGGCTTCGAGGGCGCCGGCACCGGCACGTTCGCCTGCTTGATGAGGTTGAGGATGTTGTCGCGCCGGTGCACCAGCTCCCACGCGCCACGGGTGGGCTCCTCGTCGATGATGGTGCGGTTGACGATGGAGGGGAGCGCGAGCTGCCGCTGCGCGAGCATCCGCGTCTCCGACCGGTAGAGCGGGGTGCGCGTCTGGAAGAACATGAACGCGCCCACCACACCGAGCACGAACATTACCGCGATGATCCACCACCGCCGGAACGCCGAGTGCAGCGCCAGCAGTCCCCAGTCGATCGGTGAAGGGGTCGGCTTCTGGGGGCCTGCGCCCTCGTCGCCATACGAATCCACGTCGGTCGCCATGCGCGCTCAAGACTCCTTGGGCCGGCGACCATATCCCACCTCCAGCCGCCGGCCGCGAAAGCATCCGAACCCGTGTGGAGGGCACGCGAGCAGACGGCACCGCGGCGGGTGATCGGGGGGCGGTGCTGTTGTACAAGTTCGCCCGCTCGTGAAAGTCGCCTACCTCGTCAACCAGTACCCGAAGACGTCGCACACCTTCGTCCGGCGCGAGCTGCAGGCGCTCGAGGCGCAGGGCGCGCAGGTCCTCCGCTACAGCATGCGGCGCACGACCGAGCCGCTGGCCTCGCCCGAGGATCGGGAGGAGCTGCAGCGCACGCGCGTCATCCTCGACGAAGGCGCGGTGGGGCACCTGCTGGCGATCATCCGTCAGGCGGTGAAGAGCCCCGGGCGCTTCCTCGCAGGCCTTCGCTGCGCGATCGACATGGGCCGCAAGAGCGACCGCGGCGTGGTCCTGCACCTCATCTATCTCGCGGAGGCGTGCGTGCTCCTCGGGTGGCTGAAGCGCGAGAGGGTCGAGCACCTGCACGCGCACTTCGGCACCAACAGCGCCGCCACCGCCGCGCTGGTGCGAGCGCTCGGTGGGCCGCCCTACAGCTTCACCGTTCACGGCCCGGACGAGTTCGACAAGCCGCAGGCGCTGAAGCTGCGGGAGAAGGCGCACCTCGCGTCGTTCGTCGTCGCCATCAGCCACTACGGCCGCGCGCAGCTGTGCCGCTGGGTGCGTCACGAGGACTGGGGCCGGCTGCAGGTGGTCCGCTGCGGCGTGGCGGACGATCTGCTGGGCACGGCGCTGACCCCGGTGCCGGACGTGCCGCGCTTCGTCTGCGTGGCGCGGATCAGCGAGCAGAAGGGACACCTCCTCCTCATCGACGCGGCGCACCGGCTCGCGCATCTGGGCATCCGCTTCGAGATCTTCCTCGCCGGCGACGGTGAGATGCGCGGCCAGGTGGAGACCCTCATCCGCGAGAAGGGCCTCGAGGACCGCGTGTTCATCGGCGGCTGGATGAGCGGCGCGAAGGTCCGCGAGGCGCTGCTCGGCGCGCGGGCGATGGTGCTGCCCTCGTTCGCCGAGGGATTACCAGTGGTCATCATGGAGGCGCTCGCGCTCGGGCGGCCGGTGGTGACCACCGCGATCGCCGGAACGCCGGAGCTCGTGCAGCCGGGCCGCACCGGTTGGCTCGTGCCCGCGGGCTCCGTCGAAGCGCTGGTCGCAGCGATGAAGGAGTGCCTCGAGACGCCGGTGGAGCGGCTGACGGAGATGGGCCGCATCGGCGCGGAGCTCGTGGCGCGTCAGCACAACGTGTCGCTGGAGGCCGGCAAGCTCGGTGAGCTCATCCGGCTGTCCATCGCCGGGACGCCGGTCACCGCGGAGTCGCTCGCTTCGGGCGCAGGCGTGGAGGCCGGCGCTGCGTCCCACGCGGAGGCGAAGCGGCCCGCGCGCAAGGCCGCGGCCACGTAGTCCGGCGGTTCGCTACAGCGTGATCCGCGAGCTCGGGCGGCGTGTCTTCGCGGCGCGCAGCGCGGAGAGCGAGACGAGCACGAGCCCCACGACGATCAGCAGCGCGTTGAGCCGCACGGACGGCCCGGCGAGCTCGGCGTCGAAGCGGTGGAAGGGATCCGCGCGCAGCACCGCGGCCACCACCAGCAGCACGAGGCCCAGCAGTGCACCGAGGTGCGGCGCGCGCGTCCGGCGAAGGCGCATCGCGGTGAGCACGCTGAGCACCACCGCCGCGGCGACGAGCGCTCCACCCACCAGCAGTTGGATGAGCTTCTTTACCGAGTAGAGGCCGACCCCGCGCAACAGCTCGCGCATCCGCTCCCACGAAGGGGAGTGCAGCTCCAGCGCGATGAAGAGGCCGTAGAGGACCATCAGCAGCGCGACGACGAGCCAGAACCCGAGCAGCGGACGTCCGCGCGCGTGAGGCTCGCGGGGGCTGGCGAGCGCGGCGCGGGCAGCGAGCACCGCGGCGATCGCACAGCCGAGCACCCCGAGCGCGAGGAAGTGCCAGCCGTCCGCGCCCGGCAGGTGCGGCAGCCGCCACACGAACGGATTGCCGAACGTGCGCGGGTTCTCGAAGAGCCGGACGCAGGCGGGGATCCGGTGCGGCTCCTTCAGCAGGCCCCACATCGCGCAGCCGTCGCGGGCCACGCGGTCGCGGCACTCGGACATCGAGCGCGCTTCGGGAGGCGGGAGGCCGGCGTGCTTGCGCGCGAAGTCCCAGGCGATGGTCTGCAGGTCGCGGACGGTGTCCTCGTTCGCGCCTTCGGGTCCACGCGCGCCCACCGGCGAGGCGCGGAACACGGTCCCGTAGTGCACCGCCGCCATGTAGTACATGCCCAGCGGCGTGAGGTGCACGCCGTCGGTGAAGAGGGCCTGCATGCGTTCGCGCGTGGTGCCGCCGATGCCGCGAACCTCACCGGCGAGGACGCGCTCCACGAGGTGCACCAGCGCGGTGGTGCCGGGGATGATCTGGATCCGGTCGCTGCGTCCGTCCGCCGCGAGCGTGAGGTTCACCTTGCCCGCGACGCACTGCCAGCCCGCCTCCGCGCCCTTCTCGTAGGCGATCCAGGCGGAGGGATCGTCCATGTCGAGCGTCTGCCACGAGTAATAGAACCACGTGCGCGAGCCCGGGTTCTCGCGCTGGAAGAGGTCGTGGTAGTGCCGCAGAAAGCCGGTGGAGTCCTCCCACTGCAGCACGCCGGGCAGGTCGTGGCGCTCGGTGATGATCAGCGTGTCGTAGCGCTCGCCTGCGGGGAGGGTGCGCGGGTTGCGCCACTCCTCCACCACGTCCATCCCGGTGCCGTCCTTGTTGCGTCCGTCACGCAGGCCGCTCCAGCCGCCCTCGCCCCACGAGCGCCGGCGGATCGGCGAGCCATCGATGTTCTGCATGTTCCAGAGCACGTCGCCGCCCTGGCTCTTCGCAATGACCTCCACGAAGTCCGGCAGCGGCCGGTCGAGCAGGCTGTGCCCGGAGAAGAAGATGCGCGCACGCACCGGCGCCGGCTGTGCTGGGTTCTCCGGCTGCGTCTGCGCGACGGCGGAGGCCCACAGCGGCAACACCAGCAACGCGAGCCCCGCCCGCGTCCATCTCGCCAAGGTCTTTGGGGACATCGCGGGCCCGAGCGTAGTCGCCCGGTGCGATGGGGTCACGAAATCGGCTCCGCCCTGGTCTGCGCGCAGAGGCTACGGCGCCGGCAGCGGCTGGAAGCTCGGGTCCGGCCACACGAACGGGTTCGGGTTCTGCTGCGGCGAGGTGGCGGCGAAGTGGCGCTGGCAGTTGGCGGCGCTCTGCGGCTGGCCCACGCGTTCGGCGAAGCGCGGGCAGAGGTCCTGCATCAGCGCGCGGCACTCGGCCATGTCGCGGCGGCCCGGGTGGGGCTGCGCGTAGTAGGCGCGCACGAAGTCCCAGGCGATCGTCTGAAGCGCGGCCACCGTCTCCGCGTTCGCGCCCGAAGGGCCCGGCGCACCCACCGGCGAGCTCCGGTAGATCGCTCCGAACTGCACCGCCGCCATGAAGTGCGCGCCGAGCGGCGTGAGGTGCACGTCGTCGCTGAAGATCGCCGAGAGCCGCTGCGGGATCGTCCCGCCGATGCCGGGGACCTCGTCCGCCTGCAGCTTCTCCACCAGCGCGGCCAGCGCGGTGCTGCCCGGCAGCGAGACCACGCGGTCGGTGCGGCCCTCGGCTTCCAGCGTGAGGTTCACCTTCGACGCCGCGCACTCCCACGCGCCGATCGCCGCCCGCTCGTATTCGATGAAGCCGGTGGGGGCGCTCTTATCGATGCCCAGCCACGTCGCGTAGAAGTACGTCACCGCGTCCGGGTTCGCGGCGGCCACGCGGTCGTGGAAGTGCCGCAGGTAGCCCACCGTGTTCTCCCACTGCAGCACCGAGGGGATGTCGTGGCGGTCGGTGACGACCAGCGTGTCGTAGCGCTCGCCCGGCCCGAGCGTCTTCGGCGAACGCAGCTCCTCGAGCACGTCCATGTTCTGGCCCACGCGGTTCTTCCCGGTGCGGTAGCCGGCCCAGTTCCCGTTGCCCCAGGTCCGCACCCGCAGCGGCGAGCCGATGCCGTTCTGCTGGTTCCAGTTCACGCTCTTTCCTCGCGAGACCGAGATCGTCTCCACGAAGTCCGGCAGCGGGTTGTCGAGCAGGCTGTGGCCGGAGAAGAAGATCCGCGCGGAGTCCCGCGGTGCGCCCACGTCTCCTCCGTCGCCGGGGTTCTTCGGCACTTCGCTTCCAGAGCCGTTTCCGTTGCCATCCGGTCGGAGCCCGTCGTCTCTCGTGCAGCCCGGCAGGATGAGGCCCGCACAGGCGAGCACCGCGGACACGAGCAGAGGGCGAACGGAGGGGGCGAAGCGCTCGAACATGGGGATCCCTTTCAGCGCCATCAAAGCAGTCCCGGCGCGCTGTTGCTCCTGTTGACTTGAACCGGGCGGCTCAGGAACATCCCGGAAGCTACGGCATCCCGCCGAGGTGACCCTCCATGTTCCAGACCGACGTCATCCGCCCGCTCGACCCGGACGCGCTCCATCTTCAGGCACGAACCGCGGATCCGTTTCCGCACCTCTTGATCGACGACTTCCTCGCGCCGGACTTCGCGCGAAGCGTGGCCGAGTCGTTTCCCTCCTTCAACGACGCGCTCCGGATGGGCGACTCGTTCAAGGCGGTGAACGAGTACCGCAAGGTCCAGGTCACCGACTCCTCCCGCTTTGCGGAGCCGGTGGCGAAGCTCAACGAGGCGCTGGCGGCCCCGGAGTTCCTCGAGCTGCTGGGCCACGTCTTCTCCATCCCGAAGCTGGTTGCGGACGACAGGCTCGCGGGCGGCGGCATCCACCAGACGGGCGCGCGCGGTCACCTCGACGTGCACGTGGACTTCAACTACCTGCGCGAGCGGCAGCTCCACCGGCGCCTGAACATCCTCGTGTACTTCAACCCCGGGTGGCGGCCGGAGTGGGGCGGCAACATCGAGCTGTGGGATCGCGAGGTGAAGGTCTGCAAGCGCTCCTTCAGCCCGGTCTTCAACCGCTGCGTGATCTTCGAGACCAGCGGCCAGAGCTTCCACGGCGTCAGCGCGGTGACCTGTCCGGAGAACGTCGCGCGGAAGAGCTTCGCGGCCTACTACTACACCCGCGAGGCGCCGGCCGGCTGGGACGGCACCGAGCACACCACCATCTTCCGGGCGCGCCCGAACGAGCACCTCAAGCGGCACGTGCTCATGCCGCTGGAGAGGGCGCAGCGGAACCTGAAGGAGACGCTGCGTGGCGTGAAGCGCAGCCTCAAGAGCCGGCTCTAGTGGACCGCTACGGCGCCGGATGCAGGCGCAGGGTGAGCGGCCGGTAGAGCCCGTCGTTCGAGAGCGGATCCGGGTTCTCCCAGACGATGGGGAGCCCGCCCACGATCTTCACCCACACGCGCGCGTTGGCGGTGTCCTGCCAGAAGCGATCACCTCCGCTGGAGACGACCTCCTCGAGGCTCGTCGCCGGGCTCATCCTGCGCCGGCCCCGCGTGGTCGGATCCGAGTCCGGCCGCGTGGCCATGCTGTCGTCCGGCATCGACGCGAGATACACGAGCGGCTGCTGCGCTCCGCTGTAGGCCACGCCGAGCACGAACGCGTCGTCGTCGCGATACGCGTTGTCGATGCGGAGCTTCACCTCCGTCGGCGGCGGCAGCCCGGGGAACTCGAGCAGGTAGCGTCCGCCCTTGCGCGCGGCGAAGTGGCGCATGTGTCCGAAGGCCTGGCCCGGCACCGGCACCCCCACCTCCCACACACCGATGGGCTCGCCCGTCTCCGTCTGCCGCTCGGCGCGGATGGGCATCAGCGGGCGGTTCGGATCGCCTGACCGGTTGAGGAAGAAGCCGCCCACGCCGTAGTAGGGCCCGGTGCAGGAGGCGCCGTTGCCTTCCGGCGGCACCGGCGTGCAGTCGCCGCCCGCGGTGAGGAAGGGCTGGTCGAAGGTCCAGTAGCGCTCGGCCTCGCCGAAGTAGCCGTTCGGATCCCACAGCGCGCCGGCCAGCGCCCACTGCTGCCCGTCCGGTACGCGCGCGCGCCAACCCGGATGCGAATGGATGAGCCTGTTCGCCGGGCTCCTGCGCAGCCCGAGATCCACCGCGCGCGTGTAGTAGTCGTCGGTGCGGAAGACACCCGAGGGCTGCCCGGGCACCAGCTCGAAGCCGATCATCACGTTGTGATCGATGTCGAGCGTCGAGTGGTAGCTCGCCACCGCGACCGGCGGCGTGTTGGGGACGGGGTAGGGCGTGGGCGCGTTGAGGCTCTTCGCCACCATCAGCGTTCGAGTGAGCCTGCCGTCATAGGACGCGCCGGCGAAGAAGGTGCCCACGTTGTCGGCGCTGATCCACTCCTCGTAGTCCGGCGTGGAGGCGCGGTTCCACAAGCCGCTCTCGTTGTTCTTCCAGGTGCTGATCCGGCGCAGCGGGAAGCGCACCAGCCGCGTCCAGCCCGGCGGCGCGCCGTCGCTGGTGGGCATGTACATGTTCGGCGTGACCGTGCCTTCGGGGCTGTTGGTGACCCAGTCGAAGTTGAGGCCCGGCGAGCGGTTGGAGTGCGCGGTGTTGTCGTCGAAGACGCCGAAGCCGAGGTGCTCCGGACGAAGCGGCACGTTCGCCGAAGGCCCGAGCGCCCCGCGTGGAAAGGAGAGCCAGAAGCCGTTGCCCTGCGCGTCCGCCGCCACATTGCCGCGCACGATGTTGTCCGGGTTCGTCAGCCAGAAGCCCGAGGGGCCGCCCTGGAACACGTTCGCGCCGTCGTGAGCGAGCAGCCGGTGCTCGGGCAGCGGCGCGCGCACCTTCAACACGAGGTTGCGCTCGAGCACGTTGCGGCGCTCCACCGCATCCTCGAGGAAGATCGCGTGGCCGCGCACGTCGAAGCACACGTTCTCCTGCACGAGCGCGTCGTTCGTCGCGTGGACGGTGACGCATCGGTTCCTCGAGTCCACCACGCTGTTGCGGCGCAGCACGAAGGGCCCGTTCGGCCGCTCCGTTCCATCGGTCGCGTAGGAGAGGATGTGCAGGTGCAGGGGATAGCGCCCGAGCTTCCCCGCCTGGCCCGCGCGCCGCAGCGCCACGCCGTCCACTGCGGCGACCGCGCCCACGCCCATCACCATCAGGTGCGCGCCCATGCCCGCGTCGCGCCAGGCCGCGTCGTCCGCGCCCTGGATGAGGATGCGGCGGGTGACGTGACCCACTTCCGCGCGCTGGTCGAGCACGGTGGGGAACGGCTTTGCCGGCGGCTCGAAGAGCGGGTCCGGCTCCAGCGACATGCCCTCTCGCGTGACGTACTGGAGTACGCCCCAGCGGCCGGTCTTCAATGGCGCGGTGAGCGTGATCTCTCGCCCCGAGACCTGCGCCACCGTGTGCAGCTCCGTCTCGCCGCGGCCGTAGAAGTCGGTGGGCGCAATGACGAGCTCGTCACCCTCGGCCCAGTCCACCTCGCCCTCCAGCGTGAGCGTCTGCGAGCCCGCCGGGGCGTGCGCATCGATGCGGGTCCAGATCGTCTGCGGGGCCTGCGCGCACAGCTCGAGCCTTCCGCCCATCACGTGGATGCCGCGCTCGCCGTCGCCGGTGCCGGTCAGCGTGATCGTCGCGCGGTGCGAGAAGGGCTGGCCTCCGTTGCCCGCGTAGAGCGCGCCGTGCACGTGGATGTCGCGCGCGGTGAGCTGCAGGTCGCGGTCCGCCAACTCCAGCTCGCCGTCGATCACGATCGTGCCCAGCGGCGGCGGCGACTCGTCGAGGATGATCCGCCGGCCCTTCGGGATGTGGACGTCGCTGCCCTCGGTGGGCTTGTCGCCGTCCCACGCGCGCGCCTCGCTCCAGCGCCGGACGTCTTTCACCTCCGGCCGCGGTGGCAATTCCGCGCAGGCGCTCTGCAGGGGCTCACCGCCGGGCGTGCCGGGCTTGCCGGTCGAGCCCTCCATCGGCAGCGCGCGACCGGTGCAGCCGAGGAAGGCGGAGGCGAGCGCCAACACCGCGAGGCCCACTGCACCTGTCATTCGCGCCATCTGCTCTCTCTTCCGTTCGACGCGTCGAAGACGATCCCTCTACGGCGCGGGCAGCGGCTCGAAGTAGGGGTCCGGCCACACGAACGGGTTGCGGTTCGTCTGCGACGGCGTGGCGTTGCTGAATGTGTTCTGGCAGCTGCCGATGTTCCCGGTGTTGCCGCGCAGCGTCCAGAAGCCCTGACACACGCCCTGCATGAGGCTGCGGCAGTCCGCCATGGTGCGCGTGCCCGCGTTCGGCTGCGCGTAGTAGTTCGTCACGAAGGTCCAGGCGCGGTTCTGCAGGTCCGTCACCGTCGCCGCCTCGAGCCCGCTCGGCGTGGGCGCACCCACCGGCGACGAGCGATACACCGCCGCGTACTGGACGGCGGCCATGTAGTACATGCCGAGGTTCGTCAGGTGCACGTTGTCGCTGAAGATCCGCGCCAGCTTCTGCTGCGTGGTCCCGGTGATCCCCGGCACCTGGTTCGCCATCACCGCCTCGACGAGGTGCACCAGCGCCAGTCCACCGGGCAGCACGGTCACGCGGTCCGGACGGCTCGCGGCCTCGAGCGTGAGGTTCACCTTCGACGCCGCGCATTCCCACGCCCCGATGGCCTGCTTCTCGTAGTCGATCCAGGGCTGGGGGTTGCTCGTATTGAGCTCCAACCACGTGTGATAAAAATAGGTGTGCGCGGCGCTGTTCGCCGAGGCCATGCGGTCGTGGAAGTGCCGCAGGTAGCCCACCGTGTTCTCCCAGCGCAGGACCTCCGGGATGTCGTGGCGGTCGGTCACCACGAGGTGCGTGTAGCGCTCGCCCGCGCCAATCGTCTGCGGGTTCGCCACCTCGTTGAGGATGTTCATGTTCTGGCCGCTGCGGTTCTTGCCGGTGCTGTAGCCGGCCCAGTTGCCGTTGCCCCAGGTCCGCATGCGGAGCGGCGAGCCGATGCCGATCTGCTGCTGCCAGTTGTTGTCCTTGCCGCGGCTCTGCGCGATCGCGTGGAAGTGATCCGCCAGCGGGTTGTCCGAGAGGCTGTGCCCGCTGAAGAGCACCCGCGCGCGGTTCAGCGGCGTGCCCGCGTCTGCCGGCACTCCGCCGTCGAACGGCGTGCCTGCGTCGGTCATCCCCGCGTCGGTCGTTCCCGCATCCGTGGTGCCCGCGTCCTCGCCACCGGTGCCTGCGTCGGTGTCGTGGGTGCCACCGTCTTCACCGCCGCCCGCGTCCGCGCCTCCGCCCGCGTCGGTGCCGTCGATCGGGGTGAAGGGAACACAGGCCTTCTCCTGCGCCACGAAGCCCGAGTCGCACACGCACTGCCCGCCCACGTCTCGGCCGTTGGGCGCGCAGGTGTCGAGCTCGCTCACGTTTCCGCTGCAGGCGACCGCGAGCGCGACGAGCGAGGCGGCAGCGGAGGGGACGAGCCACGGGGCGGCTGCGGAGGGGCGCATGGGATCCTCGAGAGGCTTGAACGAGCCCTCTGGTGTTAGCACGCGCGCGAGCACCGCCGCGAGTTCGCGACGGTGCCGCAGGCTCGTGCACCGCTACGCCGCGCTGCTCTTCTGGGCGGCGGCCTTCGCCTTCTTCTCCTCGTCCTCGAGGATGCGCCGCATCCGCGTGGCGAGCGCGCGCACGTTCGGCTCGAGCACCATGCTGTCGTGGTCTCCCGGAACCTCGAAGACCTCCACGTGCGGCACGTGCTTGCCCCAGCCGTTGTCCGCGTACATGTACTCGCGGTCCTTGTTCAGCATCCGCCCGCCGGCGAGCACGTACGTGGGGTTCAGCTTCGGCCGGAAGAGGACCACGCGGCCGCTGTAGGGACGGATGGTGTAGCGGGAGAGCGCGCGCCGGAACGCGGCCTCGATCACGTCGTTGTGCAGCGTGGTGGGCGCCTGGTGCACCGGCTCCTCGAAGCGGCGGCGGACCTTCGACAGCTCCCACTCCGCGCGGCTCTTCGCCCAGTCGAGCACGTACTTCGGCCCGCCCCGCTCGAACTTCTGCACCTGCACCCGGACGCGATCCTCGAGGGACAGCGGCGCGGGGATGAGCGACGCGGGCGTGTCGAGCATCACCACCACCGCGACCTCCTCGCCCATCGCGCGGAGGCGGTGCGCCATCTCGTACGCGGTGTAGCCGCCACCGCTGAAACCACCCAGGTAGTAGGGCCCGTGCGGCTGCACCGTGCGCAGCTCCGCGAGGTACGCCTCCGCCATCTCCTCGAAGGTCTCGTGCGGTTCCTGCTGGCCGTAGAGACCGCGCGCCTGCAGCCCGTAGAAGGGCCGGTCGGTGCCGAGCAGGTGCGCGAGGTGCCGCAGGTTGAGGACGTTGCCGAACATGCCGGCCACGAGGAAGAACGGCGACTTCTTGCCGCCCTCGCCCGGGTGCATGGCCACGAGGTGCGTGTAGCGCGTCTGCGGCACCGCCGGCGTGCTGCCCTCCGCACCGGCCGCGGGCGCGTCACCGCGCGTCTCCGCGATCTTCGCCGCGCAGCGAGCGATCGTCGGGGCCTCGAAGAGGACGCTGATGGGGAAGTCCACCGCGTAGGCCTTCTTGATCATCGCGAAGAGCCGCACCGCGATCAGCGAGTGGCCGCCGAGGTCGAAGAAGCTGTCCTCCACGCCCACCTGCTCCACGCCGAGCAGCTCCTCCCAGAAGCCCGCCAGCGTGCGCTCGATGTCGTTGCGCGGCTGCACGTAGGCCGAGTCCAGCTCCGGTCGCGCGAACTTCGCCCCGGACGAGCTCGCGTCCACCGCCGGCGCGCGGTCGAGCTCCGCCTTCAGCCCCTCCAGATCGAGCGAGCTGACCATCAGCTGCGGACGGCCCTTCGCCACCGCGCGGAGGAAGGCCTCGGCGCCCTCGGAGGGACGGATGCCCTGGCTGACCTGACGGCGCAGGCGCTCCTCGGCGGGAGTCCTCGCCGCATCGCCACCCTTCGTGCTCTCCAGCTCCACCTCGGACGGGGCCGGAGGCGCGTTCATGTTGAACGCCACGCCCGCGCCGAGCCGCTTCATCGCGAAGCCGCGCACCTCCATGAGGATCCGACCATCCGCGTCCGCGAGGTCCGCGTCGAAGCGCACGAAGCCGTCACCCGCGGGCTGCGCGCGCACGTGGCTCCAGATCTCCGCGGGCAGCGCGCCGTGGACGCGCACCTGGTCGTACGACACCGGGACCCAGAGCGAGTCCTGCGTGTACCCGGGCGCAAGCTCGATGGCGAAGCCGGTGGCGAAGTCGAGCTGCGCGGGATGCAGCCGGATCCCGCTCTCCAGATCCGCGACGTGCTGGGGCTGCAGCGCCACGCGACCCAGCGCCTCGCCCTTGCCGAGGTTCAGCTCCCGCAGCACGCGCCAGCGCGCGCCGAACTGCAGGTTCTTCTCCTGCGGGCTGCGCAGGCCCTTCTCGTCGTGCAGCCGCTTGACGTCGCAGCGGGTGCGGACCTTCTCCACGTCGAGCGCGCCGGGCTTCGGCTGATCGAGCAGCGAGATCGCCGCCTGCGCGTGGAGCTGCCAGCCCTTGCGCCCGTCCATCAGGCACTCGGAACGCACCTGCATCGCGTAGCCCTGCTCGGTGCGCTTGAGCTTCACCCGCATCTCGCGCGTGGGCTCGCCGTCACCGACGTAGAAGGGCCGGATGAAGAAGAGGTCGCTGACCTCGAACGGCTGCGTCTCGCCGATCGCGCGGAGGGCCTCGGAGGCGAACTCGAAGTAGCCGGTGCCGGGGATGAGCGCGTGGCCTTCACCCGTGCGGTGATCGCCGAGCACCCAGTGCGTCTTCGGGTGCAGCTTGCCCTTCACCACCGCGGTGCCGTCCTGCTCGTGCGCCACGGCCTCGAAGAAGGGCAGCGAGACCGGCTCGAAGACGAGCTCGTGGCCCGAGGCCTTGCCCCAGGCGGCGGCTGCCATGCCGACCTCGTTCCAGATGCCCCACTGCAGCGCCACCGTGCCTCGGTCGCCGCGCGCGGTGCGGCTGTGCGCGAAGGCGTTGAGGAAGTCGTTCGCCGCCACGTAGTCCACCTGGCCCGCCGCGGCGAGCAGCGTGGAGGTGGAGGAGAAGAGGACGAAGAGCTCCAGAGAGCCGGGCGGGAAGAGCCCGTCGAGGATCTCGGTGCCGTACACCTTCGGCGCGAAGACCTCGGCGATCTGCGACATCGTCTTCGCCTGGATCGGCCCGTCGCTCACGTAGCCCGCCGCGTGGACGACGCCGTGGATCGTGCCGAAGCGCGCCTTCGCGTCGCGGACGACCGCCGTCATGTCCTCGAGGTTCGTCACGTCGGCCTCGGCGACCATCACCTCCGCGCCGAGCGCCTCCAGCGCCTGCACCTGGCGGATCCGCTTCGCCGCGCTGTCCGTGGACGGCACCGCCGCGAGGTAGTCCGACCACTCGCTGCGCGGGGGCAGCGGGCTTCGGCCGGTGAGCACGAGCTTCGCCTTCACCTGCCGCGCGAGCTGCTCCGCGATCACGTGGCCGATGCCGCCCAGACCGCCGGTGACGAGGTACACGCCCCGCTCACGCAGCTTGCCGGACGTCACGCTGCCAGCGCCGGACGCAGAGGAGCCGGAGAGCTTGACCTTCCCGAAGTGGGCCTCGAAGCGCTTGCCCTTCCGGTACGCCGCCACCGCGTTGCGCGCGGGTGAGCGGAGCTCCTCCTCGAGCGCGTCCACCAACGTCGCGTACTGATCGCTGACGTTCCTGCGGCCCGCGAACGGGTCGATGAGCGCCTTGCGGAGGCTGCCGCCGAAGAGCTTCTGCGACGGGGTGGGCAGCTGCAGATCGATCGCGGTGCAGGTGACGCCGGGCAGTTCGCGCGGGATGACCTTCACCGGCCCGAGCACGGTGGCCTTCTCCGGGTAGGGCAGCGCCTCGTCGCCCAGCCGCTGCATCCCGTTGCCGAGGACGAAGAGGTCCAGCGGGCGGGGCACGTTCTCGTCGGCCAGCGCCTGCGCGAGGAAGAAGAGCGAGTAGAAGCCGCGCTCCTGGTTGCGGTGGAAGAACGAGGAGCCCGGGCGGAAGGACTCGTCCTGCGTGAGCAGCCAGGTGTGGAGGATCCGCGTGGGCACGAATGCGCTCTTCACGAGGTCGCGCACCAGCGCGTCGTAACCCTCGCGGCCGCGCTCCGGAGCGAGCAGGTACTCGCCGTCGTTCACCTTGGCGTAGGTGTCGCCGGGCTTCACCACCGTGATCGCGTGGCCGTGACCGCGCAGGCGCTCCACCAGCGACTCGCCCACGCCGGTGTCGTCGAGAAACACCAGCCAGCGGTGCTTCTCGTCGGTCGCCTCGCCGTCCACGCCGACCTGCTTCCACGTCGGCGCGTAGCCGAAGTCCTCGAGGTCGCCGTGGCGGCGCAGGAGCACCTCGCTCTGCACGGTCTGGCCCTCGCGGCGCTCCACCCAGTACTTCTGGTGCGCGAACGCGTAGGTCGGCAGCTCCACCCGCTGCCGCTTCTCGCCCTTCCAGAGCAGCGCATCGACGTCGAGCTTCAGGCCCAGCGCCCACACGCGGCCGAGGACCTCGAGGAAGAACGCTTCGTCCGCCACGGCCTCGTCGCGGTGACGCAGCGTGGAGAGCACCGCCTGCGAGTCCACCTGCGCGTGCTGCTTCGCCAGAGAGCCCAGCGTCTTGCCCGGGCCGACCTCGATGAAGATCCGGTTCTTCTCCTCCGCCAGCGTGCCCACGCCGTCCGCGAAGCGCACCGTGTTGCGGAAGTGCTCCGCCCAGTACTGCGGGCTCTGCGCCTGCGCGGGCGTGATCCAGGTGCCGGTGAAGCAGGACACGTAGGGCCGCGACGGCGCCTTGAGCTTCACCTTCTCGAACGCGGCGCGGAAGCGGGGGAGGATCGCGTCGAGGTGCCTCGAGTGCGGCGCCACGTCGATCGGCGCCCAGCGGATCTCGATGCCCTTCTCCTTCAGCTGCGCCTCGAACGCCTCGAGCTCGTCGCGCGAACCGGAGACGGAGCAGAGGCCCGGCGCGTTGACGGCGGCCAGGTCCAGCGACGCGGGCAGCATCGGCCGCAGCTCGTCCTCGGAGAGGGGCACGCTGATCATCCCGCCCTTGCCGACCTCGGTGAGCAGCTGTCCGCGGAGGGTGACGATGTCCAGCGAGTCCTCGAGCGACATCACGTCCGCGAGGTGCGCCGCCGCGTACTCACCGAGGCTGTGTCCAATCATCGCCTGTGGCGCAATGCCCTTGCTCATCAGCAGCCGCGCCACCGCCACGTTCACCAGGTGGATCGCCGGCAGCTGCAGCGTGCTCTTCTCCAGCGCCGCGTTCGCCTTCTGCAGGTCCGGCTCGGTGAGCAGCAGCGCGCCCAGATCCTCGTCGAGCTTGCCCTTCAGGTGCTTGAGGCCGCGATCGACGACCTCACGGAACGCGGGCTCGCTGGCGTAGAGGCCGCGGGCCATGCCGGCGTACTGCGCGGCGCCGCCGGGGAAGAGGAACGCGACGGTCGGGTTCTCCAGCGCGGTGTGGGTGAAGATGCGCTGCGGGTCGTTCGCCTCGAGGCGCTCGGAGGCCTCCGCATGCGACGAGGCGACGAGCACGCGGCGGCGCTCCATCGCCCGTCTGCCGTGGTGCAGCGTCCAGGCGACGTCCGCGAGCGGCTGCGCGCCGTTCTCACGCAGGTGCGACGCGAGCTTCTTGCCGTACTCGTCGAGCGACTTGCGCTGCTTCGCGCTGAACCCGAGCAGCTGGTGCTTCTTGCCCGCCGGACCGGAGGCCGCGCGCTTCGGCGCCTCCTCGAGGATGACGTGCGCGTTGGTGCCGCCCACGCCGAGCGAGTTCACCGCCGCGCGACGCGGAACGCCCTCAGGCGGCGTCCACGGCGTCAGTTCCGTGTTCACCACGAAGGGGCTGTTGGCGAAGTCGATCGTCGGGTTCGGCTTCTCGAAGTTCAGCGACGGCGGGAGCTGCTTCGCCTCCAGCGCGAGCGTCGCCTTGATGAGGCTGACCACGCCGGCCGCGGTGTCGAGGTGCCCGATGTTCGTCTTCACCGAGCCGATGCGGCAGAAGCCCTTCTTGTCGGTGGAGCGGCGGAAGGCCTCGGTCAGCGCGGCGATCTCGATCGGGTCGCCCATGTAGGTGCCCGTGCCGTGCGTCTCGACGTAGGTGATCGTCTCCGCGCTCACGTCCGCCAGCGCGTGCGCCTGCATCATGCAGTCGGCCTGGCCGGAGACGGACGGCGCGAGGTAGCCGACCTTCGAGGCGCCGTCGTTGTTGATCGCGGTGGCCTTGATCACCGCATGCACGTGATCGCCCGCGGCAATCGCATCCGACAGGCGGCGCAGCAGCACCACGCCCACGCCGCTGCCGAAGACGGTGCCCTGCGCGCGGTGGTCGAACGCGTGGCAGCGCCCGGTGGGGGAGAGGACCTCGCCCTCCTTGTAGACGTAGCCGCGGCGGTGCGGGATCTCGATGGTCACGCCGCCGGCGACCGCGAAGTCACACTCGCGCGAGAGCAGCGCCTGCGCGGCCTGGTGCACCGCCACCAGCGAGGTCGAGCACGCGGTCTGGACGCTGACCGAGGGGCCCTTGAGGTCGAGCAGGTACGAGACGCGCGTGGCGAGGAAGTCCTTGTCGTTGCCGGTGTGGCGCAGCAGGAACAGGCCCGGGTCCCGCAGCATGTCGGCGTGCGAGACGAGGTTGAAGTAGAGGTACGAGCCCATGCCGCAGCCCGCGTACACGCCCGTCGAACCGTCGAGCTTTTCCGGCGGATAGCCCGCGTTCTCGAAGGCCTCCCACGCCGCCTCGTAGAAGTGGCGGTGCTGCGGATCGATGACCGCGCACTCCTTCTGCGAGAAGCCGAAGAAGTCGCCGTCGAAGTTCTCCAGGCCCTGCAGCGGCGTGCCCGACCGCACGTAGTTCGGATCCGCGAGCAGCTCCGGCGACTCACCCGCGGCGAGCAGCTCCGCGTCGGTGTAGTTCACGGTGGAGCACACGCCATCGCGCAGGTTCTTCCAGAACTCGGCGGGCGTGTTCGCGCCGGGGACGCGGATCGCCATGCCGATGATCGCGATGTCGTTCTCGTTGATCTCTGCGGACATAGGGTGTCGGTTCCTTCCGGAAAAAATCCCACCTCGAACGCCGTGGGCCGCGCCGAAATTGCGCGCTACTTGTATTCGATCAGGCGGCGTTCACGGCGGAGCGCGCTGTTCATCCAGAACTGCAGCTGTCCCTGCAGGTGAGGGAGCTTGCCCACCACCACCGCGGTCGCCCAGCGAGCGTCCTTGTGCCTCGAGAAGACGCGCGCCCAGAGCACCGGCCACAAGGGCCACGCGACGGGGAGCGACCAGACGACGTTGCTCACCACGTTCCGCGCCGCGACCCGCTCCGCCGTCTTCCCGTGCCGATGGAACGCCTCCGCGTATGCGTGCCCGCTGCGCACGTTGCGCTTCCACCACTGATCGAAGCGCGTCATCGCCGCGTCGTGCAGCGTCATCTCCGCGTCGAGCCGCCAGATGCGCCAGCCATGCTGACGCATGCGGAAGCAGAGGTCCGGCTCCTCGCCTGCAATGAGCTCGGGCGCGAAGCCGCTCACCTGATCGAACGCCTCCGCGCGCATCAGTGAGTCGCCGCCACACGCGGAGGCTTCGCCCACCGGCGTGTTCCACTCGATGTCGCAGAGGTGGTTGTAGACCGACGCCTCGGGGAAGCGCTCGCGCCGCCGGCCGCACACCACCGCCACGTCCGGATGCTCCGCGAGGAACGCCGACGCCTTCTCGATCCAGGCCGCATCGAGCTCGCAGTCGCCGTCCACAAACTGCACCAACTCCAGGTCCGGCAGCAGCTCGCGAAGCCGCGCGTAGCCCTCGTTGCGCGCGCGCGCCGCGGTGAACGGGCGCGACATGTCGAGGTTCACCACCTCCACGCCGAGGCCCTTCGCCAACGCCACCGAGTCGTCGGTCGAGCCCGAGTCCACGTACACCACGCGGTCCACCCGCTGGCGCAGCACCGACTCGAGGCACCTGCGCAGCCGCTCGCCCTCGTTGCGGCCGATGGCGACCAGCCCGATCCTCACGACGCGCGCTCCTTCTTCGAAGACGACGCGGCCGAAGCAGAGCCCACAGCCGGCGCGTACTGCCGCGGCGGGTTCACGCCCTTGCGGTTCTGCGGCAGGAGCACCGTGTCGCGGAGGAAGTCACGGAAGAGGTAGGGCTGCTTCGGCTCGCGCTTGATGACCTTCTTCAGCCCGCCCACCGCGTTGCCGGCGAGGTACGCGAGGTCCGCCAGCGCGGCGTAGGTGTAGCCGTGGTTCTTCACGAAGTAGCGGCGGCGCGACTCGTAGGTGTAGCGCGGCTTCCGCTTCGGTCCTTCGCCCTGCACGGTGACGCCGGTGCTCTGACCGCAGATGTGCATCACCCGGCCGTAGGGCGCGTACCAGATCTCCCAGCCCGCGGCCTTCGCGCGCCGGCAGAGGTCCGTCTCCTCGTAATAGAGGAAGAACTCCTCGTCGAAGCCGCCGACCTGCTCCACCACCTCGCGGCGCAGCATCATCGAGGCGCCGGGCATCCAATCCACCTGCTTCGGCTCGTCGCCCATCGGCAGCAGGACCTCACGGCCCTTGAGCAGCTTGCCCAGCACGCCGAGCTCCGCGCCCTCCAGCAGCTCGCTGGCCGCGCTGGGGAAGCGGAAAGCGTAGGGCCAGTCGTTGCCGTCCGGGTTCTGGATCCGGTTGCCGGCGATCCCCGCGCGCGGCGTCGCATCCATGAAGCGCACCATGCCCGCCACGCCATCCGGATGAACGACCGTGTCCGGATTGAGCAGGTGGAAGTAGCGCGGCGGCCGGCCCTGTTCGAACGCCCAGCGCAGGCCCACGTTGTTCCCCGCGCCGTAGCCGCCGTTCACCGCCGAGACCACCAGCGTCGCCCACTCGCTGAAGCGACCGATGCCCTCGCGAAGCGCCGCCTCGTCACCGGAGGCGTTCTCCACCACCACCGCCTCGATGCGCAGGTCCGGGTTCCGCGCGCGCTCCTCGGTGAGGGACTGCAGCGCGCCGAGCGCCAGCTGTGCGGACTTGTAGTTGACGATGACGACGAGGACGTCGGGGTTCTGCATAAAGCCAGCGCCTTCTGTCTGCGGACTGCGGAAAGGGTTCGGCGCATCCGTTCCGCCCGAGAGAACAGAGGAGCGGATGCGCCGTGAAGCCATGCAGCGCGACTACGGCCGGCGCACGCGGCGGCGCATTGCGTCGCGGCGGGCATCGGCGCGGGCGTTGGCCTCCTGCTGCAGGGCCGCGGCGGCAGCCTCGCCCCCACCGCCGATGTGCCGCGCCAGCTGCTCGATGGTCGGGAACCGGAAGAGGTCCGTCAGCGGAAGGTCCTTGCCCACCGCATCCTTCAGCAGGCGCTGCACCTGGACGACCAGCAGCGAGTGACCGCCGATCTCGAAGAAGTTGTCGCGGGTGCCGACGCGGTCGAGCACGAGCACCTCGCGCCACACCTTCGCCACCGCCTCCTCCATCTCGTTCGCGGGCATCACCGCGTCCGCGCCTGCCGCGCCACCGGCCGCGCCCTGGGCCTCCGGAGCGGGCAGCGCCTTGCGATCCACCTTGCCGTTCGGCGTGAGCGGGAACGCGCTGAGCACCACCACGTGGGCCGGCACGTACGCCTCCGGCAGCCGCGCGGCGATGTGCTCGCGCACCGCGTTCGGATCGATCTCCGCGCCGCTCTGTGCGGTGAGGTAGGCCACCAGCCGGACGTCGCCCGGGGTGTCCTCGCGTGCGGAGACGACCGCCTCCTTCACGCCCGCCACCTCACGCGCCGAGGCCTCGATCTCGCCCAGCTCGATGCGGTGGCCGCGGACCTTCACCTGGTGATCGATGCGGCCGAGGAACTCCAGCGTCCCGTCCGCCTTCCACCGCGCCAGATCGCCCGTCCGGTACATCCGCGCGCCGCTCTGAGACGAGTGCGGGTCCGCGACGAACTTCTCCGCGGTCAGCTCCTCGCGGTGCAGATACCCCCGCGCCACGCCGAGCCCGCCGATGCACAGCTCGCCCGGGATTCCCGCCGGCAGCGGCTGCAGCGCGCGGTCCACCACGTACAGCCGCGTGTTGGCGATGGGCTTGCCCAGCGGCACCGGCGCCTCGTCACCCTCCACGTCGTGCGTGGAGCTCCACACCGTCGTCTCGGTCGGGCCGTACATGTTGATGACCTTGCCGCCGACCGTCTCCCGCAGCTCGCGCGCCAGCGGAGGCGGGAAGGCCTCGCCGCCGACCATCATCGCCTTCAGCGCACGCAGGCCTTCGCGCGCCTCGCCGTCCGCGAGCATCATCCCCGCGAGCGACGGCGTGCACTGCAGGTGCGTCACGCCGTACTTCTTCATCAGCGCGCCGAGCGACTCGTCCTCCGCCGGCGGCTCGGAGAGCTCCTTCACCTTCGCGAGGTTCGGCAGCGCCTCCAGCGCGATCGCCGACGGGATGCCGAAGTCGATGAGGCAGCCGAGCTCGTCCACGCCCGCCTCCTTCACCGCGTCCACCATCTCCACGCAGCTCTCCGGCGTGCCGAAGAGACCGGAGGTCCGGTAGTAGCGCTCGAAGGAGAAGTCGAGCAGCGCGTCCATCTCCTCCGGCGTGATCTCCTTCTCGTCGAGGATCTGCGCCGCGGTCTTGCCGGACGCGGTCGCCTTCTGCGCGATGGTGGGGAAGTGCCACGCGGCCTTCTTCACCAGGTCCATCGCGCTTCGCAGGTACCCCTTCATCGGCTCGCGGACGATCTCCTTCACCTGCGCCTCGTCGTTGCCGACGTAGGTGTGGAGCATCAGCGTGACGTGGCCCTCACCCGCGTGGCCCGCGTCCTTCCAGGCCTTGCGGTACACGAGGACCTTCTGCGTGAGCTCCTCCACGCTCTGCCCGAGCAGGTGCGTGAGCAGGTTCGCGCCCGCCGCGCCCGCCTGCGCGAAGGTCTCCGGGTTGCCCGCGGCGGTCACCCAGATCGGCAGCTCCTTCTGCACCGGGCGGGGCAGGGTGCGGACCATCACGTCCTTGCCGTTCGGTCCGGGGAAGGGCCGCGCCTCGCCGCGCCAGAGCGCCTTCAGCGTCTCCGTCTCGCGGAACATGCGCTCCTTCCGGTCCGCGTAGTTGCCCGGCATGATCGCGAAGTCGTTCGGCTGCCAGCCCGCGGCCACCGAGATCCCCACGCGGCCCTTCGAGAGGTTGTCCACGAGCGCCCACTCCTCGGCGACGCGGATGGGCGAGTGCAGCGGCAGCACCACCGAGCCCGCGCGAATCTTCACGTTCTCGGTGATCGCCGCGATCGCCGCGGAGGCCACCGCCGGGTTCGGGTAGAGCCCGCCGAACGCGTGGAAGTGACGCTCCGGCGTCCACACCGCCTCGAAGCCGTTGCGGTCGGCGAAGCGCGCGCCCTCCATCAGCAGCCGGTACTTGTCCGAAGCGCTCGCCGCCTCACCCTCGTCCGAGGCGAAGTAGAAGAGGCTGAAGCCCACCCGCTTCTTCGACGACGGCGTCCGCGCCCGCGAGGCCGCGTCCTGGCCCGGCGCCACGACGACGCTGAACCCACGCGCGAGCGTCCACAGCAGCTCCAGCACCGAGATGTCGAACGAGAGGCTCGTCACCGCCAGCCACACGCCGGCCGGCTCCGCGCCCACCCGCGGGTCCATACCCGCGAAGAAGTTCAGCACGTTCTCGTGCGTCACCATCACGCCCTTGGGGCGGCCGGTGGAGCCGGACGTGTAGAGCACGTAGGCCAGGTGCGACGGCGTGACCTTTGCCGCCGCCGCGTGGACCTCCGCCTCGGACGCGATGTTCGTCTGCGCGAGGTCGTCCACGAACACCAGCGCCGCATCGCTCTCCGGCAGGCGCGACTGAAGCCGCGTCTGCAAGACGATGACCGGCATCTTCGCGTCGCTGACCATGTAGGCCACGCGCTCGGCGGGGTACGCCGGATCGAGCGGCACGTACGCGCCGCCCGCCTTGTGGATGCCGAGCACCGCGATGACGAGATCGATGCCGCGCTCCACGCACACGCCCACGCGCACGTCCGGGCCCACGCCCCGCGCCACCAGCCGGCGCGCGAGCTTCATCGCCCGCGCATCGACCTCGGCGTAGGTCAGCGCCTGCCCACCGCCGCGCAGCGCCACCGCGAACGGCGTCTTCGCCACCTGCATCGAGAACGCCTCGGCGACCGTCTTCGCGCCGCGCAGCTCCACCGCGGTGTCGTTCCAGCGCTCGAGCATCGTCTCGCGCTCGTCGCCCGTCAGCAGCGAGAGCTCGGAGACCTTCGCCTCCGCGCGCTGCGACAACTGCGCGTTCACCAGCGCGATCCGGCGCGAGAGATCCGCGATCGTCTCCGCCGCGTACACCGACGGGTCGTACGAGAGCGCCGCGCCCTTCGCCGAGACGACCAGCGACAGCTCCGAGCCCGCGGGAGCCTCGGAAGCCGAAGCAGAAGCCGAGGCCGCGGCGTCACCCTGCAGCTCCACCGACACCGACAGCCGGGGCAGCGAACCCGCCTGACGCAGCGAGGCCAGCGCCGGCGTCCGCTGCGCGATGTCCCGGGCAATGCCGCCACGGTTCCGCGCCGTCTGAAGCGACGCGGCCACCGACGAGACCGCCTCCGCCACCGTCTGCGTCGCCGCGACCTTGAAGCGGACCGGCAGCTCACAGGCGAAGTCGGTCTCGAACGCGCCCACCGCCGCGCGCACCTGCGCATCGCTCACCGTGAGGTCCAGCGTCTCCTGGCCCGAAAGCCGCGCGAGCAGCGTCACGAACGCGGGGAGCACGCCCTCCTGCGTCACGCCGTCGATGCTCAGCGTCTCGCGCGCGCCGGTGCTCTTCTCCGCCTTGCGCGGCAGCGGCAGCTCCACGCCGGACAGCGACGAGAGCTGCTCCGCCCACGCCGCCTCACCGCGCGCGGTCCTCTCGTGCAGCGCGGTGAGCTGCGCGGTCTCTTCGGCCGAAAGCTGCGGCAGCTTCGAGCCCACCTCGAGCCCCAGCGCCCGCGTATCGACGGTCTTGCCCTCGAGCGTGGTGTTGCCCTTCAGCGAGACCTCGCCCTCCGCCGTCATCACGCGCAGCTCGAGGCCGTGCGGACAGACGAAGGTGACGTGACCCGCCGGCTGCTGCGACGAAGGCTCACCGTCGCGAACGGTCAGCTCACCGGGAACGATGGGACCCGCCGGCGTGCGCAGGCGCGGCAGGCCGAGCGGGTTCGGCGCGGGCCCGAACTGCAGCGCGCGGAAGAGCCCGCTCCACTTCGCGGCGGGCGCCATCGGGTCGAACGCGCAGGCGGCGTCCGGGCGCTTGAACTTGCCGAAGTAGCTGTGACCCTCGGTCTCCTGCGCGCGCGGCTGGAGCGTGCCGTTCGTGATCGCATCCACCAGCTCGCCGAAGCCGTCGAGCCCCGCCTCCCAGCAGCGCGCGTTGAGGCTGAACGCGGTGTCCGTCTCGCCGATCGCGACCTCGCGCTGGACGAGGATCCTCCCCGCGTCCACCTTCGAGAGCATCTCGTGCCAGGTGATGCCGTGCGCGGTCTCGCCGTGGAGCAGCGCCCAGTTGGTGGCGTGCAGGCCCGCGTAGCGCGGCAGCGGCCCGTCGTGGAAGTTCACCGCCATGACCTTCGGCAGCGCGAGCACGTCGTCGGAGATGATGGAGAGGTTCGCGACGCTGAAGAGGTAGTCGAACGCGATCCCGTCGAGCCGCTGCGCCAGGCCCTTGCCCGGAGCGATCACCGGCGCGCCCAGCTCCTTTGCCCACTCCTGCAGGCGCGCGTCGTGCGCCACCACCGCGACTACCTGGTGACCGGAGGCGCGGAAGCGGTCGGCGCACTTCGCGAGGAGGCTGCCCTCGCCGACGAAGACGGCTCGAATAGCGGACTGCATAACGGTTCTCTCCAAGGGGTGTGTTTTGCGCCTTACACCACCGCCGCGCGGCGCGGAGGATAAGTGTCTTTCAGCGTTCTTTTCCAGCGTCAGCGCTCGCTGCGGGCACTGCCGGAAGCGGACCGGCCGAGCAGCCACCTTCGCCTCGCGCGCCGCCTCTAAAGCGGCCCGTCGGCAGAGGCGGTGAAGCTCAGCTGGGCCAGCCAGGAACGTCTCAGCGCCCCCTCGCCCTCGCGCTCGACCGAGAAACCGGCGCTGGCGTCCAATTGACACCAAGTCTCCGGTCGCCAGCCGCCCACCAGTCCGACCGCCAGGTTCTGACGAACGGGGGCGGGGGCCGGCCGGGCATAGGTGGAGAGAAGGGTGGAGGCGCCCACCGAATAACGCGGCTGCGGCTGCCACTCGAGGCTCCCGCCCAGCGCACCCTGCTGCTCGAGCTCGGTGTTGAAGGGGTTCATCACCGGCGCGTACGAGAGGGCCCCGCGCGCCGTCAGCCGCTGCCGGCCGCCCAGGGGGAGGATGTAGTCCAGCCCCCCGCGCGCGATGGGGAAGGGCCGCCACGCATCCGAGGCCTCAGCGCCCGAGCCCGTCCCCGGTGCCCCGCCGGCCGTCCCCGGGCGCACCGTGTTCCTCCCCGCCGCCGCGCCGAGCCCCGCGCTCACGCCCAGTTCCCGCGTGAGGGTCCGCGTGTAGCCCGCGCTCAGCTGCACGAGCTGCGTCCGCTGTCCCTGCGGCGCGAAGTCCGCGCTCTGGGCCTGGGCCTCGGAGGCCAGCCGGTCGCGTTTGGTGAGCCGCACGTCCGCGCCGAGCCCGAGGATCGGCCCCAGCAGCAGCGGCAGCGTCTCGCGGGTGGGGTCGTCGGCGCCGCCGGTGACGAGGTAGCCCGCGCGGGCAAACCCATCTACTCGTCGGTCGAAGCTGTGGGCGAAGGTCGCGCGCGTGTAGCTGTGGAAGAGCCGCAGGGGCTCGAGCGGAGGCAGCGCGCCGCCCGTCTCTCCACCGGGCGTCAGGGGACCACCCGAGCCACCCGCACCACCAGGACCACCGGGACCGAGCCCTCCACCCAGCCCGCCACCACCCAGCGGCACCTCGCCGCCCGCGGCCGTCCCATCGAGCAGCGTCAGCCGCCGCTCTCCCGAGCCGATCTCCTGGCGCAGCTCCAGCCGCGTCCGGCGGTCGAGCCGCCAGCGCAGCTCGGCGACGCCGTTGTGCATCACCTCGGTGCCGACCTGGGTGACCGGGTTGCGCACGAGGACGAGCGGCGCGTACTCCAGCGAGCCCTCCAGCGTGAGCAGCGTGGCGGTCAGCCCGAGCCGCGGGGTGAGCGAGACCTCGTTCTCGTTGCGAACGTCCGCCTCGGCCGTCTCCGTCGCGTCCGTCCGCGTCTGTCGCACCCGCACGTCGCTGCGCCCGGTCGCGGAGTACTCGACGCGCGGCTGCGCGAGGACGAGCCCGGTCAGCAGCGCGACGGAGAGGGCGGACATGCCCTCCGGTTCGTACCACGCCGCCGATCGATTTTCAGTTCAGTGGAAGACGCGGACTTGCGCCCCACGCGAAGGCGTTAAGATGCGGTGCCTTCCCCTTCGGGCTCTATGCAGACCGCCTCCCATCGCTCCGCCCGCCGGACCGCCCCCGCCGCGCTTCTGGTCGCGCTGGTCGTCCTCTCGGGCCTCACCGCCGCCGGCTGCAGCGCCTCGCGCGGCGGCGCCTTCGTCTGGGTGGACGAGGTCCCGCTCGGTGAGCTCCCCGCGCCGTCCTCCTCCCAGAACTACGTCTTCCGCCCCGGCGACGTGCTGCAGGTCCGCGTCTTCGGCCAGGACGGCATGAGCGCTCGCACGCGCATCCGGCCGGACGGCAACATCACCTTGCCCTTCCTCAACGACGTCCAGGCCGCGGGCTACACGCCCACCGAGCTGGGCCGGCAGATCCAGGATCGCCTCCGCAAGTTCGTGAACGAGCCGGTGGTGACGGTCTCGCTGGAGGAGACGCAGGCGCTGCAGGTCCCGGTCATCGGCGAGGTCGAGCGCCCCGGCACCTACGTCGTCCGAGAGGGGAGCGGCGTGCTCGAGCTGCTCGCGCAGGCCGGCAGCCTCACCGAGTTCGCCCGCCGCGACGGCATCTACGTGCACCGCCGCAACGAGGCGGGTGAGCTCGTGCGCATCCGCTTCAAGTACGACGATCTGGTCCGGGGCCGCGGCAACGCGGACCGTTTCCGCCTGCAGTCGGGCGACGTGATGGTGGTCGAATGAACGAGGCCTCGAAGAGCAAGCGCATCCTCGTCGTGGAGGACGATCCCGAGATCCTCAAGGTGCTCGCGACCTTCCTCAAGACGCTGCCCGGCGTGGAGGTCACCGCGGTGGGCGACGCGCGCGCGGCGATGCGGGCGCTGGAGGGGGGCCCTCAGTTCCAGCTCGTGTGCCTCGACCTCATGCTCCCCGAGGTCTCCGGCTTCCAGCTCTGCGAGCACATCCGCAAGACGTGGACCGCCGACGCGCTGCCGGTGCTCGTTGCCTCCTCGCGCACCTCGCCCGCGGACCGCGCCTTCGCGATGGAGCTCGGCGCCAATGCCTACGTGACGAAGCCGTTCGGCCGCGCGGACCTGCTCAAGCAGGTGCGAAAGCTCCTCGGCATGCCGCTGTAGCGGACGGCAGCCCTAGCTGGCGCCCTTGCCGGTGATGACGATCGGCACCGTCTTGAAGATGAGGCGCAGGTCGCGCGACAGGCTCCAGGTGTCGATGTACTGCATGTCCAGGTACATCCACTCCTCGAAGGAGATCTGGTTGCGGCCGGAGACCTGCCAGATGCAGGTGAGGCCCGGGCGCACCGAGAGCCTGCGGCGCTGCCACGACTTGTACTGAGCGACCTCCTTCGGGACCGGCGGACGCGGCCCGACGATCGTCATCTCGCCGCGGAGCACGTTGATGAGCTGGGGCAGCTCGTCGATGGAGTACTTCCGGATGAAGCGGCCGATCCACGTCACCCGCGGGTCGTTCTTCATCTTGAACGCCGGCCCGCCGCCCATCTCGTTCTGCGCCGCGAGCTTCTCCTTCAGCTCTTCGGCGTTGGTCACCATCGACCGGAACTTGAGCATGTTGAACTGCTTGCCGTGCAGGCCCACCCGCACCTGCCGGAAGAACACCGGCCCGCGCGAGGTCAGCTTGATGATCAGCGCCACGCCGAGGAACAGCGGCGTCAGCACCCACAGCGCCGAGGCCGAGGCGAGGATGTCGAACAGGCGCTTCACCGCCATCTGCGCCGGCCGCGGCTCGATGCCCACGTAGTGGACGTAGCCGTCGCGGATGGACGAGGGATCCGCCGGACGCGCGCGCTCGAGGCGCAGCGGCGTGGCGGGGATGGCGAACGGCGTGCCCAGCGTCTCGCAGACCTTGATCGCCGCCTGCATCGGCTCGTTGTAACGGGCCACGTCCGCCGCGAGGTACACCTCGTTGACCGGCACCGTCTCCAGCACCTCGTTGAGCCTCTCCACCGGCCCCAGGTACTTCTCGCCGATCGACGCGGGCGGGGTCTCGCCGGGCAGGCTGAGGAAGCCCACGACCTTGCGGCGCACCTGACCGCTCTCGATGTCCTCGGCGGTGATCCGCCCCAGCGCGCCGGTGCCGATGATGAGGACCTCGTCCGCCGGCTCCTCGCCCATGGAGAGCGGGCGGGCGACGAAGAGCCGGAAGGCGATCAGCGCCGGCAGCAGCATGGCGATGAAGGGGATGACGTGCGGCAGGCGCGCGGTCGAGGGCGCGAAGAAGTTCGTGACGAGGAGGATCGTCGCCACCGCGAAGACGAGCACGGTGATCATCGCCGAGTCTTCGACCTGGCTGCGCAAGGACCAGGGGTCGTAGTGGCGCAGCGCCGTCGCGGTCACCACCCACACGGCCGCGGACGACAGGCCAAAGGCGATGAGCTCGTGTGACAGGAAGCCCGAGAGCCCGTGCTGCAGGACCGCCCCCACCACGAGCACCAGCTCGAGCAGCAGCAGATCCACGAGGAGGTTGAACTTGGAGCTGAGTCCAGGTGCCACGCGTCCCAGAACTGAAGTCACGGTTGTCCCTCGCCCTTTGTGACCTCCGGCTGACGGACCCGACCCCGGTGGGGGGTTGCAGTGTTGCTATCGGATTCCAGCAGCTGGCGTCGCGGCGCACTCTACCGGACAGACGAGTCATCCCTCAAGCAGTGCTGGAATATTACCCAGGGTCCGCCGTGCCCCACCTCTGGAGGGGGCGAGCGGGAGACGAGCGCGGGCAGGGCGTTGCGCCGTCCGAATCTACGAGGAAAGACGGGTGGTTACCCGGCGCAGGGCGGACTCTGCCACGTCCCTGCCCAGCGCGGCGAGTCCGCGGACACCCACCGGGTAGATCCGGACCGAGAGACAGGCGCGCTCCCGTTCGGTCCAGCGCCGCGTCCAGTCGGCGGAGAAGCCCATCAGCTCGTAGCTGCGCAGCCCCTTCGCGGCGGCCCAGCCCATCACGTGCAGCGCGAGCAAGGTGCCGGGCGAGCAGGCGGAGAAGGCCTCGTCGTAGCCGATCTTCAGGGTCCAGTAGCGGCCCCCGCGCTCCTCGCCGAGCTCCATCGCCGCCGGCTTGCCGCCGATCCGGATGAAGCTCAGCCGCAGCGCGCCCTCGGCGGCGGAGGCCCTCGCCCAGCGCTCGAAGAAGAGGCGGCGGTGGGGGCTCTGCAGCAGCGAGCTCCCGTTGCGGCCCTTCCACGACGCGTTCTCCACCGCCAGCGCGTCTGCGAGCGGCATGTCCAGCGCGTCTGGAGTGGGGGAGAGGATCTCGTAGGTGACCGGGCCCGCCTCCTCTGCCAGCCGCCTCGAGCGGCGGAAGTCGGTGCGGCGCTTGCGCGGGAAGTGCCTCTCCGGCTCGCGCCAGCTCTCGTCGAGCTCGATGAAGGGGCAGGCCCCCGCCGGCTGCGCGTGGACGAGCCCGCGGCGTCGGAAGCGGCGCAGGAGCGCGGAGGTCAGCGGCGCGTCCGCGTAGAGCCGGCGGAAGAGGAGCGGAGAGCCCAGCTCGCCGAGGTGCTCCACCAGAGCGTCGAGCGCCTCGGGCGAACGGTAGAGGAAGTCGCCGGGCTCGTAGGTCTGCTGCACGGAGAGCAGCTCCAGCCAACCGGGCCTGCCCGCGTGGAAGCTCAGCGGCGCCAGCGCGAGAGGGCGGTCCACCGGTCCCACGCCGACCACCGAGAGCTGCGCGCCCGTTCCCGCCAGCAGCGTGTCGGACGCCGCGCGGACCCAGGCGAGCGACTGCACCGGCGAGCACAGATGGGAGTTCAGCTCCGTCCAGCCGTCGGCCAGCGCGTCCAGCGCCGCAGGCGTGTTCGCCACCCACCCCGACCCGCGCGAGGAGATCGCCGACCATTGGTTCCGCATCCACCCCTCCGACCTGCGCCCGAGGGAAGGTGGGCCGAGGTGCTCCCGGAGGGAAGGGGGCAGGGGACGATTCTAGAGGAGCGTCTCCATGAGGAAGGACTCCACCTGGGAGAGGACCTCGTTGGGGAACTCGTCGAGGCCGTGGCCTGCGCCCTCGTGCAGGCGCAACCGGGCGAGCCCGCCGATGCGCCGGGCGAGGTCGATGGAGCAGGCGTCGGGGAGGATGTCGTCCTCGGTCCCGTGGAGGAGCAACACCGGGCGGCCGAGCTCCTTGGCGTCGGCGGTTCCGTAGGCCTGCGCCGCCAGCGTGACCACCGAGGTGACCGCCGGCTCCGAGACCGCCGCGCGGATGACCACCGCGCCACCGAAGGAGTGGCCCACCAACGCGATGCGCGAGAGCCCGAGGTCTTCGGTGAGGAACCGCACGCCGGCGCGCACGTCCTGCACTGCGCCCTCGAGGTCGGTCGGGTTCCGGTAGCGGACGCGGAGCAGCGCGACGCCGCTGGGAGGGAGGAACTCGCCCAGGCGCTCGTAGAGGCCGACGGATGGGGTGTCGAACCCGCCGCCTACGCCGCCGACACAGAGCACCGCCGCGTGCGCCTCCGGAGCGCGGTACAGGCGCGCCTCGATGCGTTCAGAGGAAGAGACGGGGAGGGTGAGGCGCTCCCAGTGGGCGGGGCCGGCGACGGCGTGTGTGGCCATGACTCTGGAATGGGTTCTTCCCGCGCGGTGTGCACGCAGCGTTGCTCCGCTGGCCGCTCCAGCACCCGGGCAGGCGTATGGTCGGGACATGGCCAGCGCGGATCGTGAAAGGTGGAACGCGAAGTGGGCGGGCGCCGAGGTGGGCCGGCCGGCCCAGCTGCTCCTCGATGCCGCTGCGCGAGCGGAGTTGCCGGAGCGCGGATGGGCGCTGGATGTCGCGGGCGGCAACGGCCGCAACGCCCTCTGGCTCGCCGCGCGAGGGCTGACGGTGACGCTGGCGGACGTGTCGGAGGTAGGCCTCGAGCGGGCTGTCGCTTTTGCCCGTGAGCGCGGCCTTCCACAGGACGCGCTGCGAACGCTGCAGTGCGATCTCGAGGTGTCACCGCCGCCGGTCGAACAGCTCCGCGCTCCGTCTGCCGAAGGTCGAGGGGGCTGGGACCTGATCGTCTGCACCTACTACCTGAACCGCGCGCTGCTCCCACACCTGCCGGACCTCTTGGCACCGGGCGGGGTGCTCCTCATCGCGCACCCGACGGTGGAGAACCTGCAGCGGCACGAGAAGCCCGGGAGGGCGTTCCTGCTCGAGCCCGGTGAGCTGCGCCGTCTCGTGCTCGGAGGGGCTGCTCTAGATGAAGGATGGGAGCTGCTGCGCGACGTCGAAGGCTGGACCGCGGACGGGCACCATGAAGCGCACCTCATGGCCCGAAAAGCGAAGGGCCCCGCCGCATCCCTTTCGGGTTTGCAGCGAGGCCCTTCACACTGAGCGGCGGACCGGGTTCGAACCGGCGACCCCGAGCTTGGGAAGCTCGTGCTCTACCAGCTGAGCTACCACCGCGAGCGACGGGCGCAACCTAGAGGTGGCCCTGCGGGTTGTCAACGCCGCAGAAGGGCCGCGCCTCACTCCTCGATGACGGAGAGCTGGTAGCGGTCCTGGAAGTTAGCATCGTTCTTCTTCGAGCTGTCGCGGACCTCGAAGACGTAGCGGCCGGGCTCGGCGCTGAAGCGGATGACCTCCGGCTGCTCGCCCTTCGCGCGGTCCGCGGTCTGCACGAGGCTCAGCGTCCCGTCCTCTTCCAGCCGGTGCAGGTAGAGCCCGAGGTCCACCTTGAGGATCCCGATCAGCGTCGCCCGCAGCGGCGTGCGCACCATCCGGCCCGAGAGGTCGAGCAGGTAGAGGTCGGTGTCCTTCCGGGGCTGGATGGTGCCGCGGATGGGATGCCCGAGCCCGATGCGGGTCGCAGTCTCCGCGGTGTTGTTCGGCTCGCGCTCCTCCACGCCGTTGTCCGCGGTGACGGAGACCGACAGCCGGTAGGGCTGCTCCGCGTTCTCCGAGTCCCGCCCCCACTTGCCGTCCACCCGCCGCGCGGCGCCCTCCACCTTTACGAAGCACTCGCCGTTGCAGGCGACGTTGTTGAGGATCTCGCCCTCCTTCACCGCGCCGTCGTTCGCGCGCAAGAGCGTCTCGAGGCCGCCGCCGTCCTTCGGACGCACCACCTCCAGCGCGAGGTCCACGCGCTCGACGCCGGAGAGCTGGAACTGCGCGAGCACCGGGCCGTCCGTCCGCAGCACGTAGAGGTCCTCGTCGGTCTTCGGCGAGAGGAAGCCTTCCCGGTAGCCGTCGCGCGGGAGAGGGGTGGCGCGGCCGGGCTCGTCATTGGGCTCGAACTCGGCGTTGGCGGCCGCGGCCTCCTGCGACACCGACAGCGTGTAGGGCGCCTCGGCGTTGAAGCCGCGCTTCGCCTCCTTTCCGCTGCCCGTCCACGCGCTCTTCACCACCACGTAGAGCACCCGGTCCGCGCGGCGGTAGCCCACGTTGCGCAGGGTGAGACCTTCGTCCGGCGCGCCCGCCTTCGTCTCGAACAGCGGCGCTTCCGCTTCCGTCAGCACCGAGACCTCCAGCCGCACGCCCGGCACCGCCGTCAGCTCCACGCGCAATGCGCCGGCCATCGGTTCCGGCTCGGGGAACTCGGGCGGGGGAGGGGCCGCCGCAGGCTCAGGCGTCGGCGCGGGCGCAGGTTCGGCGTCGGCAGGCGTCGTGGGCTCCGCGGGCACCGAAGTGGGCTCGCCGTCGAGCGGCGTGGTCGGCGTCGGCGTCTCTGCGGCGCGCTCCTGCGTCGGCGGCGGCGCGACCGGAGGCACCTGCTGCCCCTGCGGCTGCTCCGTCTCCGGGATCGCGGGCGGCGGCGGCTCCTCACCGGGCAGCTCGATCCGGAAGAAGTCCACGTCGCCTCCGTGCGCGAGGAAGCCCTGCACCGGCGACTCGAACTGCAGTGGCGTCGCGTCCACCGCGCGGTCGTTGGGCTCTGCTTCAAAACCCGGCTGCTGCTCGTTGAAGAGCGCGGTCACCGTGTACGCGCCGCCCTGTCCCTTCTTCGCCGCGCCCACGCGCACGAGCACCCGCCGCGTGAGACCGAGGTTGGGGAAGCGCTCGCCCTCGCCCTCTCCCTTCGCGTTGAGGGTGAGCAGCGGGTTCTCGTCCGCATCGAAGAGGCCGACCACGAGATCCACGCCCTGAATCCCGGACACCGAGAGGTCCACCACCTTCGGCCCCGTCGCGGGGGCCTCGAGCGCGTACCAGTCCTCGTCTCCGCCCTTCGCGGCCGAGTCCGCGGCGAGCGCGCCCACCACGTGCGACGAACGTGTGAGCACCAGCGCCTGCTCCGCGCGATCGTTCGGCTCCTGCTCGGCGCGCTCCTCGGGGCCGGTGGGCACTTCCGGCGCCTGTGGCTTCTCCGCGTCGCGTTTGTCCGGGCAGCCCGCGAAGGTCAGCGCCAGCGCCGCGCACATCAGCCCCGCTGCGAGCCTCTTCATCCGGTCGTCTCTCCGTTCTGACGCGTGCACCAGCGCCCTTCAGCGCGCGCGGCGCCTCGTGTCAACCATGCGTGCCCCTCTTTCATCCCGGTCAGGGGCGGGCTTTGCCATCACCGCGAAGCGCGGCATGATCGCGCGTATGCGACGTCTCCTCACATCCAACGCGCTCCGCCTGCTGCTGCCGCTGGTCCTCCCCGCCGGCGCGCTGGCGCAGGCGCCCATCGGCTACGCGCAGGCGACGGGCTACTTCAAGAAGGACTCGCGGCCCACGCTCTACCAGCCGCTGCACCTGCTCGACGGGCGCGAGGCCACCGCGTGGTGCACGCCGACCTCGGACCCGCTCGACGATCACCTGACCTTCGGCTTCAAGGGCCCCGCGCGCATCGACGAGGTGCGCATCTACACGGGCAACGGCTTCGACGACGCGGCCTTCGCCGAGTTCTCCCGCGCGAAGAAGATCGTCATCAAGGGCCCGACCGGCGCGCAGACGCTCACGCTCGCGGATCAGCGCGGACAGCAGGCGGTGGCGCTCAACCCGCCGCTGCAGGGCCAGCAGTTCACGGTGGAGGTGCTCGACCAGTTCCACGCCGAGGATCCGCAGGCGCCGGTCTGCATCACCGACATCGTCTTCTACAGCGAGGGCAAGGCGCTCAACGGGCCGTGGCTCACGCAGAAGCTCAAGTACGACCGCGCGCAGGCACCGCTGCTCGGCACCTGGTTCGCGGGCAGCGAGGGCGCCCCGGACCGCTACCTCTCCTTCTACTTCGATGGCACCTGGCGCTTCGTGTACGAGCCCTGGGATCCGGCGCAGAAGGGCGAGAGCTTCGGCGGCGAGTACGACGGCGCGGGCAACCGGCTCACGCTCGAGTCCGGCAAGAGCCGCTCGTCTCTGCGGATCAAGCGCACCGAGGGCGGAGCGGGAGAGGGCCGGACGATCCAGCTCGAGGGCGACGTGCCCGGCGAGCTGAAGCAGACCTTCCGCGACCGGATGTAGCGCCTAGCCCGCGGCGCTCTTCCGGCGCTCGCTGAACTTCTTGAAGAACGCGACGATCTCCGCGAACGCGGTCTTCGCGTCGGAGATGTCCTTGAACTCCGACTCGAGGAAGATCCCGCCGCAGGACTCGCAGGTGTCGTAGTTCATCGGGTGCGAGCGGTCGCCGCCCTCGATGGTGACCAGATCCACCTGGCAGTCGGGGCACTGGCCGGTCAGCGCGTCCACGTTGACCTTGCCGCCGAGGCTGTCGAGCCCGGGCAGGCCGTTGTGGAGGAGGATCCGGTTCAGGTCCGCCACGTCGATCCAGAGGCCGCCACACTCTGCGCACTTACGCAGCGTCGTGTCGTCGCCCTCCAGCTCGGACATCTCGACGTTGCAGGAAGGGCAGTCCATTGAAGCGCAGGCTCCTTGTGGTGGGGCGGCTCGCCCGGTTGGTGGGTAGGCATCAATGATAGGCCCGCCAATTTTGGCGGCGCAACCCCTCAAGCCCCCGGTCAGGCCTTCACGCGCCGAATGTCCGCGCCCAACGTTCTGAGCTTCTTCTCGAGGCGCTCGTAGCCGCGGTCGAGGTGGTACACGCGGCTCACGTCGGTGCGGCCCTCCGCGCGCAGCCCGGCGAGGATGAGCGACGCCGACGCGCGCAGATCCGTCGCCATCACCGGCGCGCCCGACAGGCGCTCCACGCCCTTCACCACCGCGGTGTGTCCCTGGATGGTGATGTCCGCGCCCATCCGGTGCAGCTCCGCCACGTGCATGAAGCGGTTCTCGAAGATGTTCTCCGAGATGACGCTGGTGCCCTGGGCCACCGTCATCATCACCATCAGCTGCGCCTGCATGTCGGTGGGGAAGCCCGGGTGCTCGCGGGTGACGATGTCCACGGAGTTGAGCTTCTTCGGCGCCTTGCAGCGGATGCCGCCGTCGCGCACGAGCACCTCGCAGCCCGCGTCGCGCAGCTTGTGGATCACCGCCTCCAGGTGCTCCGGCACCGCATTGCGGACAAACACGTCGCCGCCCGTCACCGCCGCCGCCGCGAGCAGCGTACCCGCCTCGATCCGGTCGGCGATGATCGCATGGTCCACCGGCTTGAGGGTCTCGACGCCGTCGATGGTGATGACGTCGGTGCCCGCGCCCGAGACCTGCGCGCCCATCTTGTTCAGCACGAGCGCGAGCTCCTCGATCTCCGGCTCGCGCGCCGCGTTCTCCAGCACGGTGCGGCCCTTCGCCAGCACCGCCGCCATCATCGCGTTCTCGGTGCCGGTGACGGTGATCATGTCGAAGCTGAAGGTCCCGCCGCGCAGCCGCTTCTTCGCGGTGGCCTCGACGTAGCCTTCGGTCAGCGTGATCTCCGCGCCCATCGCCTTCAGCGCCTTGAGGTGCTGATCGATCGGACGCGCGCCGATGGCGCAGCCGCCGGGCATGGACACGCGCGCGCGGCCGTACTTCGCCACCAGCGGGCCGAGCACCAGCACCGACGCGCGCATCGTCTTCACGAGGTCGTACGGCGCCTCGGGGTGGATGCCCTTGCCGTTCTGGCCCACCGCGATCCGGACGACGGACTTCTGCCGGCCCTCGAGGCGCTCGGCGTCCGCGCCCATGGTCCGCAGCACCTTGAGCATGGTGCCCACGTCCACGAGGTCCGGCACGTTGCGGAAGGTGTGCTCGCCGTCCGCCAGCAGCGACGACGCGAGGATGGGCAGCGCCGCGTTCTTTGCGCCGGAGGCCGAGACCTCACCGGTCAGCCGGTTCCCACCCTTGACGATGATCTTGTCCATGAAGCCTGTCTCTCCTGCCGGCTGTGGTCAGCCTGCCGCGGGGGCGCGTCCCAACACGAGGCGATCGAGCCGCGCGAGATCCTTTTCGACCCGCACGTCCTCGAAGCCCGAGGCCTCGAGGAGCCCCTTCACCGCCGCGCCCTGTTCCTCGCCGATCTCCAATGCAAGCTGCCCGCCGGGTCTGAGGAACGCGCGAGCCTTCGCGACAATCCCGCGCACGAGGTCGAGCCCGTCCGCTCCCCCATCGAGCGCGAGCCTCGGCTCCTTCCGCACCTCCGCCGAGAGCCCGGCGATGGCGCCGGTCGCGATGTAGGGCGGGTTGGAGACGATGACGTCGAACGGCGCGGCCTCGGCGGGAAGGGGAGCGAGCAGATCGCCCTGGAGGAAGGTCACCCGTTCCAGCACGCCCAGCCGCTCGGCGTTTCCGCGCGCGACGGCCAGCGCATCCGGCGAGAGATCCGTTGCCCACACCTGCGCCTGCGGGCGTTCCGCGGCGAGTGTGATCGCGATGCAGCCGCTCCCGGTGCACACGTCGAGCAGCCGTGCGGGCGCGTCCTTCGGGACCTCGCGCAGGGCCGCCTCCACGAGGAGCTCCGTCTCCGGACGCGGGATGAGCACCCTCGGATCGACGCTGAAGGTGCGGCCGTAGAACTCGCGCTTGCCGGTGAGGTACTGCGAGGGCTCGCCCTGCAGCCGCCGCTCGATCAGCGCGCGAAACTGCTGCAGCTCCTCTTTGGCGAGCGGCCGGTCGAGATCCATGAACAGCCGGACGCGATCACAGCCGAGCACGTGCGCGAGGAGCACCTCGGCGGTGAGCCGCGGCGAGTCGATGCCCTTCTTCTCGAAGTGCCCCGTCGTCCAGACGAGCACGCTGCGGATGGTCCACGAATCCATCAGCGCGCGCGGCTAGTTCGAAGGACCGCTGCCGGGACCGCTCTGGGTCTGCTGGCGGAGGGCCTCGGCCTGGTAGTGCGTGCGCAGCGCGGTGAGGAGGTCCTCGATGTCGCCGGACATCGCCGCGGGCAGGTTGTGCCGGGTGAGTCCGATGCGGTGGTCCGTCATCCGGTCCTGCGGGAAGTTGTAGGTGCGGATCTTCTCCGACCGGTCGCCGGTGCCGACCTGGCCCTTGCGCAGCGTGTCGCGCTCGGCGCGGATGCGCTCCTGCTCGATCTCGTAGAGCTTCGCGCGGAGCATCTTCATCGCCATCGCGCGGTTCTTGTGCTGGCTCTTCTCCTGCTGGCACTTCACCACGATGCCGGAGGGCTTGTGGGTGAGGCGCACCGCCGAGTCGGTCGTGTTCACGCTCTGGCCACCGGCGCCCGTCGAGCGCATCACCTGCATCTCGATGTCCGCCTCGTTGACCTGGACGTCCACCTCTTCGGCCTCGGGCATCACCGCCACGGTGACGGTGGAGGTGTGGATGCGGCCCTGCGTCTCGGTGGCCGGCACGCGCTGCACGCGGTGGACGCCGGACTCGTACTTCATCCACGAATACACGCCGTCGCCCGAGAGCGTGAACGACACGTCCTTCACCCCGCCCTGGTTGCCGGCGGAGAGATCCATGATGTCCGCCTTCCAGCCCTTGCTGTCGCTGAAGCGCAGGTACATCTGCATCAGCTCCTCGGCGAAGAGCGCGGCCTCGTCACCGCCGGCGCCGGCGCGGATCTCCACGATGACGTCCTTCTCGTCGTTCGGATCCTTGGGGAGCAGGAGCAGCTGCAGCGCCTTCTCCAGCTCCTCGCGGCGGGCCTTCACCTCGTCGAGGCCGTCGCGGGCGAGCTCGCGCATCTCCGCGTCCGGCCCGTCGAGCAGCTCCTGGCGCTCCTTCAGATCCGCGGCGACGGTGCGGTACTCGCGGAAGGTCTCCACGAGCTTCTCGAGCCCGGAGCGCTCCTTCATCACCTTCTGCAGCTTCGCCGAGTCGCCGATGACGTCCGGATTCGCGAGGTCTGCGGTCAGCCGCTCGAAGCGGCGCTCCACCTGTTCGAGCTTGTCGATCATCGGACGCGGAGGCTTTTGCCCTCTTGAAGCCCTGATCGCAAGCGTGGCCCCACGCCGGAAAAAGATGTGGTAGGAGCCGCGCCGAACCCATAAGGGAGACGACATGGCCATCAAGGGCAACCGCACCAAGAAGAAGACCTCCACCCGCGCGAAGACGAAGAAGCAGGCGCTCAAGCGCCGCCGCGTCCGCGCTCGCGTGGCCAAGGGCAAGTAGGCGTTCGGGTTCCGTCAGCCACCGCCGTTCATCAGCCACGCACGCGTACAGGGGATAGAGCCGGAATGTCGTCGCGCGAGAAGGACAACATCGCCCTCTCGGACGAGCACAACTCGCGGGGCATCGAGCTCGCCGACCGCGGTTGGCTCGACGAGGCGATCAAGGAGTTCCAGAAGGCGATCGATCTGGACCCGAACTCCGCCCACGCGCACGACAACCTGGCGACCGTGTACGCGGAGAAGAAGCTCTTCCGCGAGGCCCTGACGGAGTATCTGACGGCCATCCGGCTCGAGCCGGACAGCGCCACGGCGCACTACAACCTGGCGTGCTTCCTCTCCACGCACGCGAGCGAAATGGCGGTGGCCGAGTACCAGGAGGCCATCGAGCTGGATCCGGAGTATCCGGACGCCCACCTGAACCTCGGCCTGACGTACGCCGACCACGGGCGGGTGCCGGAGGCCATGAAGGAGCTGCAGGTCGCGATCGAGCTGGATCCGGCGGACGCGTTCCCCCGCCACGAGCTCGCGGCGCTGCACATGGACGAGGGCGACTACCGCTCGGCGATCACCCAGCTGAAGGAAGTGGTGAAGCTCGAGCCGGAGAACTTCGAGGCGCACCTCGATCTGGGCATCTGCTACGCGCAGAAGGGCTTCTACGCCGAGGCCGAGCGCGCCTACGAGAAGGCGCGGGAGATCAACGCGGACGACCTCCTGCTCAACTACAACATGGCCGCGCTCTACGCGCTGTGGGGCCGCCGCAAGGACGCGGTGGAGCTCCTCAAGAAGGCGGTCGGCATCGACAAGGCGAAGGTCGCGGGGTGGCTGGCCACGGACCCCATGTTCGACGCGCTGAAGGGCGACGCCGACTTCGAACGGCTCTTGTAGGTAGTGTAGCGCCCCTTGGACTACGTCTACCTCGGGCTGGCGCTCTTCCTCGTGTTCGCGAACGGGTTCTTCGTCGCGACCGAGTTCTCGATCGTCAAGATTCGCCTCTCCCGTCTGCAGGCGCTCGTCGAAGAGGGCCGGCCCGGCGCGCAATCCGCGCTGCGGATGACGGAGAAGCTGGACGGCTACCTGTCGGCCTGCCAGCTCGGCATCACGCTCGCGTCGCTGGGCCTCGGCTGGTTGGGCGAGCCCGCCTTTGCGCGGCTCATCGGCCCGGTGCTGGAGAGGTTTTTGCCGGGCGCGGCGAACGAGGCGGTGGTGCACACCGTGTCGCTCGCGTTCAGCTTCGGGATCATCACCTTCCTCCACATCGTGGTGGGGGAGCTGGCGCCGAAGAGCCTCGCCATCCAGAAGGCGGAGGAGACGGCGCTGGCGGTGGGCCTGCCGATGCGGGCCTTCTATTACGTGTTCTACCCATTCATCTGGGTGCTCAACGGGATGGCGCGCAAGCTCCTGCAGGCGTTCGGCGTGAGCATGGCGTCGGAGCACAGCGAGGCGCACTCCGAGGACGAGCTGAGGATGATCCTCTCTTCGTCGGCGCAGGCCGGGGCGATCGCTGCGTCGCGGGCGGAGCTGCTCGAGCGCGCGCTGGGGATGCTGGAGAAGACGGTCCGGCAGATCCTCGTGCCGCGCAGCCAGGTGAAGTTTCTCGATCTGGAGGAGCCGCTGGAGAAGGCGGTGGCCGAGGCGCGCACCTCCGGGCACACCTGGCTGCCGGTCTGCCGCGGGAACCTCGACGAGATCGAGGGCGTGGTGAACGCGAAGGACCTCTTCTTCCTCCTCTCGCGCGGGGAGCTGAAGGCGCTGGCCCAGGTGCAGCGGCCGGTCCTCTTCGTGCCGGAGAACGCGACGCTGGAGCAGCTGCTGAGCGAGTTCCGCCGGCGCAAGCGCCAGATGGCGGTGGTCGTGGACGAGCACGGCGGCACCAGCGGGATGGTGACGATCGCGGACGTGGTGGCGGAGGTGGTGGGCGACATCGCGGAGCTCGGCCGCAAGGTGGAGGAGGTCCGCACGCTGCCGGGCGGCAAGCTGGAGCTGCCGGGGAGCACGCAGATCGACGACCTGGAGGAGCGGCTCGGCGTGGACCTGGAGGTCGACGAGACGGAGATCACCACCATCGCCGGCTACCTCATGATGCGGCTCAACCGCGTGCCGCTGGCGGGCGACAAGACCACGGTGGGCGAGTACGACGTGATGGTGACCGAGATGGACGGGCCGCGCGTGGTGCGCGTGCGCATCGAGCCCAGAGCGTCTCTGCCACCGCCGCCCCCGCCGGTGACGAACGCGTAGGAGGGGCTCATGCCGGGCTTCAACAGAGAGCGCAGCGGCGACGACACGGTGGACGCGCCGAAGGGGGCGAAGGGCAAGCGGCGCGTCTCTTCGTCCGAGACAGGGGCTTCGGGAGCGGTGGGCAAGCCCGCGTCGAAGAAGGCCTCGAAGATGGCGAAGAAGAGCGCCGAGCGCGCCGCGCCGAGGAAGCCGAAGAAGGGCTGAGCGTGCGCCGCGGCTTCCGAGCGAGCGAGCGTCATGCGAGTGGGGATCGACGGACCCGCCGGCCTGGCATTGCTGCGCCAACTCGGCGGGGCTAGCTTTCGAGCATGAGCGTGAAGAAGGGCGCAGGTCAGTTGCCGCTCAGAAAGCACTGGGCTCCGGCCGCGACGGCGGAGGAGATCCGTCGCGCGGCAGGCATCAGCGACGCGAAGATGCGCCTCATCACCGAGCGTCTCGAGAGGCGCGGGCTCATCAAGCGATCCGCGAACGGCCTGCGGTCTCAACGGCACGCAGTTGGCGAATCGTCTCCCTCTCGGTGAGTTCGACGCTGAGCGGCCGGGCAGCTCGCGGAAAGGGCCCGCCACCATCCGCGCCGGAGAGCGTCTTCATCAACGCGCCCTTCGACCGGAGGTACGAGCCGCTCTTCCTGGCCTTGATCGCGGGCACCGTCGCATTCGGTCGGGTGCCTCGTTGCGTCCTCGAGCTGCCTGCATCCTCAGGTCGGTTGGAGCGGCTGATGGCGCTGATCGATTCCTGTGGCGCTTCGTTCCACGACCTCAGCCGCGTTCAGCAGTCGCGGACGAAGCAGTTCGGCCTCGTTCCCAGGTTCAACATGCCGTTCGAACTCGGACTCGCGATGGTGCGGGCCATCGAGAAGAAGCACAGTGCGTTCATCCTCGAAGAGGTACCGCACCGAGCCCACGCGACGACGAGTGACATCTCCATGTTCGACCCGCTCATTCATGGAGGGACGGTGCACGGCATCCTGACCTGCGTTCTCGACGCATTCGGGCGACGAGGGCAGCGGCAGCCAACCCTGGGCGAGCTACAGCAGCTCACGGGACTTCTTTCTGCAGAAGTCCGGAAGGTGAAGCGGCTGCACCGCAATCAGACCATGTTCAGCGCGAGCCTGTTCACCGAGTCGATCGGCATCGCGACTGCGCTGGCTCGCGCGATGCGCCTGCTTCACTGAAGAGCACGCGGTCGCTTCAACGCGTTCAGTGCACCCCGACGATCTCTCCGTCCTCGGTGAGGTCGATCCCGTTGGCGTTCGGCACGCGCGGCAGGCCGGGCATGGTCTGGGTCTCGCCGGTCACCGCGAGGAGGAAGCCGGCGCCCGCGCGCAGCGAGAGGTCTCGCACCTGCAGCGTGAACGGCTCCGGGTTGCCGCCCGCCGCGGGCTGGTCGCTGAAGGAGAGCGGCGTCTTCGCGATGCAGACGGGGAGCTTCAGCGCTTCGAACCGGGCCGCCGCGCGGGTGGCGGCATCGCTGAAGGACACGTCGCGCGCGCCGTACATCTTCGTGGCGACCGCTTCGATCTTCGCGCGGATGGGGGCCTCGGGCTCGTAGAGGAACTTCCTCGGCGGCTGAGGACGCGCGGCCGCGGCAGCGACCTTTTCCGCGAGCGCGACCGCACCGTCACCTCCCTGCACGAAGCCGTCGCAGCGGCCCACGGTGTAGCCGCGCTCGGCGCAGAGCGTTTCGATGCAGGCGAGCTCCTCCTCGGTGTCGCGGCCGAAGACGTTGATCGCCAGCACCGGGTCGAAGCCGAACGCGCGCACGTTGGCCACGTGGCGGTCCACGTTGACCATGCCGCGTTGGAGCGCGGCGCGGACGTCCTTCCCGGTGGCGGAGAGCTCGGTGTCACCGCCGTGGTGCCGCAGCGCGCGCGCCGTCACCACCACCACCACCGCGCGAGGCCACAGCCCGGAGGCGCGGCACTTGAGGTCGAAGAACTTCTCCATCCCCAGCTCGGTCGCGAAGCCGGCCTCGGTGACGACGTAGTCCGACAGCGCGAGCGCCGAGCGGGTGGCGATCACGCTGTTGCAGCCGTGGGCGATGTTCGCGAACGGGCCGCCGTGCAGCAGCGCGGGCACGCCCTCCTGGCTCTGCACGAGGTTCGGCAGCAGCGCGTCGCGCAGCGTGGCCGCCATGGGACCCACCGCGCCGAGATCCGCGGCGGTGACCGGCGCCTCCTTCGTCTCCGGACCGCCGAAGCCCACCACCAGCCGAGCGAGCCGCGCCTTCAGATCCGCGATGCCCGTGGAGAGGCAGAGCAGCGCCATGATCTCGGACGCGGCGGTGATGTCGAAGGCGCCCTGGCGCGGGAGGCCGTCCATCGTGCCGCCGAGGCCGAGCACCACGTTGCGCAATGACCGGTCGTTCACGTCGAGCACGCGCCGCCAGGTCACGCGGCGCACGTCCGGCGCGCCCTTGAGGTTGAAGTGCAGCGCGTTGTCCACCATCGCCGCGAGGAGGTTGTTCGCCGCGGTGATCGCGTGCAGGTCGCCGGTGAAGTGGAGGTTGATGTCGGTGGAGGGGTCGACGGTCGCGCGGCCTCCGCCGGTGCCTCCGCCCTTCACGCCGAAGACCGGTCCCATCGACGGTTCGCGCAGCGCGAGCATCGCCCGCCGGCCCGCCTTCGCCAGCCCCTGCGCGAGGCCGATGGAGACCGTCGTCTTGCCCTCGCCGTGTTTCGTCGGGGTCAGCGCGGTGACGAGGATCAACGAGCCGCGCGGCGGTGCGTTGCCGAGGCGCTTCACCAGCGGGTGGCTCAGCTTCGCCATCCGGTGGCCGTAGGGCAGCAGGTCGTCGACAGACAGATCGAGGGTGCGGGCGAGGTCGGGCAGAGAGCGCATGCAGCCGCGTGCCCGTGCAACAAGCAGCCCATCGGCGCTCACCCGGTCGCGCGCGCGGGCGGAACGCAGGTCGTGCGCGTCAGGCGCGAGGTCCGCAGAAACTGCGCGTTCCCTCCCTCACGCGGGCACGCCGGCTTCGCTGAGGTCTTCCTCTTCGGCGCGCTCGTGGAGGCGGTGCATCATGTAGCGGAAGATCTCGCTGCGGTAGGGATCGCGGACCCGGTAGGCGCGGCGCCAGACGGCCTCGATGAGCTCGGCGATCTCGTGCGCAGGCAGGACCCGGCGCGGGTCGGCGACGGGCTCCCGGTAGAGCGTGTAGTGGCCCTCGCTGCCGCGCGACATCCAGGGATGGAAGTAGGGCGTGTCGAACGGGACCGCGCGTCCGCTCTGCACGAGGCGGCGAAGCCAGGGACTGTCGCTCTCGACCTCGCCCAGCACCGCGGAGAGGTCCTCGCCATGCGTCGCGAGGGCCTCGTGCCGGAACGCGTCCACGAGCCGCTCGCGCAGGCGTTGGCCGAGCCCGCCGCTGCGGTGATCCTCGTGCACCGCGAGGTACGCCACGAAGCCGGCGTTGACGTCCGCGAGATACGCGCCCGCCGCCGCCGCCACCGGCGTCTGCGAGTCGCCGTCCACCACCGCGAGCAGATGGTAGCGCCCACCCTTTGCCTCGCCTCGGCGTGACTCCTCCAGCTCGGCGAGGAGGAAGCGCGTCGGGTGCACGTCCCAGATCGCGTCCTGGATGAGCGAGATGGCGCGCCGTGCGAGCGGTGCGCGCTCGTCCGTCACGTCGACGATCCTCAGCTGCTGACTCTCCATTTCGGCCGCGCTCACGCGTGCCTCCCCTGTTCATCTGCGTGGTGCAGCACCGCCTCGTCGATCCCGAAGACGCGCGCTGCGTTGCGCCACATGAGGCCCTCGCGCTCGGCCTCGGTGAGGTCGAGCTGCTGAACGAACCGCACGTAGCTGGTGACGTCGGCGATGGGCCAGTCGCTCCCGAACATGAGCTTGTCCGGGTCGTTGATGTACGCGATGGCCTCGTTGACCTTCCGCACGAGCACCGGCTGGAAGCGCTCGTCGAACGCGCCGAGGGTCAGGCCCGAGATGTCGGTGACGACGTTCGGGTTCTTGTAGACGACCTCCATCGTGTCCGCGAACCAGGGGTTACCCAGGTGGCAGATGACGAAGGTCACGTCGCGGAACTGCACTGCGACTTCGTCCACCTCCAGCGGGTGCGCGTACTTGACGCGGCCGTGCGGCGAGTAGGTGTCTCCGGTGTGGATGACCACCGGCACGCGGTACTCCCTCGCCAGCGCGTACACGCCGTAGACCGCGGGGTCGTGGACGAAGAACGGCTCGTAGCCCGGGTAGAGCTTGATGCCCTTGATGCGGCGCTCCTGAAGCAGAGCCTGGAGTTCCTCGAGTTCGGCCGCGCGTTCGGCGCCGTAACGCCATCCCGCGACCACGCCGATCCGTGGGTCCTCGTCCGCCAGGCGGGTGATCGCCCGGGCGCTCGGCCGGTCGTCGTTCACGAGGTAGGAGGAGAGGACCAGCGCGTAGTCCACGCCGTTCTCATCCATCGCCGCCCGGAGCTGCGCGTAGCGCTCCGCCAGCGTTGCCGGGGCGTCCGGTCCGTACCGGTTCAGGTGCGTGTGACAGTCGACGAGCATGCGGTGCCCGCTGTGGCGGTGCGCCCCAAACATGGGCATCCGCTCCGCCGCCTGCACGACGTGCAGCGTTCGACAAAAGGACCGACGTTGAAGCGGACGTCAGCCGCGCTGCGTCAGCACCGCGTTCCCAGCGCGCGCTGCAGCTCGCCGAACGGATCGACGATCGCGCTCACCGCGCGGTGGTGCCCGAACGCGCGCAGCAGCTGGTAGCGCAGCTCGCCGAACGCGAGGCCGGACAGCGGCGTCCACACCAGATCGACCGCGCTCGGACGCTGGTGGAAGGACTCGATGCCGTACTCCCAGATCGTCGAGGCCGCAGCCGCCGCGCCGAACGACGCGAGCGGGCCGTGACCGCAGCGACGCGTGCGCAGATAGACCTCGGAACCGAAGAGGCCGTGGCCCACTCCGTTGACGAGCCAGGGGTCGCCGTCGCTCTCGATCAGCGGCATGTCCGAATGAAACTCCGGTGCCTGCCGCCAGTTCTCGCGCGCCGCACTCCACGCGCGGTCGGGCGGGAGCGGCGCGAACGCTTCCGGCCAGCGCAGCGACAGCGACAGCCGCATCGCGCCCATCAACGCCGCGGTGTGCGCGAGCGGGATCACGTGCGAGTGGCCGAGGTCTTCGACGGGCTCCACCACAGCCGGCGTCAGCGGGAGCGGCACCGGCACAGGCACCGCGGAGTCGGAGACGACGTCCGCCGCCGTTTCGGTCGGAGCGACGGCGACGGCTGCGGGAGCGTCGTCGGTGACGGCACCGGTCGCGCCGGTGGCGACGGTCACTGCGAGGGCGAACGCGAGCATGTGCGGCCGAGAACGTGCCACGGGTCCGAGGCCTTCACCCGACCGAACGGGCCGAGCCACCTCGCCTGGACACCGGGCGGGCTTCAGTAGAGGCGCAGCAGCGTGGCGCGGACCTCGAACTTCGGATCGCGCACGTCCACGATGTAGATGTCGCCGGTCACCTCGTCGAACGCGCCGCCCGCGAAGAGCGAGCCGAGGCCCATCGCCGCGATGTACGCCGCGTCGCCCGCGTCGTTGACGTCCATCTGCCGGAGCTTCTTGCGGAAGTTGTAGCGCCCGCGGAACTCCCACGTGGTGCGCACGCCATGAGGGTTTCGCGCGGCAACGTGGTCCGGCATCCCCTCGAGCGGGTTCATGCCCTGCGCGATGCGCTGGATGTGCGCGTCGAAGAGGGGATCGCCGGAGGAGCGCGCGATGACCAGCCCGGTGACGCGGCCCGCTGCGTCCTGCACCAGCTCGACGATCACCACCAGCTCGCCCGCGCCGAAGCGCCGCGCCAGCTCCTGCACCCGCGCGTACTGATCCGCCGTCGCCGCCGCGAGCTGATGGCCGCGGTTCGGATCCGGAACGTCGAGGTGGTTGCGCTGGTCGCCGAGCCCCTCCGGCATGATCGGTGAGCCGGTCGCGCCGTACTGCTGCAGGTTGAGCTTGTAGCCCTCGACCACGCGCTGCAGTCCCTGCTTCACGTCGATCGTCAGCGGGCGCTCCACCTGCGCGAGGCGCTCCAGCTCGTTGCCCAGCTCGCGGAAGTAGTCGTCGGTGGCGCCGTTGCGCACGCGCAGCGTGGCGAGGTCATCCTTTGCCCAGCCGTCCACGCGCGCCATCGCCTCGCGTGCCCGTCCTTCTGCCTGCGCACGCCGCGTGGCCTCGTCAGGAGGCCCATCGTTCGCCACCGTCCGGCCGGTGGAGCCCAGCCAGCTTCCCGGTGCGTCCTGAGAGGAGGTCCCTCGCGTCCGGGGTCCGCCGACGATGAAGTGCCCCCGCGGCACGAGCGACTCGAGCCTCGGGGGAGGCGCCTCTTCAGGCGGCGGCGTGGACGAGGAGGACTCGGCGACGGCTTCCGGGGGCTGCTCGCTGGGGAGCGTGGGAGGACCACCGGGTTCGTCCGCCTCTTTCCGTTTCGGCGCCGGCTGCGGCGCGCGCCGCTCACGCTTCACCGCAGAAGGTGAAGCCGCGGCAGGCGCAGCGGGGGAGGGCGTTGCCCTCTCGAAGTCCAGCTCCACGAACTCCAGCTCGATCGGCGGAGGTTGGACCTCGTCATCCTCAGCGACGACGTGCGCACCGGAGGGGTCGCTCGAATGAACCGCCCACACGAAGAGCGTCGCGTGCACGAACACGGAGAGCAGCACCGCCAGGGAGAGGCGGTGGCTGCGGAGCCGGGCGCGTACGGAAGGGCGGGACATCGCCCCGAGTTTCCGCCGTCGCTGCCCGCTCGGCAACGAGACTCCCAGGGCTGTGCGCGGGCGACGTCAGCCTGCAGGCGGAGCGTCGGCTCGGAGCGCGGGTGAATCGAGGAAGATGACCTCCCGGAACCCGAGCTGGAACAGCAGTCCGCGCAGCGCCTGTTCCGCCGACAAGCGAGCACGTTCGCGCAGGCGCTGATCGCCGGAGACCTCGCGGGCAAAGGCCTCCTTCGCGCGGTCGAACAGCTGCGACGTCTCCTCCGAATCGAGGTTCGAGCCGATGAACTCGGTCTCGCCGGGCAGCAGTCTCACCTGCACGTCGAGCGGCGGGAGCGTCACCTCCACGCGCCGTCCGTTCACGCGGAGCGCCTCCTGTCCGAGACGCTTCAGGTCCAGCCCGAGCGACACGTCGGCGAACACAATCGCGCGTCCCTGCGGCTTCCGCACCGCGTGGCGCACCCAGGTGGCGAGGTCTCCCCACACCGAGTCGGAGGGCCTGGGATCCGGTTCGAAGGACACCTTGCGGTGCAGCCGCAGCTCCAACGTCTGGAGCCGTGCCACCTCGCGAAGCTGCTCGATCACCACAGGTCCGTCCGGCGGCTTCGGCGCGCGCCCGTCCACGAGCGCCAGCGTGAGCACCGCGCCCGCGCAGAGCGCGAAGCCGCAGAGGAGGAGGGTGGCGAGGATCCGCTTCACGAGACGCGCGGGATCAGTCGAGGAGGTCGGCCTTCACCACGACGTCTGCGCCCGCGGAGACGCGCGCCTCGAGCCGCTTCTCGAGCCCCAGCTGCGGGTTCTTGAGGACGAAGCTGTGCGAGCCCGGCGGCAACACCACCGGATCGATCGGCGTGATGCCGAGGCTGCGCCCGCCGAGGAACACCTCTGCCCACGGGTTGACGCGGAGGATCACCCGGCCCGGCGCGGCGGTGGCCGGCGCGGTCGCGGCGGCGGCCACGACCACCGGTGCCTGCGTCCGCGTGTTCTGGGCGGCGGCGCGGACGGTGCGCGTGCGGGGCGACTTCTCGCCGCGCTGCGCGTCGTCTCGGGCCGGCGCCACGGCCTCTGCCGCTTCGGCGACGGCGACAGTTCCGGCGGCCTCGACCGCTTCGGCGGTCTCTGCTTCAGCGTCGCCAGCGGCCTCGCCGGAAGACGAAGGAGCGGCATCGGCCACTGCGGCCGCCTGGACCGGAGCGGGCGCCGGCGCCTTCGGCTGCGCCTGCTGCACGTTGCGCTTCGCCGGAGCCGCAGCGGGAGCATCCGCCGGGGACGCGGGATCGGCGGCGACCGCCACGGCCAGCGTGGTCTCTCGGTCTGCCTTTCCGCCGGACAGCCAGGCGCCCGCGCCGGCCGCCAACAGCAGCGCGAGCACGGCCGCGGCGATGAGGGGGACGCGCGACTTCTTCGGAGGGGTCTCCTTGCCGCCGCCCTCGTCCACCTCGATGTCGAGGATCACCGCCGAGGGCAGATCCGCCTCGCGGACGCCCACCGCGAGCATCGGCGGCGGAGTCCCGGCAGGCAGCGCACCGCGGCTCGCCAGGGCCTCCTGCTCCTGACGCGCGGACAGGCTCCAGCGCGCGGCGGAGGGCGGGGGCGTGCGGACCGCCGAGCCGGTCTTCGAGGTCCCGGTGGTGGGGTTCTCGCCGTTGCCGTTGCCATGGCCGGTCCCGGTCCCGGAGCTGTTGCCGGTGCCCGTGGCGCCGCCGGGCACGGTGGCGGGGGGCCGGCTTCCGGACGGCGTGCGCGCGCCGACGGAGTGCGGCAGGCGGCTCGCGGCCTCCTCGGGGAAGAGCTCCTTCAGCATCCCGCCGATGTGCGCGGCGGTCAGCGTCTGCCCGGTGGAGTGAATGTACGCCTCGAGTGCGACGGACATGTCCTCCGCGGTCTGGAAGCGGTCCGCCGGGTGCCGGGCGATGGCGCGCATCACCACCGCCTCCAGCTCCGGCGGCACGTGCGGGCTGTACGCGCGCAGCGGCGGGGCGGAGTCCTGGAGGATGGCCCGCATCAGTCCCGGCTCGGTGGAGGACTGGAAGGGCCGCACGCCGCCGGTGAGCAGCTCGTAGAGCACCACGCCCATCGCGTACACGTCGGTGCGCCCGTCGAGCGGCGCCGCGGTCAGCTGCTCCGGCGGCATGTACGCGAACTTGCCCTTCACGGCGCCCGCGCGGGTGGTGGAGACGGTGCCCGCTGCCTTGGCGATGCCGAAGTCCACCACCTTGGTGACCCCGTTGAAGCCCACCAGCAGGTTGTCCGGGCTCACGTCGCGGTGGACGATCTCCAGCGGCGCGCCCTCGTCGTCGCGCAGGCCGTGGGCGTAGTGCAGGCCCTGCAGCGCCTGGGAGCAGAGCCGCGCGGCGATCGCCGGCGGGAACGGGCACTCGAGCTCCACCAGCCGCTGGCGGATGCGCCGCAGGCTGCAGCCGTGGATGTACTCCATGGCGATGAACCAGGTGCCGTCCGCCTCGCCGAGCTCGAAGATCTGCACCACGTTCGGGTGCTCGAGCCCTGCGGCGAGCCGCGCCTCGTTGAGGAACATCTCCACGAACGCGGGCTCCTGGGCGTACGCCTTCAGGATCCGCTTGATCACCACGTTCTTCGAGAAGCCGGCCGGGCCCTCCTGGCGCGCGAGGAAAACCTCGCCCATCCCGCCCACTGCGAGCTGTGCGCCGAGCCGGTACTTCCCGAGCTGTCCTGCGGTCTCCATGACGCCTCGTTGAACAATGGCTCTGTCTCATTGTTCAAAGGTCTTTGTCTAGTCTGTCGAAATTGGATCAGTTGTTATGTCTTTGTTCGATTCCGCTGGCGCTGGTTCGGCGGCCCGCCCATCCGACGTCGCCCGACAGGTGGGTTCCAGCGCGGCGACAAAGCTACGGTCACGGGCTCGGCAGGCGCTCCCCGTTCCGCTTCAGCCGGCTGAGGAAGGTCCGCAGCGGCATCCGGATCAGCTCCGCCGCGCGCGTCTTGTTCCCCCCGGTCGCGGCCAACGCCTCCTGCATGCGCCGCCACTCGAGCTCCCGCAGCTCCTCCTCCAACGGTCGGAAGTGCACCGGCTCGCGCGGGGTGACGGCGGTCTCCGCGGAGGGCCCGGGCGGTACCCACGTCGCGTCGGCTCGCGGGCCCAGCTGCGCCTGCAGCGTCGGCGCCGCAGCGGCAGCCCGGTGCTCGCCTGTGGGCTGCTGCGCCCCGTCGCGCAGGCTCTCCCGCGAGAGCTCTCGCCTCGGCTCCGGGGGCGGCCCGAGCCCGAGCAGCGAAACCACGTCCTCCGCTTCCAGCACCTCGCCCACCGCACCGGCGGCGGCGACGCGCAGAAGGTTCTTCAGCTCGCGCACGTTGCCCGGCCAGGGGTGCTGCGCGAGGCGCTCCAGCGCGGACGGCGAGAGCGCGAGCGGCGGACGACCGGCGTCGCGACAGGCGTCTTCGAGCAGCCGGTGCGCGAGGAGGGGGAGCTCCAGCTTGCGGTCCCGCAGCGGCGGCAGCCAGAGCCGCGCGGCGCCGAGCCGGTAGTAGAGGTCCTGCCGGAAGCGCCCGCGCCGGACCTCCTCCTCGAGGTCGCGGTTCGTCGCCGCCACCAGCCGCACGTCCGCCTCGCGCTCGCGGGTGTCGCCGAGCCGGGTGTAGCGGCCGCTGTCGAGCACGCGCAGAAGCTTCGCCTGCGTCGCGGGCGGCAGCTCTCCGACCTCGTCGAGGAAGAGGGTGCCGCCGCGCGCGCTCTCCACGAAGCCTGCCTGCGCCGAGACCGCGCCGGAAAACGCGCCGCGCTCGTGGCCGAAGAGCAGGCTCTCCGCCAGCGCCTCGGGCAGGGCCGCGCAGTTCACCGTCACCAGAGGGGCGCCCGCCCGCGGAGACTGGTGGTGCAGCGCCAGCGCCACGACCTCCTTGCCCGCGCCCGTCTCGCCGAGCACCAGCACCGGCAGGTTCGACTTCGCGAGCTTCGCGGCCAGTGCGTGCAGCCTGCGCATCGCCGGATCCGCCACCACCACGCAGACCTCGCCGAAGCGCCGCTCCTCGCCGGCCTCGGAGGCGCCGGCCACGGCCGCGCCCTGGACGTTGAGCGCCGCCCCACGCGCACCCGCCAGCAGCGTGTCGGGATCGCAGCCGTCCTGCGGATAGACCGCGAAGCCGACCCGTCCTCCGAGCTTCGCGCCCAGCCGTGTGGCGGTGGCGCGCGCGCCGGCCTCGTCGGTCTCGGGAAGAAGCACCACCAGCTGCCGGCCGAGACGTCCGACCGTGTCGCTGAGTCGGAGCGGGCGCAGCGCGTCCTCCAAGATCGAAGTGGGAGGCTCTCCGGCGGTGTCCACCACCAGCAGCGAGAGCGAATGTCCGGACCGCGCCGACCGCTCGAGCTCCTCCTCCAGCCGCGCCTGCAGCGCCGCCACCCCGAGCACCTGCCGCGCCGCCCGGCGCCGTCCTCCGCCGTGGAAGACGAGCGTGGTGTCGGAGAGGGAGATCACGTCCCCGGAGAGGAGGGGGTGCGCGGTACCCACCGGTTCGCCGTTGACCCTCGTCCCGTTCTGGCTGCCGAGGTCGCTCAGCCAGGCGCGGCCGTCCTCCAGCGTGAGGCGCGCGTGGTGGCGCGACACCTTGCCGTCGGCGAGCTGGAGGTCCGCGTCCTCGGCCCGGCCCACGCGCACCTGACCCGGATCCGGCAGCGGAAAGAGGCGCGACGAGGCGCCCTCGAACACCAGCAGGTAGGGGGAGTCCGCGACGGCCGGGCCTGCGCCCGCACCCTGCGCCCCAGCGGAGGTTCGCGTCCCGACGTCGTTGCCCACACGCTCCAAGCGACGCGCACGGTCTCACGCGTCCGAGCGCGCGGGCAATGTAAGTCTTTGCACGAATTGGCACGGTCTCGCCGACCAGGCGTGCAGGTTCGGCATGACTGAGGTGCACGACAAGCATTGAAAAAGCCGCGTCGGGTGGATGATGACACCGCTTGATTTCATGTTTTACGGATCTCGGGCGCCGAGTCTCGACGACCCTACGGCTGCGCGCCCTGACCCGCCGGACCGGGCTCGAGCTTCTGGGCCTTCTTCTGCGGCGTCTTTTTGGGAGCAGGGGAGGGCGCCGCCGCCAGCCCTTCGACCCCGAGCAGCTCGAAGTCCACCGTCTCGCCGGTCTGGATGCGCAGGATGCCCACGTCCTTCGCCAGCCACATGGTGCTCTCGATCGTGCGCTCGCCGATGGTCCCGCTCATCGCGGTGACGCGGTTCTTCACCCGCAGCGCGTCCCAGGTCTTGCCCGCGACCTCGATCTGCTCCGGGCCCTCGACGATCGCCTCGCGCTTGAAGGTGGACTTCACCGAGCCGAGCGGGATCTTCGACCCCTCCGGCGGCTTGAGCTCCAACGCGACGACGTTCTTCCACTCGCCGCCCGGCGCCATGCCGCCCGGCGCGGGGAGGAGCACGCCCTCGCTAGAGACGATGTTCACGTCCATGCCGCTCATCCGCAGCGCCGCGGCCTCGAGGCCTCCAGTCATGGTGCTGATCCCGTCCGCGCCGCACGACGCGTCGGTAGAGCCCTTCTGTCCCTTGTGCTCGAGGTTCAGCCGCGCGCGCCACGAATCGCCCTCGTGCTTCACGTCGCTCATGCGGACCTTCACCTCGCTCTTGCCCGCGCGATACGTGAGCGTGAGGCCCTCGTTCATGGGGAAATAGGGATGCGGACACGCGCCCCCGGACCCCGCGCCGGACTGCGCTCCCATCCCCGCCAGCATCACCGCCAGCACCCAACCCGCCATCGCCCTATCCCCCTCGACGCCCTCGCACACGGAGGCCGTCCCTGTCCCTGCGGGGAAAGGTAGGCACAGGGAGACGGCGGGGCATTGCACCCTCGACGTGGGGTAGAGTGCGCTGGTCAACGCCGCGGAGGCCGGTAAATCGGCCTCCGGTGCATATGGTCACGGCATGTAGGGTCACGCGTTGCCTTGCAAGGCCGCGCTTCAGCATGCTACACGCCCCGCTGCTCCGAGGCCGATTTACCGGCCCCGGACGCGCCTCGGGAGGGGGATCCCGGGCCCTTCAAAGGAGCGGCGAGGCATGCGCATCAAGCGGCTCGACATCTGCGGCTTCAAGTCGTTCATGGAGCGCGCGGTCTTCAGCTTCGACGAGGGCGTGACCGGCGTCGTCGGCCCGAACGGGTGCGGCAAGTCCAACGTGGTGGACGCCATCCGCTGGGTGATGGGCGAGCAGAGCGCGAAGAACCTGCGCGGCCGCGGCATGGAGGACGTCATCTTCAACGGCTCGGAGAACCGGGCGCCGCTGAACATGGCGGAGGTCTCCATGACCTTCCGCATCGAGGACACCGACACGCTCGCGCCGCAGTACGCCGGCTACCCGGAGATCACCGTCACCCGCCGGCTCTTCCGCAACGGCGATTCCGAGTACCTCATCAACAAGACGGTGTGCCGGCTCCTCGACATCACGGAGCTGTTCCTCGGCACCGGCGTGGGCACCCGCGCGTACTCGATCATCGAGCAGGGCCGCGTGGGTCTCATCGTCAGCGCAAAGCCGGAGGACCGGCGCGCGCTGATCGAGGAGGCGGCGGGCATCAGCAAGTACAAGAGCCGCCGCAAGGCCGCCGAGCGCAAGATGGAGGCGACGCAGCAGAACCTCCTGCGCGTGACGGACATCGTCACGGAGCTGGAGAAGCGGCTGCAGTCGCTCGAGCGCCAGGCGAAGAAGGCGGAGAAGTACAAGCGCCTGAAGACGGAGATGCGCGAGATCGAGCTGCACCAGGCCTCGCACCGGTTCCTCGGGCTGCACGCGGAGGCGAAGGCGCTGCAGGCGCGGATCGAGAACAGCTCGTCGGAGGAGCGCGAGGGTCTCGAGAAGCTGCGTTCCCTCGAGCAGTCGATCGACGAGCGGCGGCGCGCGCTGGAGGCGGAGGCGCTGGGCCTGCAGGAGCTCGCGGCGAAGGTGCACGCGCTGGAGAGCGGCGTGCAGCTCGACGAGCAGAACCTCGAACACTGGCGGCGGGATCTGCAGGAGACGCAGGCGCGCGAGGAGTCGGCGCGGCGTGAACTCTCCGAGCTCGAGGAGCGGCTGGCCCAGCTCGCGGTGGCGGTGAAGGAGCGCGAGGAGGAGGTCGCGGGCCTCGGCGGGAGCTGGAAGGAGGACGAGGCGGCGATGGCCGCAGCCGGTGAGGAGCAGCGGCGGGTGATGGGCCTGTCCACCGAGCTGTCCCTGCGGCTGGAGCGCGAGCGCCTGTCCTTGATGGAGCTCGCGTCGCGGCTGGCGAACCACGAGAACAACCTCGTGAACCTCGCGCGGCAGAAGAGCGATCTCGACGCGCGGCGGGCGAAGAACCGGGCGGAGGCGGACGTTCTGCGCGCGGAGGAGGCGCAGCTGGACACCGCGCGCGCGGACGTGGCGAAGCGGGTGGACGAGACCCGGCAGCTGGCGATGGAGCTGGCGGAGCGGCGCGGCCAGGAGGAGGCGCAGCTCTCGAAGACGCGGCAGGAGTTCGCGGAGAACGAGATCCGCGTCATCGCGCTGCGCGAGGAGCTCGGCGACAAGCGCTCGCGGCTCTCCTCGTTGAGCGAGATCCAGAGGAACTACGAGGGCTTCGACCGCGGCGTGCGCGCGGTGATGCTCGAGGCGGGTGAGGGCGCGCGAGAGAAGGGGATCTTCGGGCTGGTGGCGGACGTCGTCTCCACCACGCCCGAGTACGAGAAGGCGATCGAGGCGGCGCTCGGCGAGCGGCTGCAGCACGTCGTCGTCGAGGACCGCCGCAAGGCGATGGACCTGTTGGACTTCCTCCGGTCTCGGATGGAAGGGCGGAGCACCTTCGTGCCGGTGGAAGGGGCGGCACGAAGGGGCTCCCCCGCGTTCGAGGGCCAGCCGGGGATCCGAACCGACGCGCTGAGCGTGGTGCGCTGCGAGGACGCGGTGCGGCCGCTCATCGAGTCGCTGCTCGGCGACGTGGTCATTGCCGAGGGACTGGACTCGGCGCGCTCGCTGGCGGCGCGGCTGGGCGGCTCGTGCACGGTGGTGACGCTGGACGGCGAGGTGCTGCGCTCGGACGGCTCGGTCACCGGCGGCGCGATGGAGGGCGCGGCGGTCGGCGCGCTGCAGAAGAAGCGCGAGATCGCGGAGCTGGAGGAGGAGGTCGCGCGCGTCGAGGGCCAGTACAACGAGATCCTCACCCGTCACTACGCGCTGCAGAAGCAGATCGGCCACGCGGAGGGCGTGCTCAAGGGGCTCTCGCGCAACCAGCACGCGGAGGAGCTGAACCTCGCCACGCAGGAGAAGGACCTCCACAAGGCCGGCGAGGATCTGGCGCGGCTGCGCGACCGGCTCTCGTCGCTCGACCGCGAGGACGAGGGCTTCAGCGCGCAGCTCGCTTCGGTGGAGGCGGAGGAGGAGGCGTCCCGCGGCGAGGTGGCGCACGGCCAGACGGACCGGGCGGCGCGCGAGGACGGGCTGCGGCAGCTTCAGAGCGAGCTCGAGTCGCTGCGGGCAAAGGGTGAGGCGATCGCGCAGGAGCTCACCGCGCTGCGGGTGAAGGTCGCGCAGAACAACGAGCGCGGCGAGTCGGCGCGCAAGGAGCTCGAGCAGCTGCGGGTGCAGGAGATCGAGCTCACCGCGCGGCGCGGGCGCATCGAAGAGGGGCTCGGGCAGACGGCGGGGAGGGTGACCGGACTGGCAGAGCAGATCGCGCGGACGGAGAGCACCATCGCGGACAAGCGCGAGGAGCTCACGTCCCGGATGCGCGAGCTGGACGAGCGGCGGAAGGCGAACGCAGAGGTCGCAGGTTCGGTGCGCGCAGAGGAGACGGAGCTGCGCGAGCTGCGCGGGCGCATGGACGAGGTCACGCAGGGCCTGGCGGAGATCTCGCTGCGCGAGCGGGAGATCGCCCTGGAGCTGTCGCACCTCGTGGAGCAGATCACCGAGCGCCACGGCGTGGAACTGCACCTCGAGCTGCACAAGTACCACCTGCTGCCGTCGCTCAGCGCGGACGCGGAGGCGAAGCTGAAGGACCTGCGCGGCCAGGTGGAGCGGATGGGGGAGATCAACCTCACCGCGATCGACGAGCACCAGGAGCTCGCGCAGCGCTACGAGTTCCTCTCGAAGCAGAAGGCCGACCTCGAGCTGTCCATGGACCAGCTCAAGGAGGCGATCGTGAAGATCAACAAGACCTCGCGCGACCGCTTCGTGCAGACGTTCCAGATCATCAACGAGAAGTTCCAGCAGATCTTCCCGCGCCTCTTCGGCGGCGGGCGCGCGGAGCTGGTGCTGACGAACGAGGGCGCGGGCGCGGAGCAGGGCGTGGAGATCGTCGCGCAGCCGCCGGGCAAGAAGCTGCAGAGCATGAACCTGCTCTCCGGTGGAGAGAAGGCGCTCACCGCGGTGTCGCTGATCTTCGCCATCTTCCTCATCAAGCCCACGCCGTTCTGCCTCCTCGACGAGGTCGATGCGCCGCTCGATGAGGGCAACGTCGGCCGCTACAACGACATGGTGAAGGAGATGAGCAAGACGTCGCAGTTCATCCTCATCACCCACAACAAGCGGACGATGGAGATCGCGGACTCGCTCTACGGCGTGACGATGGAGGAGCCCGGCATCTCCAAGCTGGTGGGCGTGAAGATCAACGAGGCCGTGGCCGCGAACGACAACGCGGCAGTGGCGTAGGCCCAGGCCTTCGGCGCGTCGTCCCACACGGCGCGGCGCTATGGTGCGCGTCATGACGAACGTCGAGAGCGGGTGGGGCCTCCCGTGGGTGGGACATTGCCGGTGTGAGCGCGTGTCGCTGCGCATCACCGCGGCGCCGATCATGTCGGCGGCGTGCCACTGCACCGGATGCCAGCGCATGACGGCGAGCGCCTTCAGCCTCTCCGTGATGATCCCGACGCACGGCTTCGAGGTCGAGGGCGAGGTCGCCGTGGGCGGACTTCACGGCGCGTCGAAGCACCTGTTCTGCGGCCACTGCATGACGTGGATGTTCACGCGGCCGGAGGGCGTGGACGCGTTCGTGAACGTGCGGCCGATGATGCTCGATGAGCGGTCGTGGTTCGAGCCGTTCATCGAGACGTACACGAGCGAGAAGCTGCCCTGGGCCACGACGCCCGCGCGGCACTCGTACGAGAAGTTCCCCGAGCTGCACGAGTACGGGCCGCTGATGCGGGAGTTCGCCGAACACGGCGCGCGGCCGAAGTAGCCCGGACCGCCAACGTGCAGGAGGTGCTGAAGTCCCCCGAGCGCGAAGCCGTGGTGATTCACCTCGCTCCGTCAGCGCAGCTCGCGGTGGATCCGTCCCACCAGCGCGCCCAGCAGCGGCGCCAGCCTCACCACCTCCAGGGGCGCTGAAGCCGGTAGCGCCCCCGGCCGCTGCGGCAGCGAATCGGTCACCACCACCCGCCGGATGGGCAGCGAGGCGAGCCGCTCCGCCGCGGGCCCCACGAAGAGGCCGTGGGTGGCGCACACGGTGATCTCCTCCGCGCACCCGGCCTCGAGCAGCACCCGCGCCACCGCCGCCACCGTGCCCGCGGTGGAGATGATGTCGTCCACGAGGATCGGCCTTCGTCCGCGGACCTCGCCCACCAGCCCGCGCGCCTCGACCTGCGAGCCGCTCAGCCGCGACTTGTGCGCCAGCGCCACTGGCAGCCCCAGCGCCCGCGCGAACCGCTCGGCCCGCTTCGCCGCGCCGAGGTCCGGCGCCACCACCACGTCGCCCGCCTCGCGGCCCACGTGCTCGGCGAGCAGCGGCATCGCGTCCACCTGCTCGACGGGGATGGAGAAGCCGCTCTCCACCGCGGGGCTGTGCAGGTCCACCACCACCACGCGGTCGAACGCGCGCGACAGTCCCTCCGCCACCACCCGCGCGCCGAGCGGCTCGCCCTCGCTCTGCCTGCGATCCTGACGCGCGTACGCGAGGTAGGGGACGAGCGCCGAGACCCGCGCCGCGCCCGCGCGCCTTGCCGCATCCGCGAGCAGCAGCGCCTCGAGCAGGTGATCGCCCACCGGCGCCGCCAGCGGCTGCATCACGAACACGTCCCGCCCGCGCACGTCGTCGAGCAGTCGCACGCGCCGCTCGCCGTCCGGATAGGCCTCCAGCGTCCGCTGCACCAGCGCCGCGTCCGCCGTCTCCCGCGCCAGCGCCTCGCCACCCTCGGGATGGGCCGAGCCACAGAGGACGAGCGGACCTGCGGGCAGCGTGGACATGCGCCGCATCCTGCCCTGTCCGTGGGCTAGAGGCCTTCGGCGTTCTTCAGATCCTTCAGCCGCAGTCCGTTCTTCTTCAGCAGGCGATAGAGGCTCTGCATCGACAGGCCGGTCATGTCCTCCGCCGCCTTCATGTCGAACGCCGCGCGCCGCATGATCTCCGCGAAGTACACGCGCTCGAAGTCCGCGGTCACCCGATCCTTCGCCTGGTGGTAGGGCAGTCCGTACAGCGCCTCGCCCACCGAGAAGCCGCGCCGCGAGCCGCCCGCGCCGGTGTGGGTGACCTCCTCCGGCGGCGCGAGAAAGTCCAGCCAACCGCCGCCCGCCGCGTCCCCGAGCACCGCCCCGCGCTCGAGCACGTTGCGCAGTTCGCGCACGTTGCCCGGCCAGTCGTAGCCCTCGAAGAGCGCCAGCGTCTGCGGCGAGAGCTCCACCCGCGAGTCCGCGCCGAGCTGCCGCGCCAGCTGCCTCGCCAGCGCCGGGAGCTCCTCCTTCCGCGCGCGCAGGGGCGGCAGCCGCACCCTCGCCACCGCCAGCCGGAAGTAGAGCTCCTTGCGGAAGCGGTCGTGGCGCACCTCGTCGTCGAGGTTCCGCGCGGTGGCCGCGATGACCCGCAGGTCCGGCCCCGCCTCGTCGATGAGCCGCAGGAGCTTCGGCTGCAGCGCGAGCGGCAGCTCCGCCACCTCGTCGAGGAACAGCGTGCCGCCGCGCGCGTTCTCGAACATGGGCTCGATGTCCGCCTCGCCCACCCGCGTGCAGTCCGCCACGTGGAAGGGCCCGCCGCGCAGGTCCGAGGCCCGGTGCACCGCGCGCGCGGCGAGCTCCTTGCCCGTCCCCGTCTCGCCCTCGAGCAGCAGGTTCAGCTCCTGCCCCGACACCCGCCGCAGCACCGCGAACACCGCGCGCATCGCATCCGAGGTCCCGTAGAGATCCCCGAAGCGGTCCTCGGCAAACAGCTCGAGCTCGGTGGCCTTCGCCTCCTGCTTCACCGACAGGCGGGTCTTGCCCACCATCAGCTTGTCGCCCGGCTGCACGAAGGCCTGCAGCACCTGGTGCCCGTCGAGGAACACGCCGTTGCGGCTGCCCAGATCCCGGATGACGAACCCGCGCGCGGTCCGCTCCAGCTCCGCGTGGCGGCGGCTCACCGTCTGGTCGGTCAGCACCAGATCATTGAGGTTCTCCGCGCCGATCCGCACCAGCGACTGCAGCGTCTTGATCTGCGCGCCCTTGTCCGGGCCTGCCACGACCTCCACCGACCACTCGTGGACCCGAACCTTCTGGGGTTCGCGGCGCGCGTGGAGGGATTGGGTGACTTCGGGACGCGCGGTGTCGGCCATGTCGGCTGGGCCCTCCTGTGGGATCCCGAATCCTTGCGCCGCACAATTCCGTTGTCTATGGGTGAACCATGGCCGGCAAGATCAACAACCGCCGCAACGAGCGCGTCTTCTGCGGCGTTCCGGCGCGCTTCGACGGGGCGCGTGGCCCTGTCCGCGGCACCTGCCGGAACCTCTCGCTCGGTGGCCTCTTCTTCCTCGGCGGCACCGCGCCGCTGGGCCGCAGCATCGAGCTTCAGCTCGAGCTCCCCGAGGGCCCCGTCCGCGCCACCGGCGAGGTCCGCTACCACCACGACTACGGCAGCGAAGGGCAGGGGATGGGCGTGCGCTTCGTGCGCATCAGCGGCGAGGACCTCGCGCGCGTGACCCGGTGGCTGGAGACGAACGCCTGAGCCCTGCGCCTCTCGCGGTGGCCGCTGCCGGAGAGCTGCTCGGCGCCTGGGGCCCGCCGGCGGGGGAGGGCCTCATGCTGCTCGGCCGGGTCCTCTTCTTCGCCGTGCTGGTGCTCGTGGGCGTGGTGGAGCGCCTGCAGTTCCGCCTCCGCTTCATGGAGAAGCGCACCTGGTGGGCGTCCAACGGGCGGGACGTGCTGAACCTCGTCGCCTTCGGGCTGATGCTCGGCGCGTTGGCGCTCGTCGGCTTCGGCGGCCCCCTGGCGCTGGTCATCGCCTCCTGCGTGATCGTCCCCGTCAACGCGCTGCAGCACCGGCTGGGCACGAGGCCCGGCGGCGCGTGGATCAGCGCGGCAGTGGCCCTCGTGCTCGGCTCGCCGGTGGTCGCCGCCCCCCACTGGGTGGACGGCGCACTCCGCGACGCGCTGGTCTGGCTCTTCGCCTAGCTGGAGCGGGTGGCGCCGGACAGCACGCCGTCGAGCTTCCCGTCCTGGTCGAGCTTCACGAGGTCGGTGTAGCCGCCCACGTGGAAGGTGCCGATCCAGATCTGCGGCACGGTGCGCTGGCCGCCCGAGTCGCGCACGAGCTTCTGGCGCGCCTCGTCGTCGCCGGTGACGTCGATCTCCTCGAAGTCGACGCCCTTGCTCTCGAAGAACTGCTTCGCGCGCACGCAGTAGCCACAGGTGCGCGTGGTGAAGATGCGGACAGTGCTCATGGTCTTCCCTTAAGGCCTTCGGGTCAGAAGATCACGCCTAGTAGTACGCCGGCGGATCCGACCCGGGGAAGGACTCCACCGAGGCCTCCTCCACCTTGTCCCGGCGCTTGTCCTCGCCCACCCGGCCCCTGGAGAGGATCTCGCGCAGGTTCGTCACCGGCTCCAGCGTCGCGCGCTCGAAGGTGCGCAGGCACTCCGCCAGGTCGTCCCGGCCCGCCTGCTCCGCCAGCTCGATGGCCCGGCCCACCGCCTCCACCGAGGCCCGCGCGTTCTCGAGGAAGGCCAGCAGCTCCCAGGTGAGCTGCGAGGGGATGTCTGCAGAGGTTGTGGTGTTCGACATGCCCCGAAGGTGCGCACGCGGCGCCCGCAAATGCAGACGGCCCCCGGCAGTTGCGCCGGAGGCCGTCTGGTTGCTGGGCCTGTGAGAGACCGCAGCGGCGGGACTACATGCCCATCCCGCCCATGCCACCCATGCCGCCCATGCCACCGCCGGCCGGCATCTTCGCGTCGTCGTCCTTCGGGCGCTCGGCCACCATCGCCTCGGTGGTGAGCATCAGCGCCGCCACCGACGACGCGTTCTGCAGCGCCGTGCGGGACACCTTCGCCGGGTCGATAACGCCCGCGGCCAGCAGGTCCTCGAAGGTCCCGTTGCCCGCGTTGAACCCGAAGGAGCCCTTGCCCTCCTTCACCTGGTTCACGATCACCGAGCCCTCGAGGCCGCCGTTCGCCACGATCTGGCGGAGGGGCTCCTCGAGCGAGCGCCGGATGATCTGCACGCCGAACGCCTCACCCGGCGTCCAGTCGCCCTTCTCCAGCGCCGGGAGGGTGCGGATGAAGGCCACGCCGCCGCCGGGCACCACGCCCTCTTCGACGGCCGCGCGGGTCGCGTTGAGCGCGTCCTCCACGCGGGCCTTCTTCTCCTTCATCTCGGTCTCGGTGGCCGCGCCGACGTTGATCACCGCCACGCCGCCCACGAGCTTCGCCAGCCGCTCCTGGAGCTTCTCGCGGTCGTAGTCCGAGGAGGTGTCCTCGATCTGCGCCCGGATCTGCTTCACCCGCGCCTCGATGTCCTTCTGCGAGCCCGCGCCGTCGATGACGGTGGTGTTGTCCTTGTCGATCACCAGCCGCTTCGCCCGGCCGAGGTCGTTCAGCGTGATGCTGTCCAGCTTGATGCCGAGGTCCTCGGCGATCATCTTGCCGCCGGTGAGGATCGCGATGTCCTCGAGCATCGCCTTGCGGCGGTCGCCGAAGCCCGGCGCCTTCACCGCGCAGGTGTTCAGCACGCCGCGGATCTTGTTCACCACCAGCGTGGCCAGCGCCTCACCCTCGACCTCCTCGGCGATGATGAGCAGCGGCTTGCCCGAACGCGCCACCTGCTCGAGCACCGGCAGGAGGTCCTTCATGTTCGAGATCTTCTTCTCGTGGATGAGGATGTACGCGTCCTGGAGCACCGCCTCCATCCGCTCCGGGTCCGTCACGAAGTACGGGGAGAGGTAGCCGCGGTCGAACTGCATGCCCTCGACCACGTCGAGCGTCGTCTCGAGGCCCTTCGCCTCCTCGACGGTGATCACGCCCTCCTTGCCGACCTTCTCCATCGCGTCCGCGATGATCTGGCCGATGGTCGCGTCGCCGTTCGCGGAGATGGTGCCGACCTGGGCGATCTCCTTCTTGTCCTTCGTCGGCTTCGCCTGCTTCTTCAGCTCGGCGGTGACCAGCGCCACGGCCTTCTCGATGCCGCGCTTGATCTCCATCGGGTTGTGACCGGCGGCCACGAGCTTGGAGCCCTCGCGGAAGATCGCCTGCGCGAGCACGGTCGCGGTGGTGGTGCCGTCACCGGCGACGTCGGAAGTCTTCGACGCGACCTCCTTCACCATCTGCGCGCCCATGTTCTCGAACTTGTTCTCCAGCTCGATCTCCTTGGCGACGGTCACGCCGTCCTTGGTGATCGTGGGGGAGCCGAACGACTTCTCGATCACCACGTTCCGGCCCTTGGGCCCGAGGGTGACCTTCACTGCATCGGCGAGGGTGTTGACGCCGCGCAGGATCGCCTCGCGGGCGCGTACGTCGAAAACGATGTCCTTGGCCATGTGCTGAATTCTCCTTGAGAGGGGGTTCCCCGGGCCGCTGCCCACCCCCGGATGGGGAGGGCGCGGCGTCCGGAGAGAGGGGGACTACTTCTCGATCACGCCGAGGACGTCTTCCTCGCGGAGGATGAGGTGGTCCTCGCCCTCGATCTTGACCTCGGTGCCGGCGTACTTGCTGAAGAGCACGCGGTCACCGGCCTTGATGTCCAGCGGGCGGACCTTGCCGTCCTCGAGGACCTTGCCGTTGCCGACGGCCATGACCTCACCCTCGAGCGGCTTCTCCTTCGCGCTGTCGGGGATGATGATGCCGCCCTTGGTCTTGTTCTCCTCGGCCACGCGCTTGACGATCAGCCGATCCTGCAGGGGACGAATCTTCATCTGGGGGTCTCCTTCTTGGGTGTTGTAGGGGCCGCGCCGTTAGCACTCCCACGGGGGGACTGCTAAGGCCCGGAGCGCGCGAACTATAACCGCCGAACTTCGGGCGTCAAGGCGACCTGACGCGATCTCCGAGCCGCCGCAAGCTACCGGAATCACAGGAGAGTTTTCCCCGCCGGTCGGACGCCGCTGGCACTCGCCGGTGCTGTCTGCCAGTGAACGTGGCCCCGCGCGTTGGCAGTCGGGGGCGGCGGCTGCCAACGTAACCCATTGAAAGGACAGGGGTGCGACTGGCAGCCCGCACGCCGCGTGAGTATCCTTTCCCTCAGCAGGACTGCACGGCCCGATAAGGAGGACTGAAGAATGAGCGGTCTGGTCGCCACTGCCTCGCTGAGGGAGTTCTTCAAGGCGCTGCTCGACGACGTGATCCGTCGCCACCCGGTCGAGGTGGCCGAGCCCACCGAGTTCTACCTCGTCAATCTTCTCTCCGACTTCGCCACCTCCGACCGGCTCTTCACCGAGAACACCGAAGGCGGCCGCGACCACGAGCCGCTGGCGGTGCTCTACCACCGGGCGCTGCAGCAGGAGCGCGACGAGCAGATCCGCACCCTGCGCCGGCTGGGCGACGTCTCGCTCTACAAGGCGGGGTTCTTCAGCGAGAGCCTCCGCCAGGGCGCGGTGGGCCCGGACTACTACATCCAGATGGGCAGCGCGTCGTACGGACAGGTGGCGGCGCTGAGCCCGCGCTCGTCGTTCGCGGAGGTCTACCGGGAGCTGCAGCAGAAGTTCAGCGCGCTGGTGGCGGTGCTGGAGGAGATCGCCGCGCGGAACCTCGCCGCCACCGGACCCGCGGGCGCGCTGCGCGTGTACGAGAGCTGGGTGCGCACCGGCAGCGAGCGCCTGGAGAAGGTGCTCGTGGACGCGGGCCTGCTGGTCCCCAAACGAGGGATGGCGAATTGATCGGGCGCGTGCAGCGGCACCTCGAGTCGATCTACGCGTTCGACACCGGGCTCGAAGCCCGGCAGTTCCTCGTCGACCCGGACCGCGCGCGGCGTCTGGGCGCGGCCACCGGTCACACCACCGAGGAACTCTTGATCCTGCAGAGCGGCGAGGACGAGCTGGAGCTGGGGCTCTACCTCTGCCCGGAGTTGTTGAAGCGGATGGAGCGCCTGAACGAAGCGCCCGGCGAGCGCGTGGTGGAGCGCGCGCTGGACCCCTACTGCCAGCTCGCGGAGGGCGTCTCCCACTTCCTCTATGTCGCCCGCGCCGCGCAGCAGGAGCGGAGGGTCTCGCTGCTGGAGCTCGAGGCCCAAGCCGAGGTGGACAAGTTCGCCACCTGCGCGCTCTACGGCTGGAAGCGCGGCGCGCGGTGGGCGGAGACGCTCCTCTCGCGGCTGTTCCACTGGGTCTCGTACCGGCCCACGCTGAAGCCGCACGAGCGCTGGCGCTACGAGGAGGCGAACCGGCTCGGTCGCAACTACTGCCGGCGCCTGCTCAAGCACGTGGCCGCGAACCGGATGGACCGGTTCCTCGGTGAGCTGCGCTACGCGTACCGGTTGGGTGCGGAGGCCAAGCTGGGCCACTTCGCGGTGCAGTCGGCCTGAGACGGACGCCGCACTCCCGCTCTACACGAGGGGATTGACCCACCGCAGTCCCTTGAACCGGGCGAAGTCGGTGTCGCTCGAGTGCAGCTCGGCTTGATTCTCGATGGCGAGCGCGGCCAGCTGCGCGTCCGTCGTGAGATTCGCGGCGGCGCCGACCTCGCGGAGCAGGCGGAAGGCGATGTCGAGGTGCTCCCGGCCCGGAACGAGTGGTCGGACGTTCTGCCGTTCCAGCCAACGCTCCGTCGTCCCGAGCGCCCGGTCGACGGCGAGCGGCTCCTCGAGGATTCGCCGATGCGTCGCGATCCGGATGAACCCGAATACCACTGGCAGCGCGAGCCCCACCGTCTCCTCACCGTTGAGGGTGGCCTCCCACCACGTTCGAGCGCGGTCATGCTCGGGGAACGCGTCCACGTGCGCGTAGAGCAGCAGGTTGACGTCGGGGATGATCATCGTGAGGTGGACTTCACCTTCGCGAGCACCGCTTCGTCCTCCAGCTCGTCGACCATCTTGTTGAAGCCTGTGCGGTCGATGCCGGGGCGCAATCGCGTGTGGTGGACGTCGACGCGGTAGGGCGGTTGCCTGCCCCTGGGCTTCGGAGCGAGCCCCCGGCGGATGGCGTCGTTGACGACCTCCTTGAACGACTTCCGCTGCCTGTGCGCTTCCTCCTCGAGGAGTCGCGCCACGTCCGGGTCGAGGGTGAGGGTGGTGCGCATGCAGGCATCATGATGATCGCTCAAATGAGCGTCAAGATGCGTGGACGGAAGCGGGGGCGGTCACCGCTACGCGCTCCGGACGGACGAGCGCTCACTCGCCGTCGTCGAAGCAGACGCCATCGGGGGCGCGCGGACCGTGTGACGCGTGGCCACACGACATCCCAGAGAGACATCGCGGAGCGTTTTTCGACCTCGCCCGGCGCGACCGCGCCTCCGGTCCAATGAGAGTGTTTCCACCACCCGGGCGTGTTCACCCACATGAACGAGCGGCTGCACCTGCACCTCATCCGCGAGGTGCCCGTACCGCTGACCGCCCACGTCGACGGCGCGGGGCTGGCTAGCGGGGTGGTGCTCGAGGTGGGCCTTCCGTAGCGGGCCCGCCTACTTCAGCACGAACACCTGCACGAGGATGTCGGTGATGCCGATCAGCGCGGCGCCCGCGATGAGGCCGGCGCAGATGGGCTCGTGGCTGCCGACCCAGATCTCGTGGCCCTTCGTGCCCTCCTTCGCGGCGTAGCGGCGGTGCATCCACCAGAAGAAGAGGGCGCCCATGAACATGGCGACGGTGGACTGCGGCGGGACGACGACGCCGAGGCCGATGGCGAGCGGGCTGAGGGGGAACTTGTTCCGGGTGAAGACGCGGGCGATCTCCATCGCCGCGCCGATCACCGCGGCGAGGATCATCGAGATGACGATCGACCGGGTGAGCAGCGTCCCCGTCCCGCCCGCGAAGATGGAGGTCACCAGATCCGACACGCCCTTCCACTGCACCGCGGAGGGAAAGGTGAACTGGCTGCCTTCCGGCGCCATGGCCTCGTGGAGGTTCTGGCCGGGCGTGTAGTTGGAGAGGAAGAGGATGAAGAAGAGCGGGGTGGAGGCCAGCGCACCGGAGATGATCCCGATGATGTGGCCAATCGCCTGGTGCCGCGGCTTGCCGCCGAGCATGTAGCCCGGCTTGATGTCCATCAGCAGGTTCGAGGCGTTGGACGCGACCTCCACGCACATCACGCCGGTCATCAGGTTCGTGGGCGGGTGCAGCGGGTCGAGCGCGCCGAAGGTGAACTGCGGGATCTTCGAGAGCGAACCGGTGGGCGTGATGCCGGTGAGCGCGGTGCTGCTCGCGGCGATCATGGTGAGCAGGAGGATCATCAGGATCGACAGCGCGCCGAGCCAGTAGTCCACGCCGAACCACGCGTGCGACATCCACACGCCGAGCGCGCCGATGAGCGGCACGCCCACCCATGAGATCCACAGCGGCAGCTCGATGTGGCCGAGCACGTCCACCGTGTCCTTCTTCCGCCGACCGATCATCTTGAAGGCCTCGATGAAGACCTTCGGCTTGGCGAAGAGCGAGACCAGCGACGCCACCACCATGATGGCGATGCCCCACCACAGGGACCACGTGTTGAGGATGTGCGTGCGCGAGAAGACCGCGTCGCCGGTGAGGAACGAGCCCTTCGCCGGCGCGATCTCGCCGACGGAGATCATCCACGGGACGATGATCACGAAGTTCAGCAGCATCCCCACGAGCATGCTCGCGGTGGTGCGGATTCCCATCAGACCGCCGGCGCCGAACATGGCGAAGTCGATGCCGATGCCGAGGCCCAGCTGCCGGATGTCCACGCCCGCGAGCTTCGGGAGCGGCGCCCAGCCCTTCTCCACCAGCCAGTAGTACGGGGCGTCGAGGCTGTGCGGCAGGTGCCACGCGCTCTTGAGGCCCAAAAGCTTCATCTGGATCCACTTCATCAGGCCTTCGCCGGAGATGAAGGAGATGAAGCCCGCCACGGCGGCCGCGATCGCCAGCGCCTTCGCCTTGAAGAGGCCGACCGCGGCGGAGGAGGAGTAGAGCGCGTCGAGGACGACGCCGGCGGCGTAGCCCTCGGGGAAGGGCTGCTGCTCGTCGTTGATGAACCGGCGCTTCATCGGGAAGGCCACGAGCACGCCGAGGATCGACAGCACGATGAGGAAGGCCATCATGTAGGGCCACTCGATCGGCTTGTTCATCACCCACATGTAGGCGGCGAAGCCGGAGATCAGAGGGCCGGTCATGTAGCCGGAGGCCGTCGCGATCGACTGCATCGCGTTGTTCTCCAGGATGGTCATGTCCTTGATGCCCAGCCGCGACACGACCTTGAACATCGCGAAGCCGAGGATCACCGAGGTCAGGCCCACGCCCAGCGTCCAGCCGGTCTTGGCGCCGACGTAGAGGTTCGTCGCCGAGAGCAGCCCGCCGAGGATGAAGCCGATCACCGCCGAGCGAAGCGTGAGCTGCGGCATGTCGCCGCGGTACACGTTCTCCAGCCACCACCGGTCCTTCTGCTCGCGCGTCCAGGTCCGGATCTGCTCTTCGGTCAGGGTCGGAATCGCCATGGGAGGCGCTTCATATCCGAAGCGGCGTCAGAAACAGGACGCCGTATCTGCGGGAATCGACGCGGCTTGGCCCGACGGATCCGCGTGATATGGGGAGCGCATGCCACGCGAGCTGTCCGCCGGGGGCGTGGTGATCCGGGAGCACGAAGGCGTCCTCCAGGTCGCGGTCATCCGCCCTCGGGGAAAATCCGTCTGGGCCCTCCCCAAGGGTCACGTCGATGGGGAGGAGACCCCCGCCGAGGCCGCGACCCGCGAGGTGTGCGAGGAGACCGGCCTGCGCGCGCGGCTCGAGAGACCGCTGGGCGAGATCAAGTACTTCTACCAGTTCCGCGGGAAGCGCATCTTCAAGACGGTGGCGTTCTTCCTCTTCCGCGACGAGGAAGGGACGATCGACGCGCTCGATCCCTCCATGCGCGTGGAGGTGGACGAGGCCCGCTGGATCCCGCTGGCGGATGCGCCGCGGGTGCTCGCGTACAAGGGCGAAAAAGAGATGGCCGCCCGGGCGCTCGAGCTGTTGGGCTCGGCGGCCTCGGACGGCCAGTAGAAAAACGGTTGGAAAAGCGGGGGGTTAGGCCGGCTTCGGCGGGTCGAACTTGCCGGAGAGCGCCTCGCGCACGTCACGGTCGAAGCGGACCTTGCCGGTGGCGACCTCGCGCAGCGAGAGCACGGGCGGCTTGTTCTTCGAGATGTCGATGATGGGGCGGGCGCCGGCCATCAGCTGGCGAGCGCGCTTGGCGCCGAGAAGCACCAGCGCGAAGCGGTTGTCCACGAGGGGGAGGCAGTCTTCGACCGTTACGCGTGCCATGGGGTCGGGCACCCTAGGAGGCACGCTCCGGTGAGTCAAGCGCCGACGAGGGCGTACTTTGACCGACAACGCGCTCTCCTGCTAGGTCGGCAGGCTGACTTCGGCCCTGACCGCCGGGGTGGGGAGGCAGTGCATGGTCGTGCAGCTCCTGTTGGCCGCGATCCTCTCGACAGCACCTCAGACGGACCCGGAGCCGCCCGCGCCGGAGACTCCCCCGCCGAGTGCGCCGGAGAAGGCCCCTGCGAACATCGCCTTCCCGCAGGCGAAGCAGCTGGGCCAGCCGGTGGCGCCTCCTGTCACCTCCGCGGTCAACGGGCCGAGGCCGGCGCTCGCTTTCGGGCGGACGGACGGCTTCCACGGGTGGATGACCGGCCAGCTGCGCGCGAGCTACCTCGGGCTGCAGGGCTTCGCCACGGACCGCGATCAGACGGTGCTCGCGCCGAGCCCGCTGGAGACGCGCGTGAGGCTCGCGCCGCAGCTTCGGTACCGGGGCTTCGGGCTGGTGGCGGAAGGGGACCTCGTCACCGGCACGCTGAGCGGATTGCCGTCGTCGGAGCTGCGGCTCGGGGCCACGCCGCACCCCCTCTTCCGGCCCGCGGAGTTGCGCCAGCTCTACCTCGAATACAAGGCGGAGACCTGGGTGGTGCGCGCCGGTCAGCAGGCCTCGAACTGGGGGCTGGGGCTGGTGGCGAACAACGGTGGCTCGGACGCGGCGCCCGGCGAGTTCGGCGATGCGCGCTTCGGCGATCTGACCTGGCGCGCCGCGCTGGTGGGCCGTCCCTTCTACGGCATGGGCGGGCTGTGGCGGGCGGTGGAGCCGATCCTCGCGGCGGACCTCATCGTGCGCGACGACACCGCGGACTTCTCTGCCGGTGACCGCGCGCTGCAGGGCGTGTTCGCGCTGCGCTTCAACGCGGATGCGGATCGCAACTTCGGGGTCTACACGGTCTATCGCCGGCAGCGCGCGGTGAACGGACCGGACGCGGACGCGCGCTCCACCGACGCGTTCGTGATCGACGTGGCGGGCCGGTGGAAGTGGCGGAACGAGGCGACGGGGCTGGAGACGAAGCTCGGCGCGGAGGCGGCGCTGATCACCGGGCGGACGACGCAGTCGCGCGCGGACACTGCGCCGGAGTACGCGCTGCGGCAGCTGGGCGCGGTGGCGAAGGCCTCGGTGCGCAAGGACGCGTGGGAGGGCTATCTCGACCTCGGCTGGGCGTCCGGCGATCACAACCCGTACGACGCGCAGCTGCAGGGCTTCCGCTTCGACGCCGACTACCACGCCGGGCTGCTGCTCTTCAGAGAGGTGCTCGGGTGGCAGACGGCGAGGACCTATGCGCGCGCCACCGATCCGGACATCGCGGGCGTTCCGCCGGAGGGCGTCGAGCTCTATCCGACGCGCGGCGCGGTCCACAACGCGGCCTACATCTTTCCTCGCGTGCGGCATGCGATCACCGAGACCTTCGATCTCTATGGTGGTCCGCTCTTCGCGCTGAGCACCTCGAGCATGACCGACCCGTTCGCCTCGAGGCTCGAGGGCGGGACGCCGCGCAATGCGCTCGGTGGAAGGCCGGGGCGTTATCTGGGGACGGAGCTCGACGTGGGCCTGCAGGCGCGGCTGCGTCCGGTGCAGGGCATGACCGGCGCGGCCACCGTGGAAGCGGGCTACCTCATCCCCGGCGCTGCGTTCGACGACGCGGGGGGCAATCCCATGAAACCGGTCGCGGCCGCGCGGCTGAAGCTGTCGGTGGGCTTCTAACTTCCAGTGAAGGAACGACCCATGCGCATCCCGCTCAACGCCTTCGCTGCCGCTCTTTCGCTCTCGCTCGCCGGCGTGCTGCTCGCGGGCTGTCCGGCCTCGGAGCCCCAGGGGCTTCGCCGCAGCGATCCGGGCACCGGCGCCACCGTGAAGTTCGACGTCTTCGCGCGGCCGCTGCCGGAGATCCCGCTGCCGAACGACATCGCCACCCGCTACGACCCCCATTCGCCGACGAAGCGCCGGCTCAACGCGAGCATGATCGCGCCCACCGCGTGGGAAGTGGGCGTGCGCAAGGACATGGCGCGGCTCGATGGGTGGGGGACCTTCTCGCCGATCAGCGTGGGCTTCACCGAGCCGCTCGACGTGGAGGTCATCTTCCAGCGCCACCGAGACGACTACGCGTTCGGCAACGACGCGGTGTACGTGATCGACGTCTCGCCGGACTCGCCGGACCACTGCAAGGCGATGCCGCTGGACATGGGCGAGGGCAACTTCCCCTTCACGCTCGAGCGCCAGAACTACTACCCGAACGATCCGCGCAACGGGACGAACAACCTCGTGTTCGAGGAGGTGGACGAGGACCTCAACGGCAACGGTCGGTTGGATCCGGGCGAGGACACCGACATGGACGGCGTGCTCGACAAGCCGAACCTGCGGCGGCCGGACGGTCACCCGATCGACGACATGCTCACGTTCTACGAGCGGGAGACGAACACGCTCATCCTCCGCCCGCTGATGCCGCTGCGCGAGAACACCACGTACGCAGTGGTGCTCACGCGCAGGCTGCTCGACCAGAGCGGCCGGCCGGTGCGCTCGCCGTTCGACTACATCAACCACACCGCGCAGACCGAGCAGCTGAAGACGCTGCCCCAGTGCATCGGGCGGTACGGGCTCTCGCTGGAGGACGTGGCGTTCACCTGGCCGTTCACCACGCAGAGCATCACCCGCGACTTCGTGGCGATTCGCGACGGGTTCCATGGCCTCGGGCCGATGAAGTGGATCGCGGACGAGTATCCGGCGCAGTTCGACAAGCTGCTGAAGCTGCGCAAGACGGGCGACAACGTGTACGTGGTGCCCGGTGAGGAGTTCCTCGCGGCGGCGGCGCAGGTGGTGCCGCTCATCGGCGGAGACAACCCGACGATGCGCGCGGTGGTGGAGTCGCACAAGTTCGTGGGCTTCCACGCGGTGGGCCAGTTCACCTCGCCGCAGTTCTTCCCGCGCAAGGACGCCGAGGGGAACGACCTGCCGTTCTACGAGCAGGTGTGGCGAATCGATCCTGCGACCGGCGAGTCCTTCCACCGCCCGGAGACGGTGACCTTCTGGCTGACGGTGCCGCACAAGGCGCTGATGAAGCGGCCGGTGCCGGTGGTGATCCTCAGCCACGGGTACACGGGCAACAAGCTCGACCCGCTCATCTATGGCGGCTTCTTCGCGCGGCACGGGCTGGCGACGATCGGCATGGAGGCGGTGAGCCACGGGATGGAGCTGCCGGACGCGGACAGGCAGCTCGCGCGAGGCGTGTTCGCGGGCAGCGGGCTCGAGCTGATGTTCGACGCGATCATGAACGACCGCGCCTACGACCACGACGGCGACGGGGTGAAGGACTCGGGCGCGGACTTCTGGACCGCGTACGCGTTCCACACCCGCGACGTCGTGCGGCAGAGCGCGGTGGACTACATGCGGCTCGTCCACATCCTCAAGACCTTCGACGGGAAGCGGACCTGGACCGTGGGCGGCAAGGAGGGGATCGCCGGCGACTTCGACGGTGACGGCGAGGTGGACGTCGGCGGGACCGGATCGATCTCGATCATGGGCGGGTCGCTCGGCGGGATCATGAGCAGCGTGCTCGGCGGCGCGGAGCCGTACATCGACACCGCGATCCCCATCGCTGGCGGCGGCGGACTTCCGGACGTGGGCATCCGCTCCATCCAGGGCGGCGTGGCCGAGGCGGTGAACCTGCGGATGATGGGCCCGCTGATGCTCGGCATGCGCGGCGAGGGCGGCGCGCTCGAGCTGTGGCAGTACCTCCCGGATCGCAACAAGGTCGGCAAGGCGATGCTCGGCGTCATCGGCGAGGCGCAGAAGCTGAAGGAGGGCGACACGGTCGTGGTGAAGAACCTGCGCTCCGGCGAGCACCGCTGCGGCCGGGTGCAGGCGGAGGCGCTGTTCCGCGTGGCGGTGTCCTCCGATCTCGACGACCCGCTGCAGCTGGAGTTCTACGAGGGCGCGCTGCCGCCGGAGGAGCGAAGTGGTTGTGCTCTGCCGCAGGGGACCGCGCCGCTCGTCACGATCAACACGCTCGGCGCGGAGGTCACCTTCCACAAGCGCACGTACGCGAAGGGCTCGCCGCTGGTGGCGCTGGGTGACGGCTTCGGGTTGCGGAGGAACTCGCCGGAGACGCGCAGGTTCCATGCGATCGCCCAGCTCATCCTCGACCCCGCGGACCCGGTGAACTGGGCGCCGTACTTCGAGCAGCGTCACCTGCAGTTCGGGACGGACGAGACGGTGCGGACGCGGGCACTGGTCATCAACACCATCGGCGACATGAACGTGCCCATGAGCACCGGCGCGGCGATCTCTCGGGCGGCGGGCTTCGTGCCCTATGCGGAGCGGGACCCGCGCTGGAACAAGACGCCGAACCAGGTGCTCATCGACTCGGGCGCGCTCGAGGCGGTGGAGCGCACCGGGCGGCACAAGAGCGGGGCAGGGCAGAACGTGCTCATGGACGTCGAGCACCTCGCGCTGGCGGGCGATGGGACGGACGGGTTCGACGTGCCCCGGCTGAACCCACCGCTGCGGCTGGTGGGGCCTTCGACGCGCGTGGGCGGCTATACGGGAACGCTCTTCCCGTTCGTCGCTCCGACCGGCAGGCACGGATTCGATCCGCCGGAACCGGGCGCCCACTTCGACCTCGGGTCGCTCATGGCGAACGTGCTCGGGCAGTACATCCGCAGCCGCGGGACCGAGTTCTCCATCCAGCCCTGTCAGCTCGATTGGACCTGTCCGGGCATTCCCCCGGTGCCGGACGATCCGTAGCGCTTTGCCTTCTTGACGGGTCGCTGGCCGCGCTCAGGCGGCCGCGACCCCGGAACCCATGATGCGTCCGGCGAGGCGTTGCGCCGCCGCCGCGTGCTGCCGAAGGCCCTGACGGTCGAAGACGCGCGCCGCGGTGACGTAGGCCTCCGCCGCCGCGGTGGCCTCGCCCAGCCGGACGAGGAGCTCCGCGCGGCGCATCTGCAGGTGCGCGTCCGAGGGCTCGTCCCGCGTGAGCAGGTCGTACACGTGGAGGGCCTCGCGGAAGAACCGCTTGCCGGTGAGCGCCGCCGCGCGATCCTTCAGTTGCCGCTTGTCCATCGTCGCGTCTCCCATCGCTGTGCGTTCCGGTTGCCGAGTGAGGCGAACAGATGCCGCCGGACACGACAGGAGAAAACCCGTTCGGGGGTCGGACGACTGACCGATGCCGCGTGGCTCGGGGGGCGCTGCGCCACGACCGGTGGTGAGGCCCTCCCCGAGCACGCGCAGAGGGGCAAAAGCCCGAGTGGATACGGGCGTTTGGCCCCGTTAGGTGGCAGTCGCGAGGCGGTCGTGCGGGGCGAGCACGCGCGCCAGCACTCCCGCGACGAGGCCGCCCGCGAGGTACCAGCCGAAGGTGAGCCAGGCGGTGCGAGGCGTGAGCTGGACCTCGGCCTTCCCCAGCCCGAGCTTCGGCGTGAGGCCCACTGCGCCTGCGCCCGCCATTGCCCCGAGCATGAGGCCGCTGAGGACGGGCCGGGAGCTCCGGGCCACCGCGCCGTAGTAGCCGGTGTTGGAGATCAGGTCGCCCGCGAGCGCCGCCGCGTAGAGCTTCCGGCCCTTCAGCGGTCCGGCGCCCACCGCGCGGAGGATCCTCGTCAGCGCGTGCTCACCGACGAGGTCCATGCGAGGTGCATCCGGAAGGAACCTCCGCGCGGTCTCGTTGGCGAGGTTCACCGTCGCGGCGCCCGCCAGGCCGCTCCACAGGGACACGTTCATCAGACACCTCCTGCGGAGAAGGTGGGCACGGCGAAGGGCCGTCGCAGGCCTCCGCTACGGCGCCTGCGTGAACGCGCACGCGGCGGGATCGCCCACGGTGGGTTCCCCGGAGAAGTCGAACGGGCGCGCGTGGACGACGAGGAACGCCGCGTCCCAGCACTCCACGGCGTCGCGCCTGTCGATCCCCAGATCCCCGCCGGAGATGCGCAGGTCCGCGCGGCCGGTGCCCGCCGGAGTCCATCGGCTGTGGATCGTGAGCGTCTCGCGATCCTCGCCGAGGAACGGCTTGTAGAAGTCCGCCACCAGCTCGAAGCGGATGGCGCCGCTGCCGTCGGCGGAGCGCTCGTAGCCGTAGCTCAGCTCGCCGTTCGTGCGCCGCATGGTCATGTCGATCCGCACCGGGTCGCGGTCGGTCTCGTAGAAGACCTGCAGCGATTCGACCTCGCGGTCGTCGTCGGTGTTCGCGAAGCCCCCGTCGCGGATGGCCTTCGCATGCCAGGAGAACTCGCCCGCGCCGCGGCGCACGTCGTCGGTCGGAGAGAACGTCCCCGAGGCCCCGGCGAGCCAGCCGTCTTCGCCTGCGTCCCGCTGCTTCACCTCCCAGCGCCACTCGTAGGCCACGCTCCCGTCGGCGAGATCGCGCCGCTCGATCACCACGCGCAGCTGCCGCGTGCGGTTGCGATCGTCCGCGAACGGTCCCCACACGCGCCTGTTCTCCGTGCGCTCCGAGGGCCGCGCGGAGCGGACGCGCTCGAGCACGTCCAGCACGTTGTAGAGCAGCTCGTTGATCCCGTCCGACCCGCTCTTCGTGTCCGCGTAGGCCTTCGAGGGCTCGCCCACCGCCAGGCCGTCGCGCCGCACGCCGAGGCTGCTCCCGCTGCGCGCGCTGCCGGACGCCGGCACCGAGGTCTGCAGCGCCGCCTTCGAGGGGAGCGCGTAGAGGAACTCGAGGTCGTCGTTGGAGTAGCCGCCGCAGCCGGCGAGCGCGGCGAGCGCGGCACAGAGCACGGCAAGCATCCGCGGAGGAAGGTTCAGCGCCATGGCGAAGCTCCCGGCTCGAAGGCGAGCTGGGCGGACAGCTCCCAGTAGCCCAGCGAGCGGTTCTCATCGACGTTGTAGAGGAGGTAGTGCACGCGCCCGCGCACGCCGGCGGAGAGCGAAGGCAAGAGCCGGTAGCGCACGCCGCCGACCACGCCCGGCGACAGCGTGACGAAGGTCTGGTTCGGCAGCACCGGATCGTCGAAGTCGCGCGAGGCCATCACCATCGCCAGCCGTCCGCCCGCGTGCGGCACGAAGCGCCCGACCGGCCACTCCGCAGCGATCGTCGTGCCCAGGCCCACGTTCGAGTAGCGGTAGGGGAGCGCATCCGGGATGCGCTCGAGGCGGAGCACCTCGCGGCCGCCGCCGAGCCCCACGTCGAAGCCCCACAGCCAGTCCTTGCGCAGAAAGCCGTGCAGCGTGAGCTCCGCGCCGAGCAAAGCGGTGGAGGGAAAGAGCGACTCGCGCGTGGGCCGGTCGAAGAAGGACTGGTACGCGCCGCCCAGCGAGAAGGACATGCGCGCGCCGTCACCGGCCATGGGCGAACCTGCACCCTTCACCGGATCGTCGGAGAAGGGCGCATCGCGCAGCCGCGCGTCGTCCACCGCCGTGAGCCGGCCCGCGTACACGGTCACCTCGCCCACGCGCAGGCGATCCGGGAGACGCCGCTTGAGGCGGTACTGACCGGGCTGCACCGCGATGCGGCGCTCCTCGTCGACGGGCTTCCACACCTCGGCGGCGACGAAGCCGCGGCCATCGACCACGTACCAGGTGCCGCCGGGCGCGGAGGCGGCGAACACCAGCCCCTCCTTGCGATCGACCACGTCGGTGAGGACCAGATCGCCGTTGCCCTGGAAGTCGTACGAGTAGGTGGGGTGCTGCGCGCCGGCGAGGCTCGCCACGGTGTCGGCGACGGTGCGCTCGTACGCGTAGGCGTAGGCCTCGGCGAGCGACACGCGCCCGTCCTGCGAACGGTCCGCGTCGCCGAGCAGCCCGCTGGCGAGGTGGTGCGAGAAGTAGCTCCCGCCGATCGCGTCGGACTCCTGCGAGTCCTCGTCCGCGGCGCTGGAGGTGAGGATGACGAGTCCCTGCGCGTCACGCGACGCGGTGGCCTGGATCTCGAACGCCGGCACCTTGCGCGCGCCCTTCTTCCGCGTGAGCTGTCCCGACTGACAGGCGTCGAAGATGCCCACCCGCACGTCCGCGGGCGCCTGCGTGAGCCGGCTGCGCAAGGATGCGAAGGGGACCTGGGTGTCGCCGAGCCGCAGCGCGCCGTCCTTTGCGTGCCCCGAGTAGTAGAGGATGAGCGCGGTCTTCTCACCGCGACGCTGCGCTGCGAGGGAGAGCGCCTCGACCTCCGCCACCGCCTCGAGGAACTGCTGCGACGACGCACCGAGCAACAGCCGCGCGTCCTGCGGGCGCACGCCTCCGAGCCGCAGCAAGAGCGCGTGCATCTTGCGGGCGTCTTCACGCGCGTAACGCAGCGGCCTCGTGTCGCGTCCCCCGTCGTCGTTGCCGGCAATCACCGCGAAGCGGCGCACGTCTCCCACCGCGTGCGCCTCGAGGGGCCACAGGACGGCGGACAGCGCGACGGCGAGGAGGAGGACGGACCGCATCAGGGCTTGAGCAGCGTGCGGTGGAACTGCTCGCCCGGAAGATCGAGTCGCGGCAGGCGGGTGACGTCACCGCGGGCCTCGGAGAAGGCGCGCAGGGCGGCCTCGCGTGCGGCATCGACCGAGACCGGCGCATCGGAGAGCACGAGGATCACCCGCTCCGCGCCCTCGCCGAAGAACTCCACGCTGTCCGGCAGCCACGAGGCGCCCTCCTCCGCGCGCTGCACCGGCAGGCTCTCGCCGTGCTCGGGGTAGAGCGGGGAGACCTCGCCCTGCGCGTCCACCGCCAGCGCGAGCACATAGCGCCAGCTTCCGGGCCGGTACCCGATGCGGATCCGCTCGCCTTCGGACAACGGCTCTGGAGCGTCCGCGGAGGCCTCTCGCTGAGGGCCTTCGTCGCCGGCGGAGATGCGCAGCTCCAGCGCGCCGTCACCCTTCGTGCGGTTCGGGCGCTCGGTGCCGAGGTTGATGGGGACCACGGCATCTTCGGTCGCGCTCCAGGGGCCCACGCTCACCGCCACCAGCGTGAGGGCCGCCATCGCCAGCGCGGGGCCGACGTACCGAAGTGACCGCACCTGCGTGGCCTGTGCGCGGGGACGGGAGGCACGCTCCTGCACCCGGGCACTGAAGCGCTCGAAGGGGACCTCCGCTTCGAACGCGCGCTGCTCGTCATCGAAGGTGCGCAGGCGGGCACGGCAGACGACGCAGGCCTCGGCGTGCGTGCGGGCCGTCTCTGCCTCCGCGGCGGCGAGCTCACCCGCGCGCAGGCGGCGCAGCGTCAGCTCTCCGGGATGCGTCATCGCCGTTGCGGACCCGCTCATGACCGCAGCTCCTGCCCGCTGACCTGCGCGAAGTGCTGCAGGCGCTTGCGGATGGTGGGGACGGAGCGCCCGAGGAGTGCCGCGACCTCCTCCAGGGTCATCTCGTCCACGTGGTAGTGGATGGCCGCCGCCTGCGTCTCCGCGTCGAACCGGCCGAGCACCGCGCGGACCTGCTCGCGGAGCTCCATCTGCTCGTGGCTGCCGTCGTGCTGCGGCCGGGCCCTCTGCTCGCGCTCGAAGAGCCGCCGCCACCCGGCGCGCTCGCTGCGCAGCTCGTTGAGGCAGTGGTGGGTGGCGATCTTCATGAGCCAGGTGAGGGGAGAGGCCTCGTTGCGGAAGCCCCGGTGGTTGGTGAATGCGCGGGCGAAGACGTCCTGCATGGCGTCCTCCGCCCGCGCGCGATCCTTCAACAGGTACAGGCACCGTCCGAACACCGCGCCGCCGTGGCGGGCGTAGAGGTCGCGCAAGAGGCTCCGCGCATCGTCCACCGACGGGGACGCGGACGTGGAGCTCTCGCCGACCTCTTCACCGCGACCGCCGGGGAGGAGCTGGAGTGCCGGAGGGGCCATGCGCGACTAGAGCGACGAGTAGTCCGCGGTGGTGAAGCTGCACTGCGCCTCGGCGCCCCAGCCGTGCAGCGGCGCCCAGTTCGCGTGCAGGTACTGGCTGAGGAAGTTCGAGTCCCAGCACTCGTTCGCGGTCGCGGTCGCGGGCAGGTCACCGCCGGTGGCCTTCACGTCCGAGCGCCCCGAGCCGTCCGGGTTCCAGCGGCTCTTGATCGACAGGTGCTCCACCGCGCTCTTCTGCGGCTCGCTGCCGGCGTGGATGTCCTTGTTCAGGCTGAACTCGAACGCGCCGCCCTGCTGCGCGAGCTTGCGGTAGCGGTAGGACGCGTCCGTCAGCGCGCCGGTCTCCTCCTCGCGGATGTTCTTGAAGTCCACGTCGATGGTCGTCTCGCTCGCCGCATCGAGGCGCGCGTAACGGACCTCCGCGCGGCCCTCCTCACGCCCGTGCTCCGGCAGCGTCTTCGCCGCGTCGAAGTCGAGCACGAACTCTCCCTGGCCGAAGTGCTTCATCGCCTGCCCGTTCGCGTCGAGCCCGGGCGTGTGGCTGCCGGAGAGGACGGCCACGTAGTCGCTGTCGTTCGCGGTCTTCGCCTTGCCCTCGAGCACGTAGTCCCACGTGTTCGCGGAGACCTTCGTCACCGTGAAGCGCCAGGTGTTCGGGCTGAGGTCTTCGGTGTGCGGGCCCCACACGGCGGTGTTGCCGTTGACGGTGGTGGGCGGGTGCTCGCTGATGTTGCGGACGAGGTTCAGCACCGCGCCCACGCCGGCGTTCACGCTCACGGTCACGCCGCGGGTGAGCTTGTAGAAGTCCGCGGTCTCGCCCTGCAGCTCCGAGCGCTGCGTGCCGGTCGGGCTCTCGAGCGCGCTGCCGGAGCGGCCGGGGACCTCGAGCCGCACGTTGTCGGCGGTGGGGAAGCCGTCGCGGAACTCACCGCCCGCGCCCTCGCAGGCGACGAGCGTGAACACGGCGGCGAAAAGACCGAGGCGGGCGATGCGGAGGCTCTTCATACGGATGCTCCCTTTGCGCGGCGGCCGATGAGGTCGGCCAACCGGTTTCAGCGCTATGGACACCGCTCGCCCGAAAAAGAGAAACGGGCTCGGGCGATCGCGAAAACCCTAGTCGAAACGGCCCCTTGTGGCGCGGTGCGCGGGTGTGGGCGAGCGGGCGGGCAGGCCTTGGAGCGCAGAGGGCTGCCTCGTGGCGCGACCGTCCCCAACTTGCCCTCACAGGGGGTGCGATGTGCAAGTGGAGCCTGGATCGAAGATTCGGGTAGCGGCGGCGGGAGACCTTCACTGCCGCGACATGGATCACGGCCGCTTCCGCCAGTTCGTGAAGCAGGTGAACGAGGAGGCGGACATCCTGCTGCTCTGCGGCGACCTCACCGATCACGGGCGCCCGGAGGAGTCGAAGGTGCTCGCCGAGGAGCTCTCCGCGCTGCGGGTGCCCGCGGTCGCGGTGCTGGGCAACCACGACTACGAATGCGGCAAGGAGGACCTCCTCATCCAGGAGCTGCAGAAGGTGAACGTGCGGTGCCTCGACGGCGACGCGTTCGTCTACGAGAAGCGGCTGGGCATCGCGGGGGTGAAGGGGTTCGGCGGTGGCTTTGGTCGCGCCACGCTGCAGGCCTTCGGCGAGAACCACACCAAGGCCTTCGTGCAGGAGGCGGTGAGCGAGAGCCTCAAGCTGGAGATGGCGCTCGGGCGCATGGACCTGCCGAAGAAGATCGTGATCATGCACTACTCGCCGGTGGTCACCACGATCGAGGGCGAGAACCCGGAGATCCGCGCGTTCCTCGGCAGCAGCCGGCTCGCGCATCCGGTGGACGAGTACGGCGCCGACGCGGTCTTCCACGGGCACGCGCACCACGGGACGCTCAAGGGCGAGACCGACAAGGGCATCCCCGTCTTCAACGTGGCGATGCCGCTCCTGCAGCGGCAGCTCGAGCGCCGCTTCGTGGTCTTCGAAGTCTGAGCCCACGAGGCCGGGTGCTAGCGTGGAGCCGTGTCGCCCGCGCGTCTGCTCGTCCTCGTGTTGCCTCTCGTCTCCGGTCTTGCGTGCTCGCCGCACTACGTGCAGGTGACCGCGCCCGTTCGCGCTCTGGCGGAGGAGGGCCGCGAGGACGAGGCGCTGCAGACGCTCGACCGCAGCACGGAGACCTCGAACCTCGACGCGCTGCTGGTGGAGGTCGATCGCGGGATGGTGCTCCACCGCGCGGGCCGCTGGGAGACGAGCGCGAAGGCGTTGACCGCTGCAGCGAGACTGGCCGACGCGCGCGAGACGGTGACGCTCGGGGACGAGTTCTTCGGCCGCGCGCCCTGGCGCATGGGCACCCTGGAGCGGCAGGCCCTGCATGCGATCAACGCGCTGAACTTCCTCATGCTCGGCGACGAGGACGGCGCGGTGGTGGAGGCGCGGCTGACGGACTCGCTGCACCTGCAGGCGCGCGTGGAGGAGGAGGTGCGGCGGAAGCTGGAGCGGAACCTCGCGCTGGCCCCGTTCGATGAGGAGGTGCGCGGTTACCTCGAGCGGCTGGCGATCGGCCGATACATCAGCGGGCTTGCGCACCAGCGCGCGGGCAACGAGGACAGCGCGTTCATCGACTACCTCGACGCGTGGCGGATCACGCAGAGCGCACCGCCCGGCGCGCCGAGCACGCTGCTGCACCTGCAGCCCTGGCTCCTCGCGGAGGCGCGAAGGCTCGGACGACCGGAGGTGCCGGAGCTGGAGCGCGCGTTCGCGAACGTCGCGGAGACGTGGACGCCGCCGGCGGCGGGTGAGGGCGAGGTGGTGGTCTTCATCGAAGCGGGCCGCATCCCCGAACGCGCGATCGCCGGCGGTCAGGCAGCGGGGCAGGGCTACTGGGCGGTGCGTGCGCGCGACTGGACGCGGGCGAAGGCGCAGGTGGGAATCGACACAGGGGGCACGGATGGCGCGCTGCACACCGCCGAGACCGTCACCTCGCTGGAGAATCTGCTCCTGCGGCGCGGGCACCTCGGCGCGCTCACCGACACCGAACGGGCCGCGTCGCTGGACGTGAACCTCGCGCTGTTCGGCGGCTATCTGCTCCTGCCGCCGGTCGGCGCGGTGCTGCTCATCAAGCGCGCGTACGAGGTGAACGTGCGCATGGCGCAGGGTTGGCTCACGTTGCCCGCCGAACTCCAGGTCGTGCGCCTGCGTGCGCCGGTCGGGGAGACGAAGGTGCGCGTGGTGCTCGGCGGAATCGAGCGCGTGGTGCCGGTGACCGTCACCGCTGGAGCGCCGGCGCCGGTGGTGGTGCGGATCGAGTAGCTCAGGCCGATCTGGCGCGCCGAGCCGCGCGCAAGGCGCCGTCCTCGAGCCGCCGTGCATCCTTCGGCTCCAGGCGGCGCAGCAGCTTCAGCTCGAGGTCCCACAGCCGCGCATCGACATCCCGCGCCTCGAGGCGTCGTGCTTCCGGACCATCGGGAACGTCCCGCAGGAACACGAGCCGCGTGCGCCGCTCACCGAGCGCCTCCGCGGCGACGCGCACCGGCGCGGGCGGGATCTGCGAATTCTGCCCGTAGAGACTCACGCCACCTCGCCACTCGCGACCGTGCGGAAGCGCCTGCCCCGCGTCCGGCGGCTGGCCCACGAGCGCCATCGCCTCCGGCCACACGTCTGCGAGCGGGTACTCGTACACGTAGTCGTAGAGCATCTGCCCGAGGTAGCGCTCCTTCGCGACGTGCTCGCGGATCCCGCCACAGCCCGCGGAGGCCACGGCAAAGAGGAGTGCGAACGCGAGGGTGGTGACGCTGCCTGGAAGCGGAGAACCCTGCCGAGCCATGCTCCTCACGCTGCACCCGCGGACGGGGCCCGCGCAACGAGGCCGAACATCAACGGCACCCGCGCGGTGCCCTCCGGCCAGACCCACCTGCGGCCCTCGGCGGGGACGAGCGCCGGGTTCACGCGCGCCCCGTTCGACCACGGGTACTCGCGCAGCCGCTCCAGTACGAGGCCCGCGCCCGCCAGCGCATCGACGATCCCGCCGAGGCCGTGCTGATAGCTGTGCGCAGGGATGCCGTTGCGCTCCGCCGCCCGCGGTTGCCCTTCCTGTGAAGAGTCGCCGAGCGCGGCCAGCGCGGGACCGGCGGTCGCCACGTAGTCCTCCACCGGCTCCACGAACGGGCGCTCCTCGAAGTAGTCGTCCTTCGACAGGCGCAGGTCCGGCCCGATCGACCAGACCAGCGGGTGGAAGTCGACGTACACGAAGCGGCCGCCCGGTCGCAGCACGCGGCGGATGCCCGCTGCCCACGGCGCGAGATCCGGCAGCCAGCTCGTCACGCCGTAGCTGCAGAACGCGACGTCCCACGCAGCGGGCGCGCTCGAGTGAAGCCAGGAGACGACCTCCGACTCGACGAACTGGCCGGGGATCCCGCTGTCACGCGAGAGCCGTTGCGCGAAAGCGATGGCCTCGTCGCTGAAGTCCACGCCGGTGACCTCCGCTCCCCGCCGCGCGAGACAGAGCGAGTCCTGGCCGCTGTTGCATTGGAGGTGCACGAGCTTCGTCCCGCGCAGATCTCCGAGCAGCGCCAGCTCCTCGTCGAAGAGCCAGTCCTCGCCGGCGCGCAGCCTCGCGGCCTGATCTCCCTTGTGCGCGTTGTGCATCCGCGTGGCGGCGTTCCAGCTTCGCTTCGTCTGCGCCAGCGGATCCTCGCGGTCCCCGACTCCGGTCATCACCGTTCCCCGTTCGAGCAGCTTCCCTGGCGACGTTAGCGCGCCCGCCGTCCGCGTCGATCGGAAGATGCGCCGGATGCGTGGCGCCGGGAGTTAGCGTTTGCTAACCAGAGGGGATGAATGCGTTCACCTTGTGGGAGGCCGGTGCGCCACCTTCGAAGCAGGCGGTGGTCACCGCGGCGCTGGAGCTGTTCGTCGCCCAGGGCTACGAGGCCACGACGATCCGGCAGATCGCCGAGCGCGCGGGCTACACCAACCCTGCGCTGTTCAAGTTCTTCGAGTCGAAGGAGGCGCTCGGGCTCTACGTCTTCGAGCGCGCGTGGCTCCAGTTGCTGCAGGCGCTTGGGCCGCACTTCGCGGACGACGGCGGGGTGGAGGAGGTCGCGCGCCGCTGGGTGGAGGCCTTCTTCTCCGGCGTCCTCCGGGAGGGGCTCCCGGCGTTTCTCTTCGTTCACGAGCACCTCGCGCACTTCTGGCCGCGGGCAGAGGGGCGGCTTCCGGAGGAGAGCCTCTTCTCGCTCATGCGGGGCTGGCTCCGGCGGGCGCGCCGCCGCGGCGACGTATCGCGCACGGTGCCGGTGGAGGTGCAGATGGCGGCCGTCAGCGGGTTCTTCCACCAGCTCGCGCGGATGGTGTTTCTGGGGCAGGCGAGGGCTGCGGATCCGGCGCTCCGCAAGGGCGCGGTCGAGGTCCTGGTGAGGGTGCTGTCGTGACACGTGCGAATGAGGTCGGAACAGACGGATCCTCAGGCCGCGCAGTGCTCGTCGCGCTGACGGTCGTGCTGGCGGTCTTCGCCGTCACCCACGTGCTGGAGTTCCCCGGCAGCGTCCGCCACTTCATCTCGCAGACGGGCGGGCAGAGGATGCTCGACATGCGCGCGTCCTCTTCCGCGGAGGAGACCCACGCGCGCCTCGACGCGCTTGGTGGTGAGGGCCGGGCGCTCTACGCCCGGACCCTGCTCACCGTGGACGTGATCTTCCCGCTCAGCGTCACCGCGTTCTCGGTGCTCTTCGTTCGCTTCGCAGCCCGCCGGAGTGGCGTGAGCCGCCGCGTGCGCTGGGGGCTCGTGGCGGTGCCGTTCGCCTACCTCCTGCTGGACGCGGCGGAGAACACGTTCGTGCTGACCATGCTCGCGCGCCACCCGGAGCGGCTGGAGCCCCTCGCGGCGACCGTGGGCCAGCTCACCCGGGCCAAGCGCGCGGCGATGATCGCGAGCGTCTTCGTGCCGGCGGTGCTGTTGACACTGAGCGCAGTGTTGAGGTGGGCGCGCGTGAAGCGGAGCGCCACCCTGCAGCAGCGCTGAGCGTTCAGCGCGGCTCAGCGCACGCTGGCGAGCACGTAGCTGAACTCGCGCTGCGAACCGAGCGCGGCCCAGAAGCTGTTGAAGCGGCTCTGCTCCATCGTCTGGCAGCCGGCGCTGTACGTGTCGGAGGCGCTGCCGCGGTGGAAGTAATAGACCTGCCCGCCCCAGTCGCCGTTGAAGACCTTGTCCTTGCCGTCGATCTTGTGGTCGCGGTTCGTGTCGCGGCGCACGGTCGGGTTCCCGTAGCGCAGGTCGGGGCGGAGGATGTTGCCTCCGAAGGGCGCGCTGTAGCTCTTCACGTAGTGGTAGGTCTTGTTCGCGACGAGGCGGCCCACGGGCTTCGTGCGCTGGCTCGGGTCGTCCGCCCAGCGGCGGTTCGGCTCGGTGTTTCCGCTGAACTCCTCCACGCGGGGACGGCCCTTCTCGTCCTTCCACATCACGACGATCCGGTCGTCGTAGGTGCCGCGGTAGGGACGGTCGGCTGTGAAGGGCGTGTCCACGCGGAGGCCCACGACCACGCGCTTGCCCGCCGCGAGATCCTGCTTCGCCTTCGCGTCGCCGTGCTTCATCACGTACTTCGAGTAGAGCGCGTACTCCTGCGCGTCCGTCATGTTCGACGTGTTCGGCATCCCCTTCGGGACGACGTTGGAGGGCGGCTGCGGCTGCGGCTGCGGAGCGGGGGCGGCGCCGGCCCTCACGGTGAGCTTCTGCCCGACGCTGATGACGTTGATGTCGCGGACCTGCGGGTTCAGCCGCTTCAGCGCCGCCAGCGAGAGGTCGTGCTTCGCCGCGATGCCGGAGAAGGTGTCGCCGCTCTTCACCGTGTACGTCTTCGCGGTCTGCGCCTTCTTCTTCGCGGCGGCAGTCTTCAGCGCGGCGGTCTGGCTCGAGGTCGCCGCTCCGCCGATCGAGAGCCGCTGCCCGACGTCGATCCGGTTCGGGTTCTCGATGTCGTTCCGCTTCGCGATCGCGGAGACGCTGGTATCGAAGCGCTGGGCGATCCTGCTCAACGTGTCGCCGGGGCGGACGGTGTAGGTCGTCATGAAGAGCTCCCCGTGGAGAAGACTTGCTGCCGGCTACGCGAGCACGCCGAGCGCGCGGTTGTAGTAGGCGTTGCGATCCGCGGCGCCGTTGTAGCCACCGTTGATGCGGTAGGTGATGGCGCTGAAGTTGCCCGCGTCCGCGTACTGGTTGAGGTTCCGCGAGCCCCAGTACCAAGCGGCGATCCGGAAGGCGACGTCGGGGTCGCTCGCGCGCTGCGGGTTCGCCTCGAGGTTGATCCCCAGCGCGTTGCCCGCGGCGCGGTAGTTCGCGCGGCCGGTCAGCTGGATGGGGCCGCGGCCCTTGTAACGGACGCCGTCGCCGCGCTGCGTGTTGCCCAGATCCCGCCGGCCCTCGTAGGCCGCGCCGCTGGCGATCTCCTCCATGTAGCGGAGCTGGCCGCTCTCGTGCGCGAGCTGCGCGAGGAACGCCGCCTGGCGCCGGGGCGTGTTGATGCCGGCCTCGCGCATCGCCGCGTTGAGGTGGGGGAGGTACGCGTTCGCGCGCTCCGCCGAGAGCCCCGGCATGATCCGCCGCAGCTCGTTGATGCTCACGCCGCCCGACCAGTTGCCGCCGGAAGACGACGCGCCGCGCGTCTCACCCGCCGGAGCGGAGCCCGCGGTCGCCGGAGCCGCGCCCGCGGTGGGAGCCTCGGAGCCGCCGAGCCGCGCCGCGTAGTTCGGCCGCGCAGCGTCGAACCCGTCCGAGCGACCCGGCACCTGCAGCGTGCGGCCGGCGTAGATCCGGTCCGGGTTGCTGATCCCGTTCGCCCGCGCGAGCGCGGAGACCGTGGTGCCGTACCGTCGTGCCAGCGCGCTCAGTGTGTCGCCCCAGCGGATGTTGTGGACCATGGTGTCTCTCCAGTAAGCGGTACATGGGGATTGTCCTCACCGGTTCTCAGAAGTTGCGAAAAGAGAATGGGTGTAGTGATTCCGCGATGTTAGGAGGTCGGCAGGGCCCATGGCGCGTTGCATGAAGAGCGCGCGATCCCCATGCATGCAGCATGAGGATGACCTTCGACATCCCCGAGGAGCTTCTGGAGGAGGCGGTTCGAGCCAGCCATTCGCGGACGAGGCGGGAGGCCGTCATCGCCGGACTGGAGGAGTTGGTCCGGAGGGCGCGCCGGGAGGAGCTGCGGAGTCTCGCGGGCACGCTGGAGCTCGACGTGGACCTGCAGCGGTCGAGGAAGTCGCGCAGAGGGTGAGCTCGCGCATCGAAGGTTGACGCAGCTGGAAGGTCACCCCTCCGCGGCCGCGGTCCCGCCATCCACCGCGGGGGTTGGCGAGGAGGGCTTCTCCAGCACGTCGGCCACGGTCTCGGGCAGGTCCTGCAGCTTGCCGGTGTCCATCTCCACGAGCTCTCGCACGGTGCCGCGCGCGTAGCGGGTGCCCTCCTTGCCGGGAACCTCCGCGCCGACGGTGAGCACTGCGAGTTCCTTGCCCTGTGCGTCGTAGAGGAGCACCTGCCGGAAGATTTCGCCGAGCGGGCTCTTCTGCTTCGGCGCCTCCTCGAGAAACGCGGTCGCCTTGAGCGAGCCGAGGCTCCAAAGGATGGAGCTGAGCTTGAACTTCTTCCCCGGTCCCTCCTCGGGCGCGAGCACGGTCCACTCTTCGCTCGACGCGGTGGAGCCCGCGCCGACGTCACTGCCCGCGCTGCGCTGCACGACGATGTCCTTCTCTCCCTGCCGCTTGAACACGACCTTCGCCACCTTCGCGCGGTCGAACACGAGCACCGTCTTGTCGCGCAGCTGCTGCGGGTCCTTGTCGAGCGCGAACACCGCGCCGGGCTCGAGCTCCGCCAGCGTCGTCTCCTCGCCCTCGGTGCGGAGGAGGAAGGTGCGCGTCTTGTCCGACTCCTTCAGCTCGGCGAGCGCGAGGCGGAACGGGCCGCCCTTCGCCGGCTGCACGTCCACGGTGACGAGCGGCTTGTCGAGTCCGACGCGAGCGCGCTCGGCGGCGGAGTCCTCGAGGAACGCGACCGCCTTGTAGCCCTTCATCGCCACGAGGAACTGCTCCACCGCCTGCTTGTCCGCGAGCATCGCCGCGCCCTTCGCGGGAGCGAGTCGCCACTTCGCGTCCTTGTCCTCGCCCTCGCGGGTCAGCGTGTACGCGTGCGTCGGCGCCTTCACCGTCAGCGAGCGCGCATCGTTCGCGACCTCCAGCACGTCCTTGTGCCGCAGGTCGTAGGTGGACTTGTCCAGCGCCCACCGCACGCCGCCCTGCACCGAGACCACGCGCGGATCGTCGTCGCGCTGCACGTACACGGATCCATCGAAGGTGTTCTCGCCGCCGCCCTTGATCACCCGCGTCACCTTCGGCGCGTCGGGATCGATCCGGCTGCCCGTCTGCTTCGCCCGGCCCTCGGCGCGCACGACGAAGGAGGGTGGGGAGAGCCCGTAGCGCTGCAGGTCGGCCGCTGCCGGCGCCTCGTCCACCACCGTCTTGATCTTCCCGCCGGTGAGCTGGCTGAGCACGTTGTCCACCTGGAAGGCGTCCGCCTTCGCCTTCACCGGCGCGACGATCCGCCAGGTGCCATCCTCGGAGCGCTCGAGCGTGGTGCTGCCTCCCTGCGCTTCCAGCGTGACGCGGGTGAACTCGAGCTCCGTGGCCTTGCCGTCGGCGTCGGCCGAGATGAGCCGCTCCTCCGCGGCCTTCTTCTTCTCCGCGCGCTCTTCCGGCTCCTTCACGCCGAGCCACGCGTAGAGCCCCAGGCCCGCGGCGACGGCAGCCATCACGCCCATCCACAGCGCGTTCTTCCCGAGCTGGCTCACTGGTTGCGCCTCGTCTGCCAGATGGCCACGCCGATGCCGAGCAGGAGCAGCGGCAAGAGGTCGGTGGCGGTGAAGTGGATGCGCGTGAGCATGTCGCCGTCGAGGTCCAGCGTGGACACGTCGCGGTCGCGCGGCCGGATGCTCACCTTCGCGGCCTGCTCCGTCGCCCAGCCGAACGCGTTGAGCACGAGGTTGCGGTTCGTCTCCACGCCCCAGTTCACGTCGAGCAGGAGCTCCGAGTCGCCGAACACCACCACGCGTGCCTTGTCGAAGCGGCGAGCACCGGCCTCCGGGATCGGCCGTTCGGAGGCGATGGCGAGCGGGATCTGCCCGGCCTTCTCCCCATCATCGAGCTGCGGTGAGGGCGACGGCGTGCGTTCTACCCACGCGTAGGGCGAGGAGAGCACCAGCGGCTTTGCCTCCACGCCGGAAAGCGTTCCCTCGCGCACGAGCGAGAGTCCACGCGTGGTGAGGAAGTTCGTCTGCAGCTGCGCGCGCCCGTGGCGTTCGCTGATGGGGTGCTCGCCGTAGAAGATGCTCACGAGGTTGAACGGGCTCTGCACCGAGAACCGGTCGTCCGCCACGAGGCCCTCGTCGATGACGATGCCGTGCTTCGACAACACGCGCTCGAGGCCGCCGTCCAGCAGCCCGTCCGCGAAGACGATGAGCCGGCCGCCCGCCTCGAGATAGCGCTCCAGCGACGCCTCCTCCTTCTCGCCGAACCGGTTGCGCGCGCCGGCCACGACGACGATCGCCGCGTCCTTCGGCACGTCCTCACCGCTCGCGAGACTGAGAGTCTCCACGCGATAGCCCTCGCGCTGGAGCGAGCCGCTGAGCTGGGTCAGCGTCCCGCCCGGCTGCGCGCCCGCTTCGAGCTCCAGCGGCCACTCGTCGTGACCGACCGTGAAATAGACCTTCTGCTCACCGGAGGTGACGAGCTTCAGCAGCGCGCCGGTGAGGTCGTTCTCGCTGAAGCGGTGGACGCTGACGTGGCTCTCCTTCGAGCCTTCGCCGCCGCGCACGAGCACCACCGTGGGCCGGCCCTCGCGCAGCGCGTACTTCTGCGAGAGGTCCGGGTACTTCTTCGGGTCGCGGAACGTGTAGGTGAACTTGTCGCCGCCCTCGCGCGCGTAGCGGGAGAGCTGGTGCTCGAGGACCTCGTAGTCCGGCTGATCCGGCGCGAGGAACGCGATGGCCCTCACCGGCTCGGGCAGCTCCTTCAACACGGTGAGCGTCTGCTCGTGGAGCGAGTGGATCTGCTTGTTCGTCAGGTCCCAGCGCGCGTTCTTCTTCCACGCCACCCAGTTCACCGCCGCGAGTCCCGCGAGGAGGAAGACGCCGGTGACGACGGTCATGCCCACGTAGGCGGTGGACTTGCGCGAGGCGAACTGGCCGAAGGTGCGCCAGTTGGTGCCTAGGTAGAGCGCCAGCAGCGCAACGCCGACGCCGACCTTGGCGAGCGTCATCGCGGTGGAGCCGGTGCTGACGAAAAGGGTCCAGGGCGCGGAGAGGAGCGCGAGCAGGCCGAGCCCGCCCGCGACCTTGCCCCACGCGGTGAGCTTCATGCCCATCGGAAGGCCTCCAGTCGGCGGTGGGTGAGGAAGAGCGCGAAGACGATCACCGAGGCGAAGAACACGAGCGCCTTCACATCCAGCGCGCCGGAGAAGAGCGGCGCGAGTTGGTGATCGAAGGAGAGGTGCTTGAGGATCGACCGCACCGGCTCCTCGCTGCGTTGCGCGAGCCCGCCGAGCAGCCACCACGGCAGCAGCACCACGAAGGAGACGAGCGCGGCCATCGCCTGCGACTCGGTGAGCGAGGAGATGAACATGCCCACCGCCATGCAGGCCGCGCCGAACATCAGGAGCGCCGCGTAGCCGAGCATCACGGTCGGCCAGTCGAGCGCGCTGCCCTCGGTGCCCCTGCCGTAGATCGCGACCACCGCGGGGAAGATCAGCGTCACCGACAGCGTGGCGAAGAGGATGAGCGTGCCGCCGAGGTACTTGCCCAGCACGATCTCCACAGGCCGCACCGGAAGCGTCATCAGGAGTTCGAAGGTCTTCTGCCGGCGCTCCTCGGCGAAGAGGCGCATGGAGAGGAAGGGCGCGACGAAGAGGGTGATCACCATCACCGTGCCGAAGAGGTTCACGATGACCCCGTCAGTGAGGTTCTGGAAGACGTGCTGCTCGGGCGGCATCGCGGGCCAGCCGTACTGACGCGCGAGCATCTGCGCCTGCTGGAACGCCGCGAGCAACCCGACGAAGAAGAAGGCGCTGATCGCGAGCATGGCGGTGAGCGCGATCCAGGCCCACGGCGTGGTGAAGAAGAGCCCGAACTCCTTCCGGGCGACGGCGAACGTATTGCGGATCATGGTCGATTCCGTCCGGTGCGCGAGCGCCTACGCGGCGGTGAGCTGGATGAAGACCTGCTCCAGCGACTGCGAGGACTCGCCCTCACCGGAGCGGGAGAGCGCTTCGATCGTGTCGAACGCCCGCATCTTTCCCTGGTCGATGATCAGCACCCGGTCGCAGGTGGCGGCGACTTCGTGGAGCAGGTGGGTGGAGAGGATGACCGTGTGCTTCTGCCCGAGCGACTTCACCAGCCCGCGCAGCTCGGTGCGCTGACGCGGGTCGAGCCCTTCGGTCGGCTCGTCGAGGATGAGGACCGGCGGCGACCCGAGGAGCGCCTGCGCGATGCCCACCCGCTGCTTGAACCCCTTGGAGAGGTTGCCGATCACGCGGTTCGCTTCCCGCGCGAGGCCCACTGCTTCGGCGCAGCGTTCGACCTCTGCTTTGAGCGCCTTGCGCGGCACGCCCTTCAGCGTGGCGACGAAGGTGAGATACGCGCGCACCGTCATCTCCGGATAGAGCGGCGGCGTCTCCGGCAGGTAGCCGATGCGGCGGCGGACCTCCATCGGGTGCTCGAAGACGTCGAAGCCGGCGACCTTCGCGGTGCCCTCCGATGGGGGGAGGAAGCCGGTGAGCATCTTCATGGTGGTGCTCTTGCCGGCACCGTTGGGCCCGAGGAACCCGAGCACCTGCCCCTCGTCGAGCGAGAACGAGAGGGCATCGACCGCCACCCGGTCCCGGTACCGCTTGCTGAGGTTCTGCACCTCGATCATCGGCATCAGGAGACTCCTGGTTTCAAGAACGGGCGCCGATATAGGCGCCGAAGAAAACGTGTCAAGGCGACCACGCCGCGGCGCCGTGAACGCAGATGATCGCACGGCTCTTCCTCTCGTGCGCGCCTGGCCGCTGACGTGCAGTGCCCTCCCGATGTAGGAGGCGCCATGGCGGTCATCGTTCAGAAGTTCGGCGGGAGCTCGGTCGGCGACGTGGAGAAGATCCGGAAGGTCGCTCGGAAGGTGAAGGAGCGACGGGACGCCGGCGACCAGCTGGTGGTCGTGGTCTCGGCGATGGGCGACACCACGGACGAGTTGCTCGGCCTCGCGAGGAAGGTCTCCCACGATCCGCCGCGCCGCGAGCTGGACATGCTCCTCACCTGCGGCGAGCGCATCTCCATGGCGCTGCTCAGCATGGCGCTGCTCGATCTCGGCGTGCCGGCGATCAGCTTCACCGGCAGCCAGAGCGGGATCATCACCAACGACACGCACTCGCAGGCGCGCATCCTCGAGGTCCGTCCCTTCCGCATCCAGGACGAGCTGGAGAAGGGGAAGGTCGTCATCGTCGCCGGCTACCAGGGCGTCTCCTACAAGCGCGAGGTGACCACGCTCGGGCGCGGCGGATCCGACACGACGGCGGTGGCGCTGGCGGCGGCGCTCGATGCGGAGGCCTGCGAGATCTACTCGGACGTGGACGGCGTCTTCAGCGCCGACCCGCGCGTGGTCCCGGAGGCGAAGAAGCTGGAGACGCTCTCCTACGAGGAGATGCAGGAGCTCGCGTCCGGCGGCGCGCGCGTGCTCAACGCCCAGGCGGTGGAGTTCGCGCGGAAGAAGGGGATCGTCATCCTCGCGCGGTCCACCCACGGCGGGGGAAACGGCACGCAGGTGCGCGACCTCCCCGCGCCCGCGGACACGCGCGTGAAGGCGGTGGCCAGCGAGGGTGATCTCGGCGTCGTCTCCGTGCGCGGCGCGCCCGCCCTGCTGCCCGAGCTGTTCGAGTTCCTCGATGCCCGCGGCGTGCGCGGCCGCTTCTTCGCCTTCAACGCCACCGCGGAGGAAGCGCAAGGTGGACTGGTCGCGGTGCCGCTGCAGGACGTGCACGGGCCCGAGCGCCTGACGGAGGATCTGCACGCCCGGTTCGGCGACCGCGCGAGGTTGCAGCTCGGCCTCGGCACCGTGACGTGCGTGGGCACCGGCATCGATGCGGACTGGAGCACCCTTCGCCGCGCGCTGGCCCAGGCGGAGGGCCTCAAGGCACGCGTCTTCGGCGTGCACACCTCACCGCTGCAGCTTTCCCTGCTGGTGGAGAAGCCGCACCTGCCGGAGCTCACGCGGAGGCTGCACGCAGAGCTGGTGTAGCGGAGGGCCTCCCTCCTACGGCTCCAGCCAGATCGGTGCGGAGACGACGATGTCACCGTCGGTCTGCACGGCCTGCGCGACCCAGAAGGTCTTCGCGTTGGGCTTGCGAGTGAAGGTGGCGGAGCAGGGGTTCTGTCCCGCGCACAGCTTCGACTCGAGCGCGGTGCCGTTCTTGCCGAGCAGATCGATGCGCTTGAATCCGTCGGCGTTCTGGGAGTCGCGGGCCACGACGGTGAACTCGATCTCGCCGAGCCCCTTCAGCCGCGACCCCATCCAGCACGCGCCGTCCGCCTTGAAGGTGATGCGCGCGGTGTCGTCGTTGGTGGCGAAGGTCCGGTTGGCGCGGACGGCCTCGCGCAGCGCGTAGTTCGTCAGCTCGGTGGCCCACACGCCGGTGGCCCGCGGGCTCGCGCCCCAGTTCGCCTGGTGGTTGTCCTCGTTGAAGGCCGGCGAGACGTGCCACCCGTTGCGCAGCGCCTCGAAGTACGCGCCCATCTTCTTCGACCAGTCGCCGCCGCCGTTCAGCTCCACCAGCCGCATCGCCGAATCACCGACCGGGAAGTACTGGTAGTTGGCGAAGGTGCCCGGCCAGGGCGGATGGTTCCACTGCCCCACGCAGGGGTCGCAGCCCTTCAGCGTGGCGTACATGTCCTGCAGGCCCTTGGGCGTCGTGGTGTTCTGCTTGAGGAACAGCGCGTTGAAGTGGCCGAGCCGCGTGGTGTTGTTGGTGTCGAAGAGGTCCACCTCGTAGCCGCAGCCCGCGACGAAGGCGCCCGCGTAGAGCTGGTTGGCCTGGCGTGCTTCGGCGCGGCAGTCGGCGAACTTGCTGCCCAGCGGGCCCTTGTGATCGGTGACCCAGAGGAAGTCGAGCTTGGCCTGTTTCGCCGCCGCGAACGCCACCGCCGGAGTCTGGACGCCGTCCGAGTAGCCGGTGTGCGCGTGGAAGTTGCCGTGGAACGCGTTGAACTGGCCCTGCACACAGCCCTGGCGCTTCGGACAGGTCTGGCAGTCGGCGGGGCAGGTCTCGCACGTCTCCTCCTGCTGGTCACACACGCCGTCTCCACACGGGTCGCACCAGCCGCAATCGACCGGGCAGGTGGTGCAGGTCTCGCCGAGGGTCGCGTCGCACACGTCGTCGCCGCACGGGTTGCAGGGGCCGCAGTCGGTGGCGCAGGTGCCGCAGGTCTCGTTCTGCTCGAGCTCGCAGACGCCGTTGCCGCAGGTGACACACGGGCCGCAGTCCGCGCCGCAGTTCGAGCACGTCTCGCCGTCGTCGGGTGCGCAGGTGCCGTCGCCGCACACGCCCTGGCTGCACTTGCCGCAGTCCTGCGCGCAGCTCTCGCAGGTCTCTGTGCGCTCATCGCAGAGCTCGTCGCCGCAGGCGTCGCACGCGCCGCAGTCCTCCTCGCAGGAGGCGCAGGTCTCGACGTCGGTGGCGCAGACGCCGTCTCCGCACAGCTCGCACGCGCCGCAGTCGTCCGGGCAGGTGTCGCACGTCTCGGACTCTCCCGAGCACAGCCCGTCACCGCAGGTGGCGGCGGGAACCTCGGGAGGCGGCGGCGGCGACTGGGAGGCGCAGGCCAACGCGAGGCAGACGAGTGATCCGAGCACGAGGCAGGTGCGCATGTGTACGACCATTCTCGCGCGGTGAGAAACGCGGTTGCGTCGGCGGCCCTGCCCGAGCCGTCACGGCTCGAATTGCACCACCCACACGGTCCAGGCCGCGGCGCCCTCCGTCCGGGCGCGCGTGGCGTTGATCTCGGTCGGGGAGGAGAAGGTGAAGCGGGCCATCATGTTCTCCGGCCGTGCGTTGTTCTGGCTCCCCGTCCCGCCCACAGGTCCGCCGATCGCCATGCCGCCCGCGAAGGCGGAGGCTCGCGAGACGTCCACCGCGGGGAACGTTCCCGTCGCACTCGCCGCGCTGTTCGCCATGCTCACCGGCACCGCGTGGACGACGTTGCCCGGCGGCAGCGTCACGCGCTCGTAGTGGATCGCGCTCACGCCGTCGGCCAGCGCCGTGTTCCGTTCGAACAGCGCGCTGCTCGCGTCCGGCAGGGACCCTCGCACCATGCGCCCGTTCATGTTCCCGGTGTTCGACCGCCACGTGTAGAGGAGGAACGTCCGCGCCGCCTCCGCCGCGGTGAGGCTGGGGAGCCCGCTCGCGGTCTCGTTCAGCGCTGCGTTCGGAATCCCTCCGCTCAGCGTCCCACGCGCGACCTGCGCGCCGGTCCACTCCACGACCTGCACCGCGTACCTCGGCGAGTTGCCGCAGTTCCCACCGTGCCGCGTGATCCGGACGTTCGACGGACTCTGCAGCTCCACGGTCGCGAACACGTCCTGCGCGTACCCGTTCCCGCCGTAGTCCATGCCGTGCAGCAGGAAGGTCTGGGCCACGTCTCCGACCGGCGGCGACAGCGCCACGTCCGTCACGTTGTTCGCGCTGTTGCAGTCGCTCTGCACGTGCCTCACCTGCACGCCCGAGGGGAAGTACACGCTGCGCCAGGTGATGCTGATCGTCTCACCCGGGTTGTGGCCGCGCGTGCAGCGGATGTTCGACGCGCTCTCGAGGAAGCACCGCGCCAGCGCCCGCCGCGGCTCGGCGTGGTTCCCGGTCGCTCCGTAGAACAGCAGCGTCTTGTTCATGTCCGGCACCGCCTGGGTGATCGGACAGGAGACCTCGCTCTCGCCGCCCGCCAGCGTGCAGCTGCCGCCCGAGCTCGCCGCGCGGATCGTCGTGGTCTGAGACGCGGGACTGAACGAGCCCGACTCGCCGGTCATCGTCACCGCGCCCTCGGTCAGCCCCTTGAAGTGGACGGTCGCGCTGTCGGTGTTCTGGAGGATCGTCACCGAGTTCACCGGCTGCGTGCACTGCGCGTCCGCGTAGAACGCGAAGCCCGTCGAGGGCTCGCCCTTCAGGAGCACGATCGTGTTGCTGATCACCGCGGCCGGAGCTCCCTGCGCGTCGCGGCTCTGCACCGTCACCGGGTCCGAGCACTCGCCCGCCCAGCGCGTCTGCGGCGCCGAGCTGAACGCGAGCGCGGCGGCGGCCTGTTCGATCATGTGCTGCTGCGTGTCACCGGTCAGCCCGGTACCGCTCGCCGTCACCTGCACCTGCCCCACGCTCGTCGAGCGGAAGCGGAACGACTCGATCGACGCACCCGCCGGCACCGTCACGCCGGTCGCCGGCGTCGTGCAGGTCTCGTCCGAATAGAAGGTCAGCCCCATCGACGGCACAGCGCTCAGCGTCAGGGCAAAGGGCGAGGTGACGGCGCTCGGGTTGTGGAACGCGTCGGTCAGCTCCACCCGGACCTCGGCGGAGCACTGGTTCACCGGGAGCGTCTGCGCGGCCGTGACGAAGCGCACGCGCGCCGGCGGGCCCGTCTCCACCGTCACGTTTCCCTGCGAGGGCTGCAGCCCGTTCGCGCTGGTGGTGATCTCGAACGTGCCCGGACGGATCCCGCGGAAGTGGAAGAGGGCGCCGGTCGCCGTCCCCGGAATCCCGAGCGAGGTCGTCGGCATCGCGCACATCGAGTCGGTGAAGAACTCGAAGTCGTCCTCCGGAACCGCGGTCAGGCTCACGGCCGTCAGCGCGCCGGCAGGCACCGTGTTCCCGAAGGCATCGCGCACGAGCAGCGTCGCCTGCGCCGAACACTCGCCCGTCTCCAGCGTCTGCGGCACCCCTCCCAGCACGAGCTGCTGCGGTGGCCCCGCGTTGATCACCAGCGCCTGCGTCCCGCCGGTCAGGCCGGCTGCGTTCGCGGTCAGCGTGGAAGTGCCCGCGATCGTCCCCGAAACGTGAACGCTTCCGGTCGCCGCGGTCAGCGTCACCGTCTGCGAACCGAGCGGCAACGAGCACGCGCCATCGGAGAAGAAGCCCACGCCCGAGGGCATCGAGCCCAGGGTCACCGCCAGCGGACCGCCGGTCACGGTCGGGTTGCCGTGCGCGTCGCGTCGCTCGAGCCCAATGGCCGAAGAGCAGCCGCCCGCCGCGATCGTCTGCGGCATCGAGGTGAAGTGCACCGACGCGGCGGGACCGGTCTGCACCGTCAGCCCCTGCGTCGCCTGCGCGAAGGGCGCCTGCACGCGCACGGTCGGCGTGCCCGGCCGAACTGAGCGCACGTAGAACGCCGCCTCGCTCGTCGTGGCCGGCAGCGCCACGGAAGTGACCGGCGCATCACCACAACCCGCGACCGCGTGGAAGGTCACGCCGTCCAAAGGCATCGCGCTCAGCGCCAGCGCGACCGCCTGCATCGGCGGCGAAGGGTTCTCCCAGTCGTCGAGGCTCTGCACGGTCAGCGCGCTCGAACACTCACCCGTCGTCAGCGCCTGTGGCGTGCTGCGGAACACCAGCGTCGTCGGCGGCCCGAGCCCCACCGTCTGCACCTGCGACGCCTCGCCGAGCCCCACCGCGCTCACGTTGACCTGGACCGGCCCCGGACGCGTGCCCCGGAAGTGGAACCCCGTCCGAGACGTTGTCGCGTTGATGGTCACGAGCTCCGCCTCGGTCGTGCACGACGCGTCCGCGTAGAAGGTGACGCCCATCGCCGGCTGCGCAGCGAGCGCCAGCGCCAGCGGCATCGGCACCGCCGAGGTGTTGCCGAACGCGTCGCGCGACTCGACCTCCACCCGCTCGGAGCACGCGCCGACTTCCGGTGCGCGAGACGCCGTGACGAAGCTCAACGCAGAGGGCGCGGCGGGAACGATCTCCACCGTCCTCGTCGCGCCGGCCACGCCCGCCGCGTTCGCCGAGACCTGCACCGGACCCACCACCGTCCCGCGCACGTGCAGCGCCACCCGCGTCTCGCCGCCGGAGAGGCTCAGCGCCTCGACCCTCTGCGCGCACTCCGGATCGCGGAAGAGCTCCAGTCCCGAAGTCTGGGGCGTGCTGCTCAACGCGACCTGCAACGACTCGCTCACCGGCGATGCGTTGCCGAAGCTGTCGCGGCTCTCCAGCACCAGCGCCGACGAGCAGTTGCCCGCGGTCACCGGCGCGGTCTCGCCGACGAAAGCGAGCGCCACCGGCGGCGCCGCGCACACCTTTCCGGCGCACGACGGATCCGCGCAGCCCACCAGCCCGTCGCAGTTCAGATCCTCGAGCCCCATGCAGCGCTCGGTCGCAGCCGGATGGGCCAGCGCGTTGGCGTCGTTGCAGTCCGGCCCGCGATGCTGCGTGGAGATGAACCCGTCGCGATCCGCGTCGAGCGCGACGTCCGGCGCGCGCAGGGGCAGGGCGATCTCCTCGACCTCTCCCGGCACGAAGCGCGCACCCACCGGCGCCGTCTGCCCGTTGAACGCGAGCGGCTCATCGCAGCCCTCGCCCCACAACGCGACCGCGCGCAGCTCCACCTGCTCCGCGAGCTCGCCGCGATAGATCGCCACCCGGTACTCGCGCAGCCTGCCGCCCTCGAAGTGCGTGGACGCCACCGGCGCGCCGTCCGCCCCGAGCACCTCCACCCGCACGCAGGTCGCGCGCACGGCCTCGTCGAGCTGAACCACCGCGAGCACGGTTCCGTCCGCTTGCGGATCGCGGCAGCCGGCGCCGAGCGCGCAGACTGCCAACGCGACAGAGATCAGCGTGCGGGCCGGCAGGTGCTGAAGGGGAATCATGTCGCGGCAGGCTATCACCGCGAGCAGAGTTCAGCGTCCGCTCGACCCTCGGCGGTTGTCCGGGGTGCCCGCGGGCATCTCCACGAACTCGCACATCTCGCACAGCCGCGAGTAGATGCGCTCGCCCACGCGGTCGCGGAGGATCTCGCCGGTCCCGTCACGCTGCGAGGGCCCGACGTCGCGCGGATTCGAGTACCCGTGCCGCACCGCGCCACCGTGCCCCGCGTTCGGCCTCGGGTCCGGCGCCAGCGAGTAGTTCGTGGCGAAGAGCGTGGTGCGCCCCGCGTTGTAACGGCGCGCGATGAGCTCATCCATCGTGTCGAGCTCGAAGGGACTTCCGCGGCCCTTGCCCAATTCGTCGATGGCGAGGACCTCGACCTCGGAGAGCGGGCCGATGATCTCGCCGCCGCTCTTTCCCTCGTTGAAGCCGCGGCGAATGGTCGCGTAGAGCAGCGAGATCTCCACGTAGGCGCACCGCACGCCGCGCTCCAGCGCCAGGTGCGACAGCGCCGCGCCGAGCAGGTGCGTCTTCCCCGTGCCCACCGGCCCCGAGAGGATGAAGCCGCGCCCGTCGCCCTTCGGCGAGTACCCGAGCGTGAACGACCGCGAGACCTTCTGCGCGCGCGCCTGATCCGGATGGAAGGGCCGGTAGTTGTCGAAGGTCGCGTGCGAGACCGACGCGGGGAGCTTCACCTCGTTGAACGCGCTCACCCGGCGCGCGCGAAGCCGGCACGCGCAGTCGACCATCACGTCGTAGGTGCGCGGCCCCATCTTCCCGCTCACCGTCTCGGTGCGGCGCTCGTACACGAAGCCGAGTCCCCCGCAGTGCTCGCAGGTCCGAGCGCACTCGCACTGCTGCGCGAACGCATACGAGCCGCGCCGCTCCACCGTCACCTTCCGCCCCTGGCACTTCGCGCAGACCGCCGACATGCCGGGCCTTCTACCAGAACGAAGGCAGCGCCAACGCCCGCGCGACGAGCGCGTGACGATGGAACCTTTTCGAGAGAATCCGCGCCCTTGCAGACCCCAGGGGCTGCCCGCCCGCCAGCTGTGACGCCTCCCTGTACAGCAGGCGGCGCTGCGCCCACGGCATCGCGCGGATGAGCACCGCGTGCACGAGCTCCTCGATCCGCTCCGCCATCGCCAGCTCCGGCGCGGGCGCCTTCAGCGGACCCGCGAGCAGTCGCGACACGACGATCCCCAGCTCCGGCCGCTCGCGCCCGAGCTTCGCCACCGCGCTCTTCGCCTTCTTCCAACGGTCCTCTTCGAGCGAGCCCTGCTGCGCAGTCTGCTCGGAGATTTCACCTCTGCCGGCGGCGCGCTTCTGCCACTTGCGGATCTCCGCTTCGACCTCGCGTTTGCACGCGCGCAGCGAGCGCAGCGCAGGCTCACCCGGCCTCGCATCCCAGAGCGCGCGTTCGGCGGCGCGACGAATGCCGCGGGCCACCACTTCGACCGGTACGCCGGTCTCGCTCCACGCCATCAAGAGCTGTACGTCCAGAGGCGACAACATGAGGCCAGCGCCTCGATGAGCGAGGAAGCACTCGGAGATTTGCTCCTGGAAGCTCGCGTTTTCGGGCAGCAGACTCATAGCTCTTCCGTGCCGCTGTATCAGAGGGCAGCGCGGTTGACCCCGGCTCATCGTCCGAGGATGATTCGCGCCTGTTTCCAAAGGGAATTCGCCCACTTGCGGATCCCAACCGGGATGGACATGCGAACACTCGTTCTCGCGATCACGCTCCTTCTCGCCGTCTCTTCGGCGAACGCGCAAGGCACGCGCCGCCCTCCCGGCCGTGCCAACGCGGAGGCGGGCCTGAAGAAGGACACCTCGGCGGCGCCGGACCAGAGCCTCGCCGGTGACATCACGCGTCAGAAGGCGGAGACGACCGAGGCCGCGCCCTCGTTGCAGTACGACCAGTTCCGCATCGGCGTGGAGGTGCAGGTCGCGGACAAGCGCCGTTCGCAGATCGAGAACCTGCGCAAGATCATCGCGCTCACCGGGGACGATCAGGCGGAGAAGCCGGACCTGCTCTTCCGGCTCGGCGAGCTCTACTTCGAGGAGTCGAAGTTCTTCTTCTACGAGGCCAACCGGAAGGACGACGACTACATCCGCGCGATGAACGCGGGCGACGCGGCGGGCCAGCAGCGCGCGCAGGCGGAGAAGGCGGAGCTGCTGAAGAAGAGCCGCGAGTACTCCACCATGGCGACGGACGCCTACGCGGACATCGTGCAGCGCTTCAAGGACTACAAGCGCACCGACGAGGTCCTCTACTTCCTCGGCCACAACCTCATGGAGGCCGGTGAGGATCGCAAGGCGCTCGCGGCGTACGGCCGGCTGATCAAGAACTACGCGAAGCCGCCCCACGTCTCGCGCTACCTCGCGGACGCGTACCTCGCCTACGGCGAGTACTACTTCGTCAACTCGAAGGGAAAGCGCGAGCAGCTGCAGGAGGCGCTGAAGTACTACCAGCTCGCCGAGGGCTTCCCGGAGAACCAGGTCTACGCCTTCAGCATCTACAAGCAGGGTTGGTGCTACTTCAACCTCGGCGAGTACGACCGGGCGATGGACAAGTTCAAGACCGTCGTCCTCTACGCGCAGTTCGCGGGCGCGCAGGCGGTGGAGAAGGACGGCGGCAAGGGCGGGCGCAACACGCTCGTGCGCGAGGCCCGGAGTGACTACGTGAAGGCCTTCGCGCGCTCGCAGCGCAAGGCCTCGGAGGCGCGCGCGGACTTCGGCCAGGTGACGAGTGAGGACGAAGAGCAGTGGCAGATGCTCAAGGGCCTCGCGAACCTCTACTACGCGGACGGCAAGGACCGGGAAGCGGCGCTGACCTACAACACGCTGATCGGCCTGCGTCCGCGCTCGCCGGAGGCGCCGGGCTTCCAGGGCCGCATCGTCGACTGCGTGCTCCGCGCCGGAAACAAGAAGATGACCGTCGATCAGGTGCGCCGCCTGGTGACCATCCACGACGAGGTGGTGAAGAGCGGCGCGATCAAGGACGAGAAGGACAAGCGCGCGCTGGAGGAGGCCCGCGAGCTGTCCGAGCGCACCCTGTCGAACCTCGCGGTGAACTGGCACAACGAGGCGAAGAAGACGCGCGACGACGAGACCTTCGGCTACGCGAACGAGGTCTACGGCGACTACCTCACGCTCTTCCCGGAGAACGCCAAGGCGTACGACCTGCGCTTCTTCTGGGCGGAGCTGCTCAACGACAACCTGCAGCGCTTCGACAAGAGCGCCGAGCAGTACGGGCTCGTGTTCGCGCAGGACATCGAGCGGGTGAAGAAGGGCGAGAAGCCCGGCAAGTGGATGACCAACGCCGCCTACAACGCGGTGCTGGCCTGGGACGAGGTGGTGAAGGGCGCGGAGCAGAAGGGCACCCTCAAGCAGCCGGACGTGTCGGACCCGCTGAAGAAGGCGGAGTTCGCGCCGCTGCGGAAGGCGCTGCTCGACGCGTCGGAGCGCTACCTCGAGCACATCGCCGACGGCGAGAAGCGGGTGGAGATCGCCTTCAAGGTGGCGAACCTCTACTACCGGCACAACCACTTCGACTCGGCGGTCACGCGCTTCGCGGAGATCACGGAGAAGTATCCGAACCACAAGTTCGAGGACGGGCAGAAGGCCGGCGAGCTCGCGGCGAACCTCATCCTCGACACCTACAACCTGCTCAACGACTGGGCGAAGGTGAACGAGTGGGCGCGGCGCTTCTACAACGACAAGAACCTCGCCCAGGGTGAGTTCCGCACCCAGCTCGCGCAGCTGGTGGAGCAGTCCGCGTTCAAGCTCATCAACCAGCTGGAGGCGAACAAGGAGTTCTCCAAGGCGGCGGACGCGTACCTCGCGTTCGTGACCGAGTTCCCGAAGAGCGAGATCGCGGACAAGGCGCTGTTCAACGCGTCGATCGACTTCTACCAGGCGGGGATGCTCGACCGGGCGATCGAGACGCGGAAGCGGATCATCGCGCAGTACCCGAAGAGCGACTTCGTGCCCGCCTGCATCTACGCCAACGCGGAGGCGCTGGAGGCCATCGGCGACTTCAGCGAGGCGGCGGCCCACTACGAGCAGTACGTCGCGGGCTACGAGAAGAGCACCGGAGGCTCGGCCAGGAAGGCCCCGGCTCGCGGCGCGAAGAAGGGCAGGGCGCAGGCTGCCCCCGCGCAGCCGGAGAAGAAGCAGGTCTGGGAGGAGAGCAAGGCCCAGGTGGCGCTGTTCAACGCGGGCATCTTCCGCGACGGGCTCGGCCAGTACCGGCAGGCGCTGAAGAACCGCGAGCGCTACCTCGAGCTGTGGCCGAAGGCGCAGGACGCGGAGCTGGTGTTCCTCTCCATCGCCGACCTGCACGAGAAGGCGGGCGCCTGGAGCCGGAGCCTCAAGCACCTCGAGGAGTACCAGAAGCTCTACGGCAAGGACCCCTCGAAGCTCCTCACCGCCGAGGGCCGGCTCGCGCAGACCTACGCGCAGAAGCTCCGCCGGCCGGCAGACGCGCGCCGCATCTACAAGCGGACGTGGGACTTCTACGAGAAGCTTCCCCGCCGCACCCGTGACGCGCTGTCGAACCCGGCGCTGGACGCGGTGGCGCGGGCGCACCTCGAGCTGTCGGAAGAGGAGTGGAAGCAGTTCACCTCGCTGAAGCTCAAGTGGGGCGAGGGCCGCTTCATGGCCGACCACTTCAAGAAGTCGCTGCAGGACAAGGTGAAGGCGATGGCGGCGGTGCAGAAGCGCTACACGCAGACGGTGCAGTTCAAGTCCGGCGACCCGGCGATCTGCGCGCTCTACCGCGTGGGCGAGAGCTTCCACCACATGGCGGACGCGGTGGCCAACGCGCCGATGCCCCGCGGCGCGCCGGAGGAATTGAAGGACGCCATCCGCGAGGAGCTCGACGCGCAGGTGCAGCCCATCCGCGAGCAGGCCGCGGAGGCCTTCAGCGTGACGGTGCAGAAGGGCCAGGAGCTCGACATCTTCAACGACTGCTTCCAGAAGGCGCTGACCCAGCTGCGGAGCGGCTACCGGCCGGAGCAGTTCCCGAAGGTGCGCGAGGACAAGCCGGAGCTGGCGGCGGCGGCGGAGCGGGTGATCGGCGGAGGCATCCTCGCCGCGCTGCAGCCCCTGCCGGTGGTCACGAAGGCGCAGGCCGAGCAGAACCGCGAGAGCGCGCGGGGCCTGAAGGACGACCTGCAGGAGCTGAAGAACCTGCCGCAGGGGAACACGAAGCCTGTGTCTGGCGCGAGCGGCGCGGGCGCGACGAACGCGGGCGGGACCGGCAGCGGCGCGGGGCGCGGCATGCCGAAGAAGGACCTCGAGAGCGAGCCGGAGGACAGGCTGTGATGGTGAGGAACGATTCGATGCGGGTGCTCCGGGGTGCTCTGGTGGCGGTGGCGGCGCTGTCGCTCGCCGCGTGCGCGGGACAGAAGGAGACGGTCCGGCCGTCCGACGTGAAGCTGCAGGGGCCGCAGGTCGGCGAGGAGCAGCAGGAGCGCCAGATCAGCAAGCGCGCCCAGCTCCTCTTCGAGGACGCGATCAAGGCGTTCGAGGCGCAGCAGAAGGCGAACACCTTCGACTACCCCTCTTTGGAGAAGAAGTTCGAGGCCGCGCTGGCCGAGGACGGGAACCTCGCCGAGGCCGAGTACAACCTCGGGGTGCTCGCGGAGCGGCAGGGTAGGAAGCAGGACGCCATCCGCCGCTACGAGGGCGCGCTGCGCCGCAAGCCCACGCTGCGCCAGGCGGCGGAGAACCTCGCCGTCATCATGCAGAACGACGGCAACGTGCAGGGCGCGGTCACCATCTACGGGCAGATCCTTCAGCACTACCCGGACGACGCATCGGCGCGCGCGCGGCTGGCGGAGATCTACCGGCGCAACGGGGACCACGAGCGGGCAATGGCGTACGCCCGTGAGGCGCTCATCCGCGATCCGAAGACGATCACCGCCTACAAGGTGATGATGCGCAGCTACCTCGACCGCGATCAGCTGAGCATGTCGCGGCTGGTGGCGTTGCGCGCGCTGAAGCTCGACGAGACCGACCCGGAGCTGCACCACACGGTGGGCCTCATCCTGCTGAAGGAGAACGAGAAGGAGAAGGCGATGCTCCAGTTCAAGCGCGCGGTGGAGGTGCGGCCGGACTTCGTGCCCTCGCACGTGAGCCTCGCGAAGCTCGCGCTGGAGTTCGAGGACTACCCGGGCGCGGAGGAGCACCTGCGCCGCGTGCTGCAGGCGGACGGCAAGAACGCGGAGGCGCTGGTGCTGCTGGGCGTCGCCTACAAGGGCATGGGCCAGTTCGACAAGGCGCTGGTCGCCTACGAGGACGCGGAGAAGGTGAACCCGAACCTCGCGGCGATCTACCTCAACCGCGGGATCATCCTCGCGGAGCAGAAGGATGCGCCGGAGCGCGCGGTGGACCTCTACAAGAAGTACATGCAGCTGCAGGGCGGCGACGTGGCCCTGCGCGCGGAGAACCCGGTGTTCGCGCTCCTGCGCGAGGCGGAGACCTCCATCCAGGTGAAGGCCGAGGCGAAGCGCGCCGAGGAGGAGGCCGCGCGGATGGAGGCGGAGCTCGCGAAGCAGGAGGCCGAGCAGAAGGCGATGGAGGAGAAGGCCGCGCGCGACGCACAGAAGGCGAACGCGGCGCAGGAGGCCATCGGCGACGGCGCGCAGCCCGCGACCGGTGCCGGCGCGGGGCAGACGCAGCCCGCCTCCGCCACCTCCGGCTCCGGCTCGGTGAAGAAGGACGAGGAGAAGAAGACCGCGGCCACAGCGCCCGCTCCCGCGGTGCAGCCCGAAGCGAAAAAGGCAGCGCCCGCGGCACCTGCTGCGCCGAAGCGGCAGGGTGGTAAGTCGGACGACGAGCCCGCGGACAACTTGTAGCGCCGCTCGGGGGAACCGCTGCCGGAGCAGCGGTGTCCTCAACCGGGCCGCTGTCGTGAATGAAGGAACCCGGGTGGTAGCATCCCCGGTCACTGCAGAGAGAGAGAAGGCGACCATGAAGAAGACGCTCCTCATCCTCGCCCTGCTCGCGCCCGCGGCAGGGTTCGCCCAGCAGAAGGGCGCTGGCGGAGACGTTCGCTACGCGAAGACCACGCAGATCGACTTCGAGGACGACACCATCGAGGGCGATCTGACGAAGCCCGACGGTGAGTACGTCGAGGCGCGCAAGCGCGTGAAGCACGACAACCTGATCCGGATCCGCAAGGATTTCAAGGAGAAGGTCATGCAGTCGGTGGGCGAGCTGTAGTTGCAGTCGGAATTCCGGAAACGGAAACAGGAGAGAACCACGTGCCGGTACCGCTGACACTCAAGGTCTTCAAGGGCGAGGAGCTCGTCGCCACCCGCGAGTTCGAACGGGACATCATCAAGATCGGGCGCCTGTCGTCGGCCCAGCTCTGCCTCGAGGACGAGAAGGTCTCTCGCATCCACTCGGTCATCGAGGTGGGTGCGGATGGCGCGCTGTCCATCATCGACATGGGGTCGGTGGAGGGCACGTGGGTGAACGGCAAGCGCGTGAACAAGGGCGCGCTCGCGTTCGGTGACGAGATCCGCGTGGGCGGGACCACCATCAAGGTGGAGAACCCCGCGGTCGCGCAGAGCGTTGCCTCGCTGCAGTCCGCCGCGGTCGCGCTCGATGCCACCACCCAGGTGGTGACGATGCCGAACCTGCCGGTCGTCCCCGCGCCCGTCGCTGCCGCCGCCGCCCCGAGCGACGCGCCGGCCCCGGTGGCCAC
>JAFAFL010000112.1 GCA_023423535.1 Pseudomonadota bacterium
GCACATATGGACGGAGGCATTAAGGCATGGAAAGAAGCGGGATATGAAACTGAAAGCATGCAATAATCTTATCTACCCACTTTGCATATTGCAGATCGCTGGCAGCAGATTTATTTATGTTTCCGAAGAAGATTTTGTATCCTGATTTTGTTGTACTGCTGAAGCAAAATGGCCGTAACATTGTACATGATATTTACCAGTAAAATAAGCAACCCAATTAAAATTCGACTATTGCTGAATGTATGAATGGTTGAAAGCAGGAAAAACAAAAAACACAGCCAGTGAAACCTACTATACATTTCTATGGTCAATAAATATTTTTTTGCGTCGACTATACTGTCAATAACAGCATAATTTTTATCACCAGACATTTTTTTTGCAAGGTCGCCGTTTTGAACAAATTTCCTGACCGTTTTTACCCCAAGTTTTTCATAAAAAAACCTGCTATCGCTCAATTGCAGGAGGCTATAAAACTTTTGAGGAAGAAACGCTATCACGACGCTTATGGAGATACCCATGATAAACCAGCGATCAACTCTTGCACTATACCAGTAATGGATAACAGGGTAAAATGCAAGTGCCGTCCAAAAAAAATTAATAATATGGTTAAAGGCTTTTCGCACCATTAATCCTCCAAAATTGTTATAGCTATATCATTACACTTCACCATCTCCATCACTTTTTCACAATCCAATGATTCAGCTTCAATGCGTAAAATCTTATCACGATCTTCCAGGTCAAAATTGATGCTATGCCCCGGAAAGGCTTCTTCCAAACACTTCCGGATTTGATCAGCTATCTTTTTGGAATGAATATTTGTTTTAAAAACTTCTATCAATTTTCAAATGTTTAATAATGTTTTCAATTTGCCGGGTATGCCTTTGCGTATGAAAGCATATAAAGCTAAGCCATTCATAACGCGTGAGCAATCCCAATGTAGGAAACTCCATGTCCAGACAAATATCGTTCAGGTCTTTTTCTTCTGCTATTAGACACAACTTTTCTTTGACCGCTTTGATTTGGTTGACCAGGTCCTCCTGTTTATGAGTAACGCCGTGTGGTGTAAGAGCAGGATCAGCCTTGGATTTTTCATCCATGTTCAAAAAAATATCTTTTAATACGGGAACCTTTTCATCTTTCTGTCTTGTTGAAATTTCCGTTTTACTATCCGGAATACCGTTCCCGCAAAGGATGATATGTTCTGCTACTTGTCCAATAGACCAACTGTTTTCAAAAGGAATTTTATTCAAATCGGTATCATTTGCTTTGAATAGTGTATTGACTAAACCATCAAAAGTTTTAGTTATGTTGTTTATTAAATTCTTCATATGATAAGGTTTAAATAAAAATAGTTTGTTTTGCGGTACCTGGACTTGTCTTACGGCAAGAAAAGCAATCAGCGAACTTTGATAACATCTCATTACTTTTTTAAAATAAAAAGAAATTTAATTCAGATTATTTTTTAACAGGAGTAAGATGTGTCAATACACATAACCATTTTCTATCTTCCTTTTTATAAACATCAGTAATCCATTCATCAGCTTCCATGGGATTCCCTTGCCAGGTTCCTGTATTTTGTCCGCGACCTGTTACCAACGCGATGTCTCCGTAAATTTTCACTCTTAGCACTTCTTTTGTCATCAATTGGTGTGAAAGTAATCCCTGATGTAAAACCTGGAAAAATCTTTCCTGCGGAATAATCCCGCCCTGGCTATCAATCAATATCCAATCATTCGAGATACATTTTTTTATTTCTTCGATGTCGTTTGAGATGATAGCTTTGTTGAAGTTGTCTTCGATTTGTTGAAACTTTTCTTTTACTTGTTGGTCTGTCATTTGTTTGGAGTTGTTTTTTATTTCTTGAATGTTTCTTTTTCCAATACTACCTGCTTCCGGCAATTATTAATTGAATATTTTTTCCAACGATGGTAAAATAATTTTATCCCAGGCACTGTTTAGGTGCTCCATCCTTTCCTGGTCATTATTAAAACTTTCGATTGTTATCGTCAATTCAGTACTTTCTTTATTTTCTTTCAAATCGTAGGTAATGTGGAGAAAATTTTCCGGCTTAATCTCTATTCCAAAATTTGGATCAATTGATGAATATTTGAGGGTTTTATTTTGTTCAATTTCCAGTATTTCGCCCTGTTCTCCGCTTTCATACCCTTGATGGTTGCCTTTCCATTTTATTTCGCTACCCAATTCCCAGTTTGAATAAACTTCACAATTGAACATGTATTTTTTTGTTTGGTCCGGACTTGTCAAAGCATGCCAGACTTTTCCGGGAGTGGCATTCAGTAATAACCGTCTCACTATTTTGTTTCTACTGTTTTGCATTTGCTACTTTTTGATTTTTGGATATAGCTTTTTAAAACCATTATAAACAGCCTGATGAAAAACCGTAGCATGAGATTCATCGATTATATGGTCAAAACATGCAGTGATGTTTTTATTTTTACTTATTATACTGTAAAATGTTTTTGCATCTGAAAACATTTTTTTGTCTTCTGATTCATTGGGAACTCCGATATAAAGTTTAACCTCATTATTTAAGCTTTTGATTTTGTTTATTTGCTTCAGCAATGATCCGTGATCCCACCATAGGCTTGGACTTACGATTATGTAGGTGTCAAACATATCAGTATGGTTTAGTAATATTTCCGCAGCCAAAAGACCGGCTAATGATTCGCCTATGATTGTTCTTTCCAAACTGGTCTTATACCTCTTTTTCAGGTAGGGCATTAATTCTTTTTCAATAAAAGCGATATATTTTTCTGAACCTCCATGCTCCGGAATATCTTCTTTCCTATATCCGGTTTTATCTAAAAAATCAAGATTAGGAACCGGAAAGGTAAAATCGCGTTTTCTGTTCGTGTTTTCAATCCCAACAACTATTGATTTTGGAAAACGTGCGGTCCAGGGCTGCGTGTTGTAATGAACGATACCGGCGATATGAATAAAGTCTTCTTCTGTGCCACCATCTGGTATAAGGATTACAGGATATTTTGCAGTGTCATTGGGGTCATAATTTTTCGGGACATAAATGTTAATTGTTCTGGTTTCACCGAGGATTTTTGAATGAAACTTTTCTGTTATGCCAATAGTTAAAGGAGCGCTTTTTGACACTTGTGCTTTAATTTCTGCCTGAAGGATCAGGACCAGAAACAGCATCAGATATTTTGAGATTATTTTCATAGTAATTACTTTTCGGTGAAGGGGCAAAAGTAAATCCTTCAAATTTTTTAAAATTGTATTTTCCCGACAATGATAAAACTAACCAAACATCTTAAAAACTAATGGGAGACGGAAGCGGAAACCGGTATCATAACTTTGCCACGACAGCATTGAAGAAAAACCAAATTTTATATGCATCAAAGTCATTTGAGGAGGTTATAATATTGCAACAATAAGGCTTCGTTCAGTACTTCCCGTAATGATATGGCTTCTAAATCCCGGGTCTTATTTTTATTCGGATCACTAATTATAAGCTTCTTCTACATTCATTTCAAATATTCATTTTGAATTGGATCTCTTTTTTGAACATTGACTGGTAGAGAATAGTTGATTTCTTTTGGCCTCAACTGATGTCGGTCAGTCGTACGATTTTTTCGTCCTTAAACTCAAAAATCGATTTTCCATTTAATTTTATTTCCTGGCCTTTTCTCATTCCGTTAGGAAAATCTGTTGCCAGGAGACCATAATATTCTACTTCAATTTCACTCTTATCATCTGCATGTATGAATGACTTAATTTTCTGATGCCTTTCTTTAAAATACTGCTTTGCTTTTTGTGCCTGAGTTATAAATGCATTAATTCCATTTAAAATCATTGAAGTATGGCCACTTTCTATGTTTTCAAATACAATATCATCCGAAAAATCTGCAGTCATCTTTAAAACATCAAAGTTATTGTATCCTTCAACGTATCCACTGATAATATTTTCCCGGTTGTTTATCTTCATTTCAGACCTTAAATTAGGGCATTTAGTTTTAATTAATTTTGGGTATTACAGGAAACCGCTAAATATTCCTCCGATCATTTTTCAGAATATCTTTTGCTGTTTCAATACCAAGCTGTTCCGCTAACCCGATCAGCAACCCTTCCACTCCGCGTATGTAACACAGCCGGTAGGTTTCCCCAAACTGAACAACATCTCCAACTACTTTAGCACCAAATTTCTCCAGTCTGATAAGAAGTTCATTAAGATTGTCAACCCTGAACATTACACGAAGATAACCAAGTGAGTTTACCGGATCCTTTCTGTGATCCGCCACTGTTTCAGGTACAAAAAATTGTGATAGTTCAAGCCGGGAATGTCCGTCCGGAGTTACCATCATTGCAATCTCAACCGACTGATTGCTAAGCCCGGTTACGCGGCCTGCCCACTCGCCTTCAACCATCGTCCTTCCTTCCAGTATCAGCCCAATCTCTTTAAAAAACGCAACCGCATTATCGAGAGATTCCACCACGATACCTACATTGTGCATTTCCATTAATTTGCTTTTTGCCATTATTACTTTTTTTAAATGTTATTTTCCTGCACGCTTCTACTAGATGATTTAGGGTTTTAGGGATGTTGCCTATCGCGACTGCAAAATTATCCATAGCCTTATCGCCTGTAGGATTCGCCAGTACGGTTCGCCAATATTCCATCAATTGGTAGGTGATCCTGCCATATAAAGCGGTACCGGCGGTTTTAAAAAGGTCAGCGTAATGCTGATGTAATTCTGCATCGGGGATACCGTAAGTATGATCACAAAACCCGTCGAGGGTCATATTCAACACTGCTACAATTTTTGCCATTTTTTATTTTTTTTAGTTGATTTATGATCCAGGTGTTGCCGTTTCCCTTATCTCGACACTTGTATTTTGACCATTCAGAATTGGGCATTTCCCGGCAATAACCGTTGCATCTTCCATATTTCTTGCCAGGATAATAATGTATCCCGCTACTGAAATATCCTCAGCAGTGTACGGTTTTTCAATTACCTGATTACCCGGCAGTAAAATACGGCCTTTCCTGGAGAAATGCCGGCCACCTTCCACGAGTTGGCTCTTATTTGCTATAGTGTCAATCCATTCCGTCCATTGTTGCATATATGTTTTCATCTGCTCTTCGGTTGGTTGCGCTTCTTTGCTTGTGATGTCCATGCGGAACAGTAATACAAATTCTTTCATAATAAAAATGCTTTTCGTTCTTCTTTAATGTAATTTTAAACGATCAAAATTAATCACAGCTAATTTTTAAAAATTGTATGTTCCCGACAAAAATCAGAGGATAATGTTTATTGCGGATTCTTTATATTGTTTCTGCAAATTTTTGGGAGACATGCCTGACAACTGCCGCACGTGCCGTATAAAATGCGATTGATCGGTATACCGCAAGTCGTAGGCGATTTCGGTGAGTGATTTATATTTTTTAGTAGAGATCAAACGAAGGGCTTTTTGAAATTTCGCGGTTTTAATAAAATGCCTGGGCGTAACACCAACCTGTTCTTTAAATATCCTTTCAAGTGTACGTTCTGTAGTGTTAAATTTATCAACCACATCTTTTACATTCACACTACCATTAGATTGGATAAAGTGAACGCACTGTTTTGCCAAT
>JAFAFL010000145.1 GCA_023423535.1 Pseudomonadota bacterium
CCCGCTCGAGCAGCGGCTGCGCCGCCAGGTCGGTCTGAAGGCCCTGGAGCATCTGCACGGCCTGTCCCTGCGCTTTCACCTGGACCGGCGCACCGGCCAGATCGCGAACATCCTCGGCAATGGCCTCGATGGCCTGCGCGAGGTGCTGTTCAACGTCGTGTTCCTGATCCTGCCGCTCCTGATCGAGATCCTGTTCGTCGCGGCGGTGATGCTGGTGCGGGTCGCGCCGTTCTTCGCGCTGGTCCTGTTCTGCACGCTGGCGGTCTATCTGGTGGTGCTGGTGGTGGGCTCGGAATGGCTGCGCGGGCACCAGAAGCAGGCCGCCAGCCGCCGTGCCGCCGCGCATGGCGAGGCGATCGACAGCCTGCTCAACTACGAGACGGTGAAGTATTTCGGCAGCGAGGCGGAGATCGCGCGCCGCTACGACGAAAGCCTGGCCGAGGTCGAGACGCTCACCGTCCGGGCCCTGACCTTCCGCAGCCTGACCGGGATCGCGCTGGTCTCGATCCTGGCGGTCGGCATGACCGCGATCCTGTTCACCGCGCTCGGCCGGGTGCAGGCGGGCAGCATGACCGTGGGCGACTTGGTCCTGGTCAACACCTATCTCCTCCAGCTCATCCGCCCGATGGAGCGGCTGGGCCAGCTCTACCGCCAGATCAAGCAGTCGCTGGTCGACCTGGAGCTGCTCCTGGAGCTGATGGCCGAGACCCCGGACATCACCGACCGGCCGGACGCCCGCCCGCTGCGCCCGGGCCAGGGAGAGATCCGCTTCGAGGGGGTGAGCTTCCGCTATGGCGAGGAGCGCCCGATCCTGACCGATCTCGACTTCACGGTCCCGGCCGGGCAGAAGGTGGCGCTGGTCGGCCCCACCGGCTCCGGCAAGTCGACCGTCACCCGGCTCCTGTTCCGCTTCTACGACCCGACCGCCGGCCGGATCCTGGTGGACGGCCAGGACATCCGCGCGGTCACCCTGGCCAGCCTGCGCCAGGCGATCGCGGTCGTGCCGCAGGACACGGTGCTGTTCAACCAGACCCTGGCCTACAATATCGGCTTCGGCCGCCCGGACGCCACGCCGGCCGAGATCGAGGCGGCCGCCGAGGCGGCCGCGCTGGACGCGTTCATCCGCATCCTGCCGGACGGCTACGCCACCCTGGTCGGCGAGCGCGGCCTGAAGCTGTCCGGCGGCGAGAAGCAGCGGGGCGCGATCGCCCGCGCGATCCTCAAGCGCCCGCGCATCGTGATCCTGGACGAAGCCACCTCGGCCCTGGACGCCGCCACCGAGGAAGCCGTCCAGACCAACCTCGCCCGGCTGGTCCAGGGCGTGACCTCGCTGGTGGTGGCGCACCGCCTGTCCACCGTGGTGGATGCCGACGAGATCCTGGTGCTGGACGAGGGCCGGATCGTCGAGCGGGGGTCACATGCGGAGCTGCTGGAGAGAGGCGGGCTCTATGCGGATCTTTGGACACGGCAGGCGCTCATCGATGAGACTGTCACCTAAACGGAACAGATCTCCACCAGGAATTTTGAAGAAATGTACTCTGCCCTCGGAATTAGTGACGTCTTTTGCAAGTTTTAGGTGATTTTGTTGTAACAATTCTCTGATAGCACTTATCAATGTCCCATACGAGCGTGGGCGGAATGGATGTCAGGTTGCTGCCGCGCTGTTGCAGTTCCTATGTCTACCTGCTGCTCCTGAAGCGGCTGCGCGGGGCGCTTACCGTGGCGGGCCTCTGCATCGGGCTGCAGATCTGCCTAAGAGTGCCTATCAAAACGGAACCTGACGGCATGGCCGTTGTTGGCTGCCATGGTTGCACCCCTGGTTTCCGATGAGCTGTGGCAGGAGATTGCCCCCCTGCTGCCCCCTGAGCCTGCCAAGCCGAAGGGCGGTCGTCCCCGTGTGGCGGACCGCGCCTGCCTAGCGGGGATCGTGTTCGTGCTGCGCACCGGTATCGGCTGGGAGCACCTACCCCAGCAGATGGGTTGTGGTTCGGGGATGACCTGCTGGCGCAGGTTGCGCGACTGGCAAGCGGCAGGCGTGTGGGTGAAGCTGCCCCGCGTTCTGCTCGACCGGCTGGGCAAAGCCAACGCGATCGACTGGAGCCGGGCCTGCATCGATAGCGCCTCGTTTGCGGCGAAAAGGGGGGTGAAGCGATCGGGCCGAACCCTACGGACCGCGGCAGGCCCGGGTCGAAACGGCACCTCCTCGTCGACGGCAACGGGATCCCGCTGGCACTCCTGCTCACGGCGGCCAACCGGCACGACAGCAAGCTCCTTGAACCGCTGATCAAGGCAGTGCCACCGATCCGGCAGTGTGTCGGGCGGCCACGCAAGCGGCCTGACAGGCTGCATGCCGACAAGGGCTACGACTTCCAGCACTGCCGCTATGCCCTGCGCCGCCGCAAGATTGTGCCGAGGATCGCCAGGCGCGGGATCGAGAGCAGCCAGAGGCTCGGCAGGCACAGGTGGATCATCGAGCGTAGCTTGGCTTGGTTCAGCCGGTTCCGCAGGCTCACCGTTCGCTACGAGCGGCGCCTCGACATCCTCCAAGGCTTCCACCTGCTCGCTGCCAGCCTGATCTGCCTCAAGTTCGTCAAACGGTGGTTCTGTTAGGCACTTGCTCTGTTGAAACCCTCATTCTGCCTTGGCGAGCAGTTCCACGTTGTGGGTGAGGACGCGCAAGATCAGTTCGTGCTGCTGCGCTGCGGCTCGGCGCGCTGTCAGGGCTGAGCCGAAGCGGCGCTTGTGCTGGCTGAAGGCGCTCTCCACGTGCCATCGC
>JAFAFL010000050.1 GCA_023423535.1 Pseudomonadota bacterium
ATCAAGGTCAGGTAGTAATTGCTTTTCGAAGCGTTGTTGTAACTCTTTCTTTTCTTTGGGTGATAAAGCCATAAAAACCTCTATCAGTTAGTTATGTTTGTATCGCCACTCCCACGGTGGAACCGGATTTGCATCGGCCCACAAACCGCGTTTTTGTTCCTGCGCTTCCCGTTGCAGAGCCGGTAATGACTCATCCACGTTGTAACGTTCATATACCCATGCAGCGCCAGACTGAACCATAAAGCGGCTGGCATCCGTGCCGTTCGTCGTGAACACATGACCGATAATGCGTCCGTAGCGGTCTTTATGTGAATAAGAGACTGTCACCTGTTTACCTGCAACCAGAGTTTTAAGCTGACTAGTTGACCAGCGTCCAAAAGGTTGTTTCTTTTCAGGGGCATCGATGTTTATCAATCGGACTCGGATCGGAACTTCATACACAACAATTTTTGCGGGTAGTGTTTTAATTTCTATGGTGTCGCCATCGAGAACGCGAATAACTTTCCCCTGAAGAATTTTCTGGTTAAATGTATAAGGTATTCCACCTGCATTTGCAGACTGAAAAGCGGTAAGCAGATAAATAAATATTGTTAATAAGATTTTCATAAAAGATTAACGTTAATTTGTCTGTACAATGGATAGAGCGTTATTCTTATTTTCTTCCTGCCGCTTCATCGAAAAATGATGATTTTCCTACTGCTGCGGCATCATACTGAAATGAATATCCAAAATCATCGTCATGCTCAAAACCTGTATTTTCTCCATTTTTTAGTCTGGAAAGAATAATCTCAAGTTGACTGATTATATCTTCCCTTTCACTATGACGAGTGCCTTGTAAGAGAATAGTTACTTGTTGCAAAGGATATGCATGTTCAATCCATGCCTGGCTAGGTCCAGAGTGCGTTGCATATAAATTTTTTTGTGCCGAAATATTATTCAGAAAACAGGCTAAATCATCATTGGGATAAATTTCTTTAATATTGTTAATGTCGGATGTTAGTTTTACAAGTTGGAATGGTGGAGAATTTTTGTCTTCATTGTTGTCTCCTTTATCGTATTCTGGAAACACAATTAACAAAGGTGCACCATTAGTTCTCTTCATAAAGCGGGTTACTAGCCGCCCAATATATTTATTGGACATATGCTGTTCAATGTCCAGGACAGCATATTCCTCCGCTGGGAACATTTTGTTTTTTTCGATGGATTTAATTTTTCTGGTAAGATGAATGTTTCTGATAAGCAAACCTACTATCAGGAAGTAAATAAATATCCAGAATAAAAAATCACTCTGTAGTTGTTCTATCATAAGTGAATCCTCTAATTTGTTAATGGACAAATCATTACCCGTTCATCAATGTTTGTAGGAAGTTCGCCAGGAGTAGGGACGCGTTCTCCTCGCTGGGCGGCTTGTGCCAGTGTTCGTAGCAGCAACACGCTGGCATGAAATATGGCCTGTTCTTTTGTGGCTGCGCTTGTTTCCAGGTCGAAATCACTCAGAGTTACAACGACTTGCCCGTTTCTGTTCTCGACCGTTGCCGGGTAGGGAACAAAATAGGGAGCGATCTTGCTGGTTTGCTTGCGTCGGGCATCGAGTTTACTGACAAGTTGATAAGCCCGAAGGTGTGTGTATCGTTTCAACATGTTCAGGGAGCGATGGCCTGAAATAGCGGCAACTTCAATGACATTCAATGTACCAAGTTCGAAAAATCGGCTGATAGCCTCATGACGGAGGTCATGAAAATGCAAGTTTTCTATCTTCAGTTCCTGAAGTGCTGTTCGCCAGGCACTTTTGAACCCCGAAGATGTATAAGAAAAAATATTACCGTTAAGCTGTATTGGCAGCATTTGCAGGTAACTACGGGCTTTCCTGGATAGCGGAACATCGCGTGGAGCACCATTTTTGGTTGTTGGAAGATGAGCTACCCCATGTTGCAGATCGACGTGTTCCCAACGCAATGACAAGATTTCACCTTGTCGCATTGCTGTTTCCAGCGCCAGATGAAAAATGACGTAAAGAGCCTGGTTTTTTTCTTTGAAATACCGCGAAAGTCGGCGTTCTTCTCCTGAAGTCAGGCGACGATCGCGCCCGCTACTGATTTTGGGTTTTCTGACCAGTTCGACAGGATTCATGCGGCATGTTCCCCATTCCACACGGGCGATATTGAATAATGATGACAACAGGGCAAGTTCAAGACGGACGGTGTTTCCGGTTATTTGACGCCCCGTTCGGGGGTTAATTTGCGCCAACCGTTGATCCCGATAATTGGCAATATCAACAGTGGTAATGTCATCCATATAGCGTTCAGCAATAGGGTGACGTTTAATCACATTTACGCGATAAAACTCCTGTAGATGACCTTTTTTGTGGATGGATACTGTCTTCAGGTATTTGTCCAGCGCCCGGCTGATTGTCATTTTGCGAATTTTGATTTTCTGAAACATATCCCCTCCAGACAAAAAAGGGGGGAAGGTAGAGATTCTTGCTTCGAAATGCAATATCACCGTGCCAATCCGGTGTGTGGAGGGCATTAGGTGGAAAGCTCAAGGTTACTCAACTTTCCAGCACTGGTTACTTGGGGCAATTTGACTTTTGTGCCATTGCCAGAATGGGAAATGCTGAGGATTCTC
>JAFAFL010000069.1 GCA_023423535.1 Pseudomonadota bacterium
CACGCGTCCCGAAGAGCGCGTGGCCACGCTCGGATCGGCGGACCTGCGATGAGCGCGCGTGTCCTCTTTGCTTGTGTGCTGCTCTCGAGCGGTGTCGTGGGGATCGCCGGCTGCCGCGCCGACACCACGTCGGTGTTCGCGGAGGTTCGTTTCGACGACGCGCTCGCGCCCACGCAGCTGACCTTCGTGGTGACCGCGCCCTCCGGCCAGTCGCTTCCGGAGGTGACGCGGCCTGAGGATCCCGGCGAGCCGTTGAAGTCCCCGCAGTCGTTGCGGCTGCTGCTTCCCGACGCTTTCGGCGATGCAGCGATCGCGGTCACCGCCATCGGCCGGCGCGAGGGCGCGGAGGTCGCGCGAGACATGCGGCTCGTCACCCCGCGGGCGGGCGAAGAGGTCCCGCTGCAGCTCGATCTCTCCTCCCCCGCCGAGTCCCGCTGCGGTCCGTTGAACCCCTGCGCGCCGGGGCTTCGCTGCGTGAACGATCTCTGCGTGTGCGATGCGGAGAGCTGTCCTTCCGGCTGCTGCGACGAGAGCGGTTGTCGCGCACGATCCGCCTCGACCTGTGGCGCGGCGGGTGCTTCCTGCTTCGCGTGCGACGAGCGCTCCGACGGTTGCAACGCCGAGGGCGCGTGTGCGTGCGGCAACGACTCGGCCTGCCGCCAGGGTCAGCGCTGCGTGGGTGGCACCTGCATCTGCGACGGCCAGTCCTGCAACGGCTGCTGCGACGGGGACGAGTGCCGGCCCGGCGACGACGATGACCGCTGCGGCGCCGGCGGCATCGTGTGTCAGCCGTGCGGGAATGGAGACACCTGCAGCAACGGTATCTGCGGCGCCTGCACGCCGGGCGAATGCGACGGGTGCTGCTCCGGCTCGCGCTGCCTCAACCCGAGCCTCGGCGCGTGCGGCGCCTCCGGCGTGGCCTGCATGGCCTGCGAGGCGCTGAAGGCAGACAACTGCTCGCCGGCCGGGCTCTGCCGTTGCGGCACGGGGATGCCCTGCGGCGACGGCCGTCAGTGCGTGGAGGGCCAGTGCCTCTGCACCCCCGAGTCGTGCGCGGGGTGCTGCGCGGGAAACACCTGCGTGACCGGCACGAGCGATGCGCAGTGCGGTTCGGGCGGCGAAGCGTGCGGTGCGTGCAGGAACGGCAACCGGTGCGTCAGCGGTGAGTGCCGGTGCGGGACGAAGCCAGCGTGCAGCGGGGCCTGCGTGCTCGGTGGCTGCGTCGGCGGCTGAATCTCGCGTCCCCTGCAGGCGAGCGTGCGTGAAGACGCGCTGCGGCAGTGTGGCGCGCGTTGGCGAGGTGGGGATCGTCGGGATATGCCACGGGCCCCATGACGACTCCCCATGTGCCTGCAGCCGTGGCGCCCGAGACCGCGAAGGGCCGGTTCCCGCGGCAGATCCCGTTCATCATCGGCAACGAGGGCTGCGAGCGCTTCAGCTTCTACGGGATGCGGAACATCCTCACGGTGTTCCTCGTCGGCTACCTCCTCCTCGACACGCCGGACGAGCAGCAGCGCGCGGTGCAGGCGAAGGAGGTCTTCCACGTCTTCGTGATGGGCGTGTACTTCTTCCCGCTTCTCGGCGGCTGGCTCGCGGATCGCGTACTCGGGAAGTACCGGACGATCCTCTGGCTGAGCCTCCTCTACTGCGTGGGCCACGCGTTCCTCGCCATCTTCGAGACGAGCAAGCTCGGCTTCTACTCGGGGCTCTTCCTCATCGCGCTGGGGTCCGGCGGCATCAAGCCCTGCGTCTCCACCTTCGTGGGCGACCAGTTCGATGCGTCGAACAAGCACCTCGCGCGGCTCGTGTACGACGCGTTCTACTGGATCATCAACTTCGGCTCGTTCTTCGCCTCGCTGCTCATCCCGCTGACGCTGACGAAGTGGGGCCCGTCGGTCGCGTTCGGCATCCCGGGCGCGCTGATGTTCCTCGCCACGGTCATCTTCTGGCTCGGCCGCAAGCACTACGTGAACGTGCCGCCCTCCGCGAGCGACCCGCACTCGGTGATGAAGGTCGCGAAGACCGCGCTGCTCGCGCAGAAGCAGGGACAGGGACGGCCGGGTCTGGTCGTGGCGGTGATCGGCGCGGTGCTCGCGTTCGGCTCGCTCTTCCTCTTCCCGGTGCTCGGCTTCGTGGCCGCGTTCTGCCTCGGGCTCGTGCTGCTGCTCGCGTTCGGCGGCATCGGCGTGCAGATGCAGCTCGACCGCGCGCGCGGCGTGCACCCGGACTCGGACGTGGACGGGCTGCGCGCGGTGCTGCGCCTGCTCATCATCTTCGCGCTGGTCACCCCGTTCTGGTCGCTCTTCGATCAGAAGGCGTCGACGTGGGTGCTGCAGGCGCGCGGGATGGAGCTGCCGGGCTGGTCCTGGTTCACCAGCGCGGCGCAGATGCAGACGCTGAACCCGCTGCTGGTGATGGCGCTCATCCCCTTCAACAACATCATCCTCTACCCGATGCTCGAGCGGATGGGCCTGCGCGTCACGCCGCTGCGGCGCATGACGTGGGGCATCGCGTTCTCGGGTCTCGCGTGGATCGCCGCGGGCGCGTTCCAGCTGTCGATCGACGGCGGCGAGAAGATGACGATCCTCTGGCAGACGCTGCCCTACGCGCTGCTGACCTTCGGCGAGGTACTCGTCTCCGCGACCGGCCTCGAGTTCGCCTACTCGCAGGCGCCCGCGAAGGTGAAGGGCGTGCTGATGAGCTTCTGGTCGGTGTCGGTGACGGTGGGCAACCTGTGGGTGCTGCTCGTCAACGCGGCGGTGAAGAACGACACGGTGACGAACACCATCGCGCAGAGCGGCATCGGCGTGACCGCGTTCCAGATGTTCTTCTTCGCGGCCTTCGCCTTCGCCGCGGCGATCGCGTTCGGGCTCTACGCGCGCCGCTACAAGATGGCCGACCACTACCGCGCGGCAGGCTCCGCGGCGTAGTCCGTGATAGGGCGGCCAACGAACGTCATGGCCGTCCATCAGCTCATTCCGTCCTTCGTTCCCGGCGACGCCACCGGCCAGGCTGCACTGCACCTGGCGATGCTGCTGCGCCGGCTCGGACTGCACGGAGAGATCTACGCGGACGAGGTCGCCCCGGAGCTGTCGTCTCTCGCGCTGCCGGCACGCGCGCTGAGGCCTTCTCCGGACGACCTCGTGCTCTACCACCACGGCATCGCTTCGCCGCTCGCGGGGCGGATGCTCCATCTGGAGTGCCGGCGCGGCGTGGTCTTCCACAACGTCACGCCCGCCCGCTTCTACCGGGGCACGCCGCTCGAGGAGGCGCTGGTCGGTGGCCGCGCCCAGCTCGCCGCGCTCGCGCCGCACATGGACGTGTGCATCGGCGTCTCCCGCTACAACGCGGAGGAGCTGCGCGTGGCGGGCGCGCGGAACGTGAAGGTCGTGCCGCTCTTCGTCGAGCCGGAGCGCTTCAGCATCGAGGCTTCGGACCCGGAGCGGCTGCGGGCGCTGCGCGAGGGCGGGCCGGCGGTGCTCAGCGTCAGCCGCGTGGTGCCGCACAAGCGCTTCGAGGATCTGCTCGCGCTCCACGAGGAGCTGCTGCGCCTGCGTCCGGATGCGCGGCTGCTGCTGGTCGGCGGGTACGAGGCGGGTGGGCGCTACTTCAAGGGGCTGCGGGAGAGGGCTTCGAAGCTGCGCGGCGTGCAGTTCCTCGGGAAGGTCGATCACGCCGGGCTCGTCGCGGCGTATCGCGCGAGCAGCGCGTTCGTCTCCATGAGTGAGCACGAGGGCTTCGGCGTGCCGCTGGTCGAGGCGATGGCCTCGGAGCTGCCAGTGCTCGCCTTCGCGGCGTCCGCGGTGCCGGAGACGCTGGGCGGCGCGGGAGTCGCCTTCACCGAGAAGAACTTCGCCTTCCTCGCCGAGCTGGTGAACGCGCTGTGGCGGGACGATGCGCTGAGGCAGAAGGTCGTGCGCGGGCAGAAGAAGCGGCTCGCCGCGTTCAGCGCGGATGCGGCGGAGGGCGCGCTGCGGGAGGCGTTGGAGGGTGTCGCGCGCCCCGCTCCGGTGAAGGTGAGGAGGGTTGCGAGGAAGAAGCCGTCCGTGGCCGTCGTGGTCCAGCGCTACGGCGAGGTGACCGGCGGCGCGGAGAAGCACGCGGAGATGATCGCCGAGCGACTGGCGGAGGAGTGGGACGTCACCGTCCTCACCACCTGCGCGAAGGATCACCTCTCCTGGGAGAACCACTTCGAGCCGGGCGAGTCGCGTCACGGCGCCGCTCGGGTGCTGCGCTTCCCGACTTCACGGCCGCGCGAGATGCGCTGGTTCAACGCGCTCTCCCGGAAGCGCTTCGGCATCCCGCAGGATCGGCTGCACGAGGAGCACTGGATCGCCGAGCAGGGGCCGCTCGCGCCCGGACTCCTTCGTCACCTGTCGGAGCGGCAGGGCGACTACGACGCGTTCGTCTTCTTCACCTACCTCTACGCACCGACGGTGTGGGGACTGCCGCTGGTCGCGGAGCGCAGCGTGCTGGTGCCCACCGCGCACGACGAGCCGCCCTTCGCGTTCCACGCCTACGCCGAGCCCTTCGAGCGCACGCGCGCCCTGCTCTGCAACACGAAGGAGGAGGAGGCGCTCATCCGCCGCCGCTTCCCCCATGCCGCGCGCAGCCGGGTGGTGGGCGTGGGCGTAGAGCCCCTGCCCGGAGATCCACAGCGCTTCCTCCGCGAGCACGGGCTGCCCGAGGACCGCGACTACCTCCTCTACGTCGGCCGCATCGAGCCGGGCAAAGGCATCGGCGAGTTGCTGGAGGGGTACCGGGCCCTGCGCCGCGCGCGTCCCTCGGATGCACCGGAGCTCGTGTTCGCCGGTGGCCTGGCGATGAAGCTCTCCGGCGAGGGCGTTCGCTACGTCGGCCGCGTGAGCGAGCAGTCGAAGTGGGACGCATTGAGTGGCGCGGCCGCGGTCGTGGCGCCGTCGAAGTACGAGAGCCTGTCGCTGCTCGCGCTGGAGGCCTTTGCCGCGGGTGCGCCGCTGGTGGCGAACGGGCAGAGCGAGGTGCTCGAGGGCCAGGTGCAGCGCAGCGGTGCGGGCGTGACGTATCGCGATGCCGAGTCCTTCGTGCGCGCCGTGCAATCCGTGCGTGCGCCGGAAGCTCGCGCCCAGTTCTCGAAGAAGGGCCGGACCTTCGCGCGCAGACACCGGTGGTCGGAAGTGATGGCGGTCTATCGCGAGGAGCTCACGCGAATCGTCAGGCCGGCCGCGCATACAAAGGAAGAGACATGAACCTCCTCGGTCGCGACATCCCCGTGCGCGCGCTGGTCGAGCGCATCGAAGAGCGCCTGCAGCTGCGCGGGCTGGGTGGGCTGCAACCACCCGCCGCGCGTCCCATCGATCTCGACGGGCCGGAGCCGAGGGTCGATCCCCTGAGCTTCAGCCTCGGGGCGCTCGAGGCCCACGCGGATCCCACTCGTCCCCTGCCGCTGCAGACGCACCGGGGCGGCGCGGGTCAGGCGGTGCTGCTCGCCAAGTGGGCGTTCAGGAAGACGTGCCAGGTCTTCATCAACGAGGCCCTCGGCCGGCAGCGCCTCTTCAACGGGCACGTGCGGGACTCGTACGCGCAGCTCGCCGCAGAGGTGATCCAGCTGCGGCGGGAGGTGGAGGGGCTGCGCTCTTTGGAGTCGGTGGCGTCCGCGCCTCAGCGTCCGAAGTCGCGCCCGACCCGGAAGAAGAAGAGCGACGAGAGCTGAGCCTGCCTGTCCGGCCAGCGAGCCCATTGGCGCGGCTGTCGCGCACCCGACGGACTTCGCGTATGAACGCGCCCGCATGATTCGCAACCTGCGCGAGCTGTACCAGTACCGCGCCCTGCTCCTGAGCCTGGTCCAGCGCGAGCTGAAGGCCCGTTATCGCGGGTCGGTGCTCGGCTTCCTCTGGACCTTCCTCAACCCGATGCTCCTCATGCTCGTGTACTCGCTGATCTTCAGCGTCTACATGCGCAACTCGATGGAGAACTACACCTACTTCCTCTTCATCGGGTTGCTGCCGTGGCTGTGGTTCGCGTCCTCGGTGGGCGGTGGCGCGAGCGCGATCAGCGACCGGCGCGATCTGCTGACGAAGGTGCGCTTCCCCGCGCAGGTGCTCCCCGCGACGGTGGTGATCACCAACCTCGTGAACTACGTGCTGGCGCTTCCCTTGATGGTGGGGCTCGGCGCGTTCAACGGCATGTGGCCGGGCTGGGAGGTGCTGCTCTTCCCCGTCGTGCTCTTCGTGCAGCTGCTCTTCACGCTGGCGTTGAGCTATCTCATCTCGGCGCTGAACGTGGGCTTCCGGGATCTGCAGCACATCATCGGCAACCTGCTCACCCTCTCCTTCTTCCTCACGCCGGTCCTCTACTCGTACCGGGACGTGCAGGCGAAGCTCGAGGCGTGGCCGGTGGCGCGCGACCTCTTCCTCTACGGCAACCCGATGGCGGTGATCGTCCGGAGCTACCAGGCGATCTTCTACGAGCACTCGCTGCCGCCGCTGGTGCCGTTGTTCGGCGTCTTCACCGTCTCGCTGGGGCTGCTCTGGATCAGCGCGCGCGTCTTCGAGTCGCGCCGCGAAGAGTTCGCCGAGCTCGTGTAGGTCCGCTCAGATCAGGGTCAGGTCAGGGAACACGTCATGGCATCCGCCGACATCGCGATCGACATCCAGGGCATCACCAAGCGCTTCCGCAAGAGCACCATCTCGCGCGAGTACACGACGCTGAAGTCGGAGCTGGTGAACATCCTCCTGCGGCGCGGCAAGAAGGATCGCTCGCACTGGATCGAGGTGCTGAAGGGCGTGAACGTCAGCATCCCGCGAGGCCGCACGGTCGGGATCATCGGGCGCAACGGCTCGGGCAAGAGCACGCTGCTGAAGCTGATCAACGGCATCTACTCGCCGACCGAGGGGAAGATCGAGGTCAACGGCCGCATCAGCGCCCTGCTGGAGCTGGGCGCGGGCTTCCATCCGGACTTCTCCGGCCGCGAGAACATCACCATCAACGGGATCATCCTCGGGATGACGCGCAGCGAGATCCGCGCGCGCATGGACGAGATCATCGCCTTCGCCGAGCTGGGCGACTTCATCGACGAGCCGGTGCGCACCTACTCGAGCGGCATGTACATGCGGCTCGCGTTCGCGGTGGCCACGCACGTGGATCCGGACATCCTCGTGATCGACGAGATCCTCGCGGTGGGCGACGCGCACTTCTCGAAGAAGTCGAAGGCGAAGATGGACGAGTTCAAGTCGTCGGGAAAGACGATCGTCCTCGTCACGCACGACCTCAAGACCGTCGAGCAGTGGTGCGACCTGGCGGTGTGGATCGACGGCGGCAAGGTCCGCGACATCGGCGATCCGCGCGCGGTGGTCGGCCACTATCACCGCGTCATCGCCGAAGAGGAGGCCGCGCGCGCCGCCACCACGCCGCCCCCTCCCCCGCCGCGCCAGCCGCGCACCGGGCCCGCCTACGAAGCGAACAAGCGCTGGGGAAGCTTCGACCTCGAGATCACCGACGTCACGCTGCCGGAGGGCGCGCCGGTGCGTCCCGATGAGGGCATGCGGATCTCGCTCGCGTTCCAGCGCTTCACCGAGGCCCTGGCGGGCGTGGAGTTCAGCGTCTCGCTGCTCCGCCCGGATGGTCAGTCGCTGTGGAGCACGCGCGTCAGCGCCCCCGCCTCGCCGCTGCCGGAGAAGGGCGCGCTGGAGCTCGTGCTGCACTCGCTCCCCGTGGCGGACGGCGAGTACCGGCTGGAAGTCGTGGCCCGTTCGCCGGATGGCCAGGTGCTCGACTGTCGCCGCGAGCTGGACCGCTTCTTCGTCCGCGGCGACGGGGGCGGGACGGGAGCAATCCGCATCGCGCACCAGTGGAGTGTCACTGCCCCGCGGGCGGGTGAGGCGCCGCACCTGCAGCTCGTGTCGTCGGCGAGTTAGCGACAGACCCTCACGAAACCGATCGTCCGACGAGGCCCCGATAGACCGAGGGCAGTGCCCACTGGCTTGACTTACGGCAACCGCACCAGCACGTTCACCGTATGAGCGCCGAGAAGAAGGTCACAGTGATGCTGCCGGAAGACCTTCTCGAACGGGCGCTGCGAGCAAGCGGCGAGGGCATTACGCCCACTCTGCGCAGGGGGCTCGAGCTCATCGCAGCAAAGGACGCCTACAAGGGCCTGCTTCGGCTGAAGGGCAAGGTCGACTTGAAGATCGACCTCGACGAACTCCGCCGGGATTGACCGAAGTGATCGCAGCGGACACCAGCGCCTGGATCGACTTCGGCAAGGGCGCCGACAGCACCGCGGGACGCCGGCTCGAAGAAGCGCTCCTTCAGGGGACGTTGGTCATGCCGGCGCCGGTTCTGTTCGAACTCTTGAGCGCTCCGGGTCTGACGCGCGCCTTTGCCCAGCACCTACGCGAGTTGCCCAGGATCGACTCGCAGGACGGCTATTGGGAGCGGGCAGCCGAGCTTCGCCGCGCCGTGCTTGCGAAGGGCCTGAAGGCCCGCGCCATGGACTGCCTCATCGCGCAGGTATGTATCGACGAGGACGTCGCGCTCATCGCGGCCGACCGTGACTTCCGGCACTTCAAGTCGTTCGGGCTCAAGCAGGTCTGAGCCGGCGCATCGCGTCGTTAGCTCCCCGCATGGCTCTGGCAAGTTGACGCGGCGCGGCCGGGCTCTCTGCCTTGCACGGTCCGGAGGCGTGAAATAGAGGGGTCCGGCCCCATGAGCACCTTCCAGCCCGGCATCGATGGCTTCAGCTTCGAGGATCTCTACTCGCCCACCGGTCTGCGCCGGCTCTCCGAGCGGTTCGACTCGGAGCTGCAGTCAGCGGACGAGGCGCTCTGGTCACAGTTCGACGCGTATCGAAAGGCTTCCGGCAAGGGCCTCGCGGCGACGGCGGAGTCGGAGCTGCTCATCCGGGTCTCGCGGCATCTCTCCGCCTTCGTGGCTCGGCTCTTCCGGTTGGAGGAGGAGCTGGGCAGGACGCGCAACAAGCTCCGCAACGAGCTGAAGCTCTTCGAGTTCAAGCGCGAGTTCGTCACCCGCCGCGTCTTCCGCAAGGGCGCGCCCGAGCGTCCCACCGCCGCCGAGCTGCCGGAGCTCGACGCGCGGATGCGGTTGCTGATGTCGCTCGGATTCCCTGCAACCGCACAGGCCGGAGACGAAGAGCGCGCCATCGCGGAGACGGTGCTCTCGCTGATGGAGTGGGAGAAGCTCTTCTCCGGCGGCCTCCCGAAGGACGAGGCGACCCAGGCGCGAATCCCTTCCCTCCGCGAGAAGTGGAACGCGCTCAAGACCGCGCTCCTCTCCACCGACGAAGGCAAGGCCGCGTTCGCGACGAGCCTCCTCTCGCCCACCGGCAACGACGTTGCCTCCCGCACCGACGCGGACGAGCTGCACGCGGCGAAGTCCCTCCTCTCGCTCGCGGATCGCTGGACCTACGCGCGCGCGCTGCACCCGGAGACGGCGAAGAAGCTCGCGCACTGGAGCACGCACAAGCAGCCGAAGGCGCTCGCGTACGACAACCTCGTGGAGCTGCACCGCCCGGAGGCGGACTACCCGGAAGTTCTCGAGGGCCCTCACCACCACCTGCGCCGGCGCGACGGCTTCAAGCTGACCGACGACCGCGGCACCACGCGCGAGGCGATGGACCAGGTCGAGTACTGCGTCATCTGCCACCAGCGCGAGAAGGACTCCTGCTCGAAGGGCTTCAAGACGAAGGACCCGGTCGCGGAGGGCGCGCACTACAAGAAGAACCCGCTCGGCGTCCCGCTCATCGGCTGCCCGCTCGAAGAGAAGATCAGCGAGATGCACACGCTGAAGGGCGAGGGCGATGCGGTCGGCGCGCTGGCGATGGTGATGATCGACAACCCGATGTGCCCGGGGACCGGTCACCGCATCTGCAACGACTGCATGAAGGCCTGCATCTACCAGAAGCAGGAACCGGTCAACATCCCGCTGGCCGAGACGCACTCGCTCACCGACGTGCTCGAGCTGCCGTGGGGCTTCGAGATCTACGGGCTCTTCACGCGCTGGAACCCGCTCAACGTGCGGCGGCCGTACATGCTCCCGTACCTCGGGAAGAACGTGCTCGTCGTCGGCCTCGGGCCGGCGGGCTACACGCTCGCGCACTACCTCGCCAACGAGGGCTTCGGCGTCGTCGGCATCGACGGCCTCAAGGTCGAGCCCTTCCCCGACGAGCTCACCGGCGCCAACGGCAAGCCGATGCAGCCGATCCGCGACTTCAAGCAGCTGACCACCGAGACGGACGAGCGCGTCCTCTCCGGCTTCGGCGGCGTGAGCGAGTACGGAATCACCGTTCGCTGGGACAAGAACTTCCTCACGCTGATGCACCTCACGCTGGCGCGGCGCCAGAACCTGCGCATCTACGGCGGCATCCGCTTCGGCGGCACGCTGACCATCGAGGACGCGTGGGCGCTGGGCTTCGATCACATCGCCATCGCCGCCGGCGCGGGCCGCCCGACGATCATCGGGATGAAGAACAACCTCATCCGCGGCATCCGCAAGGCGTCCGACTTCCTCATGGCGCTCCAGCTCACCGGCGCGTTCAAGCGGGACTCGCTGGCCAACCTCCAGGTGCAGCTGCCGGCGATCGTCATCGGCGGCGGCCTCACCGGCATCGACACCGCGACGGAGCTGATGGCGTTCTACCCGGTGCAGGTGGAGAAGACGCTCGACCGGCACGAGCGCCTCTCCGCGGCGATCGGCGAGTACGAGATCTTCGCGCGGCTCGACAACGAGGAGCAGGCGGTCTACCGGACCTTCCTCGAGCACGGCCGCGCGGTGCGTGCGGAGCGAGAGCGCGCGAAGGCGGCGGGCGAGACCCCGGACTTCGTGAAGCTCGTGCGCGCGTGGGGCGGCGTCTCGCTCTGCTACCGGCGCTCGCTGGTGGACTCGCCCGCGTACCGGCTGAACCACGAAGAGGTGACGAAGGCGCTCGAGGAGGGCATCCGCTTCGTGGAGCGCGTGAGCCCGGTGGAGGCCATCGCCGACGAGTTCGGCGCCGTCAGCGCAATGAAGTTCGAGCGCATGAAGTCGGTGGACGGCAAGCTCCGCGGCACCGGCGAGTTCTACACGGTGCCCGCGAAGACGGTCTGCGTCGCGGCCGGCACCTCGCCGAACGTGACCTACGAGAAGGAGTACCCGGGCACCTTCGTGCTCGACGAGGACAAGGAGTACTTCCAGGGCTTCGAGGCCGTGCAGACCGAGCCCGGCGCGTTCCGCCTCGAGCCCGTCCCCGCGAGCGAGGACATCGGCGCGAAGTCCGGCTTCTTCACCTCCTACGCGCAGGGCGGCCGCTTCATCTCCTTCTACGGCGACAACCACCCCACCTACGCGGGCAACGTGGTGAAGGCGATGGCGTCGGCGAAGGACGGCCACGGCGAGGTGGTGCGCCTCTTCGACCACGAGCTGCGCGCGCGAGAGACGAAGGTGGCGACCGACGCGACCGGCGCCGTCCTGCGCGACTTCGAGAAGCAGCGCGACGCGTTCTTCGCCGCGCTGGACGACGCGTTCCTCGCGCACGTGGTGGCGGTGAACCGGCTCACGCCGACGATCGTCGAAGTGGTGGTGAAGGCGCGCTACGCCACGCTCCACTTCCACCCCGGCCAGTTCTACCGGCTGCAGAACTTCGAGCGGCTCGCGCCGACGGTGGAGGGCACGAAGCTCGCGATGGAGGGCCTCGCGCTGACCGGCGCCTGGGTGGACAAGGAGAAGGGCCTGATGAGCACCATCGTGCTCGAGATGGGCTCCTCCTCGCGCATGTGCGCGATGCTCAAGCCGGGCGAGCCTGTGGTCCTCATGGGTCCGACGGGCGCGCCCACCGAGATCCCGCAGGGCGAGACGGTGCTGCTCGCGGGCGGCGGGCTCGGCAACGCGGTGCTCTTCTCCATCGCGCGCGCGCTGCGGGCGGCGGGCTGCAAGGTCCTCTACTTCGCGGGCTACCGGCGCCGCGAGGACCTCTTCAAGATGGACGACATCGAAGAGGGCACCGACCAGATCGTCTGGTCCGTGGATACCGGCGACACCATCACCCCGCGCCGGCCGCAGGACGCAGCGTTCCGCGGCAACATCCTGCAGGCGATGATCGCGTTCGCGGACGGCTCGCTGGGCGTGAAGCCGGTGGCGCCGCTGAGCGACGTGGACCGGATCATCGCCATCGGCTCGGATCGGATGATGGCGGCGGTGAAGGCCGCGCGGCACGGCGTGCTCAAGCCGTATCTGAAGGCGAAGCACGAGGCCATCGGCTCCATCAACTCGCCGATGCAGTGCATGATGAAGGAGATCTGCGCGCAGTGCCTGCAGAAGCACGTGGACCCGGTGACCGGGAAGGAGACCGTGGTCTTCTCCTGCTTCAACCAGGACCAGCCGCTCGATCACGTGGACTTCGGCCACCTGAACATGCGCCTGCGCGGGAACAGCGTGCTCGAGAAGCAGGGCGACCTGTGGCTCGCGCACCTCTTCAAGCTGCGCCCGGACCTGCGGCGGATCTAGGCGCTCGGGAGGTCCCTCTCCCCTGCTCGAGGAGAGGGACTGACACTCACCCGCCTACAGCTTCGACATCAGCGACGACGACAGGCTACAGCTGAGCCCGAAGCCGTCCGGCTCGAGCTCGAGGTGGGTGACCTTTCCGTCCTCCACCACCATCGCGTAGCGCTTGGAGCGGGTACCGCCGAGCGCGGGCGCGTCCACGTCGAGGCCGAGCTTCTTCGTGAACTCCGCCTGCGGGTCCGCGAACATCCGGACCTTCCCTTCGGCGCCGGCGCTCTTGCCCCACGCGTCCATCACGAACGCGTCGTTCACCGACACGCAGGCGATGGTCTTGATCCCCTTCGCCGCGTACTTCGCGTGGTCCTCCACGTAGCCGGGCAGGTGCGCCCTGGTGCAGCCCGGCGTGTACGCGCCCGGGACGCCGAAGATGATCGCCTTGCCGGAGCCGGGGCCGAAGAGCTTCGCCGGATCCACCTCGCCCTTCGGGGTGCCTTCGTGGAGCGTCGCGGACGGGAGGGAGTCGCCAACCTGGATGGCCATGGATCGTTTCCTTTCGGAGTGGGTGGAGCGCCCGCGGGGATAGCAGATCGCCACGAGCGATCCGCCCGAAACGCCACACGCCAGTCGGCGCGGGGACAGTGCCTCTCCCTGCTGTCCGGGTGGAGATCCGCACCCGCGCTGGACATCTCCCACCGCGGCGCTCGGCTGCATCACGCGCCCGGAAGGAGCCACCCGGATGTCCGTCTCACTGCCGCCCACCTCCGCGGCGACGCAGCCTCACGACGACCCGAGGCCGCGCAACACGGTCTCGCGCACGCACGACGAGCTCTCCGACGGCGAGCTCCACGCGCTGCTGCAGACGGTGAGCCGCTTCGGTGCGTCCCTCAACGCCGGCCGCGCCGCGCGAGAGGCCGCACGAGGCTTCAGCCGCGAGACCTGGCGCGCCATCGGCGAGGTGGGCCTCTTCGGCCTGCCCATCCCCGAGCGCTGGGGCGGCAGCGGCCAGAGCCTCACCACCACCGCGAAGGTGATGATGGCGCTCGGGCGCGCGTGCGAGGACAACGGGCTCGTCTTCTCGCTCAACGCGCAGCTGTGGGCATTCCAGATGCCGCTGCTCCGCTTCGGCACCGACGCTCAGCGCGAACGCTTCCTCCTCCCCGCCTGCCGCGGCGAGCTCATCGGCGCGCACGCGGTGAGCGAACCCTCCTCCGGCTCCGACGCGATGAGCATGAGCGCCCGCGCGCGGAAGCTGCACAACGGGGAGGGCTACGTCCTCGACGGGCGCAAGACCTTCGTCACCAACGGGCCGCTGGCGGACGTGGTGCTCGTCTTCGCCAGCGTGGCGCCGGAGCGGAAGAGCGCGGGCGTGACCGGCTTCCTCGTGCCGCGCGAGACGCCGGGCCTCACGCTCTCTGCGCCCATCCCGAAGATGGGCCAGCACTCCTCTCCCATGGGCGACGTCATCCTCGAGGACTGCCGCGTGCCTGAGTCCGCAAGGCTCGGCGCCGAGGGCGGCGGCGCGGCGATCTTCTCCGCGGCGATGGAGTGGGAGCGCACCTGCATCTTCGCCGCGCACCTCGGCGCGATGGAGCGGCTGCTCGACGACTGCATGCGCTACACGAAGGAGCGCGCACAGTTCGGGCAGCCCATCGGCCGCTTCCCGGAGGTCGCCAACAAGCTCGTGGACATGAAGGTGGGCATCGAGGCCGGGCGCCTGCTGCTCCTGCACGCGGCGGCGGAGAAGGATGCGGGCCGCAGCGCGATCCTGCACGCGGCGATGGCGAAGCTCTTCGTCTCGGAAGCGCACCTGAGGGCCGCGCTCGACGCGGTGCAGGTCCACGGCGGCTACGGCTACTGCACGGAGTTGGGGATCGAGCGCGAGCTGCGCGACGCCGTCCCCGGCACGCTGTACTCGGGCACGTCCGAGATGCAGCGCAAGATCATCGCGCGGCTGATGGGGCTGGGGGCATGACGGACGGGTGTCTGTACCGGTGGGTGGAGGGCGGCGCCGCGGCAGGTGGCGCAGACAAGCTGGCGGTGCTCTCGGGGAGTGGTCGCAGTCACCTGACCTTCCGAGAGCTGCTCGAGGGCGCACGTGGAATCGCCGCCGCACTGCAGGCGCAGGGTGTGAGGCGCGGCGATCGCGTGGCGGTGTGGATGGACAAGAGCCCGCGCACGGTCCAGGTGCTGCTCGGCATCCTCGCGTCCGGCGCCGCGTATCTCCCGCTCGATCCGCGCAGTCCCGCGGCACGCTGCGCGCTCATCCTCGAGAACGCGCGACCCGTTGCGCTCTTCGCCGACGAACCGCACGCGGAGGCGGCGAAGGCGCTGACCGTTGAGGCACAAAGCGAACTCACCCTCTACGGTCCCCACGAGCTCGAGCGCGCCCTGCGCATGCCGCACCGCCCGCTGCCGCCTCCCGATCCTGACGCGCTCGCCTACATCCTCTACACCTCCGGTTCCACCGGGACGCCGAAGGGCGTGATGCACACGCACCGCTCCGCGCTGGCGTTCTGCGACTGGATCGTCCGCACCTTCAGCGTCACTGCGGACGACGTCTTCACCTCGCACGCGCCCTTCCACTTCGATCTCTCCATCAGCGATCTGTGGGCCTCGCTCGGGCGCGGCGCGCGGGTGCACCTCATCTCGCAGCTCGAGGCGATGAGCGCGCCGTGGCTCGTGCGCAAGCTCAGCGAGTGGGAGGTGACGGTCTGGTACTCGGTGCCCTCGGTGCTCGTCTCCATGATGGAGAAGGGCGGCCTGCAGCGCGCGAAGCTGCCGAAGCTGCGGTGCGTGCTCTTTGCCGGCGAGGTCTTCCCTCCCCCGCAGCTGCGCCGCCTGCGAGAGCTCCTCCCGCGCGTGGATCTCAGCAACCTCTACGGCCCCACCGAGACGAACGTCTGCACCTGGTACCGCGTGCCCACGGGGCTTCCCTCGGCGGAGCGGCCGCTGCCCATCGGCACGGCGTGCGATCACATGCTGGCCTTCGCGGTGGACGACTCCGGACGCGAGATCAAGCCGGGCGAAGTCGGCACGCTCTGGTCGGCGGGCCCGAACCTCATGGCCGGCTACTTCCGCCCGAGCGGCGAACGTGGCGCGGGCCTCCAGCCTGATCCGCGCGGAGGCGAGGCCGTCTGCTACTGCACCGGAGACCTCGTACGGCTGCGCGAGGACGGCGGCTTCGACTTCCTCGGCCGGCGCGATCACCAGATCAAGACGCGCGGCTACCGCGTGGAGCTGGGCGAGGTCGAGAACGCGGCGCTGCGCGATCCGCGCGTCTCCGAAGCGGTGGCCTGTGCGCTGCCGGATCCGAAGGTCGGCCACCGGATCGCCATCGCGGTCGTGCCGCGCGAGGGCCACCGCTTGAGCGTCAACGAGGTGCGCAACGTCTGCGCGGACCGGCTGCCCGGCTACATGGTGCCGGAGCGGATCTTCGTGCGCGACGAGCTGCCGCGGACCTCCACCGGCAAGGCGGACCGGAAGGAGCTCGGAGCGCTCTTCGAAAGAGAGCAGGAGCAGGACCACGAGGGGGGACGACCGGATGATCACTGAAGCGGAGCTGGCGCGGTACGTATCGGAGGAGCTGGCGGTCTCGCGGCGAGGAGAGCCGGTGCTGCCGGACGAGCGGCTGGTGTCGTCGGGCCGGATCGACAGTCTGGGGCTCATCTCGCTGATGTCGTTCGTGCAGGAGCGCTGGGGCGTGGACCTGCTCGCGTTCGGCGAGCCCTCGGATTTCGACACGGTGCGCGGCGTGGCCGAGGCCATTCGGCGGGCGAAGGAGGCGAGCGGTGAAGGCCTGGCGCACGTTTCGTGAGGACATCCGGCGGTACCTGAAGCCGGAGGATCACACGCGCGCCCGTGCCTACCTGCGCGCGCTCTACGAGAACGAGGCGCTGTGGGCGATCGGCTCCTTCCGCTTCGGCCAGTACCTGCAGGAGGAGGCGCCTCGGCCGGTGCGCCGGGTGCTGAAGCTCCCGTGGTCGCTCGCGAACCGCGCGGTGGGCCTCTTGCTGGGGATCCACCTCTCGCCGCAGTCGCAGATAGGTCCGGGCCTCTACATCGGCCACCACGGCGGGATCTGGATCTCGCCGCTGGCGCGCATCGGCGCGGGCTGCAACATCAACCACGAGGTGACCATCGGTACCTTCGGCGATCGCGACGGGCCGGAGCTCGGCGACCGCGTGTGGGTGGGACCGAACTCGACGATCAGCGGCCCGGTGAAGGTCTCTTCCGGCGCGGTGATCGGCGCGAACTCGCTCGTCACCGCGAACCTCGCGGAGAACGCGGTGGCGGTGGGCGTGCCGGCAAAGGTCATCAGCCACTCCGGCTCCGCGCACCTGCTGCAGGGACGGCGGCTGGAGGACGTGAAGCGGCTCGAGCCCGCGGCGCAGTCGGGAGCCTGAGCCGGACGCGGAGACGGATCAGGCGCGCGCAGCCGGCGACGCGGCGGAGCCTTCGCGGAGCGCCGCGGACGCCCCCGGGAGCGTGGCGGGATCGATCGCCACCACCTCCGCCGAAGGGCGCGAGAGGGGCATGCGCAGCTCGAACCGGGCCCCGGGTCCCGGATGATCCGCGAGCTGGAGTGACCCGCCCATCCGCGTCATGTATTCGCGCGAGAGCGAGAGCCCGAGCCCGGTCCCCTTCCCCGGCGCCTTGGTGGTGAAGAACGGCTCGAAGAGGCGCGCGCGCACGGCCGGCGGGATCCCCGGCCCGTTGTCCTGCACCGCGATGACCACGAACCCCTCCTCCACCCCCGCGGAGAGCATCACGCGCGGCTTCGACACGGTGCCGCTCTCCAGCGCGTCCGCCGCGTTGACCACGAGGTTGAGCAGCACCTGGGCGAGGTGGCGCGGGTTCGCGGTCGCCGGCGGGAGCTGGGGCGGAAGGCGCACCTCCAGCTCGGCCACGCCCTTGAGCTTCACCCGCGCGAGCCGGAGCGCGTCCTCCACCACCGGGTTGACCTCGCAGGCCAGCACGCCGTCGTCGTCCTCGCGCGCGAAGGAGCGCAGGTCGCTGACGATCTGCCGGATGCGCTCGAGGCCACTGCGCGTCTCGGCGAACATCTCCGTCACCTCTTCGGCGGTGTACTCGCCGGGCCGCTCCGCCGCCGACTCGAGGCACGCCACGTTGCTGCGCACGAACGAGAGCGGGTTGTTGATCTCGTGCGCCACGCCAGCCGCGAGCTGACCGACGATCGCCAGCCGCTCGCTGCGCGCCGCGACCTTCTCGGTGTGCGCGAGCCGCTGCAGCGCCTCCGCCCGCTGCTCCGCCGAGGCCAGCTGCATCCGGCTCATGCGCCGGAACGAATGGACGCCCAGCACCGACACCGCCGCCGCCGAGAGCGACATGAAGAACCACTGCGCGATCCGCGCGGGGCTCTCCCCGTCGAGGATCACGATCGTCAGCACCGAGGCCACGCCGGCGATGCCGTTCCACACCGCCGTCCGGGGCAGCGGCTGGAGGATGAGGCTCATGCCCAGCGGCAGCGCCACCAGCCACTGGAGGATCATCGCGGAGCTGCCGCCGCAGACCCATGTCAGCGCGGCGAAGTGGAGGATCGTCCCGACGCCCGCCACCATCGCGGCGCGGTGCGCGTAGGCCTCGTCGCGCCTGGGAAGCGGCCACGCGACCAGCACCACCAGCAGGGCCCAGGAGGCGCGGATGCCGGTGGTGACGAAGGAGAAGCCGCCGACCTCGAGCCAGTCGATCGGCGAGCAGAGGAACATGATCCCCGCCGCGATGAGGTAGCCGCGCCGGCGGAGGAGCAGCTGGTCATGGCCGGGGGCGTGATTCATCCGCGCAGACCCCAAGCAAGGCGCGCGCCGTCTCTCGCACTCCGCGTCTGCCTCGACACCGGGCCGCGTCAACGGGGGTCGTCTCGAACCCGCCTGCCGCTGAACACGGGCACGTTGCGTCACCGGTGGCCGCGTAGGGCTGGCAGAGCGCCGGTGCTACTGTCGCGCGCGGATGGACGCCACCTACCGCACTCCCTACAACCGGGCCTTCACCGCCCCCTTCTACGACCTCTACAAGCAGCGGCTGCAGGCGGAGGTGGGACCTGTGCCCTACCGCCTCGCGGAGTCGCCGCTGTTCCTGCCGCCCTATCTGCGCGACCGGTTGATGGAGGCCACCCGCGACCTCGTCTCGCAGCTCGCCGAGCCCGCGCGCATGGTCCGGTTGCGCAAGGCGGTGCCCGCGCACTTCGACGTGCCCCGGGTGGACGAGTCGCCCTCCTGCATGACGATCGACTTCGCCCTCGTGCGCGGCGAGGACGGCCGGCTCGACGCGCGGGTGATCGAGATGCAGGCGTTCCCCTCGCTCTTCGCCTTCACCATGGTGCAGGCCCGCCTGTTCGACGAGCTGCTGCGCGAGATCCCCGGGATGCCGAAGGACGGCTTCCACTGCTTCGCGCCGGGCTTCGACTTCGACTCGGGCGCGCGCCTCCTGAAGGAGGCGATCGTCGGCGCGGAGAGCCCGGAGAACGTCGTGCTGCTGGAGATCCAGCCGGACCAGCAGAAGACCCGCCCTGATTTCGTGGCCACGAAGGCGCTGACCGGCGTGGCGCCGGTGTGCGTCACCGAGGTCCTCCGCCGCGGCGCGCGCCTCTTCCGCAAGGACGCCTCTGGCCGCGAGGTCCCCATCCACCGCGTCTTCAACCGCGTCGTCTTCGACGAGTGGTTCCGGAAGAAGCCGCAGGCCCAGTTCTCCTTCACCGACGAACTCGACCTCTCGTGGTGCCCGCATCCGAACTGGTACTGGATGTGGTCGAAGTACTCCCTCCCGGTGCTCAGCCACCCATTGCTGCCGAAGACGTGGTTCGTCAGCGAGCTCCCCGAGGTGCCGGCCGACCTCTCGCGCTACGTGCTCAAGCCGCTCTTCTCCTTTGCCGGCACCGGGGTCGTGGTGGACCCCACCGCCGAGGATCTCGCGCGCATCCCCGAGAGCGAGCGCGGCGACTGGATCCTCCAGGAGAAGGTCACCTACGCGCGCGACATGCTCACCACCGAGGGCGCCGGCGTGGCGGCGGAGATCCGCATCCTCTGCCTCAAGCCGCAGGGCGCGCCGCTGCCGGTGCCCTTCATGAACCTCGTGCGCCTCTCGCGCGGGAAGATGATCGGCGTGGACCACAACAAGGACCTCGACTGGGTCGGTTCCAGCGTCGCCCTCTGGCCGCGCGGTAGCTGAGCCGGATTCCTACCGCCCGGTCGTCGCTCGTCCGGGCTCTTTCGGCCCCTTCGCGCAGAAAGTGCGCGCTTTCGGGGCCGAACGCAGTTTTCGGGCGTGCAGTTGGAACACCGAGAAGCTGCAGGCGCGGGCACGTGCCTTGCGACCTTCGGGCGCCGCATGCTCCGCCGCCTCGCCCTGCTCTTCGTCCGGCCGCTGCAGGTTCCTCGGGAGCCCCGCGGTCCGCTCGCTGGTGGTTCGCTGCCTGAGCTTTGGAGGTGCGTGCTCGAGGACTGGGACACGCACGGCCGCGACTGGACGAAGCCGGGCTTCCGCGCGCTGGCCTTCCACCGGTTCGGCGAGTGGCGCTCGGCGATTCGGCCGCGGCCGTTCCGGGCCCCGTTCTCGATCGCCTATCGAGCGCTCTACCGGCGCGCGCGCAACCTCTACGGCATCGAGCTCCCCTCCTCCGCGCGCATCGGCCGGCGCGTGGTCTTCGAGCACCAGCACGGGATCGTCGTGCACGGCAACGCGGAGATCGGCGACGGCTGCGTGCTGCGCCAGGGCGTGACGCTCGGGATCCGGCACCCGGACCGGCCGCGCGAGGCGCCGAAGCTCGGGCGAGACGTGCAGGTGGGCGCCGGCGCGAAGATCCTCGGGGACGTGACCATCGGAGACGGCGCGGTGATCGGCGCCAACGCGGTCGTGCTCTGTGACGTCCCCGCCGGAGCGATGGCCGTGGGCATCCCCGCCCGCGTCCGGCCCCGCGCCGCCGAGCCTGCAGGGGACTCCGCGCGCCCGCTGCGCCTCGTGCGTCGCGGAGGGTGAGGCCCTTCCAACGCGCCGGTGCCCCTCCAGGTGCCGGCGGGCGCTCACCCTGTCGTCGCCGCCCACTCACCTGCTCGCGGCACCCGCTCCTCCAGCAAATGCGCCGTGCTCTTCCGACGAATGCGCCGTGCTCCTCCAACGAATGCGCCGTGCTCCTCCAACGCTTGGGCGGTGCCCATCCAACGCCTGCGAGGTGCTCGACCTACCCGTGGAGGCAGGGCTCCTGTCGAGGACCGGTGCCCATCCTGCCTGTGACTACTTCCTCGGGGGCAGCACCGAGGTGACGCGTTCGATGAAGTCCCGGAAGGCGCTCATGTAGTCGCGCAGGAAGGTCGCGGTGCTCTCGTCGTGGACCTCGCCGTCGTCGCCGAACACGCCCGGCTTGAAGGTGATGTAGGCCTCGATCTCGTTGAACAGCGGCGAGTTGCAGAAGGCGAGCACCGAGCGAAGGCTCTGCTGGCCCACCGCAGTGCCGATGGCCCCCGGCGATGCGCCGATGATCCCGGAAGGCTTGTGGGTGAACGAGTTCTTTCCCCACGGCCGGCTCGCCCAGTCGATGGCGTTCTTGAGGCCGCCGGGGATGGAGCGGTTGTACTCGGGCGTGACGAACAGCACCGCGTAGACCGAGGCGATGGCGTCCTTCAGCGCGCGGCCCTCGGGCGGGTAGTCCGGGTCGAAGTCGTAGTTGTAGAGCGGCAGGTCCTTGATCGGGATCTCGGTGAACGAGAGGTCCGACGGCGCCAGCCGAATCAGCGCCTTCGACAGCGTCCGGTTGATCGACTTCTTCGAGAGACTGCCGACGAAATACCCGACCTTGAACGGAGCCATGAACCCTCCAGGCGGCGCAGACGCGCAGCCACCTGAAGGTGCCCACCCGTGGCGGGCATGTGCACCCGCCCCGTCGTCACGAGGCTCTGACGGATCTCCTACGCACGGGTGCGGCCCCGGGCAGGGAGCGTGCCCGCGGCCGTCCGGCGAGAAGCGCTACGGCGTGACCGTCATCACGCCGGCGTTCGCGAGGTCGAAGTCGAGGCCGCCGTTCGCCCCCGCGCCGTTGACGTCGCAGTACGTCCAGCTCAGGCCGTCGTCGAACGAGAACCGGTACAGGTACGAGTACAGGTTCCCGTTGTTGGCCGTGCTCGAGTTTGAGCCGGCGTAGCGGATCTGCGCCCGGTACTCGTCGTCGTTGCCGTAGTCGCCGGTCTGGACGTGCCACGCAGCCTCAAACCAAGCCCAATTGTTCGACATCACCGACGTGCCCGGACGCGAGTAGCCGAGTTGCGCACGCACGCCGGCCGGCGCACCTGCGGCCTCCGTGCGGCCCGCTTCGTAGATACGGCCGTAGATGTCCGCCGTGGAGCCGTTCCGCTGAACGTTGACCGTGTGCGGATCCTGGACGTTGCAGAAGTCCGCCTCGTCCGGCTCGTTGCTCTCGTTGAGCTGGCCATTGGTCGAGCAGGCGCAGAATGCGGGATCGCTGGCCGAGTTTCTCGGAGCGGGCGTACCGGTGAAGAAGTCGGCGCGGTTGTTGTTCGAGTCGAAGCAACCGGCAACGTCACGGAAGATCGCCGTGGTGGTGCTGGGTGCCGGAGCATTGAACGAGTTCGTCGTCCCGCCCTCCCGGCAGTTCGCACTTCCAAAGCCGACGAAATCCACGACTCGGGCATCACTAGTCGGGCATGCGCCGGTGACAGCCACAGGGCCGGTGGAGAGCAGGACCTTTCCGTTAGATCCGCTCATGTTCACGGGCGCAGTCGACTGAACGAGATCAGCAGTCGGCAGTACCACTCCATTGGCTCCTCCGGCCATCTGAACGAGGAAGAAGCGGCCAGGCTGAATCACGCCCGACAGGGGGACGTTGTTCGAACCGAAGTTTCCGGTGTCGGAAGCGTACTGGATGAACCATCCCTGCAGGTCCACAGGAGCGCCGCCCACATTGTGGAGCTCGACGTAGTCGTTCCGGAAGGTCGCGCCGCTGTTCCCGCCACCTCCATACACCTGGCTGATCACCACCCGCCCGCCACACGCGGCCGGCGGAGCGTAGGTGGTGAATCCATCTGCCTGGCTCGACTGAGCCGCGAGCGGAATCCCGTTCGCGCCGGTCACGCCGGTGGTGACGCGCACGCGGTAGGTCTCTCCACCGGTGAGGTCCGCGCCGAGCGTGAACGTCGCGGTGGTGTCCCCGTTGGACATCGTCACCGACGCGATCCCGACGCACTGGGTGAAGCCGGTCCCCGACGAGACCTGCACCGAGCCGGTGCACGCGCCGGGCGCCGAGTTGAACGTCAGCGAGGAGGGGTTGACCGCCTGGCTGAAGGTCACGACCACGGTGGTGTTCACCGGCACGTTGAGCGCCGCATTCGCCGGCGTGACGCCCAGCACCGCCGAGGCACAAGCGCCCGCCGAGGTGCAGACGCTGCCCGACGCGCAGTGGCTGTTCTCCGTGCACTCCACGCAGGCCGCGCTGGCGCTGCAGTAGCTGCCGCTGTTCTGGCTGCACGCCGTCCCGGTCGCCACCGGCGTATGCGTCGCGGTGGTCCCGTTGCACGTGTCATCAGTGCAGGCGTTCCCGTCGTTCGGCAGGTCGGACGCGTTCGCCTCCGCCCTCGTCCCGCCCATGCCGTCGCACACGTCGGTGCGGCAGTCACCGGCGGTCTGCTGGGTCAGCGCGGTCCCGTCCGGGGTGTTGTTCGTGCCGCACGTGCCCGCGGTGCAGGTGCGCGTGGAGCACTCGGTGTCGCTGCCCGGGCAGTCGCTGACGGTCACGCACTGCACGCAGGCGCCGACGCCGTCGCACAGCGTGCCGCCGTTCTCCGAGCACTGCGTCCCCTGCGGCGCCGGAAGCTGACCCGGCACGCCCTCCTCACAGACACCGACCGAGCACGCCGCGGCGTTGGCCGGCGCGTCCGCGTTGTCCTGCACCACGGTCGTGCCGCCGTTGCCGTCGCACACGTTCTGGGTGCAGTTCCCCTCCGTCTGCGAGGAGACCGGCTGGCCGTTCGGCGCATGCGAGATGCCGCAGGTGCCGTTGAAGCAGGTCCGCGCCGAGCACTCGGTGTCCGAGCCCGCGCAGTCGGTGGGCAGCACGCAGCCGACACACACGCCGGAGCCGTCGCACACGCTCCCGCCGCCCTGCGAGCAGCTCGATCCCGCCGCACTGTTGGTGAACTGGGGCTGGCCGCTCACGCACGTGTCGGTGGTGCACTCGAGGCCGTCATCCGGCAGGTCGCCGTCCTGGGCCGCGCCCATGGTGCCGCCCTCGCCGTCACAGACCATCTGCTGGCAGTCGCCCGCGGTCTGGTGGGCGAGCGGCTGGCCCTGCGGCGCGTTGGAGACGCCGCAGGTGCCGCTGAAGCAGGTGCGCTCGGAACACTCGGTGTCAGAGCCCGGGCAGTCCGTCGCGGTCACGCACTCCACGCACTGGCCGGCGCCGTCGCAGGTGCCCGCGCCGCCGCTGCCGCAGGTCGAGCCCTGCGAAGCCGGCGGGTTCGACGGCACGCCCGCGGTGCACACGTCCTGGGTGCACTGGTTGCCGTCCACCGGGAGGTCAGTGTCCAGCGCCTGCGCGAGCGTTCCGCCGCTGCCGTCACACACGGTCTGCTGGCAGTCGCCGCCGGTCTGCTCGGTGAGCGGCTGGCCCGCCGGCGCGTTCGCCACGCCGCACACGCCGCTCTGGCAGGTGCGCACCGAACACTCGGTGTCCGAGCCCGGGCAGTCCGTCGCCGCGACGCACTCCACGCAAGCGCCCGTCCCGTTGCACTGGCTGCCGCCGTTCTGCGAGCAGGTCGCGCCCGCCGGCTGCGCGGTCAGCGTCGGCACGCCGTTCACGCAGGTGTCCGCGGTGCACTGGTTGCCGTCGTTCGGCAGGTCCGAATCCTGGGCCTGGGCGACGATCGCGCCGCTGCCGTCGCATACGTTCTGCTGGCAGTCACCCGAGGTCTGCGCCGAGACCGGAGTCCCCGCCGTCACGTAGGCGAAGCCGCACGCGCCCGCGGTGCAGGTCCGCGCCTGGCACTCGGTCTCGCTCCCCGGGCAGTCCGTCGCCGCGAGGCACTGCACGCAGAGGCCCGCGCCGTCACACTGGCTGCCGCCGTTCTGCGAGCAGCTCGCGCCCGCCGCCGCGTTCTGCTGCTGCGGCACGCCCGCCACGCAGCTCGAGGCGGTGCACTGGTTCCCGTCGTCCGCCGGCACGTCCGTGTTCAGCGCCTGCGAGACGATCGCACCCGAGCCGTTGCACACGTTCTGCTGGCAGTCGCCGCTCGTCTGCTGAGCGACCGGGGTCCCCGCCGCGGTGTAGCTCATCCCGCACACACCGGAGTTGCAGGTCCGCTGACCGCACTCGCTGTCCTGACCCGGGCAGTCGCTCGCCGCGAGGCAGCCGACGCACGCGCCCGCGCCGTCGCAGATCGATCCGCCGCTCTGCGAGCAGGCCGTGCCCTGCGCCTCATTCGGATGCTGGGGCACGCCCGCCACGCAGGCCGCCGCCGTGCACTGGTTCCCGTCGTCCGCCGGCAGGTCCGAGTTCAGCGCCTGCGAGACCACGGCGCCGTTGCCGTCGCACACGTTCTGCTGGCAGTCGCCCGCCGTCTGCTGCGCGACCGGAGTCCCCGCCGCCGCGTTCGAGACGCCGCACACGCCCGCGTTGCAGGTCCGCGTCGAGCACTCGGAGTCCGAGCCCGGGCAGTCGTTCGCGGTGAGGCACGACACGCACGCGCCCGCGCCATCACAGAGGGTCCCGCCGTTCTGCGAGCAGGTCTGACCCGCCGCCACGCCCGGATGCTGCGGCACGCCCGCCACGCAGGCCGCGGCCGTGCACTGGTTCCCATCGTCCGCCGGCAGGTCCGAGTTCAGCGCCTGGGACACGACCGCGCCGTTTCCGTCGCACACGTTCTGCTGGCAGTCGCCCGCCGTCTGCTGCGCCACCGGAGTCCCCGCCGCCGTGAAGGACACGCCGCACGCGCCCGCGTTGCAGGTCCGCGTCGAGCACTCGGTGTCGCTGCCCGGGCAGTCACTCGCGGTGAGACACGAGACGCACGCGCCGCTGCCGTCGCACAGCGTGCCGCCGTTCTGCGAGCAGGTCGCGCCCGCGCCGACGTTCGGATGGGAGGGCACGCCCGCCACGCAGGTCGCGGAGGTGCACTGGTTGCCGTCGTCCGCCGGCACGTCCGAGTTCAGCGCCTGAGAGGTCACCGCGCCGTTGCCGTCGCACACGTTCTGCTGGCAGTCGCCGCTCGTCTGCTGCGCCACCGGAGTTCCCGCCGCCGTGAAGGAGACGCCGCACGCGCCCGCGTTGCAGGTCCGCGTCGAGCACTCGGAGTCCGAGCCCGGGCAGTCGCTCGCGGTGAGGCACCCGACGCACGCACCGTTGCCGTCACAGAGCGAGCCGCCGTTCTGCGAGCAGGTCGCGCCCGCCGCCGCGTTCGGATGGGAGGGCGCACCGGCCACGCAGGTGGCGGTCGTGCACTGGTTCCCATCGTCCGCGGGCAGGTCGGTGTTCAGCGCCTGGGAGACGACCGTGCCGCTTCCGTCGCACACGTTCTGCTGGCAGTCCCCCGCCGTCTGCTGCGCCACCGGAGTTCCCGCCGCCACATGCGACACGCCGCACACGCCCGCGTTGCAGGTCCGCGTCGAGCACTCGGTGTCCGAGCCCGGGCAGTCGTTGGCGGTGAGGCACGACACGCACGCACCCGCGCCATCACACAGCGTCCCGCCGTTCTGCGAGCACGTCGCGCCCGCCGCGCTGTTCGGATGAGAAGGCACGCCGTTCACGCACACGTCGCCGGTGCACTGGTTCGCGTCGTTCGGCACGTCGGTGTTCAGCGCCTGCGAGACGACCGTGCCGCTTCCGTCGCACACGTTCTGCTGGCAGTCGCCCGCCGTCTGCTGCGCCACCGGAGTCCCCGCCGCAGCGTGCGACACACCGCACACGCCCGCGTTGCAGGTCCGCGTCGAGCACTCGGTGTCCGAGCCCGGGCAGTCGCTGGCGGTGCGGCACGACACGCACGCGCCCGCGCCATCACAGAGGGTTCCGCCGTTCTGCGAGCACATCGCCCCGGCCGCGGTGTTCGGATGAGAAGGAACGCCGTTCACGCACACGTCGCCGGTGCACTGGTTCGCGTCGTTCGGCACGTCGGTGTTCAGCGCCTGCGAGACGACGGTCCCGCTTCCGTTGCACACGTTCTGCTGGCAGTCGCCCGCCGTCTGTTGCGCGACCGGAGTCCCCGCCGCCGCATGCGACACGCCGCACACGCCCGCGGTGCAGGTCCGCGTCGAGCACTCGGAGTCCGAGCCCGGGCAGTCATTGGCAGTGAGGCACGACACGCACGCGCCCGCGCCGTCACAGAGGGCTCCGCCGTTCTCGCTGCACACCTCACCCGCGTCGAGCGGAGGATGCGAGGGCACGCCGGCGGTGCAGAGGTCCTCGGTGCACGCCTTGTTGTCGTCCGGCAGATCCGTGTCCAGCGCGCGGCTGGTCGTCGCGCCGTTGCCGTCGCACACGATCTCCTGGCAGTCGCCCGCGGTCTGCTCCGGCACCGCGGTCCCGTCGGCGGTGAAGGACACGCCGCAGACGCCGTCGTTGCAGGTGCGCATCGAGCAGGCGGTGTCCTCGCCCGAGCAGTCCGTGGCCTGGATGCACTGCACGCACGCGCCCTCGCCGTCGCACATCGTCCCGTTGTTCTCGAGGCAGGCAGTGCCCGCGAGCCGCGGCGACTGCGACGGGACCCCGTCCGTGCACGCGCCCACCGTGCAGCCGTTCATGTCGCCGGGAAGATCCGCGTCGTCCGTTTCGGTCGTCAGCCCGCCCGCGCCGTCACAGACCGCCGTCTTGCAGTCGCCCGCCGTCTGGTCCGGGAGCTCGGTCCCCGCCGCCGCGTAGCTGAAGCCGCACGCGCCGTTGGTGCAGGTCCGCGTCGCGCAGGTGCCGTCCTCGCCGGGACACTCGCTGGCGGTGGCGCACTCCACACAGACGTTGCCCTCGCACACGCCGCTGCGACAGTCGGTGCCCGCCGCACACTGCTTCGTCAGCTCGCACGGCTCGCAGCCGCCGCCACAGTCGATGTCCGTCTCGTTGCCGTTCTGCTCGCCGTCGCTGCAGCTCGGCGCCACCGCGGCATCCGTCCCCGCGTCTCCGTTGTTCGACGGGTTACCGCACGCCGCCAGCAGGAACACTGCGAGCGGAAGGGACAATCTCAACGACGGGTGCATGGGGACTCCGGGCGGGTGGGCGCGGCCTCCTTCCCACACTCCGGCATCCCTGTTCAACAAGCGTCAGTGTGACATTCCACTCTTGCTGCACCGCGACGTGCAACCCCGCGGAAGCCCGACAAATCGGCTCCGGCGGCCCCTGCCCGCAACGCGAAGCGGGTCGCCCCGGACCCGCCGGAACGACCCGCTCGCGATCTCTCAACGTGGTGTCAGCTAGCCCGCGCGCACCGAAGTGGCCGGCTCGTTCACGCCGCGCATCGTCTCCTCGATGAGCCAGCGCACGACGGCCTTGGGATCCTTCCCGTTCTCCTGCCAGGCCTTGATCTGCCCCTGGGCGGAGGTCCCGTCGGTGATGATGTCGCGCACCTTCGCGACCTCCTTCTCGGTGTCGAGCATCGCCGAGGCCTCACCCACGAAGGAGATGATCTCCTCCAGCAGTTCCGGGTAGGGCCGCTCGCGCTGCTCGCCGAAGTCGATGAGCTTCCCGGTGGTGCCGTAGCGCGAAGCCCTCCACTTGTTCTCCTCGATGAGCCCGCGCGGATAGGTGCGCCACGACTGGTTCCGCCGCAGCAGGAGGTAGAGCTGCGCGGTGAGCGCCTGGATGAGCGAGGTCAACGCGATGGTGTGCTCGAGGCGCGTCGGCATGTCGCAGATGCGGACCTCCACCGTGTCGAAGAGGTAGTGGACCCGGACGTCCCACCAGATCTTCTTCGCGTTGTCCATGCACCCGGTCCGCACCAGCAGGTCCACGAGGTCCTTGAACTGGGTGTACGAATCGAACACGTCCGGGATGCCGGTCCTGGGGAAGCGCTTGAAGATCAGCGTGCGCGTGGACTGCTGCCCGGTGAGCCGGCCCAGCCAGAACGGCGACGACGTGGACAGCGCGAGCAGGTGCGGCAGGAAGTAGCGGAGCTGGTTGGCGAGCGCCATGGCCATCTCCTTGTCCTTGATGCCCACGTGCACGTGCAGGCCGAAGATCAGGTTCGCCCGCGCGACGTCCTGCATGTCCTCCACGATGCCGTGGTAGCGCGGGTTGTCGGTGATCTCCTGCGTCTTCCAGTCGCTGAACGGGTGCGTGCCCGCTCCGACGATCCGCATCCCGCCCTGCCGCGCGAGCCGGTCGAGCTCGCGCCGCATCTCGGTGAGCTCGTCGCGCACCGCGGAGATGTTCGAACAGATCCCCGTCCCGATCTCGACCATCGACTGGTGAAGCTCCGGACGGACGCGCTCGCGGAGCACGGTCTTGCCGTCCTCCACCAGCCGCGACACGTACGAGCGGAGCTCGCACGATCCGGCGTCGACGATCTGGAACTCCTCCTCGACACCCAGCGTGAACTGACCCTCGAGAGGATTCTTGAGCATGTGTTTTTCGGACCTCGGCTACTTCGGATGGGTGCTGCGGACCTGCTGGGAAGGTGTGGGCGTCACCGCGGTGGCGGTCGTGCCGGAGGCGGGCGTGGCGGCGGGCGTGGCGGTGACGAGCTCACCGAGCGCGGTGGCCAGCTTCGGCACCGACTCGGCGGACGCGCCCTGCGTGCCCATCCGGTCGAGGTACCGCTGGAAGCTGTAGCCCGCGCCCACGCGGCGGCCCTCGGTGGCGGCGCTCACGCAGAGCTCCGTCATCCGCTGCAGGCACCACTCGTAGTTCTCCGCGAGGATGTGGTGCGGGTACATGTCCGGCGCGGGGTTGGTGAAGTCGATCGCGTAGGGCACGCCGTCCTTGATCGCGAACTCCACCGAGTTCATGTCGTAGCCGAGCGCGTTGTTCAGCGCGCGTGCGTGCTCGATGACCTCCGCCTCGAGCTTCGGCGACATGTAGCCCTGGTCCGGAAGGTAGCAGCGGCGCTTCGGGTCGTAGCGGACCGGCTTGATCTGGTCCTTGCCAATGCAGAGGCAGCGCACGTACTCGTCGAAGTCGATGAACTGCTGCAGCGTCATCGGCAGCTGGCCGGTCTGGTTGTAGGCCTCCATCAGCTGGGCCATGTCATCGACCTTGTAGACGTTCTTCCAGCCGCCGCCGTCCGCGGGCTTGAGGATCGCCGGGAAGCCCACGTACTCGGTGATCGCCTTCCAATCGAGCGGGTACACGAGGTTCTTCAGCGACCGCTGCGGATCGAGCGACGAGAGGTACTCGCGCTGCGGCAGGAGCACCGTGCGCGGCGTGGGCACGCCGATCTTCGCCGCCAGCGAGAAGCCGAAGAACTTCTCGTCCGCCGACCACCAGAAGGGGTCGTTGATCACGTAGGTGCCCGCCAGCGCCGCCGCCTTGAGGTGGAAGCGGTAGAACGGCACCTCGTGCGAGATGCGATCCACGAGGACGCTGTAGCGCTTCGTGAAGACCTCCGGCGTCGCGTCGATCTTCGCCAGCTCCGCCTCGAAGCCGGGGAGCTTGTTCAGGCGCTCGATCAACGCGAGCGGAAAGTGGTCCCACTCCATGCCCGCCAGGATTCCAATCCGGTGTGCCATTTGCTGCGTTCTGCCTTTCGGTGGTGTTGCTGCTGCTACGCGTCTTCCGCGGAGGTTTCGGCTTCGTTCGCCGGCTTCTCGAAAGCGCCGATGCTCAAGCCATCGTAGCTGGGCTCGCCGATGCGATTCCAACCGCGCTCCGGTGCAATGGCGTTGAACCTGCGCGCCAGCCAACCGGGCAACAGCAGCGCGTACGTGCGCGCCAGCCGCGTCGGGTCATCCAGCGTCTTGAGCATCCGGCGATACGTCTCCTCGCCGTAGGTCTCCCGCACCGCCTGCGCCTGCTCCGGTCGCTCGATCCAGGCGAGCGCACCCGGACGGTCCGCTTCGGGGTGGAAGATCGTCCCTTCGATGCCGGGCGCGAACTTGAAGGACATGAGGCCCTCGCCCTTGCTCACCCCGTCGCGGCTCTCGCGCGCGTAGAGGACGCCGCCCAGTTGCTTCAGGCGCGCCTCGTCGAGATCCACCGCCTCCCAGCTGCGGTGCTCCCACGCGAAGAGCCTGTCCTCGAACGGCTTGAAGAGCGGCGAGGCCTGGCCCTCCTCCGTCGGATAGACCGGCATGATCCCGAACTTGCGAGGACGCGGTCCGATGCGCGCGACCTTGAAGTGCAGCACCGCGATCTCGAACGAGTAGCAGACGCAGAACGCCGCCGGCGCGCCGGGCATGCCGCTGACGTTGCGCTCCACCACCGTGTCGAAGAACCGCTCCACCCCACGCGCCCACGGCTCGGCGAAGCCGTCCACCGGAGAGTCCGGACCGCCGGTGCACAGATAGAGGTCGCAGTCCTTCGGCGGCCCCTCCGGCCGGTTGCGCGGCTGCGCGTGATGGAGCACCGTCTCCACGTTCGGGTTCGCCGCCTTCACCTTCTCGAAGAAGGCCGCGGTGATGGACTTGAAGGAGCGCACCGCCTGGTTGGGCACGCCGTTGTTCATGTCCACGAGGCCCACGCGGAGCCGGTTGCGGACGTTGCCCGTGCTGATCTGGTTCATCGAGTCTGTCACCTGTTCCTGCGCCGCTCCGCCTCGCGGATGGCCTCTGCCGGATTGACCACGCCCCACCCCTGCCGCTCGACCGCCACGCCCGGCAATCGCCTCGCGGTATCGATGAGGAGCCGCTTCACGTCGTGCGGCGAGAGCCCCGGGTTCGCCTCGAGCATCTGTCCCACGATGCTCGTCACGATCGGCGCCGCGAACGACGTGCCGTCCACGTGCTTGTACTCGCCGCTGATGACCTTCTGGTCGCGCTGCAGGCTCTCCACCAGCTGCCGGATGAGGTAGGGCTCGTCGTCCTTCACCCCATCGAGCGCCGGGAACACGCCGCGCCGCTCGTGGAGGATCTTCGAGAGCCGCTCGTCCGGCGCGGTGCTCAGGTCCGCGAGCAACTCCGCCTCCGCCGCGGTGCGCGTGCCGGGAAGGATCGGCGCCACCACCCAGATCGCCGGCGCCATGACCTCCGGCTTCTGCAGCCCGTCGATCGTCGGGCCGTAGCAGGACCAGTAGGTGCCCGTGCGCCCGAGCCTCGGATCGCCGCGGTCGTCGGTGCCGCCCACGGTGATCACCGCCGGCGTGCTCGCGGGCGCGATGACGCGGTTTCTTCCGCCCGCCGCGTTGCCCACCGCGCAGACGACGGTGATGCCCGCGCGCACCGCGTCCTCCGCGGCGCGGCAGAGCGGATCGGAGAGGTAGGAGCGCTCGTAGTCGCCGCCCGCCGAGATGTTCAGCACGCGGATGCCGAACTCCTCCTTGTGATCGATCACCCACCGGATGCCGCGGGTGATGTCGTCGTGCTTCACGCGCGAGAGGTGACCGACCTTCACCAGCACCACGTCCATCTCCGGCGCCAGAGAACGGAAGCGCCCGTCGGAGAGGAAGCCGTTACCGGCGGCGACGGTGGAGGTCATCATCCCGTGCCACATCGAGTCGTCCGGCCGTTCGATGAGGCGTTGCCCCGAGCGGTCGTTGATCAGATCGACGTAGGTGCGGATGCGGTTGCGCGGCTGGGTGAGATCCGGGTGCGCGAAGAAACCGGAGTCGAGAAATGCGGCGGTCACCCCACGGCCCGCATAGCGCGGATCCACGTGGAGGCGTTCGGCGATGGGGAGGATGGCGTCGGGAGCGACGTCACCCTGGGGCCACACGGCGGCGGGCTCTTTTTCGAGAAGCGCCGGCTCACCATAGAGGACGCCGGGCTTCGGGCTGTCGGACATGAAGGGGCGGGAACATACCAGCGACAGCACCCCCGCCACCATCGGGGGGCCTATGGCATTGTCCTCCCGTGCATACCGTGACCCTGCCGACACTCCTCGCCGCTCCCGATCTCACGAAGGCGGAGGGCGATGCGCTGGTCGTCCTTCTCCCCTCGCCGCTGGCGGAGTTCGTCGACCGGCTGACACTCCCCGCTCAGACCGCGGATCGGTTGCGCGCCGCGTTGAAGCTCGATCGCGCGCTGTCCGTGGGCGAGCCCGGCCCCACCGTCCTCCCGCTGGAGGGTGCCCCCGGAGGCCGCGTGGTGGTCGCGCCCATCGGCAGGCTTTCGGAGGAGTGGGAGGACGTCCGCCGCGTCGCCGAGGCCGCGCAGGCTGCCGTCACCCGCGCGCTGACCGCCGGTGCCCAGCGTCCGGTGCTCGCGCTGTGGACGCCGGACGAGCCCCGCTTCGCCCGGGCCCGCGAGGTCGCCGCGCTCTCGGCGCTCGGTGCCGGCTGGCGTCCGGTGGGCGCTTCCCCACTTCCGCCCGGAGGTGGGCTGCAGCGCGTGACGGTGCTGGGTCTCGAGGAGCGCACCTGCGCGTGGCTTCACGCCGTGGAGCAGGGCCGCGTGCTCGCGCGCGATCTGACCGTCGGAGGACCGGAGGAAATGAATCCCCCGCAGGCCGCCGCCTGGTGTGAGCGGGCCTTCGCGGACGCAGCTTTGGGGGTGACCGTCACCACGCTGTCGAAGCTGGAGGACATCGCGGCCTTCCCGCTGCTCGCCGCGGTGGGACGCGCCTCCGCCACCGTGGCCCGCCACGCGCCGAGGATCACCACGCTGGAGCTCATGCCGCCGGCCGGCTCGCCGGTGACGCGCACGCTGCTCATCGCGGGCAAGGGCGTGACCTACGACACCGGCGGCGCCGACCTGAAGACCAATGGCGGCATGGCGGGGATGAGCCGGGACAAGGGCGGCGCTGCGTCGGCGGCGGGCCTCGTGCGGACGCTGGCTGAGTTGAAGCTGCCGGGCCTGCGCGTGGTCGCGATGCTCGGCTGGGTGCGCAACGGCATCGGCGAGGAGAGCTTCGTCTCCGACGAGATCATCCGGGCCCGGAGCGGCGTTCGCGTGCGCATCGGCAACACCGACGCGGAAGGGCGCCTGGTGCTGGCGGATCTCCTCTCCGCGCTGCGCGAGCGCGGCCTGGCGGAGCCGCAGACCATGTCCGGCGCGACGCTGATGACGATGGCCACGCTGACCGGTCACTCCTACCGCGCGTTCGGACCGTGCGTGGCGGCGCTGGAGAACGCGGCCGCGCGGCGCGACAACGTGCTCTCGCGGCTGCAGCAGGCCGGCGAGCGCATGGGCGAGCCCTTCGAGTTCACCCGCCCGCGCCGCGAGGACTACCTCTTCTGCGCGCCGAAGAGCCCGGCGGAGGATCTCGTCTCCTCCAACCGCCTCGCGAGCGTGGACACCGCGCGCGGCCACCAGGGCCCCTACGCCTTCCTCGACGTGGCGTCCGGCATCAGCGGCAGCGGCCTGCCCTTCGCGCACCTCGACATCAGCGGCGTCGCGTTGAACCCGCCCGACTGGGCCGCGGGCCGCCCCACCGGCGCTCCCGTGGCCGCGCTGGCGGAGTTCCTCGGGAGCTGACCGCCCTCTCACGACGAACGAGTCGCCTCCGGACTGCGCGCGGTGTTCCTCATCGACAAACTGCTGCTCGTCGCCAGCGTCCTGATGATTCTCGGGATCCTGTCGAGCAAGTTCTCGGCGCGCTTCGGGGTGCCGGTGCTCGTGCTCTTCCTCGGGCTGGGGATGCTCGCGGGCAGCGAGGGCGTGGGGCGGATCCCCTTCGAGAACTACGAGTCCGCGCACGCGATCGGGACGCTGGCGCTGGCGATCATCCTCTTCGACGGTGGCCTGCGAAGCCCGCTGGCGAGCCTGAAGGCGGCGTGGAAACCCTCGGCGGTGCTGGCCACGGCCGGCGTGCTCGTCACCTCGGTCGTCACCGGGCTCTTCGCCGCCTGGGTGCTCAGGCTCTCCGTCCTCGAAGGGCTGCTGCTCGGCAGCATCGTCGGCTCCACCGACGCGGCGGCGGTCTTCTCCCAGCTCCGCAACGCGGGCGTGAAGCTGCGGTTGCGCCTGGCCTCGACCCTCGAGATCGAGAGCGGCGCCAACGACCCGATGGCGATCTTCCTCACCATCGGCCTCTTGCAGGTGCTGACGAACCAGATCGCGTTCGGGCCGCAGCTCCTCCTCCTCTTCGCGCAGCAGATGGGCGTGGGCCTCGCGGTCGGCGCCGGAGTGGGCTGGGGCGCGGTGAAGCTCATCAACCGCATCAACCTCGGCGCGGCGGGGCTCTATCCCCTGCTCACCGCGTCGTGCGGCCTGCTCGCGTTCGGCGTGGCGGCGCTGCTCGGCGGCAGCGGGTTCCTCGCCATCTACGTGGGGGGGCTCGTGCTGGGGAACTCGAAGCTCGTGTTCCTGCGCGGCACGCTGCTCTTCCACGACGGCATCGCGTGGGCCGGCCAGATCGCGATGTTCGTGGTCCTCGGACTCCTCTCCAGCCCGAGCCAGCTCGTCGCCGTCGCCGGCCCGGCGCTGCTCATCGCCGCGGCGCTGATCTTCGTGGGACGCCCGCTGGCGGTGGTGCCGATGCTGCTGCCCTTCGGCTTCTCCTGGCGCGAGATCGTCCTCGTGAGCTGGGTCGGCCTGAAGGGCGCTGTGCCGATCATCCTCGCCACCTTTCCCCTTCTCTTCGGGATCGGCTCGGGGCCGGTCATCTTCAACGTTGTCTTCTTCGTCGTGCTCCTCTCGGCGGTGCTGCAGGGCGGGACATTGCCCTTCGTGGCGCGGAAGCTCGGCCTCGAGGAGCCGCCCGAGCCCTCCGCCCCGCTGTCCCTGGAGATCTCCTCGCTCCGGGACGTGGAGGCGGAGATCGTGGACTACTCGGTGCGCGAGGACTCGCGGGCGGCGAACCGGATGCTGCGCGAGCTGGCGCTCCCCGAGGGCGCGGTCGTTGCACTCATCAGCCGGGGCAAGACGATCATCCCCCCGCGCGGGTCGAGCCGGATCGTCCCCGGCGACCACGTCTTCGTCGTCAGCGACCGCGAATCGCGCCGGCCGGTGGACCGCGTCTTCGCCAGCATGAAGGACCACGAGCGCACGGAGATCCTCGCCGAGTTCCCCCTCGCCGCCACGACCACCGCGGGAGACCTCGCGGCGCTCTACGATCTGCGCACCGGCGAGCGCGCGGACCGCACCCTCGACGAGATGATCCGGGCAAGGAACTCGGCGCCGCAAACCGGGGACGTCTTCATCATCGGCGCGGTGCGCCTGCGCGTGCGCGAGGTGAGGGACGGGCGAGTGACCGTCGTGGGCCTCGCGCTCGGGCCGGACCACGAGTGACGGGGCGCCACATCACTCCTCCTCAGAAATCCGAGGAGGAGCCGCCTTCCCTTGAAGCCGACGCCGGAATGCACGTATCCCTCGGCCATGCGTACCCTCCCGATCTGCGCCCTCGTCCTGCTCACGCTCTCAGGCTGCGGGCCCACTGAAATCGCACCGGACCTCCACGGAACGCTCGTGCTCGGCCAGAGCGTCGAAGCGCCCACTGAAGGGATCCTCTGCATCAGCGCGCGGGACACCTCGTCCACCCGCGAGGGCCGCTCGCTCGAGATGAAGCTCCTGCGCGTTGACGTCCGAGACGTGACCTTCCCGTTCGAGTTCGTTCTCGAAGGACAGGGCGGCCCGGCGACCCACACGAAGTGGCGTGCCGTCGCCACCGTTCACCCCGAGGGTGACTGCCTGGATGACGGCGCCAATCTCGGTGGCGCGACGGAGTTCGAGCTGCGCTGCGAGCCCTCTGGCGACGAGGACCGGAAGTGCGCCGACGCCGAAGTGGAGCTCGTTCTCGAGAGGGCGTGAAGCGGCGCCCCAGCCGCCGGGGCGCACTGGCGTTACCTTTCCCTCGTCATGAAACGGGAACCGCGGCGCGCCACCTATGAGGACATCGAGCGGCTTCCGGAGCACCTGACCGGTGAGCTCATCGACGGGGAGCTCTTCGTCTCGCCTCGGCCCGCCGGCCCGCACACGTTCGCCTCCTCCGGCCTCGGCTACGAGCTGATCGGCCTCTTCCAGCGCGGCCTCAACGGGCCGGGCGGCTGGTGGATCGTCCACGAGCCGGAGCTGCATTTCGGTGAGGACGTGCTCGTTCCCGACCTCGCCGGCTGGCGCCAGGAGCGCATGGCCGTCTATCCGCGCGCTGCCTACGTCACTCTCGCTCCCGACTGGGTGTGCGAAGTGCTCTCGCCCTCCACCGCGGTCCTGGACAGGAAGCTGAAGCTGCAGCGCTATGCGCGCGCAGAGGTCCGGGGCGTGTGGCTCATCGACCCTGCGCTGAAGACCCTCGAGGTCCTCCGCCTCGAAGGAGGTCGGTGGATGCTGCTCGATACGTACTCGCACCTCGACCGGGTGCGCGCGGAGCCGTTCGAAGCGGTCGAGCTCGACCTCTCGTCACTCTGGCTCCCCGAGGTCCACGACTCCGCCGGCTGATCCGGCGGAGCGCTTGGCACGCAGCGAACTACGCCGTGGCGCGGCTCGGGGGCGGAAGCGCGGCGTGGAACTCCGCCTTGATCCGCGTGCGGTACTGCTCGAGCAGCGCGTCGATCCGCTCCGGGGACTGCGAGCGCACGATGAACCCCACGTGGTTCTTCCGCTGCACCCGGTAGACGATCTCGGGATCATTGAAGGAACCGGTGTCCGGCCACTCCTGCCGCGCGAGCGAGATGACCACGCCCGCGTAGTCCTCGCGCACCGCCGGCGCCCGCCACGCCGCGCCCTCCCCGCCCAGCTCCAGCGCCGCCCACTCCGCCCAGAGGTTCACGCCGGTCGCGGCCTCGACCATCTCCGCGATGTTCGCGCCGCCCACGCGCGCCGAGGTCTCGATGAAGTACGGCACCCCGTCCCCACGCCCGACGATGAACTCGGTGTGCGACGCGCCGAGCCCCAACCTGAATCCCTCGAGCACCGCTGCATTCGCCACCTTCAAGCGCTTCGACAGCTCGCCCTCCCGAGGAAGGATCCGCGTCGCGTAGATGCCACCCTCCTGCGCCACCTCCAGCAGCGGCCGGTGGTAGCCGGAGGCCTCGGCGAAGCAGACCTTCCCGTCCGCCACCAGCGAGTCGACGTGGAACATCTCGCCGTCGATCATCCGCTCCATCAGGTAGAACGACTGGTCGTCGCCGAGTCCGTGGATGACCTCCCACGCGGCTTCCGCCGAGTGCACCTTGCGGATGCCCACCGCGGACGCCTCGAAGCGCGGCTTGATCAGCCAGGGCCCCGAAACCTCACGCAGGAACTCGCCGACCTTCGCGTGATCGAAGAGCCCGGTGAACGCCGGCACCGGAATGCCCAGCTCCTGCGCACGCACGCGCATCGCCAGCTTGTCGCGGAACAGCCGCGCCGCCGACTCGCCGAGCCCCGGCAGCCGGAAGTGCTCGCGCAGGTGCGCCGCCACCTCCACGTCGTAGTCGTCGAGCGCGACGATCCGATCGAAGCGGTGCTCGCGGCGCAGCCAAGCCACCGTGTTGATGAGGTGCCGCCGGTTCTCGAACGAGGGCGTGACGAAGAAGCCATCGAGGCTCTCCTTCGCCCACGGCTCGTGCACGGTGGACTCGGTGGTGAGGAGCATCACGCGAGAGCCCTCGGCCTTGATGCGCTCGAGGAAGGCGTTGCCCTTGAAGTAGCAGGAAATGGCGAGGACGGTCGGCTTGTGGGGGGCGTTCACGGCCGCGCAGGCTAGCCGACGACCCGGGGGCCAAGACCAGAGGGGGGCCCAACCGTCAGGCACCGTGCGATTCAGCCCCGGAGGGAAGGCCTCGGCGCCCCGCCCTTCGCCTGAACGCCCGGCCGCTGCCGTAGCGGTGACCGGTACCCAACGTTTCCCGCGTGGACACGAACAGGGAAGAGCACCCGACAGGTTGGCGCCGCACCGCCTCCGAGATCATCGCCCCCGGCGTCGAGGCCGGCCTCATCGCCGGCGCGGTGATGCTGCTTCTGGCGGTCATCCACGCCCAGTTGACAGGCCTCGGCTTCACCTGGCCGCTGCAGCGCGTGGCGGACGGTGTGCTCGAGGGCCGCGCGGCCTCGCAGGGCGCTTCGGGAGCCATCGCCGGCGCGGCGATCCACTTCGCGGTCAGCGCGGTGTGGGGCGTGCTCTTCGTGGCGCTCGCGCCGCGCGGCATTCCGCTGATGGCCGCCGCCGGGCTGGGCCTCGCCTTCGGGCTGATGGTCTTCCTCGTGATGACCTGGATGGTGGTGCCCTGGGCGGACGACGCCATGTGGCAGACGGTCCCCAAGAGCGTGCTCTTCCTCTACCACCTCGTCTTCGGCGCGCTGCTCCCGCTCGGGGTCCCGCTCCGTCGGCAGATCACCCGCACCGCCAACGCGCCGAGGCGCCAGACCGCCTGACCCGGAGGAGAACATGAAGAGACACATCGCCACCGCCGCCGCCACCACCACCCGCGAGAGCCGCACCCTCCCCGGCGAGGGCCGTCTCTTCTTCAGCGAGACCGCCGTCCCCGGCGCCGTCGCAGGCGTCGTGGGCGGCACGCTGATGCTCATCGTGTACGGGCTCTTCTCGCTCGCGCACGGCAGCGGCTTCTTCGCGCTGCCGAAGATGATCGCCGGGATCTTCTGGCGCGACCTGCCCACGCTCGCGATGCCCGCCAGCGCGATCCTCCTGGGCCTCGTCATCCACTACGCGGTGGCGATCGGCGTGGCCACCACCTGGTCGCTCATCGTCCCGCGCCGGCGCCGCGATTCCTTCGTCGCGCCGTCGGCGGAGGGCATGGCGCTCTTCGTGCTCGGGCTCGTGTTCACCGGGATCGTCTTCGTGGTGCTCAACTGGTTCATCATGTCCTTCATCAGCCCGCCGATGCGCCGCGAGCTGATGCATGGCGCGTGGCTGCTCGCGCACGTGCCCTTCGCCTTCTCGCTGGCCCTCGTCCTCGCGACGCGCGACAGCCGCTGGGTCGCCCGTCACGGCGCCCGCGAGCTGCCCATCCGCCCCGGCTTCGTCACCGCGCCCGGGCACGTGCACACGCGGACGGTGACGACGACGACGACGACGCGTCCCGTCCACGTCTGAGCCGGTGGCGGTGCGCTACGGGCTGCCGGTCTCCGCCACCGCGGCGTCCGGCGGCGCGGGAGCCACCGGAGGGGCGGCGGGCGGAGGCGAAGGCGCTGCGCCGGCCCCCGAGAAGGTGGCAATGGCGCGGTTCCACTGCCGGGTGAGGACCTCCTCGCGCGAGAGCACGAGGTCCACGTTCCGGTCGCCGTACTTCCGGCGCTCCTCGGTCAGCGCGGCGGTCTCCTTCTGCTGCGCGCGAAGCTGCTCCAGCGTCCGGTCGAGCTCCACCCGCTGCTCCGGCCCCAGCTTCGCCGCCAGCGCCTCCAGTTGCCGCATGTCGGCCTCGGCATCCACGCTGCCCGCCACCGCGCGACGCGAGATGACGTCGCCCACCACCCGCTCCAGCTCCCGCACATCGCGCTCGGAGAGCCCCAGTCCCCGGCGCGCCCGCTCCTGGGCTTCGGCGTGGCGCTTCACCACCGAGACCTGCGCCATCGCCCCACCGTCCGCGCTCTCGGCCTTCGACAGGTCGGCGAGCATCTGCGCGTAGAGCGAGAGCGTCTGCTCCTGGTACTCGATGAAGCGCTCGAGCTTCGCTTCCTTGATGAGGTAGGGCGCGGCGGCGTCTTCGGCCGACTCGCTCGGCAGCGCGTCCAGCCCGGCCTCGCCGCCCTCCGGCTCGCCGTGGACGGCTCCACCGGTCCCACCGGTCTCACCGGCGGCCGGTGGCCTGGCGGTGTCGGCACCCGGCTCCGCGCCGAAGCGGCAGCCCGCGAAGGGTCCTGCGACGAGAACGGCGAGGAGGAGGAGGGGCACGGGCGGGGTTTGCAGGCTTCGCACGCGCGCCGGACCCTAGGACAAAGGCTCCGACCTGAACAGTCGCCGCGAATCCTTTGACCAGTGCCGGTGGGTTCAGGTACGAGGGCCGTCCGCCACGAGGCGGGTGGAGGAAACTTGCGGATTTTCCTGGTTCGGCACGCGGACGCGGACGCGGAGATTCCCGAGGGCCTGGGCGACGATGCCCGCGCCCTCACCGCCCGGGCCCGGCCGCTCGCGCTCTCGCACTTCACCGCGCTGGCCGAGCGGATGGAGAAGGTGGATCTCATCCTCTGCAGCCCCCTCGTTCGGGCGGTGCAGACGGCGACCATCCTCTCCCTCGCCATCAAGCACGAGGGCTCCCTCCGCGCGAACCGCAGCCTCCTCCCGGACATGCCGGTGGGCTCGCTGGACGCGGTCCTCACCGAGCACGCGGGCGAGAACCTCGTCCTCGTCGGCCACCAGCCCTCCATGGGCGCCATGGCGTCGCACCTGCTGGGGATGCAGAACTTCCCCAAGCCGGTGAACCCGGGCACCGTCATCGCCCTCGAGCGCCCGGACGGTGAGCCCGGCGCGCAGGCCCGCCTCCTCTTCTACGCGGCCCCGAACCAGTCGGTGCTGGAGAGCCTGTAGGACATGGCTCCGCTCGACGAGCCCGGCTACGACGCGGAGGTCTCGCGCGCGTTCAAGCGGATCGTCGCCGCGGCGGACGCGGCCGATCCGGACCGGCTCGAGTGCGACGCCACCGCGGACATGATCACCCTCTCCTCGTCGTCGGGGGAGAAGGTGGTGGTGAACACGCAGCGCGCCGTCCGGCAGATCTGGGTCGCCGGCGGCGGTGAGGGCATCCACTTCTCGTGGGACGAAGCGGCCGGCGCCTGGCGCGACGACAAGGGCCGCGGCCTCGAGCTGCTCTCCTTCGTGGACGGCGTGGTCGAGGGCATGAGCGGCGAGCGCCTCGGCCTCGTTCCCTAGCCGAGGCTGATCCGGTCGCGGACCTTCCGCTCGCCCGCGTCCACCGCGTTCCCGCCCGAGGCCTGCGCCCGGCGGAGCGCCTCCGAGGCCTCCTTCATCAGTGAGCCGAAGCTGACCTGGCCCCCCGCGCCGCCCGAGGCCGCACCGCCCGCCTGGGCAACCTCACCCGCCGCCGCCGAGGCCGTCCCCGTTCCCGGCTCGTACGTGGCCACGCCCACCGAGGCGGTGCCCCCGGTAAGGCTCTGCAGTGCGCCGAGGTTGTCCCGGAGCCTCCCCGCCACCGTCAGCGCGCCGTCCCGCCCGGTGTGCGGAAGGAAGACGAGGAACCGCTCGTCCCCGAACGGCACCGCGAGGTCGATGTCCCGGATGCAGCGCGACACCGTGCCCAGCGCCTCGGCGAGAACCGCCGTCCGCTCCTGCGCGCCGAAGCCCGCGGTCCGCCCGGCGAACCCATCGAGCGCGACGAGCAGCAGCGCCACCGGGTACCGGTAGCGGCGCGACCGCTTCACCTCGGTGAGGAGGAACTTCTTGAAGAAGCCGAAGTCGGCGGTGTTCTGCGCCGCGCCGGTCGCGTCGTCTGCGCCGCTCAGCCCGGGGACGAACCCTGTCGCAGCGCCCCCACCCGCTCCAGAAAGGCCCGGCGTTGCACTCGGCGTGGCGGGTGGAACCGAGGCCGCGGCCACCTGGGCCCCGAGCTCCGCCTCCAACCGCTCGACCCGCTCGGCGAGCTCCCGCAGGCGCAGCACGCTGCGGACGGTGCCGACGACGAGCGTCCGCTTCAGCGGCCCCACCATCCAGCCGTCCGCCCCGGCGCCGGCGGCGTGCGGCTCGGGGTCCTCCTCCTCCGGCGGGTAGATGAGCACCACCGGGCAGCGCGGGAGCAACTGCTTCGCCTTGCGGCAGAGCGTCTCCCCGTCGAACTGCGCGGTGGCCGCGGTGAGGATGAGGTCCAGCTCGCCCGCGCGGATCCGCTCCACCGCCTCGTCGAGGTAGTGGACGACCTTCACTTCGAAGCCCATCCCCTCGAGGTGCCGGCGCAGGACGCTCGACACCGGCAGGGCTGGATCCGCGACGAGCGCCTTCACTCAGACCTCCATGACCTCTTTCTCCTTCTTCACCACCACCTGGTCGACCGCGGCGATGCCCGCGTCGGTCTCCTTCTGCACCTTCTCGGTGGCGCGCTTCTGGTCGTCCTCGGTGATCTTCTTGTCCTTGAGGAGCGTCTTCAGCGCTTCGTTCGCATCCCGGCGGATGTTCCGGATGGCGACCTTGTGGTCCTCGCCCTTGCTCTTCACCTGCTTGGCGATGTCCTTGCGCCGCTCCTCGGTCAGCGGAGGAATGGGCAGGCGGATCATCTCACCGTCGTTCTGGGGGTTGATGCCCAGGTTCGCCTCGGTGATCGCCTTCTCGATGTCGCGGAGCGCCGCCTTGTCCCACGGCTTGATGATGATGAGCCGCGGCTCCGGCGCGCTGACGGACGCCACGCCCGAGAGCGGGGTCGGGTTCCCGTAGTAGTTCACCCGGATCCCCTCGAGCATGTTGAGGTTCGCCCGGCCGGTCCGGATGCGCGTCAGCTCCTTCTTCAGGTCGTCGATCGTCTTGTCGATCCGGCCCTTCAGATCCTTCACCACGTCGTCGGTCATTTCCCCTCTCCTTGCGCCGAATCCGCCCAGGTGGTCTCGCCCGAGCCGACGACCGTCCCCACCTCGCCGGCGTTGAAGATCGCCCGCTGGATGTTGCCGGTGTTCGTCATGTCGAAGACCACGATGGGCAGGTTGTTGTCCTTGCAGAGCGAGATGGCCGTGCTGTCCATCACGTTCAGCCCCTGCCTGAGCACGTCCATGTACGTCAGCGTCCGGTAGCGACGCGCCGCCGGATCCTTCTTCGGATCCCGGTCGTAGATGCCGTCCACCTTCGTGGCCTTGAGGATCGCCTCGGCGTTGATCTCCATCGCCCGGAGCGAGGCCGCAGTGTCGGTGGTGAAGTACGGATTGCCGGTGCCGGCGGCGAAGATGACCACCCGGCCCTTCTCGAGGTGCCGCACCGCGCGCCTGCGGATGTAGGGCTCGGCGATCTGCTCCATCTTGATCGCGCTGAGCACGCGAGTGTGGACGCCCTGCTTCTCCAGGGCGTCCTGCAGCGCCATGGAGTTGATCACCGTGGCGAGCATCCCCATGTAGTCCGCGTTCGCGCGGTCCATGCCCTCGGTCGAGCCGGCCACGCCGCGGAAGATGTTTCCCCCGCCGATGACGATGCCCAGCTCCACCCCGGCGGCCACGACCTCCTTGATCTCGCCCGCGATCCGCGTGAGCACCGAGGGCTGGATGCCGTACTTCCCCTCCCCCATCAGCGCTTCGCCGGAGAGCTTGAGAAGGATCCGCTTGTAACCGCCGCGTGCGTTCTGGTCGGACATGAGCGGCTGCCGCTTGTAGTCGGGGCCCCCCTGCCTTTCAACGCCCAAAGCTCCCCGGGAGGATCAGCGCGTCTTCTCGTCGGTGAGCGACTCCGCGGCCAGCGCGGCGGCCACCTTCCGCAGCGCCTGCGCCAGCGCGCGCAGCTCCTCCGCGGTGAGGCCTATCTCCGCCGTCTGCCCCGAGGCGTCGAGCACCTCGATCATCCCCTTCAAACGACGACGCGCCACCGACACCCGGAGAGTCCCCGAGCGGTTGGTGGCGCGCAGTACGATCCCCGGTCCCTTCCCCGCCGTGCTCGCGCTCATGAAAGCTTCTCGCGCGAGCGGTACCGGCGGTTGCGGACCGGGGCCTTGTGACGGCAGGGGCTAGTTCGAGCCGCCGACCTGCTTGGCCACCTCGGCCGCGAGGTCGTCCTGCTTCTTCTCGATGCCCTCGCCCACCATGAAGCGGGCGAAGCGGCGGATGGTGATGTTCTCACCGATCTTCGCCACCGACTCGGAGAGGATCTCGTGGACCTTCTTCTTGTCCTCCTTGAACCAGGGCTGGTCGAGGAGGCACACCTGCTCGTAGTACTTCGAGACCTTGCCCTCGAGGATCTTCTCGATCATCGCCTCGGGCTTCTTCTGCTCCCGCAGCTTGACCGCCTCGATCTCCTTCTCCTTCGCCACCACCTCCAGCGGCACCTCGTCCCGCTTCACGTAGAGCGGGTTCGCCGCGGCGATGTGCATGGCGATCTCCTTCACCAGCGTCACGAACGCGTCGTTCCGCGCCACGAAGTCGGTCTCGCAGTTCACCTCCACGAGCACGCCGATCTTCCCGTTGTGCACGTAGGAGCCGACGAGGCCCTCCGCCGCCACGCGCCCGGCCTTCTTCGCCGCCGACGCGATGCCCTTCTTCCGAAGGTGGTCGATCGCCTTGTCGAAGTCGCCCCCTGTCTCGGTCAGCGCCTTCTTGCAGTCCATCATCCCGGCGCCCGTCCGCTCGCGGAGGTCGCGCACCATCTCGGCCGTGATCTGACTCATGTTTCCTCTCCCTTTGAAAACAGAACGGCGCCGGTCGGTGACGAGCGGCGCCGGTGAAAGCAAGGATTCGGCGTCGGACTACTCGGTCTTCGCCGCCGCCATCTCGGACGACTCGCCACCCTCGGCCGCCGGAGCTGCCGGAGCCGCCGCGCCGCGGATCTCCACCGTCGGGCCGCTGCTGCTGCGGTCGCCGCCACGGTCGCCACCGCCACGGTAGCCGCCGCGATCCCGGTCGCCGCCGAAGCCGCCACGGCGGTTGTCACGGCGGTCCCCGCGCCGGTCGCCGCGATCACCGCGGTCGCCACGCGACTCGCGCTCCTCGTCGCGGTCCTGCGCGCCCGAGGACTTGTACCGCGCCGCGCCCTCGATGGCCGCGTCCGCGATCTTGCCGGTGAAGAGCTTGATCGACCGGATGGCGTCGTCGTTGCCCGGGATGACGAAGTCGATCCCGTCCGGATCGCAGTTCGTGTCCACGAGGCCGATCACCGGGATCCCGAGGCGGGTGGCCTCGTGGATGGCGATGTGCTCCTTCTTCGGGTCGATCACGAAGATCGCGCCCGGGAGCCGGCTGAGGTCCTTGATGCCGCCGAGGTTCTTCTCGAGGCGCTCGCGCTCACGCTCCAGCTGCGCGACCTCCTTCTTGGGGAGGCGCTCGAAGGTCCCGTCCTCCGCCATCTTCTCGATGCTCTTCAGGCGGTCGATGCCCTGCTTGATCGTCTTGAAGTTCGTCAGCGTGCCGCCCAGCCAGCGGGAGGTCACGAAGAACTGCCCGGCGCGGCGCGCCTCCTCCTGGATGACGTCCTGGGCCTGCTTCTTCGTGCCCACGAACAGCACCGACCCGCCACGCGAGGTGACCTCGGTCACGTAGCGGAAGGCCGAGCGGGCAAGGCCCACCGTCTTCTGCAGGTCGATGATGTAGATGCCGTTCCGCGCGCCGTAGATGTACGGCTTCATCTTGGGATTCCAGCGCTTCGTCTGGTGGCCGAAGTGAACACCGGCCTCCAGCAGCTGCTTCATGGTGATCCCGCTGTCCATCGCCTGCGCCTGCGTCTGCTCTTGCGTTTCCATCGTTTTGGTTTCTCCGCCACGACTCCCGGAACTTCCGGCCTTCGCCCGAGCGGAGCGAAAACTCCGCTGCGGGTTTCCCCTGCTCCATTGCCGGGGTCACCTCGAGGCCGTCGGGGACGTGTGTGTATTTGTGTTCGACTACTGACCTTCGCCTTGCGGCGGGGGCCTCTCTACTCAAACCCCCGCCGGGTGGCAAGCGTTCGGCCCGTGCGTGCCCGTCAGAAGGCACGCGCGTTGGCCGGCAGGACAGCAGACGGAGGGCCTAGACCGCGCTCTCCGCCGCGCCGTGGCACTTCTTGTACTTCTTCCCGCTGCCGCAGGGGCAGGGGTCGTTCCGGCCCACCCGCGGTTCCTGGCGCACCACCGGTACGGGCCGGGCCCGCTCCGTCCGGGCATCCGCACCGGCCGCCGCGCCGCCTGCCGCCTGACCACCCTGCGCCGCACCCGCTGCCGCAGCGCCGGTCCCCGCGCCGCCGGTGAGCGCCCCGGCCCGGGCCTCCACCGCCTGCCGCGCGCGCTCCGCCAGCTGCCGCTGCAGCCGCTCGGTCTCCTCGACCTGCTGCTTCGGCTGCACCCGCATCAGGTGGCCCACGAAGTTGTGGTGCACCGAGGAGAGCATCCGGAGGAAGCCCTCGTAGCCCTCCTTCTTGTACTCCTGCTTCGGGTCCTTCTGGCCGTACCCGCGCAGGCCGATGCCCTGGCGCAGGTGGTCCATCGCGGTGAGGTGGCCCTTCCAGAACTGGTCGATGGTCGCGAGGTACCGGTACTGGCAGTAGCGGTGGAACTCCTCGCCGAACTCCGCCTCGCGCTGCGTGTAGTACTTCTCCACCACCGCGAAGATCTGCTCCTGGATCTCCTCCCGTGAGGTGGCGCCGGCGAAGCTCATCTCGACGTTGAAGGTGTCCTTCAGCGCCTTCTGCAGGCCGTCCAGATCCCACTGCGCGTTGCTCTTGGTGACGAGGTACGTGTCGGTGAGGGACATGATCACGTCCTCCACCGCGTCGAACGCCATCTCGCGGAAGTCCACCCACGAGACCTGCTGCTCGGTGCGCGTCTTGACCTTCGTCTTCTTGTCCTCGTCGTACTCCACCAGCGGCACGCCGGCGCCGGCGGCGAGGATCCGGCGGCGGAGCTTGTAGATGCTCTTCCGCTGCTGGTTCATCACGTCGTCGTATTCGAGGACGTTCTTGCGGATGTCGAAGTTGTGGCCCTCGACGCGCTTCTGCGCGCTCTCGATCGCCTTGGAGAGCCACTTGTGCTCGATCTGCTCTCCCTCCTCCATCCCCATCCGCTCCATCAGGCCCTGGATGCGGTCGGTGCCCCCGAAGATCCGCATCAGGTCGTCCTCGAGCGAGAGGAAGAACCGCGACTCACCCGGGTCGCCCTGACGGCCGGCGCGGCCACGCAGCTGGTTGTCCACCCGCCGCGACTCGTGGCGCTCGGTGCCGAGGATGTAGAGGCCGCCCAGCGCCTTCACCTCTTCCCGCTCGCGCGCGGTGATCTCCCGGTACTTCTCGATGAGGCCCGTCCGGCGCTCCTCCCACTCCGCCAGCGCCTGCTGGTAGCCGGTGAGGTCCGCCGGCTCGTCGCCCTGCGGCATGGGCAGCGGCGGCGGGGAGCCGGCCTCGTCGTTCGCGAGCACCTCCGCGTTGCCGCCGAGGAGGATGTCCGTGCCGCGGCCGGCCATGTTCGTGGAGATGGTGACCGCGCCCTTGCGGCCCGCCTGGGCGACGATGTGCGCCTCGCGCTCGTGCTGCTTCGCGTTGAGGACGTTGTGCGGCACCCCGCGCTTGCGCAGCAGCGACGCCACCGCCTCGCTCTTGGCGATGGAGACCGTGCCCACGAGCACCGGCTGCCCCTTCTTGTGCAGCTCCTCGAGGTGCTCGGCGATGGCGACGAACTTCTCGCGCTCGCTCTTGTAGACCACGTCCTCCTGGTCCTGCCGCACGTTCGGCCGGTTCGTGGGCACCACGCGGACGTCGAGGTTGTAGATCTTCGCGAACTCCTCGGCCTCGGTGTCCGCGGTGCCGGTCATGCCCGCGAGCTTCGAGTACATGCGGAAGTAGTTCTGGAACGAGATCGTCGCCAGCGTCTCGTTCTCGTTCTCGATCTTCACGCCCTCCTTCGCCTCGATCGCCTGGTGCAGGCCGTCCGACCAGCGGCGGCCGGGCATGAGGCGGCCGGTGAACTCGTCGACGATGATCACCTCGCCGTCGCGCACCACGTAGTCGCGGTCGCGCTTGTAGAGCGAGTGCGCGCGCAGGGCCTGCTCCACGTGGTGCAGCGTCTCCACCTCCTCCGGCGCGAAGAGGTTGGCGATGCCCAGCCGCTTCTGGACCTTCTCGATGCCCTCGTCGGTGAGGCTCGTGTTGCGCGCCTTCTCGTCGATGACGAAGTCCTGGTCCGGGATGAGCCCGGGGATGACCGCGTCCACCCGCACGTACTTGTCGGACGTGTCGTCGGTGGGCCCCGAGATGATGAGCGGGGTGCGCGCCTCGTCGATGAGGATGGAGTCCACCTCGTCCACGATGGCGAAGTTCAGCTCGCGCTGAACGTAGTCGCCGAGCCGGAACTTCATGTTGTCGCGGAGGTAGTCGAAGCCGAACTCGTTGTTCTGCCCGTAGGTGATGTCCGCGCGGTACGAGTCCTGGCGCTGCTTGTCCGAGAGCTCGTGGAGGATGCAGCCCGTGCTCATCCCGAGGAACTTGTAGACCCGGCCCATCCACTCCGAGTCGCGCCGGGCGAGGTAGTCGTTCACCGTCACCACGTGCACGCCGCGGCCCGAGAGCGCGTTGAGGTAGGTGGGCAGCGTGGCGGTGAGCGTCTTGCCTTCGCCGGTCTTCATCTCCGCGATGGCGCCGCCGTGGAGGAAGTAGCCGCCGATGAGCTGCACGTCGAAGTGGCGCTGGCCGATGGCGCGCCGGGCGGCCTCCCGGGTGAGGGCGAAGGCCTCGGGCAGCACGTCGTCGAGCGTACGGCCGTTCTGGATCTCCTCGCGGAGCTTCTGGCTGCGGAGCGGGAAGTCCTCGTCCCGGAGCGCCTTCACCTGCGCCTCCAGGTCGTTGATGCGGGCCACCACCGCGCGCGCCTTCTTGAGCTCGCGCTCGTTCTTGGTGCCGATGAGCTTTCGGAGGGTCCACTCGATCATTTATTGAGGCCTTGTGCGGCCCGGCGGGTCACGCGTCGTGCGCCGGAGAAGTCCGCACACACTAAAGCGAAATGTGAAGAGCGCAATGGTCGGCAGGAAGAGAAAAACACCCGCTGGTTCAACACGCGGGAGCGATCCTTCGCGCTCGCCGTCCCGAGTGCGGCCGCCGCCCATGCCGCCATCCGTGCGCGCGCCGGATGCGGGCGCCTGGGTCTGGACGGGTCGGGCCGGCTTCGAGGACCACCTCTACGAAGAGCTGGCCTGGCAGTCGGCCGAGCCACAGCTTCTCGGCCCCGGCCTCGTCGCGACGCGCAAGGGTCCGTCCGCCGCGGTGGCGCCCGCGTTCGGTCGCGCTGCCTTCCGGGTCCTGTGGAGCGGCGAGTCGATGCCGCCCGCGCCGGAGGTTGCCGAGCGGCTCCTTCGCGCCGCGCGCGGGGAGGAGGCGAAGGGCGTGCACGTGCAGGGCTGGGCGGTGGACGACCCGGTGTCGCTGCTGCGCTCGTCGGGCGCGGAGACCTTCGGTGAAGCGGTGAGCGCGGCGCTGCCGGAGGAGCTCCGGCTGGGCACGCCGGAGCTGGCGGTGTCTCGGGGCGGAGTGCTCGGGCAGTGGGTGGCGGCGGGTTCGTCGTTGTGGATGCTCGGCGTCGTGCCTGCGCGCGAGGCCGTGTCGCTCGCCCCCGGTGGCCGCCAGCGGATGCGCCGGCCGAAGGACTCGCCGTCCCGCGCGGCGATGAAGCTCGAGGAGGCGCTGGAGCTGTTGGGGGACGCGCCGGGACGCGGTGAGGTCTGTGCGGATCTCGGCGCCGCGCCCGGGGGCTGGACGCAGCGGCTGGTGGCGCGAGGCGCTCGCGTGGTGGCGGTGGATCCGGCAAACCTCTCGCCGGAGCTCGCGCGGCACCCGAAGGTGCGGCACGTGAAGGAGAGCGCCTTCGCCTACGCGCCGGAGGAGCCTCTGGACTGGCTCTTCTGCGACATGGCCTGGCGCCCGCTGGAGGTCGCGCAGCTGCTGGCGAAGTGGGCGCGGCGCGGCTGGGCCACGCAGCTGGTGGCGAACCTCAAGCTCCCCATGAAGGACAAGAACCCCATCCTCTGGCGCGCCCGCGGCATCCTCGAAGAGGGCGGCTGGAAGGGCGTGAAGATGCGGCAGCTCTACCATGACCGGGATGAGGTGACCGTCACCGCCCGCCGCGGCGGCTGACGCGGGAGGGATGGACGCGGCGGGGTGGGGCTCGCTGACGCCCGACGCCCGGACGCAAGAGAGCCCGGCGCACCTCTGGGGCGGGCCGGGCTCGTGGGGCGCTTCGTCTTGGGCTACTCCTCGAGGATGAACTTGCGCGGGTTCTCCGGGAGGCCGTTCACGCGCACCTCGTAGTGCAGGTGCGGGCCGGTGGAGCGGCCGGTGTTGCCCACCGCGCCGATCTCCTGGCCGCGCGCGACGCGGTCGCCCGGCTTCACCTTCATGTTCGCCAGGTGCGCGTAGCGGGTGCGGATGCCGTGGCCGTGGTCGATGACGATCACGTTGCCGTAGGCGCCCTCGAGCCCGGCGAAGACCACCGCGCCGTCCGCCGGCGCCACCACCGGCTTGCCGTGCGGCGCCGCGATGTCGAGGCCCGCGTGCATCACCCGGTCCGCGGTGTAGGGATCGAGCCGGTGGCCGAAGTCGCTCGTCACCCAGCCACGGGACGGCCACACCGACGGCGTGCTCGCGAGCAGCGACTTCTGATCCTGGAAGTAGGCCTGCAGCCCCTGGAGGCTCTGCTCCTGGCGGGTGGCCTCGGCAGAGAGCTTGTCCAGCTTCGAGGTCAGCGCCACCGGCGTCTCGGACGAGGTCAGCCGCGCGAACTGGTTGTCGCCGCCGGTGCCGGGCACGCGCGCGCCGGGCTCACGCTCGGTGGGGCCCATGGCGAGGTTCCGCTGCGGATCGTTGAGCAGTGTCAGCGCGCGCAGCTTCTGGTCGAAGCGCTCCACCCGGTCCAGCGTGGTGCCAATGTGATCGATGCGCTCGCGCACCGTCTTCAGCTGCGCCTGGAGGGTGAGGTTCTCCTCGCGGAGGTACCGGTTCTCGGCGGCGTCGCGCGCCACCTTCACGTAGTGGAGAGCGCCGCCCGCGACGAGCGCCAGCACCACCAGCGCGCCCACCAGCGATTGGACGATCAGGCTCTTCCGCACCCGGTATCGCCTGACCTCCGAGTTGTCCTCGGGGACGACGATGACCGTATAGGACTTGTGACCCAAAACCCGACTCCCCTGACCGGTCTGCGCACCCACGCCCACTCCTCCGCCGGAAAAGCTGTTGGCGAAGGTAGTGACGGGACCGCGCTCGTTAAGCTGCTCGCACCCGCTCGACCGTCCCCTCTTTCGCGTCGCGGACACGCCGCGCCGCTAACCCGGAAGCGCGAGCTATCATTGGGGTTTCAAAGGTGTCAAGGTCAACAGACGCAGCCGCGGGGCGTGTTTCCCCGGGCTAGTTGCTCGTCTGGACGACAATGACGGTGATGTTGTCGTCACCGCCCCGCTCGTTGGCGAGGTCCACCAGGCGCTTCGGCAGTTCGGCGAACGGGTGCCGGTGCACGAGCTCGCGGATCTCGTCGTCCTCCACGAGGTTCGCCAGCCCGTCCGAGCAGAGCACGAAGGTGTCGCCCGGCTCGGTCACGAGGCCCATCACGTCCACCTGGACCTCCTCCTCGAAGCCGACGGAGCGCGTGATGATGTTCTTGTAGCGGGAGTGCTTCGCCTCTTCGGGCGTGATCATCCCCGCCTTGATCTGCTCGTTCACCAGCGAGTGGTCCTCGCTGATCTGCTGGATGAGGTCCCCGCGCACGAGGTACGCGCGGCTGTCGCCCACGTGTGCGAACAGCGCGTGGTCGTCCTTCACCAGCAACGAGATGACCGTCGTCCCCATCCCGTGCAGCCGGGGGTCGTCCTGGGCGGTGCTGAAGATGGCCATGCAGGCCTTCTCCACCGCGCCCCGGAGGACTTCCGGCAGGGGCGAGTCCTGCAGCGGCCCGCGGAAGCGAAACGGCGTGTCCTTCGCCGTCCACGCACCGCGCAGCTCCTTGTCGATCGTCTCGACCGCGATCTTCGAGGCCGTCCCACCGCCCGCGTGACCGCCCATGCCGTCCGCGACGACGTAGAGCTGAATCTCGTCGTCGATGAGGTAGCTGTCTTCGTTGTGGGAGCGCTTCCGGCCGACGTCCGTCAGTCCGGCCGAAGCCACCTTCTTCTGGGGTTCAGCGGTCTGCCCAGCGGGTTTCGACACGGCCGGGGATGCTATGTGACAGGGCACGGCAGGGCAAGGGCGGCAGCCGACGGTTCATGCGCTCTGCCTCGCCCGCGCGGCGCGGGCGGGACGCCGCGGAGCCTTGTCCGGGGCCTGCGCCGAGCGCACCAGCGCCTCCGCCGCGCCCATCGCCTCGCGGGTGACCTCCACACCCGACAGCATCCGCGCCAGCTCCTGCGTGCGCGCCTCACCGGGCTCGAGCGAGATGACCTGCGACACCGTCCGGTCTCCCTGCCGGCTCTTGCGGATGGAGAGGTGCCGGTCCGCGTACGCCGCCACCTGCGGCAGGTGGGTGATGCAGAGGACCTGCCGGTGCCCGGCCACGTCCTTGATCATCCGGCCGACGACCGCCGCCACCGCGCCGCTCACGCCGGTGTCCGCCTCGTCGAGCACATACGTGGAGCCGGCGTCCCCGCCCGCGAGAACCTTCTTCATCGCCAGGAGGAGCCGCGAGGCCTCACCGCCCGAGGCGACCTTCGCCAGCGGCCGCGGGGGCTCGCCGGTGTTCGCGCTGAAGAGGAACTCCACCCGGTCCGCGCCGTCCGCGCCGAGCACGTCTCCCGCCGCGACCTGCACCTCGAACTTCGCGCCGCCCATGGCCAGCGCGCCGAGCGCCTGCGTCACCGACTCGCCGAACGTCCGGGCCGCGCCCTCACGCGCGGAGGTGAGCACCCGCGCCGACTTCCAGGCGATGGCCTCCGCCACCGCGCGCTCCTCCATCAGCGCGTCCATCAACCCGTGCCGGTTCTCCAGCCGGGAGAGCTCCTCCGCCATCCGCTCGCGCTTCTCCAGCACGCCCTTCAGATCCGTGCCGTGCTTGCGGCACAGGCGCTTGAGCCCGTCCAGCCGCTCGTCCACCTCCGCCAGCCGCCCGGGGTCACCATCCAGCGAGGCGCCGTAGCGCGCGAGGAGCCGGCACACCTCGTCCAGCTCCGCCACCGCCGAGCTCAGGCGGTCGTTCAACGGCGACAGCGAACCGTCCAGCCGCGCCGCCTCCGCTACCCCGCCCTGCGCCCGGCCCAGCAGCTCCAGTGCCGCGCCGTCACCGGAGAGCTGCGCCTCGGCGCCGAAGCAGAGGTGCCGCAGCCGCTCCGCCGAGGACAGCCGGCGCCGCTCCTCCTCCAACCGCGCGTCCTCACCGACCTGGGGCGAGAGCCGGTCGATCTCCTCCAGCTGGAACTTGAGGAAGTCCATCCGCTGCCGCGCCGTCTGGTCGTCTCCGCCCAACGCCTCGATGCGGGCGTCCACCCCGCGCAGGGCCGCGAGCGCCTCCCGGTACGCCGCGAGCCGCACGCCGAGATCCCCGGCCCGGTCGAGCAGGTCCCGGTGCACCGCCGCGTCGAAAAGGCCCACGTGCTCGTTCTGGCCGGCGATGTCCACCATGCCGCGCATCAGCCGCCCGAGGACGCCCACCGTCACCAGCGCCCCGTTCACCCACGCGCGCCCGCGCCCGCTCCGGCCGATCACCCGCCGCACGCTGACCTCGTCCCCCAACTGCGGCAGCCCGAGCTCCGTCAGCCGTTCGGTGAAGGCGGGCGTCTGCTGGAAGATCCCCTCCACCACCGCCTCGTCCGCGCCGGCGCGAACGACGTCCGCCTCCGCCCTTCCCCCCAGCACCAGGCCCAGCGCATCCACGAGGATGCTCTTGCCCGCGCCGGTCTCCCCCGTCAGCACGTTCAACCCCGACCCGAACTCCACCTCCGCCTCGTCGATCACCGCGAAGCGGGAAATCCTCAGTGCGATCAGCATGGCCCCTCCAGAACGGCGCACCGCGCGCCTACACTGAACAGGCTATCAGCGGGTCTGACACTGCTCAAATTTTCAGCCCCGCAACCCCTGCCCGGCGCCCTTTCGGCGCGCGCACCCGTCCCCCCTTCTGTAGGTTCCGCCGCCGCATGTCGCTCGACACCCGACACCTCGTCCTCGCGGCCGTTGCGCCGCTGCTCCTCGGTACCTCCGCTCTTGCCGCGCCCCGGCTCATCGCGCCGCACGAGGGAGACAACCTGCTCAACCTCTCGCTGGAGGGCGCCTTCGCGTTTCCCGTCAGCGTCCTCGAGCGCGCGGGCACCGGCCGAAGCCTCGCGGTGAAGCTCGACGTGCCGCTGCGGATGGGCTTCGCGGTGCAGGGCTCGGGCTTCCTCCATGGCTTCGACGTCAACGAGGCGGTGGGCGATCCGACGCTCGTCGGCGCGGGGCTCGGCGTGCGCTACCGGCTGCCGGTGATCCTCAACCCCTGGATCGATGCCAACGCGCTGCTGGTGCGCGGCGGCGGTCGCGAGCGCGCGGGCGTGGACGTGGGCGCGGGCTTCGGCATCACGCCGGTGAACGGCATCCTCATCGGTCCCTTCGCGCGGTTCGCGTACCTCGGCGCGCAGGAGTCGGTGGCGCTGGCCGGGATCTTCCTCACCGTGGGCGCGCCGAAGAGCGTGAGCTCGGGTCCGGAAGTCGCGGAGGACGATTCGCAGCAGCAGCAGAAGAGCGAGCCGCAGCCTCCGCGCGTGTCGCTGGAGCCGGGCCGCGTGGTCATCCGCGAGTCGATCTTCTTTGCCACCAACGAGAGCACCGTGCTGCCGCAGTCGTTCGGCGTGCTCGATGAAGTGGCGGAGCTGCTGCAGAAGAACCCCCAGGTATTGAAGGTGCGCGTGGATGGGCACACCGACGACGTGGGCGAGGAGGACTACAACCTGCAGCTGAGCGAGGCGCGCGCGCGGGCGGTGCGCGACTACCTCGTGTCGAAGGGCGTGGCGGCGGAGCGGCTCGAGCACAAGGGCTTCGGCGAATCGAAGCCGCTGGTCGAGGGCACGGGTGAAGACGCGCGCGCGAAGAACCGCCGCGTGGAGTTCACGATCGTCGATCCTCCGAACCCGTAGAAACGTCCGGGCAAGCGGGCATCAATTCGCTTTGCGAGCGGCGCGCAGCCTGTAGGGTGCGCGCCGTTTCACGTTCCGGAGGCGTGTCATCGACACGGTCTTGCTCGTCCTGCGGCTGCTCGGTGCGCTGGGCGTCTTCCTCTTCGGCATGAAGATCATGTCGGAAGCCCTCCAGAAGGTGGCTGGAGCGCGGCTGAAGGCGCTGCTCGCGAAACTGACGGCCAATCGTTTCACCGCGGTCCTCACCGGCCTCGCGATCACCGTGGTCGTGCAGTCGTCGTCCGCCACCACGGTGATGGTCGTCAGCTTCGTTTCGGCGGGGCTCATGTCGCTGGTGCAGGCCATCGGCGTGATCATGGGCGCGAACATCGGCACCACGATCACCGCCTGGATGGTGGCGCTGCTGGGCTTCAAGGTGAACGTGGCTGCGTTCGCGCTGCCCGCCATCGGCCTCGGCATGCCGCTGACCTTCCTGCGCAGCTCGCACCCGCGGCACTGGGGCGAGTTCCTTCTCGGGTTCGGCCTGCTCTTTCTCGGGCTGCAGCTGATCAAGGACGGCATCCCCGAGCCGGGCAGCGCCCAGGAGCTGGCGTGGCTGCTGCCGCTGACCGGACACGGCTTCCTCTCGCTGCTCATCTTCGTGGGCCTCGGCCTCGTCTTCACGCTGCTCCTGCAGTCGTCGTCGGCCACCACCACGCTCACCCTCACGCTCGCGGCCATGGGGTGGATCCCCTACGAGCTCGCGCTGGCGATGGTGCTCGGCGAGAACATCGGCACCACGGTCACCGCGAACCTCGCGGCGATTGGCAGCTCGGTGGATGCGAAGCGCGCGGCGCGGGCGCACTTCCTCTTCAACGTCATCGGCGTGGTGTGGTCGCTGGCGCTCTTCCACGTGTACATGCTGCCGGTGATCGACTGGCTCGTGCCGGGCGACCCCACGGTGAACCTCGGGGACGAGACGCTGCCCGAGAGCGTTCGCGCGGCGGGCGCGGCGGCGATCACCACGCACCTCGCGGCGTTCCACACGCTCTTCAACGTGACGAACACGCTGCTGATGCTCCCGCTCATCGGCGTGCTCGAGCGGGCGGTGCGGAAGATGGTGCCGGACGGGAGCCGGAAGCCGGTGCTCCGCTATCTCTCCACCGCGCTGATCGAGACGCCGGGCCTGATGATGATCCAGGCCGGCAAGGAGATGCAGCACATGACCGGCGTGGTGCGCGAGATGTTCGCGGACACGCTGCAGATCCTCACCCACCCGGAGCGCAAGCTGGGGAACCTCGTGGACCGGGTGATGCAGCGCGAGGACCTCGTCGATCAGATGGAGCGCGAGGTCATCGACCAATTGACCCAGACGGCGCGCGCGGCCACCAGCGCGGAGGGCGCGCGGAGCATCGCCTCCATGGTGCAGAACGTTCACCGGCTCGAGCGGATCGCCGACCACTGCGCGGTGCTCGTGCGCATCGCGCGGCGCATGTACGACGAGCGGCAGAAGCTCTCCGGCGAGGACGTGGAGGACATCCGCGAGCTCGGCGCGCTGGTGGACGAGTCGCTCGCCAACGTGGGGCACTACCTCACCGGCCAGTCCACGCCCGCCCACGCGGAGGAGGTCGAGCAGAAGATCGACGAGACCCGCCGCCGCCTGCGCGCCCGCCACATCGAGCAGATGAAGGGCTCGCCCGAGGCGCTGCAGCGGCAGCTCGCGTTCCTCGATGCGATCACCCACATGGAGGAGATCGGCGACCGGGCCGCGGGCATCGTGCGGCACGCGGAGATGATGCGCAGGCTCTAGACGCCGGGCCCCGGCGGGGGCGCGGGTTTCGCCTTCCGCAGGAGCACGAAGAGCCCGTAGGCGCCCACCGCGGTGCCCACCGGGAAGGACAAGAGCGAGATGACCGAGGCCAGCAGCGCGAAGCCGCGCAGCACAGGGCCGAGCTTCGGCCGCGTGCGCAGGGCGAAGCCCACGCCGAGGTAGAGCAGGGTCACCAGCCCCAGCCCCACCGCGAGCAGCGTCACGGTGGAGGCGTCCGGCACCGAGCCCGGAGGCGGCGGCTCGGGCATGGCGGCAACAGTCTTCTGCTGCTCGCGCAGTGCGTTCAACACGCCGAAGAGCAGAAAGCCGTTCGCCACGCCCCAGCCGATGAGGAGCGCGCCGAGCAGCTGTGGGTGCGTGCGGCGCAGCGGCATGGGTCCTCCCTACGGTCCGCCGAAGAGCTCGGCCACGTCCTGCTCGGTGAGCGCGGAGGCGATGGCCTCGTCGGAGGAGAGCACGCCCGCCGCCAGCTCGCGCTTGCGCTGCTGGAGCGCGAGGATCTTCTCCTCCACCGTGTTGCGGGTGATGAGCTTGTAGCTGATGACCGCGCGCGTCTGACCGATGCGGTGCGTCCGGTCCGTGGCCTGGTCCTCCACCGCGGGGTTCCACCACGGATCGAAGTGGATGACGTAGTCCGCGGCGGTGAGGTTGAGGCCGGTGCCGCCCGCCTTCAGCGAGATGAAGAAGACCGGCGGGCCGTCCGGCGCGTTGAACTGGTCCACCTTGGACATGCGGTCCCGCGTGCGCCCGTCGAGGTACATGTACTTGATGCCGCGCGCGTCGGCGTCCTGCTTCAGCAGCTCGAGCATCTCCACGAACTGGCTGAACACCAGCGCGCGGTGGCCCTCGCCCACGAGCTCCTCGAGGAGCTGGCCGAAGCGCTCGACCTTTGCCGAGGGCGGCAGCAGCGTCCCGGGCGGGAGCTTGAGCAGGCGCGGGTCGCAGCAAACCTGACGCAGCCGCATCAGCGCCGCGAGGATCGACACGCGCGACCGCTTGAAGCCGACCTTGTCGATCTGGTCGTAGACCTTCTTCCGGCTCTCATCGAGCACCTCGCGGTAGAGCGCGGCCTGGCCGGGCTCCATCTCGCACCAGGCGACCGCTTCGGTCTTCGGCGGCAGGTCCTTCGCCACCTCCGTCTTGAGACGGCGGAGGATGAAGGGGTGGATGCGGCGCCGCAGCCGGTCGCGCACGCCCACGTCGCCCTGCACCTGGATGGGGTGCTCGTAGCGCTCGCCGAAGGTGGACGACGAGCCGAGGAAGCCCGGCATGAGGAAGTCGAAGAGGCTCCACAGCTCCGCCAGCCGGTTCTCCAGCGGCGTACCGGTCAGTGCCAGCCGCTGCTCGCAGGGGAGCGACTTGCAGGCCTGCGCGGTGGCGCTGTCCGCGTTCTTGATGTTCTGCGCCTCGTCGAGGATCACGTAGCGGAAGCCGACCTTCTTCAGCTCCTCGATGTCGCGGCGAACGAGCGCGTAGGAGGTCAGCACGAGGTCCGCGTCCTTCAGCGACTCGGCGTGCTCCTTGCGGTCCTGGCCGTGCCAGACGATCACGTTGAGGCCCGGGGTGAACTTCTGCGCCTCGCGCTCCCAGTTGGCGAGCACCGAGGTCGGCGCCACGACGAGCGACGGACGCGGGCCCTCCTCGTTGCGCACCTTCTGCAGGAGCGAGAGCGCCTGCACCGTCTTACCCAGACCCATGTCGTCCGCGAGGATGCCGGACAGGCCGTGGCGGTGGAGGAACCAGAGCCAGGAGAGGCCCGCCTCCTGGTAGTGGCGCAGATCCGCGTTGAGGCCCTCCGGCTTTCCCACCGGGGGGATGCCGTGCGAGTCCTGCAGCTCGCGGATGGCCTGGCGCGCCTTCGCCTCGACCTCGAAGTTCTCGTCGAGGTCCACCACCATGCCCAGTGCCGCGGCCTGGTAGAGCGGGAGCTTCGTCTTCTGGCGGCCGGGCATCGCGCCCGCTTCCTCCAGCAGGTCCGCCGCGCGCTGCAGCTCGTCGCGGTCCGCCTCCGCCCAGGTGCCGTCCTTCAGCGGGACGAAGCGGCGCCCGGACTCGAGCCACATCCGCACCGCGCCGAGATCGACCTGCTGCTCGTCGGTCTCGAACGTCGCGTCGAGCTCGAACCAGTTCACGCCCGCCATGGAGACCTTCACCCGCGGCTTGAGCTTCTTGCGCACCCGCACCTTCGGCGGCGCGGCGGTGAAGACCTCCCACCCCTTCGGCAACGACTCGAGGCCCTTCGTCCAGAAGCTCAGCGCGGTGTCGTCCGCGGCGTCGAACTGGAGCGCCTGCCCGTCGAACTTGAAGCCGAGCTCCAGCAGCAGCCGGCCCGCGTCTCGCTCCTCCGCCTCGCGCCGGCGGTAGAGCTTGCGGGTGGAGCCGTCCGGCGAGACGCCGCTGGCGTAGCCGAGGTGCCGCGCCTCCGGGTTCACCTGCACGGTGGTGTGCCCGTACTTCGCCGCGAGCTTCGCCTTCACCCGCTCGGCGGTGCCCTCCAGCGTGAGGAGGAAGTGCGGCTCCACCGCGTCGTCGACCTCCACGCCCTCGGCGGCGAGCCCGAGCTGGAAGCGCGGCAGGTGCGCGGCGAAGAAGGTCAGCACCCGGTCGAGCTGGTTGTCCGGGAACGCCATCGCCGGCTCGAGCAGCCACTTGCGCAAGAGCCGCGCGGGGAACTCCGGCTCCACGTCGAAGAGGTTCTGGCCGTGCAGCACGTAGGTGCGGCGCCCGGAGAGGAGGATGACGTCCTTCAGCTGCACCGTCTGGCCGTCCGGCAGCGCCAGCTCCACCCGCGCGAGCGAACGCCCGTTGCCGGTCTCGAGGTGCACCTGCGCGCGCGCCTTCTCCTCGGGGAAGAGCAGCGCGGTGCCGCGGTAGATGACCTTGCGGCCGCGGAGGATCTCCACCAGCTCGGCGAGGTCCTCGTCGGACATGATCAGCCGCGCGTCGAAGCGCTGGTCGAAGCGGGAGAGCGCGAGGAACACCCGCTCGTCGGTGGGCGAGATGCGCAGGCCGGAGGTCAGCGCGCGCTTCACGTTCACCGGGCCCTTCGCCTGCTGGTCCACGCGGCGCACGTCCACCGTCCACTGGCGCATGCCGGTGCCGGTGGTGGGGGTCAGCCGGTAGAGGAAGTCGTGGTCCGGCACCGAGGAGAGGCCGAGCCAGTTCTCCAGCTTCGCCAGCGCGGGCAGCGCGATGGGGTCGTACGCGGGCGGGGGCGCGGGACCGTCCTCCGCCTCCGCGCCGGCGGGTCCATCACCGTCCGCAAGCTGGTTGCCGTTCACCGCCCCGCCATCCGGCGAGGTGACCGCGCCGGGCTCGTAGCCGTTGGCGCGCTCGGCGGCGGCGTTGGCCTCGGCGACGCGCTGGTGCGCGGTCTTCACGCGGGCGCGGTAGAGCAGGCCCACCGCCACCACGTGGGTGCAGTGGGTCTGTTCCGAGTGCGCGCCGCAGGTGCAGGAGGAGAGGAGCTTTCCCTCTTCCGGCCAGAGGGCCACGCTGAAGCGGTCGCCGGAGGGATCGGTGACGGTGCCGGCCACGCGCGTGCCGGAGCGCGAAAGGCCGGAGACGCGCCGGCCTGCGGCGTAGGACTTGCCGGTCTGGAAGGTCTCGGCAGGGACCTCCTGACGGAGGCTGCGGACCCACTCGGCGTCGTCCCGGGTGAGCTGGATGTCTGTCTCGCTGACGTTCACGGGAACCGCGGCCAATAACACGGGTGGCTCGCGGAGGCCCCTAAGAAGTCAGCGCGCGTTGGACGCCCGGCTGCCTGTGCTGCTCGCGGTGAACGGGAGTGGACGCTTCCGTTCACCGCTCTTTCGCGGCTTCGCTGCGGGTTCGCTACGGCTTCGCTACGGGTTCGCCGCGCCGAAGGTGGCCCCGGTGCCGCTCGACCACGCGCTGCGCGCCTTCGTGGTGGCGTTGGAGAGCCGCCAGGCGGACGTGGCGTCGGTGGCGGTGACGCCGCTCTGCCAGTCCACGCTGTTCGCGCGCGCCTCGGCGCCGGTGCAGGCGGTGGGGCCCGCGGCGCACGGCGTGTCGAGCGTCCACTGGCCGGCGGCGACGAGCGCGTGGAACTCGGCGAGGAAGGTCGGGGCCTCGGCGGCCGCGGGGGCGCTGAAGGGCGCCGCGTCCATGTAGCTGCCGCTGGAGGTGACGATCCGGATGACCCGCGACGCGCTGTCCGACATGCCGCCCGAGCCCGAGTGCACGTCCCACGCGTTGTCGTAGTTCTCCGGCGTGGCGCTCTTGGGGAACTGGTTCTTCGCGGCCGTCTCGGTGGTCAGCGTGCCCGACGACATGTGCACCACGATGAGGTCGCCCGCTGCGACCTGCACGTCCGGCAGCGTGGCCAGGACGACGACGCTGGAGGTGCCGATCTGCTCGAGGCGGATGCCGTTGATGGAGCCGGGCGTCACCGCGCGCAGCTCGATGAGGTCGCGGCCGCCGCTGATGCGCGGGTTGATCTCGCTGAGGCCGAGGATCGCCGGCTGGGCGTAGCCGTTGAACGTCGCGCTGTTCCCCGTGCTGCTCACCGGCGTGCCCTGCGTGTCGGTGACGCTGTTGGAGACCGTGACCGTGTAGGCGACCGCCGAGCTCTGCGGCGTGGTGTTCACCGTGACCACGCGGCCGTTGGCCGACGCGCCCGTGGCGAAGAGCCCACCGCTGAAGGTGAAGGCCAGCGGCGCATTCACCGACGAGGGCGCGATCTGGCGATCGAAGGTGAGGGTCACCGAGTTGGCCGACGCAGCGGACGCGCTCACCAGCGTGGGCGCCGGGCAGTTGGAGACCTGCAGGTCGGAGGTGCTCCAGGCGGAGACCTGGACCTCGGTGCCCAGCCGCCACAGCGGCGCGCTGAGCACCGTCACGTTGCAGCCCTGGGCGAGGTCCGCCGCGTCACGCACCGAAGTGGGCACGCGCAGCCGCAGCATCGGGTCGCCCGCCGGGTAGCCCACGGTGGTGATCGGCGCCTTGTTGTGGCCGGTGCCGGCGTTGGTGAAGCCGCCGGTGATCGTCATCGCCACGCGCACCAGCTCGGCCTCGTAGTCGCCCACGTTGGAGACGAGCGCGTTCGAGGAGGAGAGGTTCTGCACGAAGCCGGAGACCGGCGTGCCGCTGGAGAGGCGCATCCACGAGGCCTCGTCGAGATCCGCCACCATCCGCACCGTGTTGCCGCCCAGCGTGCCCATGGCGAGCACCGTGAAGGACACCGTGTCGCCCACTGCCGGCGAGGGCGTCAGCGTCTGCGGATCCACGTTGACGAAGAGCGCCGGGCCAGAGGGCTCGCCCTGGATGGTGAAGCCCGAGCCCTCGTTGCCCACCGCGGGCTTGAGATAGGTGACCACTGCGCCGTTGATGGGCAGCGAGAGGCCGGTGGAGTCCGGCGTGGCGCGCGCGGCGGCGATGTCCGCGGAGGCGGTGGAGGTGCCCGCGTCGGTCGTCATGCCCGCATCCGTGGTCATGCCGGCGTCGGTCGTCATTCCCGCGTCGGTGGTCACCCCGCCGTCCTCGCCGGTGGTGCCTCCGTCTTCGCCGGTGCCGCCGTCCTCGCCGGTCATCCCGCCGTCTTCGTCGGTGCCGCCGTCTTCGGTATTACCGCCGTCGGTGCCGGTATTACCGCCGTCGGTGTTGCCGCCGCCGCCGCCACCGCCACCGCCGATGGGACCGGTACCGTCCGGCACGCAGGCGCCGGCCTGGCACACGGTGCCCTCGGGGCAGACGATGCGGGAGCATGGATCGATGGGCTGCGTGTCACCGCCGCACGCGATCAGCGCGGAGGCAAAGAGGGACGCGAGCGCGAGGCGCAGGGACAGCGGATGGGAAGCAGGCACGTGAGGACCTCCGAGACGGCGGCCCTCAAATCACAGCCCCGAAGTTTACGGAACCGCGCACACTCCCACCGCGTCGCACACGCCCCCACCCGGACAGCCCGCGCCGCAGAGCAGCAGCGCGTGCACGTTGGCCGAGGCCCCGTCCGTCCCCGGCGTTCCGGTGGCGCCCGCACCGGAGGAGCTTCCGCCCGCCCCGCCCTTGCCGCCGGTGTTGGAGGAAGCGGGGGTGAGGAAGGTGTTCGCGCTCGACCAGGGACCGTTGCTCACGCGCGTGGCGAGGATGCCGAAGGACGGGCCGCCCGCGCCGCCGCCGCCGCCACCACCCGCGCCGCCGTTGCCGCCGTCACCGCCCTTGCCTCCGGTGGAGCCGCTCCAGGTCGTCCGGACTCCGCCAAAGCCGCCCGCCCCACCGATGCCTCCCGCGCCGCCGAAGCCGCCGTTGCCGCCGTCGCCGCCGTGGTTGCGCTCGATGCGGTTGGAGGTGACTACCGGCAGGTTCGTCGAGGGAGACGGCGCGAGCGTGTCGAAGGCGATGAACACCGCGATCGACGCGCCGCCCGCGCCGCCGGAGCGACCGCCCTGCCCTCCGCAGCCGCCTGCGCCGCCGCCGCCACCGGTGGCGCCGATCTCGTACTGACCGCACGCGCCGCCGGGGAGCCGGAAGGTGCCGCCTCCCGCGCCGCCGCCACCGCCGCCCTCGGCCGTGCCGCCCACGCTGCCGTCGGTCGCGGTGAAGGGCGAGGCGCGCCACTGCCCGTTCTGGAACGAGCCGAAGCGCGCGCGCGCCGGAGCGCCGGTGCCGCCCGAACCGGACGATCCATCGAGCCCACCGAGCCCGTTGCGGCCGTCGTGCGTCTGAATGTTCGAGGGGAACCCGCTCTCGGTCACGTGCGAGCAGGTGCCGCCGCTCTGGGTGTCGAAGCTCCAGTCGAAGCCGCCCTCGCCGTTGCGCCCGCTGCCCGGAGGAAACGGCGCCTGCGAGCCCTGCACCGGCATTGCCGACCAGTCGAACTGGGGGCACCCCACGCCGCCACCGGCCGCACCGTTCGCGCCCGCCGCACCGCACTGCGCGTTCTGACCCGGCGCGCCGCCCGGACGGTTGATCCCGCTGCAGAGGCCGACGTGCCGCGTCTGATCCCCACCGCCCTGCCCGTCGAGCGCGACCGACTGCTGGCGGCCGAAGCCCTGGGTGCCGGTCTGTCCCGCGCCGCCGCGCCCACCTCGGCCCGCGATGATGTCGTTGCCGACGATGCGCAGCGCGCTGGAGGAGTCGCGCACGTACACCGCATGGCTGGTGACGCCCGGCTGTCCCGCGCCGGCCGTGGAGGTGACGTCCCATCCTCTCAGCGTGAACCCGCTCACGGCGGCGGGCTGCGCCCCGTTCGTCACGTTGATCGCGAGGATCGCCGCGGTGGGCGCATTGACGAGGCTCGGCTGGGCTTGCACCAGCGTGACGTAGAGCGCGGGCTCGCGCCGCTTGAAGTCGCGCGAATAGCCACCGTAGAGGCGCACCCGCGAGGTGACGCTGACGTTCTCGTTGTACACGCCCTCGGCCACGAGCACGTACCGCTTCGCCGGTTGCGCGAGCAGCGCGGTGCGGCCCTGGGTGATCGTCTGGAACGGCTGGGTGATGCTCCCGTTGCCGCCCGGCGCCGCGCCCGCCCAGACGAAGATCGCGTCCTGCGCCACGCCGTCCACGCCGTCGCAGTTCTCGTCGATGAAGGGGGCGACCTCCTGCGGTTCGTCGGTCGTGAGGTTGCCCTGAACGCGCCGGCACTCGCAGCCGTCGCCGGTCTCGCCGTTGACGTCCACCCACTCGTGCGTGATCCCGCCGACGACCTCCGTGGTGCACGGGCCCATGCGGCAGGTGGGCATGGCGGTGGGTGACGAGGCGTCGCACACGCCTGTGGTGTGCTGCAGCGTCGGCGACCAGTACTTCGAGCAGTCGTTGTTGCAGAAGCCGCAGTGCGCGTTCGCGTCGTAGCGGTTGGTTGAGGGGTTGCGGAAGCCCTCGTCCACGAGCCCGTTGCAGTTGTTGTCGGCGCCGTCGCAGATCTCCGGGTTGAAGGAGTCCACGTCGCACGCGCTCCAGCGAGGACCGCCCGCGGCGCTGGCGCAGGTCTGGAAGCCCTCGCAGGTGGAGATGCTGCACGAGCGCGTGGTGCCCAATTGCGAGGCGTTGCACTGGCAGGTCCCGTTGGTGGGCTGGCACTGCGAGCCTCCGCCCGGCGCGGCCGCACACGCGTAACCCGGGGGACACGCGGGCGTGGCGGTGCCCGGTCCACAGGCGCGGCCACACACCTTCTGCCCATCCACGGTGATGCAGCGGCTCCCCGGTCCCTTGCAGTCCGCGTCGGTCGCGCACGCGTCGCACAGGGAGTCGTCGAGGCGCAGGCAGAGCTTCCCGTCGGCGCTCGGGTAGAAGCCGGGCTGACAGGTGAGCGCGCGGCACTCGGGGTTGCCCGCCGTGTCGAGCCCGCACTGTGTGGTCGCGCTGTTGAGGATCAGCGTCTCGCACCGGTTGCCGCAGCCGCCGCAGTGCTGCGCGCCGAGATACCGGCCCTGCGCGTCGCGAAAGGCGTCGTCGACGGTGCCGTTGCAGTCGTCGTCCACGTAGTTGCAGGTCTCGGCCGCCGGCGTGGGCGCATCGCAGCGGAAACCTCCCGCGCCGAGACACGTCTGCGGACCGGTGCAGGTGCCGAAGCCGTTCTGACGAACGCAGGTGGGCGCGGAGGGGCCGTCGTCCACGAGGCCGTTGCAGTCGTCGTCGAACCCGTTGCAGGTCTCCGCCGCCGCCTCGAGCGCGGTGCAGACGCTCCAGCCGGTCGGGGTGCACACCTGGTTTCCGTAGCAGGCGCCGATCGCGTTTTCGTTCGCGCAGCCGCGCAGCCGTCCGATCGAGTCCGGGCCGCAGTCACACGACTGCCCGAGCGGCTGGCACTGCCGTCCTCGCTCGGTGTCCGCGCAGGTGTAGCCGTCGGGGCACGCGGTGAAGGTGCAGTCCTGTCCGCAGAAGCCGTGCAGTCCGTCGGGGATGCACAGGTCCGCGCCGCTCGCGCCGCACTCGAGGTCCTCCGTGCAGGGCTGACAGACCAGCGGCTGCGGCAGCGCACACAGCGCGAGGTCGGCGCGGATGAGCTTGCACACGAAGCCGGAGGGACAAGCCTCCGCGGTTCCGGCATCGGCCTCTTCGTTTCCGCCGCACTCGTTCGAGCAGAACGCGCCGCGGGGACCGCCGAGGCAGTGGCCGCTGAGGCACTCGCCGCCGTCTTCACAGGGTTCGCCGAAGAGCTTCGAACCGCGGCGGCCGCCATCGCCGTCATCGACCGCGAGGCACTGCCCGTTCACGCAGCGCAGGCCCTCTTCGCAGTCGCGGTCGAAGACGCATGCGCGCGGGGGATCCGCCAGCGGGAGCGAACGTCCGCAGCCGGCAACGGCGGAGAGCGCGGTGAAGGCCAGCAGGGCGATCAGAGGTTGGATGCGCATCGTCGCCATGCCTCAGAAGGAGTGGACCGCGGCCGCGGTTCCGCCCATGCCCGACTGTCCGTTGTGCGCCGTGCCCGCGGGAGAGGAGCCGCCCGCGCCCGCCGACCCGACCTGCGAGGCCGCCGCACCGTTCACCGTGTTTCGCGCCGCGTAGTTCGCCGAGGCGATGCCGAAGCCCGCGATGCCGAACACGTTGCCGCCGCTGCCGCCCGCGCCGCCTGCTCCCGCGCCGCCGTTTCCACCTCGACCGCCCTTGCCGCCGAGGCCCGCGCACCAGGCCGGCAGCACCGCGATACCGCCCTCGCCGCCCTGACCGCCGAGCCCTCCGTAACCGCCGGGCCCGCCGTTGCCGCCCGCACCGCCGAAGCCGGGCTCCACGAGGTTGCCGTCGAGGTTCGGCTGCGAGCCGGGCGCCATGCCCACGAAGGTGACGAACACGCCGAACGACGCGCCGCCGCCGCCGCCGCCCTGCCCGCCCTTGCCGCCGCCGCCCCCCGCCCCGGTGTG
>JAFAFL010000090.1 GCA_023423535.1 Pseudomonadota bacterium
CAGGACGTCCTCGTCGCGCCGCACCACCGCCACCGCGGCCTGCGTGGCGCCCGCCGCCGCAGCACCCGCCACCAGGACGGTCCCGGTTTCCGTCGACTTCGACGCCGGCGCGCGCGCGAGGCACGCCTCCTCCACACCCTTCGCCCACCGTCCGAAGCGCTCGTACTCCGCCACCACGCGCCGGTGACGCTCCGCCGCCGCGCGACGCTCGGCCGCCGCCGCCGCCCACGTCTCCTCCGCGCCGCAGCTCACGCCCGCGTGCGCCGAACCCTCGCCGATCCCGCTCGCGATCTCGAACTGCTGTCCGTCCAGCGGACCGCTCATCTGCGAGCGCAGGTGGTCCTCGCTGTGCGCGTGCGGCAATCGCGAGTCCTCCGTCACCCAACGCGAGCAGGTCGCCTTCGCCTCCGCGCACAGCGTGGGCTCACCGTTGACGGAGCATGTGCGGATCATCGTCTCCAGCAGCTCCGCCAGCCGCGCGTCGCTCTCCGCCGCGCCCTCCAGCAGGCGCACGTTGCGCTGCGCGACCGTCGGGCACTGCGCGTGCGCCGAGCTGCCTGTGGCCAGCGCGCCGACGAGCGTGAAGAGGGGGAGGGCGAAGCGAGCGCGAACGGTGCGGGATCCGGAAGTCATCGGCCGCAGTTTCGCCCGGAAGCGCTTTGGGTTCCACGCATCAGGGGTGATGCCGCTGTCGTGGGAGATCTCTTGTGCATCCGCAACGGAGCGTCGACCATGCGCGCGCTTTGTCGCTGCCTGCCCGCTCGAACGCCTCGACCCGAGAGACCGTCACGCCGTGGTGGCTGATCGCGCCGCTCGCGCTGGCGCCGATCTTTCTCGCGGTGCTCCAGCTCGGGCGCTGGCACCCCGACGAGGTGTACCAGTTCCTCGAACCCGCCTACTTCCGCGTACACGGCTACGGCATCCGCGCGTGGGAGTGGAACGTCGGCCTGCGCAACTGGGCCACGCCGCTGCTCTACGCGGGCCTGCTGCAGGTCTCGAACGCGCTCGGCATCGAGCACCCGCACCTCTACCGCGCGCTCATCGCGCTGCCGCAGCTCGCGCTCAACCTCGGTGCGATCTGGGCGGTGTGGCGCTACCTCGAGCGACGTCTGTCGAAGCTCGGCGGCGGCTGGCTGGTGCTCGCGGTGCTCAGCGTCGCCGCCTTCGCGCCGATGATCGTCTTCGGCGGCCGCACCATGGGCGAGAGCCTCTCCACGAGCCTGCTGCTCCTCGCCGCCGAACGCCTCGATCGCGATCCCTCAGCGCGCGAGCCCCACGCGCGCGACGCCACGAGAGCGGATGGCCTGTGGGCGGGCCTCTGGCTCGGACTGTCGGTCGTCGTCCGCTACGGCTCGGCGGTGTTCGTGATCTCCGCGCTGGTCTGGCTCCTCGCCACGCGCCGCTTCCGCTCGCTGCTGTGGACGTGCCTCTCCGGTGGTGTCGTCGCGCTCGTGCTGGGCGGACTGGACTGGGCGACGTGGGGCAAGCCCTTCCACTCGCTGTTCGCCTACACCGAGTTCAACGTCGTCTCCGGTGACGCCGCGGAGCGCTTCGGCGCATCCGAGTGGTACTGGTACCTACCGCTCCTCCTCGCGTGGATTCCCCTCTGGGCCTGGGCCGGCGCGGTGGCGAGCACGGTGAAGGAGCGCCGGCTGCCCTGGCCCGCGCTCGCAGGCCTCGTCTACGTCGCGTCGATCAGCGCGACCGGGCACAAGGAGGAGCGCTTCCTCTATCCGGGCGTGGTGCTGCTCGTGCTCGCCGCGGCGCCGGGATGGATCTGGCTCGTCACGCGCGTACGCAGCCCCTTCTTCCGGGTGGCGGTCGCGGTGCTCACGCTCGCGGCCGGCCTCGTGCCGCTCGTCCGCGTGCCCGACTTCCGAGGCGATCAGTTCCGCGCCCAGATCATCGCCACGAGGGACGACGGCGCGCGCGGACTGCTCATCATCGGCGACGGACTGTGGGGCTCGGGCGGCCACTTCTACATGGGCCGCAACATCCCCCTCTACAACGCGGACGACGTGACCTCGATCCGCCACTTCCTCACCGTGGACCGGCGCGTGAACCGCGTCATCGCCATCGACGACCGCGCGGTGAAGACCCTCGAGTCCTTCGACTTCGTGCCCGCGGGACAGGTCGGCCGGGTGAAGATATGGGTCCGCCGCGAGAGCGGGGGCCCGCAGGACCGCGAGCGCGAGTCCAACGCACCGAGCCGCACCGCCACGGAGGCCGGATGAGCGACACGCCCGCGCAACCGTCGACCTTCGCCTGGGACTTCCGAGGCCCGCGTGCGCACGTCATCGCCGAGCACCACGCCACGCACCTGCGCGAGTTCCTCCAGAAGCACGCGCTCGAGGGCTGCGAGGTGTGGATCGAGACGCCGGTCCCGTTCCAGGGCGCTGCGTTCCTGCGCGTGCCCGAAGAGCACCGCGCGTTAATCGAGAAGGCCCTGCGTCCGCCTCGCCGCGTCACCGCCTGAAGCGCGAGCGGCGGCCCGATTCACACTTCTTCACCACCGCGCCGAGCCCGCTTCACACGCCCCGCCTATCCCTTCAGCTGCCGGAATCGACCGGCGCGGAAGGGAGACGACATGTTCGGATTCTTCGTGGGCACCGCGTGCCTCATGGGGTTGTTCTACGTGCTCAGGCGCGAGCGCTGGCACCACGCGCACGGCCACTGGCGCGGTCATGGGCACTGGCACGGTCACGGGCACGGCCGCTGGCGCGGTCATCACCACGGCAGTGGCCATGTCGACGGCGGCGGCCCGGATGGGGCCTTCGGAGGACACGGTGGCGGCTTCTGCACCAGCCGCGACCGCGAGGGGCACGCGTTCGGCCACCGGGCGCAGCGCTCCTTCCTGCGGCAGGCCTTCGAGCGCCTCGGCACCAGTCCCGGACAGGAGCGCGTCATCCTCGAGGCGGTGGAGGACGTCACCCGCGAGGCGCGCTCGGCCTCGGAGAAGGCGTGGCGGGGGAGGGCGGACGTGGCGAAGGCCCTCCGGGGGACGGAGCTCGACCACGAGGTGATGAAGCTGCTCTTCCTGCGCCAGGACGAAGCGCTCGACGAGCTGCAGAAGACGGCGCTCATCTCGCTGGAGAAGGTGCACGGCGCGTTGACGCCGGAGCAGCGCCGGCAGCTGGCGGATCTGCTCGAGCAGGGCGCGTTCGGGCGAGCGCACTGAGGGATACCCGCAACGACAAAGAGCCGACCCTTTCGGGACGGCTCTCTGTGTCTTGCTTTGATTTGGAACTGAAACTGAAACTGGAACGGGTACGGCCGGGACACACGCAGGGGGGCGCTACCGTTGCTTCCTTCCGGACCTGGCGGGGTTCACGTCCCTACGTTGTCCCGACCATAAAATGGCGGAGAGGGTGAGATTCGAACTCACGGTACCCTTTCGAGTACACACGCGTTCCAGGCGTGCGCCTTCAACCGCTCGGCCACCTCTCCTGAGACAAGGGTGCGGAGAGCTAAGGATTCGAACCTTAGGTACCGTTACCGGTACACCTGATTTCGAGTCAGGCGCCTTCGACCGCTCGGCCAGCTCTCCACGTATATTCAGTTTTAGCCTTCACCCCGTCGTCGCTTCCGCAGGTCACGGAAGAAATCCGTCAGGGCCCTGCCACATTCATCTGCCAGCACGCCGCCCGTCACCTCTGGACGGTGGTTGTGCCGGCTGTCCGCGAGCAGGTCATACAGAGACCCCACCGCGCCCGCCTTGGGGTCCTTCGCGCCGAACACCACGCGATCCACCCGCCCCTGCACCATGCCGCCCGCGCACATCGCGCAGGGCTCCAACGTCACGTAGACCGTCACGCCCGTCAGCCGCCACGCCCCGAGAGCCCTTGCCGCCTCACCCAGCGCCAGCAACTCCGCGTGCGCCAGGGGATCTCTGTCTGTCTCGCGCCGGTTGAAACCCCGGCCCACGATCCTTCCCTCGTACACCGCCACGGCACCCACCGGCACTTCACCGAGCGACGACGCTTCGGCAGCGAGCAGCAAAGCCTCGCGCATCCAGCGTTCGTCCGTCTCTGCGTCCGGTGTGTTCACCTGAGAGGGAAAGGAAAAGCGGGTTGGCGCTCCCTGGAGGATTCGAACCTCCGGCCTTCGGATTCGTAGTCCGACGCTCTATCCAGCTGAGCTAAGGGAGCTTCCGGTTCCCGCTACGACAAACAACAACCACGACAATAGATGGCGGAGAGAGAGGGATTCGAACCCTCGATACCGTTACCAGTATACAGGTTTAGCAAACCTGCGCCTTCAGCCTCTCGGCCATCTCTCCACGACAGTTCTTTCAAAGAACAACCAACAACTGCGGAGGAGGTAGGATTCGAACCTACGGTAGGGTTTCCCCTACTGCGGTTTTCAAGACCGCCGCCTTCAGCCGCTCGGCCACTCCTCCAGGCCGCCCCGAGCGCAACGTCAAATCCCTTCCGACCCCCGCCTTCCGTCCCGCCAACCGTCGTGAGGGGCGCCGAGATAGCAGGGGCCACGCGCGGGGGCAAGCGCCAAAACGGATCATTCTTCGCCGGCCCCCGAGGCCTCGCACGCAGCGACCTCCGGCACCCGCACCATCCCGTCGAGAAGCCGCTCCAGCGCCCTCTCCGGCGACAGGCACAGCCCGGGGTGTACTGGCGAGACCTGCACCAGCGTGCTCCGGGGCGCGACCAGCCAGTGGAAGCGCTCCTTCTGCGGCAGCCGGGCAATGGGCCCGCCCTCCGGATCTCCCGCCGCCACCCGCTCCAGCGCCTCGAGGTGTCCCCGCACGAGCGGCAGGTCGATCTGCGGATCCAGCGCCCGGAGCCGCTCCGGCTGCACCAGCGTCCGCGCCGCGAGGAAGTCCCGCTTCAGGCAATAGACGATCACGCCCACGTTGAGGAACTCGCCGCGCTCCACCCGGGGCACGACGCGGATGAGCGCGTAGTCAAACGGAACGCGCGTGGGCACGAACGGCCTCCTCGAGGAAGTGGTCCGCGCCCTCGCGCCGCGCTTCGAAGTAGCGCACGTAGGCCTCGCGCCTCTCCTCCGGCAGCCACTCGAGGGGCACCGCCGCCACCGTCTTCTCGATGAGCTCGCGGGTGAGCAGCGGCCGCAGCCTCGCGTCCGCCTCGCGCAGCGCCGAGGCCCAGGGCAGGAGCACGTGCATCCTTATCGGCGCGAAGGGCTCGTGCGCGCGCGGCACGAAGTCCTCGTCCGCGTGGTGGAAGTAGAGCGAGGCGCCGTGGTCGATGAGCCAGAGCCCGCCGTGCCACTCGAGGAGGTTCGGGTTCCGGGGGCTGCGGTCCACGTTGGAGATGAGCGCGTCGAACCAGACGGTCTCCGAGGCCCGCTTCGCGTCCGGCGCCGCGCCCGCCGCGGGATCGAAGGTCACGCTCCGCGGCAGGTAGTCCATGCCGAGGTTCAGCCCCACGCTCGCGCGGAGCAGGTCGCGGATCTCGTCGTCCGGCTCCGTCTTGTGGAACTGCGCGTCGAGCTCCAGCGCCACCAGCTCCGGCACCCGGAAGCCCAGCGCCTTCCCCAGCAGCCCGGCGATGACCTCGGCCACGAGCACCTTCGGCCCCTGGCCGGCGCCGCGGAACTTCATCACGTACAGCCCGTCGTCCTCCGCCTCGACGATGGCGGGCAGCGAGCCGCCCTCGCGGAGCGGCGTCACGTACCTCGTCGCAGCGAGCGTGCGCAGCTTCACCTGTGCCGCGTCCTACGCCAGCCGCTTCAGCTCGCGCAGCCCGCCCATGTAGGGCCAGAGCGCTTCGGGCAGCGCCACGCTTCCATCCTCGCGCTGGTAGTTCTCGAGGATCGCCACCAGCGTCCTGCCCACCGCGAGCCCGGAGCCGTTGAGCGTGTGCACCAGCTGCGGCTTGCCGCCCTTCTCCCGGCGGAAGCGGATCTTCGCCCGCCGCGCCTGGAAGTCGCCGAAGTTCGAGCAGGAGGAGATCTCCCGGTACGTGTTCTGTCCCGGCAACCAGACCTCGATGTCGTGCGTCTTCTGCGAGGCGAAGCCCATGTCGCCGGTGCAGAGCGTGATCACCCGGTGGTGCAGCCCGAGCTTCCGCAGGATCTCGCACGCGTCGTTCGTCAGCTTCTCGAGCTCCTCCATCGAGCTCTCCGGCGTCGCGAACTTCACCAGCTCCACCTTGTGGAACTGGTGCTGGCGGATGAGCCCGCGGGTGTCGCGTCCGGCGCTGCCCGCCTCGGCGCGGAAGCAGGGCGAGTACGCGCAGTAGCGCAGAGGCAGCTGCTCCCCGTCGAGGATCTCGTCCGCGTGGTAGTTCGTGACCGGCACCTCCGCGGTGGGGATGAGGAAGTACTCGTCCGGCCCCGCGGTCTTGAACGCGTCGTCCTCGAACTTCGGCAGCTGGCCGGTCCCCGTCATCGACTGGCGGTTCACGAGGTAGGGCGGGAGGATCTCGAGGTACCCGCGCTCGGTGTGCTGGTCGATCATGAAGCTCGCCAGCGCGCGCTCGAGCCGCGCCAGCGGGCCCTTGTAGAACGCGAACCGCGCGCCGCTGACCTTCGCCGCGCGCTCGAAGTCGAGCATCCCCAGCCGCTCGCCGATCTCGAAGTGCTGCAGCGGCGCGAAGAGGAGGTTCGGCTTCTCGCCCCAGGTCGACTCGACCCGGTTGTCCTCCTCGCTCTTGCCCACCGGCACGCTCTCGTGCGGCACGTTGGGGAGGTCGTAGAGGATCTTCTCCAGCGCCTCCTCCACCTCGCGCAGGCGGACCTCCTTCTCCTTGATCTCCTGCGACACCGCGCGCATGTCGCCGCGCAGCGCCTCGATCGAGGCGGGGTCCTCCTTCGCCTTCTTCTTGATGTCCTCGTTCGCCTGGTTCCGCCGCGCCTGCAGCGTCTCCACGGTGACGTTGAGCTCCTTGCGCTCCGCCACCAGCGACTGGAACGGACCGAGGTCGAGGGAGCCGCCGCGCGAACGCAGCCGCTCCATCACCTCGTCGAAATTCTGCGAGACGTACTTGAGGTCCAGCATGGTGCGCGTCTCTTAGCACGCACCCACGCAGCCTCCAGAACGCTTCCCCGAAGTGTCAGATCCCCTGGTTGAGGTCGTAGATCTCGTCTTCGATCTCGCGACGGTCCGGGGCGTCCGGCTTCTTCTTCAGGTAGTTCGTGAAGGCGGTGACCGCCTCCCCGCGCTGGCGCTTCTCCTTGTGGAGGTAGCCCAGGTAGTACCAGGGCATCGGGTTCTCCGGCTCCGCCACCGTGGCGCGCCGGTACCACTCCACCGCCTGCGCCGACTGACCCTTCTCGCTCAGCGCGCGCGCGACCTTGTAGTTCAGCGTGATGAGCTTCGGGTCCGACCGCAGCGCCTGCTGGTAGCGCCGGATCGCCAGCTCCCAATCGGTGGACTGGAAGTAGGCATCACCCATCGCCCCGAGCACCCGCGCCCGCGTCGGATCCACCCGCAGCGCGTTCTCGAAGTGGCCAATCGCCTCCTTGAACTCACCGCGGTCGAGGTGCGCGTGACCGAGCGCCTCCATCGCGTCGGCGAACTTCGGGTCCAGCGCGATCGCCTGCCGCCACTCCGCCGCCGCCTCCTGCGGCTTCTTCGCGTCGCGCAGGATGATGCCCATCTCGTAGTGGTAGGCCGCGGTCTTCTGCGACTCCAGCGCCGCGCGCATGCTCTCGATGGCCTGGGTGTGCTCCATCCGCCGGCTCTTCACCCGCGCCCGGTAGAAGTTCGCCTCCGCGTTGCGCGGCTCCTGGCTCAGCGCGGTGAGCAGCGCCTGCTCCGCGCCCGCGAGGTCGTTCATGTCCAGCTTCACCGCGCCCATGGTCACGTTCACGCGCGCGTTCTGCGGCTCGATCTTCCGGGCCTCCTCCAGCGCCGCGACCGCCTGCTCCAGCTCACCCTTCTTCCAGTGGATCTGCCCGCGCTGGTGGTGACCGCCGGGCAGCGTCGCGTCGAGCTCCAGCGCGCGCTCCACGAGCTTCGTCGCCTCGGCGAGGTCACCGCTGATCAGCGCCGTGCGCGATAGCCCCAGCCACGCGTCGGGGAGCAGCGGGTCGATCTTCGCCGCCTTGTCGAACGCCGCGCGCGCCTCCCCCGTTGCGCCTTCGGCGAGCAGCACCTCGCCCATGCCCGCGTTCACCAGCGCCGCGTCGGGCGCCTTCGTCATCGCGTCCTCCATCTGCTTGCGCGCCTCGGCCACGCGCTTGAGGCGCAGGTAGAGCCGGCCGAGGTGGAGGTTCGCCTCGTGCAGCGTGGGATCCTGCTCGAGCGCGCGCTTGTAGTTCTCTTCGGCCTTCAGCGGGTTGTCGAGCGCGTCGTTCACCCGCGCATCGAGGTAGGTGATCCGCGGCGTGTCGGGGAACTGCGCGGTCGCGCCACCGAGCACGTTGAGCGCGTCCTGCATCTTCCCCGTTCCCACCAGCACGGTGAGGTAGCCGTCCACGTAGTCGAGGTTCGACGGCTCGCGCCCGCTGGCCTCCTTGAACAGCGGGACCGCCTTCGCGTACTCGCGCCGGGACAGGTAGAGCCGCCCGAGCTGCGCCTTCGCGAACACGCTCTCGCCGTCGAGCTCCAGCGCCTTCTCGAACTGCGCGATCGCCTCGGGCACGAGGAACTTCATCGCCAGGCCCGTGCCGTTGAGCGCATGCGCCCGCGCGAGCTCCGCCGGACCGAGCAGCGCCCGCGCGCCCTCCGCCAGCGCCTTCTCCAGCGCCGCGAGGCCCGCGTCCGCGTCCTTCTGCACGAGCAGCTCGATGCCCGCGAGCTCCACCGCCGAGATGACGTGCTCCGGCGCCGACGAGAGCGCGCGGCCAAAGAGCTCCTCCGCCTTCTTCGCCTTCGCAATGGCCTCTTCGCGCTTGCCGGCGTTGGAGAGCTTCTCCGCCTCGCGCCGGGTGAGCACGCCGAGCGCATGCAGCGCCTTCGCGCTCGTCGCATCGCGCTCCAGCACCCCGTCGAGCGCCTGCACCGCGAACTCCGGCTGGCCCACGGCGATCCAGGCCTCGGCGAGCAAAAGCTTCATCTCCAGATCCGCCGGGTGCCGCTGCGCGCCGTCCTGCAGGAGCAGCCGCGCCTCGTCCTTGCGACCGTGCGAGAGCGCGTCACCGGCGAGCGCCTTCACCACCTCCGGGTGCTTCTCGCCGAGGAGCCGGATGTCCGGCAGCACCGCCTGCGCCTGACGAACCTCATGGGGCGCCGCCGCGCCGTAGCGCCGCTGCAGGTAGAAGATCGACTGCGCCCACACCGCGCGGACCTCGGGGAACTCCTTCGAGCGGAGCACCGTCGCGGTCAGGTCGCGCGCCTCGGTGTAGCTCTTGAAGGTGTCCGCCAGCAGCGCCGCGCGCGCCGCCTCGAGCTGCGTGAACGCGGGCGTACCGGCCTCCACCTTCGAGGGGAGAAGGACCTTGAGCCCGAAGGCGCCGTACCGCGTCATCGCCAGCGAGCCGCCCGCTGCGCCGACGAGCGCGAGCACGCCCAACGCGATGAACAGCGGCAGCCGCTTCTTGAAGCGCTGGTCCTCCGCGCGCCGATCCACGACCGCCACCGCGGCCATGCGGCCCTCGTAGAGGTTCTTCAGGCGCTCCATCTTGTCCACGCCCGTCGGCTCCGGCGCAGGTGCCGGGCTGATGGTGGGACCGGCCTGCTCCATGAGGCTCTTCAAGGCCGGCACGAACGCCTGCACCGAGCCGATCGCCGACCAGCTCTCGTTGTCGAGCGACACGTCCTCGTTGCCGAGGAGCTGCCCGTCCTCGAGCATCTTGACGATCACGCCCTCTTCGAAAGGCCCGAAGACCTTCCCGCTGCGGCGACGCACGTGGTAGCGGATCTTCACCGCCGGACGCATGCCGGTGCCGGCCGTGTCGTCGATGAAGGAGAGCATCTCCAGCCCATCGACCGCGCCCATCGGCTTCGGCGGCGGCAGCGGGGCAGAGAGATCGACCTCCAGCTCATCGGCCGCGCGCGCGGGCTTCCGAGTGGGGTCGAACTCGAGGTCGTCGAACGGGGACGCGAAGCCTGGGGCCGCCGCGGGCGCAGGCGCGGGGTCACCGAAGTCCACGTCGCCGAAGCTGGCGGAGTAGTCGATCGGCGCGGGGGGCGGCGCGGCCGGTGCGATCGCAGGCGCCGGCTGCGAGCCCGCCACCGACGGCAGGTTGGCGAAGTCGAAGTTGAAGTCGTCGGCCCCGGCAGACGGCGGTGGAGGCGGCGCGAGCGCACCACGCGAAGCGGCGGGCGAGGGCAGGTCCTCGCCGAAGTCGAGGCTGAAGTCCGTCGCCGGTGCGGCCGGAGGGGGCGGCGCGATCGCGGCCCTGCTCGATGCCGACGATGAAGCCGGCGAGGGCAGGTCGCCAAAGTCCGCGAAGTCGAACGCGTCGTCCGACACGGCCGGGGGCGCGGGCGGCGGCGGCGGGGGAGAGATGACCGCCACCGGGACCGAAGCCTTCAGGGCCGGCGCAGGTGCCGCCTTCGACGCGGGCAGGTCGTCGAAGTCCGCGAAGTTCAGCTCATCCGGCGCGGAGTGAGCGACCTGAGCGACCTGAGCGACCTGAGCGACCGGCGCGGCGGGTGCCGGCATCCCGGCAGGCGAGGGCAGATCGTCGAACGCGGAGAAGTCGAAACCGTCCGAAGGCGGCGCTGCGGCGGGCGCTGGCGCCGCGTCGAAGTCCGCGAAGTTGAAGTCGTCGTCCGCGGCCATGGGCGCGGCTTCCGGAGCGGCCTCCGCGTCGTACCCGGGCAGCGGGATCGCATCGGCTGACGGGCTCGCCGCGGGCGCATCGAACTGACCGAAGCTGTCGAAGTCGTACGGCGCGGGCTCGGGGGCCACCGCCGTCGCGGACGACGGCATCGGGATCGCGGCGGAGGGGTCCGGCGGACCGAAGTCACCAAAGGCCTCGCGCGGGACCTGGATGTTCGTCACCCGCGTGGCGTCCTCGTCCCACGAGCCGCCGTCGCCGAACGGCTCACCGAACGAGGAGTCGGGCACGTTCGAGGAGGAGAACGGGTCCGAGATCCCCGGCAGCGGGACGGCGGCCGGCGCGGCGGGCTCCCACGACGGCAGCGGAACCGGCGCCGCGGCGAAGTCGAAATCCGAAGCGAAGGACTCGTGCGCGGCGGGAGCGGAGGGCTCCGACGTCTCCGAGGGCTCGCCCCACGCGGGCAGCGGAATCGCCTCGGAGGCGGCGGCCTGCGGCTGCTGAGGCTCCGGCGGCGCGTCGAACGAGGAGAAGTCGAACGCGTCGGCGGCAACCGGCGCACCGGGCAACGGGATCGCCTCGGCGGCGGTGGCCTGCGGTTGCTGAGGCTCCGACGGCGCGTCGAACGAAGAGAAGTCGAACGCGTCCGCGGCAACCGGCGCGCCGGGCAGCGGGACCGCCTCGCTCTGCGACCAGACCTCCGGCTCGGGCGAGGGCTCCGGAGCGGCCTCGGGGGCGGGCGGAGGCGCGTCGTCGAACGAGGAGAAGTCGAAGTCCGAAGCAATGGACTCGGGCTGCGGGCTCGCCGGAAGCGGGATGGCGTCCGCCGCGGGGACCGGAGCGGGAACGGGAACGGGCGCCTCCTCATTCGCAGGCGGCGGCGGGAAGGACGAGAAGTCGAAGGGCTCGGCGGCACCCGGCAGCGGAATCGCATCGGAGGCGATGGGCGCCACGCGGGTGGACTCGTCCTCCCAGGCCGCGCTCATCCGCGTGGGCTCTTCGGTGGAAGCGGAGGGCCCGGACGGCTCACCCACGCCAGGAAGAGGAATGGCCTGCGGCGTGGGCGCGGTGATGCCCGGCAGCGGAATCGCGGAGGGCGCGGCGACGGGCGCCGGCGCGGAGAGGCCCGGAAGCGGAATGGCGGCGCTCGACGGCGCGCTCGCTCCAGGCAGCGGAACCGCGCTGGCCTTCGACTGCTGCGACGCGTCCCCGGGCTCCGGCTTCTGCGTCCCGTCAGAAGACGCGGAAGGCGTGGCCGCGCTGCCCGGCTTGATCGGGAAGAGCGTCTGGCACTTCGAGCACTTCAGCTTGGCGCCGCCAGGCGGGATCCGCTTGTCGTCGATGTTGTAGGTCGTCTGGCACGACGGACACGAGACTCGCATCTGTCTCTCTCGAAGGTGAGGGCGGGTGGGAAGATGCCCTAGGGAAACGGGAGGTTAGCAGGTTCGCCGTCGCCGACGAGTGCGACGCGGGTGCTCGTCTCCCTGCTCTGCGGGCGCGCAAAATGATTCGACCTTCCCGCAGCGCGCGTGGTAGTCGGAACGCCTACCTGGCCGGACTCGCTCCATGGCGCCCATGAGCGCGCGCACTCCGAAAATCACCGTCGTCATCCCGGTGTACAACGAGGCCTCGATCGTCGCCTCTGCCGCGCAGGAGCTCTGCGAGGGGCTCGACGCGCGCGGTCTCGACTACGAGATCATCTTCGCGGAGAACGGCTCGAAGGACTCCACGCCGGAGATCCTCCAGGCGATGACCGAGAAGAACCCGCGGCTTCACTGGTTCCACAGCGACCAGCCGAACTACGGCGTGGCGTTGAAGCGGGGCATCCAGCAGGCCCGCGGCGAGTACGTCTTCTGCGACGAGATCGACCTCTGCGACCTCGCCTTCTACGACGCGGCGCTCCCGCTGCTCGAGCACGGCGGCGCGGACATGGTCGTCGGCTCCAAGGCGGCGAGGGGCGCGAGCGACCAGCGTCCCTTCGTCCGGCGCGCGGCCACGCGGGTGCACAACAAGCTCCTCCGCGTCGCGCTCGGATTCCGCGGCACGGACACGCACGGGCTGAAGGCCTTCCGTCGCGAGCGCCTCGCACCGGTGATCGAGAAGTGCGTGGTGGACATGGACGTGTTCGCCAGCGAGTTCGTCATCCGCGCCTGGCGCGAGGGCCTCGAGGTGGTGGAGATCCCCATCCAACTCCAGGAGAAGCGGAAGCCCTCCATCCACCTCTTCCGCCGCGTCCCCAACGTGGTGAAGAACGTGGGCAAGCTCGTGTACGTGATCCGGATCCGCGGGGAGTAGCGCGCCGTGGCTCCGCGCAAGGCGCCCGCGAGCATCAGCGTCGATCTCGACTCGCTGCACCACTACTGCCGCATCCACTCGCTGCCCGAGTCGCTGCTCGACGAACGCTCCCGCCGCCTCGTCCACGAGGTCGCCGTCCCGCGCTACCTCGAGCTCTTCCGCGAGCTCGGCGCGCCCGGAACCTTCTTCGTCATCGGTGAAGATGTCGCGCAGCCCGGCGCGGCCGAAGCGCTGGCCCAGTCGCACCGCGAGGGCGTGGAGCTCGGCAACCACTCCTTCTCGCACGACTACGCGCTCAGCCGCCGCACGCCGGACGAGATCGATCGCGAGCTCTCCCGTGGAGAGGACGCGATCTTCGATGCGGTGGGCGAACGTCCGGTCGGCTTCCGGGCCCCCGGCTACACGCTGACGCCCGCGCTGCACGAGGCCCTGCAGCGGCGCGGCTACCGCTACGACTCGTCGGCCTTTTCGGCGGTGCCCTACTGGACCGCGAAGGCGCTGGTGATGGGCGCGCTGGCGGTGACGGGAAAGCCCTCGCGCGCGGTGCTCGACTCGCCGCGCGTGCTCCTCGCGCCCACGCGTCCCTACTTTCCCTCGCGCACGCAGCCCTACGCGCGCGGCGATGCGGACGTGCTGCAGCTGCCCATCACCTGCGCGCCGGTCACGCGGTTCCCCTTCATCGGCACCTTCGCGGTCACCTTGCCGCGGCCGGCGGTTCGCGCGCTCTACGCCACCTTGCGCCGCGAGCCGCTCTTCAACTTCGAGCTCCACGCGGTGGACGTGCTCTCGGTGGAGGACGGCATTCCGCGCGCGCTCGCGCAGCGGCAGCGGGACCTCTTCGTCCCGGTCCGTCAGAAGCTCGAGCGCCTGCGCGAGGTCTTCTCCTGGCTCCGTGACGACTACGCGCTGATGCCGCTCCGGGACGCCGCCGAGCGCCTGCGCTGAAGCGCAAACCGCCTCTGTTTCGCCGCGCAGAGGTGCCTTTCCCTTTTCTGTCATCGAGCAGGGCTCCGCCCTTCCGGTACGTCTCGGGGCATGACCACCGCTGCGCTGCCCAGGTCCTCTCCGTCGCGCTCGCTTCCTCGCCGCGTGCTGGCGCTGATCGACGATCACGCACTCCGCGAGACGCTGGTGCGCGGCCTCGGGCGGCACGGGATGGAGGTCGTCGCGGTGTCGTCGCTCTCCGGCCTGAAGGCGCTGGAGACCCACACGGCGCCGGACGCGGGAGGCGTGCACGTGGTGCTGGTGGACGTGCCCCAGGGCGCGCCCACTCAGTCGCTCGCGCTGCTGGAGCGCCTGCGCGGCGAGGGCAACGCGATCCCGGCCGTGTGTCTCGTCTCACCGTCCGATTCCGCGGCGGTCTCGCGGCGCAACACGGACGGGCGGCTCGTGGCGATCGTCAAGCCCATCGATCTGGCCGAGCTCGCCTCCGACCTCCAGCGCCTGGCGAAGGGCGACGCGTGAGCCCCTACGCGGCCTGCGGAGGAGGAGAGGGCGGACGCGGAGGATTCCTGCGCTCCGCCTCGGGCTGGAAGAGCACGTCGAGCACCTTCACCCGCAGCCGGCGCCCTTCGGGCGTGGCGACCTCCGCCTCCTCATCCACGCGCAGCCCGAGCAGCGCCACGCCGGTGGAGGAGAGGACGGAGACCCGCGCGTCGTCCGCGAGCGCCTCGCCCGGCCACGCGAGCTCGACGATGCGCGCGCTGCCGCTGGCGAGGTTCTCGAAGTGGACCCGGCTGTTCATGGTGACGAGATCCGGCGGCACCTCGTCGTCCGGCACCACGCTCGCGGCCGCGAGCCTCGACTCGAGCAGCGCCACCTTGTCCGTGCGCGCAGCCCAGGAGAACTGCGCGAGGATGCGCTGGAGGCGATCGGCGTTGGAGCGGGTGAGCATCGGACGGGAGCGCGCGGTCGTCATCACGCTCTCGGGATGCCCCTTATCCGGTCAAGGGACCATGATCGAATTGGGAAGGCCCCTGCACCTCACCCGAACGCGACGGTCTGCGGCAGCGCCGGCGTTCCGCGCTCCTGCATCATCCACTCGATGATCGGGTGCGCGCGCGAGGCGGGGGTGCTGTGAAGGAAGAGGTTCGCATACACCCCGGGCAGCTCTCCGAGCAGGTGCAGCCGCTGCTCGGCCTGCAGCGCGGGCGCGAGCACCTGTGGCGCCAGAAGCTCACCCGCGCCGTGCGAGGCCAACTCCAGCAGCACGCCGCCGTCGTCGCTCTCCGCCGCGATCTCGAGCGTCATGCGCTCCGCCTCCGCCCACGCGTCGAACCTGCGCCGCAGCGGGCTCTCCACCGCCGGCAGCACCACCGTCCGCGTTTCGGCCTTCGTCGCCAGGGCGCAGCTCTGCTCCTCGCGCGGCTCGAGCCCGAAGAGCGCGTAGTCCACCCGCTGCACGAGCTCCGCGTGGGGTGCGCTGGCGTCCGAGGGCGGCTGTTCGTCGTCGGAGAGCACGCAGTCGAGCCCGCGCGCGGCGAGCATCTCGAAGAGCGTGTTCGAGGGCCCGGTCCGCAGCTCCACCCGCAGGCCACGTTCGCGCGCGGCGAGCACCGGCCGCAGCAGCCGGCCCGCGAGCAGCTTTGGCGTCATCTGCGAGAGCCCGATGCGCAGCCTCGGCACCGAGCCCACGCGTCCCACCGCGTCGCGCAGCTCCGAGCCGAGCCGGAAGATCTGGTCCGCGTATTCGTAGGCCTTGCGGCCCGCGTCGGTCATCTCCAGCCCGCGGCCCGCGCGACGGAAGAGGGGCGTCTCCAGCTCCTCCTCGAGGAGCTTGATCTGCGTGCTGATCGCCGGCTGCGACACGAAGAGCTCGCGGCTCGCGGCGGCGATGCTGCCGGTGCGGGCGACGGTCCAGAAGTAGAGGAGGTGGTGGTAGTTCAGCCAGCGCATGGTTCCGGTCGTGTTGGTCGTGTCCGCGCGTCCCCGCTCCGGAGGAGAGGGTTCGAGGCGGCGGAGGGCGGTGAGGAGACAGGCGGCCGACGGGGACGGCGACGGACGCTGCTTCAGCAGAGGCAGACCGGACACTCCGCGTGACGGAGGGCGTCCGGTGCGTCAGGCATCGAAGGCGAACGACTCCCGGGCGATCATGCGCGCACACCATAACACGCATGAGAATATCTGCCGCCGGGTGGGGCCCGACCGGGCTGGACACGGTCGCCGAGCGGACGCGCGCGCCGGGCAGGCGGGCTCGACCGGGAAGGCCGGCCTCCACTTTCGGTCATGGTTCGCAAGGGAAAAGTGGCCGAAGAGCTGCGCCATGTTGCTGCTCGCCGACTGCATTCTGTCCCTCGACGGGGAGCGCATCGCGCTCTCCCTCCCGCCTCCTCCTCTCGACGTGCGCGCGCCCGCGGGCCGCAACCTCCACTTCGGTATCGCCGCGGTGGACACCGCCCGGCTCGTCGGCCGTGAAGGTCAGGTGGGCGTCCTCACCACCCGCTCCGGCATCCTCCTCATGCGGCTGCGCATCCTCGGCGTGGACGCGCAGCTGAACGTCATCCGCGGGGTCCCGGTTCCGCCGCAGACGGCGAGCTCTCCGCACCCCGCGACGGGCACCGACTCGCGCGCCTGAGACGGCCCTTGCCGTTCGGTCTGGCCGCCTGGTCAGCGTGCTATAGCGGCGGCCATGCTCGAGCGGGTGACGGACAGGGTCAAAGACCGGCTCCGGGACTGGACCTTGAAGATGGCCGGCGAGGACGCGCAGGCGCGGCTCGAGGCCGTGGTCCGGCCGGAGAACGAGTACGGGGTGGATCCCTTCGGGTTCAACCTCGACTACGCGCTCTCGGCGGTGGCGCCGCTGGTCTGGATGTACCGGAACTACTTCCGCGTGCAGACCTACGGCATCGAGAAGGTGCCGAAGGGGCGGGTGCTGCTCATCTCGAATCACTCGGGGCAGCTGCCGTGGGACGCGTCGATGATCGGCGTCTCGCTGCTGCTCGAGGGCCAGCCGCCGCGCGCCATCCGCAGCATGGTGGAGAAGTGGACCGCGAGGCTCCCCTACGTCTCCACCTTCTTCTCGCGGGTGGGCCAGATCGTCGGGACGCCGGAGAACTGCCGCCGCCTGCTCGAGGCCGACGAGGCGATCCTCGTCTTCCCCGAAGGCGTGCGCGGGATCACCAAGCTGTGGCCGCAGCGCTACCAGCTGCAGGACTTCGGGCTCGGGTTCATGCGGCTCGCGCTGGAGACGAAGACGCCCATCGTGCCGATCGCGGTGGTCGGCGCGGAGGAGCAGGCGCCGGCGCTGCTCGACCTCAAGCCGCTGGCGAAGCTGGTGGGCTTCCCGGCCTTGCCGGTGACGCCGCAGCTCATCCCGCTGCCGCTGCCCACGCGGTACCACATCTACTTCGGCGAGCCGCTCCAATTCACCGGACGCGCGGACGACGAGGACGCGGAGCTCGACAAGAAGGTGCGGGTGGTGAAGGGGACGATCCAGTCCATGCTCCAGGACGGCCTGCGGGCGAGGAAGTCGGTGTTCTTCTGATGGCGGCGCGGGACGGGGACAACGTGAAGGAGGACGGTCGTCAGGCGGTCGTCGTCACCGGCATCAGCGGGAACCTGGGCCGCGCGCTGGCGAAGCAGCTGCACAAGCGCGAGCGCATCGTGGGCATCGATCGGCGGCCGTTCCCCGGCAAGCCGAAGGACATCGAGATCCACCAGCTCGACCTGCGGAAGAAGAAGGCGGAGGACCTCTTCCGGCGCGGCGACGTGAAGGCCGTCATCCACATGGGGATCATGCACGACCCCCGCATGAACGAAGAGGAGCACCACTCGTTCAACGTGGTCGGCACCACGCGCATCCTCAACTACTGCGCGAAGTACGGCGTGAAGAAGGTCGTCGTCCTCTCCTCGGCGAACGTGTACGGGCCGTCGCCGGACAACTCGAACTTCCTCACCGAGGACGCGCCGCTGATGGCCGCCTCGCGCTTCAGCGGCGTGCGCGATCTGATCGAAGTGGACATGCTCGCCCACTCGTTCTTCTGGCGGCACCCCGACATCCAGACCGTCATCCTGCGGCCTGTCCACATCGTGGGGCCGACGATCAAGAACGCGCCCTCCACCTACCTGCGCCTGCGCCGACCGTGGGTGATGGCCGGCTTCGATCCGATGGTGCAGCTCATCCACGTCGAGGACGCCGCCCGCGCGATGATCGAGGCCCTGCGTCCCCAGGCGCGCGGCGTCTACAACGTCGTCGGCCCCGGCGAGGTCCCGCTCTCCGCGGTCCTGCGCGAGCTCGGCCGCACGCCGATCCCGGTGCCGCACCCGCTGGCGAGGCCGGTGCTCAACGCGCTCTTCAAGTACCGGCTCGCCGACTTCCCCGGCCCGGAGCTCGACCACATCCAGTTCGTCTGCGCGGTGGACGGGAGCCGCTGGGTGAAGGAGCTCAACTGGAAGCCGCGGTACTCCATGAAGGAGACCATCCGGTCGGTCATCGGAGATTGATCGGCGGCAGGCGACCCTGTGGGATCTGAGAGATCCGCAGCGATCCCTGACACCGCTGTCACGCCTGTCGCGGGCGCGGCGATCCCGGTGGGTCCTCCGGTGCCTTCAAGTGCCCGAAATCACTGGGCTTGCTGCCAGCTGTTCGGTGGCATTTGCCTTGCTCATTGTCTCGGCAGGACGGCAACACAGTCCGCAACTGGGTAGGGGGCTCCATTGGGGAGTCCCCGTCGCCCGCCGCCTCGGCCGGCCCCGAGACGGCGGGCGTTTTTTTTTGCGGGCTACTTCGCGTCCGGCCCTGACGGCTCCGACGCGGCAGGCGGCGCCCACGGACCCTCCAGCTCCTCGTGGAACGGGCCGTTCTGCTGGCGGGCGATGAGCCAGGCGCCGCGGGTCCAGACGAGCTCGGTGATCACCGTCTCGTCGCGCTGGCTGAGCGAGGGCAGCCGGGACCAGCTCACCTTCGAGACGATGCGCGCGGAGAGCCGGTCGCCGGAGAGGGTGAGCTCGTCGAGCTGGTAGTCGCTGATGGTCAGCTCGCGGTCGTCGTTGAGGAGGCGGCGGGCCTCTTCGAACTGGGGCCGCTTCTCGGGGACGACGAGCAGCGCGGCGCCGCCGAAGTCCTTCCAGCGCGTGCGGTGATGGAAAAGCTCAGCCACGGTGCGTGCGCCCTCGGCTCCGGAAGAGCGGGGCGTGGTGGCACACGCGGCGAGAGCGAGCAGGACCGTAGAGGTCACCAGGCAGGCTGTGCGCGTCACGTGACGGACGGTAGCACGCGTCTGCTAAGTTCCCGCGCCCATGGCCAAATCGCTGGTGGACAAGTACGAGCAGATCCTCGCGCAGGATCCGGCCTCCACCGTCTTCGTCGAGCTCGCCAAGGCGTTGCTGGAGAAGGGTGAGCACGCCCGCGCGATCGAGGTCTGCCAGCGCGGCACCGGGCACCACCCCACCTCCATCGTCGGGCGCGTGCTCTGGGGGAAGGCGCTGATCAACCTCGGGCGTCCCGCGGAGGCGATGGAGCAGTTCGACGCGGCCATCGGCATCGACCGCGAGAACCCTCACGCCTACAACCTCATCGGCGAGGTGCTCCTCCACAAGGGGCTCTACCGCTCCGCGCTGCCGCTGTTGCGCAAGGCGGTGGCGCTGCAGCCGGACGACGGTCGCGTGCGGCAGTGGCTCGAGCAGACCCAGGCCGCGCTCGCCGGTGGTCCCGCGCCGGTGCTCTCCGAGCCCACCCAGGTCGATCTCCCCGCGCTCGCCGAGGGCGCGTCGGTGCCGGTGTCGCTCGCGCCCGGCGCCTCGCCGCTCGGTGAAGGCGCGGAGGCTCCGAAGCTCCCGCTCTCCGACGATGAGCCCGCGACGGACGTGTTCATCGGCGTCGTTCCCGCGCCGGTGGAGCCCGCTTCCGCAGCCGCTGCGCCGGTTTCGCCCTCTCCGCCCTCTTCGCCCGCCGAGGACGTGCCGCTCGACGAGGACGCCGACCGTGCGACCGATCCGTTCGCGAAGGTGCCGAAGCGGACGGAGAGTTCGGACGTCATCGGCGGGCTGACCTCGACGTTCGACGCGCTGAGCGCGCGCGGTCAGACCGGAGAGCTTCCGCTCACGCCGGAGCCCTCGATCAGCGTCAGCGAGGACCTCCTCGCCGAGGCGCAGCAGCGGTCTTCGGGCCTGCTCCCGGAGCTGAGCACGAACCCCGAGAACCCCCTCCCGAGCACGCAGCCGTCAGGACCGCCGGTGCTCGCGCCCGTCTCACCGGCCTCGGGCCCGCAGCAGCGGAAGCCGGCCGGTGCGTCGCGAGGCGGCGGCGGGTTCCTCGACGACATCCCGGAGCTGCCGGAGCCGACCTCGTCGCTCGAGGTGCCGAAGGTGGAGGTCTCCTCGCAGGCGGCCGAGGCGATCGCGCGCGAGTACGAGCGCGAGCTGCGCCAGAAGCTCGAGCTGAGCCGCGCGGACCGCTCCTTCTTCCAGAAGCACTGGCCAAAGCTCGCGGGCGGCGTGCTGGCGGCGCTGGCGGTTGTGCTGGGGACGGTGGTGTTCCTCGACATCCGCGAGCAGCGCGAGGCGACGCTGCGGCTGCTGGGCGAGGCGCGGCGCGGCATCTATCAGGACACGCGCGCCTCCCTCACCGAGGCGCTGGGCATTCTCGATGGCGTGCTGGCGGCTGATCCGCAGAACGCGGACGCTCACGCGCTGTCGGCGCTGGCGAACGCGGTGCTCTTCGCGGAGCACGGCGCGGATGCGGCGAAGCGGGAAAAGGCGCTGTCGTCGCTGGCGGCGGCGAACGTGGAGGCCAAACATCCGGCGGCGGTGATCGTCGCGCGCTACCACGTGGCGGACGGCGTCGCGGGGCGGGTGGAGGCGGGCCGCGCGGCGGTGGCCTCTGAGCTGCGCGACGCGGATCTGCACGAGCTCGCCGGTCGCGTGCTGCTCGCGGACGGTCAGGCGGAGGCGGGCCTCAAGCGGCTGCAGGCGGCGCTGGAGGCGCAGGCAGGTCACGTGCGCGCGCTGGTGTCGCTGGGCGATCACTTCCGCGGCGCAGGTCAGCACGCGCGCGCGCTGGAGTTCTACGCGGCCGCGAAGGACGTCTCCGAGCGTCACCCGGCGAGGGCGCTGGGCGCGGCCGAGTCGCGGCTGGAGCTGGGCGAGGGCCTCGAGGAGTCGCTGGTGGAGGTCGAGGCCCTGCCTCAGGAGAGCGAGCTTCCCGAGCCTCAGCGGGCCCGTCGCGCGCTGGCGCTGGGCCGTCTCTACGCCGCCACCGGCAGCGCCGAGCGGGGCGTGGAGCTGCTGACCGACGGCGCAGCGCGCTACCCCCAGCGGGCGTACGACTTCCAGCTCGCGCTGGGGCAGGCGTGGCGGCGGGCGGGGCGGATGGCGGAGGCGGAGCGCGCGCTGGCCCTCGCGTTGGAGCAGCGGCCGCGCAGCGAAGAGGCGCGCGAGGCGCTGGCCCGGGTGCTCATCGATCGCGACCGGCCGCGCGAGGCGCTGTCGAAGGCGCCGGCGGACGCGGACTCGCGGCGCATCTCCCTGGTGCGCGCGGCGGCGTACGCGAAGCTCGGGCAGTGGAAGAGCGCGCGGACGGAGCTGGAGCGCACGCGCGTGGGCGGCCGTTATCCCACCGAGGCCGTCATCCAGCTCGCGCTGGCGGACGCGGCGGAGGGCGAGGTCGCCCGCGCGCAGGAGGCGCTGGAGAAGACGCTCGCGGTGGCGCGCAAGTCGCGCAGCGAGGTGCTCGTGGCGCTGGCGAAGGTGCACCAGCAGAAGGGCGAGCTGGACAAGGCGCGGCAGCGCTACGAGGAGGCCGCGAAGGAGACGGACGACGTCGAGGGCGCCTGCGCGTTCGGACGGATGCTCCTCTCGCTGGGGCTGCCGGATCTCGCGGTGGAGCCGCTGTCGCGGTCGGTGGAGCGCAACGACTCGCACGAGGAGGCGCACGCGGCGCTGGTGCAGTCGCTGGTGATGCTCGGTCAGTACGCGCAGGCCGCGGAGCGCGCGGAGAAGTGGACGGCGGCGACGGGGACCGCCGCGTCGCTGCGGGCGCGGGCGCAGACGCTGCTGCAGACCGGGCAGCCGAAGGACGCGCTGAAGCCGGCCTCGAGCGCGATCAAGAAGGAGTCGAAGGACCCGGGCGGCTGGCGGCTGCGCGCGGCGGTGCACTTCGCCAACGGCGACGGCAAGGCGGCGTTCAGGGATCTGGAGCAGGCGAACCGGCTGAACTCGAAGGACGCGGCGACGTTCTGCGAGATCGGCCTCGCGTTCCTCCGGCAGGGCAATGCGGAGCACGCGGGCGCGGCGTTCGACGCAGCGGTGCGCGAGAACGCGGAGCTGCCCTGCGGGAAGACCGGCGCAACCTATGCGCGGCTTTTTGGCGGCAAGGGCGCGAAGCCCTCCCTGAAGGATGCCGACGCGCTGGTGAAGGATGCCCCGACCGCGGCGGATCGCGGCTTTGCGCAGACGGTGAGGGCGCGGACGCTGCTCGGACAGGGCAAGCTGAAGGACGCGCGCGAGGCGGCGGAGGACGCGGCGAAGCAGTGGGCGTGGAGCGGAGAGGCGCACCTCGTGCGCGGCCTGGTGCTGCAGCGGCTGAAGGACGAGGGCGCGGGCGAGGCACTGGCGAAGGCGGTCGCGGTCGATCCGGCGCACGGGCCTGCAAGGGTTGCGTACGCGGATTACCTTGCGGCGGGGACGGCGGATGAGCGAGCAAGGGCGGTCGATGAGTACGAGCGATTCCTCCAGATCGGCGGCGCCGAGCCAGACGTCGCCCGGGTCAAGCGCGTCCTCCCGGAGCTCAAGCGAGAGCTGGCCTCGAGGTAGCGTGGAGCAGACGCAGCCGGCCCAGATCCCGCTCTTCCGGATCATGTTCGGAAACGCCACCCTGTTGTCGGTGGTGTACCTCGCGCTCGGCGTGGGGGTGGAGCTGATGCGCCGTTACTACCCGCTGAAGTGGGTGCCGCGCGCCACGCTGCTGCTCGACTCGCTCCCCGGCCGCACGCTCGAGTTGCTGGGCATCATGGAGCCGCTGCGCGTGGCCTACGTCTATGGCCGCGTGGACGAGAGCGGACTGCGCGTCCTCTTCGCCCTCACCACGCTGCTCATCATCTTCGCCATGGCGGTCGTCGTCGGCGCGGGGATGTGGCTGTTGCGCAAGTACGTGTACCGGCGCTTCGCGGACGCGTGAGCGGAAGGCTACTTCCGCCGCCGCGCCCGCCGCACCGGCACCGGCTGCGGTGCATCTCCGGCCGCCCGAGCGAGGGTGCAGATCTCCCGGACCTTTGCCCCGAAGCGCTCCCAGCGCGCGGGCCCGGTGCCCTTCACCCGGAGAAAGCTCTCCTCGTCGATGGGCAGCGCGGTGGCGATGGCCAGCAGCGCCGCGTCCGGGAAGATGATGTAGGCGGGGACGTCCAGGTCCTTCGCCAGCGCCTTCCTCCAGGCGCGGAGCTCCGAGAGCGCGAGCTCGCTGTGGCTGCCCGGCGTGATCGCGGCCGGCCCTGACCGTCCGTGTGCGTCGCCGAAGCCGGTGCCGGACGAAGACGACAACGCTCCGCCGGATGAAGGGGCCGAAGCGGCGACCCTCGGGCCCTCGCACACGTCGCAGCCGCCGCACTTCTCCAGCTCCGAGTCCTCGCCGAAGTAGCGGAGCACGAACGCGCGGCGGCAGCGTTTGGTGTAGGCGTATTCGGTCATCCGGCGCAGCAGCAGCAGCGAGCGTCGCTCCTGCTCGCGCACGCCGGTGAGGTCGAGCCCCAGCTCCTGGAACGCCACGTCCTCCACCACCCGCATCGAACGGCCGCTGAACGGCCGGCGGATCTCCACCGCGCCGGACTTCTCCAGCAGCGCGAGGCCCTTGCGCGCGGCGGCCTCGGAGACTCCTGCGCGGCGGGCGAGGATGCCGACCTCGGTGGTCACCGGCCGGTGCCGCGGGTAGGCCTCGAGGAGGGCCTTCAGCAGCGCCTGCGCCTCCTCCGAGTGCGGTTGGGCCTTGTCCGCCTTCGCGGTCAGGGTGAGCTGCCAGGGGCCTTCTCCGCGCGATCCGCGGACGACCTTGCCGGCGCGCTCGAGGATGCGGACCGCGGCGCCGACCTCGAACTCGCTCGCGCCCACCTGCGCCGCGAGCTGCCCCAGCCCGTGGTCGTACTCGTCCACGATCCGCAGCTGGTGCCACACGTCCGAGAGCACGCTGTCCGCGGGGTAGTTACCCCCGATGAGGCGCTCCTGCGTGTACACGTCCGAGTGGTTGAAGAGCAGCAGCGCGTGGCCCGGCTGTCCGTCGCGGCCGGCGCGGCCGATCTCCTGGTAGTAGGCCTCCACCGCGCGCGGGATGTTCGCGTGGACGACGAAGCGGATGTCCGGCTTGTCGATGCCCATGCCGAACGCGTTGGTGGCCACCGCCACCGCCTTCGGCGAGCCCATGAACGCGTCCTGCGCCCGCCTGCGCGCCTCGTCGTCCATGCCCGCGTGGTAGAGCACCGGCTTGTGCCCGCGGGCCTTCAGCGCGTCGTGCATCGACTCGCAGTTCTTCCGCGTGGCGCAGTAGATGATCCCCGAGCCGCCCGTGGAGCGGATGAGCCCGTCCGCAAGCTCGCGCCGGTCGTCGTCGCCCTTCACCTGCGCGACCTCGAGGAAGAGGTTCTTCCGGTCGAAGCCGGCGACGAAGACCTGCGGGTCCTTCATCAGGAGCGAGCGGGTGATGTCGTCGCGCACCTCCGGGGTGGCGGTCGCGGTCAGCGCCACCGTGCGCGGCGGACGCAGCCGCTTCCGCACCTGCCCCAGCAGCGCGTAGTCCGGCCGGAAGTCGTGGCCCCACTGCGAGATGCAGTGCGCCTCGTCCACCGCGAACAGGGCCAGCTCCAATGCGCCCAGCGCGTCGAGGAAGGCGCCGCTCTTGAAGCGCTCCGGCGCGACGTAGATGAGCTTGTAGGCGCCCGCCCGCATCTTCCGCAGCCGGTCCGCGCGCTCGAGGTCCCCCAGCGTGCTGTTGATGAAGGTCGCGCTGATGCCGCGCCCCTGCAGCTGCTCGACCTGGTCCTTCATCAGCGCGATGAGCGGCGAGACGACGACCGTCACGCCCGGCAGCAGCACCGCGGGCAGCTGGTAGCAGAGGCTCTTGCCGGCGCCGGTGGGCATGACCACCACCGTGTTCCGTCCGGAGAGCACGCTGCCGATCACGTCCGCCTGCGCGGGGCGGAAGTCTTCGTGGCCGAAGAACCGGTGGAGGCCCTGCCTTGCCTCCTCCCGGGCCGTAGCGCTGGCAAACACCCGTCGCATAGATCACGTCTCCCCGGCCCCGGTCAACGACCGGCCGTGCTCGCCTGCACCTCGAACGAGTCCGCCGGCTCCTCCAGCGAGCGCGTCTTCGCCGGGACGCGTCTCAAGGCCGCGCGCGCGTCCGCCACCTCCGCCCGCAGCTGCGCGGTCTGGGCCTCGTCCACGCGCCCGTCCACGAGCACCTGTCCCTCGCGTGCGCCCTTCGGCAACCGTCGCGCGGGCAGGTCCTCCACCTCGCCGGTGCGCCGGTCGATCACCGTCGCCGTCTCGTCCTCGATGCGGTCCACCTCCACCGTCCGCCCCTTCAACGACGGCGCCCGCGCGCAGCCGTGACCCGCCATCACCACGCCCATGCTGATCAGCACGATCCACCTCCATCCCGTTCTCCCGACGCCGCCCATCCCTCCACCTCCACCTCGTCCTCGATGCGGCGGAGCTGACCGTGCTCGGCCATCGAGTGGTAACGGCCATCGCCCACGATCAGATGGTCCATCACCGGCACCCTCAGAATCCGTCCCGCGCGCGCGAGGTGGCGGGTCAGCGCGAGGTCCGAGCCGCTCGGTGTCGGCTCGCCGGAGGGGTGGTTGTGCACGAACACCACGCCGGCCGCCCGGTGCAGCAGCGCCGCCCGGAACACCTCTCGCGGATCGACCGCACAGAGATCCTGCGAGCCCTCCGCCACCCGCACGTTCGCCACCAGCACGTTGCGCCCGTTGAAGCAGAGGACGTGGAAGACCTCCCGCTGCAGCGCGCACAGCTCCGGCCACATGTGCTCGAAGATGTGCCGCGTGGTGGAGAGCCTCGGACGCAGCTCGCGCGACCGCTGCGCCCGCCTCCCCAGCTCCAGCGCCGCGAGCATCTGCGCCGCGCGCGCGGGACCCAGCCCCGGCATCGCCAAAAGCTCGTGCGGATCCCGCTGCACCAGCGCGCGCAGCCCACCGCCCGCCTGCAGCAGCTCCTGCGCGAGCACCCCCACCGGGCTTCCCCGCATCCCGCTGCCGAGGAGCACCGCCACCAGCTCCGCGTCCGACAACGCGCCCGAGCCGAGCCTCAACAGCCGCTCGCGCGGGCCCTCACCGCTCTCCCGAAGAGAGATGCAACCCTGGATCGGCGCCGCCTCCTTCACGCCACCCGTCACGCCCACCGGCGCCGACCCAGGTCCCCCACTGCTCTCCGACACGCCCATCACCCCGTCGCCCAACCCCATCCACCACCTCCGCGAGCAGCGAGGGGACGTTGAGCAACCGGTGTGCCGCGATGTCGTCACAGGGAGGAGAGGGTGGGTGACCGTCTCACGCGTCCGGATCAGGCTCGGATCGCGGACGAGCGCAGATGCTCCACCTGAGGTCTCGCGAAGTGAGAACGGGGCCGGAAAATCGGGCCTCAGCGCGATCGCGACGGGTGGGCGCGAGGAGGGGAGGCGGCGCGGCGGGAGCCCTCGTTGTCCGCTGCTGAAAAGCCGGCGTGACTCTGAGCGAGACTCCGTTTCAATATCGGTGGCATCTTCCAGTGCGAGGCGTCGTGTGATCCACCGCGCGGCGCTGCTTCAAGACCCTGCATCGAGGCCGTCCACCATGAAGCCCAGTCACATCCACCTCGTCGCGCCGCATCCGCTCGAAGCGACCTTCGGGGCCACCGAGGTGGAACAGGCGGTGGCGCTGGTGGTGCGCGCGAACCAGGCGCTGGGGGACGCGTGGCAGGCGCTGGCGTGGTCGGACATCGCCGAGGTGCTGCGCCAGGACGTAGAGAGGGGCCAGCCGCCCTTCGCGAGCCTCGTGCACCAGCCCATCTTCCGGCCGGATCTCACCGCGGCCGTGAACCAGGGCTTTGCGCAGTGGGCCCCCGGCGAACCGGGCAGGATAGAGCTCACGGAAAAGGCGATCGCGGTGCTCGAAGCGTCGCGGTGGCACCAGCCGCCGAGGGCGTAGCGCAGGGTTTCAGCCTTCCGTGGTGCGGGAGATCCGGACGAGCCGCAGCAGGCGCTCGGTCGGCCTGACCTCGCAGAGGGCCTCGTAGCCCTCCAGCGGGACGGTGACCTTCGTCTCGAGGTCCGCGCCCGCCTCCGCCGCCCGCGCGAGCCGCTCGGCACTCTCCGCCATCCCCCTCTGCAGGGCGCGGAAGACCTCGGACGGGACCACCGCGATCTGTCGCCAGACCTCGGGATGGATCTCCACGTCAAAGGTGATGGGCTCGATGCGACGCATGTCTTCGGGCCGATGCTCTGCGGGAAAGGTGCCAGCGCCGACCCCAATGAAGTCGCGGGGTTTGCAATGCCCGGGAGTGAGCGCTACCCCACAACTACAGGGCGCGGATTGTAACTTTTGCAGTTGTGGGTGCAGGTGAGCCCACCGTCAAAACGAGAGGTTACTCCTTCCATTTGGCAACGGTCCCCGGGTCTGATCGGAAGGCGACGTTCAGCGGCTCAGGGGACCGGCTCGATGCGCCAGGTGTAGGCGCCGACGTGGCTCGCGGTGGCGGCGCGGAACTCCACATAGAAGGTGCCGGCGGCGGGGAAGAGCCGGGTGACGGTCTGCGTGGCCGCGCCGCTGGTGGCCTGGGCCAGCGCGGTGCCGGCGCTGTCGCGGATGTAGATGCTCGCGGACGTCACGCCGGTGCCGCCCTGCGTGGTGAAGCGCAGGGTCTCGCCGGCGTTGACCGTGAACGAGAGCAGGTCGCGGTCGCCCGGCGTCTCGAACTGCGCGGTGGTGATGGGCGCGGGAGGCGTGACGGCCGTCGCGGTGGCGGTGGTGTCGCCGTGATCGTCGAGCCCCATGTCCTCGATGCGCCAGGTGTACGCGCCCACGTGTGAGGTGGTGAAGGCGCGCAGCTCCACGAAGTAGGTGCCGGCCTGCTCGAACTCGTACGAGACCGACGCGGTGGCGCCGCCGCTGGCGCTCTGCGCGAGCGCGGTGCCGGCCGCATTGCGCACGTAGATGCTCGCCGAGGTCACGCCCGCGCCGCCCGCGGTGACGAAGCGGAGGATGCGGCCCGCGCCCACCGTGAAGGAGAGGAAGTCGCGGTCGTTGGCGGTCTCGAAGAGGCCGGGCGTGTTCTGGGCGGGCCAGGTGACCGGCGTGGCGGTCGCCGAGTCGTCGCCGTGATCGTCGAGCCCGGCGTCCTCGATGCGCCAGGTGTACGCGCCCACGTGCGAGGTCGTGTAGGCGCGCAGCTCCACGTAGTAGGTGCCGGCCTGATCGAACTCGTAGACCGCGGTGGCGGTCGCAGCTCCCGAGGCGCTCTGCACCAGCGCCGTGCCGGCGGCGTTGCGCACGTAGATGCTCGCCGAGGTCACGCCCGCGCCGCCCGCGGTGACGAAGCGGAGGATGCGCCCCGCGCCCACGGTGAAGGAGAGGAAGTCCCTGTCGCCCGCCGTCTCGAAGAGGCCTCCCTGGTTCTGCTGCGGCCAGGTCACGGCGGTCGCGGTCGAAGCGTCGTCGCCGTGATCGTCGAAGCCGAGATCCTCGATGCGCCAGGTGTACGCGCCCACGTGCGAGGTCGTGTACGCGCGCAGCTCCACGTTGTAGGTGCCGGCCTGATCGAACTCGACGGTGGCGCTGGTGCCGTTCGCGCCGGTCGCGCTCTGCGCCAGCGTGGTGCCCGCGCTGTTGCGTACGTAGATGCTCACCGACGTCACGCCCGCGCCGCCCTGCGCGCTGAAGCGGAGGATGCGGCCCGCGCCCACGGTGAACGCGAGGAAGTCCTTGTCGCCCGCGGTCTCGAGCTGCGCCGCCGTGCTCTGGGTCGGCCAGGTGACCGCGGTGGCGCTCGCCGCGTCGTCGCCGTGATCGTCCTGCCCCAGATCGCCGATGAGCCAGGTGTACGCGCCCATCTGGGTCGCGCTGTAGGCGCGCAGCTCGATGAAGTAGGTGCCGGCCTGCGCGAACTCGTGGCTGACGGCGACGTTCGCCGCGCCGGTTGCGCTCTGCGCGAGGAGGGTGCCCGCCGCGTCGCGAATGTAGATGCTCACCGAGCTCACGTTCCCCGTCCCGCCGCCGACCGTCACCACGCGCAGCACCCGCGCCGCGTCCACCGTCACCGCGAGCACGTCCTTGTCGCCGGGGTAGTGGATGGCGCCGTTGGTGTTCTGCACCGGGTACGTCACCGGCGTCGCCGTCTCGTTCGTGTCGCCGTGATCGTCGGGACCGCGGTCCTCGAGCCGCCAGTTGTAGGAGCCCTGCGTGGTCGGATTGCCGGTCACGCGCACGGTGTGCACGCCGTCTTCGAGCGCCTTGTAGAGGAGCTGCCCGCTGCCGCCGTTGGTGTCGCTGCCGACGAGCTTCAGGGCCTCGTCCCACACGGAGAGGTTGCAGTGCCCCAGCTGCGGGGTCGGCGTGCAGGTGTAGGCGTACACGTGCTCGGCTTCGACCGCGTACTCCATGAAGTCCGCGTCGCCCACGCGATCGATCCACGCGGTGAGCGGCGCGGCGGGAGGCGTGACGAGGGTGGCCTCCACGTGCTCGTCCGGGAAGTCGTCGGGGCCGATGTCGGTGCTGTGGAACATCCACTCGCCGCGGGTCTTGCCGTCGGCGCTGCGCAGACGGACCGCGTACTCGCCCGGCGCGGTGATGAAGGTGCGCATGGCGGGGAAGAGCCCCTGCTCCGAACGCAGCACCGCCGACCCATCCGGGCCGATGAGGTCCATCACCAGCGGCTCGGTGATGCCGGCGCTCGTCCAGCGCGCGGTGAGGTCGTAGAGCCGGTTCGGCGCGAGCAGCAGCTTCATCACGTCGCGGTCGCCGTAGAACTGGAGCCGGCCGGTGAGCTCCTGCGAGACGGGATGCAGGGTGCCTTCGGCGTGCGTGTCCGCGTGATCGTCCTCGCCCTCGTGCTGCAGGCTGACCGTGTAGGCGCCGGTCGCGGTGGGCGTCTCCGCGCGCACGCGGACGTAGATGACGTCGTTCACCTGCGAGCGCACCGCCAGCGACACCGACACGCCCGAGTCCTGCGCCAGCGGCTCGCCCTGCGCGCTGAAGAAGTCCACCGTCACGCGCAGGTTCGCGGCGCCGTTCGCGCTGACCGCGTAGATCTGCCCGGGCTGCGCGCTGATGCGGAACCAGTCCGTGTCGCCCGCGGGCACGAGCGAGTGCGGCTCCTCCTGGCCTCCTTCGGTGCCGATGTCGCGCGCCTGCAGCGGGCATCCGTCTGACTCGAACGCGTCACCACCCTCGGTGGGCGCGGGGCAGTCGTGGATGAAGTCGGGCCGGCAGCCGCCGTTCGCGTCGGGGATGTAGCTGGGGTCGCAGCCGCACATCGCGGTGCCACCGACGTTCGTGCACTGCGTCTGGTTCGCGCCGGTGCACGGGTTCGGCTTGCAGGGATCGATCGGGAGGCAGACGCCGTTGCGCTCCTCGTAGCCCGCGTCGCAGAGACACACCGCCTTCACGCCGGGGGAGGAGCCGGTGCCGTCTTCGATCACGGTACAGACGGAGCGGTTCTTGTTCGTGCAGGGGTTCGGGGCGCAGGGATCGGTCTCGACCGTTTCTTCGATGCAGCGCAGGCCCTCGCTGCGGTGGCCGACGTCGCAGAAGCACTGCGCGACTCCCGCGACCGCACCGCACGTGCCCGGACCGCACTCCACGCCTTCGCAGGGATCGTTCGGAACGGGCGGCGCGGTGGGGCAGCCGGCGAGGAGCGTGACGGCGAGCAGCGGGAGCAGGCGCTTGAAGGTCATGGGAGGCATCCGGATGGAAGAGATTAGCGCGGAGCCGTTGGGGCTGACGGGACGAGGCTCACGCGGCGGAGGTGAAACGCGAGGGTGACGGTCCGCTTCGCGTATCGTCCCCGGCATGTCGGCCTTCAGCGCGTCGGATGGTGAGTCGAATCGCACGCTGCTCGTCACCGGGGCCTCGGGACACCTGGGCCGGCGCGTGGTGGAGCTTCTTCTGGGAGAGGGGCTTCGGGATCGCGTGGTGGCGATGTCGCGATCGGTGGACCGGCTCGGAGGGCTCGAGGCGCTCGGCGCGGAGACGAGGAGCGGGGACTTCGATGACCCTTCGTCGCTCGACCGCGCGTTCAGGGGCGTGGACCGGCTCCTCATCGTCAGCACCGACGCGGTGGGCCAGCCGGGACGCCGAGGCGAGCAGCACAAGGTGGCGATCGCCGCCGCCGCCCGCGCGGGTGTTCGGCACGTCGTCTACACCTCGCTCACGAACCCGACCCCGGACAGCCCGCTGTCGATCGCGCGCGATCACCTCGTGTCGGAGTCGGCGCTCGCGGCGGCGGCGTTTGGCTTCACCGCGCTGCGGAACAACCTCTACGCGGAGTTCCTCGTGGAGGCGCTGGTGGAGGCGGCGGGCTCGGGTTCCGGTTCGAGCTCCGGTTCCGGGGAGTACGTCACGGCCCGCGGTGACGGCGCGATCGCCTACGTCTCGCGCGAGGACTGCGCCCGTGCTGCCGCCGCGGCGCTCGCGTCTTCCTTCGATGGCCGTCGAACGATGGAGGTCAGCGGGCCGGAGGCATTGACCGGCAACGACCTGGCAACATTGACGAGCGAATTGACGGGCAGGCCGGTGCGACATGTGTCGCTCTCTTCCGATGCGTGGACGCAGCGACTGGTGGAGGCAGGTGTCCCGCGCGCGAACGCGGAGCTCTACGTCGCCTATGAGCTGGCCGCTGCACGCGGGCTGCTGGGGACGGTCAGCGACACGGTGCTGCAGCTCACCGGCACGCCGCCGAGTTCGGTGCGCGAACTGCTGCGCGCGCGTCTCAGCTTTCCGTCGTGACGCTTCGAACATCCGGAGGCCCGCGGCGCGGGTGCGCTGCGTAACCGCGCGAAAACAGGCCACCTCTCGAGTGGCTCCGGCGTTGCACAAGTCCGCGCAAACTCTTCGAGGGACTGACCCGATGATCTCCCCGTCTCGCGCCGCGCTCTTCACCGCCACGCTCACCGTCGCGATCTTCGGCAGCGGCTGCGGCGTGGAGCTCGACTTCCCCGGCTTCTTCCAGCCGCCCGCGCAGTGCATGGCGATGCCCGTCTGCGACGAAGGCCACGACGAGGTCGCGAGCCCGACCGACTGCCTGCAGGACGATGCGGTCTGCTACGAGCGTGCGATCTGCGGTCAGACGATCTGGTGCACCGGTCCGGCGCAGGCACAGTGCGCGGCCGTGCCCGTCTGCGACGCCGGCCACATCGAGGTCCCGAACCAGAGCAGCTGTCTTCAGGACGACGCCGTCTGCTACTCGCGCTCGATGTGCGGCGCGACGATCTGGTGTACCGGCCCCGCGCTGAACTGCCGCGCCATCCCCACCTGCGACGCGGAGCACATGCAGGTCTCCGACGCGAGCGGGTGCAATCCGAACAGCGGGGTCTGCTACTCGCGCACGACGTGCGGCACGACGATCTGGTGCACCGGCGAGGACCTCGCGGTGTGTGCCGCGTACCCGACCTGTGACGCTGGCCACCAGGAGGTCGCGGACCCCAGCGGCTGCCTGCAGGACGACGCGGTCTGCTATCCGCGCACGGTCTGCGGCCACACCATCTGGTGCACCGGTGAGGCGCCCGTGCAGTGCGAGGCGATCCCTGTATGCGACGCGGGCCACACGGAGCTCGCGGGACCGAACTCGTGCCCGGAGACGGACGACGGCGTCTGCTACTCGCGCACGCTGTGCGGCACGACGATCTGGTGCAGCGGTGACTCTGTCGCGGTCTGCCAGGCGGTCCCGGTCTGCGACTCCGGCCACGCGCAGATCTCGGGACCGAACGCGTGCCCGGAGACGGACGACGGCGTGTGCTACTCGCGCACTCTCTGTGCGCAGACGATCTGGTGCGCCGGACCGCTCGCGCCGTAGCGGCGGAGGTCAGAACGCCGAGATCGCGAAGAAGCCCTTGATCTTGTCGTTCGTCTCGCGGAGCCGCGCCGAGAGGGTCCGGACGAAGGTCCAGAGCATCACGTAGGCGAGGTCCTTGTCGGTGAACATGAGCTGCTCGAGCCGCGCGCGCTCGAGCATCCAGAGGGTGCAGGGCGTGTGCGCGATGGCGTCCGCGCTGCGCCGGCTGTCGTCCTCCACCAGCGACATCTCGCCGAAGTACTGGCCCTTCTCGAGGATGGCGAGCGCCTCTTCGCCGATGCCGGGAACGGTCTTCGAGATGCGGACGCGGCCGTCGACGATCACGAACATCGCCTCGCCCGGTTCGCTTTCGCTGAAGATGCGTGCGGAGCCTTCGAAGGATCGCGTCTGCGCGATCTCGCCCACCTTCTGCAGCTGGGCGTTGGTCAGCCCGGCGAAGAGCGGCACCTTCCTGAGCAGCGAGGCATCCATGAGGGTGAAACCTTCGTAGCACGTCCAGAGGGGGCTCTGTTAGTTTCCGCGCCCTTGCTGGAGGAGCCGCACGTGTCTGAGGAGATCAACAAGGTCACCATCATCGGGTCGGGCCCGGCGGGCTACACCGCTGCCATCTACGCCGCGCGGGCGAACCTCTCGCCGGTGGTCTTCGCGGGCGGTCCGGCGATCGAGGACCCGCAGCGCGTGCCGGGTGGTCAGCTGATGATCACCAACGACGTGGAGAACTATCCCGGCTTCCCGGAGGCCATCACCGGCCCGAAGCTGATGGAGATGTTCCAGAAGCAGGCGGAGCGCTTCGGCACGAAGATCTTCATGGAGAACATCGTGAAGGTGGACTTCAGCCAGCGCCCGTTCCGGCTCGTGGGAGAGACGAAGGAGGTGCTCACGCAGACGGTGATCATCGCCACCGGCGCGTCGGCGAAGTGGCTGAACGTGAAGGGCGAGTCGCACTACACGAACCGCGGCGTCAGCGCGTGCGCCACGTGTGACGGCTTCTTCTTCAAGAACCAGGACGTGCTCGTCGTCGGCGGCGGCGACACGGCGATGGAGGAGGCGACGTACCTCTCGAAGATCTGCAAGAGCGTGACGGTCATCCACCGCCGCGACTCGCTGCGCGCCTCGAAGATCATGCAGGAGCGCGCGCTGAAGAACCCGAAGATCTCCTTCATGTGGGACACGGTGATCGACGAGGTGGTGGGCAACGACCAGGGCTTCACCGGCGTGCTCGCGCGCAACATCAAGACGAACGAGGTCCGCACCGTGAACGCGGGCGGCCTGTTCATCGCCATCGGCCACCAGCCGAACACGCAGCTCTTCCACGGCGTGATCGACACGCACGAGAACGGCTACCTGAAGACGGTGCCGGGCACGACGAAGACGAACATCGAGGGCGTGTTCGCGTGCGGCGACGTGCAGGACCACTACTACCGGCAGGCGGTCACCGCGGCCGGCTCGGGCTGCATGGCGGCGATCGACGCCGAGCGCTGGATGACCGAGAACGGGATCGGCTGAGCCGCCATGAAGATGATCGACGTGGGTGAGAAGGAGCGCACCGAGCGCGTCGCCATCGCCACCACGCGGGTGATGATGAAGCCCGAGACCGCGCGCATGGTCCGGGACAACGCGGTGGAGAAGGGGAACGTCGTCGAGGCCGCGAAGCTCGCCGCGGTGATGGCGACGAAGCGGACCCCGGACGTGATTCCGCTCTGCCATCCCATCGCGCTCACCGGCGTGAACGTGGAGGTCTCGCCGCAGGAGCAGTCGGTGGAGATCCGCGTGCAGGTCCGCACCGTCGATCGCACCGGCGTGGAGATGGAGGCGCTGATGGGCGCGGCCGCCGCGGCGCTCACCGTGTACGACATGCTCAAGCGCAACGACAAGGGCATGGTCGTGAAGGACCTGCAGCTCGAGCACAAGAGCGGCGGGAGGACGGGAGACTGGAACCGGCCTGCCGCTTCGGCTGCCACGCCCGTGAAGGCGGTGGGCGCGCGCGGCAAGGTGCGCTCGGCGAAGCGGCCTGGGTCGGCGTCCCGGGCGAAGAAGCGGAGCTGACCGCTTCCCGCGCCTAACGACCGTACGCGGTCTCGTGGTCCCAGTAGAGCCGCTCGAGCCCGAACGCGGCGACGACGAGCGCGTGCGTGATCTGCCCTTCGCGGAGCAGCCGGTAGATGTCCTTGCGCGGGTGCAGCTCCACGAGGATGTCCTCGCCCTCATCGGTCGCTTGTTCCGAGATGCGCTCGCAGCCGAGCGCGAGGAACGAGAAGCAGCGGTTGTGCTGGATGGCGGGGTTGGGATGCGTCCACCCGAGCGGGATGACGCGGCCGGGGACGTAGCCGGTCTCCTCCTCGAGCTCGCGCACCGCGGCGGCGAGCGGCTCTTCGCCCTCGTCCACCATGCCGCCGGGGATCTCCAGGGTGTTCTCCCACACGCCGGTGCGGAACTGCCGGATGAGGACGACGTCGTTCTCCAGCGTGACGGGGATGATGTTCACCCAGTCCACGCAGTCGATCACCACGCGCCCGTGCACGCTGCCGTCGCGCGGGTCCGCCACCTGGTCCTCGCGGATCTTCAGGATCCGGTAGTCGTGCGGCAGGCCCTGCTTCACGCGCTTCCACGCGCGCGGGCCCTTTCCCTGGCCCCGATTCTTCGAAGAGGACATGGCCGCTGCGTAGCCCCGGTCGGTGACCGCCGCCAGTTGCTAGTTCACGAACGCGAGGCGCTCGCGAAGGGCCCTGGCCGCCGCATGAAGGGCAGGGGCGTCCGGCGCAGGACCCAGCTGCAGCACGCGCTCCACGTCCGCCAGCGCGGCCTTGTACGCCCCGAGCGACGAGAGCAGCGCCGCGCGCGCGCGGAGCTCACCGGGATGATCCGGCGCCAGCCGCAGGAGGAGGTCCTCGACCTTCAACGCGCGCGTCTGGTCCCCCTTCGCGAAGTAGAGCCGCTTGAGGTTCGTCAGCATCCGCCAGGTGATCGCGCGCACCGGCGCGGGCTGGAAGAGGTCCTCGCTCACCAGCGCGTTGGGCACCGCCTTGCGCAGGAGCGCCGAGCAGTCGTCCGGCGAGAGCACGCGGCCGTGGTGGAACGGATCGGCCACGAAGCGGCGCCCGTCCGCATCGTCGAGTCCGACGAGGAAGTGTCCCGGAAAGCCCACGCCGTAGAGCGCGATGCCCGCCCTCCGCGCGACCTCCATCCACAGCACCGACAGCGAGATGGGGATGCCCACCTTCCGCTCCATCACCGCGTCGAGCAGGCTGTTCAGCGGGTCGCCGTAGTCGGACTCGTTGCCGCGGAAGCCTTCCTCCACCACGAGCACGTGGTGCAGCGCCGCCAGTTGCTCAAGCGCGCCCCATGTCCCGGTACGACGCGCAGTGACCCTCTCCGACAGCGCCTCCAGGCGGGCGAGATAGCGGTCTACCTCCAGTGTCGGCGACTCCAGCGCGGCGACCGCGAAGGCCGCGAGGTCCAGTCGTTCAGGCTGCGCGGAGAGGGCCTCGTCGAGCAGCTCTTCGGCGCGAGGATGGGTGAGGTCGAAGGTCAGCACCTTCCATGCGTAACCGCGCCCGGACGCGCGTCAAGGCGACGCTGCGGCCGCACGCCTGCCGGGCACGTCGAGAGGACGATGAAGGCTACGGCCCGACCGGCTCGTCCATCCGCTTGCGGATCTCCGCGCGCAGCGCGATCTGCGCGGCGACGAGCCCGGAGAGCAGGCCGTCCTCGAACTCCCACGTCGGGTGCGCCTTGAGCTCGGGGAAGTCGTGCGGGTTGAGCACGTCCTCGGGCCCGATGTTGGGGACGACCTCACGCGCGAGCCGCAGCACCTTCGCGCGCTGCTGCTCGATCATCTTGTTGAACAGCGAGTCGCCCACGGCGAGGAAGCGCTGCGCCTCCTCCTCACCGAGCCCCGTCACCTCTGCGCCACGTCCCACTTCAACCTCCGGTAGCTGCGCCGGAACGCGTCCTCGTCCGCGAGGACCGCGCCCTTCAAGTCTTCCCGCCCGTCGATGAACGCCACGAACTCGAGCTGGCGCTCGTCCTTCCCGTACTCGCTGTCGAACAGGCGCACCAGCTCGTTTGCAGGCAGCGTCATCCGCCCCGCCACGTCCACCAGCTCCACCTTCAGGCCGGCCTGATCTCCGGACGGCATGTAGCTCTTGTAGACGAGCTCGGTGCACACCAGCGTCCCGTCGGAGAAGAAGTCGAAGTTGAAGTCGTAGGGCCGCCCGTGGAAGCCGAACGCGCGCTCGACGGCGCGGGCCTTGTCCACCTTCGCCAGCCGCGGCCGCATCACGCCGAGGTAGTCCACGCGCATCCCGTGCTCGACGCCGGTGAGCGCGACACCCTCGCTGATCGCCTCCATGATCCGGATCGGGTCTCCGTGCGAATCGGTGCCGCCGAACTGCTCCCACGACTCCGGGTAGCGCACCGCGAGCAGCTCGCTGAAGCGCTCCACGCCCTCACGCTGGGTCGCCACCCACGCGCGCACCTGGGGATCGGCGTCGAAGAACTCGGCGAGCTCCGCGCGGGTGCCGAGGTACAGCTCCGCGTGCGGCCAGAACCCGGGCAGGCCGATGTTGCTGAGGTACCAGTTCTGACGCGCCACGATGACGTCGCCCGGCATCATCCGCGGCAACAGCTCCAGCACCTGTTCGCGCGAGATGAGCGGCTGGCCCTTGCGCTTCACGCGCGTGTCGCCCATCCATTCGGCGACGCCCTTCTGCACCGGGAAGATGGCGCGCGACGCGTTGTCCGCCGCGATGTCCGCCGCGTTCTTCAGGTAGAGGTTCACGCCGCGCTTCACCAGCTTGCCGCGCGCGACCTTCGAGTTGTGCTTCATCTCCTGGATCGCCCACGGCACCAGCGCGGAGTCGTAGAGCCCCTGCGCCTTGAACAGCGGGCGAAGCTGCGTGAGGTACGCGTCGCCGGTGAGCAGCTGGGTGGAGGTCGAGACGTGGATGACCTTCAGCTTGAACTGCGCGAACGCCAGCGGCGGGATGCCGAGCTCCTCCGAGGCCTCGTCGAGCAGCACCTCCAGCTGCTTTCTGCCCGCGGTGAGATCCGTCCACAGCACGCCGTGCGCGAGCTCGGTGGTGAGCGCCGTGTGCGTGAGCAGGTAGCCCCAGGCGTGACGCAGCGGCTGCCCCTTCACCGGCAGCTTGATGAAGTCCCAGTAGCGCTGGCGGATGACCTCGGTGGCCATCACGTAGTCGAACATCGCCGCCCAGGTGCTGAGCAGGGTGCGCTTCTGCTCCGGCGTGTAGGGCACCGCGTCCTTGTGGTGGAAAAGCGCGCGCACCGGATCCTTGCCCAGCTGCGCGTGCAGGCGGCGAAGGCCCTCCGCGTTGCGACGGAGCTCGGCGAGATCCGCCTCCGCCTGCGCGACGAACTCCGCATCCGGTAGAGCGAAGACGCTGCCGCCCGGCAGGTCGGCCGGGGTGGCGGCGAGCGGAAGCATCAACGAGAGCGCCGCGGTGAGTGCCAGCATGCGCTCCAAGGTATCGCGTTTCCTGCAACCCATGCAGGCGTGCGACGCGTGCCTGCACGGCCATCCACCGCTGCCCACCTTGTCCTTGTCAGCGACTCCGCGCCCGCTCGTGGCGCAGAAAGGCAGGAAGGCATGGCGTTCGGTATTCAGGAGGACCCGGCGCTGTCGGTGACGCCGCACCTCGATGCGGCCGACTACCCCATCTCGCGAGACGACCTCGTCGAACTCGCCGAGGACAGCGGCGCGCCCGTGAACATCATCAACCTCTTCAAGTCGCTTCCGCGCGACGAGTACACCTCGAAGGAGATGGTGCTCCGCGATCTGGGCGAGGCGTCGAGGCGGATGGCCACGGGCAAGGCCCTCCACGACGACGAGCTGCGCGACCGCCGGAACATCGCGCGCGATCTCGTCGAGGACCGTGAGGGACCGGGAAGCCGGCATCCCTAGCGGCGCAGCGGGAGTTGTGCAAAGGCTCGGCGACATGGCTCTTCGGTCGAGTGCGTCGTCGTCGTCGAACCGTTGCTCTCCCGCGCTCGCCGCGTTGCTGTGCGCGGGCCTCTTGGCGGTGGGCTGCAAGTCCGCGCCGCAGGTCTTTCCGGACAAGGGAGGAGGCCCCATCGCCCCCGAGGCGACGCGGGTCACCTTCCAGCCGCCGGCGGGCGAGCGGATCGTCGAGAAGAGCGTGACCCAGCGCACCGAGCGTCAGGGCCAGACGCGAAACGAAGAGGTCGTGCGCGCCACGCTGGAGAGCCGCTTCGATCGCGCGGAGCGTGGCTGGACGCTCACGCAGGGGATGCAGGCGGTGGAGTACCGGCACAACGGCACCGTGGTGGAGAACCCGCTGGTGCAGTTCATGACGCGGCTGCCCATCCGTGCGCGGCTGGCGGAGGACGGGACGTTCGTGCGGCTCGACAACGCGGACGAGATCCAGGCGGCAATCGGCGCAGCGTTCAGCGATCCGAACGAGGTCGCGGTGATGCGCGAGTACTTCGCGCCCGAGGCGGTGGAGGCGCAGGTGCGGCGCGAGTGGGAGGGCAAGTACGGCGGACTGCTCGGGCGCGAGGTCGCGGCGGGCCATGCGCTGTACCAGGTGGAGAGCCTCGCCACGGAGAGCGCGGAGCTCTTCTACGTGACCGAACGCAAGGTGCAGGGGACGCGCACCGCGGCGGACGGCACGCGCGAGCTGGTGCTGAGCGTGAGCTGCCCGACCAGCGTCGACGCCGCGGCGAACGCGGAGGAGCTGCGGCGCAAGCTCGACGAGGCGGGCGCGCCGGCGCTGCACCCGGGCGTGCGCTGCGAGGGCGAGCAGATCATCGGCCTGCAGCCGTTCGTGCCGCGCTCGCTGGCGCAGCAGATCATGGTGAAGGTGGAGGGAAAGGGCGGACCGCTGGAGCTGGTGCTGGTGAAGGAGACGCGGACTGAATCCGTGGGGACACAGGGCGCAGCACAGGAGGTGCGGTGATGGACTGGCGAGCGAATCTCATCGAGGACGAGGCGGGCATCCGGGACGTCGTGCGCGCGTCGAAGCGCGTGGCGGTGCTGGGCATCAAGCCGGAGTCGCAGAGCGGTCAGCCGGCGCACTACGTGGCGAGCTACCTCGCGAAGGCGGGCGTGGAGGTGGTGCCGGTGCCGGTGTACTTCCCGGAGCTCACCGAGATCCTCGGGCAGAAGGTGTACCGGAAGCTGCAGGATGTCCCGGGCGAGGTCGATCTGGTGGACGTCTTCCGCAGGCCGGCGGACATCGACCAGCACGTGGACGACCTCATCGCCAAGAAGCCGAAGGCGGTGTGGTTCCAGGCCGGCATCACCAACGACGCGGCGGCGGAGCGGCTCGCGAAGGCGGGCATCAAGGTCGTTCAGGACCGCTGCCTGATGGTGGACCACCGGCGCTTCGCGTGAGCGTGAGCGTGAACGAGAGCGTGCGTCGTGCTCGTTGACGGCACTTGCCCCTACTGCGGCGAGGCGATCCAGGTGGAGGTCGAAGAGTCGGTGCCCGGAACGCAGCGGCTCATCGAAGACTGCTGGGTCTGCTGCAGGCCCATCGTGGTGATCGCGACGGCTTCCGGGTTCGAGGAGGACTCGGGAGGCGACGAAGGGCTGCAGGTGACGCTGCTGCGCGAGGACGAGTAGCCCGCGCGTCACGACTTGTTGTCATGGCCGGAAGCGTTCGTCCCCCGTCGAGCCGGCGGCATCCGCGAGCGTGGTGCGGTTCGCCCAGGCGATGACCGACTCGCGCAGGTCGCTGACGGAGGAGTGAAGTGCGCACGGCGTCCGCGCGTTGCACTTGCCCCAACCGAAGGCGCAGCGCTTCTCGAAGAGGTCTTCGTCCACCGCCGCGAGCACGTCCGCGAACTTGATCCGCGCCGCGGGCCGCGAGAGCGCGAAGCCTCCGTGGTGCCCCTTCCTGCCGACGAGCAGTCCCGCCTCGACGAGCTTGCGGAGGACCTTCGCCGCGTAGGGGAGCGGGATGCCGGTGGCGTCGGAGACGTCCTTGCCGGTGGCGGCCTCCTCGCGCGGGAGGAGGGCGAGGTGCACCATTGCCCGAAGGGCATATTCGGCGGTCTGGCTGACGATCATGGGGAGAGGTGCCGTCGCATTTCGTCACCGGGCGGCGGCGTGCGGCAGCAGCACCGGCGCGTGGCGGGGGAGGGGGAAGAGGAAGAGCAGCGCGGCGGCGACGATGCCGGCACCACCCAGCGCGGCGAGGTGCATGGCCCAGGGAACGACCGCGTTGAGGGGCTCCAGCACCGGGTGCGCAACGGTGACACCCAGCAGCGCGAGGCTCGCGAGGCCCAGTCCCGCGACCATCACCGCGAGGCCGCCGGTGTGAAGCCAGAGCGCGGTGACGGAGAGCGGCCTGCGCAGCGCCGCACACACGGGCACCAGCAGCGCGAGCGTGACGAAGCCGACGAGCTCGACGTGCAGGTAGAGGATGACCGGCTGCCGCACCGCCGCCGCCATCGACGAGAGCCCGAGCGCGCCGCCCACCTCCATCGCCAGCTTGAACGCGAGCCACACGCAGGTCATGCGAAGCGCGAGCCGCAGCGGACCGTCGCTGGACGTGCTCTGCGCACTGCGTCGCGAGGCTCGCCAGAGGGCGCGGACCCACGGCAGACACGCGACGACCATCACGAGCGCGCCGATGCTGCTGAAGAGGCCGAGCAGACCCTCTGCGCCACCGGGCACCGCGAGCGGGAAGCCCGTCCACGCCAACACGCCGATGAACGGCAGGGTGCGCTGAAGCCAGCGGGCATCGTCCTCGTGCAGCAGGTTGCGTCCTTCGAGGTGATGGACGAGCAGACCGATCGACGAGAGCGCGAAGAACCAGCTGAAGCAGTGGAGGAAGGCGAAGACCGTGAGCCTCGCGAGCAGCGGGTCGTCGATCTTCGCCGCCAGCAGCACCGTGCGCGCGACCGCACCCAGCGACGCGAGCCCGATGTACGCGAAGCCCCAGCGCAAGAAGGAGAGGTGCAGTCCGCGTTGACCGCTCGAGGCCTTGAAGAAGCCCCGGATGATCGCCGCCCAGACGACGAGCGCCGCGGTGGAGACCGCGATGCCCGGCGCCGAGTAGCCGCTGTGGAGGAACGCGACGAACGAGCCCACGGAGATGACCGTCAGCGCGCCGCCCGCGAGGTGGATGGCTCGGCGCGACGCTCCCACCGCGCGGTAGGCGAGCACCGTCACCGCCAGCCCGAGCCAGCCGAAGTAGAGCGTGTGCGAGTGCGCGTGCAGCGCGTTGCCGAACTCCAGCCAGGAGAGCGGCTGGAGGAACGCGTAGCGGAGCAGCAGGCCCAGCGTCGTGCACAGCGCGTAGAACCCGAGCGAGGTGAGCAGGAGCGCGCCGACCTTCGGCTGGCCCTTCTCGCCTGGCTGACTGCCCGTGTGCGTTCCCATCATCGTGCCCCTCCTGCAGAGCAAAGCGCGGACCCACCCGCTGCGCGTCCCGTGGAGCAGTCGGGTCGATTCTGGAACGCGCAGAAAGTGCGCCTCTTCGCTACGCCGACGCAACCGGTGCGCGTGCGGAGGGCTGCACTTCAGAGTGAGAGGGCTTTTCGAGGGCGCGCTCGCCTCAACGGACTTGCGGCTCCGTTGAGGGCTCGCCCGTTCCTTCCTCGGCGGGTGGCTCTGCGAGTGCCTTCGCGGTCATCGCGCGCGCGGCCTCCATCGCTTCGGCGCCGCGGCTAAGGGTCCTCGGGGTCACCGGCGGCAGGTGACTCGTCACCACGTAGCTGGGCAGCCCTCGCGCGCGGAGAACCTTCAGCTGCAGCTCGAAGTGCTCGTGGCGTCCCGCGCTGAGGCCTGCGTCCATGCCCTGGGCGTACGCGAGTGCGCCGCTGAGCGTGCTGCGGTTGCGGCTGGGCAGGTAGTGGATGAGCAGCGCGTCGAGGTCCCGGCCGAACGAACTCTCCGCCAGCGCCACGGCCGGCGCCTTGTCCACGATGCCGCCGTCCCAGTAGAGGCCGCCGCCGTGGCGTACCGCGCGGAAGAGCCCGGGATAGGCGCAGGTCGCGTGCACCGCCGGCGCGAGCGGTCCGCTGGTGAAGACCTCGCTGCGCGCGCGGGTGAGCTCGGTGGCGACGAGGAGCAGCGGGGTGGGGCAGTCCTCGAAGCGCTCCACCGGCAGCGACCCTTCGATGAGCTTGCGGAAGCGATCGCCCTTCAGGAGCCCGGTGAAGAGGTGCCCGCTCCCCTTGCGCCAGAGCCCGCCGACGACGCCGAGCGGATCCGGATCCCAGAAGTGCTCGCGGTTGAGCTGCAGCAGCGTCCGCTGGAGCGTCTCGAGGCTCGCGCCCGCGGCGGCATGCGCGGCGATGAGTCCGCCCGCGGAGGTGCCTGCGTACGCGGAGGGGCGAAGACCGCTCGCCCACAGCGCGGAGAGAAAGCCGGTGTGGCCGAAGAAGCCGAAGTAGCCGGCGGATAGGACGAGGCCGAAGCGACGTCCCCTGAGGGCGTCTCGCAGGGAAGCGAAAGGGGGAGTCGGAGTGCTCACCCCCGCGAGACTAGACGGCTAGTTCCAGGCCACCACTTCCGAAGCGCCGGCGGTGGAGGGCAGCGCGTCGATCTTCAGCGGGCCGCTCGGGGTGCGCTCGGCGAGCTTCGTCTCCTGCGCGAGCTTCACCGCCAGCTGCGCGGTGGTGCTCATCTTCGCGATCTCCGCCTTCGACAGCCCGTTCTTGTTCGTGTCGTACTGGTTGACGAGCTTCTCGTACGCGTAGGCCAGCGTCTTCTCGAGGTCCTTCGCCGTGATCCGCGCGTTGGGCTTGTGATCGCGGTGGTCGGCGAAGCGGTAGAACATGTCCACCAGCGCGCGCTCGGTGCCCTGCTCCATCGTCGCGAGCTTCGCCTTGATGTCGGCGCGCGAGATGACGCCGTCACCGCCGCGGTCGCTCTGCCGGATGAGCTCGGCGGCGCGGGCGAGGGAGGCGTGAATGTCGGTCTTGGCAACGCGGGGCATGGTTCGACTCCTGAGTTCTTGAAGGGGGAGCAAGGCCTTCGAGCCCTGGAGGGTGCCGGCCCGAGAGCCGCGACCCACATGCACCCTCATTCTCCTACTGGGCATTTTCGAGTTGCTTGCCTCGGTGAAGATTCCTGCGCCGGGCGCGATTGGAATCGAGATATGAAGATGCATCGATATGGAGTCGCTCTCTCAATCCTTCCGCGCGCTCGGTGACCTCACGAGGCTGCGGATCCTGCGCCTCCTCTCGGTCGCGCCGCTGAACGTCTCGGAGCTCGTCTCGCTGGTGGGCGTGGCGCAGTCTTCGGTCTCGCACCACCTGAGCAAGCTGCGCGGGCTCGACCTCATCCGCGAGGAGCGGCAGGCGGGCTTCACCTACTACTCGCTGGCGGTGGACGCGTCGGACGCGCGCTGGCCGCTGGTGAAGCTCGCGCGCGACGCGGAGGATCCGGAGGGCGACCTCGCGCGGCTGAACGATCTGCTGCGCGCGCGCGAAGACCGGCAGGCGCTGAACGAGAAGCTCCTCGAGCCGGGCCAGTCGTGGTTCCTCTGGGCGCAGGCGCTCGGCGCGCTGTTGCCGAAGCTCACCGTCGCGGACTTCGGCTGCGGCACCGGCGTGCTGACGGTGGAGATCGCGCGCTGGGCAAAGAAGGTCGTGGCGATCGACACCAGCGCGGACGTGCTGGAAAAGGCGCGCGAGCGGGTGACGCGCGAGGGCCTGCGCAACGTGGAGCTGGTGCGTGAAGACCTCCACCGGCTCACGTTGAAGGACAACCGCGTTGACGTGGTGGTGATGTCGCAGAGCCTCCACCACGTGGACGAGCCGCAGCGCGTGCTGGAGGAGGCGCACCGCATTCTCGTACCGGGGGGGCGGGCGCTCGTTCTGGAGCTCATGCCCCACGATGAGCGGTGGGTTCTCGAACGGCTCGGTCATCGTCATCTGGGCTTCGATCCGGAGAGCATCCGGGCGCAATTGACCGGCGCGGGGTTCAAGGTGACGACGCAGGCCCGGGGCGGCGGTTCGCCGTTTCGCGTGTTTCTCGTGGCGGGGGAGAAGTCGAAATGAACGAACGGGTGGCGGATCTGCTGGAGACGTTGGAGCGCCGGGTGCTGGTGCTCGACGGGGCAATGGGCACGCTGCTGCAGGGCAAGAACCTGCGCGCGGCGGACTTCGGCGGGGCGGAGCTGGAGGGCTGCAACGAGAACCTCGTGCTCACGCGGCCGGACGTCATCGAGTCCATCCACCGCGCGTACTTCCTCGCCGGCGCGGACGTGACCGAGACGAACACCTTCGGCGCCACGCCGCTCGTGCTTGCGGAGTACGGGCTTGGGCACAAGGCGCACGAGATCAACGTGCGCGCGGCGCAGCTCGCACGGAGCGCGGCAACTGCTCTGGAGCGGCCGGGGAAGAGGCTCTTCGTCGCCGGTTCGATTGGTCCGACCACGCGCGCGATCAGCGTGACCGGCGGCGTGACCTTCGAAGAGCTGGTGGACAACTTCCGCGTGCAGACGCTGGGGCTGCTCGAGGGCGGCTGCGACTACCTGCTCGTGGAGACCGCGCAGGACACGCGCAACGTGAAGGCGGCGCTCATCGGCATCGAGGAGGCGTTCGCGAAGGCGGGGCCGTCAGCGCGGATCCCCATCGCGGTGAGCGGGACGATCGAGCCGATGGGCACGATGCTCGCGGGCCAGTCGGTGGAGGCGCTCGCGGCGTCGCTGGAGCACGTGGAGCTGCTCTACCTCGGGCTCAACTGCGCGACCGGGCCGGAGTTCATGACCGATCATCTCCGGTCGCTCTCCGCGCATGCGCGCTTCCGCACCGGCTGCGTTCCGAACGCGGGCCTGCCGGACGAGAACGGTCACTATCTGGAGACGCCGCAGATGCTCGCCCGCGCGCTGGCGCGGTTCTGTGACGAGGGCTGGCTCAACGTCGTCGGCGGTTGTTGCGGCACGCACGCGGGACACATCGAGGCCATGGCCGCGGCGGTGCGCGAGAAGAAGCCGCGAACGTTCAGGGCGCCCCCGCGGTCCACGCTGAGCGGGGTGGACTACCTGGAGGTGACGGACGAGGTGCGGCCGGTGATCGTCGGTGAGCGCACCAACGTGATCGGCTCGAAGAAGTTCAAGGAGCTCATCGTCGCGGGCGGCTACGACGAGGCGGCGGAGATCGCACGGGCGCAGGTGAAGCGCGCGGCGCAGGTGATCGACGTGTGCCTCGCGAACCCGGACCGCGACGAGCTGGACGACATGGAGCGGTTCCTCGATCAGGCCATCCGAAAGGTGCGGGTGCCGCTGATGATCGACAGCACCGACGAGAAGGTGATCGCCCGCGCGCTGACGTATTCGCAGGGGAAGGCGATCATCAACTCGGTGAACCTCGAGGACGGCGAGGAGCGCTTCGAGCACGTCGTCCCGCTGGCGAGGAAGTTCGGCGCGGCGCTGGTGGTGGGCTGCATCGACGAGACGGGCATGGCGGTCACGCGGCAGCGCAAGCTGGAGGTGGCGGAGCGCTCCTTCGAGCTGCTGACGAAGCAGTGGGGGATGGCGCCGGAGGACCTCTACTTCGATCCGCTGGTGTTCCCCTGCGCGTCGGGCGACGTGCAGTACAAGGGCAGCGCGGTGGAGACGATCGAGGGCGTGCGCCTCATCAAGCAGCGCTTCCCCATGTGCCGCACCGTGCTGGGGATCTCCAACGTCTCGTTCGGTCTGCCGACCGCGGGACGCGAGGTCTTGAACTCGGTCTTCCTCTACCACTGCGTCCAGGCCGGGCTGGACATGGCGCTGGTGAACTCGGAGAAGCTCGAGCGCTACCCGTCGCTGCACGCGGAGGACCGGCGGCTCTCGGAGGACCTGCTCTTCGATCGCGGGCCGGATCCGATCACGCCCTTCGCCGCGCACTTCCGGGAGAAGAAGCCGAAGGCGAAGGCCGCGTCGTCGCTGCCGCTGGAGGAGCGGCTGGCGCGCTACATCATCGAGGGCTCGAAGGACGGGCTCACCGCGGATCTCGATCTGGCGCTGCTGAAGACGCCGCCGCTGGAGATCATCAACGGGCCGCTGATGAAGGGCATGGACGAGGTGGGCCGGCTCTTCGCGCAGAACGAGCTCATCGTCGCGGAGGTCCTGCAGAGCGCCGAGGCAATGAAGGCGGCGGTCAGTCACCTCGAGCCGCACATGCAGAAGAAGGACACCGCGTCGCGCGGGAAGATCATCCTCGCCACGGTGAAGGGCGACGTTCACGACATCGGCAAGAACCTCGTGGAGATCATCCTCGCGAACAACGGGTTCCAGGTCGTGAACCTGGGCATCAAGGTGCCGCCGGAGAAGCTCGTGGAGGCGGTGCGCGAGCACAAGCCGGACGTGATCGGGCTCTCGGGGCTGCTGGTGAAGAGCGCGCACCAGATGGTCAGCACCGCGGAGGATCTCTCGAGGGCCGGCGTGTCGTTGCCGATGCTCGTGGGCGGCGCGGCGCTGTCGCGCAACTTCGTGGACCGGCAGATCGCACCCGCCTACGACGGCACCGTCGCCTACGCGCAGGACGCGATGAGCGGGCTCGAGCTGGCGAAGCAGATCGTCGATCCGAAGGCGCTGCCGAAGCTGGAAGAGCAGCTCGCGGATCGTCGCGCGCAGCTGGCGAAGGAAGACGCCGCGCGACCGAAGCCGACCGCGACGGGGAACGTGGTGAAGGGGCGGTCGAAGGAGATCGACACGCTGCCGCAGGAGAAGATCCCGCAGCCGCCGGACTGGGAGCGGCACGTGATCCCCGCGGGATCGCTCGATCAGATCTGGCGCTTCGTGAACCCGGTGATGCTCTACGGCCGGCACTTCGGCGTGAAGGGCTCGGCGGCGCGGCAGCTCGATGGTCCGGGTGAGGCGGCGCTGCGCGAAACTGCGGACGGCCGCAAGGCGCTGGAGCTGAAGGAGCGGCTCGACGCGCTGAAGGCGGAGCTGCGCGGGGTGATGAAGGCGCGCAGCGTGTTCCAGTTCTTCAAGGCCGGCAGCGAGCCCGACGGCAACGCGGTCCGCCTCTACGACGGCCGCACCGGCGAGCTGCGCGCGCGCTTCGACTTCCTCCGCCAGAACCGTCCGGAGGGATTGTGCCTCTCCGACTTCGTGGCGCCGCTCGAAGCAGACGGCACCCCGCGCGACAACGTGGCGCTCTTCGTGACCACCGCGGGCGAGGGCATCCGGGCACTCGCCGACGCGAGCAAGGCCGCGGGAGACTTCCTGAAGATGCACGCGATCCAGGCGCTCGCGCTGGAGACGGCGGAGGCCTACGCGGAGCTGCTGCACTCGCAGCTGCGCAGCATGTGGGGCTTCCCCGACGCGCCGCAGATGACGATGCTCGAGCGCTTCCGCGCGGAGTACACCGGCAAGCGGTACTCGTTCGGGTATCCCGCCTGCCCGCGCCTGGAGGATCAGGAGGGCCTCTTCGCCGCGCTCCGTCCCGAAGACATCGGCGTGCAGCTCACCGATGGCTTCATGATGGAGCCCGAGGCCTCCGTGTCGGCGCTCGTGCTCCACCATCCCCAGGCGCACTACTTCAGCGTGACGTAGGCGCCTGACGCGCTACCCGCGCTTGAAGTGCTCGGCCACCACGCTCGCCACGGCGGCGGTGAGCTTCTTGCCGCTGGGGATGTGGAGGAACTCGTTCGGGCCGTGGGCGTTGCTGCCGGGCCCGAGCAGGCCGGTGATGAGGAACTGCGCCTTCGGGAAGCGCTGTCCGAGCATCTCCATGAAGGGGATGGAGCCGCCCTCTCCCATGGCCATGAAGGGCTTGCCGAAGCAGGCGCGGCTCGCGCCGTCGGCGGCCTTCTCCAGCCACGGCTCGAGCGGCGGCGCGTCCCAGCCGGTGCCCTCCTTCTCCGGCTCGAAGGTCACCTTCGCGCCGTAGGGCGGATCCTTCTCCAGCGTCTCCTTCAGCGCGGCCGTGGCCTTGCGACCGTCCACGCGCGGAGGGATGCGCACGGACAGCTTCGCGGCGGTGAAGGGACGGAGCACGTTGCCCGCGTTGGCGAGCGTGGGCAGACCTTCGATGCCGGTGATCGACAGCGTGGGCCGCCAGGTGCGGTTGAGGATGAGCTCCACCGGATCCTTCGTCACCGGCCCTGCGCCCTTCACGAACGGGAACTTCTCGTACAGCTCCGCGCCGAGCGCCTGCGCCACCGCCTTCGCCTGCTCCACGCGCGTCTGGGGGATCTCCACGTGCAGCGCGTCGAGGCGGACGGTGCCCTCCTTCTCGTCGTCGATGCGCGAGAGGAGCTGGCGAAGGATCCGGAACGACGAGGGCACCACGCCGCTCGCGTCACCCGAGTGCACGCCCTCGGTGAGGATCTCCACCCGCAGGTTGCCGGCGATCATTCCGCGCAGCGACGTGGTCATCCACAGCTGCTCGTAGTTCGCGCAGCCGGAATCGAGGCACACCACCAGCGACGGCTGCCCGAGCCTCGGCGCGAGCGCTTCGATGTACGCGGGCAGGTCGTAGCTGCCGCTCTCCTCGCAGGCCTCGATGAGGACGACGCAGCGCGCGTGCGGGATGCCCTGCTCACGCAGCAGACGAATCGCCGCCAGCGACGCGAAGGCCGAGTAGCCGTCGTCCGCGCCGCCACGTCCGAAGAGCTTGTCGCCCTCGCGCACCGGCGTCCACGGCGAGAGGCCTTCGCGCCAGCCCGTCATCTCCGGCTGCTTGTCGAGGTGTCCGTAGAGCAGCACCGTGTCGTCGCCCGTTCCCGGAACGTCGATGAGGATGACCGGCGTGCGCGGCTGGCCCTTCTCGTTCTGGAGCTGCACTACCTCAGCCTTCAGGCCGGGCAGATGCGCGGCCTGCGCCTCGCACCAGCTCGCGATGAGCCGCGTGGCCTCCGCCATGTGCCCCTTCGCGTGCCACTCGGGATCGAACGCGGGCGACTTGTTGGGGATGCGGATGTACCGCTCGAGCTGGGGAAGGATCTCGCCCTCCCAGATGCGGCCGGAGGACTCGAGGGCGGACGGGACGTCGAAGGTGCGCTGGCTCATGGGGCGTGGATGCTACGTCCGGAGGCGCTCGTCACGCATGAACCGCGTGCGGGAAGACACTCCGCACTGGCCCGGCGAACGGAGCGGCCTGGCAGGCGGGCCGTGCCGCGCGCGCTCTGGCTCGCCAGCTTTCACCTTCACCGCACCCGCGCGCTGCGCTGGTGGTGGGCGCAGATGGCGCTCAACGCGGCCTGGACGCCGCTCTTCTTCGGCAGGCAGAGGAGGGGGTGGGTGGCGGCGCTCGCGGACGTGGCGCTGCTGGTGGGATCGATCGGCGCGTACCTCCGCTCGGCGCGGAAGGTGGACCCGAAGGCGGGCTGGATGATGGTGCCCTACCTGGGCTGGACCGCGTTCGCGACGCTCCTCACCGCGGAGAACCTCCGGCTCAACCCGCCCGGATCGCGCCGCTTCCTTCCGCGGCCGCGGTGAGCTCGCGTGAACGAGTCGAGCGCCGCGCGCTGACGTAGGATCGCGCGGATGAGGCAGTGGCTCGTCGTGATGCTGGCGGGGGCAGTCGCCCTCTCTGCGTGTGCGCGCCGGGCCGTCGTTTCTCCCGCGCCCGTCGAGAGCGCGTCCGTGGCGGAGCGTGAAACACAGACTCCGCAGCCACCGCCTCGTTGGAGGCAGGGTCCGCTTCCGCCTGCGCCGAGGAATTGGCCCACGCTCGAGGCTCAGCGCGCGGCAAGGCCGGCAGGATGGAGTGAGTCGAAGCTCCTCGCACCGCCCACGCGCCCGTGGCCGAACGAGCCTCTGAGCGAGCCCAACCCAGAGGCGGAGCACAGTGGGATCGTCTGTCGGCTCGACATGTCGCGGCTCGCGAAAGGGAAGGGGACCTGGACCCTGACGGTGAAGGGCGACGAAGCGCTCTCCGCCGCGCACGGCAGACCCGATGGACGATGGGCGCTGCCGTTCGTGTACACTGAAAAGAAGGGCGTGCGCGAGCTCGAGCTGCGCTTCGATCCGGGCGTCGATCTGCTCGAGCTGGCGGTGGGCGTGGTGTCGGTGGTGGGGCTGCCCTTCGTGCTCGCGGACTCACAGGCTCGGCCGGTGGGAACGGCGCGGCTCGACCTCTCCGCCGAAGCGCCGTGGCGGGCCGTGGGTGACGCCTTCTCCGCGACCTGCGAGCCGCTCTCTCGTTCCGAACTCGAGGTCATGGCGAAGCCTCACCTCGCGGAGGCGCAGGCGTGGTTGGACGCGCAGCGCGAGCCGACGGTGGAGCTCGACGAGGTTCGGCCCCAGGCCATCAGCCCTCTTCCCTTCGAGCACGCGCTGCAGGCGGCAACGGCGCTCGTCGGTTGGGCGGACCCTCGCGTGCAGGAGCTGCTCGCGCGTTTCGCCGCGCTCGAAGAGGCCGCCGCGCGAGCGATGAGCGACGCGGTGAGAGTTCGCGCAGCTCGCGCACCTCCTCTGCCTGCGCCGGTCCGCTCAGGTGAGGTGGAGGTCCTCTCCGCATCGCTGGAGTGTGATCGCAAGCAACTGCGACACCTCCAGCTCTCGCCCGAGCACGCCGAGTGTCACCTGCGCCTTCGCCTTCGCAACGCCGGACCGGGCGTCCTTCCGTTGGCGGAGTTCGGCGCGAAGGGACAGAGCGCCGTCTTCGATGCGGGCGGGCACAACTTCCGCATCCACTTCGTCGCCCCGACGAAGCCTCGCTCCTCACCCGTGATGCCTGACGAAACGGTGGAGGTCTTCGCGGTGCTTCACCGCGCGGAGGGCGCTGTGCGTCCGCAGGAACCGCTCCTGCTCAGGCTCGCGAGCGCAGGCCCGCTCGTCGTACCCGAGGCGCCGGAGCCCACGCCCATTCCGGGCACTGACGCGACCGTTCGGCTCGGCACCTTTAGCTGTCCGCGCGGAGCCACCAGAGGAATGGAGTGCGTGGTGCCGGTGCACTTCGCAGGCTCCAGCACGCGCTCTCCGCCCACCCAACTGACCGTGTACTCATGGTGCAGAGGTGCCTGGAGCGGAACCCTGTTCACGGCTGAGGAGAAGGCGCGCCTCTACGATGCGCCCGTGCTCTGCGCAGGGGCGCCTTCGCCCTGGGCGGTGCGCCTCGAGCCCCAGCAGCGTTGGGACTACGTGCGTCTCGATCCGAGCCCTTGAGACCGCAGCGCAGAGCGGCGACCTCTCCCCAGAGCGGTTAAGGTCCCGCGCATGACCGCTTCGAGAGTCGGCCGCGCCGTGCAGCTCCTTCCACGTCTGGGCACCACGGGCATCGGGAGCCTGCCGCACACGCAACTGGAACTCGGGCTGCAGGCGGCGCTGCAGGTGGACATCCCCTACCTGCCGCAGCTGCCGATGGCGAACCCGGGCGAGTACATGGTCCCGGCCGCGCTGGAGCGGCTGCCCGGCCTGAAGGTCGATGCCGAGGGCGGCGTGCTCATCGATCACGACCTGTGGAGCGCGGGCCGCGAGGCCTTCTCACAGGAGGTGGAGGCAGCGCTCCTCTCCGGCGACCTGCGCGCGTTCGAGCCCACGCCGAACTCCTGCCGCGCGTGGAACCCGTTCCTCTTCGAGGTCGAGCACCGCAAGCTCATGCTCGCGAAGGTGCACCTCGCGGGGCCGGCGACGGTGCGCTGGGTGGCGAAGACGAGTCGCGGCGACGTGGCGAGCGACGTCCCGCTGCTCGACCAGCAGATCTTCCGGCTCCTCCTCGCGCGCTCATTGGCGATGGTGAAGGCGGTGCGCCGCGCCGGTGCCACGCCGGTCTTCTACGTGGACGAGCCCGGCCTCTACGCGCTCGACCGGAGCGACGCGCGTCACGTGGTGGTGCTCCAGGAGCTGCGGCTGCTCGTCACCGCGCTGCAGCGCGAGGGCGCGCTGGTGGGCCTGCACTGCTGCAGCAACACCGACTGGCCGCTGCTCTTCGATCTCGGCCTCAACCTCCTCTCGGTGGACTGCCGGCTCTCGCTCGACGCGGTGCTCGATGGCGGCGAGGGCCTGCTGCGCTTCCTCGACGGCGGCGGCGCGCTGAGCCTCGGCATCATTCCGACCGACGTGTCTTCGACGTACCGCGTCGAAGAGCTGGTGGACGCGGTGGAGACCTCGCTGCGTTCGACCTTCAAGGACGAGCGCACCTTCCGCGAGGTCGCCTCCCGCTCGCTGATCACCCCCGCCTGCGGCATGGCGTTGCGCAGCGTCCCCGAGGTCGAGCAGACCTTTGCCGAGCTGCGTCAGGCCCAGGCCCGCCTCCGCGCGCTGCTGGGTGTCGAAGAGGGCCCTGCGACGGGTACGGCCTAGGCGCATCCCTGCCCACATCCACGCACAACAGAGGTCGGCGAATGTGCGTGGGGCGCGCAACTCGGCACACCGGGCGGGCGAGAACCTTCTCAGGAGGTCGTCATGCCGAGCCACACGGTACGTCGCGGTGAGTCGCTGTCCCAGATCGCCGCCCGCTACCGCACCACCGTCTCCGCGCTCTCCCGCGCCAACGGCATCACCAACGCGAACAACATCGCCGCCGGCCGCACGCTGCGCATCCCCGGCGCGACGACGCGCGACTCGTTCGAGACCACGTCCACCACGGCGAACACCCGAGCTCGGACGCGCACCTCGGCCACCACCTCGACCTCCACCGGTGGCGGGACCGCGCTTCAGCACCGGCTCGCGCAGGCCGGGCGCAGCGTTGCACTGAGCATGGGCGGCTACCGTAGCCAGGGGAAGTGCGCGACCGGCGTGAACCGCGCCATCCTCAACGCGATGGGCTTCCGGAACTACGGCCACGCGAACCAGATCGACAACAACCTCCCGCGCGATCGTTTCCGCGAGGTCCACATGTCGCTCGAGCAGGCGCTGCGCACGCCGGGCCTCGTGCTGACCTGGGAGCGCACCTCCACGCGCGCGGGCCGCATCTACGGCCACACCGCGATCACCGCGGGCGACGGCCACACGACGTACAGCGACTTCATCGAGCGCAACACGACGAACAGCGGGCGCTCGGGGCTGCGGATCTTCCAGCCCATCCGCTAGTCGGCGAAGAAGCTTCAGGGAGTGACGGCGCGGGGTCGCTCTCCCTGCGCCACCTGATACCGGTAGCGCGCGGGCAGCTTGAACGTCTGCGTCGTGCGCGCCCCGTCCGGCCAGCGGATCGTCACCTCCGCCTCGCACGCGCTGCCGAGCCCGAAGTGCAGCGTGCGCGCGTGCTGCATCCCGTAGTGCCCGTGCCCGCCGCTCACCTCCTGCAGCTGCGTGTGGCCGTCCGAGGTTCGCACCGTCACCTGCGCGCCCACCGCATCGCGGTTCGAGCCCGCTCCGCCCTCGAGGTCGAGCTGCAGCCAGTTCCCCTCGCTGCCGAGCACGTTCTCGAAGAAGCGCGCCTCGCCGGTGGGATAGCAGTGCGTGCCCTGGCTGCAGCGGTTGCGCGAGTGACCGACGAGCACGTCGAGGTCGCCGTCCCCGTCGAAGTCCGCGATGCCGATGCCGTGGCTGCTCTGGTGATCGATGCCCTGCGCGATGGGCACCGGCTCGAACCGACGCGCGGTCTCCGTCTGATGGAAGAGCCAGCCGCGCGTGCCCGGGTAGTCCGTCGAGCCGACGTACACGTCCGGCCGCCCGTCGTTGTCGAAGTCGAAGATCGCGCCGGTGATGTCGCCGTGATCCCACGGGACGCTCTTCGCGCGCGTGAGCCCTGTCACGTCGTTGCCCGGCCGCTCGAAGCGCAGCGGTGACTCGCCGGTGTTGAAGAGCAGCTCGGAGGGATCGCTCGAGCCGCCGACGTCCCAGTGCACGATCTCGGTGGTGAGCAGGTCGAGCCGCCCGTCGCCGTCGAGATCTCCGCACACGGTGCTCCCGCTGTTGCCTCCGAGCCGGAACGGTTCGCGGTCGTTCGCGTGATTCCAGCGGAAGACGTCCGCGGGCACGTTGCAGGGGATGTACTGCGGCGGAGGCACGCCCTCGCAGCCGGTGGCGGTCGGGTTCAGCTTGCAGTGGCAGCGCGCCGACTCGTTGTCCGACCAGTCCTGCCGGTGATCGAACGCGTAGCCGGAGGAGATCGACTCGTTCTCGTACTGGGTCACCGCGCCCTCCGTCTGCATCGCCCGCCACAGATGGTTCGGCGCGCGGCCGTAGGAGGCGGAGAGCAGCTCCGGCAGGCCGTTCCCATCGAGGTCGCACGCGGTCGTGCCCCACGAGTTCGTGTGCGCCTGCGCCGCGTTGAGCACGTCGATCGAGTTCCACTCCGAGGTCAGCAGCCCCGACGCTTCGGTCACGTCCGCGAACGCGCCGTTGCCCAGCCCGAGGTGGAGCCTGTCCTGCTGCGGCGATCCGGAGACCGACGCGCCGCCCACCCAGAGGTCGAGTTTCCCGTCGAGGTTCACGTCGGTGAAGCTCGCGCCGCCCCAGGCACCCGCCATCCGCGCGTCGCTGCCGGCGGGCGCGAGCGTGAACTTGCCGGTGCCGTCGTTGAGCATGAGCTCCGGCGTCTCGCTGCCCGCCACGCTCGTTGCGGTGAAGGCGTCGGCGTCCCCGTCGTTGTCCACGTCGCCGAAGATGATCAGCTCTGCGGGACGTCTGTCGGTCGCTGAGGGATCGGTGCGGTTCTGCAGCAGGCCGGAGGAGAGGGTGACGTCCTCGAAGCCGCGCGCGCCGGTGTTGCGGAGGAGCCACACCGCGCGGCTCGCATCCGTGTCTCGCACGTTGCCCGCGCGGCGGACGACGGCGTCGGGCCGGCCGTCACCATCTATGTCCGCGACGCTGATGCGGGTGCCTTCGGCGATGCCGGGAGCAAAGCCCCACTCGGCGGTCGCGTTGCGGAAGGCCTGGGTGCCGGCGCTCCAGCGCGTGCCGGCGGTGCAACGTGAAGGGAGAGTCAGCTCACAGCGGGCCGCGTCACCTTCGCCCACGCACTGCTCCTGCGAAGTGCAGCTCCCCGCGCAGGCATCCGCCACGCCGGCATCGCCCTCACCACCTGCGTCAGGTCGGGGGGCGCTCGAGGAACAGGCGGAGAGCAGGAGCGCCAGCGCAACGCTGATCGGAACGAGCGAGAAGGGCCGCATCCCTGCGACTTAGCGCAGGCGCGCGGCCCACTTCCAACGCGACGCCTCAGTAGCGCCCGAGCCGCAGCTCGCGTTCGGCCTGCAGCCAGTCCTCGTCCTGGTGGCCCGGCCTGCTGCCGCGGGCGAGGTAGAGCTCGTAGGCGCGGCGGGCGATCTCGTCGTGCGTGGGGCCGCGTCGGTGCTCCTGCGCAACGGCGTTCGAGGCCTTCTGCGCGTGCTGTTGCGAGGCGGCTGCGGCCTTCCTTCCGGTCCTACGGGTGCCTTCGGACGACGTTTCGGATGCGCGCGCCATGTTGCCCTCCTGGTTCGGCCACGTTCGCGTCGGAAGGTAATGCCCGCTTCCGTGCCCCGGCACTCGTGCTCCGGGGGCGTGGGGAGGGTGGTTGAGAACTCGCCAGTGCGAGTGCCTTCTGCATGGCGGTGCTCATGCCGAGCGCGGACGATTCCGCCACCGTTGCCCACCTCCACTCCTGAACTCCGGCACGAGCCGCCGTGGGCGCGCGGGAGAGGGTGACCTCGTAGAGCGCGAGCGAGAGGTCCCGGTGCGTCAAGGTGCGGCGCACCTCCCCGAGCGACCTGCCCACGCGGGCGCTCGAGCCGAGGAGGAACGAGAGGACATCCTGTGGGTCTTCCGCATCGGCGCTCAGCTCGGCCGCGGGCAGCTCCCACAGACCGCCGAAGAGCCCGCCCTCCTCACGGCGCGCGAAGAGGAAGAGGTCATCGCGCCGGACGATCGCCACCGCGAGGCGGAGCGACTTGCGAGGCGGACGAACCTTCGGTGGAGGAAGCTCGGAGACGCGGCCCTTCGACAGGGCGATGCAGTGGGTACGCACGGGGCAGAGCAGGCACTGCGGATTGTCCGTCCGGCACACCGTCGCGCCGAGCTCCATCAGCGCCTGGTTCCAGTCCCCGGGCCGCTCGCCGGCGACGTGCCTCTCCGCGAGCGCCCAGAGCCGCTTCTCGCGCTCGCGATCTCCCGGCGGACCTTCCACTTCGAACAGGCGGGAGAAGACGCGCGCCACGTTGCCATCCACCAGCGGCGCGGCCTCACCGTGAGCAATCGAAGCGACGGCACCTGCCGTGTAGCGCCCGAAGCCGGGGAGGGTGAGCAATAGAGCAGCGGTCTTCGGAAGCTCTCCGCCGTGCTCGCTGACGATCTGCTGCGCGGCCCGGTGCAGGTTGCGCGCGCGCGAGTAGTAGCCGAGGCCCCGCCACATCGCGAACACGTCGGGCAGCTCCGCCGCGGCGAGCGACGCCACCGACGGAAAGCGCTCCATGAAGTTGCGCCAGTAGGGGATGACGGTGACGACCTGCGTCTGCTGCAGCATCACCTCGCTGATCCAGATCGCGTAGGGATCCTTCGTCTGGCGCCACGGCAGCGCGCGCTGATGCTTGTCGAACCAGTCGAGCAGCGCGTGGCGGAGGGACGGCGTCGTCATGCGCGCGCAATGTACGCGCGTTCTCTCAGGCCGCGAGCCTCGTGCGCTGGGCGGCCAGGCGTCGTCATCCGCGACAGGCGTGAGGCCTCGGGGCTTGTCTCAAGACGCGCTCGTGCAGGTCGCACTTCGCGTCGGACCCGAGCCGTAGGATGGTGCTCGCGATGGGGCGCCAGATCACCAACGACTTCTCCTGGTCGAAGAGCCGGCACGACAAGTTCGTCGAGTGCCAGCGCGCCTACTACCTCCACTACTACGGCTCCTGGGGCGGCTGGGACGAGCGCGCGGACCCGGCGACGCGTCAGCTCTACATCCTCAAGAAGCTCAACAGCCGCTTCACCTGGGCTGGCGGCGTGACGCACGACGCGATCAAGCAGGCCCTGCTCGCGATCCGCTTCGGACGTGAGGTCGATCCCGCGGCCGTGATCGATCGCGTGCACAGGTTGATGCGCGCGGACTTCCGGCACTCGATGGGGAAGGGCTACTGGCGCGAGAAGCTCCGCAAGGAATTCGCCGGCCTCGTCGAACATGAGTACGCGATGCCCGTCACGGGCGACGAGTGGAAGCAGAACTGGCACACGGTGAAGAGCGCGCTGGAGTGGTTCTTCGCCTCGCGTTGGCCGGCGCTGGCGAAGGGGCTGGAGAAGGATCAGTGGCTGGAGGTGGACGAGGGCTTCGAGCACTCGGCGTTCCAGCTCGACGGGACGAAGATCTTCGCCATCCCGGACTTCGCCTACCGCGAGCGGGACGGCGGCGCGGTGGTGGTGGACTGGAAGACGGGCCGGGCGAAGGAGGGCTACGACGATCAGGTCCTCGGCTACGCGCTCTACCTGTCGCTGCGCTACGGCATCCCGGTGGACCGGATCCGCGCGCAGCTCGTGTACCTCAACGACGGCGTGGAGACCGAGGTCCACGTGGACGAGACGGCCATCGCCGGCTTCCGGGAGCGCCTGGCGGAGAGCGTGGCGAAGATGCGCTCGCTGCTCGCGGATCCCGCCGCCAACGTCGCGCAGCCGGAGGTCTTCTTCCCGATGACGGAGAAGGCCGAGACGTGTGCGCGGTGCGTCTTCCGCAGGGTGTGCGGCAAGGACGCGCCCGCGGCGAAGGTGGCGTAGCCCTCTACAGAGGCCGAGCCGCTACCTGCGCCCGGCCACGCGGCGGACGACCACTCCCGCGGCGTGCATGCCGAACACGCTGGTCACGAACGCGACCGAGCCGTTGATCTGCGTGCGGTGGTCGCAGGTGTGGAAGTCGTTCTCGCGAGGGCAGACGCAGAGGAAGCCGCCGTCGTTCGCGGCGTCGTAGTTGAGCGGGACGGGATCTCGCGCGGGCTCGATGGAGTACACGGCGGTGATCCCGGTCGGCGCGTTGGTCTCCACGCCGTACTTCCGCTTCAGCAGCTTGCGGATGTCCTTGGCGAAGGGATCCATGTGCGTCTCGCACAGGTCCTCGACTCGGATGCGCGTGGGATCCAGACGACCGGCCGCGCCCATCGCGCTGACCACCGGCGTGCCCAGCGTCACGCACCGGTGCAGCAGGTGCAGCTTCGCCTTCACGTTGTCGATCGCGTCCACCACGTAGTCGTAGCCGGGCGGCAGCAGCGTCTCGGCGAGGTCCTCGCGGTAGAACTCCTTCACCGCCACGACGTCCACGTCCGGGTTGATCTGCCGGCAGCGCAGCGCCATCTGCTCGGCCTTGCTCTTGCCCACCGTGCTCACCGTCGCGTGCAGCTGGCGGTTGGAGTTGGTGACGCAGACGTCGTCGAAGTCCACCAGCGTGAGGTGCCCCACGCCGCTGCGCACGAGCCCCTCCACCGCGTACGAGCCCACGCCGCCGAGCCCGAACACGATCACCCGCGCCTTCGACAGCCGCTGCATGCCCTCGTCGCCGATGAGCCGGCCGGTGCGGTCGAAGCGGCGGTGCAGCTTGAACGGCTTCTCCGCGGCGGCGGCGGGGAGGGGCTCTTGAACGGAGGGCTGGGGCAGGAGAGCGTGGCTCATGACGGATTCCGAACGCGCGTCCTACCCCGATTCCATCCCGAACGGGCGCCGGAACAGGCGCTTCGCCGTGTCGGTGGTCCTCGCCGCGAGCTCCTCCAGAGGGACCTCCAGCGCCTTCGCCGCGGCCTCCGCCACGAGGGGCAGCCAGCCGGGCTCGTTGCGCTCACCGCGATGCGGATGCGGCGCCTGATCCGGCGCGTCCGTCTCGAGCAGCAGCCGCTCCAGCGGCACCGCCTTCAGCGCATTGAGAGGCTTGCGAGCCTCGTTGAAGGTGATCGGCCCGGCGAAGGAGAAGTGACATCCGCGCGCCGCGTAGAACTTCGCCAGATCCGGGCCGCCGCTGTAGCTGTGCAGCAGCACGCCGGCCTCGGGAAAGGGCTCGCTCTTGAGGAACTCCACCAGCGCCGGATGCGTGCGCAGGCAGTGGAGGAGCACCGGCAGCCCGTGCTTCCGCGCCAGCGCGAAGTGTCCCCGCAGCACGCGCAGCTGCCGCTCCATCGGCGCGCCTTCGACAGACGGACCGTCGAGCCCGCACTCACCGACCGCACAGGCCACACCGCGCGCGAGCAGCGCATCGAGCCGCTCGAGGTGTTCTTCATCTTCCGCCTCCGGGATCACCGGAAGCAGCTGCGGATGGATCCCGAGCCCCACCTGCACCCGGGGCTCACGCAGGGGAAGCTCGAGCAGCGCCTCCCAGTCCTTCGGTCCCACCGCGGGGATGACGATGCCGCCGACGCCCGCCGACCACGCTCGCTGCAGGACCTCGTCGCGGTCTTCGTCGAACCGCTTCGCGTCCAGATGACAGTGCGTGTCGATGAGCGGTGTCACGCGCGAGAAGCTAGGCGTGACCGCGATCTCGTCCAACCCCCTCTTGCCTCACGACTGCTGAACGGCCCCGGAGCCCCACGTCACTCCGCCGACCGCCTGGTGGACGCCCCGTTGCGTCCGCCGTTACCCAACCCGCCACGACTTCCCCGACCGCCACGCCCTCACAGCAACTGCAACTTCACCTGCCACTTCTTGTCGCGACTAGGCCACCTGGATGCGGCGGCCCAGCGCACGCGCCATCTCGCGCGAGGAGAGGATGTTCGACGCCTCCTTCACGTCACCGCCCGAGACCTCCATCGCGGCGGCGATGAGGTCGCCCAGCGTCAGCGCCTTGTTCTTCACGCCGTGCTTGCGAACCTTCGGCATCGTCCTGCGGCCCATACGCTCGGTCCCGGTGTTCTTCGTCGACATGGCCGTCTCCCCTGTGCGTTTCGTTTTCCGTCCCGCCCCGTGCGGTACGCAGAGTCCTTAAGCACGTGCCGTGCCGCCGGCCCGTTCGCCAGATTCCGCGGGGTTCGAGCGTTCAACCGCAGGGTGTTTGGGTCCCCGGGGTGCTTTCGTTTTTTCAGACCGCCCGCAAGGGGCTGAAATGTCTGCCGCACCGCCCGGAAGGACGGCTGTATTTCTCACTGTGGGCCGATGGAGGTTGCTGGCTCGGAGGGGGTCCCGTTAAACCCGGCGCGTGCCTCGTCCGACCTTTGTCGTGTGCGCCGCGATCCTGTGCTCCGGATTGTGGGCGCAGGCAGCGTTCGCCTACGAACCGGCTCGTCGGGAGGAGACGGACGCGGGCGTCCACGTGCCCGTCCTCACCAAAGCGCCGGAGCTCCTCCAGTTCGTCCAGGCGCCCTATCCGGCCGAGGCCCAGCAACAGGGCCTTCAGGCGCAGGTCCGGCTCCTGGTGACGATCAGCGAGACCGGCTCGGTGGCCGACGCGCAGGTGATCGAATCTGTGGGCCACGGCTTCGACGAGGCGGCGCTCGACGCGGTTCGCCAGTTCGTCTTCAGCCCGGCGGAGGTGGACGGCGTGCCCGCGCCAGTGCAGGTCGAATACGTCTACCACTTCGTGCTCGCGCCGCCGGAAGCGGCGCCCTCGCCGGATGGTGGCACCGCGGCCGAAGCAGAGGCGGCGGTCACCGAAGTCCCGACCGGCATCCTCAAAGGTGAGGTGGTGGCGCGCGGCAGCCGCAGGCGTGTCCCCGCGGCCACGGTGCGGTGTGGCGATTCGGAGGACGCGGAGGAGTCGGTGACCGACGACGAGGGCCGCTTCGAGCTGCGCGCGCCCGCCGGTCCCTGCGCCATCCGCGTCATCGCGCCGAACTTCGAGGCCTATCGAACGACGGAGGACATCCCCGCCAACGGCTCGGTGGAGGTGGTGTTGCACCTCATGCCGCAGGCGGTGGGCTTCGAGACGATCGTCCGAGGTCAGCGCGAGCGGAAGGAGGTCGTGCGCCGCACGCTGGAGCGACAGGAGCTGCAGCGGGTTCCCGGCACGTTCGGCGACCCGGTGCGCGTCATCCAGAACATGCCCGGCGTGGCGCGGTCTCCGCTGGTGGGCGGTCAGCTCATCGTGCGAGGCGCGGCGCCGGATCAGACGAAGACGATGTTCGACGGCGTGGAGATCCCGCTGCTCTTCCACCTCGGCGGCGGGCCCTCGGTGGTGAACGCCGAGTTCCTCGATCGGGTGGACTTCTATCCGGGCGGCTTCGGCGCTCGGTACGGGCGCGCGGTGGGCGGCATCGTGGACGTGGCCACGCGGCGAGGCGCGACGGACACCTGGCACGGCTCGTTGAAGGTGGACCTCCTCGACACCGGGCTCTTCCTCGAGGCCCCGGTGGCGGACGGCGTCTCTGCGGCGGTGGCGGCGCGCAGGTCCTACGTGGACACGCTGCTCCCGCTGGTGCTCCCCGACGATCCCGAAGGCGGCGCGCTGGTGGTGCTGCCGCGCTACTGGGACTACCAGGTGCGCGTCGATGCCGGCGGCAAGCGAGGAGAGAAGGGCGAGGCCGGGGGGAAGAACCGCTTCTACGTGATGGCCTTCGGCTCGGATGACGTGCTGAAGGTCGTGGCCTCCGGCGGCGCGGTGAACCGGCCGGTGGAGCTCAACGTGCAGACGCTCTTCCACCGGGTAAAGGGCGACTGGACCTACCGGTCGGGAAACTTCACCTCCGTGCTCACGCCCTGGGCCGGCTACGACAAGGCCTCGTTCGCGTTCGGCATCACCACTCTGGATGCGAACACGTACACGCTCGGGCTGCGGGAGGACGCGCAGCTGGAGCTCAACCGGTTCCTCGTTGCGCGCGCGGGCGCGGACATCAAGTTCGAGCACCTGCGCGGCGAGGCGGAGCTGCCGGTGCTCAGTGGCACCCAGCACGTCCCCTTCCCCGGCGCGGATCCCGTCACCGAGCTGCAGACGCTCAACCGCACGGTCAACGCGTTCGACGGCGCGGCCTACGCGGAGTTCGACGTGCGGCTGGGCAAGGTCACGGTGACGCCCGGCGTGCGCCTCACCCGAGCGAGGATCAACGCGCAGAACCGCAACCAGGTGGAGCCGCGGCTGTGGCTGCGCTGGGAGCCTTCCGAAGTGTGGGCGGTGAAGGGCTCGCTCGGCCAGTACGTGCAGCCGCCGCAGTCGTTCGATCTGGAGAGCGCGCCGTTCGGCTCGCCGTTCCTCGATCACGAGAAGGCGTTCCAGAGCTCGCTCGGCGTGGAGCGGCAGCTGACCGACGCGGTGCGGATCGATCTGACCGGCTACTTCAACCGGCGCTACGACCTCGTGGTGTCGCCGGGCCCGGTGGAGCAGAACGCGGACGGGAGCTTCACCAACTACCGGCTCGCCAACGACGGGCTCGGGCGCGCGTACGGGCTCGAGGTGCTCCTGCGCCACGACGTCACCCGCGACTTCTTCGGCTGGGTTGCCTACACGCTCAACCGCTCCGAGCAGCGCCGCTCCAACGCGCCCGAAGACGATCCGGCGCAGGGCGACTACCGGCTCGCGTTCTTCGACCAGACGCACATCCTCACCGCGGTGGGGAGCTACCGGCTGCCCAACGGCGTGGAGGTCGGCGCGCGCTTCCGCTGGGTGACCGGACGCCCGCGCACGCCGCTCGAGCACCTCTTCGATCGCTACCAGGCCGACGCGAACAGCTACCTCTCGCGCCGAGGCGAGTTCCAGTCCACGCGCTTCCCCGCCTTCCACCAGCTGGACATCCGCATCGACCGGAACTTCGTCTTCAGGGACTGGACGCTCAACGCGTACCTGGACGTGCAGAACGTGTACAACCAGCGAAACCTCGAGGCGACGTTCACCGACTACCGGAGCCGCACCGAGATCGACGTGCCGGGCATTCCGTTCCTGCCGGTCATCGGCGTGAAGGGGAGCTTCTGATGATGCGCTTGCCCTTGGTGGCGCTCCTCGCGCTGTCGCTCACGTTGGCGCTCTCCTGCGCGCAGCCGGAGGACATCCCCTCCAACGTGCGTGACCTGCGCATGCTGGCGATGCGGCTCGACCCGCCGGAGCTGATGGCGCCGCAGTGTCCGGATCCGCAGGACCCGCAGCTGTCGCCCGCGCTGCTGGCGCCGTTCCTCGTGCCGCTGGAGCTGACCGCGCTGGTGCAGGACCCCGCCGGTGAGGGCCGCGCGATCGAGTGGACGCTGTGGTCCTGCCCGAAGGGCGACGCGCTGACCTGCGACGATCCGAACGACCGCGTGCGCCTCGGCGACGGAAGCCAGGCGGCAGGGGCGTGGCGGATCCCCATTGAAGGGCTGGCGGTCGCGACGGTGCAGGGAACGGACGGGCCGGTGCCGCTGCTGCAGCGGGTGATCGAGGAGGACACCTATCGTGGCCTCGGCGGGATCCGGGTGCCGCTCTTCCTTCACCTGCGCGCGGGCGAGGAGGAGATCTGGGCGCAGAAGCTGATGGTCTTCTCCTGCCGGCTCTTCCCGGACATGAACGCGAACGTGAACCCGGAGCTGCCGGACATCCTTCTCGACGGCGAGGTCTGGCCGGCGGACTCGGTGCCCACCGTGCGCGGACCGGGACCGTTCGAGGTCGAGCCCGCCGACTTCGGTGACCGACAGGAGGACTACGTCGTCCCGTCCTTCGAGCTGCAGCCGGTGCACCTGCGCGAGGCGTGGAAGATCGCCTGGCATGCGGACTTCGGGCGCTTCTCGCCCAACGGGACCGGCGGCGCGGACTTCGGTGGCGGGGAGCCGCGGCACCGGACGGAGTGGGTGCCGAAGCGAGGCTCGGCCGAGCCCCGCGAGGTCCGCTTCTGGTTCGTCGTGCGAGACGGCCGGGGTGGGATGAGCTGGACGGAGCGGACGCTGCGCTACGAGCCCTGAGCTGCTTGCGGTAAAGAGGCCGCATGCGCCTCAAGGTCCTCTTCCACGACAACTGTTTCGACGGTGCGGCGAGCGCCGCGGTCTTCAGCCGCTTCTACCGGGAGAAGGTGAACCCCGACGCGGAGATCTCCTACGCGGGGCTGCAGCACACGCCCGGCGGCAAGCCCATCGACCCGGCGGTCTTCGACGGCGATGAGAACGTGATCGTGGACTTCCGCTACTCGCAGGATCCGCGGCTGACCTGGTGGTTCGATCACCACATCAGCGCCTTCCAGCAGCCTGGCGACGAGGAGCACTTCAAGAAGGACGACAGCGGGCGGAAGTTCCACGACCCTACGCGGAAGAGCAACACGCTGTTTCTCGCCGACACCGTGCGCGAGCGCTTCGGCTTCGACGCCTCTTCGATGAGCGAGCTGTTGCACTGGGCGGAGCTCATCGACGGCGCGCAGTTCGAGAGCCCGAAGCAGGCGGTGGAGCTGCGCGAGCCGGCGCTGCAGATCATGACGGTGCTCGAGGCCACGAAGGAGCGGCAGACGATCCTCGACCTCATCCGGGACATGCAGCGGATGACGCTCTCGGAGATCGCCGCGCAGCCCTACATCGCGAAGCCCTTCGCGGCGCTGTGGGAGAAGCACCAGCAGAACATCGAAGTCGTGCGCGGCAAGGCCCGGATGGAGCGGGGCGTGGTGTTCTTCGACCTCGTGGACGAGGGCATCGACTCGATGAACAAGTTCATCGCGTACTACCTCTACCCGGAGGCGCGCTACACGCTGTGGGTGGGCAAGGGCCCCTCGCGCGCGAAGGTGTCCATCGGCTCGAACCCGTGGCGTCCGGAGACGCGCACCCACGACCTCTCGCAGCTCGCCTCGCGCTACGGCGGCGGCGGGCACCCGGTGGTGGCGGCGGTGAGCTTTGCCGCGTCCGACGCGGAGAAGGCCCGGAGCGCGGCGAGGGAGATCCTCGAGGAGCTCCGCGCCTGAGCTACGGCCCGGTCCAGCTCAGCTGGAGCGTGTAGCTGGCCGCGGTGTAGCCACGCACCGCGATGAAGGCCTGCGAGGCGCCGGACGGCACCGTGAGGGTGCACTGCTCGGCCGCGCCGCTGAGGTACGGCCGGCAGTCGTACGCCGAGCTGGTGGGCGCGCTGCCGAACCGCACGTAGAGGTCCGGGTCGCCGGAGCCGGACATCGTCACCCGAAGCTGCGTGCCCGGCGTCACCGTCAGCGGGCCATGCGAGTTCGAGCCGCCCTGCGCCACCGTTCCGGTCACCGTCGCCGTCTGCGCGGTGGGGCCGGTCGGCGGCGGCTGCGTGGTGCCCGACGGCGTGTGCGTCACCTGGAGGCTGTAGGTGGACGAGGTGTAGCCGCGGACCATCACGTACGCGGTCGTCGCGTTGGCGGGGACGGTGAGCGAGCAGCTCTCGTTGGCGCCGTTGAGGTACGGGCGGCAGTCGTACGCGCTGGTGGTGGGCTTGCTCCCGAAGCGCACGTAGAGGTCCGGGTCGCCGGTGCCGCTCATGGTCACCGAGAAGGTCGTGCCCGGCGTCACCGAGAACGGCGCCACGTGCTGCTCCGCGTTCGCGGCCACGCTGCCGTTGACGGTGACCGTCGTCTGACCGCCGGTGGGCGGGGGCGTCGTCGTCGAGCCACAGAGCCGCGCGCTGGTGTTCGACGCGCAGAAGTGCTGCAGCGCCGGCGCGACATAGGTCACGTCCTCGCCGTCGCAGCCGGTCTCGGTGCAGACGTTGGCGCGGTAGCAGCTGCCCGACCGCACGTAGTCGGTGTCGCCGCGCACGAGGATGCCGACGACCTCGTGGGCGCTCGTCTCGTACACGCCGGAGCCCGAGTTGCCGCCAAAGGTGTCGGTGGTGGCCACGAAGTAGTCGAGCGATCCCGCGCGCGCGTTCCGCACCTTGCCGCCGGAGTCGATCTTGAACGGGATGCCGCTGCCGCTGCCGATCACCGCCACGCTCTGGCCCGCGGTCATCGCCACGTTGGCGGTGCGCACCGGGGCGGGCGTGAAGCGCGGCGTCGCCGGACGGTCGAGCCGGATGATGGCGTAGTCGAGCACCTGGCCGCTGAAGGTGCCCTCGCGGCGCGCGACGATCTGCGAGCAGGAGAAGACGTCCTGCGTCGTCACCGTCTGCATCGTCGAAGCGCCGGTGCGGTAGTAGTTGAAGACGAAGCGCGTGTTCGTGCAGTCGGTGGTGCTGGTGATGCAGTGCCCCGCGGTCAGCACGAGGTCGTCGTCGATCAGCGTGCCGGAGCAGAAGGCCGCGGTGGGGTCGTTGCGGAAGCGCTCGGTGGAGCAGAGCTGCTGCGCGGCGCCCAGCGTCTGCGAGCTGAAGGTGACGTTGTTCGGGTTGCTCGTGTTGACGTCGTAGCGGTTCATCAGCGCCACGGTGGACTGCTGCGCCCGCGCGCGGAGGGTGGCGCTCGGGTGCGCGTACACGTCCTGGCGGTTATCGGTGCCGTAGACGACGTTGCTCTCGATCTCGCCCGGGTCCTCGCTCTTCACCCCCTCCGCCGACTGGTGGATCTCCAGCTCGCTGCCACACGCGAGAGAGGCGGCAGCAGCAGCGATCGCGAGGCAGTACAGCGGCAGGGAACGGCGCGTCGTCATGTGCGAGCTCCGAAGGCGGGTGACCCGAATCAGGTCAGGCCGTCCCTCTGAGCAATGACCGAGCCACCGCTAAGTACCTGAAACCTCGGGGTGACGTTCCCTGCGGGGAAGCGCCGGGCGAATCCAGCCGATGTCTCGCGGCTTTACGTCACGTGCCGCGGCATGCCGGAAGTCGAAGTGATATCAGCAGCTTGCGTCAGTGGGTCGTCTCGTCGTCCTGTTCTCGGACGGGGTGTGTCGCAAGGCGACGCAGTGCCCGAATGTCGTCTGGAGTTCGGACGCCTCGGCCGGCCGGGTGTGTTGTCGCCGTACGCTTCCGCGTCAGGGCACGGTCGGCCGGCATCCCCGCGGGCTGTGACGGCAGTCATGGAGTTCGCGGGAGACGGGCAGCTCGTACACGGACTGCAGCAGGTCGGTGCTCTCGGTCACGCCCACGGTGGTGGCCCGATCGCGGCCGGGCTCCACCAGCAAGGAGGAGAGCCGCAGCTGGCCGGTCTCGCGCGAGTACTGCACCGCGACCGCGGGCTCGGGCGGTGGGGCGAGCACCTCGCGTTCACGGAAGCGCTGGCCGCCGAAGGAGTAGGCGCAGTTCGGCGCGCCGGTGACGAAGTCCGCCTGGTGGAAGCGCGCCCTGGCGGTGGAGGAGGCGCCGCAGACGCCGGTCTGCATCATCGGATAGAGGCTGTTCCAGAGCGTGCAGGAGGCGATGAGTGACGCGCCGCTCGCGGTCTTGTGCGACAGGGAGAGATCTCGATCCGGTGCTCCGCCGTAGCGGTCGCGGTACTCGAAGAACCAGCCCAGCCCGTCCGCGGAGGCCTGGGCGCCGGTGCAGGTGCCGGACGCGTCGCAGGTGGTGCCGGTCACGTCCACCAGATCTCCCGAGCCGCTGCTGCGCCGGTCGGTCGCGCGCGCCGAGTCGAACTGCCGCGCGGTGCGCCAGGCGCCGCCCGTGTCGGTGCTCACCCGGTCCTCTTCGAACATCCGCGAGGCGATGCGGCCGTACACCCAGATTCCGTAGAACCGGTTGAAGCCGAGCGCGTTCATCCGTGCCGCGGTCCCCGCCGTCGCGACAGTGCCGAGGTTCATCGTCGTCGTGTCGGTCCTCGCGCAGGTGTAGACGCCCGCGGCGTTGACCCGGCACTCCGCGCGCGGCGTGCGCACCGAGCCGACCCCGCAGCCGATGTCGTGGCGAGAAACCTCCGCGGTGGCGGTGCCGCACATCCCCAGGGCGCTCGCCGATGCGCGCGACTGATCCGCGCCGCTGAAGCTCTGGCCGGCGCTCCAGCTCGTGGAGGAGTCGCTCACCGACACCGTGTGCTTCCTCACCGCGGTCGTCACCTGCGAGGAGCAGCCGTACTTCGCGCAGGCGAGCGGATCGTCGAACTGGCAGGAGCCCGCGCGCTGCGACAGGAGCTCGTATCGGTTGCCGGTGCCCACGAAGGCGCGCAGCGCATTGTTGTCCGGCTGCAGTCCGATGGAGGCGGGGAGGAAGAAGGGCCAGGTGCGCGCCACCGACGGAGCGCCCTGCAGGTCCTGCTGGAAGGTCCTCGCGCCGGCCCAGTTGCGCACGAGCCCGGTCGCGGGATCGAGCTGACCGGGCCTGTGGAAGCGGAAAAGCCAGAGCTGCCCGCCCAGATCTCCGACCACGCCGGTGTCGAAGAACCCGTCCATGCGCACGTCGTCGTTGGCGCCGTAGTCCACCATCGACACCGGCGCGACGATGCTGTGCGTGAGCCCGCGCTTCGGCTCTTCGCGTTCGCCGCTCGCGTCGGGGTCGTACTCGAACTTCCAGAGGAGGTTGTCGGTGCGCGCAGAGGTCGCCACGCCGCGGTAGGCGTCCACCATGTACACGCCGCGGCCCTTCTCCTGTCCGGGTGACCAGCCGCCGGAGAGCATCGCCACCCAGCGCTCCTCGGTGCCCACGTCGTAGCGGCCGGTGCCGCAGGAGGTGTCGGGCGTGCCGTCCGTCGCGTTCGGTGCCGCGGCCTCACAGCGCTGCAGGAGCACCGGTCCCAGCGGCGGCGGCTTCGGCGAGAGCGAGTAGAGCGTCTTGCCGAAGAGCGCGCTCTCCTCCGAGCAGGGCTGCGGGAACATCCAGAGGAAGCGCGGCTGAGAGGCGCTGATGCGCGCGCCGCCTGCGTCTTCCCAGAGCAGCTCCACCGCGAAGTAGTGGTTGCCGCCCCGGCCCATGGCGGCGATCGCCACCGTGCGGAACTCCTCCGGCCTCTTGCGTCCGTCGCCGTCGTCGTCGTTCCAGAGGTCGCGCACCATCACGTCGCCGTCGACGAAGTACTTGTGGCCCTCGGTGAGCTGCAGGTGCAGCCGCGAGAGCGCGTCGGGCGGGATGAGCGCCCAGGCCTCGCGGCCGCTGTCCGGTGACATGACGAAGTCCACCAGCTCGACGCCGCCGTCGCAGCGGGACTGGCCGCGCGTGTCGCGGAAGGCGTGCAGCATCCCGTCGTTGGCGCCGACCACCACGACCTTCTCCCTCGTGCGGTTGTCGAAGTGCCAGCGGTCGTACGCGTCCGCGCCGGTGCGTGCCGCCGCGCCGCAGGTGCCGGGGATCGTCTGCGGGACGTGCGGCGTCCGGGGCACGCCGAGGTCGTCCGAGTAGAGCGTGCGCACGCACTGGTTGTGCAGCCCGAGGTCGCAGAGGAAGCGGTCCACCGGCGGGTCCACCGTCACCGGAGAGGAGTGGAAGATGTCGCCGAGCACCGAGAGCCGGGTCTCGTCGAGATTGCCGTCACCGTCCTCGTCGCCGAGGTCTCGCCCGAGGGTCCAGTCGATGAGCACGCGGTGGCACACGCTGTTCGCCAGCAGCCGCAGCGAGGAGAGGTCCAGAGGCAGCGTCTGCGTCCCGTAGATCGCCGCCGCGCGCGCGAAGGGGAGGCCGAGCCCCTCGAGGATCCCCCCTGCGTTGATCGTGAGGTCCGCGTTGACGCTGGGGCAGGCGCCCGTGCCGGCCACGCCGAGGTACGGCGCGAGGTCCGCCCAGTTGGCCGAGCTGAAGCGGGTGAGCGTGTCGGCCGAGGTGAACGCGCCGCTCGGGGCCGCGGTGTCTCGCACCGTCCACACGTTGCGCAGCTGCCAGCCCTGCTGTCCGCCCGCCGCCTCCTGCAGCCGCGCGTTGGCCTCCCAGTGCGGCGTCGCGCTGCTCTGCGACTCCCGCTTCACGAAGCGGCCCGCGTAGTCCTCCACGACGATGCTGCCGTCCGCGTCCACCACGAAGATGTCGTCGAGCGTGCCGTTGCCGTTGAGGTCGTTGTTCTCGATGAACTCGTTGTAGAGCCCGAAGCGCCAGAGCGTGCCCAGCCAGCTCAGGTCGCGACGCGGAGACATGCGCGGCACCACGGCGGTCTGCGCGGAGCCGGAGACCTGCAGGGAGGCCACGTTGGCGGCGGAGAAAGCGGTGTTCCGCGAGTTGATGTCCTCGAGCACGTCGAGGATCGCGCGGCGCAGCTGCGTGGTGTTCGAAGCGCCGAAGTACCGGCCGCCGCCCGCCTGCGCGGTGTTGCGGAGCAGCCGTCCGCTCCAGTGGCCCTCCTCCAGGCCGAAGCCGATGGTGTAGGTCGCCACGTTCTGCTGGCCGGGCAGATCCGGACGGAGATCCGCGCTCCAGAGGAACGAGGCCACCTCGTCGAGGTGCGTGTCCCCGCACTCCGGACAGTCCGCCCACTGCAGCGGGTTCTGCCCGACCGAACCCGGCACCGAGCGCTCGTGCGGGTCGCGCGGCTGCCCGTCGGTGAGGACGATGATCGAGTTGAAGGTGCAGGAGAAACAGACCGCGCGCTGGTTGTGTCCGCCCCGTTCGGTGAGCGCGCTCACCTGTCCGGAGGTCAGGCCCATCGCCGAGTCCCAGGTGGTGCCGAACGACTGCCGGTACACGTGCTGCGTCGGATCGCTCGTGGCGAGCTGGAAGGCGTAGCCGGCGCCGTAGAGGTTCTTCGTCAGCGGCGAGTTCCCGTTGAAGCGCAGCGAGCCGTCGAGCGCGTTCAGGATGCTCTGACGGTTGCTGTAGAAGTGGCTCGCGTTGCGCGTGGGGTCCGAGAGGTTGCAGGGCGGGTTGAAGTCGGTGAGCACCCGAGGCCCGGCGCTCCCGTTCGACTCGTTGAGGAGGATCGTCATCATCCGCACCGGCTGGATGTCGCGGATGACCTGCTTCACCACCTTGCGGACCATCACGTATCGCGGCGCGACGAAGTTGAGGAAGTTGCCGGTGAGCCGCCAGTCGGTGCGGACGTTCGCGTCGTTCGCCACCCGGTGGCGCTCGCCGATGAAGTAGCCCTTCGTGGCGAGACACTGCTGGCACCGCGCCCTCGCGCCCGCGTTGACGCCGTGGCAGGCGCCGCCGGACGCGGTCGAGTAGCTGGAGGCCACGTTGTACGCGCCGCTCACCGGCCAGGTGTTCGCCACCGGCGAGGTGCCCGGACCGTTGTCGCCATAGGAGGGCGCGGTCTGCGAGTAGTTGCGGATGTCGTACACGCGGTCGCGACGGAACCAGTCGTCGTAGTGGCTGCCCGAGTTGAGGTTCCGGATCTCCGCTTCGTACTGCTGGTCCGGCCGGTACCCGAGCGCGTCCACCGCGGGGCAGTTGCAGTCGTTGCGGTAGGCGTCGTCGGTGCAGAAGGAGACCGGGAAGCTGTTGAGCATCGACCCCGAGTTGTCGATGACGAAGGCCACGTTCGGCGGCCCCGCGGGCTGGGTGAAGAAGTCCTCGTCGCCGCCCACCACCGGGTTCAGCAGCTCGTCGAGCCGCGAGGTCGTCGCCGCGCAGCAGGCACCGGCGGGCGGCGTCTGGGCCTGCGCCGTTCCGACACCGAGGCCCGCTCCGGCTCCGGCGATCAAGAGCAGCGCGGTAAGCCACCCCGGCGCTCCCTGCAGGACACGGGTCGCCTTCGCGCGCGTCGTCATTGCAGTCGTCATGGCGTCCTCACAGTCCGTGCCGGAAGACGAACTCGGTCTCCGCGGCCCTTCCACCGGGTTCGTTGCAGACCATCACCACGCGGTAGTAGCGGCCGCCGAGCACCGCGCTGACCGGCGCGCTGTTGGCGATGTCGCGCACCTGCCGCCCCGCCGAGCCGAAGTCCGCCGCCGAGAGCACCTGCACGGTCGGCTGCGCGGTCTGGTGGCCGAAGTGGCCGGTCAGAAGCCGTGAGCGTTCGCTCTGCTGCACCGCGTCCGGCAGCGTGTGTTCGAGCACGAGGTCACCGGTGGTCATTCCGAAGGTGCGCAGCCGGCTGAGGAGGAACCTGCGCGCCGTCTCCGCACACGCGGTGGCGCGGTCGCCCTGGCTCTTCGCGATCGCCGCCTGCTGGTTGGTGCTCGTGAACTGGATGGCGCCGACCACCAGCACCATGAGGACCGCGAGAGCGATCATCGCCACCAGCAGCGCGCTGCCGCGGGTCTCTCTGGAGAGGAGCATGTCCCTCTAGCCTCCGGCGTAGTTGAGGTCGCGCGTGTCGGCGACGGTGGGGCGAAGGGGCGGGGTGAAGAACGAGCGCGACTGCATGTTCGGCAGCCGCACCTGCGAGTGCGTGGCGGAGCGGTAGTAGCCGTCGTGCTGGCTCTGCGCGGGCGTGGGCTGCCAGTTCTCCACCGCGAAGGCGGCCGTCGCGTTGCGGACCGGCGCACGCTGCGAGCGCGTCACCAGCGTCAGCCGCACCGCCCGGATGTTCGAGGGATCCGCCGTGAAGCGGAGCGCGTCGTTGTAGGCGGTGTCGAAGCCGGGCCTGACCGCCTGCGCAGACGGCAGGAGGTTCTGCGGATCGCCCTCGTCGCCGAGGATCCAGTTCCCGTTGCCGCCCGCGTCCGGCGCGACGGGCGCTCCGCCCGGCACGGGTCCTGTGGGCCGGTTCATCACGTACGCGACCTGGAAGTTCTCCACCTCCGCCGCGATGGGATCGAAGTCGCCGTTGAGCTGCGGATCGACCGACGGATTGAGGTTGTTGAACGCGACGAGGAAGGGCCTCGCCTCCGCGCCGGTGCCCAGCCGCACGATGCGCAGCCGCACCTCGTGCAGGAGCATCACGTACGCAGGGTTCGTCTCGTCCCTCGCACACGCGGGCGCCACCGAGAGCGTGCCCACCGCGTCGAAGGGCGCGCCGCCGTAGTCGCGCAGGGCGAGCGTGGCGTTCCCCGTAGCCCCGGTCGCGTTCGCGCGCACCACCAGCCAGCCCGTCCCGCCGCGGCAGGAGATGATCAGCGGCTGCCCGTTGCGCAGGCTCACCCCGAGCGTGTTCTGCACCGTCTCCGCGGTGGCCACGAGGTTCAGCTGCGTGCCCTGCAGGTAGCCGCGGCGCACCCAGCCGGGGTTGCGGTAGCGGAACGCGAGGTCGTCGGTCACCACCACCGGCCGGTTCGCGGGAAGCCCCGAGACGATCACGTTGTCTTTCGCCACGCCGCTGCCGGCGCCGAAGTCGAAGGCGAAGCGCGGGTCGATCCCGTAGCCCGCGAGCCGCACCAGCCCTTCGACGTAGGAGTTCGCCTGGCGCGCGTTCTCGGTGGCGAGCTTTGCCTGCGACTCGTGCTGGTAGGCGCGCTGCGTGGCGATGAACGTGCCCGCGACGGCGGCGAGCACCACGGTCATCGTCCCCGCGGAGACCATCAGCTCCAGCAGCGTGAAGCCCCTAGATCTCGACATGGGTCTCGTTCCCCGTGTTCGCGCGCGGGTCGTACAGCCCGAGCATCGAGGTCACCTGCGCCCGGTTCCCCACGCCGGTGCGCCACGACACGACCACCGCCACCTCGCGGAAGGCGCGTGCGGAGGCGGGGACGGAGGCGCCACCCGACGCGTCGGGCGCAAAGAGGACGAGCACGCGCCGGTAGAGGCGTTCGTCTTCGGCGCGATGGCCCGGCACCACGCGCTCCGACGGTTGCGCGGCCGCGTCCCACGCATCGAGATCGATCACGCACACGGCTGTTCCGGCGCCGGAAGCGGCGGGAAGGTGCTGGACGAGCTCGAGGACCGCCGCATCCGAGGTGCAGGCGGTGAGCGGTCCGCCCGCCGCGGTCAGCCGAGACCAGCCATAGCCCTCCACCGCGCTGCGCACCCGAGCCGCGAGCGAGGTCGCCCTCGTCCGCTTGTCTGCGTCTGCGTTCTGCTTGCTCGCGAAGCCCAGCGCCTGCACCGCACCGAGGATGCCGATGATGAGCACCGCCGCCGCCGCGAGCGACTCGAGGATCGTCACGCCGCGCGCGCGCGCCCGAGCGCGAACCGGGGGGACTGCATGGGTGTGCTCGGTCATTGATGGAACCCGATGAAGCCGGTGGGAGCGCTGATGGCGTAGAGGTAGCCGCGCTCGGTGCCGTCGCCGTCGGACAGCGCGAGCGTGTGCGTGCGGTTCGCGGTCTGCGTGGCGGTGGAGGCCGGGGCCGCAGGTGCACCGGTCGCGTCGACAAAGCGCGCCGAGCCGTTGCCGTCGAACACGATCGCGCCGCGTTGCGCGGGTCCGTTGCCGGAGCAGAAGGAGCAGGTGCGAGCGGCCTCCGCGAGCGCGTTGAGCCCTTCGAAGGGGACGCGGAAGCTCGCCCCCGCGCTGCCGGTGGCGGTGCCGAAACGTGCGTTCCGGCGCGGGTAGCGATCGAGGTACCGGTGCTCGATCAATCGGACGCCCGCGTTCGCGGGGTGAGGGCTCAGTGGATCGAAGGCCGCGTACGTGGCGCCCGGTGAGCCGGCGATTCCGAAGTTTCCCTCGCGATCCTCGAGTACGAACCAGGCGCCGTTGCCCGCCGCGGCCGTCTCTCCGATGAGGGGATAGACCACCACCCAGACCTGCGCGTTGCGGCCCACCGCGATCGAGCGCGCGCGCTGCAGCGCGGAGTAGAGGTCGTGCGCGGCGTTCTGCGGCGCGGCCTGTCCGCCGATCCGCGAGAACGCCGCCACCGCCAGCGCGACGAGCACCGCCACGACGGCGCCCGCCACCATCAGCTCGATCAGCGTGAAGCCCCGTGTCGAACGCATCGCCGGGGCCGTGTGCAAAGGCTCAGCCGCGCGCGCCCTTTCGACCTGGCAGGCGTTGCGACCGTTTGAGATGTGCCGCGACGGACGGTGCCACCGCGTGCGGCCGCAGCCCTTTGCGGACTGCAACGCGTGCAAGGCGCGCTGAACGCTCCGCTACACCTGCCGGTCACCGACCCCGGACGGAGTGGCGAAGAACCTCACGCCCGCCTCACGGAGCACGCGCACGAGCGACGTCATCGGCAGGCCCTGCACGTTGGTGCGGTCGCCTTCGATCTCGGAGAAGAGCGCCTGTCCGCGTCCCTCCACCCGATAGCCGCCGGCGCAGCCGCGCCACTCTTCGGTGGCCACGTAGCCGTCAAGTTCTTCGGCCGAGAGATTGAACAGCTGCATCCGCGTGACCTCCACCCACTCGCGTTCGAAGCCCGGCGCGAGCACGCAGACGCCTGTGACAATTCGGTGCGACCGGCCTGATAGGGATTGCAGCTGCGCCCTCGCCGCGTGCGCGCTTTCGGGTTTGCCCAGTGCTCTCCCGTCCAGCTCCACCAACTGATCGCTGCCCACCACCAGCGCGCGCGGATGACGCCTGAAAACCGCCTCCGCCTTGCGCCTCGCGAGCATCCGCACCGCGCTCTCGACGGTCGTTCCGGGCGGCACGTCCTCGTCCACGCCGGGCGCCTCGATCCCGAAGGGGAGCCCGAGGGACTGCACCAGCGCGCGGCGGGCGGAGGACGTGGAGGCGAGAATCAACGTGTCGAAGGTGTGTGACAGGGTCATCTCGCGTTCTTTCGTCGCTGCCGCCGAGGCCGACAATTCGGCCCCGGCGCGTTCGGGCTGCGGCGGGGCGTGGCTCTGTATCCGAGGCGACAAAACACGTCTACATCGCGCGAGATCGCGCCTCGTGCGCGTTTTTCCTCATGTTTTTGGTTGATCCGCCGATGTGTCGCACATGCCTCCGAGGCCGAAAAACAGGCTCCAGCGCACAGTCCGGCACGAGAGTGACCGATAGCGAAAGGTGCAGATTTGCCGCGCGTTGCTGCCACATATGACGATGCCCACGTTGTCACGGCACGCAACTTCACTTGCGTCAAGTTTCTGGTTGGGCCGCAAAACAGAGGCAGCACCCACGCTGGTTGGGAGGCGCACATGAACGGCACTTCGGCAGGAGCGGTCGGGACGGCGGGCGGGCTCGGCGGTCAGGGCAGGCCGGTCCAGTACCTCACCCTCAGGGTCCGGTCGCTGCTTCGCGCCTCCGCGGAGGGGAAGGGCCCGTGGCACTGGGCGGTCAATCCGTATGAAGGCTGCGAGTTCGGCTGCACCTTCTGCCACGCGCGGCTGGACCGGAAGGACTTCACCGACTGGCGCGCCTTCGAGCAGCGGATCCGGGTGAAGACCAACGCGGTGCAGGCCTGGCTGCACGACGTGCGCGCGGAGGAGTTCGAAGATCGCCAGGTGGTGCTGGGGACCTCGTCGGAGCCGTGGCAGCAGGCGGAGGAGCACTTCCGCGTGACCCGCTCGCTGCTGGAGGCGATGGCGAAGTCGAAGGGCGTGGACCTGCGCATCAACACGCGGTCGTCCCTCATCGCGCGCGACACCGACGTGCTGCGAGAGATCGCGAAGAAGGGCCGCGTCACCGTGGCCTTCAGCGTCGCGTCCATGGACGACAAGGTGAACCGGCTGATGGAGCCGAAGGCGCCCTCCGCGTTCCGCAGGCTCGCGGCGATGGAGGCGCTCTCCCGCGCGGGCGTGGCGGTGGGCCTGGTGGTGTCGCCGGTCTTCCCGGGACTCGAGCCGGAGGAGCTGGGCCTCGAGACGCTCGTCCACCGGGCAGCCAACGCGGGCGCGCGCTTCGCGGGGATCCGGATGATGGAGTTCGGCCCCGGCCAGCGCGAGCTCTTCCTCTCGCACGCCACGCAGGCGAACCCGGAGGCGGCCACCCGCTTCCGCCGGATCATCGGTCGCCGGCCGCCCACCGCAGAGGAGACCGCGCAGGTGGTCAAGCACTTCGAGGCGCTCTGCCAGAGCCACGGCCTCATCCCGCTGGACGCCGCCGCCGCGGAGCTGCGCAAGCCGGAGCCCCGTCGCTCGACGGCCGAGCAGCTCGCGCTCTTCGCGCTCGACGCGCTCGCCTGAAGGGGCGGTCCATGCAGTAGCATCCGCGCCCATGTCGGGGTGGCGGACGCTCGTCTTGGTCGGGTCGTTGGCGTGGGCCGGGTGCCAGAGGGCGCCCTCATCTTCGGAGGCCGCGCCCGTCGTCGTGCCCGCGCGCGCCGTCGCGGTGTCGTCGCCGGCCTCATCGTCTCCAGCGTCCACACTGAACGCAGCGAACGCGCCCTCACGCGCGGCAGGTCCGGTCGCGGTGCCCAGCCCGCTGACGCCGGTCGCCCCTGAGCCCGCGCCCGCGTCGTCTTCTTCGCCCTCGAACGCGGCTGGAAGGTCGCAGCGCAAGGCCCCGCTCGAGGTCTGTCGAGCGGAAGGAGATCCGCTCAGCGCCGCGCGCGAGGCCTACGACGACGGCCGGCTGGAGGAGGCGCTCTCCTGCGCAGCGCAGGCGGCCGCGTTCTTCCCCGAGCTCCCCGACGCGCACAGCGAACGTGGCGCTGCGCTCTCGGCGCTCGGTCGCTTCGAAGAGGCGCAGCTCGCCTACGCCCGCGCGCTCGCGCTGCGGCCGGATCACCCGGACGCGTTGCTCGGTGCGGCGCACCTCTACGTGGTGAGCCTGCCTTCCTCCCGCGAGCACGACGAGCTGGGTGCGCTCTACGCCGACCGCGGGTTCAGCGTCGCGCTGGCCCACGAGGACGACCGGCTGCTCTCGCAGTTCGCGCTGGTCTCGGCGATGGCGTTCAACGACCTCGGGCGTTCGGCGGATGCGCTGGAGCGTGCGGACGAGGTGCTGAAGCTCGAGCCGAAGAACCGCGACGCCCGCTACGAGCGCGCGGTGGCGCTGTTCGAGCTCTGCCGGTTCAGCGACGCGCGCGCCGCGTTCACGTCGCTGCTGGCGGATCCGGATCGCGGCGCGCACGCGCACCATCACCTCGGTCTGCTCCTCGAGCGCGAGGGCCGCACGGCGGAGGCGGAGCGTCACTTCGCGGCGGCGAGAAAGCGCGCGCCGGAGGACTTCACCCCACCGCAGGAGATGACCGCGGACGAGTTCCGCGCCGAGGTCGCGCGCGCGGTGGCGGAGCTGCCGGAGGACATGCGCCGGGATCTGGTGGGCGTGACGGTCGCCGCGGAGGAGCTGCCGCTGGAGGAGGATCTGCTCGGGGGCGAGCCGCCGCTGTCGCCGACGATCCTAGGCCTCTTCCGCGGGCCTCCGCTCGGTGAGAGCTGCGAGGGCGTCATCGGCCAGCCCTGTCGAAGCGTGGCGCTCTATCGGAAGAACCTTGCGCGCGCGGTCCGGTCGCGCGAGGAGCTCCTCGAACAGATCCGGGTCACGCTGCTCCACGAGGTGGGGCACCTGCGCGGCGAGGACGATCACGAGCTCGCAGCGCGCGGGCTGGAGTAGCGGATGTCCGTTCCATCGGTGTGGGTGAACGCGAAGGCCGCGCAGCGGCTGCGCCGGCTGTCGCCGTGGGTCTATCGGCAGGACGTGACGAAGCCTCCGGAGGGCGCGGGCCCCGGCGCGATCGTCGACGTGCGCGACGTGCAGGGCAATCCGGTGGGCCAGGCCTTCTGGTCCACGCGCTCGCCGCTCGCGCTGCGCCTGCTCACGCGCAAGCCGTCGAACGAGGAGCGGGTGGACGACGCGTTCTTCCACGCGCGGCTGGCGGCTGCGGTCGCTCGCAGGCGGGTGCTGGGCGCGCGGGACGGGATGCGGCTCGTGCATGGCGAGAGCGACCTCATCCCCGGGCTGCTCGTGGATCGTTACGGCGACGGGCTCACGCTGCAGACGATCAGCGAGGGCGCGGACGTGCGGAAGGAGCGCTTCGCGAAGATGCTCGCGGAGCTCACCGCGGCGCGGATCATCGTGTGCCGTGACGACGCGAGCGGCCGCGACTTCGAGCAGCTCCCGCGCGAGGTGCGCGTCCTCCACGGCCGCGCGGAAGGGCAGGGCGGCGCAGGTGCCAGCGCGCGGTGCACCTACCATGAGGGTCCGAACCGCTTCGAGGTGGACCTCCTCGGCGACATGAAGACGGGCGCGTTCCTCGACCAGGTGGACAACCACCTGCGCGCGGGAGAGCTCGGGCGGGGCGAGGCGCTGGACTGCTTCAGCTACCACGGCGGGTTCGCGCTCGCGCTCTCCGCCCGGTGCGACAGCGTGCTGGCGGTGGAGCAGGACGCGAAGGCCGCGGCGCGCGCGAAGCACAACGCGGAGCAGAACGGCCGCGCGAACGTGACCGTGCAGGAGGGCAACGCCTTCGACGTGCTGCACGGCTTCGACCGCTCCGGCCGCCGCTTCGACACCATCGTCATCGACCCGCCGGGGCTGGCGAAGCGGAAGGAGGGCGTCTCCGCCGCGCTGCGTGCGTACAAGGAGCTGAACCTCCGCGCGATGCGCTGCCTGCGTCCGGACGGATTGCTGGTGACCTGCTCCTGCTCGGGGAAGGTGGACCGCGCGCAGTTCGAGCAGACCGTCCTCGCCGCCGCCGCCGACGCGAAGCGCCCGGTGCAGATCCTCGAGCGCCGCGGCGCCGGGCTCGATCACCCCGTGCTGGGGACGATGCCGGAGAGCGAGTACCTCAAGGCCCTGTTCGTGCGCGTCCTCTGAGCGGAGCCCCGTCAGCGGGGCCTGACGTCAGCCCAGCCCGAGCTCCCGCTTCAGCCGGTCCACCAGCGCGAAGTACTCCGTGCGCGAGTAGGGCTGGTTGAGGATGTGGAAGTCCTTCCGCTGCAGGCCCACGCAGCCGAAGCAGTACGAGCAGTCGGAGAGGTTGCGGCAGAGCACGAGGTACGCGCTGTTCGTGCAGCCCTCGCTGCGGACGACGTGGGTGCAGCCCTGGCAGCTCTTCGCGTCTTCGCAGTGCGAGCAGTTCGTGCACAGCTCGCAGCGCACGCAGTAGTTGCAGGCGTAGCAGCCGTCGCAGTCGCGGCAGAAGGTGCAGCTCGAGCAGCGGGTGCAGTTCACGCACGCGTAGGAGCCCGGGTTCGAGGGCTCGGCTGCGTACTGCGCCTCCAGCGCCTTCAACGCGTCGAGGAACGAGCGCTCGTCCAGCTCCGCCACGTCCACCCGCGCCTCGCCCGCCGTCCCTTTCGCCACGTCTCCTCCGGTTTCGCCGTCCGTCGCGCAGCCGTCTCTAGCGCAGCAGCGCGAGCCGGTCGTAGTCGATGTCGCCCGCGAGCCGCCGCACGACGCCGGGCCCTCGCGCGCCCTGCGAGGTCACCGCGACCACGAAGCGGTCGGCGACGAGCACGTTCGCCTCGGCCTTGCCCGCGTCCGCGTCCCAGCGCACGAAGCCCACCGCGCGGTCCTGGAGGATGGGGGCGGTGGGATCGTCGGCATGGCGGCCCGAGGCATCGCTCGCGGCTGCGCGGATCGCCCGCGCCAGCTCCGGCGAGAGCGTGGTGTCCACGATCCGCACCGAGAGCTCTTCGCCGGCGCCGCCGCTGAACACGCGCTCGACCTCGCTGATCGACACCTCGCCGTAGCGGCCGGAAGAGCCCTCGTCGCGCACGCGGGTGAACCCATCCGGCGCGTCCGGCAGGTGCGCGCGCAGATCCGCGAAGTGGACGCAGGGAAAGGGATCGCCAGGAGCGGGTGAGTTCATCTCGAGGCCCGCCAGCGAGCCGGAGCCCGATCCGGTGACGCGTCCTGTTCCGGTGACGTCGCCCAACGTGCCCACCGCGGCGCCCACGCCCGCACCAATCGCGACCACCACCGCGACGAGCGCGGCGTGACGCCAGAGCGAACGAGGAGAAGGGGAGGACACGCGCCGCCGATCAGACGGCAAAGCGCCCGCGCGCGCAATGTGGGCACGCGGGCGCGGGCGCGGGGACTACACGCGCGTCGTGGGGTCCTGCAGCGTGATGGGGCCCTGTCCGGGGCCGTGCTCGAGCGCGCACTCGGTGCACATCCAGAACATCACCACCATCCCGTTGTCGCCGGAGGCGGAGAAGTTCGCGCCCTCGACGCCGGGCGCCTGCTGGCGCTTGCAGCTGATGCAGATCTTCTTCATCTGGGGACCGGAGCTCGTGGTCATGCGCGGACTCTACCCCTCTCACCCGACCCCGATCTGCCAGCCGCCGTTGGGGTTCTGGTTGATGAAGTAGGCGAGCTCCTGCGCGGAGACGCTCTTCACGTTCTGGTCCGCCGGGTCGTGCACGAGGAACCGGCCCTGCGCGTCGATCCCGTGCACGAGCACGTAGTGACCGCTGGTGCGCGCCTCGTTCTGGTGCGGCGGCATCGCGTAGTAGTCGCCGTTGGCGACGACCATCTTCCCCTGCTGCAGCTGCTCGCGGATCCAGTCCACGTTCGCGCCCGGGCCGCGGATCTGGCCCTGCTTCCCCATCGCCTGCGCCATGGCGACGATGCCGTTGACGTTGGTGCCGTCGCCGGAGGTGCCGCCCTTCTGGCCCAGGTGGTTGATGAGCTGCGCGTCGGTCATGCCCTCGCCGTAGCCCATCGCGCGCGCGAGCATCGCCATCGACGTGGGGCCGCAGTTCGCCGGGCCGTTGTAGTAGCCGCGCTCGGCGCCGTTGGGCCGGTACTGGCTGATGAAGGGCGGCGCGGTGCGGTTCGTCGGCCCGTTCTCCTCCACGCGCTCCACCGGCGCGGCCGGGTTGAGATCGACCGGCGGCGTGACCGTGTTCGCGGGCACGAAGGTCGTGGCGCTGGCGCCGGTGACGCCGGGCAGCTTCAGCGTGTCGCCCGCGTAGATGAGGTTCGGGTCCTTGATCTGCGGGTTGAGCGAGACGATCTGGTTGATGATGTCCCAGTGCGAGCCCGCCATGCCCTGGGCCTTCAGCCGCGAGGCGATGCCCCACAGCGTGTCGCCCCACTTGATCTGGTACTCGCTCTGCGCGCCCGCCGTCTCCGGACCGGCCGGTGCGTTCGCGGGCGGCGCGGAGGGCTGGGCCGGAGGCTCGGCGCCGGCGGTGGTGCCCGGTGCGCCGGCGCTGCTGCCGAGATAGCCGCGGAACTCCTCGGCGTTGCGGAAGATCGTCGCCGAGTAGTTGCCGCCGGTGGTCGCGCTGTCCGCGCTGCGCCCGTTGCGAAGCGCGGTCTGCACGCCGCCCACGCCCGCGTTGTACGCCGCCACACCGAGCCGCAGATCGCCGCCGAGCTGATCGGTGTAGTTGCGCAGCAGCCGCGCCGCGTAGTCGGTGGACGAGGCGATGTCGCGACCGTTCTGGTTCGCGCGGAGGAAGTCGCCGTGCCACCGGTCGTCGATCTGCCACGGACCCTGGCCGTGCCCGTCGTAGCCGGTGATGTTCACGCGGCCGCCCGACTCCTGCTTGAGGATGCCGAAGAGCACCTCCGGCGGAAGGTTGTAACGGCGCGAGGCCGCCATCACCGAGTCGTAGAACTGGCCGTAGGGCTCGGGCAGCGAGTGGCGGCGCTGCGTGGAGACCGGTGCGGCGTTCCGGGTGGTTGCGACCGAGCTGACCGTCATGTGCCTCTCCCTCTTGCTTGGGACGTCCGCTCTCATTCTCGGAGAAAGCGCGGCAGGGTTGCCCTCAAGCCGGGCAGATTCCGTGGCGCCGTTGTGTGTCCGTGTGCGCGCGCTCGTCTGGCGTGGGTCGAAGTCGCCCTGCCAGCGCGCAATGACCCACTCCCGCCGGCTGCGCTCACTCTGCGCGCTGTGGGGCATGGCCGTTGCTCCGCTGCAGAGCGAACAGGCCTCGAGGGGAAAACCGGCCTGAAGGATCTGTCGATGGAGTCGATCGCCGCGCCCAGCTCGCTGCTGCACTCGCTCCGCCGTGCGTGGGCGGAGTGGTTCTCGTCGCGCGCGCCGCTCCCTGTTCTGGCGCAGCCAGCGCCCGCCCCCGACGCTGCTCTCGCGCCGGTACGGGATCCGTTCGCGCCGTTCGCGGAGCTGCTCGGCGTCCCCGTGCCCGCTGCTTCCGACGACGCCCGCGATGAAGTGGCGATCGGCGAAGACGAGGAGTGGACTGCGCGCGTTCTGGAGCACTTCACACGCCATCCGCCTCTGCCCGCCTCCGCGCCCTCCGTTTCGCTGCAGGCTCTGGGCCTCGTCGCGGAGCCGGCGACGGACTTCCGCCAGCTGGTACGGGTCATCTGCTCGGACCCCGCGCTCGCGGCCGGCGTGGTCGCCACCGCGAACTCCGCGCTGTACCGCGCGGTGAGGGAGATGGAGACGGTGAGGGAGGCCGTGGTCCGGCTGGGCCTGAACGAGGCGGCGAAGGTGACCGGAGCTCTGGCAGCGAGAAGCCTCTTCCACCCGCGGATGCGATCGGAGCGCGGCGCGTACGCCGAGCAGGCCGCGCGGCTCTACGTTCACGCGGTGGCCGTGGCGAACACCGCAGCCGGCCTCGCGCTCCGCGTCCGGGGTGGCCGGCCGGACCGCGCGTTTCTCGGCGGGATGCTCTTCGACGTGGGACGGGTGATGGCGCTCCGCTCGTTCTGCGCGCTCGCCAGCGAGAACGGCGCGCCCGCCCCGGTGGAGACCGTGGAACGCGTGCTGGAGGCCGTGCACGTGGAGCTGGGCGGGGCCTGTCACCAGGCCTGGGGACTGCCGCAGTACCTCGGGGAACTCGTCCTGCTTCACCACGACGCAGAGGTGCCCGCGGAGCCCGAGTTCGTGGACCTGCACGTGGTGCGGTTGTGCGGAGCGCTGCTCGATCTGCGGAACCCGGGCACCGCCCACCGGGGCGCTCACGAGCTCGTCCAGAGTGCCTCTGCCCTTGGGCTCTCGCCGCGCGAGGTGCGGGTCGTCGATACGGAGCTGCGCGAGGCGCTCGTCCGGGCCGAGGCGCTGCACGCGATCCGCTGAGGAGGGCCTACGTGGCGGTGCGTGCCACGAGCTCCGGCGGCCAGGGCTCGAGCCACGTCTGGGACAGCGCCCACTCGGTCGGATGACGGCGCAGGTGATGGCGCAGGAGCGTCAGCGGCACGAGCAGCGGCACCTGCGCGATGCGGTACGCGTGGATCGCCGCCACCAGCTCCTCCTTGTCGCCGGCGTCGAGCGCGTCCTTCACGTGGCCCATCAGGTGGAAGAGCACGTCCGCGTTGCGCTTGCGCGTGGCCGGCTTCGCGAGCGTGGCCATGAACAGCGCCGCGTACTCCTGCAGCGCCTTTCGGAAACCGGCCCTGTCTTCTCCCGCCTTCGCCACCAGCTGCCCGAGCGCGCGATAGGCAGTGAGATCCCGCGCGGACAGCGCGAGCTTGTGCCGCGCATGGAACGCGACGAGGTCCGCTGCCTTCGCGCGCGGTGTCTGCTCGAGGAGCCGGCGCAAGCGCTGGTGCGCATAGAGACGCTCGATGAAGTTCTCGCGCAAGGTGGGGTCGATGAGCCGGCCCTCCTCCTCGAGCGGGAGCAGCGGATGGGTCTGCGCGAGCACCTCGGCGAAGATCCCCCGTCCCGCCTTCTGCGGCGCGCCGCCCTTGCCGTACACGCGCACGCGCTCCATGCCGCACGAGGGCGAGTCCTTCTTCAGCACGAACCCGTCCAGTCCCTCGAGGGACTGCATCCGCCTCTTCGAGAACGCGCGCATCGCCGCGGTGAGGTCCTCCCCGGTCGAGGGCATCACCATCCGCGGCGCGTCGGGTTTCCCCTCGAGCCGAAGCGTGGGCCTGGGCACGCCGAGCCCCAGCTCCAGCTCTGGGCAGACCGGCACCCACTCCACGAAACGGCCGAGCGTGCCGGTGAGGAAGGTGTCCTGCTTGTGCCCACCGTCGTAACGGACCTTCTTGCCCAGCAGGCACGCGCTGATGCCGATGCGGGGACGCTCGTCTGGACGCATGTCGGGCATGCGTAACGCCTGTCGCGCGGAGCCGCTTCTCGATTCGGGGGCAGTGTCCGTTGCCGCGCTCGCGTGTGTGCCGTTCGCGTGGAAGGATGAGCACTCGGCATGGGCTGGCGGCTCTTCTCCACCATCTTCTGGACGTTCCTCGTGGCGAGCTGCATCCCCGCGTTCGCGCTGGCGCTGCTCATCTTCGTCGTCACGTATCCGTTCGACCCGAACCGGCGCGTGCTGCACCTCTACTCGTGCGCGTGGGCGCAGCTCTACTTCTGGGTGAACCCGCTGTGGCGCTCGCGCATCAGCGGCCGCGAGAAGTTGCCCTGGCGAGGCCCTGCCGTCCTCGTGGCGAACCACCAGTCGCTGGGCGACATCCTTCTGCTCTTCGGACTCTTTCGTCCGTTCAAGTGGGTGTCGAAGCGCAGCGTGTTCAAGGTCCCGCTCATCGGCTGGAACATGCGCCTCAACGGCTACGTGGGCATCGTGCGCGGCAGCCGCGAGAGCGTGCTGAAGATGTTCGAAGAGTGCGAGGCGTGGCTCGACCGCGGCGTGCCGGTGCTCCTCTTTCCCGAGGGCACGCGCTCGCCGGACGGCGAGGTGAAGGCCTTCAAGGAGGGCGCGTTCGTGATGGCGGTGAAGAAGAACGTGCCGGTCATCCCCATCGCGCTCACTGGCACCGCGGCGGCCCTGCCCAAGCACGGCTTCGTGTTGCGGGAGCACGCGGACTGCTGGGCGCGGGTGCTCGATCCGGTGCATCCCTCCGAGGTGGAGGGCGACGTGGAGCGGCTGCGCGATCGCGTGCACGCGGTGATCGTCGAGGGCGTGGCGCAGCTCGAGCGGGAGAAGGCCGCATATGCGGGCTCCGCTGACGAAGGAGAGGGCGCCTCGTCGATGAACACCGACTCCTCCGGCGCTCCCTGAACTTTCGGACGCCCTGCTGCCGGCCGGGCGCCTCCGAGCGCGTCCTGTGGCATCGCGCGCGGCGGGCATTAGGATCGCCGCAGCCCTGCGGGGCGAAAGGAGGTGGTGCCGTGCACAAGCACAAGACGGCGACCTCCTCCATGATGGCGCGGTAAGTCGCGCGCCCTCTCGTGGAGTGATGGCCGCAAAAGGCTGTTCGGGGCCGTGCCGCTTCGGTGGTGCGGCCCCTTTTTTTGCGTCGAGGGAAAGGGTAGTTCGTGGCGCTGAATGGCTCCTTCGCGCGCGCTCCTCCTGGCCCTTCTCGTGGCCTCTGGTCTCGGCTCCGGCGCCGGCTGTGCGCGGTCGAAGGCGGAGGTCCGCGCGGCGGAGACCACCGAGGCCGACGACTGCACCGGCGAGACGCCGCTCGTCGCGGGCGCGCCCGGCAGCCCCGGCAACCTCCTCCCATCCGACCTTCACGACGCGGGCGCGAGTGAGCTCGCTGCGCTGATGCGCGTGATGCAGGCGGACCTCGCGCGATCGGCGGAGGCGCTCCGAGCGGGCGACGAGGCGTCGGCACCGTCCTCACTGCACGCGAAGCACCGTCGCATCCGCTGCGCCTGGCCCACCGATCCCGCTGAGCGGACCGAGTCCTTCGATGCGTTCGCGGTCGCGTACCTCGGGCAGGTGAAGCTGCTGGACGAGGCCTCCTCCGCACCGGTGAACGAGCGCCGCGCCGCGCACAACCGCGTGGTGGACGGTTGCCGCGCCTGTCACGAGACGACGTGCTCCGGCCCGCTCGGCGCGATCGAGAAGCTGCGCGTCACCGAGTAGGCCAGCAGCCGGGCGTCCAGGCGCTCCGAGCCATGCTCCCCCACGGGTGTAACCCTTGGCGCGGACGCCAGGTGGCACGAGCTTTCGGGGCAGGAGGCGAACATGACTCTGCTCGGATTCATCATTCTTCTGATTGTGGCGGCAGTGGCGGGTGCCATCGGCGAGATGCTGGCGGGTGGCAAGGTTCCTGGTGGTTGGGTCGGTTCCATCGTCGCGGGCCTCGTGGGCGCGTGGCTGGGCGGCATGCTGCTGAAGGTCGGCCCGGTGATCGGCGGCATCCAGATCATCCCGGCGATCATCGGCGCGGCGCTCTTCGTCTTCCTCTTGAGGCTGGTGATGAACGCGACACGCACGTCCACGCACCGGCGACGGACGGTGTAGCGCTGGTGCGTCACCAATCGTGAGGCTGGAGCCCCTCGGTGCTGTCTGCCGAGGGGCTCTTCTCGTTCTGGTCGCCGGTCACCGCACGCCACAGCTCGGCCGCCAGCTGTTCGGCGCAGGCGAACGCCGCGTCATCGAGCAGGTCCTGGGCTCGCGTCATCAGCGGCGGTCCGCGCCCGCCGGTCGGCAGCCGTCCGGTCAGTCCGAGCTCGCAGCGTCCGCGATAGAGCGCGCGCCCGAAGGGATCCATCAGCACCGCGGTGGCGTGGAAGAGCGGGAGCACGGGCCGCACCGGCCGCTCGGCGATGGAGAGCTCCACGCGCTCGATCGTCACGTCCAGCAGCAGCTCCGGCGAGCAGGTGCCCGCGCGGCATTCGGAGGTGCGAGGTCCGGCGAGGCCTCGCGCGCGCATCGCCTCCAGCATCCGCGAGGCCATCACGTCGGCGGGATCGACGAGCGGTCCCCTGCGCGGAGGAGGGGGTTCGCGCTGCCATCGCCGATCGACACTTTCGGGAACGGAGGCCGCGCGCTCCAGCGGCCGCGCCAGGGAGTGCGAGAGCAGCGTCACCTCGCGATCGTCCCGCGCGCCCCCGGAGACGAAGCGGAGCCGCGCCTGCACCGGAGCGCCGACCTGCAGGTGGACGTCCGGCTTCGCCATCAGCCGCTCCGCATCGCTCTTCGACACGGCGCGACGCGCTCCACACGCAGCGGTGAGCGAGAGCAGGGACGCGAGCGGCAGGACCCACAGCCATGCGGTCCACTGCAGCACCGGCCCTGCAGGCGGCGAAGAGGGCACCAACACGCGGCCACTATGTCAGAGTTCGCGCGTGCCGCGTCCTCAGCCGGGCCTCTACCTCGCGCACAAGCCGGTCGGGGTCACCAGCTTCTCCATCGTCCGAGCGGTGCAGGCGGCGCTCGACGCGGAGCAGGGCCGCAAGCTCGGCGTCGTCCACGGCGGCACGCTGGACCCCTTCGCACATGGGCTTCTCCTCGTGCTGGTGGGCCAGGCCACGAAGCTCTTCGACGACCTGCACGCGATCCCCAAGGTGTACGAGGCCGAGGTGGTGTGGGGAACGGAGACGGACACCGGCGATGGGCTCGGGGTCCCGGTCACCCGGGAAGGCGGAGCGGCGCGCGCTCCAACGCTGACGGCCGGGGAGATCGAAAGGGCCTCGCGCGGGATGGTGGGATGGCACGACCAGGTCCCGCCACCGACGAGCGCGAAGAAGATTGGCGGCGAGCCCGCGTACCGGAAGGTCCACCGCGGCGAGCACGTGGAGCTGCCGCCCTCGCGGGTGTACCTGCACGAGCTGGAGTGGCTGTCGCACTCGCTTTCGGAAGGACCTCTCCAGCGCAGCCGCGTGAGGCTCGTCGTCCGCGGCGGGTTCTACGTGCGCTCGTTCGCCCGGGATCTCGGGCGGGCGCTCGGCTGCGGCGCGCACCTCTCGACGCTGCACCGCACGGACATCGGACCGTGGCGCGATCCCGGGGCCGAGGCGGGTGAGGCCGCGCAGTTTCTCGGCGGGCCACCGCTCACCGGCCGCGCCCTGTTGCCGTGGCTGCCGTCGCGCGTGCTGACGGACGCAGAGGTGGGGGCGCTGAGGAGGGGAGGGGACGTCCCGCGCGGGACCCTCGACACTCCGGACTGGAGGCTGCCAGTGGGCTTCCCGGGGCCAGCGGAGCCCGTGCCGGTCCGAGGCTTCCATATCGGGCGGCTGACGATGCTCCTCACCCACGACGTGGGAGGGGCACCGCGCCTTCGCCTCGCCCGGGAGCTGCTGGGCGGGGTGTGACGCCAGCTCAGTGTCGGCGTTCAGCGCCCGCGACGGTGAATGACCTCGACGACGCGCTCGAGGTCCGAGCCGGTGAGGCTCGAGCCGGACGGCAGGCAGAGGCCGCGCTCGAAGAGGCGTTCGGAGACCGCGCCCCCGCGCACGCGGCATTCGGAGAACACGGGCTGCAGGTGCATCGGCTTCCAGACCGGACGCGACTCGATGTCGAGCTTCTCCATCGCGACCCGCAGCTCCTCGCGCGAGGCGCCAAAGGCGTCCGGATCCACCTGGATGCAGGTGAGCCACGCGTTCATCTTTCCGTAGGGCGCCTCGGGCATGAAGGTAATGCCCGGGAGATCCTCGAGCGCGGCGCGGTAGAGGACGTTGTTCGCGCGGCGCTGACGGACGCGCTCGTCGAGGACGCGGAGCTGGCCCCGGCCCACGGCAGCGAGCAGGTTCGATAACCTGTAGTTATAACCAATCTGCGAGTGCTGGTAGTGCGGCGCCGGGTCCCGCGCCTGCGTGGCGAGGTAACGCGCGCGGTCGGTCCAGGCCTTGTTCCGCGAGACGAGCATCCCGCCGCCGCTGGTGGTGATGATCTTGTTCCCGTTGAAGGAGAACACGGAGAGGTCTCCGAACGAGCCGGCCGGCTTGCCCTTGTAGGTCGCGCCGAGCGCCTCGGCGGCGTCCTCGATGATCGGGACCTCGTAGCGCGCGCAGGCCTCGCGGATGGGGTCCATGTCCGCCATCTGCCCGTAGAGATCGACGACCATCACGGCCTTCGGCAGCTTGCCGCGCTTCGCGCAGGCCTCGAGCTCCTCGGCCAGCAGATGGGGATCCATGTTCCAGGTGTCCGCCGAGCTGTCGATGAACACCGGCGTGGCGCCCAGATAGGTGATCGGATTCGCGGACGCGGAGAAGGTCAGCGTGGAGCAGAGGACCTCGTCGCCCGCCTTCACGCCGAGAAGGATCAGCGCGAGGTGCAGGCCCGCCGTGCCGCTGGAGAGCGCGACCGCGTGCGGCACCTCCACCTTCGCCGCCAGCTCCGCTTCGAACGCATCGACGTGAGGCCCGAGCGGCGCCACCCAGTTCGAGTCGAACGCCTCGAGCAACAGCGCCCGCTCGTCGGGGCCCATGTGGGGAGGGGAGAGGTAGACGCGTGCCATCAGCCGATGCTCCTCGTCACGCGGGCGGGGACGCCGTGCGCCACCACGCCGCTGTCGATGTTCCGGTTCACCACCGAGCCTGCACCTATCACTGCGCGGTCACCCACGCCGATGCCCGGCAGCACCACCGCGCCGAGCCCACAATGCGCGAGCCTGCCCACGCGCGCCGCGCCGCCCAGCGCCGCGTTCGGTGAGAGGTGTGCGAAGTCGCCGACCACGCAGTCGTGCTCCACCACTGCGCCCGTGTTGATGATCGCTCCCGCGCCGACGCGTGCGTCCGGGTTCACGCTCGCGTTGGCCATGACGACGGTGCCCTCGCCGAGCCGTGCGGAGGGAGCGACCGCAGCGGTGGGATGGACCGCCGTCAGCAGGCGGAGCCCGAGCTCGCGGCAGAACCCGAACGTCCGCTCCCGCGCCGCGTTGTCTCCGATGCCCAGCGCGACGGCCATGCCCGCGCCGTCGCTCGTTTGAGCACGCAGCCATTCGCGTCCGCCGAGCACTGGAAGCCCGAGCACCACCGTCCCTGCCTCGCGCCCGTCATCGACGAAGCCGAGCACCTCGCAGCCGCCCGCGCGGAGAAGGATGTCGGCGACGACCTTGCCGTGGCCACCGGCGCCGTAGATCACCGCCCGCGCGCTCAAGGAGACCCCATGAACTCGGACATCGTGACGTGCCCGGGCTGCGAGACGCCGCTGCGCTTGAGCACCTGGCGCACGGTCATCAGGAGGATCTTCGCGTCGAGCAGCAGCGACCAGTTGTCCACGTACCAGACGTCGTGCTCGAAGCGCTCCTCCCACGAGAGGGCGTTGCGGCCGTGCACCTGCGCCCAGCCGGTGATGCCGGGCTTCACCTCGTGACGGCGCGCCTGCCGCGGCGTGTAGCGCTCGAGGTACTGCATCAGCAGCGGCCGCGGACCCACGAGGCTCAGGTCACCCTTCACCACGTTCCACAGCTGGGGCAGCTCGTCGAGGCTCGCCGCGCGCAGGAACTTTCCCAGCCGCGTCAGTCGCTCTGCGTCCGGCAAAGGCCTGCCCTGCGCATCCACCGCGTTGCGCATCGTTCGGAACTTCCAGACCTCGAACGGGCGGCCATGAAGTCCCGGGCGCTTCTGCCGGAAGAGCACCGGCGAGCCGAGTCCCACGCGCACCGCTGCCGCAGTCCCGATCATCACCGGCGAGAGCGCCACGAGGGCTGCGGCGGCGGCAGCGCGGTCGACGGTGGCCTTGAGGTGCCTGCTGAACCTGCGCTGCGCGGAGGGCGGACGAAGCAAGCTTCGATACTCCTCCACGAGCGCATCGGAGACGACCCGCCGGTCGAACTTTTGGAGGACCCGACTGCGTCCTGCATCGCCGTGCGCCCGTCGCAACTCGGGAGAGGTGAGGTAGCGCCTGAGAGCGGCAACCAGTGCCTGCGGATCGCGCGGCGGCACGAGCGTGCCAGTGATTCCATCCTCTACGGCGTCCACGCAGCCGGTCACGCGTGAGGCGACCGTCGGCAGAGCCATCGCGGCGGCTTCAAGGAGGACCATCCCAAGTCCTTCGCGCCAGGTTGGAAGGGCGACCACGTCCATCGCCGCCATGAGCGGAGCGACATTCCAGTCTTCACCCAGGAGTCGTACGCGGTCGTCGTTGCGCAATGCTTGGAGCACCTGCTCCGGCAGCGGGTCCTCAGCGCCGGATGGACCGATGAGGACGAGGTACGCGTCCGGATGCATCCCACGCAGCAGCGTCCATGCTTCGGCGAGCTCGACGACTCCCTTCTCGCGCACCAACCGGCCAACGAATCCAATCACCGCCGCGTTGGGCGGGACGTTCCATGCCGACCGAATCGACGAGCGCGAGGCCGCACTTCTCGCCGGGTCGAAGGTTCCGTTCGCGTCGACGCCGTTCACGCTTCCGCCTGCAAGAACCTTCACCTTCGACTTCCTAAGCGGACGGAAGGTACGGCCCACCGCGTGAGGACGCGGAACGAGCCGCGATTTCTCCAAGGCCTCCTTCAGCGAGGGACTGACGGGTAGCACGCGATGCGCCAAGGCGCAGGCCACCCGATCGCTGCCCCACAAGGCCAGCTTCCGGAGACCGCTCGCGGTCTCCAACGGCAGCCCGTGCACCTGGTAGATGCGCGCAGGCACCCCCGCCACGGTGCCGGCGACCATTCCAAGCAAACCTGCTTTCGGCGTGTGCGCGTGAAGGATGTCCGGCTTCACCTCTCGAAGCACGCGGTAGAGGTGAAGCAACGACTTCAGATCCCGCATCGGACTGATGCTGCGGGTCATCGGCACCGCATGAGTGGGAACGCCTTCGCGCCGGCCGAACGCGTCCAGATCGATCCCGGGCGACGAGATTGCGGACACGTCGAAGCCTGCCGCGCGTAGAGCAGCAGGTTGTCCCTCCAGGAAGTGAAGGGACATCGGGATCGTCGTGACGTGCGCGACCTTGGGGCGGTGCATGGCTGGTCTGAAGGCCTCCCGTGGCTGCGGTTCAGGCCGTGGCGTGCTCGAGGCCAGGAAGTCGCGTGGCCTTGATCTGCCGGATTCGGGCCACGATCGGCTCAGACTCGTGAGCGCTCATCTGATGGTTGCGCCTGCGTACGAGACGCTCGTCCAGCCGCAGCATGTACGCGGTCCGGTAGATCTCGCCCTTCGCGAAAGACTCGAGCCACAACGCCGCCGTCGTCGGCCAGCCCACAGCTGAGGGGCCGTAACGAAGGGCAATGCGCTGGTTCGTGCGACAGGCGCGGACGTACTTCTCGGGAGAGCCGGTGTCGCCTTCGCGAACGAAGTAGAGCGGCTCCGGGATACGGGCGAATCGAGAATGGAACATCGTGCGCGCCCACAACTCGCGATCCTCTGACCGCGGGAATGCAGTCGAGTACGGGTTTCGACGGAACCACTCCGTGCGCCCCATCACGGTGGCGTGCATGAGGAGGCTCCGACGGAGCGCCGGCAACGGCGATTGGAGAAAAGCGCCAGTCCCGCGGACACCTGTTGGGCGATCCTCTCGATCGAGAGAGGCCATTGCCGTTTCGACCAGATCGATCGCCGGGTTTTCGTCGAGGAAGCGCACCTGCTTCTCGATGCGCTCTGGATGCATGAGGTCGTCGGCATCCATCCGCGCGAGCAGCGCGCCGCGGGCAGAGCGCGTGATGTCGTTCAGCCGCGTCGGGAGCTTCTTGTTCTGGCCGTCGGTGATCACGCGAACGCGTGAATCCTTCACAGAGCGAGCCAGCTCCAGGGAGCCATCCGTGGAGCCGTCGTCCATGAGGATGAGTTCCCAGTCCGTAAAGGTCTGAGCGAACACCGATCGAATCGCATCCCCCAGCGTGGAGCGGTTGTTGAAGAACGGGATGCCGATGGTGACCTTCATGGATGACTCGGGATTGGGGCAGAGGTGGGGTGACCAGGGCCGGCGGCGCGTCGCTTCTGCACCAGTGCGCGCACCGCGAAGATGCCGAGGACGACGAACAGGCTCCACGCGGCGGGCCGGAAAAAGTTGGTCATGTCGTTTCGCGCCGTGCTCAGCAGCGGGTAGAGGATGAGTGCGCGCATGACGAGTACACCGGGTGTGGGCATCACTCGGACGAGATCCCAACGCGCGAGCACCAAGCCGAGCAGAACGAAGTACGCGAGTACGCCCGGCAGTCCAAAGTTCATGTACGGCTCAGCGATCGCCGAGAAGCCCAGCCCGCCGCCCAGCGCGAAAAAGCCCGGCTCGAGCTCTGCCGTGATCCAGCGGGCGGGGTCGAGGTCTGCCGTGGCCGTCGATTGCCGCGCGAGGCTGCTGCCAAGGTTCGGCAGCACGTATCCCGCAGCCCCGATCCAGGTCATCCCGAGCTGGTAGTCGCGCGTCCTCGGGACGAGCTCGAGCGTGCCTCCGAGCGTCACGATGCTGGCGCCCATCTCCTCGAAGATGCTGAGGGGATGAATTGAAGTGACTGCCTCTCGCAGGGCGTCTGCCGACCGCTCGTCCGCAGAGAGTTCGCGTACCAGTCGCACCGTGGGACCGATGATCAATGCGAGCGCCACGGCCACGGCGAACACGCGACGGGGGATGACGTTCCCCTGTTGCACCCAGAGGAACGCCGCGGCGAGGAGGAAAAAGAACGCCGCGCTTCGGTCACCGCTCACCACCAGGAAGCCCACGAGCAAAGCGCTGAGGCAGACGACCGCTCTACGCCGCCCGCGGGTTCGAGCGCCGCAGAGAGCGATGAGCAAGGTCGCTCCGCCCATCGAGAGCGCGGTCTTGTACAGGCGCAGATCCGCTTCCTGATAGGTGATGGAGTTGTAGCCCTCGCGAAGCACCGCATCGATCCCGACGGCCATGACGTTCAGCGCCGCCGCCACCGCGAGCAACACGCCAAAGCCGATTCCTCCGACGAACAAACTTCCCGCGGTGGAGTGGCTGCTTTCCGCCCACCGACGTTCATCCGGCGTGAGTCCACTCACTCGCCCTCGTCTCATCCACGTCCAGATGACGCCGAGATCGAAGGCGAGGAAGGCAACGAGGGTGACCCAGGCCGCCGCTGCTTGTGTGGACGTGATGGAGGATGAAGAAGCCTCGGACAAGCCGAGCGCCATGGGAAACGTCAGCCCGCAGTGGAAGCACCACACCATCAGGTGGAAGAGGTTTACGGCGCCGAAGAAGCGCACGCCGAGCAGCTTCACGCGGCCAAACTGCGACACGATCCCGTAAAGCCCCGTGACGAGGCATGCGGTGACCGCGATCGACGGGACGTTCTCGGAGGAGCCAAGGAACAGAAGGCTCGCGATGCCCATCCCGCTCAGCGCAAGCGCTGCCCAGAGCCCGACGGCGAGACTACGCGGCGTCACGCTGGCCTCCCGCGCGCTTCGCATATAGCGCCTCGATCGTCCGCAGATAGGCCTCAAAACCGAACGACTCGTACAGCGCTGCCTCGTCGAGCGGACTTCCGGCTCTCCCGGTCATGCACTCGATCACCCGTCGCGCGAATGCCTCCACGTCGAAGGGAGCGACTTCAACCCCTCCGCACAGTGCCGCAATCTCTCGAACGCCTGGAAGGTCGGTGCTCACGGCCGGAAGGCCCGCGAAAAGCCCTTCGACTACCGCGCCGGGGAGTCCCTCATGCAGCGAGCCCAGCACGAACGCATCCGCGCACGCGAGCAACCTCGGGACGTCGCGACGCTGGCCAAGAAACCGCACGTTCTGGGCGACACCGAGGGCCTGCGCAGCTCGCTCGAGCTTCGTTCTCTCGGCGCCCCCGCCGACGAAGAGCCAGCGGAAATCCGGCCTCCGCGAAGCCACAGCGCGCGCCACCTGCAGGAGGAATGGGTGATTCTTCACCGGCTCGAGCCGCGCAACGGTGATGGCTACCGGCGAGTTCGGCGCCAGCCCCAATTCGTTTCGCACTTCATCGCGGCAGGCTTTGCGGTGGGACGCCTCAGCGCGGGTGACGTGAAATCCGTTGTAGAGGACGCGGCACCTCTCGTCGTCGCTCCAGTTGTTCCCGAAGAGCCCCTGCAGCGCTGCCTCACAAACTCCGATGATCTCGGTCGCGTGCTTCGACATCAGGCTCCGCATCCACGAACGGTAGAGCGGGCGGAGCGGCGTCTGTCGGGCGAGGTCTGACGTCGTTCGTACGTGCACGACCCGCGTCGGGACCCCGGCCCTTCTCGCCGCGCGCATCACGAGCCCGCTGGCGTAGTGGATGTGCGAATGCACGACCTCGAAACGTCCAGCCCGAATTGCCGCGTGTAACCGGCGCTCAAAGACGGGCGGCAAAGGAGAGTGCGGCAGGTGTACGAGACGACCTCCGAGCGACCGCACCTCGTCCGCGAGTGCACCTCCCGCCGCGTCAAAGGTGGCGAATGAGAACTCGAACCGCTTTGGGTCGAGGTGTCGGAGGAGCTCGAGGAGGCGGGACTCTGCCCCGCCGACGTTCAAGGTGCCCGAGACATGGAGCACGCGGATCATCGCGCTCCCTCGGCCCCAGCGGGCGTCCTCACGCTCTCGCGCGAAGCTTCGTCCAATCCGACAGCTGAGGGGCGAGCCCCTTCACGAAGCCAGACTGCGGTGACGAGCACCAGCTTCACCAGCGCCATCCCGAGGAGAGCCCAAGCTGCTCCCTCTAGACCGTGTTTTGGAACGAGCAGCGCCGACAGCGCGGTGATAGCCACGAGCGATACGAGGTTGATGGGCAACTGCGCCCAGAGCACCCTTGCCGCAGTAAGCGCCGTCCCCACCGCCCCCGCGGTCACCGCTACAACACAGCCCGCCATCAGCCACGCCAGCACCTCCGCGTGCTCTGCATATTCGGGCGTGTAGGCGAGGCGAAGCACGGGAGCACCGAGCAGAAGGACAAAGAGAAAAGCGAAGCCCGAAAACGCCACCGCGACGCCTACGAGTCCTACGGTCAACCGCCGGAAACGGGGCCGGTCGTCGAGAAATGCCCGGGCCAGAGATGGCATGGCCGCCTGGTGGGCGGCTCCCACCGCGAGATCCACGGCCACCACAAAGTAGCCGAGCGCTGCAAGGACGCCGAGCGCCGCAGCGCCATGGACGCCCTCGAGGAAGTAGCGGGGAACGTTCCCCGTCACCGACAGGAGCAGGACTATGATCCCGAGGGGAAGAACCTGAACCAGCAGCGCCATGGGGCCCCCCCCGGACGCCTCTGGGACGCGCTCTGTCCGCAACACACGAACGATCCGTGGGACGTCGAAGGCGACGAGCACGACCACCCAGACTCCCGCTATAGCGAGCGCGGCTGTCGAGGCAGCAGGCCACACGTTGACTGCGACCGCCACGACCGGTACCGCAAGCGCGCCCTTGAGCAATTGCGAGATCGAAACCGCCCGCAGATTCTCGTGTCGGTGGAAGAGCCCATAGGCGCAGTCGCTCATCGCCTCTGCGCACTTCATCACTGCGACCGCGGCAAGTGCGGCGCCCGCGCTGCGCAAGGATGGGACGAAAAACGTCAGGCACCCGAGCAGGGCACACGTGGCGGCAGCGCCGGCAATGCGAAGGGACAGATAGTCCTTGAACCGGAAGCGTCCGGCCGCGTCTGTGGCCATGACCGAGCGCAGCTGCATTCCTGCGAAGGCGAAGGCCGGCGTCGCAACGGAGAGCGCCAGCGCGTACTGCCCCACATCCTTTGAAGCTGCACCTTTCGCAAGTGCGGCGAGCGCTCCCCATTGGCCCAGCGCAAGGGCCACCTGACCCGCGAGTGCCCAGAGCGCGTTGCCGGAGAGCGAAGGCCGGCGAACCATTCCGATCAAGCCACGACGCGCAGGGGACCATGGCCCGTGCCGTATGACACGGGCGGCGGCGACACCGGCTGGACCGCGAGGGGCGGCGGAGTGAAGTCGCTCGAGCTCGAGCTCGCCCCGCGCAGCGACGAGTTCGGCACCAGCTCGGCCAGCAGCCCCAGCGCCCGCTCCGAATCACCCTCCATGGCGGCCTGCCGCATGCCCTCGAGCAGAACGTAGAGGTCCGGCGGGGGCGTGCCCGGCTTCGCGACCATGATCCGTCCGCGGACGGTCTGGGTCTGCTCCTCCTCCTCCGTGAGCAGCTCCTCGGCGAGCTTCTCGCCGGGGCGAAGGCCGGTATAGGTGATCTGGATGTCCCGGCCCGGCACGAGCCCGGCCATGGTGATCATGTCGGACGCCAGCTCCGAGATCCGGATGGGCTCGCCCATGTCCAGCACGCACAGCTCGCCGTAGCCGCCGAGGCCGGAGAGGAGCACCAGCCCCACCGCCTCGGGGATGGTCATGAAGTAGCGGGTGCAGTCGGGGTGGGTCACCGTCACCGGCCCGCCGCGCTGGATCTGCTGCTTGAACAGCGGCACCACGCTGCCCGCGCTGCCGAGCACGTTGCCGAAGCGCACCGAGGTGAACTTCGTCCGCGACTTCTCCGCCACCGCTCGCACCACCAGCTCCGCCGCCCGCTTCGAGGCGCCCATCACGGAGGAGGGCCGCACCGCCTTGTCGGTGGAGATGAGGACGAAGCGCTCGGCGCCGCACTTGTCCGCCATGCGCGCCACGTGCAGCGTCCCCAGCACGTTGTTCTTGATCGCCTCTTCCGGCGAGGTCTCCATCAGCGGCACGTGCTTGTGCGCCGCGGCGTGGAACACGAAGTGCGGGCGGTGCTCCTGACCCATCCGCACCATCCGCCGCTCCTCGCGGATGTCCGCGATCAGCGCGTGGATGGCGAGCTTCGGGTACTTCGCCTCCAGCGAACGGGAGAGCAGGTAGAGCTCGTTCTCGTTCATGTCCACCAGCACCAGCGACTCCGGCGCGTGCGACGCGACCTGGCGCGCGATCTCGCTGCCGATGGAGCCCGCGGCGCCCGTCACCAGCACCCGCTTGCCCTTGAGGTGCTGCCGGATCTCCTGGGGGTCGAAATCGACCTTCTCGCGCGGGAGGAGGTCTTCCGGCGACAGGTCGTTGAGCATCGCCGCGGTCAGCCGGCGGTCGAAGTAGGCGAACGACGCGGGGATGATCTTGTAGCCGAGCTTCAGGCTGGAGCAGGCGCGCAGCACGCCCCGGATGGTCGCCGGGTCGATGCGCGGGATGGCGATGAGGACCTTCTTCACCCCGTACTTCTTCGCCACGGCCGGGAGCTCCTCCAGCGTCCCCAGCACCGGCTTGCCGTCCAGCGAGGTCCCCAGCTTCTGCGGATCGTCGTCGAGGAACCCCACGACGTTGTACCGGGTCAGAGGCGACCTCTGGATGTCGCGCAGAAGGAGGTCGCCCGCGCTGCCCGCGCCGAGGATCAGCGTCCGCACCGTCTGGTCGCTGCGCGAACGCCGCTGCTCCGCCGCCCACGAGGCGAACACGCGCGGACCAAAACGAACGAGCGCCATGGCCCCGGTGGTGAGGAAGAACTCGAGCGCGTACACCGAACGGGGCAGCAGCTTGCCGCCCGTCACCACGCCCACCGCCATGAAGAGCGCGGTGCCCACCGCCGCCGCGACGGTCAGCTTCGCCGCCTCGTTGAGCCCGGCGAGGCGGAAGGACCACCGGTGGAGCTGGAAGAGGACCGACAGCGTCAGCCGGATGGCCGCCAGGCCCGGCAGGGCGACCCACGCGGCGCGCGCGTAGTCCCCGGGGACCTGCCCCTCGAAGCGGAGCACCAGGGCCAGCAGCAGCGCCGAGGCCGCGAGAGACATGTCCAGCGCGAGGAGCACGACCGACCGGCCCACCGGCGTCCGGACCGGCCACGTCAGCACCCGAGACCACCTCGGCGACGACCTGCCTCTGATGACTGCGCCCTGCGATGACATCGGCGTTCCTCTTCCACCCGCTTCCACCCCGACAGCGGTGGAGAGCCTCTTTGCAACGTCAGGGCCGCAACGTATGCGGTTGCGCGAGACTTCCTTTGCCCTTGAAACGACTACGAAATCTCCGGCTCTTCTGCCCCGGCCGCCGGGTCCATCTACCCTCATGGGTCACAAAGGACCCACTCCTCTAACCGCCCGACTGTCCCGTTGCACCGGAGACCGCCACGCACTCCACCGGGCTCTCGAAGGTCCGGGTCGAAGAGGACTCGGAGGCGGTCCACTGGGCGGGGCCATGACGCGATCCGTCAAAGCCCAGCACCATCAACCGGTACGTCTCCCCCGAGGCCAGCCCGGTGACCGTCGTCCGGCCGCTCGCATCTGTCCCGCCGAAGTGGGTCTGGCCGCCCGGCGCCATGAGCACGGCCACGCCCGGAACGCCCACGAACTGTGAGCTCTCCTGCGCGCAGGTCCGGCGGAGGTCCACCGACAACGTCACCGACGGAACCTCGCTGAGCCCGGTCACCGGAAGCGTGATCGCGGTGTCACACGGGCTCCGGATTTCTACGGCACCTACCTCTTTTCCGCCGAGACGCGCGAGGACCTGAAGGGAGTCAACTGTGGGAAAAGGTAGCAGGTCAAACTGCTCGGTCCCCACGTTCCGGCGCACGCGGTAGCCCAGCGGCGAGCCCACCTCCACGCTCAGCGCGAGGCCGTTCGGATTCCCCGTCACCGACACCCGGCCCGGTTTGCCGCAGAGCGCCGGAAGCGTCTGGAACCGGCCGAAGCTCCACCAACCGAACCGTCCCGCCCGGCCGCTCGCGACGAGCCCCGACGACTCGTCCTCGGCCACCGGCGCGGGGCCCTCGTTCCGCCACACGCCGCTGAAGGCATCGCGGGTGAAGAAGGGAAGCTCACTGCCTGCGCCCTCGCGCGCGGCGGCCTCGAGCCGCTGCTGGAACACCGCCGGCCGATCAGCGTGAGAGGCCCGCCTGCCCTGGGCGTCGCGCACTTCGACCGCGCCGAACCCCAGCGTGTGGAAGACGCCGGGCTCCCTTGCCGCGCCGGGAAGGGACGGCGCCGTGCCCTCGAAGCCGCCGGGGAAGGCGAGCAGCGCGGCGGCGCTCGTTCCGCCAGCGGAGGCCACGGTCGCAGTGAGCGCGCCTCGCAGCGGCGTTCCGTCGAGGTCCACCAGGCGGGCCTGCGCCGGCAGCGTGACCGTCACCGTGGGCGCGCCCGTGCCCGCATCGCCGGTGGAGAGCGTGGTCTCCGCTTCGAGCCTTCCGTCCTCGCCCGCGGTGCCGGCCGGCTGCTTCACCAGGAACACGCCCGAGGGCGGATTCGCCACCGAGACGAGCCTGCTGGTGAAGGTGCTCAGCCCTTCGCCCCCCACCCGCACCTGCGCGCTCGACGAGAGGTAGCCCTCCGCGTGCACCACCAGCGTGACGTCGAACGGCAGCGGCGCGTTGCCGTTGACGCCGAAGACGAGCACGCCCTCCTGCACGCTGAAGGTGCTCGCCGAACGGCCATCGATGGTGACGAGCCCCGCGACGGGCTGCCCGTTCGCATCGCGCGCGCGGACGGTCAGCTCGGCGGTGACCGGCTGCAGGGTCGCCGCGTCGAGGAACACGCCCGCAACCTTTGCCCGCACGTCTCGGACGGGCGGGGGAGGGCTGTAGACCCACTCCGGCTCGGGATACCAGTTGCAGGCGGCCGCGACGGCGAGGAGGCCGAGGCAACCGGGTAGAACAGGAAAGCCGCGTAGTCTGGGGGCGCGCATGCGGCTCGAAGCACTACCAGACTGCCTCCCCTTCGGCTACGCGGCCAGGCCCGGTCAGCGCCGGGACGGTCGCTCGCCCGCCATCGAGCCAACGCTCTTCGATCGTGTAGGTGGAGGACGGCGTCACCCCGAGCGGTGGGCCCGCCACAGCGTTGCGCGTCTCGCCCACCACGGTGGCCTGCGAGTAGCGCCAGCGAGAGGTGCCGGAAACCTGGAGCCAGCCCGGCTTCATGTCGCGACGCGGCGTGAGCGGAAGACTGATCGCGGCGCCGATCACCGTGCGCTCCGTGCGGACGACGAACAGCGAGAAGAGGGTGTCGCCGAACGCGCGGCCCACCTCTGCCGAGGCGCCCACGTCACCGGAGAGGAAGCGGCCCGCGCGAAGCCCCGCGAAGCTCGTGCCCGAAGCGCTCCACGCGCGCCAACTCGCGGTGACCGCGGTGCGGACGCTCGGGGCCTGTGACGGTTGCCGTTCTTCTTCTTCGAAGACGTCGCGGTACGCCGCGGCCTGCACGCCGAGCTGGTGCGTTCCCCAGCCAGTGTGGAGGAACGAGGGACTCGCCCACACCTCGCCGGTCAGGCCCAGATGCCTTCGGCGGAACAGCCCCGCGCCCACCTGCGCGAGCACGCCCTCGGTCATACGTCCGCCCTGGAGGAACATCGCCTCCTCCACGCGCGGCCTTCCGCGAACTGGCGCGAAGGGACCGCCGTCGCGAAATGCGCTCGTCCACCCGAGCGGAACGTCTCCCTGCACGTACACCGCCGCGCCGCGCCAGAGCGGCACCGTCACCTCCGGCCGAGCGGAGAGGACGAACTCGAGGAGCCCAATCTCCGTCGCGAGGAACGTGCGCAGGCCCGGCGCTATCCCCAGGCGAAGGTGCAGCGGCGTGCGGTTGCGCGCGCGAGGCTCGAGCCAGGCGACGTCGCTCCGCTCCCGAGGTGCCGGCCGCACCGTGACGACGCTCGACTGCGCTGAAGGGACGCGCAGCTCGCTGACCGGGACGCCGTGATGCAGCAGCCGAAGCACGACGCCTTCGAAGGGCTCGACGCTCCGGAGCGCCGCGACCCGGGCGAGCACGAACTGCACGCCGTCGCGCTCGGCGTGGTTGAAGATCGCATTTTCGTATTCGACGACGAGTGTGCGCCGGGTCTCGTCTGGGTTGGCGTTCACCGTGCCCACGCGCACGTTCTCGAAGCCGTCGGCCACCAGCGCGTCGAGCAGCGCCTCGGGCGACGCCACGGTGGCAACGGGTTCCGTTTGAGGTGGAGGTGACGTCCTCTCCAGCGCGAGCCGCGTCGAGAGGGTGACGCCCAGCTCCCACCGCCGCATCCCGCCGAGCGACTCCTGCTCCAGCGGCACCGCCGCCACTGCGCCGACGCGAAAGGGCACCTGCGCCACGCTGAGCGGAAGGTCCACGCGCGCGCCGGCCCGTGCCCGTTCGCCGTCGTGTTCGACGATGAGCGCGGTCGTCTCGTGCAGTCCTGCCTCGAGGCCGCCGAAGAGCCCCTGCAGCCGATCCGGTCCGGCGCCCCAGCCCGCGGTCCAGCGCAGCGCGTAGAGGTCACCGCTGAGCACGAGGTACCGGGTGCGGAAGTGGGGCGCGGCGCCGCCCTCGTCCTGGGCGCCCACCGCCACGTCGGGCAGCAGCCGGTGGACGCGAGAGAGCGGCGCGCGCAGCTTGAGGTTCAACGAGAGATCGCGCAGCGACGCTGCGTTCACCTCCGTCGCCCGGCCCGCGACCTCGAAGAAGGAGAAGAGGCCCACTGCCGCGACGAAGGTGTGTGCGTCGCCGTCGAAGCGCGGCACCGTCCTCGGCGTGTAGAGCAGCGACGCGGTGCCCTCGCGCAGCGTGCGCGCAGAGGGGACGGTCAGAAGTCCCGTCTGTCCCTCCAGCGTGAGCCCCTCCGGCGGCGCGGCGCCGAGAAGCACCAGCCCGCACAAGACGACGATCGCCAGCCGCATCGGACGCTCCGAGCGGCGCTGCTACTCGAGCGGCAGGAGGTCGATCTCGTCGAGCACGCCCGCGGACTCGGTGATGAGGAACTCCACGCGGCGGTTCGCCTCGCGGCCCTCGGCGGTGGTCGCGGGCTGCAGCGGGCTCTCCATGCCGCGGCCCTTCGCGGTCAGCCGGGATCCCGGCACGCCGAGCGACATGAGGTAGCGCCGCACCGCCTCCGCGCGCTCCTGCGACAGCTTGAGGTTCCGATCCGCGCGCCCCGCGTCGTCGGTGTGCGCCTCGATGACGATGCGCTCGAGCTCCGGGTGGTCGAGCACGATGCGGCCGATCTGATCGAGCAGCACCTTCGAGCGCGGCAGCAGCGTCGCCTTGCCGGGCGCGAACGAGACCTTGTCGAGCAGCTGCAGCTTCTCGTGCGTGATCAGCACCAGCTGCTTGTCGTGCGTCGGGCAGCCCTGGTTCTCCTTCGGGCCCGGCTGGAAGCGGCAGTTGTCGAGGTGGTCCGCCACGAGGTCTTCGTCCGCGTCGCCGCAGCCGTGCTCGGTCCCGGGCGCCGCCTTCGTGGGGCAGCGGTCCTGCGAGTCCGGCACGCCGTCGCCGTCCTTGTCCGCGATCGCCACCGGCGCGGGCGTGGGCGTGGGCGTGGGCGTGGGCGCGGCATTGGCAGAAGGCGTGCCGTCGAGCGTCGTCAACGGCTCCGGCTTGCTCGGGGTCGCGGGCGCGGGCGCGGCCGCCCC
>JAFAFL010000092.1 GCA_023423535.1 Pseudomonadota bacterium
CCACAGGCCACACAACAGGCACAGGCCACAGAACAGCCTGAGCCTACAGAGCAGGCGCATGCCACAGAGCAGGCGCAGGCCACAGAGCAGGCTCAGGCCACAGAGCAGGCACAGGCCACAGAGCAGGCACAGGCCACATCTTCATATGATCCTGGTGTTATTACCAGGGCAAATACCCTGGATTCACAGATGCTTAGTAAAGGCACAAATGGTGAATTTGGCTATTTGAAATCTCTGGATAGCGATGAAAATGAGATTTGGGAAGTGCTGGGGCATGTACCTGGAGACAGCGATGATATCTTTAGTGTTGCCAGTTTTGATAATGAAAACGATGCAAAAGAATTTTGCAATATTGTTAATGAATTAGGAATTGACAGAACACAGGCTTTGATTCAGGAGCAGCTTACTTCTCAACACGATCAGGCTACCGCGCAGGAGCATAATAAACAGGAAATTTACTGTGTAAACTTTAGTCACCTCCATGATGAGAATGAGGGTGTTGTATTTCATTCTAAAGATGCTGCCATTGACTTTTATGAGGGAAACAAATCTTCTGCAATAGAAAAATATGAAAGCAATTATTTAAATGGTGATGGTTTTGAAACTATTGTGCTTATGTCTAAAACTGTCTCAACCGATGAATTATCCTCTTATCCAGAGGGGGGGATAGTAACGCTTGATAAGCCATTTGAAGTAATTGCCAATTCATATGAAGAATACCGTACTCCAGTGTATGCGGTTTCTTTCTCGAAGGATGAGTTTAGTGAAGATATTAAGACTTTTGATTCATTGCACGACGCATCTGAATATAAAAATAATATGCTTCAGGAGCACGGACTTAACCAGGATGATATCTTAATCACACCTGTAACAAGAGAAGAAATCGCCTTTAAAGGAATTAAGGACGCTGTTAATGACGCTAATATGGCAGTGATGGAACAGGAGGGGGATTCGTCCAGAGAATCACCAGAAGAGATACTCGCCAGTATTTCAGCTAACGAGCATATGATCTCCGGGCTTGAAAACTTCCTGGTTAAAGACCGTTCTCAGTTCAGTTCCTGCAATGGGGATATCGTTGTGGAGGCGGAAATTACCAGGGGGGAAGGTGGTCTTTATCACCTTGCGGTCGCTGGTAAGCATGGCTTAGAGCGTGGTGATGCAGTTGCCAGAGTGGATGTTACGGAGCAGCAATTTGCCGCGATCACTGGAAAAACACCTTCTGAAGTTTTAACGGGGGACCAAACATCGGCTCGTGTTCCGGTAATTACAGGTATCCATTTCAGTACAAGGGCTATTGAAAATGTGAATAAACTGGAACAACAGAAGGATTATGTCTATTTCTCAACACATGAAGGCCTGAATGCTGAAATAAAAGATTTCAGCTCTCTCAAGGATGCTATTGAGTGGGGCCGGGTTGAATGCGAGCTACATGATCTCAATAAGCGCGATACTGTCATTTATCGCGTCGAGTCTGAACATATTTCTCAGGGGATTGACGCTGTAATGAAAAATGCTGAACGCGTGGAGCGTCATGAAATTGAGAAAGCACAGGGACGGGATTGCACGCCGGAAGACGGCAAGATTCTTGAGGCAATTGATCGCTTTGAGGACAAGTTCAGAGGGGAAGGACTGAAGTTCGAAAGGGAGAAGGCCGAATCCGATTTGCTTAATCACGGATTCACTCGTGAAATGGCAGAAGATGCTCTTGGAAAACAATTTGTCCAGGCCAGAGAAGAGCATCAGGAATCGCAGCAGCAGCGTGACGATTCACAGGACATGCACTAATTAAGAAAAAAGCCCGGTTTTCGGGCTTTTTAAGAAAAAAAGTCAACCCCAAACAGAAATAATAGCTACAAAAATGGACAGTAATAATGCAATAAAAGTAATGTTGAGCCATATGTTGGACGAGTCTTTTAAGACTAATATGGCTGTTAATGCCATTGTAATGAAACTAATGGTAATAATGGCTGCAAATAAATATTGTACAATGTTTTTTATTGTACCTGGTTGATCCCCAATTCTTTCTCTGTAATTTGCATCAACATTAGATATCCATTGAAGTAATAGAGCAATAAAACAGCCTACTCCGCAAAAGGTGAATTGCACAGACGTCGGGTTTGAATCAAACAACGAGATCGCTAAGTTATATAAGTATATCGCGCATGAAATCACCCCGACAACTAAAATAGAGATTAGTATAATCCGAAGAACTAATGTATTGCTTTCCTTTAAGGAATATATTAAAGCCGCTTTTTCGTATTCTTTCATAATTTAATCCAGTCTATAAGTATAAGAACCAACAAAACTGTCAAGGGAAGTTCAAACCCATTGGTGTTCCAGCATCCACGTACTGAAAATTGCCAGGCCACTTGCAAAAAGAAACATGACTGTATCATGACGTGACCAGCGTTTTTTATTTTTACGGAGGAAATATACGCCAGCACATGCGGTTAATATTGATTCCGCAATCAAAAACCATCCTATAAGGGTACTGAACTGACCAAATGGGGGAGCAACACAGGCGATGTTATCCAGACAGGATTCATTTTGTGTGAGCATATGAAATCCCATCCAGAGTGATGATACTGGCAGAAACACGCCCACAGCCGGAATTATTAGTCTGGCGGAGAATATCCTTATCAGGAGTATCAATAGTGATAAGAACAGAAAAAGAGTGATCATGTGGAAAAACATTCACATCACCTATAACACTATTAAGATAGCCTGCCAGATATCCATTTCAGACAGGCTATATACAGGGTTCAATTCATTCTATGAAAGGTGTATAGGGATTGCTGATGTTTGTGTCGATCAAAAATCTAATATTAATAGATGAGAACTAATATACATATTTCCAGACGGATGGGGGGATTTTATCGTAGAGTTTATTCATTGTGAGTTCGGCAAGCCTGTGATCGGCGGCGGCATTAAACGACTCAAGCTCAGAAGGAGGGAGGCTGTTTTGGTTTTTTTCAATAATCTTTTCAAGTGTGTCGAGTGTTGAGCAACGTCTTAACTGAAAGAGCCAGTCTTGTTTTGTTTTCATTGTACAATTCCTGAAGAACATCCTTGTCCTATAGTAGCTACAACGATGTTTGATTTCTACTGCTGGATTTATTTCTTACTTTTTTGTGTAAACTCAAATCCCAGTTTCCCGGTTGCTTTGTCAACCAGTTTTACTTTTGCTGAAAATTCTTTGTTTGTTTTTTGACTAATGAAACCTTTCAATTCACTTGTAACTCCTTTTGTTATTAACGTTTCAATTTGTTTATCGGTTAATGATTTGCCGCAGAAATCTTTCCATATCTTAAATTCACATCCTGTACAGAAATAACCTTTTGATCTGATTACAATCTGTTTACCACAGGAAGGACAAGGAGAGGACAGGCGTTGTGACTGACCAGACGGCGCGCTGGGGGAAACTTTTATTTCAGCACTGTTCGCATTACTGATCATCGGTATCAGATCATTGTACAGTTCGTCAACGAACTGTTCGATGGTCATTTCTCCGTTTTCAATGAGTGTCTGTTTTTCCGCCCATAATGCCGTCATATCTGGATTAACAGCTATATCCGGCAGAGCATCAATAAGCGCATACCCGGTATCTGTCGGAATAAGTTTTCCTTTTTCCAGGGTGATATAGTTCCGTTTTTTCAGTGTTTCCAATATGGAAGCTCGCGTAGCTGGCGTACCAATACCGCCATGTTCGTCTTTTTTATCCCGATCTTTATCCTTCAGTAACTTTTTAATCACTGGATCAGTGACAAAATCTGCGACACGAACAAGCGCGGCAAGTAAAGTGGCTTCGGTGAATAATGGCGGTGGCGTTGTTTTCTTCTCATTCACAACCACTTCTTTTGTCGTCACTGTTTCTCCTGTGCGAATTTTACAGAGAAGATCAAAAGCGGAATCATCATTTTCGACTTCTGCTTCATCGTCCCCGGCATTTTCCACACCAAGAAACGCTTCAAATCCGCTGTCTGTAGTTTTCCTGGCACGGGCATAAAACGACTCATCACCACACTGAATGGCGACGGATACTTCCTGATATGCCTTCTCAGGCATGAACTGGACAAGATAGTGTTGTGCAATTGCCAGGTAAACGTTGCGTTCGTCGGTGCTCAGTGCGTTTACGTCCGGTACGCTAACGGTTGGGATGATGGCTGTATGCGCTGTTACTTTTGCGCTGTTAAATGCCTTGCTTTTACGTGTCGTATCAATATCCATTGGCTGATCAAACACCGACTTCAGGGCATCGATTATTTGTGGTGCTTCGCTGAATTGTTCGTCTGAAAGATATGAACAATCTGAACGGTTGTAAGTAATTGCTTTGTATTTTTCGCGTAGCTGCTGTGTGATATCCAGCGTTTTTTGAGCAGTCATTTTGAATTTTTTGTTCATGTACTGCTGAAGTCGTACCAGGTTAAAGGGCAACGGTGCAGCCGTTTTTTTATCATCTGTTGCTGCCGCTTCAACTGTGGCTGGTTTTCCTGCAAGTGATGTTGCTGTTCCATTCGCCCAGGTTTTATCAAGCAATTTGCGGTCTGTCAGCGGTGCGAACTCACCAGGTTTCCAGTTCGCCCTGATAACATCAGCGCCGCGTTGAAAATGTCCGGTCATGGTGTAGTAGAAGCTGGATTTATGATTTTTATTGGCACGGGTGCGATTTACAATCAGGCCAAGCACGGGTGTCTGGACCCGTCCGACAGACAAAACACCTTTATAGCCTTTAGTTTTTGCCGGGATTGTGTAAGCACGCGTCATGGATAAACCGTATATCGCGTCGGCTACAGAACGCGCCAGAGCCTTGAGATAGAGTCCTCTGAAGTCACGGTTATTTTTGGGATTTGCCAGTGCCTTTTTCACTGCCGGAAGGGTGTTGTCGTTGATCAGAACGCGCTTAACGGGTTTTGTGTTGCCTGCATATTCCAGGACCTCATCGACAAGTAGCTGTCCTTCGTCATCTGGATCGCCAGCATGAATAATTTCGGTCACATCAGCACGCCTGATAAGCTCAATAATCGTTTTAACCTGTTTTTCGGCGCTTTCTACAGGCTGGTATTTTACGGGATAAAGACGCAAAGGGAGTGTTTCAATCTTCCACTCTTTGTATTCAGGATTATAGTTTTCGGGGGGCTGTGATTCGATAATATGACCAAAACAGTTAGTCACAATAGTATTATCACTTTCAAACCAGCCATCATGACGGGTAAAATTGCCACCAAGCGCCTTAACAATATCATTCGCTACTGCGGGTTTTTCTGCGATAAAAAGTCTCATCTTATTATCCTTTAAATAACTAATGCACTTTCAATAGAAGGTTGTCTTTTGAATAAAGAGCAATCTGTACTCAATCGTTCAGACTGAATAGTGTGAAGTAAAAGGCTTTCTTCTCTGGACAGAAGGAAGTCACCCCATTCGAACTCTTCCCACACATCATGACTGTTTTCACCAGGTTTATTTAATAAGGACTCCATTTTGGGCTGGATTCTGGCTGGAGGCTTATTTTCATAAGCTGAATGAACCCTGTAACTCCACTTATCAAAAGAACCATTTAAAAGAATTTCCTGTGAAACCATATCAAAATCATCATCTTCTATATAGGTATTGACTTGATGGTAAATTAACCCCATATCTTCAATATCCCAGGTGTATATAGTAGTAAACCATCTTAATTTTTTATCTGTTTGCAAAACGAGGCCATTAACTGACTTCCTTCCTTTTCGCATTCCAACCCATAAACATTTATTAGGCCACGGTCTGCCTACAGACAATGATTCACTATCAATTATAAAATCAAGCTCAGGTATGGAGATGGATTTAAGAGTGCATTTATTCGCCATGCGATGAAAAAGTTTAGGGACAATATGTAGGTACATATCTATTTCCTTTATCTTTATCGTAGTCAAAGAAGTTCTGATTTGTTGACCTCATGGTAAACAAGTTCACCATTGCGTATTAAAGATAAGTCTTTAATATTGCGCAAAAATAAAAAGACAGACTCATTAGTATCATTAATAAAAAAATGATAAAAAACTCAACCATTTCAGGTATATTAAATTTTCTGTGTACAGTTCTTAATAAAAATTGACCCGTTGCCACCCAGAAGGCAAAGAAACAAACCACGAACACTGAATTATCGAGTAAATCGTATAACGAATACATCCAGTGACCAGCAGGATATGGCAAACCAAAAGAAGAATGCATTTCTTTCCCCCATTATGATTTTGAAGTATTCAGCATTAGTATTCATCTTCATAAGGTAGCCAATCGTAATCGTTTGAGTTCCAGT
>JAFAFL010000098.1 GCA_023423535.1 Pseudomonadota bacterium
CCTCACGACCGGCTGTGCGGGCGCGAGCACCGGCGGACCGGCGGCGGGCTGGACGGGCGAGAGCACCGGCGGCGCCGCGGCAGCGACGGGCGCGGACACCGGCTCGGAAGCCACAGGAACGGGAGCGGGCGCGGGAGGCGCAGCCGGCGCAGGAACGGGGACGCCCCACTTCTCCATTTCGGCGACGGTCTGCGCGTCGGCGGGATCGCTCTCGAACGCCTTGAGCAGCGAGGCCTTGCCGGCCTCCGTCTCGCCGCCCTTCAGCTGCAGCGCGCCGAGCATCCGGAGGGCGCTCTTGTCGGAGGGAGCGACGGCGACCGCGCCGTTGAGCTCTTCGAGCGCCTTCTTGTCCTTCCCCTGGTCGGCGTAGACGCGCGCGAGGAGCACGCGCGGTTCGGCTGCGTTGGGGTGCGCCTTCACACCCTTCTTGCAGACGACCATCGCCTCCATGAAGCGGCCCATCCCGAGATACGCCTCGGCGAGGGCCTTATAGGCGTCAGAAGCGGGATCGGCAGCGAAGGCATGCTCCAGCTTCGCGAGCTCGGCCGGGCTCAGCGTCGTTTTGGCTGTTGGCGTGGGCATCTCTTTAGAGCGGGGTTTGTATCGGTCCCATACTGAGGACGTCAACGCAGCGAAATCGTGCTCGCGTGGCTGCTTGACACCGAGAAACGGCTCCGCTATTTGCTCGTTCCCGTTGGGCGGCACCGCTTCTCGCAGCCCGGCAAAGCAGCAAGGAAGCACAGTGGTTTCGGGGGTGTAGCTCAGTTGGGAGAGCGTCGCGTTCGCAATGCGAAGGTCGTCGGTTCGATCCCGTCCACCTCCACAAAATGAAGGGCCCTGCGGATGATGAATCCCCAGGGCCCTTCGCCTTTTCTACCGTTTTCCACCTCTAGAGCGTCGCGTTCGTTGATCTGCCCGGGCCTTCTGCTAGAGGCGCGGCATGTCCGAGCCCTCTGCACCGCCTTCGGTGTTCGCCCGCCTGGCGATGGCGTTCGTCTTCTTCTTCCGGATCCTGTTCCAGCCGAAGCTGGCGCAGCTCCTCCTCCCCTACCGCAAGCCTGTCGCGGAGCTGCCGGCCGGAGATGCGACCGCCCCCGCGCGCAAGCAGGTGGTGGACGTGCAGCCGGAGCCTCAGCGCCCCGTGGTGACGAAGCCGGAGAAACCCGCCCCCGAGCGCGCCCACGCCTCCGGCCTGTTCGTCTTCTCGCTGCTGCAGCGCGAGGGCCGGCTGGTGGACTTCCTCCAGGAGGACATCGCCTCCTTCAGTGACGCGGAGGTCGGCGCCGCCGCGCGCGTGGTCCACGAGGGCTGCCGCAAGGTGATCAAGCAGTACCTCACGCTCGAGCCGGTGCTGAAGCAGGGCGAGGGCGATCCGGTGAACGTGCCGACGGGCTTCGACGCGCAGCGCATCCGGCTCACCGGGAACGTGGCCGGGCAGCCTCCCTATAATGGAACGCTGCGTCACCACGGCTGGGTGACGACGACGGTGACCCTGCCGGACGTGCCCGAGGCGCTCGACCCGCGGATCCTCGCGCCCGCAGAGGTGGAGCTCGGATGAGCCGCTACTGCATCGGCATCGATCTGGGGACGACGCACTCCGCGCTCTCCTGGTTCGACCTCGAGGGGGAGAAGGGCCGCGGGGCGCAGCAGCAGATGTTGCCCCTGCCGCAGCTCACCGCGCCCGGGACGATCGAGGAGCGGCCGCTGCTGCCCTCCTTCCTCTATCTCTCCTCGCCGCAGGAGTTCCCCGAGGGAAGCCTCGCGCTTCCGTGGTCGGGCAAGGGCGGCGGCCGCGAGGTGCTCGGCGAGTTGGCGCGGACGCACGGCGCGAAGGTGCCCACGCGGCTCGTCTCGTCGGCGAAGAGCTGGCTCTCGTACGCGGCGGTGGATCGTCGCGCGCCGCTCCTCCCGTGGCAGGCGCCCGAAGAGGTGGAGCGCGTGTCGCCGCTCGATGCGTCGGCCCGGTTCCTCCGGCACCTGCGCGAGTCGTGGGACCGCCAGTTCGGCGCGGACAAGGGCGGCAAGCTCGCCGAGCAGGACGTGATCGTCACCGTCCCCGCCTCGTTCGATGCGGCGGCGCGCGAGCTGACCCTGGAGGCGGCGGAGAAGGCCGGCTTCCCGCAGGTGACGCTGCTCGAGGAGCCGCAGGCGGCGCTCTACGCGTGGCTGGAGGCGCAGGGCGAGGCGTGGCGCAAGGCGGTGCGGCCGGGCGAGGTCATCCTCGTCGTCGATCTCGGCGGCGGGACGACCGACCTCTCGCTCATCGCGGTGGCGGAGCGGAACGGGGACCTCGAGCTGCACCGGCTGGCGGTGGGTGACCACATCCTGCTGGGCGGCGACAACATGGACCTCGCGCTCGCCCACACGCTGAACCAGAAGCTGGCGGCGGAGGGTCGCAAGCTCGACGCGTGGCAGTTCAACGCGCTGACCTACGGCTCGCGCGCGGCGAAGGAGAAGCTCTTCGCGGAAGAGGGGCTGGAGAAGCTCACCGTGGCGGTGCCCGGTCGCGGCTCGTCGCTGGTGGGCGGGACGATCAAGACCGAGCTCTCTCGCGAAGAGCTGACCCGCGTGCTGGTGGAGGGCTTCTTCCCGCGCACGCAGGTCTCCGAGCGCCCCCGCACCGCGCGCACCACCGGTCTGGCGCAGATGGCCCTCCCCTACGCCCAGGACGCGGCGGTGACGCGGCACCTCTCGCTCTTCCTCACCCGGCAGGCGGAGAGTCTTCGCGCGTCCCAGGAAGTGCCGGTGACGCTGAAGGGCTCGACGTTCATCCACCCCACCGCGGTGCTCTTCAACGGCGGCGTGTTCAAGGCCGGGCCGCTGAAGCAGCGGGTGATGGAGGTACTCAACTCGTGGCTCTCCGCGGACGGCGGCGAGCCGGCGAAGGAACTGCCGGGAGTGGACCTCGACCTCGCGGTGGCGCGCGGCGCGGCCTACTACGGCTGGGTCCGCAAGGGTCACGGCATCCGCATCCGCGGCGGCACCGCGCGCGCCTACTACGTGGGCGTGGAGACGGCGATGCCCGCGGTCCCGGGGATGGAGCCGCCGGTGAAGGCGCTCTGCGTGGCGCCCTTCGGCATGGAGGAAGGGACGCAGGCGGATGTGCCGCCGCAGGAGTTCGGGCTGGTCGTTGGTGAGCCCACGCGCTTCCGCTTCTTCGCGTCCTCGGTGCGGCGCGATGACAAGGTGGGCGTGATGCTCGATGACGTGGACGAGCTCGAGGAGGTCTCGCCCATCGAGTCCACCCTGCCCGCGGACGCGGCGCATCCGGGCGGGCTCGTGCCGGTGAACCTGCAGGCCGCGGTGACCGAGCTCGGTGCGCTGGAGCTGCGCTGCCTGGAGAAGGGCGGCAAGGGGCGCTGGAAGCTCGAGCTCAACGTGCGGATGAAGGACTAGAGGAGGCAGCGGGTCTTGAGCGCGTCGAAGGGCGTCATCGTCGGCATCGATCTGGGGACGACGCACTCGGCGATGGCGTTCGTCGATCCCTCGCTGGGGCCCTCGGCGCCGGTGGAGGACGTGCCGGTGCCTCAGCTCGTGCGCGCCGGTGAGGTCTCGCCGCGGCCGCTGCTCCCTTCAGTGGTGTACGTGCCCGCGGAGGGCGAGCTCCCCGAAGGTTCGCTGCGCCTGCCGTGGGGCGACGAGCCGCGTCCGGTAGGTGAGCTCGCGCGGTGGCAGGGCGCTCGTGTGCCGGGCCGCGTGGTCGCCTCGGCGAAGAGCTGGCTCTGTCATCCGGGCGTGGACCGGCAGGCGCCGATCCTCCCGTGGGGCGCGCCGGCCGACGTGGCGAAGATGTCGCCGGTGGAGGCGCAGGCGCGGGTGCTCGGGCATCTGGCGAAGGCGTGGGAGGACGCGCACCCTTCGCTGCCGCTGCGCGAACAGGAGGTGGTGGTCACCGTTCCTGCGTCCTTCGATGAAGCGGCGCGGGCGCTGACGGTGAGCGCGGCGCGGCAGGCGGGCTTCGAGAAGTTCACCCTGCTCGAGGAGCCCCAGGCGGCCTTCTACGACTTCACCGCGCGGCACCGGGCGGGGCTGGCGAAGGTGCTCGAGGGCGTGCGGCTGGTGCTGGTGGTGGACGTGGGCGGAGGCACCACCGACTTCACCCTCGTGCACTCGGCGGTGCTGCCCGAGGGCCCGGTGCTGCGGCGATTGGCGGTGGGCGAGCACCTCATGCTCGGCGGCGACAACATGGACGCCGCGCTGGCGCGCCTGTGCGAGCAGAAGCTCAGCGAGGGTGGACGCAGGCTCGGCGCGACGCAGTGGACGCAGCTCGTCTCCGCGGCGCGCAACGCGAAGGAGGCGCTGCTGGGTGATGCGCCGCCGGAGCGGGTGGGCGTGTCCATCGTCGCGGGCGGCAGCCGCCTGGTCGGCGGCGCGCTCTCCACCGAGGTCACCCGCGAGGAGGCCGAGCGCACCGTGCTGGAGGGCTTCCTTCCGCTGGTGCCGATCGATGCGCCGCTGCAGCGGGCTTCGCGCGGCGGTCTGACCGAGCTGGGGCTTCCCTACGCGCAGGATCCGGCGGTAACGCGGCACCTGGCGGCGTTTCTTCGCCAGCACGCGGCGGCGGCGTGGGCGGCGCTGGGCGAGACGCCTCCCTTCGAGGGCGCGGTGCCGAGGCCGGACGCGGTGCTGCTCAACGGCGGCGTGTTCAACTCGCCGAGGCTCAGCGAGCGGCTGGTGGACGCGGTCAGCGCGCTCTTCCCGGACCGGCCGCGCGTGCCGCTGCTGAAGCACGACTCGCTGGAGCTCGCGGTGGCGCGCGGGGCCGCGTACTACGGGCTCGCCCGGCGCGGCTTCGGCCTGAAGATCGGCGGCGGCGCGGCGCGGGCCTACTACGTGGAGCTCGCGGGTGGGGAGAGCGGGACGCAGGGTGTCTGCCTCATCCCGCGCGGGTTCGACGAGGGCGAGACGGTGGAGCTGAAGGATCGGACCTTCCAGCTCACCCTCGGGCGACCGGTGGAGTTCCAGCTCTTCTCCACCACCGCGGACCGGATCGACAAGCCGGGCGAGGTGGTGCCGCTGGAGGAGGAGACGTTCCGGCCGCTGCCGCCGATCCACACCATCCTCAAGGGCGCGTCCGGGGCGACGGGCACGGTGCCGGTGCACCTGCGCTGCACGCTGACGGAGATCGGCACGCTGGAGCTGTGGTGCGTGTCGAACGTGGCCGACGAGCGCTGGCGGCTCGAGTTCGAGCTCCGCGGCAAGGCTGAGCGCGCGCACCTCTCCGTCACCGAGTCCATGCCCGCGCGCTTCAGCGAAGCGACCGAGGCGGTGGCGCGCGTCTATGGCCACAAGCCCCTGCCGGGCATCGGGCCGAAGGACGTGAAGAACCTCGTGCGCACGTTGGAGAAGGCGCTGGGGCCGAAGGAGACCTGGCGGGTGCCGGTGCTGCGCGAGCTGTGGAGCGCGATGTACGCGGGCGCCTCCAAGCGGCGGCGCACGCCGGACCACGAGCGCGTGTTCTTCATGATGACCGGCTTCTCGCTGCGGCCCGGCTTCGGGTATCCGCTCGACGAGTGGCGGGCGGGTGAGACCTTCCGGCTGTTCAAGGATCTCGTCACCGCGCACACCGAGAAGGCCGTCTGGATCGAGTTCTGGGTGATGTGGCGGCGCATCGCGGGCGGGTTGCCGGAGGGCGCGCAGCGAGAGCTCTGGGACTACCTGCGGCCGCACCTCGAGCGCCGGGTGCCGCCGGACGTGAAGGTGCAGGGGAAGCTGAAGGGGATCGTGCCGGAGGGGCTCGACGAGATGGTCCGCGCCGCCGCTTCGCTCGAGCACCTCGACCCGGGCGACAAGGCGGAGCTGGGCCGCTGGGTCGGAGCGAGGCTGGTGCACAAGGACACGGCGGGCGGGCCGTGGGCGTGGGCGCTGGGACGGCTCGGCGCGCGGGTGCCGCTGTACGGGAGCGGGCACCGGACCGTGCCGCCGGAGGTCGCCGAGGAGTGGATCCGCCTGCTGCTCTCCGTTGGCCTCGCGCGGACGGATGGCGCTCCCTTCGCGGTGGCGCAGCTGGCGCGGATGACGGGAGACCGCACGCGGGAGATCGAGCCGGAGGTGCGCGAGGCGGCCCTGAGTGGGCTGCGCGCCGCGAAGGCCCCGGAAGCGTGGATCCGCATGGTGACGGAAGTCGTCCGCCTCGAGGCCGCCGATGAGGCGCGGGCGCTGGGCGACACGCTGCCGGCGGGTCTCACGTTGATGTGAGTGCGCGACTCGCGGACGTGCCTGCACATTGCAGGGCGCGTCCAGGGTCGCAGGCGCCGGCTACGCGGATGCCGGGCTGGGGGCGAAGGCTCATGGGGCAAGCGTAGAGACGCTCCGGACATGAAGCGGTCTGCGCTGCGCTGAGCACGCGGCAGGCCGCGGGCGCGATCGCGGGAGCAGGTCAGCGCTCCAGCGCGGCGAGCAGGTCCTTCCGGTACACGTCGAGGAACGCGTCGCGGGCGCTGTGGATGAAGAAGTGGTCGCCGGGAACGGTGCGGTGCGCGTAGGGGCCGGTGGTGTGTCTTCCCCACTCCGCCACGCCGTTGGCGGAGACGCCGCGGTCCTCTTCTCCCGAGTAGGCGTTCATGGCGCAGGAGAGCGGGGACTCGTCCACGTACGCGTAGGAGAAGAGCATCTTCAGGTCGGCGCGCAGCTGGGGCAGGAACATCTGCATCAGCTCCGGTTCTCGGCGCAGGTCCTTCGGGAAGCCGCCGTAGTGCCGGTCGATGAACGCGAGCAGCTCGTCCTCCGGGCAGGTCATCACGTCCGGCGGATCGGGCAGGGGAAGGTGCGGCGCCACCCGAGCGGCCACGCCCAGGTGTACCGGCTCGCCCACGTCGCGGCCGCGCAGCTCCCGCGCGAGTTCGAAGGCGAGCTGAGAACCCATGCTGTGCCCGAAGAACGCCCACGGCAGCGGCGGCGCGTCTCCGAACACGTCCGCCAGTTCGATCACCGCCTCCTCGAGGTCGAGGAGGAACGGCTCAGTGAAGCGGCGCTCGCGGCCGGGGAGCTGGACGCCCCAGACCTCCACCTCCGGCGCCAGGGCCGCCGCCCAGGGGAAGAACGCGTTCGCGCCGGCGCCAGCGTGATTGAAGAGGTAGAGGCGCACCTTCGCCTCCGGCACCGGCTTGAAGCGGATGAACCACTTATCCGCTGTCCCTTCGCCGCCCGCGTCTGACCCGCTCATCTCGCTCCCGGCCTCCGGAAGGGCCCGCAACGCCGCGACGCCCGGTGGCCAATTGTGCCCCAGGGCTCGCCGACTGCGGATGGATCTCTCCCCTTCCCCTCCCCGTCCGGGACGGAGAGCGGTCCTCCTCAGAGGCCGGGTCCCTCGCGGGCCCGGATCAGGAGAGGCTTCTGGCCTCTAGCCTTCGGTGCCGAAAACGGCGGCTTCGACGGCGCTGATCGCCGCTTCCACCACCGGCTCCGCGGCGATGGCGGTGGCGACGTGGAGCGACGGCGGCGGCTGGGCGGCGACGGGCAGCACCGCCACCTCGGCCTCCTGCGCCTGCTCCTTCTTCTTCCCGCCGGTGGCGCCGCGGCACGTGCGGCACCAGGGCTGGTTCCGGATCGCGCCGTCCGCCATCTTCCGCAGCCCGAACTGCGCCAGCGGCTTCATCGACTTGCACTTCAGGCACATGAGGGTGATCAGCACCTCATTGCCCTCCGCGTCGTAGATGGCCGTCTTGCGCTTCTTGCGGGGCTGCCCCGGCTCCCGTGCCTTGGCCTTCTGCGCCTGCGGCGCCGGCATCATCGGGGTGACCTTGTAAAGCATCGTTTCTCCCTCCTCACACCAACCGCGCCCAGCCTAGCGATGGGGTCTGACATCCACTTTCGCGCCAGGGCCGGTAAATCGGCCCCGGACGCGTTTTTCCCTGAGGATCCGCGGGGATCCGGCGTCAGACGGCGGTCAATCGACCGGCACGCACAGCCCTGTCCGCCCCGGCCCGCCAGCACCCTCGCACGAGGCAGCGCGGGCCTGGATGCAGGTCTCTCCTGCCGCGCATCGGTTGAAGAAGTCGCAGCTCCTGTAGCAGCGGTCGTCGAACAGGCCGGCCCCATCACCGGCATCGACATCGCTACAGGCCGTGCCTCCGTCCGATCCCTCCACACAGGTGAAGGTCGTCCGACACCACTCGCCCGATGGGCAGCCAAGGCAGGTCCCCGCATCGCGGTCCACGCACAACTGCGCCGACGACCTCGCGGTGGGGCGGCAGTCCTGCGTGCAGGTCTGGGCGTCCACGAACGGCGAGGGACACGACCACTTGCCGTCCGCGCACACGGCGGCGGTGCCCTGGTCCGTGCAACACGCCATGCACGTCGGCTCGGAACTTCGGGGACAACCGGGCTCCTCCCCGCTGCACCCCAACAGCCCTGCCGCAACGATCAAACCGACGGAGATGAAGCCGCGAACGGCCACTCGGAGAATCGACATCACTGAACCTCTGCTGCGCTCCGGCCCGTCGCCTCGCGCCACCAGAAGCTCAGTGGTGCGGAACGACCTCTCCGGGATTGCACTCTGTCCCGTTCTGGAACGCAATCCTTCCGAGCTGCGGCGCGACGAGGGGCACGCCCTTTTTCTGCCACTGCGCCACCAGCGCATCGCGGAAGTTCAGCGGGCGTTCCATGCCCAGATCGACGCGGCCCGGCGGCAGGGACTCGATCACCGGCCCCAACCCGTCTCCACCGCGCGCGAGGAAGTCGGGCACCACCACGCGATACCGCCGGTCCGACTGCAGCGGCTTCCCGTCCGGCAACGTCACCGCCTTCAACCGGCCCTTGCCCGGGCACTTGTTGAGGGTGACCTTCAGGCCCGACACCTGGAACACGCCCTTGTGTGCGCCGTACGCCGCGTGCAGCAGGCGCCGCAGCTCGTCGCCGGTGACGGTGATGACCGAGACCGTGTTGTCGAAGGGGATGATCTCGTACACGGTCCCGTAGCGCACCGGCCCTGCAGGAAGGTCCGCGCGCAGTCCGCCCGGGTTGAGCAGCGACACGTCCGCGCCCTCGAACTCGCGCAGGGTGTCCGCGAGGAACGAGCCCAGCGCGCTCTCCGCCTCGTAGTGGCGGGTCATGCCCTTCGGGGCCTCGAGCCCGAGCGGCCGGGCCTGCTCGCGTTCGGCGAGCGCCAGCGCAGGCGCGATGAGCTTCGCCAGCGCCGCGTCCGGCACCACCGGCTGGCCTCGAAACTGAGCGGGCACGAGAACGGAGGCGCCCTTCCCCTCCGCCTTCAGCACGCGCGCGTCGCAGCCGCCGGACTGTGCGTCGACCTTCTCGCAGACGGGGATCGCGCGGCCCATCAGCGTGCGATCGGGGAGGACGCGGCGGGTCTGCGGATCGACGAAGAGCTCGAGGACGTGGAAGCTTTTTCCAAGTCCGCGCGACTCGATCACCGGTACGCCCTTCACGTAGTGCGCGAGCTCCGAGTGCGTGTGGCCGGCGAGGATTGCGTCCACCGTGCCCTCAGGCAGGCCCTGCGCGAGCTCGAAGATCTCGCCGTTCTGCAGATCGCAGCTCGACAGGTCGCGCGGGTCGTCGAACCCTCCGCACTTGCCGCCGGCGTGCGCGAGCACCAGCACCAACTCCGCGCCGCGCTCGCGCAGCCTGGCCGCCGCGTCGATCGCCACCGGCACGAGGCTCCCGAAGCGCAAGGACGACACGTTCACCGGGTTCGTCACCGACGGCGTGGACGGGGTGATGAGGCCGATGACGCCGACCTTCACGCCCTTCGCCTCGAGGATCACGGTGCCGTCGTTGCCCAGCCATGAGGGCCGCGCGCCGGTCTCGCCGTCGTAGATGTTCGCGGCGAGCAGCGGAAACTTCGCCTCGCCGAGCCGCGTCTTCAGCGCGCCGAAGGGATCCTGCCCGGGCGAGGTGGCGACGGAGACCGGCCCCAGGGGCCCGTAGTCGAACTCGTGGTTGCCGAGCGCCGCCGCGTCGTAGCGAAGATGGTTCATCGCCGAGATGACGATCTCGCCCTCGGTGAGGTTCGACGCGAGCGTGCCCTGGAAGAGGTCTCCGCCGTCGAGCAGCAGCACGCCGCCCGGGTTCTCCGCGCGCAGGATGGAGAGGTAGCCGGCGAACGCGGGCAGTCCGCCCTCGCGCACCTCGCCGCCGTCCGGCAGCACCGTCTCGTGGGCATGCACCCAGCCATGCAGATCGTTGGTGGCGACCAGCGTCAGGCGGAGAGGCTCCGCTGCTTTCGGCGTTGCGTCGGTCGGACCGCTCGGCGTGGGCGTGGGTGACGGAGGCGGCGCGGTGCGACACGCCGTCGCGGCCACGAGAGACAACAGGACGAGTGGGCGAGCGAACGGGAAGCGCATCGAACGGGGCGAGAATCGAACGACGTCACGCGAATGAGCGCAACCTTTCATTCGTCGGCGGACCGCCTCCGGGCATTCGCTCGGGCAGCTCGTGCGGCGGGCGGCCGGACGTCGGGCGCGCACCGGCGCCGGGCGCTTTGTGGACACCCTCGCTCGGCGCCCGCTACCTTGGCCCCGATGTCCGTCCTTCCGGCGCAGCTCGAGGAGTCCACGGCGCGCCCGATGCCGGCGACGGTGCGGGCGGAGGAGTTGCTCCGCACCGACCTCGTGCTCGAGGCCGCGCTCGCCCACGTGCGACGAAGCCCGGCGAGCCTGCCGAAGGTCCTCGCCTGGCGTCTCCGTGGGCGAGACCACCTCGGCACGGAGCTCGCGCGCGGCGGCGCACTGCAGCCCGCCTCGCTCCCGATGCGCGAGGAGCTGCTCGAGCGCGTGCAGGCGGCGCGCGGCGAAGGGCGGGAGGTCTCGCTCACCGGCGCGGCTCCCCGGGCATTGCTCGAAAAGGTCGCGGCGCACTTCGGGCTCGCGGTCGCAGGAAACGTGGCACCGACCGGCGCGGAAACGCTCCTGCCCGCCGCTTCCGGTGAAGGTTCGAAGGCCCGCGCGTGGGCCAGGGCGTTGCGTCCGCACCAGTGGGTGAAGAACGCGCTGGTGCTCCTGCCTCCCCTGCTCGCGCACGCGGCGGCGGAGGGCGTGTGGCTGCGCGCAGGGCTCGCCTTCGTCGCGTTCTGTCTCTGCGCGTCGAGCGTCTACCTGCTCAACGACCTGCTCGACCTTCAGTCGGACCGGGCCCACGCGCGCAAGCGGAGGCGGCCCTTTGCCAGTGGCGCGCTGCCGCTCGGCGCCGGACTTCTCGCGGCGCCGGTGCTGCTCACCGCTTCGTTCGCGCTCGCGCTCTGGCTCCTGCCCGCGTTCGCGGCGGTGCTCGGCGCGTACTACGCGGTGACGCTGGCCTATTCGCTGGTGCTCAAGCGGGTGGCGCTGCTCGACGTGCTCCTGCTCGCGGGGCTCTACACGGTCCGCATCATCGGCGGCGGCGTGGCGGCGGGCGTCGTCGTCTCCGAGTGGCTGCTCGGGTTCTCGCTCTTCCTCTTCACCAGCCTCGCCTTCGTGAAGCGCTACTCCGAGGTCCACGCGCTGCGGCGGGCGGGACGCGACGAGGCGCACGGACGCGGTTACCGCGCCTCGGATCTGGAGATGCTCCAGTCGCTCGGGCCGGCGGCGGGCTACATGGCGGTGCTCGTGTTCGCGCTCTACGTGAGCTCGGATGCGGTGACGCGGCTCTACACACATCCGGAGCGGCTGTGGGCGCTGGTGCCGCTGCTCCTCTACTGGGTCAGCCGCGTGTGGCTCATCGCGCACCGCGGCAACATGCACGACGACCCCATCGTCTTCGCCATCCGGGACCGCGCCTCCTACGGCGTGCTCGCGCTGGCGGCGGCGTGTGTCGGCTGGGCGATCTGACCCTGCTCGATCCCGGCGTCCGGGTCGGAAACTTGCCGGCACCCCTTATGATGTCGCGGTGGGCGCGCGCGGAGCGAAGAAGTCGGTGAAGCGGTCGCGGGCGCGCGGGTCGCTCCTGCCGATGCGGGGCTGGCTCCTCCTCGCCGCCTCACCGGTGCTGCTGCTCTGCCTCTTCAACGTGACGGTGGCCTTCTTCGGCAACAGCCGGATCTCGCCCCTGTCGCCCTTCTTCCTCGAGCAGAAGTTCGAGGCGCTGACGCAATACGCGCGGCACCGTCCGCACTGCCTCGTGCGCGGGCACGGCGATCTGGGAAGGCACGTGGAGGAGGCTTCGGCGCGGCACCGCCTGCCGCCGGGGCTGCTCGCTGCGCTGGTCCAGGTGGAGTCCGGCACCGAGCCGCACCGCATTTCGCGCGCGGGGGCGATGGGGCCCGGACAGCTCATGCCCGGGACCGCTCGGATGCTGCGCGTGACCGACCCTTTCGATCCCGCGCCTTCGATTGATGGAAGCGCGCGCTACCTCGCGCAGCAGCTGCGACGCTACGAGGGCAACGTCACGCTGGCGGTGGCGGCCTACAACGCCGGGCCCGGCGCCGTGAAGAACCGGGTGCCGCAGAACGGCGAGACCGAGCACTACGTGCGCAAGGTCATGCGGGAGTGGGAACGCCGTACGCCGCGGCCCGCAACTCGCGCGAAGGTGGAGACGAAGCTTTCGGCAGGCCGGCCGGTGGAGGCGACGCCGCATCCGTTGGGACGCGCGTCACCTCAACCAGCCGAGCCTTCAACCGCTACGACTGCTGCCCGCCGCGCGGCGCCGCCGGAGCCTCGTCCTCGGTGAAGGTGGAGTAGTCGACCTTCGTCAAGTCGTCGTTACCACTGGGGTTTTCGCTCTTACCCTTCTTGCGCTCGGCCATCTTGCTGGCCTTCTCCTGCTTCTTCTGCTGCCGCTGCTGCTCTTTCTGCCGCTTGGAGCGTCCGAACATGCCGCTCCACCTATCCCGCGGATCGCAGCGGGTCCACCCCCCCGCTTCAAAAAGCGTCGGAGATCTGCTCAAAGCGCGGCGTGAACCGCCTCGATCAGACCTCCGCTCCGCTCGATTTTCGTCATCGCTGGGTCCTCGTCACCGGCGCCTCCTCCGGCCTCGGGCTGCACATCGCCCGGAAGCTCGCGACGGAGCACGGCGCGAACCTCGTTCTCGTGGCCCGGCGGGCGGAGAAGCTCGCGTCCCTGGCGGAGGAGCTGCGGCGGACCGGCGCGCAGGTGGAGACTGTCAGCGCCGACCTCTCGAAGATCGAGGACGTGGACCGCGCGTTCACCGAGGCCACCGCGAAGCACGACCTCTACGGCGCGGTGCTCAACGCCGGCGTCACCCACTTCGGCCGGCACGACGAGCTGACGTGGGAGGGCTTCCAGCAGATGCTCGCCACCAACGTGCAGGGCGTGGTGCGGATGACCATGCACCTCGTGCCGCACCTCGAGCAGAAGGGCCACGGCGGCGGGCTGATGCTCGTCTCCAGCATGGCGGGGCTCGTGCCGGTGGCGTACCAGTCCGCGTACTCGGGGACGAAGGCGTTCCTCGTGAACTTCGGCTGCGGGCTGCACCACGAGCTGCGCGAGCGCAACGTGTCCGTCACCATCTTCGCGCCCGGCGGGATCCAGACCGAGATGACCGCGGGCGAGCGCTTCAACACGCTGCGCTCGTTCCTCATGCCGGTGGAGCAGTGCGCTGGGGCGGCGATCAACGCGTTCAAGTCGCGCGCGTACCTCGAGACGCCGGGGCTGGCGAACCGGTTGGGCTATGCGGTGACGAAGCTGTTGCCCTCGCGGCTGGTGACCGGACGCGTGGCGGCGACGTACCGGTCCGCGCTGGAGCGCGTGGCGCAGAAGGCGGCGGACACGCTGCAGAAGTAGCGGTCAGGGAGAGGGCGCAGCCGCGGCGGCAGGACCACCCGTAGGCTGCGCCGACAGTTTGCGGTGGATGCTGACGCGGTAGGGCCTCGGGCTGCGAGGATCGCGGCCGATGAGGTGCACCGTGGTGACGAAGGGCATGTGCTCGAAGGCGATCTCGGCCGTTCGCCGGGCGATGGCCTGCATGTCCGCGGTGGGCGGGATCATCTCGAACTGCACGTAGGCCTCGCTCTTCGTCAGGCCCTCCTTCAGCGCGCTCTTCTGCAGCGAGTAGCTCACCTGCGGCCGGAGCTTGAACTCCTGATCGATGAGCGCGGCGACGGTCGCTCCGGCGGCGTCGAGCGCCTCTTTCTCCTCGCGGAGCGCGAACTGGGCGACGAGGCCGATGCCCATGATCACGGCGAGGAGCAGCGCGAAGCCGAGGACGATCCGGACGATCCACTTCATGCGCGGCAGGATACTTCAGGTGGCGATCGCTACTCGAAGAGGCCGAGCAGGTCCTCGCGGGTGATCGCCTGACCCGCTGCCGCCGTCGCGTCGCCGAGCGCGGCTTCGAAGAGGGCCCGCTTCTTCTCCTGCAGCCCGAGGATGCGCTCCTCCACCGTCCCCTGCGACACCATCCGGTACACGCTCACGCTGCGCGCCTGACCGATGCGGTGCGCGCGATCAGCGGCCTGCGCCTCCGCCGCGGGGTTCCACCAGGGATCGACGAGGAACACCTGATCCGCCGCGGTGAGGTTGAGGCCCGCGCCGCCCGCCTTCAGCGAGAGGAGCATCACCGGCGGGCCGTCCTCGGCCTGGAACTTCTGCGTCACCGCGCCGCGATCCGGCGTGGAGCCGTCGAGCCGCGTGAAGTCCAGACCGGATGCGCGCAGCTCCGGCTCGATGAGATCGAGCAGCGAGGTCCACTGCGAGAACACCAGCGCCTTGTGCCCGTTCGCCACCGCGTTGCCGAGCGTCTCCACGAGCATCTGCACCTTGGTGGAGCTCTTCGCCTGCTGACCGGGGACGAGCGCCGTGTGGCAGGCCGCCTGACGCAAGCGCAGGAGCGCCTCGAGGGCCTTGAGCACGTTGCCGCCCTCGCCGAGGAGGTTCACCACCTCCGCGCGCGTGGCCGCGTACACCGAGTCGTAGACGGCGCGCTCGCGCTCATCGAGCGAGACGTAGAGGACGCTGTCGGTGCGCGGCGGCAGCTCCTGCGCCACGTCGCGCTTGAGGCGGCGGAGCACGAAGGGACGGATGCGGCGGCGCAGGCGCTCGGCGCTGTCCGCGCGGCCCTCGCTGATGGGGCGGGCGTAGCGCTCGTCGAAGTCGCGCCGGCCACCGAGCAGGCCCGGATTCGCCCAGTGCATCACGCTCCAGAGCTCCTCGAGCCGGTTCTCCAGCGGCGTGCCGGAGAGCGCGAGCCGGAACCGCGCCTTCAACCCATACGCCGCGCGCGCAACCTGGCTGTCCGGGTTCTTGATCGCCTGCGCCTCGTCGAGGACCACCGTCTCCCACTGCTTCTGGCCCAACTGCGCGGCGTCGATCCGCAGCAGCGCGTAGGTCGTCAGCGTGAGGTCCGCCGAGTCGTCCAGCGCGCGGCCGGGGCCGTGGTAGGTGCTGACCTTCAGGCCCGGACGGAAGCGCTTCACCTCCGCCTCCCAGTTCGGCAACACGCTGGTGGGGCACACGACGAGCGTCCCCTTCCCCAGCACGCACAGCGTCTGAAGCGTCTTGCCGAGGCCCATGTCGTCCGCGAGCACGCCGCCCATGCCGGTCTTCTGGAGGAACGAGAGCCAGGCCACGCCCTGCAGCTGGTAGGGGCGCAGCGTGGCGGAGACGTCCGCGGGGAGCTGGGCCTCGGGCAGTTGATCGAAGCCCTGCACCAGCGGCGCGAGGCGCTCGAGGCCCGGCGGGGGCGGCTGCTCCAGTGACTCGCAGAGCGCGCCCAGTTCCGGCAGGGCGTAGGGCGCGACCTTTCCTTCCGCGGGATCTCGCGCGGCGAGCAGGTCCGCCACGCGCTGACCGTGCTGGTCGAGCCACGCGCGCGGCAGCGGCGCCCAGCCTCCCCCTTCGATGGGGACGAGCCCGAGCCCTTCACGCCAGGCGGCGATGACCGCGTTCGCGTCCACGGTGCGCTCGCCGCCGCGGCCGCCGTTTTCGGGAGAGCCTTCGAGACCTTCGAGGCGGAAGGAGAGATCGAAGCGCACGTCGCCAGCGTTCTCGGAGCTCGCGTGCACGTTCAGGTTCGGCACGAGCTTCACCCGCGCGCCGAGGCCCACCGCCGCATCGCCGGTGAGACCGCCCTGCCACTTCCGAAGCTTGTCGGCGAAGCGCACCTTCTCCGGTCCTGAGACCGTCATGCGCCGGCCGGGCACGAGGCCCAGCTCGTCGCGCAGCTGGTGGATGAGCTTCGTCTCGGAGGCCTCGTCGCGCACCGGGACCGCGCCGCGCAGGTACACCATCTTCCCGTTGTCGATCCGGACGCTCGGCGGCGAGCCGTACACGAGCGTGGGCAGCACCGAGAGCCCCGCCTCGACCTGGTTGAGCTCGATGAGAACGCGCGGGCGCAGGTCGCGATCGACGCGCGGCAGGCGCTTCGACCTCATCTCCACCGGGAAGCGGCGCGCGAGGTCCGGCATCACGCGTGAGGCGACCTCGCTGAGGTGCTCGGAGGGGAAGGTCTTCACCACCGGCAGGTTCTGCAGCCAGGTGCCGGTCGTCTGCGTCTCGCCGAGCCGGTTCAGCGTGTCGCCGCAGAGGGCAACGCCGGCGCTCACGACCTCCTGCACGCGCGGGTCGCGCAGCAGCGTGATGACGAGCTCGCCGCCGCGATCCTCCACCCGCGCGCGCGGCACGATGACCTCTTCGCTGATCGCGACCTCGCGGCCATCGAGGAGCACGTTCTTCGCCGGCACGAGGATCTGCAGCAGCGCGTCGAGTCGCTCCGGCGGAAGCGCACCTCGGACGGGACGCTCCAGCAGCCGGTCCGCCTGCAGATCGCACTGCTCGACCTGGAGCGTCGCGGCCTTCGCCGCACTGGCCACCAGCGACGCGAGGCTGCCCTCCAGCGGCGTCTGCGTTCCGCCCGCGTGCGCGAGCACCCTCTGGAGTGCGAGCCCGCCTCCCTGCACGCGCGAAAACCGGTACACCACGCGCGACCACTTGCTCTCCGCGGTGGCCAGCGGCGCGTCGCGGGTCTCGGCCTTGGACAGCGCGATGGCGGCGGCGCAGACGTGCTCGCAGGGATCGACGCGGCCGGGGCAGTCGCAGCTCCAGTCGGGATCGGTCGTGTAGAGCGTCACGCTCAGGGGCACCGGCCGGCCGGGCGAACGGACGCGCAGCTCGACCTCGCCAGGCTTCCGCGCCTCGAGCACCACCGCGCCCTGCCGCGCGAGGTTCACCCCCTGCGTCCAGATCCCCGGGCGGGCGGCTTCGCGGACGGCTTCGAGGAGCTCGGTGACGTTCTCTGCGGACATGGCGGACCCGTACAAGCGGCCGCACGCGCGCGCAACTTCGGAGGCGTTCGGCTACAGCGCCTTCGCGTAGACTTGGAGGGTCTTCTTCGCCGCGTCCGCCCAGGTGAACTTCGCCGCCTGGGCGCGCCCTGCCTCCGACAGCTTCTGCCGCTCTGCGTCCGAAGCGAGCAGTCCGGCCAGCGTCTCCGCGAGCCCTCGGGCGTCGTCCGGATCCACGTACCGCGCGGCGTCTCCGCAGACCTCTCGCAAGCTGCCGCGGTCGCTCACCACACAGGGCACGCCGAGCCGCATCGCCTCGAGCGGCGGGAGCCCGAAGCCCTCGTAACGAGAGGGGAAGGCGAACACCGAGGCCCGGCGCATCACCTCATAGAAGAGCGGCGCGGCTAGGTATCCGAGCGGCCGGACGTCGAGGCCCTCCGCGCGAAGCTCACCGATGCGGCGCTCCACCGGACCTGCGCCGAACCAGGACTGACCGGCGAGCACCAGCGTGCAGGGCCTGCCCTCCCTGCGCAGCCGCGCGACGGCTTCGATCACCAGCGCCGCGTTCTTCCGCACGTCGAGCGAGCCGGCGTAGAGGACGTAGCGCTCCGGCAGCGCCAGCGCGTCGAGGTACTGCAGGCCCACCTCGTCCGGCGGCGGCACGCGATCGACGTGATCGACACCGTTGTGCACGACCTCCACCTTGTCCGCATCGAGGTCGTAGCGGCCGAGGAGATCCTCGCGGGTGCGCGCGCTGACGCAGATGATCCTGTCGGCGAGCGCCGCGCTGCGCCCGAGCCAGAGCCGGAACTGCCAGCGGAACGCGGCGGAGACGGTCTCCGGCATCAGCTCCGGGATGAGGTCGTGCACGGTGAGCACGTAGGCCTTGCCCGGCGCGCGCGTGAGCGGGAGGTTGAAGTTGCCCGCCGCGTGGAAGAGCGGCGCCTCCGAGTGACGCAGCGCTTCGGGGAGTCCACCGAGCGTCCACGCCGTGCGCCCCACCGCGCCGCGCGGGTATTCACCGCTGACGCTGGCCCCGAGCCTCACCACATGGGTCCCCGACGACTCCAGCGCGCGCGCGAGCGAACGAACGTAGAGACCGATCCCGGTGGTGGGCTCGTCCCAGAGCGTGGCGTCGAGCGCGATGCGGTCGGGCGGTGGTCTCGAGGCCGGCATGCGCGGCGGCCTGTAACACAGGCGTCCGGGCAGCCGAAGGGCTCTCAGGTGCGAAGAGCGTTCACCTTTCGTCCTGCGACAGCGAAGATGCGCGGCGAGTACGAATGAACGTTCCGCGCCTCAGGCCGGACGCGTTGGCGGAGACGCAGGTCCCGCCCTCGCAGCCCGGCGTCATGCCCAACGCACCTGCACCCGCCCCCTCCGCGGGCGCTGGCGCTGAGCCTGCGCGTTCATCGAACGAGTCTTCGCTGCCGATGTTGTCGGCGGGCGAGGTGCTGGGCAGCTACCAGATCGAGCACCTCATCGGCCGCGGCGGGATGGGCGAGGTGTACGCGGCGCGTCACGTGCGGCTCGGACGTCGCGCGGCGCTGAAGGTGCTGCGGGCGATGTACTCGTCTCGCGAGGAGGTCGTGGCGCGCTTCTTCCAAGAGGCGCGTGCGGTCAACTCGGTGAACCACGAGCACATCGTGGAGGTGTACGACTTCGTCGAGGAGCGCGCGCTGGACAGGCCGCCGCGGGTGTACCTCGTGATGGAGCTGCTCGCGGGTCAGTCGCTGGGCGCGGCGCACGAGGCGGCGCCGCTCGGCTGCGCGCGCATCGCGGACGTGATGGCGCAGGTGGCGGATGCGCTCGAGGCCGCGCACCGGGTGGGCGTGGTGCACCGCGATCTCAAGCCGGACAACATCTTCCTCACCGAGCGCAGCGGCCGCGCGGACTTCGTGAAGGTGCTCGACTTCGGCGTGGCGAAGCTCGAGCAGCACCCCAGCGCGACGACGCCGGACACGGTCGAGGGGATGATCATCGGTACGCCGGCGTACATGTCGCCCGAGCAGGCCTCCGGCACCGGCACCGATGCGCGCGGCGACATCTACGCGCTGGGGACGATCCTCTACGAGCTGCTCTCCGGGAAGCTGCCCTTCGACGCGCAGAACTTCGTGCAGCTCGCGATGCAGGTGGTGTCGCTGCCCGCGCCTGAACTGCCGGAGCACGCGATCTCCGGCGAGCGCATCCCGCCGGGCCTGCGGGCGCTGACGAAGGCGTGCCTGAACAAGGATCCCGCAGCGCGTCCCCCGTCGATGGCGGCGGTGGCGGAGGCCCTGCGCGATCCGCGGACGCTCTCGCTGGAACCCGGGCTTCACGCGACGGTCGTGCCCGGTGCGGCAGGTGATTCGGGACTCTCCGAGGCAGAGCTTCGCGCGGCGGGTGTGGCTGGGGCGAGCGGCTCTCGGAAGGCCTTGATCGCGGGCGTCGGGCTCGCGGTCGTGGCGGTGGGGCTTTTCGCGGCGTTCGAGCTGCGGGACGGTGCGCGCAAGGTGCCTGCCGCGGCGGCGCCCGCGCCGGTGACGGTGCCGCAGATCGTATTGACCGAGCCTGAGACTGAGACGCGAGCGCCGTCTCCGTCGCAGGGAACGGCCGCCGCCGCGCCGCTCAGGCTCGAGGTGCTCTCCACGCCGCCCGGCGCGCGGCTGGTGGACGAGCAGACCGGAGCGCTGGTGGGCGTGACGCCGCTGTCGGTGGAGCTCGAGCGGGGAGAGGGTTCCACGCCGATGCGGCTCGAGCTGCCGGGCCACAAGCCGCGCACGCTGGAGGTCGCGCGAGATCGGGACGCGAAGCTGGAGGTGACGCTCGAAGCACTGGCGCCCTCGAAGCGGAAGGGAGATCCTCCGGGGCAGCCGTCGCCGCAGCGGGACCGGCGCAAGGAGCTGAACCGGGATGCGATCCTCGATCCGTACGCGAACTCGCCGTAGCGCGCGCGCCCTCGGGGTGACGCTGGCGCTGGGCCTGTGCAGCGGACCGGTGATGGCACAGACCGCGAGCCCGACCACACCCGCAGCCGAGCAGTCCGCGCGTGAGGCCTTCCGGCGCGCCCGTGAGGCCTACGATCTGCAGCGCTTTTCGGAGGCGCTGGCGCTCTTCGAAGAGGCCTACCGGCTCGACCCGCGGCCGCAGACGCTCTTCTCGATCGCGCAGTGCCACCGGCACCTCGGCAACTGGGACCGCGCCGCCTTCACCTACCGGCGCTTCCTCGATGTGGGTGCACCGGATCCGAAGACGGAGAGCCTCGCGCGCGACCTCCTCGCGGAGATGGAGCGAAGGCAGGCCGGCGGTGCGCCCTCCGACGTGCCGAGGCAGACGGAGCCCGCTCCATCCGGCGTGGCGGCTCAACCCTTCGAGCCCACGCCGATGCCCGCTCCCATCGCGGAGGCGCCGTTGCTCGAGGCCCCTGCAGCTCCGCTTCACGCGGACGGCATCACGAGGAAGTGGTGGTTCTGGGCGGGCGCCGGCACCGTCGCGGCGGCGATCACCGGCGGGATCATCTTCGCGGCCACGCGTCCCGAAGAG
>JAFAFL010000118.1 GCA_023423535.1 Pseudomonadota bacterium
CCCCGCCGTACCGCCGCCCCGCCGCCGTCACTTCCGCTTCCCCAGCTTCGTCACCGAGTGGAGGAAGCCGTAGAACCCGACCCCGATCCCCAGCGTGGTCAACGCCACCAGAAGCCAGGGCGTCGTCCCCAACCAACCGTCGAGGAAGTACCCGCCGATGACCCCCACCGCCGCCCCGCCGATGAGCTGCCAGACCGCGTTGATCCACGGCATGGCGGCGCGCATCTGCTTTGCGGTCTCGCCCAACCGCTCGTCGTTGCTGCCCCTGTCACCGCCCGGGCCCACCGCCGCCATCCGTCCTCCTTCAAAGGACCCGGTCCCCAAAAGCGCGCGCGGCTTACCACCGCCTCGGGGGTAGGGCAACGCCGAAGGCCGCGCGCAGCTGGACCGGGGTCTCGTCGTCGGGAAAGGGACTTCAGCCGCGCTAATGCGTCGGGTTCAGTCTGCTCCCGTGCCGCCACCGTCCACCGGGGACCCGCCGGTGAGCTTCAGCCCGATGATGGAGACGAGCAGCAGCCCGAGAAAGAAGAGCCGCCCTGCGGTGGCGGGCTCCCGGAAGAGGACGATGCCCAGGACCGCCGCGCCCAGCGCACCGATGCCCACCCACACCGCGTAGGCCGTGCCGGTGGGGAGCGTCCGCATCGCCATCGACAGCAGCACCATGCTGCCCGCGAGCGTGGCGCCGACGAAGAGGCTCGGCCAGAGCCTCGTGAAGCCGTGGGTGTACTTGAGCCCGACCGCCCAGCAGGTCTCGAGCAGTCCAGCGATGAGGAGAAGAATCCACGCCATGATGCACCTCCGGTAGAGGCGTCGTCTTGTCGTGACCGGGTACGGCGCACCTCGTCCGGGCAGTGCCGCGCTCACCGCGAGCAGGACGCTGCAGGGCGCCCTCTAACCGCGCGCGCTGGAGATGTCCACGGCCGGGCTCGCAGCGGGAGGTCACCTGCCTGCCGCGCCGGTGCTTCCGGGACCGCCGCGTTCGTGGGACCAGCCTCGCTCCGCCGCGCTGAAGGGCATGGGGAACGCGCCGATGCCGCCGCCGGTGAAGGCGTAGATGACCCGGTCGGAGAGCACGCCCTCTCCGAAGGCACTCGGGCAACGGAAGACCTCGTCGCCGTGGCGGTCGAGTCCGAAGAAGCTCCCGCGAGGCTCACTCCAGCCCGGTTCGTAGAGCGTTTCGCGGAGGACCAGCAGGTCGCTGGAGGTGAGGAGCGGAGAGGAGAAGTACAGGGAACGGCGCTCCCAGCCGTCGCACTCGCCCCCGCGCTGGGTGACGTGGAGCCGTTCCGGAACGTAGCTGCTCACGCAGTCATAGCCGCAGCAGGTGAGCGGACCGACGAGCGCAGCCCAGCCGTTCGCGCTCACCCGCTTCGGATGGAACCCGCAGGACTCGCGCGCGAGCTCCGGGGCGACCGGTGCGCCCGTCTCTGCATCGAGCCAGCGGAAGCTCCCGGGGACTCCCGCGAAGAGGTGTCCGTCCACCGACGCCACGGGATGGTCGCGGCTGGTGTTCTGCCAAAGCACCTCGCCGTTCGGCGACCAGCGGGTGAGCGCGTGGGACCCGACGGGCCCGAGCAGCGCGGAGGTGACGCCATGCACGTTGCCCTCCGCGTCGAGCACGATCGGCGAGCCATAGGTCCGCTCGCGAAGCCACGCGAGCCTCCCGTCCGGTCTGAAGCTGAGGAGCCAGGCGTGGAATTCGCCGCGTTCGGTGGGCGGCGTGCGGGCGTGGAGCCCGAGGTGGATGTGCGAGGCGCTGACCGCGAGCCCGCGCGGGTCGAGTGCCAGCCACATCACCTCCAGACCGAAGCGCTGGGCGAGCAGCTCCACGAGGTCGCGCGACCACAGGAGGCGGCCCGTTGCCCGGTCACGCAGCTCGAGCACGTAGCCGTCGGACGAGACGAGCCCGAAAGCGCCCACCGCGTTCTGCCATTCCGCAGGACGCTCCTGGGGCACGGCCTCGTGCGCCTCCGGGCGGAACACCGGCTCGCGGAAGCGGATCGCGCCGTCGCGGGTGACGGAGACGAGGTGCCCCCGAGGCACACGGGCGGGGCCGAAGAAGGAGGACCAGTCGGGGACGTTCGCCGCCTCTTCGAACCAGTACGCGTTCGAGTCTGCGTCCGCGACGAGGCCCACCGGAATTCCCTGCGCTTCGTGGAACCAGTCGGGCTCGAGCGCACTCGCCGGCGGCCGCTGGCACTCGCCTCCCGCGCACACGCCCGCCGCCTGACACGGCGAGCCGAGCCCACACGGCGTCCCATCCTGCGCGGGCCGCGCCTCGCACACGCCGGCGATGCACACGCGCGAGACGCTGCAGGTCGTCGCGCCGCAGGGCGTCCCGTCCGCCACCGGATCGAGGGTGCAGCCGCGCTGGGGATCGCAGCTCGGTGCGAGGCAGGGATCGTCGTTGCCGGCGCAGCGCTGCGCGACGTGGAGGCAGGCGCCCCCCTCGTCGCAGCCATCGAGCGTGCACGCGTTCGCGTCGTCACAGTCCGGCGAGCGACCCAGGCACAGCCCACCGCCGCAGACGCCCTCGAGGACGCACGCGCTGGAGCAGGCGCTTCCGTCCGAGAGCGGGACCTCCTCGCACTCGAAGGTCTCCTCGTTCCACAGCGATGCTCGACAGGGGTGCGCGTTCCGGCAGACCACGCCCACCGCTCGGAGGCCGATCTCCGCCGCCGCATCGCCGGTGACGTGAAGTGCGCCGAGCGCTTCTCCTTCCGCGGTGGGTTGAAAGCGCACCCGCACCACCGCCTTCGCGCCGGCGGGGATGCTCAAGCTTTCGGGAACGACTGCGTAGGGAGGCTCGGTGCTCAGCGCGATGCTGCCGTCCGCGCGGCCATGATTCTCCAGCACCAGCTCCGCGGAAGAGACGCCGTTCACGGCCGCCGGCGGCAGCGTCAGCGCTCGCGTGTCGAAGCGCAGGTCCGGCGCCGCGGGCGTGAGCGGTCTCTCCGCGCAAGCGGCGAACACGAGGAGGAGCAGTGCGGAGGCGCTTCGCAGCACGCCCCGAGCTTCACCGGTCCCCGTCAATCGCGACAATCCGGCCCGCGGCGATCGTCAGACCGCGGACGTCGTGAACTAGGGCACCGGCTCGAAACCCAGCTTCCCGAACACGACGCGCAGGTTCGGGTTCGACTGACCATCGGTGTTCGGCTGGAACACGACCTCGATGCGGCGGATGCGCGAGAGGTCCGCCGCCGGCGTGACCAGCCGCCACCCGCCTCCACCCGCGAGCGGCACGAGGTCGTCCGAGCCCACCCCGCCCACGAGCAGCCGCGAGCTCTCCGGCTCGTAGCGGGCAAAGGCGCCGTCCGGTCCGCAGAGGAGCACCACCGGCTGCGGCACCGGCGGAGCCCAGAGCGGGTTGATGCAGCCGGTGTAGCAGCTGCGCGTCATCGCCAGCCGCAGGCCGAGCCCGGGCTTCGAGAGGTCCCAGGTGCCGCTCGACTTCTCCAGCCACGCCACGTGGCGCGTCGGTCCGGTGATGAGCCAGGTGCCGCTGCTGAAGAGGTCGGCGGTGCCCGCGGTCGTGGACTTCAGGCAGGTGGAGACGTCCGCGAGCCCGGTGTCCCCGAGGTTGCGCGCGCCAAAGCTCACCCCGCTCTCCGCGAGCAGCGACGGCGGCCCACCACAACCGGGCGCCTGGTCCACGACCCCATCGCAGTCGTCGTCGAGCCCGTTGCAGGTCTCCTCAGAAGGGAGCACGTGCTGGCGGCAGACGATCTCCGCGTTCACGCACGCGGTCCGGCCCGACTGACAGACGCCCACCCGCGAGGGCTCGAGGCAGTCCCCGCCGGTGCCCTGCACGTCCTCGTCCTGCAGCCCGTTGCAGTTGTCGTCCTGACCGTTGCAGCGCTCGGGGGCGCCGGGCATCACCTGTGGGTCCGCGTCGTTGCAGTCCGCGCCGTTGTCCACGAAGCCCAGCCCCGCGGCGCAGGCCTGCAGGCTCATCCCCTGCCCGTCGCCCGCGCCGTCTCCATCGCCGTCGCGCCAGAAGGCCTTGCGCGGGAGGCCCTCGTCGATCTCGCCGTCGCAGTCGTTGTCGAGCCCGTCGCACAGCTCCTGCGCGCCCGGAAAGACGCCCGGGTTCTCGTCGTCACAGTCGCCCGGCTCCTCCACCCAGCGCGCGCTGCGAGAGCTGCCCTCCGGAACCGCGAAGGGCTGCGCGCAGGCCTGCCGTCCGGTGCGGTGATCGCCGAGCCCGTCGCCATCGCTGTCGAGGTACCAGTACGCGGGCGCCGAGCCGTCGAAGCAGGTGCCGTCCTCGAGCACCAGCGTGCGGCAGCGCGGGGCCTCGCGCGCGTGGCAGCAGACGCCGTCGTCGCACACCATCGCCCCGGGACAGGAGCCGTCCTCGCGGCACTGCCACGGGCCCTGCGCGTTCTCGATGCGGAAGCAGCCGCTCGCCACGGTTGCCATCACCAGCACGAAGAAGAGCGACAGGCTCGCGCGGCGCGGGCTCACTGCTGCACCTCGAAGCCGAGCCGCTGGAAGGTCACGTTGAAGTTCGGCGGCGTCGTCCCGAGGCTCGGCTGGATGAGCACCTCCACCCGGTTGATCGCAGCGAGGTCAGTGCGCGCGTCGGTGCTGAACCAGTCTCCGCCGGTGCTGAAGGGCACCAGCTCGTTCACCGTCACCGGCGCGCCCGTGGTCAGCCGGCTCGCGGCGCCGTTCACGCGGTAGCGCACGAAGGCCCCGTTCGGACCGCAGAGAAGGATCATCGGCTGACCAAAGGAGGACCAGTTCGCGCTGGTGGGCGAGAGCGAAGCGGTGAAGTGCAGCCGCAGCCCGAGCTTCACCTTGCGCAGGTCCCAGGTGCCGCTCGACTTCTCCACCCAGGCGACGTGCGTGCCTCCGGCGGTGCCGCTCCACACGCCGTTGACGAAGCTCACCGCGGAGCCCGGCCTCCCCTTCTGGCAGGTGGTCACGTTGCCGTTGTTCCCGCCCGGCGCGTCCACCGTCTGCGCGCCGAAGGTCACCCCCGAAGGCGCGAGCAGGTTCGCAGGTCCCCCGCAGCCGGGCTGGTCGTCCACGGTGCCGTTGCAGTCGTCGTCGAGTCCGTCGCAGCGCTCGGGGCGGGGAAAGGGGCTCGCGCCGCCCTGCGGGTTGACCTGCGCGCACACGAGCTGCCCGCTCATGCACGCGGTCAGCCCGGTCTGACAGGCGCCCACCCGAGAGGGCTCGAGGCAGCTCTGCCCGCTCTCCACCGTGGCCCCGTCGATGAGGCCGTCGCAGTCGTCGTCGCGGCCGTTGCAGAGCTCCGGTGCGCCGGGGTGCACGCGCGCGTCGCTGTCGTTGCAGTCGCCCGCCTGGGCTGCGAGGCCCGGCACCGCGGCGCAGCGATTCTGGGCCGGCGCGTCGCGGTCGCCGAAGCCGTCGTTGTCGCGGTCCGGCCAGAGCGCGATGAGCGGATGCCCGTCGTCGATCTCGCCGTCGCAGTCGTTGTCCACGCCGTCGCACAGCTCGTCAGCCTCCGGAAAGACGAGTGGATCCGCGTCGTTGCAGTCGCCGCCCGTCTCCACCCAGCGCGCGTTCGCGTTGCCCGCGGGCACCGTCAGCGGCCGCGCGCAGCCGAGCCTCGCCGAGTTCGCATCGCCGAACCCGTCGCCGTCCTGGTCGAGGAACCAGTTCCGCACCGCCGCGCCGGAAGGACAGGTGCCGTCGGGGCCGGGCAGCGTGGCGCACGCGGGCTGACCTCCCGGCACGCAGCAGAGGCCGTCGTCACACACGAGCTGTCCGGGACAGGTGCCGTCCTCGCCGCAGCGGTAGGGGCCGACCGCGGCGGAGGGCTCGAAGCAGCCGGTCACGCACAGGAGGAGCGCGGTGACGCCGAGGCGCACGGGCCCGCTCACTCGGAGCGGCCCCCGGCACCCGCGCCGCCGACGAGGTCGAACACGAAGAGGCCCGCGCCGGAAGCGCCGAGCACCGCTCCTCCGATCAGCAGCGCGTTGCCCGCGCCCGCGTAACGCTCCGCCCGCTGCGCCGCGCGCTCGGCCTGGTCGATGCGCAGACAGTCGCGATCACCCACGCCGCACGGCTGCAGCTGCGCGCCCGCACGCTGCGAGAGACCACCGGCCACCAGCGAACCCGCCACCGCCAGGGCGCCCGCGCTCCACAGTCCGTACGCCACCGGCCTGCGCCAGCGCGCCGAGGCCTCGCCTGCGTTCGCGGTGGCCCCGAGCTGCACCGCGTCGGCGGAGAGCAGGAGGCGTTCGCCCTCGCCGAGCCGCTGTCGCACGAGCATCGCCTCGCCGGTGGGGAGGAGCACGTCGATCTCGTGCACGCCGACCGGCAGCGCCATCGGCTCCGGCAGCGGCACCAGCGCCACGCGCCGGCCGTCCACCTTCACCACCGAGTCCTGCGGCGCCTTCACCGCCACGCTCGCCTGGCCCTTGCGCGTCCACTGGGGGAGCGCCGCGTCGAGCACGAGCTGCAGCGCCTTCTCCGGCTGCTGCAGGCTCCCGCCGCGCACCGTCTTGCGGACGATCTGTCCCGAGTTCGGATCCGCGAACGCCGCGCGCACCTCCAGCGTGCGGTCGGTGATGCCCGCGGTCACCTCGACCGCGTAGCCCTCGCCGGCGAGCCGCATGAGGCAGGCTTCGTCCGCGCACGCGCCGGCCCCTTCGTCCTCACGCAGCTCCCACGGCACCAACGCGCCGAGCACCGCGTGGGTGGCCCGCTGCATCGCCTGCACCTGCTGCGGCGCGAGGCCCTCCGCTTCGACCCGGACCGAGAGGGGACCGCGAGAGACGGGCGCATCCGCGGCGGGAGGCGCTGCCGCGACGAGGAGGCTGGCGAGATGGGCGAGGCTCATGGAGAACGCGCTCGGGGAACTCTAGCACCCTACCGGAGCAGCCCCCACACGACGAGGAACCCCACGCCCAGCGCACCGAGGAACGCCGCGAGGTAGAGCAGCCACGCGGGCAGCGGCGGAGGCGGCATCGCGATCGCGGCCGTGTCGTAGGCGGGCGCTTCGTCCTCGCGACGATTGGGACCGCTCCCCGCGTTCGCGGCCTGGGCCCAGCCGTCCGGATCGTCGATGTCGCCGGAGAGCACGCCCTCGATCTCGCGGACCCACGCCGGATCCCCGTCGACGCCGGAAGAGGAGATGGAGACGCCGAACGCCGCGCGCGCCTCGCTGACGGTGAGCGTGGCCGGCGCGACGCGGGTGACCACCGGCATCTCGGCGGTGAGCTTGCCGTCCTCTGCCCAGGGACCGCTCTGCGGTGGGGCGACGACGGGCACGCCTGGATCGGTCGCGCGCTGGTCGGGCGGGACGTAGTCGTCGGGGGCCTGCAGCGCGGAGTGCTCGAAGGCCATCGCGGTGGGCGGCGCGATGACCAGCCGCTTCTTCGTCGAAGGATCCGCCTGCGCATCGCCCAGCGGCAGTCCTCGCGAGAGCCCCTGCAGCGCGCGATCCTCCGCCGCCTTCTCGCCCGCGAACGCGCTCGAGAGCAGCGCGCCGAGACTCCGCTCTGTCGCCTCCGGCGCGTGCTTCAGGCGCAGCCGTTCGAGCTGCACCGCCAGTGCGGCCGCGTCCGGATGCCGATCCCTCGGGTCCTTCGCGAGCGCCTTGAGGATCACCGCTTCGACGTCGGCGGGGACGCCCGCGCGGTGCTGCGAGGGCGGATCCCAGTGCGGGTTCGCCGCCTTGCGCCAGCGCTCGATGGGGTCGCCCTTCTGCGGCAGCGGCTTCCACGCGAGCAACTCCCAGAGCACCGCGCCGGTCGAGTACACGTCCGCGCGCCGGTCCACGTGCTGCTTCTTCGCCTGCTCCGGCGACATGTACGCGAGGTTGCCGATGACCACGCGCGGCGCGGTCTGCTCCTCCTTCAGCGTGGACTGCGCGGCGCCGAAGTCGATGATCTTCACCTCGCCCGCGTAGGAGACGCACACGTTCGCCGGTGAGAGATCGCGGTGCACGAGGTGGAGCGGGTTGCCGTGCCCGTCCTTCGCGTCGTGCGCGTAGGCGAGCCCGCGGCACATGCGCTCGCCGATGAGGAGGATGAGCCCGAGCGGCAGCTCCCCCTTGCGCTGCCGCAGCCGGTGCATGAAGCGGCTGACCGTCTTCCCCTGCACGTACTCCATGGCGAGGAAGTAGTGACCGTCCACCTCGCCCATCGAATAGACGTGCGCGATGTTCGGGTGGTCGAGGTTCACCACCACCTTCGACTCGTCGAGGAAGCGGCCCACGAACTGCCGGTTCTGCGCGAGGTGCGGCAGGACCTTCTTCACCACGCAGGCGCGCGGCGGCACCGAGGCCTCGTCGCGCGCGAGAAACACCTCGCCCATCCCGCCCGCGCCGATGCGGCGAAGCAGCGTGTAGCGCCCGAACGGGATGGGGCCTTCGGAGGGGAGAGAGGCGTCCTGCACGCGGAGGGGAGTCTAGGCCGTCGGATGCGGGGGCGACAGCAGCTTGGCATCAGCGCTGCGCGGGGAGCAGCCGGCTCAGCCGGTCCGACAGCGAGAGGTCCAGCCCGCGGATCATCGAGTCCAGCTCGCTCTCCGACGCGCCCAGCTCCTGCCGCAGCGCCCGCCGCGTCTCGCTGTGCAGCGTCTGCTGCAGCTTCTCCAGCCGGCGCATGGCGGTGGTGCGGTGGATCTGCAGCGCGCGGCCCACGTCTTCGATCGCGAGGCCATCCACGAAGCGCAGCCGCAACATCGCGCGGTCTTCGGCGGTGAGCTGCGCCAGCGCCTTTCCGAATGCGCGGTTGAAGGCCTCGGCCCCGTTGCGACGGAGCACCCATGACTCCGGACCGCTGTCGCCCGCCGCGAGGTCCGCCAGGGCAGCGTCGTCCCGCTCCCGCGGGGCAGCGTCGTCGCGGCGGCGGCGGTCGAGGCTCGCGGTGAGCACCACCGCCTTGAGGTACCGCACCAGCGCCCCGCGGCCTTCGTACGCTCGGAGCCTCGCGCGAGGCCCGACGAGCAGCTTCTCGCGCACCTCCTGCAGCACGTCCTCCGCGCTGGCCTCGCAGCCGATCCGCTTCACCACCGAAAGCCCCACCGCGCACAGCCGGCGATCGAGCTCCGCCAGCGCCGCCGCGTCTCCTTCCAGCGAGGCCCACGCCAGCAGAAGGTCCGGGAGGTTCAGCCCTTCGGCGCCACCTCGCCGCGCGACGTCGTTGCGGAAGCGCGAGAGCTCCACCGCGAGCCCCGGCAACAGCCGCGCGGCCTCGGCGATCGCGCTGTCGATGTCTGTCTCGGCGGGGGCCTTCACGTTCACGCGGCCGAGTGTACGCCGGGCCTAGAGGCCATGCGTCCGCGCGAGCCCGTCGAACTCGGCGGCGACCTGCGCGGGCGGCTCGCCGGAGAAGAGGCGCTCCTCGAGGAGCTGCAGCTCGCGCTCGACGATGCGGCGGATGCCGGCGGTCGGAAGCGTCTGTGCCCGGGCACGCGCGGCGGAGAGCCGCTTCTGCACGTCCACGCGGCTCATCCCCTGACGCGGCTTCGGCGCGGGCGAGGGTCTCGTCACGACCTCGTCGACGGGCGGCTGCTGCGGCGGCGGTGCCGGCTCTGCGGTCACCTGCTCCACGGCCGGCGCGGTCCGAGGCGCGGGAACGGCGGAGAGCCGAGGCGCTTCGGAGGAAGGAAAGGCCAGCACCGCTGCGAACACCACCAGGCCCACCAGCAGCAGCGCGGCGAAGGCCACCGGACCGCGTCTGGGCCGAAGCGAGCGCATCGTCCGCGCGCCGATGGGGATGCTCTCCCTCGGCGCGGGCCTGTGCATGGGAGCAGGCCTCGGAGTCTCCACCGTCGGCGGCAGCCCGGTCAGCTCGCGCTGGATTCGTCCGAGCGCCTTGCGCACCTCCGCGGCCGAACGCGGCCTCGCCTCGGGCTCCTTCTCCAGCATCGACGCGACGAGCGCGCGCAGCGAGAGGGGCACCTCCGGCGCCAGCGCGCCCAGCTCCGGCGGAGGGTCGTGCAGCGTGGCGTCGATGAGGTCGCTCAGCGATGCGCCCTCGCGCGAGAAGGGCTCCCTCCCCGAGAGCATGCGGAAGGCGATCACCCCGATGGCGAAGAGGTCCGACTGGGGCGTGACCGTCTCACCGCGCAGCTGCTCCGGCGCCATGTAGCCGGGCGTTCCGAGCACCGTGTTCGGCGCGGTGGAGGTCCTCAGCCCGGCGGTCTTCGCGATCCCGAAGTCGAGCAGCTTCAGGCGCGGAGTTCCGTCCGGCAGCGTGGTGAGGAAGAGGTTCCCCGGCTTGAGGTCGCGGTGGATGATACCCGCCGCGTGCGCCGCATCGAGCGCGCCGAGCGCCTGCCCGAGCAGCACCGCCACCTCGACCGGCCTCATGCGACCGCGGCGCGCGACGACGAGCGACAGGGGCTCGCCCTCCAGCAGCTCCATCACGAAGTAGTGCCGCCCGTCCGGCAGTCTTCCGAAGCCGAAGATGTCCACGATGTTCGGGTGGCGGATCGCGTTCACCGCGCGCGCTTCGGCGAGGAGGCGGTGCACCTGCTCCGGATCCTCCGCCACGTGCGGGAGGAGGACCTTGATCGCCACCGGCTTGCCGATCACCGGCTGCTCGCCGCGATAGACGATCCCCATCCCCCCGCGCGACATCGGCTCGTGCACGAGGTACTCGCCGAGCCGTTCGCCCACCAGCGGGTCCCTCCGCCGCGGCACGTGCGCTTTCTCCCCGGCAGCGTCGTCTTCGAGCTCCTCCGTCGCACCGGAAGAGAGCGACGAGCGCGACAGCTCCGCCACCACCTGCCGGCAACGCGAACAGCGATCGACGTGCTCGAGCACGCGCGTTCGCGCCAACCCCTCCAGCCCTCCCTCCGCGAAGGAGAGCAACACCCCTTCATCGGGATGCGCGGTCACGCCGCGCGAGGCGATGAGGGTGGGCACCTCTCCCGGCTCGGCGCGCTGCGGCGGTGGCGGGGCGCCCTTCGGCGGCCTCGGGGTCGTCATCGTCGGTCGGGTCGGCGGCGGCTCGGCTCGGCTCGGCTCGGCTCGGGAAGGGCCATTCAACGTACCAGCCGCGACGAGGCGCCGAGAAATCCCGCACGTTCCGCGCGGGGCCTGCGTCCTCGGGGACATGAACCGACCCCGCCTCCTGTCCCTCCTCTGTTTCACGGCGCTCACCCTCACCGCCTGCGGCACCAGCGAAGGCAACGCGCAGCGTCAGGCGCAGCCGCTCTCGTCGGACGACCTCTGGCAGCCGGCCTGCGACAAGTACCCGGTGGAGTTCACGCCCGGGCCGAAGCGGGAGCAGAACGCGCGTGACTACCTCGACCTTCACTTCCCCACCGCGCAGCTCCAGTGGTCGTCCGCGCGCGGAACGCTGCAGAGCGTGTTCGGCCTCTCGATGACGATCGACGGCTGCGGCAGCGGCGACGACGCCTACGAGCTGGCCGCGAAGCTGGCCGCCCAGCACGGGGACCTCTTCCAGTTCGACGGCGCGGAGTGGGCCGCGGACGGCGTGCTCGACTGCAGCCTGCTCACGGGAGGCACGCAATTCCTCGGCTTCAACCGCACGACGCTCGCGGGCCTGCCGATGCAGAAGGACCGGCTGACGTTCTTCGCGCACCGCAACGGCAAGGACCTCGTGCTCACCGGGGCCGCCGGCTTCTACCTTCCGCCCGCGCCGCCGGACCTCGCGCTCGCGCTCTCCGGCTGCACCTCGCGCGGCGGTGACGAGCTGCAGAAGGCGGGGCTGAACGCGAAGTACCCCTTCGAGACCTTCTTCTGGTGCGCGCCCACCGGCTCCGGCGTGTACGCGCCGAACCTCATCGACGAGGTCGAGCTGCAGGGCGGTCCGTTCTGGTCCTACGACGAGACGCCGGGCGTCGCGCTGCGCCTGCGTCACGCGGCCGCGCTCCGGGTGCACGAGGACAACCACACGCCGCAGCTGCTCGCCTCCAACGCGAACTGCCCCGACTGGCAGAACCAGCCGCAGGTCGGCTTCACCATCGGCCTCGACGCGGTGCTCGCGGAGGTCGAGAGCACGATGCCCGGCGTGGGCTGCATCGTCTGCCTCACGCCGTGAACCCCCGGAGCCCGGTCAGGTCCCCGCTGGACGAGTAGCCGGGCCCACCGCCGCCTACAGCGCGGCGAAGGCCTTCTTCACCGCGGCGAGCGTGTGCTCCAGCTCGCGCTCGCCGTGCATCGCGCTGACGAAGCAGGCCTCGAACTGGGAGGGAGAGAGGTACACGCCCTCGTCGAGGAGCAGGTGGTAGAACCTGCCGAACCGCGCGGTGTCCGCCCTCTTCGCCGAGGGGTAGTCGTAGACCTCGGTGTCGCAGAAGAACGCGGTCCACATCGTGCCCACCTGGTTCACGGTCAGCGGCACGCCCGCCGCCTTCGCCGCCGCGCGGATGCCATCGCACAGCTCCACCGTGAACCTCTCCGCGCGCTCGAACACGCCCGGCGCCTCGAGCTCCTTCAGACAGGCCTCGCCCGCCGCCACCGCCAGCGGGTTCCCGCTGAGGGTGCCCGCCTGGTACACCGGCCCCTCCGGCGCGATGAGCGACATCAGCGACGCCTTGCCGCCGTACGCGCCCACCGGGAGCCCCGCGCCGATGACCTTGCCCAGCGTGGTCAGGTCCGGCGTCACCCCGTAGCGCGCCTGGGCCCCGTTCTTCGCCGCGCGGAAGCCGGTCATCACCTCGTCGAAGATGAGGACCGAGCCGTTCTGCGTGCACAGCTCGCGCAGGCCCTGGAGGAAGCCCTCCTTCGGCAGCAGCACGCCCATGTTCCCCACCACCGGCTCGAGGATGACGCAGGCGATCTCACTGCCGCGCTGGGCGAAGAGCGAACGCACCGCCTCCAGATCGTTGTAGGGCGCGGTGAGGGTCAGCGCCGCGAGTGCCGCCGGTACGCCCGGCGAGTCCGGCAGCCCGAGCGTCTCCACGCCGCTGCCCGCCTTCACGAGGAACGAGTCCGACGCGCCGTGGTAGCAGCCCTCGAACTTGAGGATCGCGTCCCGCTTCGTCGCCCCGCGCGCGAGCCGCACCGCGGCGGAGGTGGCCTCGGTGCCGGAGGAGACCATCCGCATCTTCTCCATCATCGGGAAGAAGCGGCGCACCGTCTCCGCGATGGTGATCTCGCCCGCGTGCGGCGCGCCGAAAGAGGTCCCGCGCTGCGCGGCGTCGCAGATCGCCTGCGTCACCTTCGGGTGGTTGTGCCCGAGGATGAGCGGGCCCCACGAGCCCACGTAGTCCACGTAGCGGTTGCCATCGACGTCGACCAGCCAGGCGCCCTCGCCGCTGGCGAAGAACACCGGGTCGCCGCCGACCCCTCGGAACGCCCGCACCGGAGAGTTCACGCCGCCGGGAAGGAGGGTCTTCGCCTTCTGGAAGAGCTCGCTGCTGCGCTTCGTCTGTCGGGTCATGCGGAGCCTTTTGGCACAGGTCCGCGCGTGCTCTAAGTGCGAGCTGCTTGTTCTGGTTCGGACCGCGCAGTTGCCTCCTCTCCGTTGCCCTCGCCTTCGCCCTCATCGGGACCGGCTGCGTGGGCCCTCGCGCGCACCTGCAGCCGGTGGTGACAGACCCCGGCGAGGTGGAGTTCGACCATCCCGAGGCCCCGCCAGAGGCCCCCGAAGCCTCACCAGAGCCCGCTGCCGAAGAGCCCCCTCCGGCGCCGCCCCTGGCCCTCGCCGCGCGCGAGCGGGCCGTGCAGAGGGCTTCCTCCCTCGTCGGCGTGCGGTCCCTCCGTCAGAAGACCGCGAGCGTCCCCGACGACTGCTCGGGGCTGGTGCGCCTCGCCTACCGCGCCGGTGGCGGAGAGCCGGTGAAGCTGCTCGTCGAACTGGGCGACAACGCGGTCACCGCCATGTGGCGCACCGCCGTCGCGCGCGAGGGCTTTCATGCGGGACCGCCCCTGCCCGGAGACCTCGTGTTCTTCCGCGAGACCTACGACCGCAACCGCGACGGGAAGGTGAACGACGGGCTCACCCACGTGGGCGTGGTGGAGGCGATCGACGAGCACGGAGTGGTCACCTTCGTCCACCGCGGCGGCAAGGGCGTGGCGCGCTCGCGCATGGATCCCGCGCGGCCGAGCGAACGTCACGACGCCGAGGGCCGGGTGCTCAACGACTGGGTGCGCTACCGCGACCGCTCCGGCTCTCCGCGGCTCGCCGGTGAATTGTTCGTCGGCTACGCGCGCGCGGAGGTGTGGCTGCCGGTGGAGGAGGGCCCGCCGCCGCCCGTCTCCGCGGCCGAGGTGCCGGCACCGCCGGCGGTAGTAGATTGAAGCCGTGATCGCGCAGACGCCGCCACTTCGGGAGTTCAAGGCGTGGGCGGTCGAGCGCTTCGGCGCGCGGCTGGTCGCGATGAAGCTCTTCGGCTCCCGTGCTCGCGGAGATGCACACGAGGACTCCGACTGGGACGTGCTCGTCGTGGTCGAGGACCTGACCGGCGCCGAGGCGCGGGAGATCGCCTTCTTCTGCGGCGACCTGATGACGAAGTACGACGTGCTCGTCTCCGCGCTGGCGTTGAGCCGGGACCGCCACGAGGAACTGCTCGGACGCGAGCGGCGCATCGCTCTGGAGATTGAGCGGGAGGGCATGCCGCTGTGACCGACGACAACCGGTGCACGAACATCGCGGACGAGATCGCCAGAGCGCAACAGGCGCTTCAGGCCGCCGAGGCCTTGCGTTCGCTCGGGCTGAACGCGGATTCCGTCTCACGTGCGTACTACGCACTCCTCCACATCCTGCGCGCGCTGCTCCTATCGCGCGGCGTCGAGCCACGCATCCACGCGGGAGCGCTGCACCTCTTCAACACCGAACTCGTTCGGCCCGGCCACTTCTCGTCGGCGCACAACCGGGTGCTCGCGAGCGTCCAGCGCGCCCGGGAGCTCGCGGACTACGACGCGGCGATCGTGTTCTCAGGAGAAGACGCGCAGGCACATCTCGACGACACCCGCGCCTTCATCACCCTCGCGCTCGACTTCCTCACCCGCGAGGGCTGGACCTGACTCACTGCTGCGGCACCACGTTCACCATCGGCAGGCGCGCGGCGAAGCCGGTCTGCGGCGCGACGTCGGCGCCGACACCCAGCCCCTCTCCATCGGTCACCCACCCGCCGATGAGCAGCCCGCCGTTCACGGACGGCCGCATCACCTTCACCTCCGCGCCGAGCGGCTGCGCGCGCACCGCCTCGCCCACCTCGTCGTCGAACCAGGTCAGCACCGCCGCCGGCCTCCCCTTCGCCTGAACGCCGTCACCGGTCAGCTCCAGGCCCCACACCGCGAGCCCACCGTTGCCCGCGCGCGCCAGCCGCACGCCGCCGAAGAGCCCCCGCGAGGCCTCCCTCGTCCAGCGCACGCTCCCGTCGCGCTCGAGCCGCACCACGAGGAAGCGGGAGCTCTCCGTCCACGACTCGGCGGGCCAGCCGTGCACGAACACGTCGAGCTGCAGCGTGCCCGCGAAGCGCACGGCCAGCGTCGCGCCGCCGTCCGTCTCCGCCTGCACCGCCTCGACCGCGACGAAGCCCCGCGCCGCGCCCTCTGCGCCCCCGAGGAACTCGAAGCGCCGGTGCCAGTGCACCGTCCCGTCCGGCGCGACCCGCCACACTGCCAGCGAGGTCCATTCCGCGTCCGCCTCGCGCACCGAGCCCGCGACAACCGCGTCGCCCTCGCGCGGGGACTCCGCCACGCCGCCGAACTGCACCAGCCCCAGCGGCACGCTCACGCTGAGCTCGCGCGCGCGTTCGAGAAAGCTCTCCGTCGCCGTGTGCCGCAGACTCCACGACGGGCCCCCCGGCACCGTCTGCGCCCACGATCCCTGACCTGTGTCCGACCCGGTCTCGCCGCTCAGCTGCAGCCCCCAGTCGCCGCTCAGCGTCGCGCCGCCAAAGGTGACCGTGCCGCGCGTGCCGACGAGCAAGTCCCCCTCCACGAGACCGATCCCCAGCACCTCGGCGCACCCGTCCCGAGCGCCAAAGGCCCGGCCCCACTGCAGCTCGTCCCCATCGAGGCGCGCGGCGAAGACCTCTTCATCGGAGAACGAGGTCGCCGGACAACGTCCCGCGTTCCTTCCCTCCGCACCCGCGACCGCCTCCGAGAGATCGCCGCGGAAGGTCCCGGCAATGAACACGGTGCCCTCTGCGGTCTCCGTCAGCGCGTCCACGCTCGAGCCATCGCTGGCGGGGAAGAGCGCGAGAAACTCCGGCGCCACCGGCGAGGGCTCCTCCGCAGGCAGGTACGAGGGCGGCCCGGCAACGGGAAGGGAGTCTCCGCAGGCCGCCCACACGAGCGCCGACAGCCCGACCGCGAAGCCCCTCCACCACGCCATGCGCGGGAAGATGGGACCGCGTCACTGAGGAGCAACCCGGCGCGCGCGGATGGCCGGCTGAAGCGGTGAAGACCCGTCAGTCCGCCGACTCGCGCGCGGCGTCCTCCGCCGTTCCGCCCGCCGCCTCGATGCTCGACTTGTGGACGGGCGGCGCCGCGGTCTCCTGCACGGGAACCGATGTCGGAGGAGCAGCGGGAGCCGGCGCTGCGACCTTTGCCGCGGCCGGCTTCACCTGAACTTGAACCGGAGCCTGAGCGGGAGCGCGAGCGGAAGGAGCGCTCGGAGCCGCCACGCCCGCCGCGAGCTGCGCCGAGCTCAGCACCGCGCGGCCCACCTGCGTCGGCGTGCGCTCGACGATCTGCCGCCGCACGCGCGCGATGTTCTCCTGCACCATCGCCGGCTCGGGGTGACGCTCCAGCGCGCGCACCCACTCCTCGATCGCGCCCTCGCGGTCACCGCTCTCCGCGCGGAGCTTTCCCAGTTCGAACAGCGCGTAGGGCACCAGCGGCGAATCGCTGAAGCGCTCCACCACCGCCCCCAGCGCACGCCGGGCGTCCTCGCCGCGGCCCTCCATCGCCGCCAGCGCCTGGGCCTCGAGCAGCGCCGCGTCGTCCGCCTCCGCCGCATCGCCATCCCGCTCCACCACCCGCCGCGCCTCGAGCCCTGCCTGCTCGAAGTCTCCGAGCTCGAAGTAGAGCTTCGCCACCCGGTAGCTCAGCGCCGCCCGCTCCTTCGCGCCGCGCTCCACCGCCGCGGTCAGCGCGCCGATCGCCCCGCGCGTGTCGCCGAAGTGCACGTGGAGGATGTCCGCCAGCTGCACCCGGCCCTCCAGCGCCTCCGGGGCCTCGGGACAGAGCCGGATGAGCTCCTCGTACACCTCCGCCGCCCGCCGGAAGTCGCGCAGCTCGAGGTAGTAGACGTCCGCCGCGCCCTTCAGCGCCCGGGCCTGCAGCGCCTTCGCCTCGGCGGCGTCCTCGCGCTGCTCGAGCTCCCGCTCCACGAGGTCCAGCGCCAGCCGGTACTCCTTCAGCGCGTGGTCGGGCTTCTTCTCGTACACCGCCGCGCGCGCCCGCCGGATCCGGTCGTTCGCGTCCGCGCCGCACCCGCCCAGCGCCACGCCCGCCGCCAGCCCCGCGACCACCGCGAGGAGAACGAAGCCCGCGGCCCTCACGGACAGAACTCCGGCACCACGCGCTCGCAGAGCGACTCGCGGCAGCGCACGCAGGGCTCCTCCGGCCAGGCGTTGCTCACGCAGACCTCCACCGCACCGAGCCTCGGGCAGTCGTCGGCGCGCACGCAGCGGGCCTGGGCCTCCCCTTCCGAGGCGATGGGCTCGGCGCGGGTGCCGCAGACCGCGTCGTCGGGCCGGCAGCCGCTTCCGCCCGCCAGCAGCAGCAGCGCGAGCGCGGCGACCCGGATGGAGGTGGACAGAGGAGACGTCACGCCGGGGCTTCTAGCACGGCGCCCTCCGCCCGGTCCCCGCCTAATTGCTCAACGATTCCGAGGGCTTCGGGGGCACCGCCGATGCGGAGGTCACCGCCTCGGACTGCGCCTGCATCCGCTGGCGGCGGTGCTGCCGCGTGCGCTGGAGGAGCTTGTCCTGGTGCTTGTCCATCGCCGCGAGGTGCGTGCTCGCCGTCTGACAGGCGATCTCCGACACCGAGCGGTGCCGCCAGCCCATCTCCTCCCACAGGCTCACCACCGCGCGCCCGCCGAGGAGCCTTCCGCCGACCTCGTCGATGGCCTCCTCGAGCTCCGCGCCCTCGGCCTGCAGCCGCTCCAACCGTGCCTGTGCTTCAGGCGGCGCGTCGAAACAGCCCGTCCCCATCAGGAGGCCGAGCGCTCCCAGCCCCATCGCGACCCATCTGCCACCCGCCACTCGCCACCTCACACGCTGGTCGCCCCGGCCTCGTCGCGCGCCCCAACACCCGGTCTGCCTCTCGGGTCCCGCGCGTCCGAACCAAGCTAGGAACCGACTCCGGCAGCGCCAACGCGCCTTCGGGAGGGCGTCTTCGGCGCTGAACAGAGGTTGCGTGCAGAGGTCGCGCGCTCCCCTTCTCTCGCGGGGCCACGCTGTCCGGTCGGTGACGGTGGGGTGGGACGCCGGGCGGCGTCAGGGCTTGGGAACCGCCCGCAGGATGGCCTTGCCGTCCTTGATCACGACCTTGAACTCCACCGAGGTCGCGCCCGAACGCTTCATCAGCTCCGGCACCTGCTTGCGGAGGCTGCCCGCCACCTGATCGAAGGACATCTTCGAGACGTCCTCGTTGCAGCGGCGCTTCGCCTTCACGAACGCGTCGTACACCGCGCGGAGCTTGTCCTCGCTCACCCCTCCGAGGCCTGCGCCGGACGCGGCGGCGGGAGCGCTCGGGGCCGGGGCGGGTCTCGGTGCGCCGGCGGCGATGGGCGGGGTGATCC
>JAFAFL010000137.1 GCA_023423535.1 Pseudomonadota bacterium
TTGGCGGGCGCGGGCTTGCGGCGCTCGGCGCGGGCGACCTTCTGGGCAGCGGGCTTCGCGGCAGTGGGTTTGGCGGGCGCGGGCTTGCGGCGCTCGGCGCGGGCCACGTTGGGGGGCGGCACCGCGAGCATCGAGGCGAGCGCGCGCATGGCGTCCACCGTGGTGAAGACGCCGGCGACCTCCCGGCCGTCCATCACCACCGCCGAGCCCCACTTGTGCTTCCACATCTGCAGCGACACCTCGAGCAGCGGCGTGTCGGGCGTGACCACGAACACGTCCGGGCTCATCGCCTCCTCGACCTCCACGTCCAGCCGGTTGATGCCGTTGCGGGTCTCGAGCAGCGCGAGGTCACGCTCGGTGACGATGCCGACGAGCCGTCCGCCCTCGAGCACCGGGAGGTGCCGGATCCGGTACTGGAGCATCAGCCGGTGGGCGTCCGCGAGCTTGCGGTCCACGGCGACGGAGTGCGGGCTGGGGGTCATGAAGTCGGCGATGGAGGGCGAGCGGCGGCGGGTGGTCATGGCGTGTCCTCGGCGTGAAGCGTGAAGCGTGAAGCGTGAAGCGTGAGACGTCAGTGGATGGGGAGAGCTAGAGGCCGTAGCGGCGTGCGTCCCGGCGGGCGAGGCCGGCATCGGCGCTGAGCTCGCCGGCGCCGTGGGAGATGAGGAGCATCAGGCCGCCGACGAAGGCGACGTTGGCGAGCGCGAAGGAGCGGTTGGCGGCGACCGCGAAGTCCCCGTGCATGAGCAGGGTGACGGTGGCGACGTAGGCGATGAGGCCGACCGCGACCGCGCGGACCTTGTAGCCGGCCGCGAGCGCTGCGCCGCCGACGAGCTCGAGGCCGATGGCGAGCCCGAGCAGCAGCTCCACGTCGTGCAGCCCGGTGGCGGCCATGGCGCGCGCGGTGGCGTCGAAGGCGAGCAGCTTGGCGACGGCGCTGAAGAGGAACACGCCGGCCATCAGCACGCGGCCGACGAGGTGGAGGTGGAGCTGTCGCCGGCGCCGGTTGTCACGCTCGCGGCGCTCGTCCCTGTCGCGGGCGTTCAGCGCGAGCCTGGCTGCCTGCGGGTCCCGGTGAAGGTGGTGTGCGGTCGCTCTCATCGTGCGTCCCTCCGTTGCTGCGTGCTGCCTGCAACGAGAGGGATAGCGAAGCGCGTGCCACTCAGGCTCCCGAGGGAGCGTCCGCCGATGGTCCCGAATGGAGCCGCACGTTCTGCGGACGACCTGACCCCGCGCGCACGAATTGCGTCGGCTCTCGGCGCGGCCTCAGCGGGCGGGCAGGGCGAGCGCCTCGGTCCTGGGCGAGCCCTCCGCCTGTGCAGGCGGGCTCATCCCCCACAACGCGCTGACGGTGGGCGCGACGTCGGTGGCGGGCACCTGGGCCGGATAGTGCCCGGGCCGCACGCCGCGTCCCCAGAGCACCAGCGGCACCACCGAGTCGTAGGCGTACGGCGTGCCGTGCGAGGTGCCGAAGGGGTACTCGGTGAGCACGTGGTACTCGCGCAGGAGGAAGAGCACGTCGCCGCTGCGCTCGCGGTGGTAGCCGAGCTTCAGTGGCCGCAGCGAAGGATCGTTCCAGTCCGCGGCCTCGAGCGCCTCCCGCGAGATCGCGCGCGTGACGACGGGTTGTCCCTCCAGCCACTGCGCGGCGGCCTCCCTCACCGCCCGCGCGTCGAGCTTGCGCTCCGAGAGCACCCGCGGATCGAGGTACACGTCCACCTCCTCGATCCCGACCACCGGCTCGGCGCCGAAGCGTTCCTTCAAGGCCGCGTTGAGCCCGGACATCAGCGTCTTCTCGCTCACCCGCGCGGCCGGCAACCCGAGCGAGGCCCAGTGTTCGGGAAGCGCCGCGCCGCCGTGATCCGCGGTGAGCACCACGAGGAGGTTCTGCCTGCCTCCTGCAGCGCGCTCGGCATGACGAAGCAGTTCCGCAAGGTTCCGGTCGAGGCGCAGCAGCGTGTCCTGCGCTTCCCACGAGTCGGGTCCGAAGAGGTGGTACGCCTTGTCCACGTGGCTGAAGCCGACGAAGAGCGCGTCCGGCACCTCGTCGCGTCCGAGGCTCTCCGCGTCGATCGCCGTGCGCGCAAAGGACACGATGAGCTCGCCCATCATCGGCGTGGCGCCGAGCGCGGCCCAGTAGCGCGAATCCGGTGAGCCCTCCCCGCCGAGCGGGTGCGGAAAGACGCGGCCGAGGCCCCGGTAGTCGGCCTCGTTCGCCCGGTCGTCGAGGCCGTCGTAACGCGCCGCGGGATGCAGCAGCTGCCACGCCTTCCCGTTCCACGCGTCCTGCGGCCGCTTCTCGCCGAAGCGCGCGACCCACTCGGGGAACGCCTTCGCGTACCAAGTGCCGGTGACGAACTGGCCCACGCTCTCGTTGAACCACCAGGCCTGGCCCAGCCTGCCGCCGAGGATGACGCTGGTGCGCGCCTTCCCCGACACCGCCACGACCTTGCCCTTCTGCGCGGTGTGCAGCCGGAGCCTGTCGCCGAGGCCCTCCGCCTGAAGCCCTCGCGGCGAGACGTCGTCCTTCGCCTCCAGCGGCGTGCCCAGCGCCGGATGATCCGGATCCCAGAGCACCGGCTCGAGCTGTCCTGTCTCGCGGTTGAGGAGCTTGTTCGACACGAGCCCGTGCCGCCACGGGTTGGCGCCGGTGCTCATCGTCGCGTGGCCCACCGCGGTCACCGTCTCCGCGTACTCGTAGCGCACGAGGGGAAAGAAGGCGCCGCCGTCGAGCAGCTGCGCGAGGCCGCCGGTGAACTTCGGGCGCATCCGCAGCAGCTGATCCGAGGAGAGCGAATCGACGGAGATGAAGAGCGTGAGCCTCGGCGGCCGGTGCGCGCGCGCGGCTGGTTGGGCGGAGACGATGGGCGCCGCAAGCAGCGTGAGCAGCAGGGGCAAGACGACCCGAGAGCGAAGGACACGCATGCGCATGGCGCGCGATGCTGCCACAGGGCATGTGTCCACTTCGTCGCTTTACCGTGTCGCTGGCCTCCGTTAGGGTCCGCGCGCCTCATGACCCGAGCCCGCCTGCGCGTGATCTACGGCGACACCGACCAGATGGGCGTCGTCTATTACGCCAACTATTTCAGGTACTTCGAGTACGCGCGGGGCGAGTGGTTCCGCGAGCGGGGCGGGGACTACCGCACGCTGGAGGCGGAGGGGACGCTGCTCCCCGCGGTGGAGGCGACCTGCTCGTACAAGTCGCCGGCGAAGTACGACGACCTGCTGGTGATCGAGACGGACGTGACGGAGCTGCGGCGCGCGTCGCTCGTGTTCACCTACCGCGTCCGCCGCGAGGGTGACGACCGGCTCATCTGCGAGGGCCGGACGATCCACGCCTGCATCAATCGCGACGGCAAGCCCACGCGCATCCCCGACTCTGTGGCGCGCATCTTCGAGCACGTGGCATCACCCGAGCTCCCGAACCGGAACACAAACGAGGACTGACAGATGGATCGCAACCTGGCGTTGGAAGTGGTGCGGGTGACGGAGCTGGCGGCGATCGCCGCGGCGCGGCTGATGGGTCGTGGCGACAAGCACGCGGCGGATCAGGCGGCGGTGGACGCCATGCGGCGCGCGTTCGACTCGCTGCAGATCGACGGCACGGTCGTCATCGGCGAGGGCGAGCGCGACGAGGCGCCGATGCTCTACATCGGTGAGAAGGTCGGCCGCGGCGGCAACGGCGCGCCGGTGGTGGACATCGCGCTCGATCCGCTGGAGGGCACGAACCTCTGCGCGTACGGACGGCCGGGCGCGATCTCGGTCATCGCCATGGGCAACCAGGGGAACCTGCTCAACGCGCCGGACATGTACATGGACAAGCTCGTGGTGGGCCCGAAGGCGCGCGGCGCCATCGACCTGTCGAAGAGCGCGTCGTGGAACCTGCGCAGCATCGCCGACAAGATGAACCGCTACGTCGAGGACCTCACCGTGGTGATGCTCGACCGTCCGCGGCACGAGGAGCTGATCAAGGAGGTCCGCTCCGCCGGCGCGCGCGTGCGCCTCATCGAGGACGGTGACGTGCCGGGCGGCGTGGCCACCTGCTTCGAGCAGTCCGGCGTGGACGTTCTCATGGGCATCGGCGCCGCGCCCGAGGGCGTGATCACCGCGGCCGCCATCCGCTGCATGGGCGGCGACATGCAGGGCAAGCTCAAGCCCCGCGACGCGGCGGAGATCGAGCGCTGCCACAAGATGGGCGTGAAGGACGTGGAGCGGATCTACACCGCCGAGGATCTCGCCCGCGGCGAGGTCATGTTCGCGGCCACCGGCGTGACCACCGGCGACTTCCTCAAGGGCGTGCGCTTCTTCGGCAGCGGCGCGGAGACGGATTCGGTGGTGATGCGCTCGAAGACCGGCACCGTGCGCTACATCCAGGGCACCCACCGCCTGGACAAGAAGCTCAAGGCGTACCTCTAGGACGGAAAGCTACTGTTGGGGATCCACCCGCGTAACCTCCCGGCAATGCGAACGGGAGGTGCGCGGGTGTTTCATTTCCACACACGGGCGGCGGTCGTGGCGGCGCTGCTCTGCGCTGCGCTCGGAGGCGGGTGCGCAGGCCCGGGCGCCCTCTCGCGCGGCATGGCTTCGGACTCGGGGTCGGGAGACTCCTCGGCGGGGTCGGGCCAGTCCTCCGGCGCCTCCGGTGAGAGCAGCGCAGGCTCCGGCGCCTCGAGCGGCGACTCGTCGGAGAGCACGAACGGCAGCAACGAGTCGAGCAACGCCTCGAGCGGCTCGACCGGCGAAGAGTCCACCGCGCAGAGCAGCGCGGAGAGCAGCGGCGAGTCCTCGCGCGGAACGACGGACGGCACGGCGGCGGGCGCGACGAACGTGGTGGTGGTGCTGGTGCCGGTCTCGAGCACGACGACGCTGGCCGCCACCACGGCCGGCATCTTTGCGCTCGTCTGGTCGCAGCAGAACCCGCGGCGGCCGCAGGCAGAGGCGGCGGCGTACGTGTACCTGAAGTCGATCCGGCATCGGCTGGAGGAGGATCTCGCGCTCGGCGCGGGGCAGAGCCTCGAGGACCTCGCGGAGCTGGCGGGGATCCGGCGCGAGCACCTGTCGCACTTCACGCGGATGCTGCAGCGGAACCGCGTCGAGCTGCGCGCGCTGCTGGAGGCGAAGTCGTTGACGCCGGCGCGCGCGGCGGTGGCGCTGCGGCGAATCGGCGAGTGGGCGGAGGCCGACCCGCAACTGGTGGAGGATGCGCGAGGGGCAAGGGCCGCGCTCGCGGAGGCGAGGTGACCGTTTCAAGCAGCGCGCCTGCCGTGGCGCTGGCGTTGACGCTCTCGGTTGTGCTGGTGCCGGCTCGAGCGTTGGGATCCGGGCTGCGTGCCGTGCGCTCGGCCGATGACGCGGTGGCCCTCCTCGCAGCGCACGGCCTCCACGTCGAACCCGGTTCGTGGACGGAGCGCGAACTCAAGGCGCTCGCACACGGACTCGAAGCGTTGCCGGTCGCCTTGCGCACGCCGCCCGGTGGCCCGCTCACGCTGAGGCGCGTCGCGCGCGCGGCCGATCACGGCATGGCGGGTTGGGCAGACGCGCGGCGCACGGTGTTCGAACTCGGCGAGCTCCACGAGCCTTCCGACGACCGCCGCGCGCACGCGAGGCTCTCGGCGCTGACGAGCGAAGAGCGCACGAGGCTGTGGCGGCAGCGCGCTGTGGTGCACGCGGTGATGCAGCGGTGGGACGACGCGCTGGGGATCTCGCGGCGCCGCGCGTGGCGACGGATCAACGGATGGGAGGCGGGCTCGTCGCGTGCGGTCTGGTCGTTCGCGTACAGCCGCCGACTTGGAGAAGGGAGCGCCTCGGCTGACCTGGTGACCTTCGCGGAGGAGCTGTGGATTCCCGCCGAGTCGATCCGCGCCGACGCGCTGCCGCCAGACGATCAGGTGCGATGTCAGGAGCTCTCGAAGTCGCGCGTGCTCTTCGCTGCGCTGCGCGACGCGGGGCTCGTCTCTCCCCACGAGCGGACACGCGGCGCCTGCCCGATGCTCGATGCCTTCGTCGACGCGGGCTCGCTGGAGGGCGCGGAGCTTCTCTACGTGGCGGCGTCGGGTCGCGCGCCGGAGTCGCTCTTCGGCCACCTGCTCTTGCGGCTCACGCGCAGGCGAGAGGGACAGGACGGGCAGGTGAGGGCAGAGGGCTTCGACACCGCGGCGCAGCTCGTCGCGTTGACCGGCAGCGAGCCGCAGGGACTCAGCTACGCCGCGCGAGGCGTCTTCGGCGGCTTCCAGATGTCGGTGATGACCGGCCCGCTCGGCGAGCTGTGGCACCAGGTGCTCGAGCACGAGGCGCGCACCATCCGCCGCTTCCGCTTGAAGCTCACGCCGGACCAGCTCGAACGGCTCGCGGAGCGCGTGTGGGAGCTCGAGCGGCGTGGCTACCGGGACTACCGCTTCTTCAGGGACAACTGCGCCGCGCTCGCGGCGTTCCTCGTGGAGGGCGTGCTCGACGAAGAGGCGCAGCTCACCCTTCCTCCGAGCCCGTCTCCGGTTCTTCCCTCCGCGGTGCTCGACGCCTTCGCCAGTGCCGGACTGCTGGAGCCGGTCGCACTCGCGTGGGACAGCGTGCGGGACCGCGCGGAGCGTTCGGCACACGCACGGGGAGCGCTCGCGCGAAGGCTCTCCGGTCAACGGCTGCTGGCTGCACACGCGCTCCTCCAGTCGCCGCGGCTCGAGGCGCGACGAGCGGGCTGGCACTTGCTCTCCGAACTCACGCGTGCGCACGCCAACGACGACGAAGACTTCTTCGCGTACTGGGTCCACACCGTCCGCATCGAGCGCCTCGCGGTGGAGCGTGCCCGGACGGAACGGCTGGAGATCCTCGCGGGCGCCGCGCTGCCGACGAGGCCGCCACCCGGCGCGGATGAGACCGTGGCGGAGCGGCAACGGCTCTTCGAACGCGAGCGCCCCGACGAACGCGCGATGGCCGCTCTCGACCGGATCGCGTTGAACGAGTACCTCCTCGAGCACGCGCCGCGGCGTGCGCTGACCGACGACGAGCGAACCCGGCTCGAGAGGGCAGACGCCCTCGACAGTGCGTTCGCTGAGCTGACCGCGCTGCACGGAGATCTCGTCGCCGAGCACTTCACCGGCGTGGATGCCCACCGATTCCTGCACTGCGAAGAGCAGGCACGAAGGGAGTCGCAGGCGACCTGGGCGCAGAGCGCGCTTCGCTCCAGCGGCTACGCCCGACGCGCCTTCGGTGGCGCTGTGCACACGAACGCCGGCACGCACGCCGGCACGGACGACGGCACGCGATCGCGAGGCGCGGTGGCCCTCTCCTTCGCTGCGCTCGACGAGTCGCTCGGAGATCAGCGGCTGCACGGCTTCCAACCGCACAGCGAAATGAAGGTGCTCGCCGGCACGGTGCTCTTCGGCTTCCCCGAGCAGGGTCTTCCGCTGCCGAAGGTGCTGCGGTCGGACCTGACGCTCTGGAGCTACCGGACGCTGCAGCGCGAGGTTCCGGTCTTCCGCGAGTCGCTGCGCGATCATCTCGGCTGGGGCTTCCGGGTGGGATGGGACGTGGACGCCTCGCGCGCAAGGCCGGGGCGGCTGTTGACGAACGTGGAGGCGCTGGGGGCCCCTTCATCACGCCGACCGCCGAGCTCTTCGTCGCCCTCTCGTTCGGCGTGCACGGGCAGGCGCGCTTCATGCCGCGTGCGCTCGTTCCGGAGCTCGCAGGGGGGCCAAAGGTCTCGCTGCTCCACCGCGCGCCGTTGCGATGGACGGGCGATCTCGCCGACGCGCTGCGACTCGAGGCGCACTACCGGCCGGCGCTCGTCCTTGGGTCGCGCGGGCTCGAGCATGAGCTCAGCGCGCAGGTCTCGTTCGACGTGCGCTCGGGCGGTCCCAGCTCTCGGCTGCTGCTGCGGCCTGCGCTCGCCGCCACGGTCGTTCGTTCAGCTGATGCGCCCCCACAGCTCACCGCCCACGCGCTGCTCCTGATCGAGCGCCTGCGGCTTTGATTCCGGGACACCCACCCGCACTCGCATTCGCACGTCCGGCCGCGCGCCCTCCGCTCGTCGTCCGGCCGTTTGCGCCCGCGCTCCTGCCCACCCACCCTTGAAGCAAGGAGGAGACGGATGGCGGACGACACGAAGAAGGGGCAGCAGTTCGAGGGCAGCCGGCCGGAGGAGAAGAAGATCTCGTCCGGTGATCGCTCCGGTCAGGGCCGCGAGCGCCGAGACGACCACGTCTTCCCGGAGGGCGCGGGCCGCAACGAGTTCGGCACCCACGGAGGCCCGGGCCAGAAGCGCGCGCCTGCGAACGACGAGTGACGCGCGCGGGCGATGAACCGAAACTGACGTGACGGCGAGCGCGACGGTGCCGGGCTTCTCGGTTACCGTGCGCGCGTTCGCTTTTCCCCACCCGTCACGCAGACTCGGAGGATCTCCATGGCCGCGGCCAGCAAGACCATCACCATCGACGCCCCGTTGGAGAAGGTGTTCCAGACCATCACGTCCTACGACCAGTACCCCCAGTTCCTCTCCGAGGTGAAGGAGCTGAAGACGACCAACCGGGCCGGCAGCCAGGTGGACGTCCACTACAAGGTCGAGGTGATGAAGACGATCAAGTACACGCTGCGCATGAAGGAGGAGGCGCCCACGCGCGTGAGCTGGTCGCTCGTCGAGGGCGAGTTCATGAAGGAGAACCAGGGCTCCTGGCAGCTCGAGGCCGCCGGCGAGGGCAAGACGAAGGCGACCTACTCGATCGAGATGAAGCTCGGCGCGCTGGTGCCGCAGTCGATCGTGAAGGCGCTGGTGGAGACCTCGCTGCCCAAGATGCTCGACGCGTTCAAGAAGCGCGCGGAAGGGCGCTGAAGGGCCACGCCGCAGCTCACGCCCGCCCGCCTGCTCAGCCGCCGAACGCGCGCCCACACCCGGACCCCAAAAGCGCACCTTGCGGGTCGGCCCCCCTGATCTACAATTTCGGAGGAGATTCGCCGTACAGCGGACAGGGTGCGGCACGGGTGACGCGGTTTTCGGGGCGACGGACCTCGGGGCGGCACGGGCGAGGTGGAGTGATTTCGCGCCTCTGGCGACTGCAGCAGACGGGCAGCCGATTTGCAGAGGATGGTGTGCAGCGGTTCTGGTGGGTCGTTAACAGGAGTGCGTGAGAACCATGCTCGACGCCTTCATCATCGAGGAGATCCAGCGCCGCGAGCGGAGCCGGCAGCAGGACCATGACCGTCCGGTCGTGGAGCTGCCCCTCCCGGCGCCGGACAACGCCCCGCGTCGCCGCACGGACGAGGAAGACGAAAAACCTCCCCGCGGCGTCGTCATCATCGACATGGCCGTCTAGAAGCCACCCGGCTTCAGCTTCGGCGGTCCAGCCAGGCCCTCGGGGGAGACCCCAGAGGGCCTTTTCATTTCAGGTCCTCCGTCACTGCTCCGTCGCGCGGTCGGCTAGCGGGAGGAACTGCACCGGGTGGTAGGCCTCGCGAAGCGCGGGCTGCCGGGGAACGCACTCGAGCACCGCCTGTCGCCACGCCTGCGGAATCGCACCCTCGCCGTGCACAGCGCCCAGCAGCGCCCCCGCGATCGCGCCATTGGTGTCGGCATCTCCGCCGCGGTTCACCACGTCGGTGAGCCCCGCCTGCAGTGACGGCGCGTGCAACAGCTCCCAGAACGCGAACCTGAACGCGACGCGCACGTAGCCCTGGTGCTGGTGGAGGTGGAGCTCCGGCCCATACAGCTGCGGGTCCGGACGCTGCGCCAGCTCGAGGTCTTCGCGCAGTGCTGCGACCGCGTCCTGCACCTCGCGCACGTGCTCCTTCAGCTCGCGCCCGAGCCTTGCCGCCGCGAGGTTCAGCTCAGCCGTCAGCCCCGCGACGAGCTTCTTCGCGTCCACCTCCGGCTCGGGCCAGGCGATCGCCTGGGCGATGGCGGCATTGAACACGGCGCACGCGAGCTGGCAGCGCGGATCCGGGTGGGTGATCGCCGAGTCCTCGAGGGACGCGCGCAGCCGCGCCTCGCCATCGTTCCAGAGGAACACGCCGATGGGCGCGGTGCGCATCAGCGAGCCGTTGCCCGCGGGCTTCCGGCCGTTCTGCAACCAGTGCACCTTCGCCGCGTGGAAGGGCCCTCCGCCGGGCACCCAGCCCGCAAGCGCTGCGCGCGTCTGGTTCCCCACGTCGAACGCGTGCGGCAGCCACGCGCGGTAGCGGGCGTTCACGTCCTCCGCGTCGAAGCGCTTGATGCCGCGAAGGCTCGTCGCCAGCGCCACCGCCATCTGCGTGTCGTCGGTCACCTGGCCCGGCTTCACGTCGAACGGGCCCTTGCCGGTCATCTCCGTGTGCGGCCCGGTGCAGAGCTCGGGGAAGGGCGGCGAGCCGAGCACCTTGAACTCCATCGTGGTGCCAAACGCGTCGCCCACCGCGAGGCCGAGCAACGCGCCGCGGGCTCGACGTCTGCGCTCTTCGGGGCCGACTGCGGGCGTGCCTCTTCGGGTGCTGCGCGCGTGCGGGAGGGGCATGGCGCGCGACTGTAGCAGCGCGGACTGTTGCCATCCCGCGGCGCAGATTCATCGCACGGCACTCACGCTTCATCGCGCTTGCGGAGCGGGAGAGCGCCCCCTACAACGCGCGGCCATGACCGAGATCGTCCAGGTGCTGGCTCGTGAGATCCTCGACTCGCGTGGCAATCCCACGGTGGAAGTCGAGGTGGTCCTCCCCGATGGAACGTTCGGCCGCGCGGCGGTGCCCTCGGGCGCCTCCACCGGCGAGCACGAGGCGCTGGAGCTGAGGGACGGCGACAAGGGCCGCTACCTCGGCAAGGGCGTCACGAAGGCCGTGCGGAACGTGGTGGAGGAGCTCGCCCCGGTGGTGGTGGGGCTCGACGCGGCGGATCAGTACGAGCTCGACCGCGCGATGATCGACGCGGACGGCACGCCCACGAAGAGCAAGATCGGCGCGAACGCGATCCTCGGCGTCTCCATGGCCGCGGCCCGCGCGGCGGCGAGCGCGCACGGCCTTCCGCTCTACCGCTACATCGGCGGCGCGGCGGCGAGGACCCTGCCGGTGCCGATGATGAACATCCTCAACGGCGGCGCGCACGCGGACACGCGCGTGGACGTGCAGGAGTTCATGGTGATGCCCATCGGCGCGCCTTCCTTCGCGGAGGGCCTGCGCTGGGGCGCGGAGATCTTCCACGCGCTGAAGAAGATCCTCAAGGCGGGCAAGTTCGCCACCGGCGTGGGCGACGAGGGCGGCTACGCGCCGGACCTCCCCGCCAACGAGGAGGCGCTGCGGCTGATCATGGAGGCGATCAGCGCCGCGGGCTTCAAGGCCGGTGAGCAGGTCGCGCTGGCGCTGGACGTGGCCGCGAGCGAGTTCTTCGACAAGGCTTCCGGCAAGTACCGGCTGAAGGGCGAGGGCAAGGAGTTCGATGCCGCGGGCCTCATCGGCTACTACGAGGGCCTCTGCAGCCGGTACCCGATCGTGTCGATCGAGGACGGCATGGCGGAGGACGACTGGGACGGCTGGAAGGGGATCACCGACCGGCTCGGCGGGAAGATCCAGCTCGTGGGAGACGACCTCTTCGTGACCAACGTGGAGCGGCTCTCGCGCGGCATCCAGAAGGGCGTGGCGAACTCGATCCTCGTGAAGGTGAACCAGATCGGCTCGCTGTCCGAGACGATGGACGCGGTGCGGATGGCGCACAAGGCGGGCTTCACCTCCGTGATGAGCCACCGCTCGGGCGAGACCGAGGACACGACGATCGCCGACCTCGCGGTGGCGCTCGACTGCGGTCAGATCAAGACGGGCTCGGCGTCGCGGTCGGATCGCGTGGCGAAGTACAACCAGCTCCTGCGCATCGAGGAGGAGCTCGGCGCCGGTGCGCGGTACGCGGGCAGGTCGGCGCTCCGGGCGCTCCGGTAACGTGCGGCGCATCCTCGTTTCAAACGACGACGGCATCCACGCCGAAGGCCTTCGCGCGCTCACCGAAGCGGTCGAGGGCCTCGGCGAGGTGTGGGTGGTGGCGCCGGAGAGCGAGCAGAGCGCCGCGTCGCACGCCATCAGTCTCCACCGTCCGCTGCGCATCAAGCAGTGGGGCGAGCGCCGCTTCGCAATCGACGGGACGCCGGCGGACTGCTCGTACATCGCGATCAACCACCTGCTGAAGGACCAGAAGCCCGCGCTGATGGTCTCCGGCATCAACCACGGCGCGAACCTCGCGGACGACGTGACCTATTCGGGGACGGTCGCCGCGGCGATGGAGGCGTCGCTGCTCGGCGTGCCGGCGCTGGCGTTCAGCCTGGTGGCGAAGGAGCGCTTCGAGTTCGGTCCCGCGGCGCGGTTCGCGCGGAAGCTCGCCGAGGCGGTGCTGGCGGAGCACGACGGAGGCCGGCTGCTGGTGAACGTGAACATCCCCGGCGGCGTGGACGCGACCGAGTATTCGATCACGCAGCTGGGCAAGCACTCCTACGGGTACGACGTGGTGGAGAACGTCGATCCGCGCGGGAGGAAGTACTACTGGATCGGCGGCACGCAGTTCCGGCACGAGGACATCCCGGGCTCGGACTGCAACGCCGTCTTCCGCGAGGGCCGGATCAGCGTCACGCCGCTGCACCTCGACCTCACCGAGTACACGCAGCTGGACATGGTCCGTGGCTGGCGTGTGGACGGCTTCGGCCAGGTGAAGACCAACGGAAGCAGCCGGCGGGAGTAGTCACGGCGACGCTCGTGGACGATTGCCGCGGGCGAAAACTGGCGCGAGCCGCTACGGCGCTGAAACTGCCGCTACATGGCGGCCGGCACGCACAGGGGCGGGGGACGCCCGGAACGTGACGGGCGGTGGAGCGATCTCATTGCTCCGCCGGCCGTTCGCCCTCTCATGCTCGCGGTCGCGGCAGGGTTTCTCGCGGCAGGCGGGGCCAGCGGCTGCGCGACCTCGCACGGCAACGGCACCGCCAGCTACTACGCGCGCGCCCACAGCGAGCCGGAGCTGGCGGAGACGGAGCGAGGCCAGTCCGCGAAGGGCACGGTGCCAGCGGTCTCTGCCTCCACGTCGAGTGGCACCGCGCGCAAGCCGGCTCCGGCTCCGGCTCCCGCTCGGGCGAAGGTGACCCACAAGGTCGAAGCGGGACAGACGTTCTACAGAATCGCGCGGATGCACGAGGTGACGGTCGAGGCGCTGATGGCCGCGAACGGGATCACGGATCCGCGGAACCTCGCGGTGGGACAGGTGCTGGTGATCCCCGCGCCGCCGCCGCCTCCCGCAGCACCGTCCTCCCCGCTGCCGGCCTCGGTGGCGAGCGCGGTGGGCGCCACGTCCTCCGCCGATGGGGGGGGCGCGAGTCCTCCGCGCGCCGCACCGGCTCCGCGCGCAGGCCCGAGACAGGCGCTGGTGATGCCCACCGAGCCCGGGATCCTCGACTGGCCGCTGCGGGGCGTGCTCTACGCGCGCTTCGGGGCAAAGGGGAAGGAGCGCCACGACGGCATCGACCTCGCCGCGCCGGCGGGAACGCCCGTCGTCGTCGCGCGCGCGGGCACGGTGCTCTACGCGGGCGAGCAGAAGGGCTACGGGCTCATCGTCATCGTCGACCACGGCGACGACCTCATCACCCTCTACGCGCACAACCGCGACCTGCGGGTGAAGACCGGCCAGAAGGTCCGCGACGGCCAGGTCGTCGCCACCGTCGGGCAGACCGGCCGCACCTCCGGGCCGTACCTCCACTTCGAGGTGCGCCGGAAGGGCCTGCCGGTGGACCCGCTGCAGTTCCTCGGGCCGCCGCCGGATCGCAAGGCCGTGGGCCGCCGGGCGCCCTGAATCGAGCACTGAACACCGGCGCCGCTTCGCCTAGACTCGGCGGTCCATGTCAGAGGTCACGGCGACGCACCGGCGCACGTCCCAGCGGCTGCCGCGCGCGATGGTTTTCGCTCTCAGCTCCTGGATGTTCACCCTCACCGCGCTCCCCGCCAGCGCGGAGGAACCGACGGCACCTGCCCCTGCTCCTGCCCCTGCAGGCGCGCCCGAGTCAACGTCGGCGCGGCAGCGGGTGCTCGCACTCCTCGGCGTCTCGGTGAACGCGGCGGCGAAGGAGCAGGGCGAGCCGGTGGAGGCGTTGCTCGCGTCGTACCTCGCGGAGGCGCAGGGCGTGCGCGTGGTCAGCCGCGCGGACATGGCGACGCTGCTCGACGTGGAGCGCCAGAAGCGCTTGCTCGCGGACGAGGACGCCGGCTGCACCGACAGTTGCGCCACCGACCTTGCCGCCGCGGTGGGCGCGGATCTGGTGCTCGTCTCCCGGCTCGATCGTTTCGGCGCGGGCTACGTGCTCACCGCGAGCCTCATCGACGTCGAGCGCTCCGAGAGCCTCGCGCGTCCCCATGCCGAGGCCGCGGGAGACGATGCCTTGCCCTCCGCCACACGCGCGCTGTCAAACCAGCTGCTCGCCGCGCTGCCAGGGAGCGGGGACCTGACGGCGGACGCGTCACGGAGCAGTGCGGCGCCTTCCGCCACCGGCTCGCAGCGCCGCTTCCTCCTCGGGCTGAAGGTGGGCAACACGCTCCTCACTCAGCTGGCGGGCTTCAACCTCGCGGGGGATCTGCAGCTCGGCTACCACCTCACCCGGGAGTGGGTCGCGTTCGTCCAGGTCGGCTTCGCGCTGGTGCAGGGCGGGCGGCTGCAGATCGAGAACGTGGCGCTGGTGCCGAGCCTCGTCGGCGTCCGTCACCTCTACCGCTTGGACCACGCGTTCCAGCCCTACTGGGGACTCGGGCTCGGGGTGCAGGTGAACCTCAACAGCCGCTTCAAGTTCGTGCAGAACCACGGCGTGTTGCCCGCGGTGCACGGCATGGGCGGCTTCCAGTACCTCCTCACCCCGCGCTTCGGCGTCGGCGTGGAGGCCTCCATGAACCTCGCCGGCACCGTCGTCGAGCTCGCGACGAACGAGGAGCTGCGGGCGCTCAACGTCAGCCTCCAGGGCGTCGTCAACGGGCGGTTCTGAGCCATGCGATCCATGCGCGACACCTCATCGAAGAAGCTCCGCCACGCCCTCGCGCTCGCCGCGGTCACCGCGCTCGGTCCGGTCGTCACGACCGGCTGCAAGGAGAAGCCTCCGCCGCCGCCCACCGCCGAGGAGAACGCGCAGCACGCCGAGGGCCTCTACCTGCAGGCCTCCTCGCTGGTGCTCCAGGGCGAATACGCGAAGGCGCAGGCCGCCTACGAGGAGATGAAGGCGCTCGCGCCGGAAGATCCGCGCCTGCCCGCGGCGATGGGCGAGCTCTTCCTCAACCAGGGCCGACTCCGGGACGCGCTCCCTCACTTCGAAGAGGCGGCGAAGCGCGATCCGAAGCGCGGCACGAACTGGAGCCGGGTGGGCTTCATCAAGGCGCAGCTCGGCGAGTACGAGGCCGCGCGCGAGGCGCTCGAGCGGGCGATCGCCCTCAACGCGTCCGACTTCAACGCGCTGGAGGCACTGGGCGAACTGGCGCTGAAGAGCGGAGACCTCGCGGGTGCGGTGACGCAGCTGGAGAAGGCCGGCGACGCGAGCCCCAACGAGACGCTGGCGTCCTCGCACTACGTGCGCGCGGCAAAGGTGCTCGAGGAGGGCGGCCGCGGCGACGACGCGCGGGCGCTGCTCGAGCGCGCGGTGGAGAAGGGGAGGGCGGACGGCACAGCGCTGGTGGAGCTGGGCGAGCTCCACGTGCGTGCGCGCCGCTTTCCCGAGGCGGCGAGGGTGCTCTCCGACGCCGCGGCCAAGACGCCGGACGATCCGTCGATCTGGGAAATGGTCGGCGAGCTGCAGGTGGCGATGGGCCGGCACGACGACGCGCTCGCCTCGTTCGAGCAGTCGCTGAAGGTGAAGGAGCGCGCGCTGGTGCACCTCGCGGTGGCGCGGCTGCACAAGACCCGCGGCGACTTGCCCAAGGCGCAGGAAGCGCTCGAGCGGGCCCTCACCAGTGCCACCGGCGAAGAGGAGCGTGAAGGCCTGGAGCTGGCGCGAGCGCTGGTGGAGTTCGGTCGGCCGGCGGACGCCCTGAGGCTCTACGACGTGCTCTCGAAGGAGCCGGACCGCGCGGGGGACGTCGCCCTCCAACTGGAGGTGGCGAGGGTCGCGCGCGCTGCCGGTCAGACTGCGGTGGAAGCCGAGGCCTGTGGCCGCGCGAGGGCCGCGCAGCCCGGACTGAACCGCTGCCCGTAGCGAAGCCGCTCTACGCGCGCCCGCCGAGCATCTGCCGGTACACGCCGACGACGATGCCGAGGATCATGGTGGAGCGGAACTCCGTGCGGCTCACGTAGATGGGCTGCATGGTCGCGTTCGCCGGCTGGAAGCGGATCCGGTCGCCCTCCGGGTAGTAGCGCTTCACCGTGGCCTCGTCCTCGATCAGCGCGACGACGATGTCGCCCGGGTTCGCCGACGGGACCTTGCGCACGAAGAGGTAGTCCCCGTCGTGGATGCCGTCCTCGATCATCGACTCGCCCTTCACGCGGAGGGCGAAGACCTCGCGCCCGTTCCCGCCGAGAAGGAACGAATCGATCTTCACCGAGTCCTCCATGTGCTCGGTGGCCAGCAGCGGAGCGCCCGCCGCGACCTTGCCCAGCACCGGGACCTCGATCATGTCCGGGTCCCGCTTCGCCCCCATCCCCAGCACGAGCCGCGCGCGCTTGGTGGGCACCAGCGACCGGCTCTGCTGCTCGCCGCGGTTGAGGTAGCCCTTCCGCTCCAGCGCCTTGAGGTGGTCGTTCACCCCGTTGGTGGAGCGGATGTCCATCTCCTCGCCGATCTCGCGGATGGTCGGGGGAAAGCCCCGCGACTCCGTCTCTCGGACGATGAACTGGAGGATCTCCCTCTGCCGCTCGGTCAGCTCTTCCACGTTCCCTCCCGGGCCTTGAACAGACGTTCCGTGGGTCCAGATGCTCCCTGAACAGGCGTGTAGAGTCAAATTTTCGCTTGAGAATCGCAGCGGAACCCTTTTCGCGCACCGCTGTCAGTCCCTCGTGAGCGGGTGACGATAGAGGCGCCCGCGCAGCACTTCCCGAAACTCCGAGCAGAGGTGGGCGAGCCCATGGGTCCTGGCATGCGTGTGTCCGAAGCGCGATCCGACGACGTGTACGAAGTCTCCCTCTTCTGGGGCGAGCGCCTCCTCGACGTGCGGATGGCGAGCGCGAAGCGTGCCCCGCGTTGGCGCGACCTGCCGGCAGATGCGACCGCGCTCTTCACCGGCGGAGATCGCGAAGCCGCGCGGCAGCCGCTGTGGCTCGACGCGGGCGGAGAGCTCCGGCTCACGCACCCCTCCGCGAACCGCACCCACCGCCTCAGCGGCAAGGACGCAGTCACGCTCCGCAGCGGCAACCTCTCCCTGGCGGTGAGGCCCGGCGCGCGCCCTCCGCCGATCGCCGGCGCTTCGCTGAAGGACCGCGACTTCTCCTTCTTCAAGCTCGCCGCGGTCACGGGGATGGCGGCGGTGGCGCTGGTGCTCGCACTCGTATTGCCGCCGGTGCTCGAACGCGACGTGGACGCCCTCTTCCGCGCGCCGAAGCCCACGGTGAGCGACCTGCGCCCGCCCATGGTGGTGAAGCCGACGTTCACCGATCCGAAGACCGCGCAGACGCCGGAGGACACCGCGGACGCGTCTTCGGCTCCGACGCAACGCCCGACCGCCCGTGAGCCCGCGCGAAGCGGAGGGGGCGGAGGCTCGAAGCTCAAGGCGCGCGACACAGGCCTGCTGGCGATGGGCGGCGGCAGCCTCTCCACGCTCCTCTCCGGCGGCGGCTTCGAGCGCGCGGTGCAGGCGCTGGATGGGTTGACCGGCAGCGGTGGTCCGGTGACGGAGGTGGGCATCAGCGGCATCGGCTCGCGAGGCCCCGGGCCTGGCGGTGGTGCGGGCGGTCCGGGCGTCGGCATGAACATCGGCGACGTGGGCACCCGGTTCGGCGGACGAGGTCCGGGAAGCGGCATCGGTCCCGGCCTCGGCCCGAAGAAGCAGGTAAGCGTGGCGGCGCCGCCGAAGATCGTGGGCGGCCTGGACCGGGCAGACATCTCCCGCGTGATCCGCCAGCACGAGGCCGCGATCCGCGCCTGCTACGAGAGCGGCCTCTCGCGCGATCCGGAGCTCGCCGGCAAGGTCGCGGTCTCCTTCGTCATCGACGCCACCGGGAACGTGGTGCGCGCGGACGTGGCGGACTCGTCGATGGACAACGCGGTCGTCGAGTCCTGCATGCTGCAGCGCATCGGCACCTGGCGCTTCCCCGAGCCTCGCGGTGGAGGTCAGGTCACCGTTCACTTCCCCTGGCTCTTCCGCCCTGCGGGTACCGGCGAATAGCATCCGCGCGTGCGCATCCAGGGCTTCCACCACCTCGCGATCCAGGTCGCCGACGTCGAACGCTGCACCGCCTTCTATCGGGACGTGCTCGGGCTGCCGGAGCAGGCGCGGCACCACCTTCCCGACGGTCGGCTGCGCTCGGTGTGGCTGACGGTGGATGCGCAGGGAGGGTTCCTCGCGGTGGAGCGTTGCGACGGTCCGGCCGGCAGCGCGGAAGAGCCCTTCCGCACCCCGCGCGCGGGCATGCACCTGATCGCATTGAGGATTCCGCCCGGCTCGCGGCCGCTGGTGGAAGAGGAACTCGGCGCGCGCGGCGTTCCCATCGTCCATCGCACCGCGTACACCGTGTACGTGCGAGATCCGGAGGGGAACCGCGTCGGCCTCAGTCACCACCCGCATCCGCACCCCGAGCTGGCGTAGCCTCCGCTCATGGCGCAGCGGCTCGGCGACATCCTCAGGGCGGAGGGCCTCGTCTCGCAGGAGGCGTTGGAGGAGGCGCTCGAGCTTCAGGTCGTGCACGGCGGCAGGCTGGGCACGAACCTCGTGGAGCTGGGGCTGCTGTCGGAGGCGGACCTTGCGAGGTGCCTCGGGCGCCTGCACAACGTCGCGTTCGCCAGCGGGAGCATGGTTCCCGATCCGCGCGCGCTCGCCGCGGTGGATCGCGCCTTCGCCGACGAGCACGACCTCGTGCCCATGCGGATCGATCCGAAGCGGCTGAGCGTCGCGTGTGTGGATCCGGGGAACCTCGCGCCGCTGGACAAGGTCGCCTTCATCACCGGCCGCCGCGTCACGCCGGTCGTCGTGTGCGAGTTCCGGCTCAATCATCTCCTGCGCAAGCACCTCGGCGCGTTCCGCACCGTCCGGCCGATCGACATGGGCCAGACGCGGCCCTCGCGCACGCGGAAGGCCAGCGAGCAGTCCGAGCGCCCGCAGGTCGCCGACCTCATGGGCGAGGACGAGTTCAACGCCCTCTACGCCAACGTCGTCTCGGCCCGGCCGACGTCGGCGCCCGTGCCCGTCTCCGCGTCGGTGAGCGCCGCCGGCCCTGCAACGGAGGCGATGACTGCGACCGCAGCCGCGCCAGCGCTCGCGAAGCCGAAGCCTGCTGCTCAACCGGAGCCCGAGCCCGAGCCGGAGAAGCCCGAGCCGCTCACCTTCGCCGCCGCCCAGGCGGAGCTGGCGAAGGCGCCGGACCGCGAGGTGCTCTCGCAGACGGTGCTCCGCTACGCGCTGGGGAAGTGGAAGCGGGCGCTGATCCTCAACGTGCAGGGGCCGCTCCTGACCGGCTGGCACGGGGTGGGGCTGGGGATCCGCGACAGCGCGGTGCGCCGGATCGCGGTGGCGCTGCGCGACGCGACGACCTTCAAGCTCGTGTGCGACACGCGGTCACATTTCGTCGGGCCGATGAAGCGGGATCCGGGCACCGCGGTGTTCTACCGGACCCTCGGCGGCGACTATCCGAACAGCGCGGTCATCCTCCCGCTCCTCGTGGGCGGGAAGGTCGTGCACCTGCTCTACGTGGACGACGGTCCCGGCAAGTTCACGGCGCCGGACGTGGGCGAGCTGATGATCCTCTCGCAGAGCGTCGCGCGCTCCTACGAGGCGATGATCCGCCGCCGCAAGAGCAACTGACGCGCGCCGCTACTGGTACTGCGGCCCCACGTCGAAATAGACGCGCTGGTTCGGGCGCACGGTGAAGTTGTCCTTCCACTTCGCCGCGCCCACGCGGACCTCCACGGTGTGGCTGCCCTCGTAGAGCTGCACGTCCTGCTTCAGCGGCGCGGTGCCCACCTGCTTGCCGTCGATCTCGATGATCGCGCCCGGCGGTGCGGTGATCGAGACGAACCCGCGCTGCAGGTAGATCTGCTCGTTCGCCACGCCACCCGACGGCACCGTCACCGTGCGCGTGATGTCGATCCCGTTCGCCCGATCGAGCAACCGGATGCGACGGCGGCCCGGCTCCACGGCCACGCGCACCGGCGACTTGCCCACCGACTGCCCATCGACCTCGATGGACACGGCCGGATCCACGGTCAGCGCCAGCGTTCCCTTCGCCGGTGCCGGCGCGGCTGCCGCAGCGGCCACGGTCTTTCCTGCGGAGCCGTCCGCGGTCGCGGGTGGGGCGGCAGGCTCGGCCGTCGCCTGGTCCGGCAGCAGCTCGGAGAGGACCGAGTCCTCCGCGTTCGCTCCCGCGTCACCCTGAGCGGCCACGGCTGCCGCATCACCGGCGTCCACGGCGGGCGCAGGGGGCGACTCGGTCACCGCAACCGGGGCGGGCGCCACCGGCTGGGTCTGCGCGGTCTCCGCAACGGGCGCCGGACGCGCGGCGTAGTAGCCACCAAACGCGGCGGCCGCCACCAGCGCTCCGATGCCGGCGAACAGCGGCCCGCGAGACCTCTTCGCCGGGCGCTCGGGGAGCGTCCGCGCTTCCTGGGCGTCAGTGGGGACGACAGGCGCGGGCGGCGGGGCCACTGCAGGCGCGGCCTTCTTCGGCGCAACCGGAGCCGGCGCCGCCACGACAGGGAAGGGGGCCTGCGTGGTCGGCTGGGACGCCTGGCGCTCCCACTGCTCGCGCGCGAAGGAGGCGATGCCGGCGTCGATCATCTGCCTGCGTTCCGCGCGCGCGCCGGTGCTGTCGGGGAAGAGATCGTTGAGCCAGCGCGAGACCTCCGCCTCGTCCGGCAGCTTCGGCCAGGCCAGCTCCAGCGCCTCGCGGAAGAGCAGCGCCGAGGGGAACCGGTCCTTCGCCTTCTTCGCCAGCGCCCGCGCGATGACGGGCTTCAGCGGGTCCGGGATGAGCGGGTACTTGTTGAGGTCGAGGTGCTTGTTCAGCACCGCGTCCTCGAAGTTCTCCGCATCCTCGAACGGCGCGCGGCCGGTGATGATCTCGAAGAGCGTCGCACCGAGCAGGTACACGTCCGTCGCCACGTTCATCGCGCCGCGGCCGCCGAGAAGCTGCTCGGGCGCCACGCGGCGGAAGCGGACGGTGGCGTCCTTCGCGAAGGCCGAGGCGCCGTAGCCGGACACCTTGCACGAGCCACCGTAGCTGACGAGCAGCGTCTCCGGCCGGAGGTCGCCGTGGAGCAGCGGGGTGCCGTCGTCGTTGCCCGCGAGGTGCGCGTAGTGGACGCCCTGGGCCGCGTCCGCGATGAGCCGCGCCGCGAGCCTCGCCGGCAGCGATCCGGACTGGCGCAGCACGCGCCGGAGGTTCTCGCCGTCGGCGAACTCCACCACGCGCGCGAGGCCCTGCTCGAGCCGCGCGAAGCCGTAGACGCGAATGATGTGGGGATGCTCGAGGAGCGCGGCGCGCTCGGTCTCGCGCTGGACCTTCTCCGACTTCTCGATGTCTGCCGCGAGCTCCTCCGGCACCCACACGAGCACCACGGGCTCCGCCCGCACGTCGTCGATGATGGCCAGCCCGAGGAACGCGCGACCGCCGCCCTCCGGAAGCGCCGCGAGGGCGTGGTACCGGTATTCCGCCATGTTCACGCCAGTTTAGACGGTTTCCCGCCCGGCGCTAGAACGGCAGGGTGATGTGGTAGCCGGTACGACCTCGCTGCACGAGCATCAGCACGCTCCGCCCGCTGCGCGCGTCCACCAGCGCCTCTCGGAAGCTCTCCCGGTTCCTCACCGGCCGGTTGTTCACGCGGAGGATGAAGTCCCCGCGCCTCAGGCCGATCTGCTCCGCGTACGAGCCCTGCCGCACCGCCGCCACCGTCACCGCCCCGCGCGCCTCGCCCACGCGGAGGCCGAGCCGGTCCCACGCCAGCGTCTCCGCGTACTCCGGCGGGAACTCCACCGGGACGACGGTCAGCTCCACCATTCCGCCGCCGCGGAACACGCTCATGCCGATGGGCGTGCGCGCCGGATAGCCGCGCATCCGGACCTCGAAGTCCTCGTGGTCCATCACCCGCGCCCCGCCGACCTCCGCCACGATGTCCCCGCGCTGAAGGCCCGCCCTCTCCGCCGGGCTGCCCGGATCCGCGCCGGTCACCACCGCGCCGTAGTTGCGGTCCCAGCCCAGCCGCTGCGCCACGTCCGGCGAGAGGTAGGTCACCTGCGCGCCGACCCACGAGGGCCGCACCTTCCCGAACTCGGTGAGCTCCGCGACGATCCGCTTCACCTTGTCCACCGGGATGGCGAAGCCGATGCCCTGCGCCGAGGCGAAGATCGCGGTGTTGATCCCGATGAGCTCGCCGTCCGTGTTCAGCAGCGGCCCGCCGGAGTTGCCCGGGTTGATCGACGCGTCGGTCTGGACGAAGTCGTTGTACACGCGCCCGCCGGTCCGGAAGCTGCGTCCCGTCGCCGAGACCACGCCCACCGTCACCGTCTTCGAGAGCCCGAACGGGCTGCCGATGGCCACGACCTTCTCGCCGATCATCAGATCGTCGCTGCGCCCGACCTTCACCGCGGGAAGCGCCGCCGGCGCCCGCACCCGGATGACCGCGAGGTCGTTGTCCGCGTCGCTGCCGATGACCTCCGCATTCAGCTGCCGGCCGTCCGCGAGGTGCACGTGGATCGCCGAGGCGCCTCGGATGACGTGCTCGTTCGTCACCACCAGGCCCGACGGATCGATGATCACCCCGGAGCCGAGGCTCTCCTGGGTCCGCCGCTTGTCCCTGCCGCCCATCACGTCGTCGAAGAGCTCGCCAAAGGGATCGGCGCGACGGAAGCCGCGCTCGACGATCTGCTCGGTGGCGATGTGGACGACGGCGGGCGAGACCCGCTCCACGACCTCCACCACCGCGTCCCGGCGGGTCTGGCGGTCGGCGTGGGCGGCGAGGGGGAGGAGCGCGGCGAGGACGAACGGAACCCAGTGCGTACGCATGCTTGGCCTTCGGTTGATGGACGTACAACGGCCGGAGCCGCGTATTCCCTACATTTTCAGCCCGGTTTGTTCACCACGAACCATCGCGTTGCCCGGTCGGGAAATGCGGGGATGCTCTCGTCCCGCGGGCCGGGTTGAAATTCGCCGCATGTCACCCAACGGGTCTTTGCTCACCACCGGGATCGCTGCGCTCGACCGCGCCCTCGGAGGCGGCATTCCGCCGAGACAGGTGCTGCTGGTGGCAGGTCAGCCGGGCAGCGGAAAGACCATCCTCGCCAGCCAGATCGCCTTTGCGCAGGCCTCGCGCGGGGCCCCGGTGCTGCTCGCCACCGCCGCGTCCGAGCCGCACACGAAGGTTCTGGAGACGCTGCAGCGCTTCTCCTTCTTCGAGCGCGAGCGGGTGGGCCGCGACATCTTCCTCCTCTCCATCTATCCGTGGCTGCGCCGCGGCGTGCGCGAGACCCGCGAGATGCTCCTCTCCAGCGTCCGCGAGCAGCGCGCCTCCCTGCTGGTGGTGGACGGGCTGCGCTCGCTGCGCGACGTGTGGCGGGACGAGTCGCAGATCCGCGAGTTCCTCTCCGAGATCGGCGTCGGCCTCTCCTCCAACGACTGCACCGGCGTGCTCACGCTGGAGGCGAACCCCGAGCGCATCCTCGAGGCCCCGGAGGCGGCGACGGTGGACGGCGTGGTGACGCTCCCCTTCGAGCAGACCGGCATGCGCCGCGAGCGGAGGCTGGAGGTGGTGAAGGTCCGCGGCCAGCGGCACATCCCCGGACAGCACTTCACGCAGCTGGGCAACGACGGCTTCGAGCTCTACCTGCGGCTGGAGGCGGAGAGCGATCCGGTGGCGCCGGTCACCGCGCTGCCCTCACCGGGCGCACGCAGCGCGTTCGGGGTGAAGGCGCTGGACGCGTGGCTCGGCGGCGGCGTGCCGACGGGGTCGGTCACCCTGCTGACGGGGCCTCACGGCTCGGGCAAGACGCAGCTGGCGGCGCGGTTCGCGGCAGGGGGCGGAGCGGAGGGCGGCGCGCTGTTCGTGTCGCTCGGCGAGGGCGCGGAGCTCGCGCTGGCGAGGGCCGAGGCGCTGGGGGTGAAGGTCTCGGGCGTGCGCGCGTTCACCCCCGAGGTGCTCGAGCTGCGGCCGGACCTCGTGGGCCACGGGGTGCTGCGAAAGTCGCAGGAGGCGCGGCGCGTGGTACTCGATGGGATGGAGACGCTGCTCGCGGCCACGAGCCCCGAGCGGCGGATGGACTTCACCCGGGCGCTCCTTCGGCGGCTCGCGCGTGGCGGACGGGACGTGCTGATGACGGGCGGCGACGAGGTGAGGGAGATGCTCGGTGGACTGGCGGACAACCTGTTGGAGCTGAGCTGCGACGAACGGGACGTCACGGTGCTGCGTCTGACGAAGGTGCGGGGCGCGCAACGGCCGAAGGGCGCGTTCGCGTTCACGGTGGGCTCGGCGGGCATCGAGGAGGCGCGGGTTTGAGCCTGGTGCTGGTGGCAGATGACGAGCCGGCGGTGCTCGAGGTCCTGACCGAGGTCGTCGAGGATCTCGGCCACGACGTGCTCCGCGCGCACGACGGACGGGAGGCGCTGGCCCTGGCCCGCGCGCAGCAGCCGAGCCTCGTGGTGACGGACCACATGATGCCGCGCCTGTCCGGCGTGGAGCTGTGCCGGGCGCTGCGCAAGGACGAGCGGCTGCGCGAGGTTCCGGTGATCCTCCTCAGCGCCGCGCTGCCGCCCGAGGCGAGCGAGGCCTCGGCCTGGCTGGCGAAGCCCTTCGAGCTCGACGAGTTCGAGTCGCTGGTGAAGCGCACGCTGGAGGGCGCCGTGCGCGCGGGTGGGGCACAGGCGGCGCCGGGCGCGCTGCAGGGCCTTGCGGCGAAGCGGCCGCAGGAGACCCCGCCGGATCAGTTCATCCACTGGATCGCCCACGAGATGAAGACGCCGCTGGCGGCGGCGCGGGTGAACCTGCAGCTGCTCGACCGCAGGCTGTCGCAGACGGGCGGACCGCAGGTGAGCGACTCGGCGCACTACCGCGCGGTGCTGCGGCAGCTCGAGAACATGGAGCTCATCGTCAACGCGCTGATGGACGCGGGCCGGCTCAGCGAAGGCCGGCTGACGTTGAGCCTCGAGCCGTGCGACCTGCGCGAGCTGGTGAGCGCGACGGTGGAGCACTTCCGCGAGACGCACAGCGACTTCCAGTTCGATCTGCACCTTCCGGAGGAGCCGGTGTCCGCGGACGTGGATCCGGCGCGGGTGCGTCAGATCATCGGGAACCTCGTCTCCAACGCCGTCCGCTACGGCGCGCCGCCGAAGCACGTGCGCGTGTCCCTCTCCGTCGAAGAGGGCGGGCCCCGCGTTCGGGTGCAGGACTTCGGGCAGGGGATCTCGCGCGAGCGCCAGCGGGACCTCTTCTCCCGCTTCCGCGCGCCGGAGGAGGGCCGCGGCAAGGGCCACGGCGTCGGCCTCTACGTCGCGTCGGAGCTGGCGCGGCTGCACGGCGGACAGCTGGAGGTGGACTCGCAGCCGGGACACGGCGCGACCTTCTCCGTCGTGTTCGGCCGCAGCGCCCGCGAACGCCAGCGGCCGCCCGGCCCCGGCCCCGAGCGTCGGGGACCGAACCTCGCCCTGTTGCCCTCCTGAGGGCCCGCGGAGGCCCAGGAGGGCTCTGAAGGACTACGCCTCGCCGCGCTTCGGGCGGGACGGGGCCTTTGCCTTCTTTGCGGCCCCGGGCGCGGTCGTCCGGGCGCGCGACTTCTCCCGCGGCTCCTGCGAACGCAGCGTCCAGCCGATCATCTTGTAGAGCAGGCGCGCGCCGACGTTGCCGTCCCACTCGCCGCCGCGCGGATCGGGTGCGACCTCGCACAGGTCGAAGCCGACGATCCGCCGGCCGCTGCGCACCACGCCGGAGACGAGCGCCACCGCCTCGGGGAAGGAGAGGCCGCCCGGCACCGGGGTCCCCGTGTTCGGACAGAGCGTGGGGTCGAGCCCGTCGATGTCGAAGGAGAGGTACACGTGCTCCGGCAGCTTCGAGACGATCTGGTCCACCTGCGTGTTCCAGGGGACGCCGTCGAAGCGGCGGCGGGCGAGCTCGCTGTCGTAGAAGTCGATGATGCGTCCGCGGCTGTCCACGATCATGTCCTGCTCCTCGCTGGACATGTCCCGGATGCCGACCTGCACGAGCTTCGCGACCGACGGCAGCCGCGTCATCACGTTGTGGAAGATGGACGCGTGGGACCAGACGAAGCCCTCGTAGGCGGGACGCAGGTCCGCGTGCGCGTCGAGGTGCAGGATGCCCAGGCCCGGGTACTTCTCCGCGTGGGCCCGGATCGCGCCGTAGGGGACCGCGTGGTCACCGCCGATGGTGCCGACGATCTTCCCCTGCTCGAGGAAGCGGCGCGTCTCCGCGTAGACCCAGTCGTTGACCTTGTCGCTCAGCGCGTTGACCTGCTCGAGCGCCTTGCGGTCCTTCGCGCTGCGCAGCTCGCCGCCGCGCTCGATGATCGGCTTCGCCAGCCGCTTCGCCTCGCGGTTCCAGCGACGGATGGAGGAGGGCTCGTCGACCATGGCGATGCCCTGCGCGTAGGGCTTGCCGGTCTCGAGGTCGAAGAGGTCCACCTGACGCGAGGCCGAGAGGATCGCGGCGGGGCCCTTCGAGGTGCCGCCGCCATAGGAGGTGGTGGCCTCCCAGGGAACGGGGAGGAGGACGACGCGGGCCTCCTCGGGGGTGTGCGGGAGACCGAAGACGCCCGAGTCGGAGAGGGCGGCGGCGTTGGGGTCGAAGTCAGTCGGCATGGGGCGGGGCTTCTACCCCTTCGTCCGCGACCTCACCAGCGAAGCACGATCTTGCCGAAGGTCTCGTTGCGGCCCAGCCGCGCGCACGCCTGCTTCACCGCGTCGAGCCTCATCGGCACCACGCCACAGGTCGTGTCGAGCACCGGCTTCAGCGCGCCGGACTCGAAGAGCGGCACGAGGCTGCGGCGGGCGGCCTGCGCAAGCGCGAGCTTCTCCTCCAGCGGCCGGCTGCGCAGCACGGTGCCGGTCACGCTCAGCCGGCGGGTGAGCACGGTGCGCAGGTCCACGTTCGCCGTCGCGCCCGCGAGCAGGCCCACGAGGATCACCCGGCCGCGCGGCGCCATTGCGGCGAGCGTCTCCGGCACGTAGTTGCCGCCCACCAGCTCCAGCGCGAGGTGCACCCCGCCGCCGGTCACGCTCCGCACCCGGTCGGCGAAGCGGGGGACGCCCGGGGCTTCGAGGTCGGGGACGATCAGCGCTTCGCGGCTTACGCCGTAAGCATGTGCCGCCTGCTCCAGCTTGCCCTTCGACCGGGCGGTGGCGACGCAGCGCCCACCCAGCGCATGGACGAGCTGCACCGCGGCCGTGCCCACGCCGCTGCCGGCGGCATGCACGAGCACCCACTCGCCGCTGCGCAGTCCGCCCTGCAGCACCAGCGCGTCCCACGCGGTGAGGAAGGCTTCGGGGAGCGCCGCGGCCTCTTCGAAGGAGAGGTTCGGCGGGATGGGCAGCGCCTCGCGCTCGTGGACGACGACCTGCTCCGCGAACGCGCCGCCGCCGACGAGCCCCATCACCGGATCGCCGCGCTTGAACAGGTTGACGTGCGGACCGCACTCGAGCACCACGCCGGCGTACTCGAGCCCCGGGATGTCGGACGGGACGCCGGCGGGCGCGGGATAGCCGCCGCGCATCTGGAGGAGGTCCGCCCGGTTCAGCGCGGACACGTGCACCTTGATCCGCAGGTCCCAGGGGCCCAGCTGGGGCTCCGGACGGTCGCCGAACCTCAAGGCCTCCGGGCCGTCCGGCCGCTCGATGATCAGTGCCTTCATGGCGTGTCGTCCTTCACTTCACCGCGTTGAGGAACACGTACGTCGTCGTCGCTTCGCTCTGCGTCGAAGGCTTGTAGGTCGCGGCGAGATCGAGATCCCCATCGCCCTCCACGTCGCCCGCGCTGAGCGAGAGCGCGAGGCCCGCGCCGGTGGGGAAGTGTTGCGCGGTGAAGGTGAACTCGCCCACGTTGCGGCGGAGCTCCAACCGGTCTCCCTCGAGCCACGCGAGGTCCACGCGGCCGTCTCCATCGAGGTCGCGCGCGAGCCCGAAGCCGAACGCCTGCGCCGGAAGCTGCCGGCGCACCGCCACGCCGGTCCCGGTGTTCTCCAGCAGCATCAGCTCGCTGCCGACGAACGCGATGAGGTCGCCGTCACCGTCACCGTCCAGATCCGCGACGCGAAGCGAGAGCGCACCGAGCATCGAGACCCAGCTGTCCGTCGCCGCCGCGAAGTCCGGCGCGAGCCGCACCACCACGTCTCCGTTCATCTTCGAGAGCACGAGGTCGCCCTTCTCGTCCCCGTTCACGTCTCCGAGGGTGCCGTGCCGGACCCCGACCTCGACCACGCGGACGGCGGGAAGTGGCGCTGCGCCGCTGGGGAAGACGACCGCGCCGTCCCAGGTGATGCTGCCCGTGAGGCCCGCGCACGCGAGCGCGACGAGATCGTCTCCAGGCCCGCCGAGGAGCTTCCCGCTGCCGAGCCACGGACCGGTCTCGCACACCGGATCGCCGCGGGTGGGCGAAGGGGAGAGGTTCTCGACCACGAAGCCCGCCGGCGTGCTGCCCGTCGCGGGCGTGAAGCGGTACCGGTCGGCGCTGCCGTCGGTGTTGATCGCCGCCACGTCGACGCGCCCGTCACCGTCGAGGTCTCCGGCGATGGGAGAGAGGGGAACCTGCGAGTCGGTGCGCGAGAGGATGCGGTCCGGGGTGAAGCCCTGCGCCGGCTTCCACGCGTGCGTCTGCAGGCGGCCGAAGCCGGGCACCGCGCTGATGAGATCGCCGTAGCCGGTGGGCACGAGGTCCGCGATCACCGAAGGGCCGCCGGAGGTCATCTGCAGCGTGGGCCCCGCGGTGAAGGAGGCCGTGCGGCAGGTGTTCGACTCGACCTGGCAGCTGTCGGAGCAGCTGCGGTAGCCCCAGCCGTCACACCCCAGCGGGCCGAGCGCTCCGTCACACTGCTCGCCCACGTCGATGGTCCCGTTGCCGCAGAACTTCACGCAGCCGCCGGTGGAGAACTTGCAGCTCGCGTCGCAGGAGAGCGTGCCCAGATCGAAGCCCAGGCCGGTGCAGCTCTGCTCCGCGAGATCCGAGCCGTCGCAGTCCTCGCCCTCGTTGACGATGCCGTCGCCGCACGTCGGCTCGGGGATGGGCTGGTCGCGAGGCGAGCGCCGGATGCCGCCGTCGCCACACGCGAGAGAGACTGCCGCCACTGCAGCGACGGCCACGAAGAAGAGGGGGATCGCGCGCATGGGCGATGAATCCCACTCTGCCCGGCAGACGGCAAGGCGGCCGCATGCGTGGCCATCCGCGTGCTTGCCGCTGCCTGGACGGAACGCTATTTGCGGAGACGGATGAAGAGCCTGCCCTGTCCCATCTGCAAGAAGCCTTCGGCGTCGCGCGCGGAGAACGCGTCGTTCCCGTTCTGCTCGACGCGGTGCCGTCAGGTGGATCTGGGGAAGTGGCTCGGCGAGGAGTACCGCGTGCCGGACCGCGCGGAGGAAGACGCCGAAGACGAGCGCCCGACGATGGAGCCGCTCGAGGGCGACGAGCCGCCGCACACGCACTGACGCCGCCGACGCCCGCCCGTGATCGACCTGCACTGCCACCTCATCCCCCACGTGGACGACGGCGCGCGGTCTTTGGAGGACGCGGTGGAGATGGCGCGGACGCTCGTGAGCCTCGGGTTCACCGCCGCCGCCCCGAGCCCCCACAACCGGCCGCAGTACGCCTCCTGGTCGCATGAGCGGACGCTGACGCAGAAGGCCCTGCTGCAGGACGCGTTGAACGCGCAGGGCATCGCGCTCGCGCTGCACGACAACGCGGAGAACGATCTGATGGACGATCGCTTCGTGCCGCAGATGGGGACGCCGGATGCGCGGCTCGTCGGCGGGGCGGGCGGCAAGTACGTGCTGGTGGAGGCGCCCTACGGCTCGCCGGTGCCGGCGCTGCGCGAGATCCTCTTCCGGGTGAAGGTGAAGGGGATCACCCCGCTCATCGCGCACCCGGAGCGCTGCCTCGAGTTCCAGCGCAAGGGACGCGCGGCGGAGGCGGTGGCGGCGGGCGCGCTCCTGCAGCTCGACATCGGCGCGCTGACCGGGCGCTACGGGCCGGACGCAAAGAAGTGGGCGCGCACGCTGCTCGACGACGGGCTCTACGCGGTGGGCGCCACGGACCTGCACGCGCCGGTGAACGCGAAGGGGTGGGTGGGCGAGGCGCTGGCCGAGCTGCGCAAGCGCGCGGGCGCCGCGGAGTTCGATCGGATGATGACCGAGCGGCCGGGCAGGATCCTCGGCGGGGAGCCGGTGGAACTCTGAGGTAGGCGGGGGTATACCCCGGCGAGTGAAGCGGTTCCTGAAGCTGGCGGCCAGCCTGGTCGTCACCGGCGCCCTGATGTGGTGGGCGTTCCGAGACACCAATTGGCGCGAGCAGCTCGGGTACCTGAGCAACGCCAACTATCTGTGGGTGATCCCCTACCTGGGCATCCTCACGCTCATCCACGTCTGCCGCACCGCGCGGTGGGGCTTCCTGCTCTCGGGCATGGAGCGCGTGCCGTTCAAGAAGCTCAACGAGGCCTCGGCCATCGGCTTCATGATGCTGCTCGTGCTGCCGTTTCGCCTCGGCGAGTTCGCCAGGCCCTACCTCATCGCGCAGCGCAGCGGGATCCGGAAGAGCGCGGCCATGACCACGGTGGTGCTCGAGCGCATCGTGGACGGTCTCTTCGTCGCCACGCTGCTGTGGGTGCTCCTCTTCTTCGTGCCGGACGTGCCGCCGCAGCTCCACCTCATCGCCACCGCGCTGTTCGGCATCTTCGGCGGCGGGCTCGCGTTCCTGCTCTTCGGCCTGTGGAAGCAGAAGCTCGCCGTAGGGATCGTGCGCACGACCATTGGGCGGGTGGCGCCGGGCGCGGCGGACAAGGCGGCGGAGATCGTCGATGCGTTCGTGGGCGCGATGCGGCGGCTTCCCTCGGCGTGGAACATCGTCGGCTTCTTCGTCGCCACCGCGGTCTACTGGGCGGTCAACGGCGTGGGGATGACGATGATGGCCCGCGCCTTCGGCCTCGAGATCGACCTCTTCCAGGGGATGGTGATCCTCGTGGTGCTCGTGGCGGGGCTGATGATCCCCGCGGCGCCCGGGATGATGGGCACCTTCCAGGCGGCGACAAAGTTCGGGCTGGCGCTCTTCCTGCCGCTGGAGCTCGTCAACGGCCAAGGCATCGCCTACGCGAACGTGGTGTGGCTGTGCCAGACGGCGCAGCAGATCGGCTTCGGGCTGCTCTTCATGTCCCTCAGCCAGCTCTCGTTCCGGGAGATCACCCAGAACATGGGCGAGGGCACCGCCGCCACTTCCGCGGTGGATCCGGCGGTCTGAAGAGGGCCGCGGCCCTCTACAGCTCTTCGTTCAGCCAGCGGATGATCGCCGACTTGATCGACCCGTCCACGTGAGGCGGGGTGGGGCGGCGCGGCTGCGGGCGCTCGGCACCGTCGAGCTCCAGCTCCAGATCGAGCACGTCCGGCTTCACCGGCGCGCGCTGGGCCTTCAGCAGCGTGGCCGTCTGAACAGCGGTCTCGGGCGTGAAGTGGGGACGCCGGCGCAGCGCGCTCACGCGTCACCGTCCTTTGCCGCGAGCTTGTCGTACTTCTGCAGCAGGTCGTCCACGGCCTCGCGGAGGTACTCGCTCTGCGCGACGCGGGTCTTCCGGGAGAGCAGCCGGAGCTTCTCCGCCTCTGCCTCCGGCACGAGCACGTGGGTGGAGACGACCCCGTTGCGGCGCTCGAGCGCCTCGCTGCCTTCGACCCCGATCGGCTCCGCGCCCGGCGTGGCGATCCGTGCCTCTGCCGCGATCGCGGCCGCGCTTCCGCTGACGTCCTGCATGTGCCCCTCCGAGAGACCGGCGCCGCGCCCGTGCTGCTACAGCGCGCTACCGGCTTGTGGCGGGAATTAGACGCCGCGAATGGGGGGAGTCAAAAAAAGGGAGCGCTCTGCTAGAGGGCCTCTGCGCATGCCGTTCGACCCCGAGCCAATCTTCCCGCAGGAGCTCCGCGACGCATGGCCAGCGCTCTCGCGCGACGAGCGGGTGGAGAGCTTCAAGCTCGTGCCGCACGCCACCGCGGAGGACTTCTTCGGGTCGCTCAGCGCGGCGGAGCAGCTCGAGCTCATCCTCGCGATGAAGCAGCACGAGCGCCGCACGTGGATGAAGCTCCTCGCGCCGGACGACGCGGCGGACCTCATCCAGGAGGCGCCGCAGGAGGAGCGCCAGGCGCTGCTCGCGCTGGTGGACGACCCCACGCGCCGCGAGATCCAGGCGCTGATGGCGTACGCGGAGGACGACGCGGGCGGTCTGATGAACCCGCGGTTCGCGCGCGTGCGGCCGGAGATGAGCACCGACGAGGCCATCGCCTACCTGCGCAAGCAGACGCGCGAGAAGGTCGAGACCGTCTATTACGCGTACGTCCTCGACGGGCAGCAGAAGCTGCAGGGCGTGGTCAGCCTGCGGCAGCTCATCCAGGCGCGGCCCGGTGTGCGCGTGGACGAGGTGATGAACACCGACCTCGTCACGGTGCAGGAGGAGACGGATCAGGAGGCGGTGTCCCGGCTCTTCAGCGAGCACGGCCTCATGGCCATTCCGGTGGTGGACGGCGAGGGCCGGATGAAGGGCATCGTCACCGTCGACGACATCGTCCAGGTCGTGCAGGAGGAGGCGACGGAGGACATCCAGAAGGTCGGCGGCATGGAGGCGCTCGAGGCGCCCTATTTCGAGACCGGTCTGGGCGACATGCTCCGCAAGCGCGCCGGCTGGCTGCTGGTGCTCTTCGTCGGTCAGCTCTTCACCACCGCGGCGATGGGGCACTTCGAAGACGCCATCGACAAGGCGGTGGTGCTCGGCGTGCTGGTGCCGCTCATCATCTCCAGCGGAGGCAACTCCGGCAGTCAGGCGGCCACGCTGATCGTGCGCGCGATGGCGCTCGGCGAGGTGCGGCTGCGCGACTGGTCGAAGGTCGTGTTCAAGGAGCTGCGCGCGGGGCTCGCGCTGGGCGGGATCATCGGCGTGATGGGCCTTCTGCGCATCATGGGCTGGGAGTTCATCTTCGGTGAGTACGGAGTGATCACCTTCCGGCTGGGGATGACGGTGGGCCTCTCGCTGCTGGCCGTGGTGCTCTGGGGAACGCTCAGCGGATCGATGCTGCCGTTCGTGCTCCGCCGCATCGGCGCGGACCCGGCGAGCGCGTCCGCGCCCTTCGTCTCCACCGTCGTCGATGTGTCCGGCGTGGTCATCTACTTCACCGTCGCGTACGCCTTCCTCGACGACGTGCTTCGGGGCTAGGTTCCGCCGCGTCGCGCCTGCCGCAGCCGTTGCGTTCGGCCGGGGACTGTGGGGGGCACCGCGCGACCTGTCACTGACACGGAGACGCACATGCACGTGGACTCGCACAAGCCGGGCACCATCGCCTGGATGGATCTGATGACCGACGACCAGCAGGGCGCGATGACGTTCTACGGCGCGCTGTTCGGCTGGACCTTCGAGGTCGGTGGCCAGCAGACCGGTGGCTACGCGATGGCGTTCAAGAACGGGCGCATGACGGCGGGCATCGGCCAGAAGTCGCCTCAGATGCAGTTCCCCAACGCGTGGAGCGTGTACTTCGGCGTGGAGAACGCGGAGGCAACGCTGGCGCGCGTCACTGCGAACGGCGGCCAGACGATGATGCCGCCGATGGACATCCCCCAGTCGGGCCGGATGGCGATGGCGGTGGACAACACCGGCGCGGTCTTCGGGCTCTGGCAGCCGACCGGTCACAAGGGCGCGCAGATCATCGACGAGCCGGGCGCGATGACCTGGTACGAGGTCAACACGCGCGACGCGGAGAAGGCGCGGCACTTCTACTCGAAGGTGTTCGACCTCGAGGCGGTGAAGATGGACGCGCCGGGCATGACGTACTGGATGCTCAACCGCGGCGAGAAGACCTACGCCGGCATCCTCCAGATGAACGAGCAGTGGCCGAAGGAGATCCCGCCGCACTGGATGGGCTACTTCGCGGTCGAGGACGCGGACGCGGCAGCGAAGAAGGTGGCGGAGCTGGGCGGGAAGGTGATGGTGCCGCCGTTCGACTCGCCGTACGGGCGGATCAGCGTGGTGCAGGATCCGCAGGGCGCGAGCTTCTCGGTGATCAAGCTGTCGCAGACCGCGCAGCAGATGTAGGAGCCTGAGGGACATGTCACAGCAATTCCCCGTGTACGTTCGAGGCCCCCGCGGCGAGCGGGTCCAGGTCGGCGCCGCCACCCGCGAGAGCGACGGCTCCTTCACGCTGCAGCTCGGTGAGCTGACGGTCGGCGCCGAGGCCGCTTCGGCGCCGCGCAGCACGCCGCGTGCTCCGGCGCAGGCCCCCGCGTGGGGCGGCGGCGGCGGCGGGTACTCGGGCGGCGCGGGCGGGTTGCCCACCGTGTTCCCCAACTACGGACGCAGCAAGGGCGCGCCCATCTCGGGGGCCTCGCAGGGAGACCTCGAGTTCTACGCGAACGGCGCGCGCCGCAGCCTCAACGACCCCTCAAAGGAGCGCTTCCACGACAAGGAGCGCGCGCTGCTCACCGCGATCGAGCAGGAGCTCGCGCGGCAGGGCGGTGGTGGTGGTGGTGGCGGCGGTTCCGGTTACGGCAACGAGCCGGACTGGGGCGACGAGCCGCCTCCGCCGGGCGACGACGACGCGCCGTTCTAGTCGTTCGGATTCGCCTGAAGGGCTCCGGGAACGTTCGTCAAGCCAGCTTGACGTAGCGGGCGCTGAGCTCCCACAGCCTCGCGCCCACCGCGGGGTCCTCCGCCACCGGATTCACCCGGTGCTCGCGGAGGTCCTCGTGGATGAAGAGCCCGCTTCGGCCTTCGACCTCCGGGCTCGCCGCGAGATGGACGATGGGACGCGCGCCCGCCTCCGGAGAGATCATCGCCACCGCTGCGTACGCCTTCAGCAGCGGGCGCACGTACCAGGGCGCCTTGCTCCAGATGTTCGTCGCCACCACGCCGGGGTGCAGGCAGTTGGCGGTGACGCCGGTGCCCGCGATCCTGCGCGAGAGCTCCTTGGTGAAGACCACGTTGGCGAGCTTCGACTGCCCGTAGGCCTTCATCACGAAGTAGCCCTTCGACAGCTCGAGGTCGTCCCAGTGGAGCTTGCCGCGCTTCTGCGCCACCGAGGCCACGTTGACGATCCGCGCCCGGCTGCGCTCGAGCAGGTCGAGCAGGAGGTTCGTCAGCAGGAAGGGCGCGAGGTGGTTCACCGCGAAGGTGGACTCGATGCCGTCGGGTGACAGCGTGCGGTCCGCGTACACGCCGCCCGCGTTGTTCACGAGCACGTCGAGCCGGTCGTAGCGCCCGCGCACCTCGTCCGCGAGCCTTCGCACCTCCGACTGCGACGCGAACTCGGCGAGGAAGAGGTCGATCTTCTGCGAGCCGCTGCGCCCGCGGATGTCCGCCGCCGCCGCTTCGGTGCGCGCGCGATCCCGGCCGGTGATCCCCACCCGGGCGCCCATCTTCGCCAGCGCGACCGCGGCCTCGAGGCCGATGCCGCTCGTGGCGCCGGTGATGAGGACGGTCTTCCCGTCGAGCTTCGTGAGGGCAGGCTCCTTCATGCGGCGGGACCGTACTGCCGCGCGCTGCGCCTGTCGTCGCGCCGGAGGGACGTGGCTGCGCGCGCCCGGGCTGCAGAGGCCTGTGCCGGAAGTCTGGATGTTCTGGTATCACCGGCGCATGCACACGCTCTCGCTTCGCCAGGCTGCGGCCGCGCTCGTCGCCGCGGCAGGTCTCCTCTCCACCAGTGCCCACGCCCAGGAGGAAGGGCAGGGCGATGCGCCGAGCGCCGAGGTCACCGCGACCGCGCCGGCCCCGAAGCCTTCCCGCGGCGTGCGGCACGAGCTGACGCTCTACCCGGCCGCCGTGCAGGTGAACCAGAACTTCACCCAGCACACCGGCGTGGCGGCCTCGTACACGGTGCACCTCTCGGACGGCATCGGCCTCTTCGTCACGCCGCTGTTCAACTGGCGCAACGAGAACGAGCGGCCGGTCGGTCCGACGCTGCAGATGGACTCGGGGCAGACGCTCCTCGAGTGGGGCGGGCTCGTGGGCACGGAGCTGTCGCCGCTGCGCGGGACGATTGGCACCGGATCGATGCAGGCGGACCTCTCGCTGGGGATCTTCGCGGGGATCGGCGCGGGGAAGTCGCGGCACCTGCTCAAGTGGGACAACCTGGCCGGGCCGGCCACCTACGGTGACGCGGGCGCGCGCTTCCTCGCCTCCGCCGGCGCGGGGCTTCGCGCGAGGCTCTGGGATCGGCTGACGCTGCGACTGGAGGTGCGGGACGTCGGCTTCAGCCGCGCCACCTCCACCCTCAACGGCTGCAACGAGAACGACCTCACCGAGATGGACCGCGTGCTGCGGCAGGGCCGGACGGTGGATGCGGCGCGCCCCGTGGTGTCGAACGGCTGCCGGGTGGAGACCTTCGAGGGAACGAATCAGGCCGGTCGGAACCGATCGGACGACGTGCCGCTCGCCCTGAGCGTGGTGAAAACCCCGGCGGCGGGCGTGCATCACCTCGTCAGCGTGTACGCGGGCGCGGGCTTCACCTTCTGACGCGCCGCAGGTCAGCTGCGCTTCGAGTCCTTCGTCAGCCCCAGCCGGATCATGCTCTCCGCGGTGGCGAGGATCGCCTCCTCGCGCGTCCGCGGCTTCCAGCCGAGCACCCGCTGCGCCTTGGCGGAGGTGCCGTTCTTCGGCTTCCCCAGCTCGGGGAGGATCTGCTTCACCGACGGATCGAAGAGGCCCGCGAGCCGGATGAGGAGATCCGGCAGCTCGCGCTTCGGCACCCGCTTCGCCGCGGGTCCGAGCGTTCGCAGCACGTTCGCGATCTCCTTGAAGGTCATGAAGTCGCCCGCCACCGCGAGGAAGCGCTCGCCCTTCGCCGCCTCGTGCGTCATCGCGCGCAGGTGGAGGTCGGCCACGTCGCGCACGTCCACCGCGCCGAAGTAGAGCCGAGGCAGGCCCGGCACCTGGCCATCGAGCAGCCGCTGCACGATGAGGATCGAGGTCGAGTAGTCCGCGCCGAGCACCGGACCGAACACGCCCACCGGGTTCACCACCGAGAGCTCGACGCCGCGGGCTTCGGGCGACGCGATGAAGTCCCACGCGGCGCGCTCGGCGAGGGTCTTCGACTTCACGTACGGCGTCACGTCGTCGCCGGCGGGGTCCGTCCAGCTCGTCTCGTCGAAGGGCTCGGTAAAGCGCCGGGCCGGGTGGCCGTAGCCGATCGCCGCGAAGGAGGAGGTGAGGACCACGCGCTTCACGCCGGCCCTCGCCGAGGCGCGCAGCACGCGCAGCGCACCCTCACGCGCGGGACGCACGACCTCGTCTTCGTCTTCCGGGATGGTGGGCGGGAAGGGCGAGGCCACGTGCAGCACGTAGTCGCAGCCGCGCACCGCGTCGTCCCAGCCCTCGTCGCTCTCGAGGTCCGCGGCGAAGAAGGCGATGGGCGCGTTCGCATCACCGCCGCCGGTCGCGAGCTGCGCGCGCACGTCTCCTTCTCGCGAGAGCTTCCGCACGGTGGTGCGCACGGTGTGGCCCGCCGCGAGGAGCTGCAGGATGCAGTGGCCGGCGATGAAGCCCGAGCCGCCGGTGACGAGGACGGTGCTCATGGTGCGTTCTCCCCTGCGATGTGGACCCCAACGCTGAAAAGCGAAAGGCCCCGAATCCACTGGGGATTTCGGGGCCTTCCTGTGGCGAGGGTCGGACTTGAACCGACTACCTGCGGATTATGAGACCGCCGCTCTAACCAGTTGAGCTACCTCGCCGCACAGCGGGCGCCTCTCTTACCTTCGGTCGCGGCGGCTCGCAAGAGTGAGAATTGCGCGGCGTTACAGTACGCGGCCGCGCAGGTCCGGATGCGGCTGCTCGATGAGCTCGACCGTCTGCAGCAGCTCCGGCGAGATGGCAGCGGCCGCGGCCTCGGAGCCCGCCTGCACCATGTCCAGGGAGCCGGTGAGGATGAAGTAGCCCTTCCCGCCAATGCCCTTCGCCAGGTGCAGCCGGATGAGCCGGACGTCCGCGCGCTTCAGGGCCGTGTCCGCCGCGAGCAGGGCAGAGGACACGGTGTGCGTCTCGACGACCGCCACGCTCTCCGTCCACGTTGCATCGGGCGGCGCGTTGAGGGCTTCGATCAACCCGCGCTCCGCCTGCGGCAGGAAGAGCTTGTCGAGCAGCGATGCTCCCGCTCGATCCTCGCCGGCGCGGAAGGACTCCTCGACCTCCGCCACGCCGCCGCAGAAGAGGAGCACGTACTTGCCCGGCGACACCGTCTCCGCCATCTGCACGGTGACGGGCGCACGCTTGACCACCGCGTCCGCGACGATGAGTCCTCGCGCGATGGAGTCGAGCTCCAGCACGCCGATGGCTGGGCCGACGATCCCCTTCATCAGACGATCCGGAAGTAGTCCTTCAGCGTGCACCGCCGCTCGCGGGTGAAGCTGACCGCGGTGGTCAGGCCCTCGCCGGTGGGGGACGCGATGGTGAACGAGGTGTAGCCCTCGCCGGTGAAGCCGAGCCCCGCGTAGGCCGGCCCGTTCTTCACGAAGATGCTCGTGTTGATCACCCGCGCCATGGCGTGCAGGTGGTCGAGCGAGGTGGAGTGCATGGTCGCGGTGTGACCGAACCCGTGCTCCGCCTGCACCGCGCCGGCGATGCAGTCCTCCACCGTGGGCATGCGCACGAAGCCGATCACCGGCATCAGCAGCTCCGCCTGGACGAACGAGTGCGTGGCGTCCACCTCGGCGAAGAGCAGGCGCGTGCCGGGCGGAACGCGGATGCCCGCGGCCTCGGCGATCTTCGCGGCGTCGCGGCCCACCCACTCCTTGTTCGGGTGCCCGTCCACCACCACCAGCTTCTCCAGCCGGTTGATCGCGGGGCCGGTGACCTCGAACGCGCCGTTCTCCACCATGTGCTTCTTCAGGCGGTCGGCGATCTCGGAGACGGCGAAGACCTCCTTCTCCACGATGCACACGATGTTGTTGTCGAAGGACGCACCGTTGACGATGTCGCGCGCCGCCTTCTCCACGTGCGCGGTCTCGTCCACCACCACCGGCGGGTTGCCCGGGCCCGCGGCGATCGCGCGCTTGCCGGACGCCATGGCGGCCTTCACCACCGCCGGTCCGCCGGTGACCACGAGCAGGCGGACGTTCTTGTGCTTCATCAGCGCCCCGGCCGACTCGATCGTCGGCTCGGCCATGGCGCAGAGGAGATTCTCCGGCCCGCCCGCCGAGACGATCGCCTCGTTGAGCAGCTGGATGTGCCGCGCGGAGACCCGCTTCGCCGACGGGTGCACGTTGAAGACGACCGAGTTCCCGCCCGCCACCATGCCGATGGCGTTGTTGATGATCGTCTCGGTGGGGTTGGTGGTCGGCGTGATGGAGCCGATGACGCCGAACGGCGCGCGCTCGGTGATGGTGATTCCGTGGTCGCCGCTGAACGCGACCGGGCGGAGGATCTCCGTGCCCGGCGTCTTGTTCGCGCAGAGCAGGTTCTTCTTCACCTTGTCGTCCACGCGGCCGAGCTTCGTCTCCTCCACCGCCATCCGCGCGAGCTCCTCGGCGTGGCGGCGGGTGACCTCGCGCATGGCCTCGATCACGCGGTCCTTCGTCTCCAGCGGCGTGTCCCGCCACTGCTCGAAAGCCTGCGTCGCTGCGCCGGTGGCGGAGTCGAGGTCGTCGAAGATGCCGCGCCGCGAGGACGGCCCGCGCACGAAGGCGGGCGCCTGCGCGTAGGTGCCGTAGGTGCGCTCGGCGCCGCGGTGGACCTCCGGACGGATGACGGACGGAACGCCCGCGAGGTCCTGCGCGACCTTCCGCACGACCTGGTCCACGATCGCGTTGATCTGGTTCTCGGTGAGGGCCACCGCCAACCTCCGGCGCTTCCGGCGCGCGTCCTGGGGAGTGCTACGGGAGTGCTACAGGGCCCGGGCGTTGTTGCGCTGCCGGGGCGGGGTGGAGTTCGCCGTGGCGTCCTCCACGTAGATGTGGGCGGTCTGCTCGCCGTACACGACGAGGATCCGGTCCACGCCTGCCTTGGCGCGTGCCTTCTGCACCACCTGCTCCACTGCCTCGGAGCCGGTGGTGCCGCGCGCGCGTATCTGTCTGATGCCCATGATGTGGCGCGTACGGCGCCTGCTACTCCTTCTGGTACTTCAACTGACCATCGACCTCGAGCTGATCGACGATGGCCATGATGGTGGCGTCCACGGGCCGGTCCTTCGTCACCTGCGTCTGACGCGCAGACGAACCCGACGCGTAGAGCACGACCTCGCCCACGCCGGCGCCCACCGCGTCGATGGCGACGACCAGTGTGGAGGTGGCCTTGCCTTCGACGTCCATGCCGCGGACGACGAGGAGCTTGAGACCCTCGAGCTCCTTCTCCTTGCGGGTGGAGACGACGGTGCCGATGACTTTGCCGAGCAGCATGGGGAGCCGTGTGGCCTTCCCGCGAGGAGAAGGCCTTTGGCGTTAGCCCTGACCGGTCTCGGCCTTCGCCTTGTCCGCGCGCCCGAGCGGGAGCACGAGGTCGATGTTCGGATGCGGCCGCGGAATGACGTGCACGGAGACGAGCTCACCCACGCGCTCGGCGCCACGCGCGCCGGCCTCGGTGGCCGCCTTCACCGCCGCCACGTCGCCCCGGACGATCGCGGTGACGTACCCGCCGCCGATCTTCTCGTAGCCCACGAACTCCACCCGCGCGGCCTTCACCATCGCGTCCGCCGCCTCGACCATCCCCACGAAGCCCTTGCATTCGATGAGCCCCAGCGCCTCAGCCATCTGTCACGTCCTCGTTCAGTTGAAACGGTTCAGGTGAAACGGGTTGCCGCGTGCTGCAGAGAGTGGAGAGCCTACCCGCCCTTGGACGGGGGCTCCTTGCCGGTGATGCCCTTCAGCGCGTTGACCGCTGCCTCGGCCGCCGCGTCGATCTCCGCCTCGCTGCCCGCAAGGTAGAGCCGGCCGAACGCGCCGAACGGCGTCACGTCCACGAGCTTCACGTTGGCCGCCTTCTCCGCTTCGTTGGCGGCCAGCGCGGCGTACGCGGCGGGCTCACACTCGAGGATGAAGAGCGACTGGCCGGGCTCGATCATCGAGCCGAAGCGGATGCGGTCGAGGATCATCGCGTGCATCGGCTCGATGGCGCGGATGACGGTGTTGGAGATGATCTTCGGCTTGATCCGGTCCTCTTCCTTCACGCCCATGTGCGCGAGGATCGCCTCGCCGGCGCTGCGGACCTCACCCTTGTCCTCGTGGTGCACCTCGAGCATGCCGTAGGCGCGCTCGACGACGAGGGTCGCGGGGTACACCTTCGTCTGCTTCAACGCGGTGTCGATGAGGCCGTGGATGGCCATGCCCGGCGCGATCTCCACGAACAGCGACGCCACGTAGGGCACGGGGTAGTACCCGCGGCACGTGGTGCAGATGTGGGCGGCGAGCTGCGGCTGGAGCGAATCGAGAAAAACGAACGTCCGAAGCGACGTGGCCAAGCTCCCTCCCAGGGGCGAGACAGGTCGGTCGGCGGTATAGCCCCGTCACGATCTGTTCACAAGGCCGCCGTGGCCCTCCGACTCTAGCCCGGCCCCTCTTCACTTCCGGCCGCGAGCCCGTCCCAGTCCCCGCCGGTGCCCAGCCACACCAGCGCGCGGTAGCGCTGCTCCGCGAGCTGCCGCAACTGCACCACGAGGGCATCGTCCAGCTTCGAGAGTGGCTTTCCGCGGAAGGCGAAGTCGCCCGCCTGCAGCGTGAGGTGACCCTCCTCCGCGAGCCGCTGCGCCGCGCGCCGGCCGAGCAGCCGCAGCCCCTCCGCCAGCAGCTTCGGTTTCGGGGTCGTCTGCAGCTCGGACGGGTTCATTCCGTCGGCGACGAGCTCCTCGAAGACCGCGTCCTCGTCGATCTCCAGCTCCACCTCTTCGCCCTTCAACAGGCGCCGCGCGACCTCCTCCTGCTCCGCGCGCCAGAGAAGCGTCTCGTAGAGCTCGCGCTGGGCGTCCAGCAGCTCTGCGTCCACCTGGGAGGCGGCGGCCCTTTCGACGAAGGCTTCAAAGTCATCCTTCCGGTAGAGCGGCAGCGACTCGAGCAGGGCGTCGGGTTCGGTGGGCTCGTCCGGCGAAGGTGCGGTCATCGCGTCCGGCCCGATGCTCCACGCGAGCACCGCCAGCGCCTCGAGCGCAGCGAGCGACTGCGAGAGATCTTCCGAGGTCCAGTCGCCCGGTGCGGCGTCGAAGAGGTCGCGCTCCATCGCGCTCAGCGCGGCGTCCAGCTCTTCGTGGGAGGAGAGCCACGAACGGGCCGCCTGCGCCGCGCTCTTCGCTTCGGCAGGGGAGAGCTCGCCGTTCGCCAATGCGCGCTCACGCAGGGCGCGATCCACAAGCGCGGCGAGACAGAGCGTGCGCAGCGCCACCTGATGCGGGGAGGGCGGCTCGACCGGATCCATCCCCTGGGCTTCGGCGTTGAGCGCGATGGAGAACTCCTCCGCGGTCATTCCCAGATCCGCAAGCAGCGCCTCGGCCCGCTCGCGCTCCTCCGGGTCCACCTCTTCGCCGGCAGCGATCCGCTCGATGACGGGCGACAGATCCTCTTCATCCTCCAGCGACGCGAGCTCCGCCTGCGCCTCGTCGTCGAGGAGTTCCTCCGAAGGGCCTTCGTCGAGGCTCGCCCAGGGATCGGCGGGCAGATCCGCGAGCTGCTCGGACCAGGGGCTCGTGCGCAGCAGCTCCAGCAGTGGCGCGAGCACCGAGTTCGACAGCGTAGGCGACGACGCGGCCTCGGCGAGGTGATCGAAGAGGCTGTCGCGGTCCGTGCCCTCGAAGCGCTCCAGCGCCGGGATGACCGCGTCGGGCGCGAAGTCCACCGTGCGCGAGAGCAGGCGAAGGCGCTCGGCGGGGGACTGCTCGAGGAGGACCTCGGTGAGGAACTCGCCCAGCTGCTCGGGCGGAAGCTGCTGCGCCCAGTCGAACACACGGGCCACCACCTCCGGATCCGCGAAGGGCGTGCGGAGGACCATGAGGAGAAGGTCGGCGCGAAGGGCTGCGTCGTCGCCGCCGGCGTTCTTCAACATCTCATCGAGCCCGAGCTCCAGCAGCGGGGAGGTCAACAGCTCCGCGAGCGGCAGCTCGTTGGCGGCGGGCACCGGGGCCTCGAGCTCTTCGGGTGAGAGTTCTGCGCACACGCGCACCAGCTCGCGCGAGGCGTGCGGAGATTGGAGATAGGGCGAGACCAGCGCGGCGTGCACGCGAGAGCGCGGATGAAGCAGGCATTCACGCCACAGCTCGAAGGCGCCGCGATGTCCCCAACGATGAAGGATGGCGGCGGCCCACACCTTGCGGCGCTCGTCCGTCGATTCGAGGCGGCGCTCCAGCAGCGGTCGCAACGTCGAGGGATCCGCGAGCGTGACCAGCGCATCCACCGCGTTGCTGCGCAGCTCCAGATCCGGCAGGTCCAGCATCTCCACCAGCGCATGCGCGCAGCTGGCGTCACCGAAGTGCGCGCACCCGAAGGTCGCCCACAGTCGCACCAGTGGAGAGGTGTCCTCGCGCATCGCCCACTGCAGCTCGCCCTGATCCTCACTGCGCGCGAGCAGCCCGAGTCCGTACGCGCCCCACACGCGAACGCCCTCCTCGTCGTCGTCGAGCGCGTGTCGCAGGTAGGTCGCCGCCTCGCGGTTGCGCAGATTCGCGATGCGCTGGGCACAGTCCTCGCGAACGCCGGGATCCTCGTCCGCGAGGCCCTCGGCGAGCTGCTTCAGCTCCACTTCGGAGGGCGGTGCGATGAGCGGGATCTCGATGGTGCGCGTGCGAGGCATGAGGGCGGCGGACTTTACCCAATGCGCCTCCTTCTGCTAGCGCGGAGGGGTGAGTGTCCTCCTGGCCTCGGCCGCGGCCGGTGCGTACGCCGCGGCGATGATCGGCTTCCACCGCTGGAACGTGCGCAGGAACCGCGTGCAGGCGGGGCTCGCGTGTCTCGAGCGACTTGACTGGGACGCGCTCTTCGATGGACTGCTGGCCACGGACGAGAGCGCAACCGACGAGCACGACGCGGCGAGGCGCGCGCTGCTCTTCGAGGTGCGGACGCGTGGCGCGATCGAAGGGCTCGAGACCCGGGCGGAGGCGCTGGGCTACACCGGCGGGGAGCGGCGCTGGTTGGGCGTGCTCGCGCAGCTGAAGGAAAGGCCGGAGCGCGCGTTCGAGATCCTCGAGTCCGCGCGCCCGATGACCGCGGCAGAGGCCTATCTGCGCGAGTACCTGCGGCTGCGCCACGAGACGAACCTCGCGAACCTCGAGTGGACGGCGTTCGTCGCCAAGCGGCGTCTCGGCGTGGCGATCGATCGGTTTGGAGACGTGCCGGCGCTCTACTTCGCGCGGGCCCTGTCCTCGGCGGTGGTGGGACGCAACCGCGCGGCGCTCGATGATCTGGGGAGGGCCGTCTACTTCAGCCGGCAGTCGCCGTTCTACGTGCAGGCGGTGCTCGACACGCCATGGATCGCCGAGGCGCGGCCGGCGCTCGTGTTCCAGTGCCGGCAGGCAACTCGCCTTGATGCGGACGCCTCCTCCGCATAGTTTGCGCAGCCTCCCCGAACACGGAGCAACCCTCGTTGGCCCTCTCGACCCAGGCGTTCGGACTGACCGACATCGGCCGGAAGCGGCAGCACAACGAAGACTCGATGCTGGTGGACTCGGCGCTCGGTCTCTACGTCGTCGCCGACGGCATGGGAGGCCACGCGGCGGGTGAGGTCGCCTCCGCCAAGGCCGCGGAGGTCGTGCGAGACGTCGTCGCCGGCAACCGCCACGTGCTCGATGCGCTGGGCAAGGAGCCCTCTCCGGAGCACCGCGGACAGGCGGCCGGTCTCGTGGAGAGCGCGGTGCAGCGCGCGTGCGCGGAGATCTACCGGATGGCCGCGGTGGATCCCTCGAAGCGCGGCATGGGCACCACGCTCGTCACGCTGGCCGTCGCCGGAAACAAGGGCGTGATCGGGCACGTGGGCGACTCGCGCGTGTACCTCGTGCGCAGCGGGCAGTGTCACCGGCTGACGGAGGACCACACGCTCGTCGCCGCGCAGATGAAGGCGGGCACGCTCAGCCGCGAGCAGGCCGCGACCTCGCAGTACCGCAACGTCATCACCCGCGCCGTGGGCATCCAGGAGTCGGTGCAGGTGGACACGCTGGTGGTGGACGTGGTGCCCGGCGACACCTTCATCCTCTGCTCGGACGGGCTGCACGGGTACATGGAGGACGAGGAGGTCGTCCCGCTCGTCGGCACCGTGGCGGCGAAGGAGCTGCCGAAGCGGCTGGTGGATCTGGCGAACTCGCGCGGCGGCAAGGACAACATCACCGCGGTGGTGGTGGCGGTGCAGGGCGACGGCGCGGTGACGCAGGACGCGGCCGAGGCGCAGTCGCGCATGGAGGCGCTGCGGAAGATCCCCATCTTCCGGCACCTCACCTACAAGGAGCAGACGGCGGTCCTCTCCATCGCGCAGACGCGCACCTTCCCCGGCGGCCGCGAGATCGTCATCGAGGGACAGCCCGGCGAGGAGCTCTTCGTCGTCATCCGCGGGCGTGTGTCGATCGAGAAGAACGGCGTGGAGATCGCCGAGCTGCGCGCGGGCGGGCACTTCGGCGAGATGGGCCTCATCGACAACGCGCCCCGAAGCGCGACGGTGCGGGCCACCGAGCCCACGCGCGTCATGGTCATCACCCAGAAGGATCTGATGAACCTGATGAAGCGGGAGTCGATCCTCGCGGTGAAGATGCTCTGGAGCTTCGTGCAGGTGCTGTCGGACCGGCTGCGCGCCGCGAACACCGAGCTCTCCGAGGCCCGTCAGGAGCTCGCGGTGGCGCAGGCGATCCAGCCGTTCGCCGAGGAGTAGCCGCTGTCCGGGAGGGGTCCCATTCGCTGCCGTCGCTTTAGGTCCGCTCACGCGTCGGGGTTCGTTTCGGCGCTCGCGTTCACGTGCGTGCTCATGCTGCTCATGCCCGTGGAGGCGAGGGCGAGCTTCTACGATCACTGGGGCTTCTCCCCGCGAGCGACCGCTCGTGGCGGGGCGGTGACCGCGGACGCGTCCGACTTCACCGCCGCCTACTACAACCCGGCGATGCTCGTGCTCCGGCGCGACATCAACTTCGGCTTCGCGTTCGACTACGCGCGCACCGATCCGCGCGTGGAGCGGCTCACCTTCGAGAAGTCTCTCGACTGCACCTACTGCGACCCGAACGACTGGGCCGGCTACGACGTGGGCCTGCTCTTTCCGCTCGGCGGCAAGGTGCAGAACCGGCTGGCGCTCGGGCTCGGGCTGCACCTGCCCTCGACGCGGCTGGTCTCCGTCCGCGCGCCCGATCCGAACCGGCCCTTCTGGTACATGTGGAACAACGATCCGGACCGGCTGGTGCTGTTCCTCGGCGCCGGCGTGCGGATCACCGACGAGCTCACGCTGGGCGCGGGGACGCAGGTGCTCGCGGACCTCATCGGCAGCGGCGCCACGGTGAACGTGGACCTCTTCGCGCGCGAGGTCCGCTTCCGCGAGATCGACTCGCACCTCGCCACCACCGCGGGCCCGACGGCGGGCATCTTCTATACGCCGCTGTCGAACCTGCGCTTCGGCGCCTCGTACCGCAGCGAGATGCGGCTGCTCTATTCGATCCCCGCCGACATCACGCTCGAGGGCATTGGTCAGCTGAACTTGACCATCTCCGGCATCAACCACTACGCGCCGCACACGATCAACGCGGGCGTGGCGTGGGACGTGCTGCCGGAGCTGACGCTGACGCTCGACGGCAACTACCAGATGTGGAGCCGGGCGCCGTCGCCGTACGTGCGCATCCAGGTGGACCTCTCCGGCGAGACGCTGGCGGCGATCGGGCTCGACGACGCGATGGACATGGACACGCGCGACGTGGACCCGCTCTCGCCCGGCTTCAAGGACACGGTGACGACGCGGATGGGTCTCGAGTACCGGCTGAGCGACCGCTTCACCGCTCGCGGTGGCCTCTACTTCCGGCCCACGCCGGTGCCGCGCCAGACGCAGCCGCTCTCGAACATCCTCGACGGCGACACGCTGGGCGTGACCGGTGGCATCGGCTTCTCGTTCAGCGATCCGCTGGAGGTCTTCGCCGAGCCGATCATCATCGACCTCGCGGTGAAGGGGCTCTGGCTCCTCCCGCGCGAGGCCCGGAAGCAGGAGACCGACGACGTGCCCTCGTACCGGTACTCGATGCGGGTGCTGGGGACGACGGCGGCGGTCCGCTACAACTTCTAGGGTCGCTGGGCAGGCGGGGAAGCGAAGGGCGAGGGGAACCGCCGCTGCGCGGACGGCGTCTGGTCTAACGTGCCGGGCGTGAGCAAGCGGTGGGTCATCGGGCTCGGGGTGCTGCTCGTCGTCGCGGCAGCGGCGGTCGTCGTTCCGGTGCGCGGCTGTGGCGATCCGGATCCGGAGGATCGTGCGAACGGTGGGCCTTCGTCGGGCGACGCGCGCGCGGGGTTGATGCCGGACTTTGCACCGGTCCCGGTCACCGGCGCTTCGGACGGCGTGGGGCTGACGCTCTCCGGCACCGTGCACGGTGCGGATGGGAAGCCGCTCGCGGACGCGGAGGTGTCGCTCTCGTCGTCGTCGCAGACCTCGCTGGCGACGGTGAAGTGCGCGGTGTGCGGTGAGCCGCTGCTCTCCTGTCCGAGCCTCGCCACCGTTCCTCGCGTGGCGGAGTTGCTCGGCTCGGGGAAGGGCCACTTGCACGCGGCGGCGAAGACGAGGACCGGGCCGGATGGCCGCTTCCGCTTCGAGCGCCTGTCGGGCGTGGCGTTCACCGTGTGGGCCGGTGCGCCGGGTCACGGGACCGCGGTGCACGAGCGCGCCGCGCCGGGAGATCCGGTGGCGCTCCATCTGCCTACGTTGCGCGGGATCGCGGGCACGGTGGTGGACGAAGCGGCGAGGCCGGTGCCGGGTGCGACGGTGCACGTCGTCTCGCGCAGGCTGCCAGCGCCGGTGAAGGTGACCGCGGACGCGCGCGGCGTGTTCGACGCGACGGGGCTCGGCGAGGGACCTTTCTACGTGCTCGCCGAAGCGGCGGGGTTCATGCCGAGCGCGAAGGCGCAGGTGGAGGCGGGACCGCAGCCCATCCGGCTGCAGCTGCAGCGTCCTCGCGTGCTCGAGGTCGAGGTCCAGCGCGACGGCACGCCGGTGGACGCGACGGTGGAGCTCCTGGGCGATCACCGCGAGCAGTCGCTGGTGGCGAAGGCCGGCCGCGCGCGCGTTTCGGAGCTCTATCCAGAGGAGCTGGTGGTTTCGGCGACCGCGGGCTCCGACAGCGCGCCGGGCGAACGGGTGCTGCTGCGCGATGCGGTGACGCGGGTGACGCTGCGGCTCGAGCCGGCGGGTCGCGTGGCGGTGACGGTGATCGACGAGAGCGGTGGGCCGGTGCCGAACCCCGAGCTCACGCTGGCGAAGAACTGGCCCGACGGTGAAGGACGCGTGAAGCGCAAGGCGCGCACGGGGGAGCTGGTGATGCTCGGGCCGGTGCCCGCGGGCGACTACGTGCTGCACGGCCGCGCGGAGGGTTACCGGGACGTGCAGCTGCCGGTGCGGGTGACGAAGGGCGGCGAGGCGCCCGTGGAGCTCGTGATGCCGAAGGGCGTGACGATCCGCGGGCGCGTGCTCGACGAGTACGGGCGGCCGGCGCCGGGGATCGCGGTGTTGGTGACGCCGGTGGGCGACGTGGTGCGCGCGGACGAGAACGGGCAGTTCGTCGCCGACGTGCCTTCGCCCGGGCTCTACGAGCTGCACGCGCACCACTCGGACTGGGGCGGCGCGGACATGAAGGTCACTGCGCCCGCGGAGGGCGTGGAGCTGCAGCTCGAGCCGAAGGCGGGGCTGCGCGTGACGGTGCTCTCCGAAGGAAGGCGGCTGGAGGGCGCGGAGGTCCTCATGTGGATCGACCGCGACGTGACGTGGCGCAACGACCGGCCCTCGGGAAGCGACGGCGTGGTGCTCATGCGCGGGATGCCGCCGGGTGAGTACCGCGTGGTGGCGAGCGCGAAGGACCACCTGCCGTCGGCGCCGAAGCAGGTGAGCGTGCGCGACGGGGATCTGGTGGACCTGACGCTGGAGCTGCAGCGCGGGCAGGGGCTCGAGGGCGAGGTCGTCGATGGGGACGGCGCGCCGGTGGTGGGCGCGAGCGTGGTGGCGATGCCGCGAGGATCCGAGCCGGTGATGACCGACGAGCGCGGGCACTTCGAGATCCGTCCGGTGTGGCCCAACCGCAACTACCGGATCGAGGTTCATCATGCGGGCTACGACCAGCGCGAACGGGTGACCGCTCCTTCGGGTGCGACGGGCATCCGGGTGGTGGTGCACAAGCGCGGCAACTATCGCGGTCGCGTGGTCACCGATCGCGGCGAGCCGCTGCGCCAGTTCCGCATCGACGGGCGGCCGGTGAGCTCGCCGGATGGTCGCTTCGAGCTGCCCTTGCCGAGCGAGGGCGGTCGCGTGTTCGCGGTGGTGGAGGCGAGCGGCTACCAGTCCGCGATGATCGACGGGCCGGCGGACAGGCCCGACGTGGGCGACGTGGTGATGGGCCGGGAGCCGGAGCTGAGCGGAACCGTGCGCGATGCGCAGGGCGCTCCGGTGGCGGGCGCGGCGGTGGGCTGCGAGGTCTGCGAGGGCTCGGCGCTCAGCGGCGCGCAGGGTGAGTTCACGCTCGCGGTGCCGGCGCACATCGGGACGATCTCGGTGTCGGCGACGCGCGGCGCGCTCTCGGGCACCACGCAGGTGAAGCTCAGCGGAGGTCAGCCGCCGGGCAACGTGGAGGTCACGCTGCGGCAGGCGGTGCGCGTGAGCGGGCGCGTGTTCGGTGCGGAGGGAGGTCCGGCCGCCGGCGTGGAGCTGGAGGCGACGCACATCGATCGCGGGGAGCGATTCACCGCGGTGACCTCGCAGGATGGCGCGTATGCGCTGGAGCTACCGGAGGGCTCGTACCAGTTCCTCCTGCCGAGGCTTCAGCGTCCGTTCGCCGGCGAGGCGGTGCTCTTCGCGCGCGTGCAGGGACAGGCGATGAACGTGGATCTGGGGAACGTGCCGGGCACCTCTTCGGTGACGGTGCGGGTGACGCCGCAGAACGGACACGCAATCTGGCTCGCGCGCGGGAGCGTGACCGTTGCCGGCAACGCGATGTTCGAGCTGCCGAGGAGCCAGTGGGCGCAGATGGCGTACCAGCCGCGCTCGGAGCTCGTCACCTTCAGCGGGCTCGCGCCGGGGCGCTACACGGTGCTGTGGACGCGCATGCGTGACGGCGAGGAGCTGCCTCAGACGCGGACGGTGGACGTGCCGGGGACGAAGGAGATCTCGTTCGTGGAGTAGGGCCGTCGGCGTCCGGCACGGCAGGTTCGGGCTGTCGCGCGCTTCGACCGGCGCTAGGCTGCGGACGCATGGCTCCCCGCGTCCTCGTCTTCGACGACAGCCCTCTGCTCCTCGATGTCACCGTTCAGGCCCTCAACGCTTCCGGGATGGAGGCGCGCGGCGCGCTGGATCTCGCCGGGCTCGACAGGGCGCTCGCCGAAGGAGCCTTTCAGCTGATGCTGGTGGACGTCGACATGCCGGAGATGTTCGGCGACGACGTGGTGGAGTTCCTGCGGGCGACGCGTCGGGTCGAGTCGCGGCTGGTCCTCTATTCGGCGCTGCCCGAAGAGGAGCTGGCGCGGCGGGCGGCTGCGGTCGGCGCGGACGGGTACGTCGCCAAGGCGCGCGGCCTCGAGTACGCGCTGGCGGAGGCGCGGCGGCACCTGGGGCTCGAAGAGGAAGCGAAGCCGGCGGCGCCCGAGGTACCGAAGAAGCGGATCCTCGTGGTCGACGACAGCGATCTGGTTCGGCTCGTCCTTCGCGGTGAGCTCGTCTCGCGCGGGTTCGACGTCTGGGTCGCCGAGTCCGCCGAGAAGGCGATGCTCCTCATGCTCAAGCGCGAGAGCCGCCCGGATCTCGTCCTGCTCGACGTGCAGATGCCCAACGTCAACGGCGAGCAGCTGTGCCGGTTCATCAAGGGCAACTCGCTCTTCAAAGGGATCAAGGTCCTGCTCTGCTCCGGTGAGAACATCGAGGAGCTGCGCCGCATCTGCCGCGAGGCCGGAGCGGACGGCTATCTGCCCAAGAACGCGGTGCTCGACCGGATCCTCGACGTCGATCTTTCCGGACCCTGAAGGAGCGTTCAGCGCCCGCCGCTGACGAGCCGCACCGTGGCGTGTTCGGGGACCGGCGCTTCCGTTTCTTCCGGCGACGGCGGCGCCGAGGGCGACTGCGAATGCGACGGCGAGAGGTCGCTCACCGCACTGCCGCCGATCCCGAGCCGCTTGCACCGGCGGGAGAGGGTGCTCCGGTTCATCCCCAGCCGCTTCGCCGCCTGCGCGAGGACGCCGCCCGCCCGCTTCAGCTCCGCGAGGATCATCGCCCGCTCGTGGCGCTCCAGTGCTTCGTCGAGAGATCCCGCCGGCTCGCTGAGGTCCTCGGTGACCGTCAGCCCGAGCGCTTCGGCGGCGAGCGCGGCATCCACCACGCGCCCGGGCTCGCAGAGGACCACGAGGCGCTCCATCACGTGCTGCAGCTCGCGCACGTTGCCCGGCCAGTCGTGACCGAGCAGCACCCTCAACGCGCCGTCGCTCAGTCCCGGTGAGGGCCTCCCGTGCTGCCTCGCGAAGCCGTCGAGGAAGTGGACCGCCAGAGCGGGGATGTCCGTCATCCGCTCGCGCAGCGGGGGCAGGCGGAGGAGGAACGCGTGCAGCCGGTAGTAGAGGTCCTCGCGGAACCGGCCCTCGCGCGCCATGGCCTCGAGGTTGCGGTGCGTGGCGCAGATGAGCCGCACGTCGAGCTTCACGGTGCGGTTGGAGCCGAGCCTGCGCAGCTCTCCCTCCTGCAGCACGCGGAGGAGCTTGGCCTGCATCGCGGGCGGCATCTCGCCCACCTCGTCGAGGAAGACGGTGCCCCCGTCCGCGGACTCGAACAGGCCGGCGCGCTCGCCCACCGCGCCGGTGAAGGCGCCGCGCGCGTGGCCGAAGAGCTCCACGTCCAGAAGCCCCTCCGGAAGCGACGCGCAGTTCTGGGCCACGAAGGGCCGCTTTGCCCGGGGGCTCAACGCGTGGAGTGCGCGGGCGACGAGCTCCTTGCCCGTCCCGCTCTCGCCGAGCACCGTCACCGTGGTGGTCAGCGGGGCGACGCGCTCGAGCTGGCTGAAGAGCTTCCGCATCGGCTCGCTGTCTCCGATGATCCCCTCCGGCCGCACCGGCCCCAGCACGCGCGCGCGCAGGGCGCGGTTCTCCCGCTCCAACTGCCCCAGCGCGCCCTCCAGCTCCGCGGTCAGCCGCTCGTTCTCCGCGGTCACCCACTGCGATTCGATCGCGCGTTGCGCTGCGCTGCGCAGGACGAGCCTGCCGGGGTGGAGGTCCAGCACCAGCACGCGGCCGTGACGCAGGACCCGCTGCTCGAGGACGCTCTCGTCGCCGCGCCCGCAATAGATGATGGGCGGCTGCCAGGGGGCGGGAGGCGCCGCGAGCACGTCCCCCAAGAGCGCCAGACCCCGCTCCAGCTCCGGCGCGGACACCACCACCAGCGCCACCTGACCGGAGGCGAGGGCCGTGTGGCAGGTCCGGGTGTAGGACCAGTGCTCCACCGAGTAGTGCTCGCCCAGCGCCGCCTGCAGCGCGGCCGGATCCCCTTCACCGAGCAGTCCCACCCGGTGCGGGAAGTTGCGCACGAAGGCGCGCAGGGCCTCGCGCTCCCGCTCCTGGCCCGCGTCGAAGGAGAGCCCCACCGCGCACGCCACCCTGCCGGTGAAGCCCACCGAGGCGGCCTCGCTCCACATCACCGTCGAGGCGAGCGTGAGCCGGTCGGTGCCTCCGGGAAGGCGGAAGCCGATCACCGCGCGGCTGCGGGGGGCGAGGAAGTCTGCCGGCGCGTCGATGACCTTGATGGCCACGCCGCCCTCGCTGACGTTCGTGGCGTAGGCCATGGCCGGGACCTCCAGACCCTGGACATCCACGGTGGTGTAGAGCGGCATTCGCCGCCAGCGCCGGACTTCGAGTGAACCGTTGCTCATAAGAGAGATGCACTGAAGTGTTTGGTGCGGAACCGCACGGTCGGCGTGCACTCCTGCACGGGTAACCCATCGTTGTCGAGCAACCACTGCAGTTGTTCAGACGTCATGGGTACTTCACTGGAATTCAGCGTTTCCGATGGATCCGAATGCGTGCACTTCTGCACGCCCTCCGGAGGCGGCCCTCGTCCTTTCAGGCAGTTGCGTCGGGCCTGCCCCTTGCTCCCTCCCGGTCGAAGCAGGCGCAGGTCCTACAGCCCGGGAGAAAGAATGAACGACACCTTGAAGAGGGCAGCGGGTGTGGTGGTCGCGATGTGGACGACCGCCGCGTTGGCGCAGATCGAGGTCCAACCGCTCGGGCGCTACGTCCACGGGCCCTTCGAATCGGAAGCTTCAGAGATTGCCGCCCACGATCCGGGCACGCAGCGGCTCTACGTGGTGAACGGCTTCAGCAAGACGATCGACATCCTCAGCATCGCGAACCCGCAGGCGCCGGCGCTGGTCCGCGCGATCGATCTGTCGCCGTGGGGGCGGCAGGCGAACAGCGTGGCGACGCGGGACGGCATCGTGGCGGCGGCGGTGGAGAGCGCGGTGAAGACGGACCCGGGCGCGGTGGTCTTCTTCGACGTCCACGGCAACTACCTCAAGCACGTCACGGTGGGCGCGCTGCCGGACATGCTCACCTTCACCCCCAACGGCCGCTACGTGCTGGTGGCGAACGAGGGCGAGCCGGATCCGACCTACACCGTGGATCCGGAGGGCTCGGTGAGCATCATCGATCTCTCCGGCGGCGTGGCGGCGCTGACCCAGGCGAAGGTGCGCACCGCGGGCTTCGCGCAGTTCAACAACGCGCAACTCCACCCGAGCATCCGGATCTTCGGGCCGGGCGCGACCGTGGCCCAGGATCTCGAGCCCGAGTACATCGCCGTCTCGCACGACTCGAAGACCGCGTGGGTGACGCTCCAGGAGAACAACGCGCTGGGGATCCTCGACATCCCGTCCGCGACGTTCACCTCCATCGAGGGGCTGGGCCTCAAGAACCACAGCTGGGGAGGCAACGGGCTCGACGCGTCCGACCGCGACAACGCGATCAACATCCGCAACTGGCCGGTGAAGGGCCTCTACATGCCGGACGCGATCGCCTCGTTCAAGGTGGGCTCGCAGACCTTCCTCGTGACCGCCAATGAGGGCGACTCGCGCGACTACCCGGCCTACTCGGAGGAGACGCGCGTGGCGAGCCTGCCGCTGGACCCGGTCGCGTTCCCGAACGCGGCGTTCCTCAAGCAGCCCGAGAACCTCGGCCGTCTGAAGACCACGCTCGCTTCCGGCGACCTCAACGGCGACGGGCTCTATGAGGAGATCCACACCTTCGGCGCGCGCTCCTTCTCCATCCGCAACGCCAACGGCGGGCTCGTCTGGGACAGCGGCGACAAGTTCGAGCAGCTCGTGGCGAAGAAGTACCCGGCGAACTTCAACTCCGATCACGGGGCGAACAACTTCGACCAACGCAGCGACGACAAGGGCCCCGAGCCCGAGGGCCTCACGGTGGGCAAGGCGTTCGGCAAGACCTACGTCTTCGTCGGCCTCGAGCGGATGAGCGGGTTCATGATCTTCGACGTCTCGCAGCCGACCTCACCCACCTACGTGGACTACGTGAACCCGCGCGACTTCAACGGCTCGGGGGCGGCGGGGACCGCGGGTGAGCTGGGCGCGGAGGGCCTGCTGTTCATCAAGGCCGACGACAGCCCGACCGGGAACCCGCTGCTGGTGATGACCAACGAGGTCAGCTCGAGCACCGCGATCCTGGAGATCCGGAAGAAGAAGAAGAAGTAGCGCCGGATGTCCACGCTGACGTTCAACGACCCCGACACGGCAGCCGCCCCGGCGAAGGGGGAGGACGCGATGCTGGCGTTCCTCTCCTTCCGCTGCGGCGCCGTGCGGTATGCGCTCCCGGCCCACGCGGTGTCGCAGATCGTTCCCCAGGGAGCGGTGGCGCCGGTGCCGGGGACGCCGCCGTTCGTGCTCGGACTGCTCCACACGCAGGGACGGATCGTGGTGCTGCTGGATCCGGCGGAGCTGCTCGGCATCGGGGGCGGGCCCGCGCCGGGTGAGGCGCCCAGGCGGGATCTCGTGCTCGCGCATGGCAGCGCGCCGTTTGCCCTCCGCGTGGACGAGGTCTTCGAGCTCGTGGAGGTCCCGGCGGGCGCGCTCGGCAGTGGCTCGCGGACCATCGCGCTGGGCGAGGGCGCGGTGACGGTGCTCGATCCGGAGGCGCTGTTGCGTCTGGCGGAGGAGCGGGTGGAGGGGACGTGACCTTCGACCTGCTCTACGCGCCGATGCCCGGCCTCGCGGTGGGACTGCCGCTCTCGCAGATCTCGCGCATCCGCTCGAGCGAGGAGCGTACGGAGGACGCCGGCGACGAAGAGGTCCTTCCGTTGGCGCAGGCGCTCGGGCTGACCACAGCGGGGCCCGCCTCGAGGTCAGGCGCGGCTCGGGTGGTGGAGGTCGCCGCGGAGGGGAAGCGGTTCGGCTTACTCATCGGCGCGGAGGTCACGCTGGAGCAGCGCGCGGCGCCGTCCTCGTCGCTCTACCGGCTGCCTCGTCTGCTGGAGCGGCTCCGTCCGCCAACGTGGCTGTCGGGGCTGTGGCTGGCGGCGGAGGGGATCTGCCTCGTCGTCGATCTCGAGCGCCTGGCGCTCATCAACCAGAAGGAGAGTGGATGTCGACGTTGAGGGACCACGCGCGGCTGGGGCTGACGGTGTTCGTCGCGGGTTCGGCGCTGGCGGTCGCGCTGTACCTCCTGCTGTCGTGGCAGCCCAACCGCGAGGCGCGCCGCGGCTTCGAGTCGCGCGCGGAGTCACTGGCCCGGGTGATGGCGCACGCGGTCCGGCCGGCGCTGGAGTTCGACGACAGCGAGGCCGCCACGAGGGACCTCGAGGCGGCGCGGGCGGAGCGCGCACTGGTCTACGTGGCGGTGCGCCAGCGCGACCGGTCGGTGCAGGCGGCGCTCAACGGGACGCAGGTGGCGGACCTGTCGGACCTGCTCGAGGACGGCTTCAAGGCCACCGACGCGGATGGACTGCACCACGTGGCGATCCCCATCGAGTCGCAGGGACGCACGCTGGGCTGGCTGCAGGCGGGCTTCTCGCTGGACGAGGTCCGCGCCGCCTATGCCGGCACGCGGGCGACGTCGATGGCGGTGGCGCTGGTCACGCTGCTGGTGGGCGGCGGGCTCGCCTTCTTCGTCGCGCGCTCCACCTCCAACCGGTTGAAGCTCCTCCAGGAGATCGCGGACACCGCGGAGCGGCTGCGGTCGAGCTCCAGCGAGATCCTCGGGGCCTGCAGCGAACAGGCGGCGAGCGCCACCGAGCAGGGCGCGGCGATCGAGGAGACGCGGCGCACGATGAGCTCGCTGCTGGAGAGCGCGAAGCGGATCGCGGATGCGTCGCAGGAGGTGTTCCGGAACGCGGACCAGACCGCGCGCACCACGCTGAACATGTCGGAGGCGATCAAGCAGCTCACCGATCAGGCGCAGAAGATCTCCGAGATCAGCGAGGTCATCCGCTCCATCTCCGACAAGAGCGATCTGCTCGCGCTCAACGCGTCGCTGGAGGGCACGAGGGCAGGTGAGGCGGGACGCGGCTTCGCGCTGGTGGCGGCGGAGATGCGGCGGCTGGCCGAGAGCGTGGTGACGGCGGCGCGGGAGATCAAGCAGCTCGCCGCGGCGATTCGCTCTGCCTCCGACTCGTCGGTGCAGGCGGCGGACGAGGGGCTCAACCTCGCCGGACGGACCTCGGAGTCCGCGCGCGAGATCACCCACGTCACCGGACAGCAGACCGTCGCCACCGAGCAGGTCACCCGCAGCATGGACGAGGTGAGCCAGCTGCTCGGACGGAGCGCGCAGGGGACCCGCTCCACCGAACAGAGTGCGCAGGCCCTCTCGCAGCTCGCGGATCAGCTCACCCGGCTGACCGCGCGCTTCGCGCAGCCGACCCGTGGGGAGGACCGCGCGTCTTGAGGGGCAGAGAGGAGCGCCGCGCGGCGCTGGTCCGGAAGTTTCAGGAGGTGGGCGCCGAGCGCGTGCAGCGGCTCGCGGCGGCGTGGGTTCATCTCGAGGGACAGCCGGACGATGCGGAGACCGCCGCGGAGCTGCTGCGCGAGATCCACACGCTCAAGGGCGAGGCGCGCACGGTGGGGCTCGCGGACCTCACCACGCTCTCGCACCGGCTGGAGGAGGTGCTCTTCTCCGCCCGCGACCAGGGCTTCCGCGTGCCGCCGGAGGTGGGCGAGGGCGTCCTCTACTCGGTGGACCTCATGGCGTCCCTTCTCCGCGGCGCGGCGGGGGGCACGACCGTCGATCTCTCCGCGGCGATGGCGCTGCTCGACGCGGCGCTGAAGCTCTCTGCCAGATCCGGGGAGGCGGACAGTGAGATCCCGGTGCAGGCGCCTCCCGCCGAGCCCCCGCCACAAGTCGCACCTGCGGTCGCTCCTCCAGCGGCGCCGCGTGCTGCTCCTCGCGCCGCTCCCGTTCCGCCGCGTCCGGTGGAGGTCCTGCGCGTGCGGCAGGAGCGAATCGCCGCGGTGGCCGAGGTGACCGGCGAGCTGCTGGTGGAACAGGCGCGGACGGTCTTCTCCATCGAACGTCTTCGCGCGCGGGCAGCGGAGCTCGAGGCGGTGCTCTCGGAGCGTGAGCCGCAGCGCGCGTTGCAGCAGGCGAGGGCGCTGGCGCAAGCGGTCCGGCACGAGCTGGGCGGGCTGGAGGAGGTCAACGCGCGGACGGGCCTGCTCATCGATCAGCTGGAGTACCTCGGCGGTGAGCTCCGTCTCGTGCCCGCGGCGACGATCCTCGAGCCGTACGGGCGCATGGTCCGGGAGCTCTCGCGAGAGCAGGGCAAGGAGGTGGACCTCAAGCTGGAGGGCGCGCAGACCGAGGCGGACCGGCGCGTGCTCGAGGCGGTGGAGGAGCCGCTCGTCCATCTTCTGCGCAACGCGGTGGATCACGGCATTGAGCTGCCCCAGGTGCGGGAGGCCGCGGGCAAGCCGAGGCGAGGAACGGTGCGCATCGTGCTCCAGGCCCGCGGAGGAACGCTTCGGGTGACGGTGGCGGACGACGGCGCCGGGCTCGACGCGGCGGCGCTGCGGCGACGGGCGGTGGAGCGCGGGCTGATCTCGCCGGCAGCGGCAGAGGCGCTCGACGATCAGCGGAGCCTCGAGCTGATCCTCCTCGCCGGCTTCAGCACGCGCGACGAGGTGAGCGACGTCTCCGGCCGCGGCGTGGGGATGGACGTGGTGAAGCGCCGCGTGGAGCAGGTGAACGGGCGCGTCTCGGTGAGCGGCGCGCTCGGTGTGGGCACGCGGGTGGAGCTCACGCTGCCCATCGCCATCTCGCGGATGCGCGCGCTGGTGATGCGGGTCGGCGACGCGGTCTGCGCGCTCCCGAGCGCTTCGGTGGAGGCGGTGGTGGCGATCGACGCGGGCGAGGTCGTCAACAGCGGCGAAGGGCCGCTGCTCCGCTTCGCAGGCGCGCTCGTGCCGCTGGGGAGTCTGGAGGAGGTGCTGGGGGAGACGAGCGCTCCCGGTGCGCTGCGCCCGGTGGCGGTGATCCTGCGGTCGGGCGGCGAGCGCCGTGCCTTCCGCGCGAGGGAGCCCGGACGCGAGCTGGAGCTGGTGGCGCGTCCGCTCGGACCGCCGCTGGAGAAGCACCGGCTCGTCACCGGCGCCGCGGTGCTCCCCACCGGCGAGCTGGCCTCGATCCTCGACGTGCCGCAGCTGCTCGCGCGCGCGCAGAAGGGCCGCGGCGGGATCGGCGCGGCGCAACCCGGCGCGCGTCCGCGGCGCTTCCGTGTGCTGGCGGTGGACGACTCGGTGATCATCCGCTCCACCGTGAGCGACATGCTCCGGGGCCTCGGCTGCGAAGTCGCGGTGGCGGAGGACGGGCTGGAGGGCCTCACGCAGCTCGAGGCCTTCGAGCCCCACCTCGTCATCACCGACATCCAGATGCCGAGGCTGGATGGGCTGGGCCTGTTGCGGCGGCTCCGCGCGCAGCCCCGCTTCCGTGCGCTGCCGGTGGTGGTGCTCTCGTCGCTGGGTTCGGCAACCGATCGCGCGGCGGCGCTGGACGCGGGTGCGACGGGCTACCTCGTGAAGAGCGAGCTGGACGACGCGGCGATGCGCGAGGTCCTTCGGCGGCACCTGGAATGAGGGCGCGCGCATGGAACCGGTGAAGGTGCTCATCGTGGACGACTCGCCGGTGTGGCGGGCGGCCCTGCGCGACGCGCTCGCCGCGGACCCCGAGGTGCGCGTGGTCGGCGAGGCGCGTGACGGGCTGGAGGCGATCCGGATGGTGCAGGCGCTCGGGCCGTCGCTGATCACCGTCGATCTGAACATGCCGAAGCTCGACGGGCTGGGGACGATCGACTGGGTGATGCGTCACCGGCCCACGCCCATCGTGGTGGTGACCGATCGCGTCCCTGCCGGCCGCGCCGACGCCACCTTCCAGGCGCTCACCCGAGGCGCGCTGGAGGTCCTGCCCAAGTCGGAGGATTGGACGCGGGGCGGAAGCGAGGCGCGGATGCGCGTGGAGCACCTCAAGTGGCTCGCGCGCCTTCCGCAGGAGCGCGCCAACGCAGCGGAGGTCCCGTCGCCGGCTGCTCCTGCGTCTGCGGCTGCGGTTGTCCATTCGTCCGCGCGCACGAGCAGGGCGTTTGACCTCCTCGCCATTGGCGCTTCCACCGGTGGCCCCGGAGCACTTCGCGCGCTGCTCGGTGGGATGTCGCCGGACGTGCCGTTCGCGGTGGTGGTGGTGCAGCACATGGACGTCCACTTCCATGATCGCTTCGCCGCGTGGCTGGGGACTCAAACGCCGCTCCGGGTGACGCTCGCGCACGCGGGGGAGCGGGTGGAGCGCGGCCGCGTGTACCTCGCGCCGGGCGGTCAGCACCTCGCGCTGGACAGCGAAGGGCGCGTGAGCCTGGAGAGGGCGCGCGGGCAGGAGGGGCACGTTCCCTCGGTGGACCGGCTCTTCCGGTCCGTTGCCGAGAGCTACGGGCCGAGGGCGATGGGGCTGCTGCTCACAGGCATGGGCAGCGACGGCGCGAACGGCCTCAAGGCGTTGCGGGATCGCGGCGCATGGACGGTCGCCCAGGATCGCGAGAGCTCCACCGTGTGGGGGATGCCGGGCCAGGCGGTGGCGCTCGGCGCTGCCTGCGAGGTGCTCTCCCTCGAGCAGATGAGTGACGTCTTCAGGGCCTTGTGTCCCTCGCGCGGGTCGGGCCCTGCGCAAAGCCAGAATGAGGAGCAGGTGATGCAGCGCAACAACAGCAACAAGGTGATGGTCGTCGACGACAGCCCGGTGATCCTCGCGGCGACCCGGATGACGCTCGAGGATGCGGGCTACGAGGTCCTCTCGCTCGAGAACCCGCTGCTCGTCGCCAACGCCGTGCGCCGGGAGAAGCCGGACCTCGTGCTCATCGACGTGAACATGCCGGCGATCACCGGAGACCTCGTCGCGCAGATCGTCGCGCAGCACCAGCGGCAGCTGAACGTGAAGGTCGTCCTCTACTCCGACATGCCCTCCGCGCACCTCGCGGAGCGTGCCCAGCGCTGCGGCGCCATCGGCTTCGTGCGCAAGACGGCGAACGAGGACGACCTCATCGCGCAGGTCCGGCAGTTCCTCGAGCCCACCCCTTCCACCCGCCTCACCTGAGAGAGAAGCTTCATGAACACCCCGCATCGTTTCGCAGTGCCGTCGTGGACCCACGCCGTCGCGGTCGCGGTCGTCGTTGCCGTCACTGGCTGTGGCACGCCGGAGGACAAGCAGAAGTCCGAACCGCCGGCGAAGTGGGAGGGCGCCACGCCGCACTTCCGCGCGGTGGGAACGCTGAACGGCGAAGAGGTGGACGTCCGGATCGAGGGCGACGCGGCAGCCGACACCGCGCGGCTCTTCTGCCAGCGCGAGTACGTCGTTCAGCGCGTGAACGGGGACCCGGACTGGAGCACCGGCAAGGTGGAAGAGGTGAAGCTCAACGCGCCGCTCTCCGTCGGCGGTGAGGAGCGCTACTTCGAGCTCGAGCTGAAGAAGCACGACCTGCAGCGGCGCGCACCGGGAGACGAGGTCTCGATCGTCGCGCGCGTGGATGACGTCCGGCCCTCTGCCACCGAGATGTGGTTCGAGTGGGAGTGGCACCGCCCGGACGGCTCGACCCTCTTCGAGGCCGCGGCGCAGTCGGGCACGTTCACGCTCGGCGAGTTCACCGGCACCCCGGACTCGACCGGCCTGCAGATCCCCGAGAACACCGGAACGGTCGGCGGCTTCATCACCGCGCGCTGGTCCGAGACCGATCAGCTGGCGATCACCTTCACCGCCCGGTGCACCCGGAACTCGACGGTCATCAAGGAGTAGTCGCCCGTGCGCGCAACAAGCCTGCTCTTCCCCTTGATTCTCCTCCCGCTCTGCGGATGTCCGCGGGGCATCGATCTCCCCACCGCCTATGAAGACCAGCGCTACCTCTGCGCGCCCGAACACGAAGAGGCGTGGAAGGCCGCGGTGGCCGAGTGCCGCCAGCGCTTCGATCGCGACCGCGACTGCGCGGGGGTCGTCAGCTACCAGGGCCGGCTGGAGGAGACGCCGCTGCGCGTCGAATCGTGGCTGAGCCAGAGCTCGTTCCTGGAGGTCGTTGGTCACTCCGGCAGCCAGGCCCAGCTCGCAGATGTGGAGGCCACCGGCCGCAGCCCCTACTTCACTTTCACGCTCAAGCTTCGCTCTCTTGGCGGCGCGGCGAACGCGGTGCTCGATGCCGAGCGGCGCTTCGTCGTCGATCCGCGTGCGCGAAGCCTCCCCGATGCGCTGGGCGATCTCCGCATTGAGCCGTCCCTTCGGCTCTCCGTCGGTGGTGAGAGCGTCGATCTGGCGGGCCTCGACGAGGCGGGTGAGGTGGTCATCACCCACCAGGCGCCCACTGAGGTTCGCGGCAGCTTCGACGCGGCGTTCGGTTCGCCGGGCGACCGGGTCGAAGGCTGCTTCGTCATCTTCCCCCTCGAGCGGAACACGGTGCTGGAATGAGCAGGCGCAGAGGAATGAAGCGCAAGACGTGGGTGCCGGTGGTGGCGGGCCTCGCGCTCGGCGGCACCGCGGCGGCCGAGGTCACCGCGCAGGTGGAGAACATCGAGGACTTCGATCTCGAGGCGCTCCTGGGAACGGTCAGCTCCGTCTCCCGGCGCACCGAGAGCGTGCTCAAGGCGCCGGCCTCGGTGACCACCATTCCGGCGGAGGACCTGCGGCTCTTCGGGGCCTCGTCGCTGCCGGACATGCTCCGGTGGGTGCCCGGCGTTCAGGTGTTCCGCAACGCGGCGGGCAACCATGTGGTGGCGCTGCGCGGCACCGGTGGGCTCTCGTCGAACAACGTGGTGGTGATGATCGACGGGACGCCGCTGAACAGCCCGGTCGATGCGTCGGTGGACTGGGCCGCGATGATGGTGAACGCGGCGGACGTGGAGCGGGTGGAGATCGTCCGCGGGCCGGTGAGCACCATCTACGGCGCCAACGCCTACACCGGCGTGGTGAACGTGATCACGAGGACCGCAGGGGCGAACGGAGGGCATCGCGCGGTGCGTGCGCGCGGTGGCACGGACCTCAGCGGGAGGCCGGCGGGTTCGGTCTCCGGCTCCGTCTCACATGGCAGCGATGGCGCAGCGAAGTGGGCAGGCTTCGGCACGGTGGACTTCGATCGGAGCTTCGCCGGAAGCAATGGCGCCCAGCCCGCGCTCGCAGGGGCGGGGCTTCTGGGCCGCGTCGATCTTCCTCAAGGTGAGCGCTCGACCGTCTCCGTTCAGGCGGGCGCGTCGCTGAACCGGCGCAGCGCGCTCGACCACCTGGTGCTCGAGCCCAATTCGCAGCAGAGCGCCACCGGCTTCGCCGCGGTCCGCTACGAGCTGCGTGAGCCGTTCGCGCGGGCGCAGTCGGTCTCGGTCTGGGGGAGGGCGCTGGCGCTGGACCTCCAGGCGGATCCGCTCGCCTACCGTGGCTTCTCCTACGCGGACACCTCCGCGCAAAGGGCCGAGGCCGGAGCCGATCTCTCGCTCGACCTGCCCGCGGGCTTCGTCGCGCAGGTGGGCGCCAGCGCGCTGATGTCCCGCGTGGATGCGCCCTACCTGCACCCGGACATCAACGGACAGGTGCGACCGGGCTACGGCTTCCACGGCGGCATCACCGGCGAGGTGGCGGACGCCGTGGCACTCTCGCTCGCCGGCCGCGGAGACCTCTCCGAGATCACCGGACGGCTGGAGTTCTCCTACCGCGCCTCCGCGGTCTGGTTCCGCAGCGACTCTGCCTTCCGCTTCGCCGCCGGCAGCGCCTACCGCTCGCCCACCTGGGTCGAGGCCGGCGGTCGCTTCGCCGATCCCGCGTCGCGGCTCATCCTGCTCGAAGGTCAGGGCGGCATCCTCTCGCCGCGCATCGATTCGGCGGAGCTGGGCGCGCTCTTGCGGCCGGTGAGCCGGTTGACCCTCTCTCCCACCGTCTATGTCGCGCGGCTGGGGAACCTGATGGTGGAGGACTTCCGGCCGCTGGTGCGCAAGAGCTTCGCCAACGATCTCGTGCCCCGCACCGTGGCAGGCGCCGAGCTGGAGGCGGAGTACCGCAGCAGCAACGCGCTCTCGCTCTTCGCCACCGTGGGCGCGCTGCGCTTCCTCTCCGAAGGATCGGGCGAGACCGCCACCGTGGGCGTCCCCGAGCAGAACTCGCAGCTCACCGCCGGTCTGCGCGGACGCGGCTCGTGGGAGCGTTGGGCCTTCGGCGCGGGCGCGCTCTACGTGTCGCCTCGCCAGTACGACGTGCGCGCGGGCATCCCTCCACGGATCCTCTCGGTGCAGACGGGCCACTCGGTCCGGCTGGAGGGCGCGGTGGACTACCGGCTGCCGTGGAGCATGCCGCTGTGGGCGTCGCTGCGCGCGGTCACCCACCTGCCGGGTCCCGTGGTCGAGTCCCCGTTCCCGAACGCGGGTGCGCTGGGCACCTCGGCGCTGCTCGGGCTGGAGTACCGGTCCGAATGAGCGGGCACCTCTTCATTCGAGCGCTCTTCGTGGCGCTCCTCGGAACGTCGCTCTTCGCGGCCGCGCCCGCCCTCGCGCAGGTGGACCGGAACGCGGCCACGCTCACCCGCGCGTTGGCATACGACTACAACCTCAAGTCGCGCGCCGGGGACTCGGTGGTGGTGGCGATCCTCTATCGCCAAGGCTCGGCCGAATCCGAGGCGATGGCGGACGGCTGGCTCCGCGCTCTGCGGCCGCTGGAGTCGGCGAAGATCCAGGGCCTGCCGTTCCGCGCGGTGAAGCTCGCGTGGGACGCCTCGACGAAGGGCGCGCTGACCGCGCAGGGCGTGGACGTGCTGCTGACGTGCGAAGGACTGGACGCGGACACCGCGGCCGTTCGCGAGCTGGCTCGCTCGCGCAAGCTCCTCACCGTGGGGGCGCGGCAGTCGTACGTCGAAGAGGGGATGAGCCTCGGGGTGTTCACCGTGGGCGACCGCCTGCAGATCTGGGTGAACCTCAAGGCCGCATCCGAAGAAGGGGTGAGCTTCTCCAGCGACCTCCTTCGCCTCGCCCGCGTCCTGAAGTAGGCGCGGGCCCGTCCGCCGCGTTAGACACGGCGCATGGACACGTTGAGGCTTCGAGGCCGTCGCGTCGCGGTGGGCGTGGGCGGTGGCATCGCCGCGTACAAGGCGGCGGAGCTCTGCCGCGCGCTGCAGCGGGAGGGCGCGGAGGTCCGCGTGGCGATGACGCCTGCCGCCGCGCAGTTCGTCACGCCGCTGACCTTCCAGAGCCTGACCGGCAAGCCGGTGCTCACCGACTACTTCGATCCCGCGCAGGAGGGCGCATTCGGGCACCTCGACTTCGCGAAGTGGCCTGAGCTCTTCATCGTCGCGCCGGCGACCGCGGACCTCATCGCGCGGATCCGCGCGGGCATGGGGAACTGCACGGTGACCACGCCGCTGCTCGCGTACCGGGGCACCGTGCTGCTCGCGCCGGCGATGAACGTCGCCATGTGGGAGAACCCCATCACGCAGGAGAACGTGCGCGCGCTGGTGGAGGGTTACGGCGCGCGGTTCCACACCGTGGGCCCTGGTGCGGGTGAGCTCGCGTGCGGTGACGTGGGGCAGGGGCGTCTGGCGGAGGTGCCGCAGATCGTGGAGGTCGCGCTCATGCTGCTGGGGCGCGAGACGGGGGCGGCGGAACCTTCCGGCGCGTGGAAGGGCAAGCGGGTGCTCATCACCGCGGGCCCCACGCGCGAACACGCGGATCCGGTGCGGTTCCTCAGCAACCCGGCCACCGGAAAGATGGGGCTCGCCCTGGCGCAAGAGGCGAGGGCGCAGGGCGCGGAGGTGACGGTGGTGCTCGGGCCGTCGCCGCTGGGGAAGGTGGAGCGTGAAGGGCTCGAGATCATCGACGTGATCAGCGCGGAGGACATGGCCCGCGAGGTGCTCGCGCGCGTGGAGGCGGCCGACGTGTTCGTCGCTTCCGCTGCGGTGAGCGACTGGCGGCCGAAGGAGGTCTCGCAGCAGAAGCGCAAGAAGGGGGATGCGCCGCGCGACGAGACGATGGAGCTCGAGCGCACCCCGGACGTGCTCGCGCTGGCCTCGGAGCGGGTGCACGCGCGCGCGTCGCAGGGCGGGAAGCGGCCCTTGCTGGTGGGCTTTGCCGCGGAGACCGAACGCGTGGAGGAGGCCGCGCGCGAGAAGCTTCAGCGCAAGCGGCTCGACGCGATCGTCGCCAACGACGTCACCCAGGCGGGCGCGGGGTTCGCGGTGGAGACGAACCGGGTGATCGTGCTCGGCCGTATGGCCGGCGTGCGTCGTGAACTCTCCGGGAGGAAGCGGGACGTGGCGCGCGGGATCTGGGCGCTGCTCGGGGAGCTGGACGCGTAGGGCAGCCAGGGGAGCGCGAACTTCGACGCCGGTGATTCCGAAGCGGCCGATCTGCTACAGGTCGGCCCCCACCGTCGGGCCAGGAGTCCCTCGTGCCGTTCTCCCTCAAGGCGCGCCTCGCGAAAATCCCCGAGGGGATCGCCGCGCTCTTCTTCATCCAGACCTTCGCCACGCTCGGGTTCGCGGTCCTCTATTCGACCCTCGTGCTCTACGCGACGAAGAGCCTCGGCCTGACCGCGAAGGACGCCACGATGCTGATGGGCGTGTTCGGCGCGTTCAACTACGGGCTGCACCTCTTCGGCGGCTACCTGGGCGGACGCTTCCTCAGCAACCGCAACCTCTTCGTGGGCGGGATGGCGCTGCAGGTCCTCGGCTGCGCGCTGATCGCCGGCGGCACGATGCCGCACTTCTACTGGGGACTCGCGCTCTTCCTCACCGGCAGCGGCCTCAACGTCACGTGCATCAACATGATGCTCACGCAGCGGTTCGCGCCGGACGACGCGCGCCGGGAGTCGGCGTTCATCTGGAACTACGCCGGCATGAACATCGGGTTCTTCATCGGCTTCGCTGCCGCCGGCTACTTCCAGGCCACCGAGAGCTACGGAAAGCTCTTCCTCTTCGCGACGATCGGAAACTTCGTCTCCATCGTCCTCGCGGCGCTCACCTGGAAGACGCTCGCGGACCGGAACACTCCGCTGCTCGTGGCGAGCCGCAAGGCCTTCAACGTCCGGCTGTGGATCGGGATCGCGATCCTCGTGGGGCTCGTGCCGGTGGTGTGGTTCTTCCTGCAGACGCCCGGTTCGACCTCTCGTTGGATGAAGGGGATCTCCGCGGTGGTCGCCGCGGGCCTCATCTACCTCACCGTGCGCCATCCGGACCGGCGCGAGCGCCGCAACATGGTGGCGTTCCTCATCCTGACCGTCGGTTCGCTCGCGTTCTGGTCGCTCTACCAGATGGCCCCGAGCGGTCTGCAGCTCTTCGCCGACCACAACGTGGACCTGATGGTCGGAGGCATCCGGATTCAGCCGCAGTGGATCCAGAACATCAACACGGTGGTGATCGTCGTCTGCGGACCTGTGCTGGCGGCGCTCTTCGTCCGGCTTCGCGCGCGCGGCTGGATGATCGACGTGCCGCAGCAGTTCGCGGTGTCGCTGCTGCTGATGGGCGGAGGATTCCTGCTGCTCCCGGTCGGGATCCACTTCGCCGACGACGCGGGGAAGAGCGCGTTCGGCTGGCTCTTCGCGAGCTACGTCCTGCAGAGCGTCGGCGAGCTGCTCATCTCGCCGGTGGGCTACGCGATGATCGGCAAGCTCGCGCCGCAGAAGTACCAGGGCGTGATGATGGGCAGCTGGATGATGGTGACCGGCGTGGCCTCGCTGTTCGCGGGCGACTTCTCCGGGATGATTCCGGAGCCCACCGGGACCACGGCCGTCGCCACGAACCCCGCCTACGCGGACCTGTTCGCGAAGCTGGGGTGGGGCAGCCTGTTCGTCGGCGTGGCGCTCGTCGTGCTCGTGCCTGCGCTGCGCAAGCTGATCACCGACAAGCCTCAGGAGACGGCGGCGCCTTCGGTGACGCCAGCCGTGTAGTCGCCGCTACGCGTGGTCTGCGACCAGCAGGTCGGACGGCGCTGCGAGCAGGTTGGCGCCGGTCGGGTGATCCGGCAGCTCCGGCATGCGCAGGCGGCCGTAGATGCCGTCGCGGAAGGCGTGACGGCTCTTCGTCACCACCTCGTTCTGCAGCTTCTCCGGGAGGTCCGTGCGCTCCTTCAGGGTGCGCCGGTAGAGATTCGCCATGTGGAGGTTGCGCTCGCCGGTGGGGTCCGCCTGCACGCACATGGCCTTGTCGGCCTCGCGCAGCATGTCCTGGATGTTGCCCACCGCGAGGCGGCGGCACTCGCCCACCTCTTCGTCGCCGAGGAAGAGATCGCGCTCGCCGGCGATCACCTCGGTCATCCGCTGCCACTTCTTCAAGCGCGTGCCGAGAAGGATCCCACCGAAGAGCGACTTGGAGAGCGAGAAGGGGATGACGTAGCTCTGCGAGAGGCACGACTCGAGGTGCTCGTCGTGCTCGCGGTACTGGCCCTGCGTCACGTGCCGCGCGACCTGCCAGAGGTCCGAAGGCAGGCGCTGGTCGTAGCGGAGCTCCCAGTACGCGTGACCGGAAGCGCGGGCGCGGAAGCCCTGCACGGTCTTGTAGGGCACGTAGTAGTTGTGCGCGATGGTGTCGACCGCGAGGTGCGAGAGGAACCCGAGCGAGAACGCCTTCTGCGCGTCGCCCTTCGCCTTGTCGAGCACCTGGAAGCCGATGTTCCAGTTGTGGCAGTGGACCTCGTAGCGCGCGAGGTTCTTGCCCACGATGATGTCCGCGGCGAGTGAGCCGTAGAGGAACTCGCTGGCGAAGCGGGTGAGGATGAAGCGGAGAGCGGGCGAGTAGGCGCTGAGATCACCCAGCGCGCCTTGCGAGAAGTGCAGGTGGGCGAGCGGCCCCCACGCATGCGCGTCGTTGGGCCACAAGACGAAGACGACCCCTGCAAGAACTACCAGCGCCAGCTTTCCCATTCGCACCCCTGTCGCCCGGCCCTGCGGAGCGTAACCATCGACCGGATCGTGGTAAAGCCAACCCGCCTCCCCAGTGGAAAATTCACCGTGAGCACTCAGCCAGTTCCCGCCGAATGGATCGATCTTCTCGCCGACTTGCGCGGCCACCTCGAGTGGCAGCGCGAGACGGGTGGTGGAGAGGTGCTCGTGCTCGCCGAGACGCTGCGTGCCGCCGCGGCCGGGCCCGCTTCGGCGTCAACGGCCACTCGAGCTGCAGCGCCTGCTTCGACTCCAGTGCGTTCGGCTGCTCCAGCGCCGTCCGCGCCCTCGGCTCGGCCTGCTGTGGAGGCTCCGGCGCGTGTCGCGACGCCTGCGATCGCACGTCCGCTTGCTCAGCCGGTTGCCCAGCAGCCTCAGCCGATGGCGGTCAGAGCCGCCGGCCTGCTGCGCACGGTGCACGACCTGCCGCAGGTCATCCCGGTCGGCGACGACGAGCGCCGGACGCTGGATGAAGTGCGTCGCGAGATCGGCGACTGCCGGCGCTGCAAGCTCTGCGAGGAGCGAAAGAAGATCGTCTACGGCGTGGGCAACCCGCGCGCGGAGCTGGTGTTCGTGGGCGACGCCCCGGGCCCGGACGAAGATCTGCAGGGGCTGCCGGCGGTGGGCGAGGCCGGGCAGCTGCTGACGAAGATGATCGAGGCGATGGGGTACTCGCGCGACGACGTCTACCTCTGCAACGTCGTGAAGTGCCGGCCTCCGGAGGGACGTGGCCCGGCGCTCGACGAGGTCGCGAGCTGTGAGCCGTTCCTTCGCGCGCAGCTGGGCGCGATCCGGCCGAAGGTGATCGTCGCGCTGGGGAAGTTCGCGGCGCAGATGCTCTTGCGCGACACCACGCCCATCACCCAGCTTCGGGGCGAGTGGCGCGAGTACTGCGGCATCCCGGTGATGCCCACTTACCACCCGGCGTACCTCCTCAAGAGGATCGACGAGAAGCGCGTGGTGTGGGGAGACCTGCAGCAGGTGATGAAGCGGCTGGGCAAGGAGAGGGCGGGGTCGTGATGCAGAGGATGAAGGGGACGGTGGAGATCCACGAGATCCACGCGCCGAGCCTGGAGGGAAATCCGCTCGGGGATTCGGCCACGCGGCGCACGCCGGTCTATCTGCCGCCGGGGTACGCGGGCGCGGGCTCGACCGAGCGCTACCCCGTCATCTACTTCCTCCAGGGCTTCACCGGCGGCGGCATGGCGTGGGTGAACTTCCCCGGCTTCGGTCAGACGGTGCCGGAGCGGCTCGACGCGATGGTGGTGGAGGGCAAGGTGCCGCCCTTCATCGGCGTGTTCGTCGATGGCTGGACCGCGATCGGCGGGAGCCAGTGGGTGAACAGCGAGGCCATCGGCAACTACCGCGACTACGTGGCGCGCGACGTGGTGGCCTGGACGGACGCGAACCTGCGCACGGTGGGAACGCGTGAGGCGCGCGCGGTCGTCGGTCACTCTTCCGGCGGCTTCGGTGCGCTGGTGATGGGCAGGCATCACGCGGACGTGTTCGCGCACGTGGGTTCGCAGTCCGGCGATGCCTACTTCGAGTACTGCTACCTGCGAGACCTCCCCGGTGCGGCGGGCGCGCTGCTCAAGTCCGGCGGCATCCGGGAATGGTTCGAGGACTTCTGGCGGCGCGCAAAGGAGACGAAGGCGCGAGGTGACGATCACGGCGTGCTCAACGCGCTGGCCATGGCCGCGGCCTACTCGCCGAAGCGCGGCGAGCCGATGAACATCGAGCTGCCCTTCGATCCGCAGACGGCGCGGCTGCGCGACGACGTGTGGGCGCGCTGGCTCGAGCACGATCCGGTGCGCTTCATCCCGAAGAGCGCCGAGGCCTTCCGATCGCTGAAGACGGTGTTCGTGGACTGCGGCTCGCGCGACGAGTTCAACCTCCGCTGGGGCGCGCGGATGGTCGCCGAGGAGCTGCGGCGGCTCGGCGTGGACGTCCTCCACGAGGAGTTCGAGGACGGGCACATGGGCATCAACTACCGCTACGCGCGCTCGGTCGAGGTCATCGCGCCGAGGCTCGCGCGGCAGTAGCCACGCTCCGACCGGGAGCAGGGTGTTGCGCATTGCGCGGGCGCGCGGGCCGGCGTAAGCGCGGGCCATGACTCTCGAACTCGATCGTTACGGGCTGAACCGGGTGGTGGGCGAGACGGGCGTGCTGCCTCAGCGCGCGCAGCGTTTGGATCCTGCGCTGCCGATGCGTGCCGGCGAGCTCGTCATCGACGTCGAGTCGCTCAACGTGGACGCCGCGTCGTTCAAGCAGATCAAGGACGCGTGCGGCGGCGACGAGGCGAAGATGATCGCGATGATCCGCGAGATCGTCGCGGGCCGCGGGAAGATGCAGAACCCCGTCACCGGCTCCGGCGGCATGCTCATCGGCCGGGTGCGCGAGATCTCGCCGCAGCATCCGGCGCACGGGACGCTGAAGGCCGGCGAGCGCATCGCGACCCTCGTCAGCCTCTCGCTCACGCCGCTGGTGATCGAGGAGGTGCGCGCGATCCACCCGGCCATCGATCGCGTGGACGTGAAGGGGCACGCGATCCTCTTTCCCTCCGGGCTCTGGGCGCGGCTGCCGGACGACATGCCGGACACGCTGGCGCTGGCGGCGCTCGACGTGTGCGGCGCTCCGGCGCTGGTCGCGCGCTACGTGAAGCCGGGGATGACCGTGGCGGTGCTCGGAAGCGGCAAGAGCGGTGCGCTCTGTCTCGCGCAGGCGAAGCGGATGCTGAAGGGCAACGGCCGGCTGCTCGCGCTGGACATCTCGGAGCGCGCGCTGGAGACGCTGAAGGGCCTCGAGCTGTGCGACGAGACGCTGAAGGTCGATGCCACGCGCGCGGTGGACGTGCTCGACGCGGTGAGCCGCGCGACCGGCGGTGGTCTGTGCGACCTCGTGGTGAACTGCGCGTCGGTGCCGCAGACGGAGATGGCGTCGATCCTCTCGGTGAAGGATGGCGGCACCGTGATCTTCTTCTCCATGGCGACCTCGTTCACCGCCGCGGCGCTCGGCGCGGAGGGCGTGGGCAAGGACGCGGAGATGATCATGGGCAACGGCTACGTTCCCGGTCACGCGGAGCTGACGCTGGACCTGCTGCGCGCGGAGCCGGCGCTGCGCCGTCACTTCGAAGAGCGCTACGCCTGACGAAGGGCGCGGCGCGCGGGCAGGCTGGACGCGGCGAGGGGAAGCACGATGCGGACGCGGGTGCCCTCGCCGCGGGTGCCGTGCAGCGAGAGGTTCCCGTTCATCTTGTGGACGAGCTCGCGGCAGGCGTCGAACGCGGCGCCGAGTGAGTCCGGACCCAGCGCGCGGCCGTTGTCCGCGATGTCGATCACGATCACGCCCGGCCCGTTGGCACTGGAGAGCCGCAGCTCGTTCTGCGCCGGATCGCGCTCGGCGGGGAACGACTGCAGCGCCTGGGTAATGAGGTGCACGAGCACCTGCCCGAGACGTCCTTCATGCGCCGCGGCCCGTTGCGTCGCACCGAACGCGTAGCGCACGAGGCACCGCGGCGGCCCCGCCTGCGTGGCGAGCCCGAACGCCGATTCGATCGCGTGCTGCACGTCCACCGCCTGCAGCGCCTCACCGCCCTCGACGGCCCACGTCTTCAGCTCACCGACGATCGCGCGCACCTTCGCGGCGCCCTGCAGCGCGTCATCCACGGCCTCGAGCAGCTCCGCGCGGGACACGGCCGGTCGCTCCGCCGTGGGCATCTGAGGTCCGGAGAGACCCCGCGCCATCTCCGCACGCAGGAAGCTCAGATTGGCCGTGATGTACGCGAGCGGGTTGCTCAGGTCGTGACCCACGCCGGCCGCGAGCACGCCGAGCGACGCCAGCCGCTCCGACAGCGCGAGCTGCGCCTGGGCCTCGGCGAGCTGCCGGGTGCGCAGCGCGAGCTCCGCCTCCAACGCGGAGACCACCGGCGAAGAGGTGACCGGACGCGGCAGGGGCGACGGAAGGGGAAGGGTGAGGACGGCCTCCTCGCGAACCCGCGTCCGCGCTCGCAGCGTCCGCCGGTCGTCCCAGGTCGCGTCCTTCCAGTCCTCGATGCTCATGCGCGGCTCTTCGACACGCGGCTCGCCGTTCTTCAGCGCTTCAGGAAGAAATCCGCAACCACTGCGTGCGCGTCAGGGACGTGGCGCCGGTGCAGTGACCCACGCCCTTCGATGAGGCGCTGAACGTTCGCGCCGTGTGCGCCGAAGAGCGGGCGCCGCGAAATGGATCCGCGGCACGCGGGCTGCACAGCCGCAACGCGACGACGTCGGGCACCCGCCGAAACGGCCTGCCTGCACGCCCTCCTCGAGGTGGACATGATCGACAACCTGCTGGACGAGCTCGCCGAAGCGGTGGTGCTCGCCGACATCGAGGACATCGGGGGCATGCAGCGGCTCGTCGTGCTCCTCGAGAGCGGACTCTCCGCCGTGTCCGGCGCAGGGCCGGAGATCAGCGCGCCCCTGCAGACCGCGCGGACGCAGGTCCTCCACTTCCTCGCGCACGGTGAGGCGCACTCGAACCTCCTCACCTCGTTGGCGGATGCGCTGCGCGCGCTGCAGCAGGGCGTGGCGCAGGCGAAGGGCGCAGAGCCCGTGGCGGCTGAGGTCCTCGCGCCGGCGCCGGTGGCCACTGCTGCTTCCTCGATGCCCGCTCCGGCCGGGGTCCAGAAGTCCGGTGTGGTCCAGCGCGACCCGGACACGATCGAGCTGATGGGGGAGTTCCTCGAAGAGTCCTCCGGACTGCTCGAGCGCGCCGACGAGACGCTGATGGCGGTGGAGGCGAACGGCGCGACCTCCGAGCACATCAACGAGCTCTTCCGCGCGTTCCACTCCATCAAGGGCGTGGGCGGGTTCATCGATCTCACGCAGGTGTGCGCGGTGGCCCACACCACCGAGACGCTGCTCAACCTCGTGCGCGAGGACAAGGCACCGCTCGCAGGACAGGTGCTCGACCGCGTGTTCGACGCCACCGGCCTGATGCGCAAGCTGCTCGTCGAGGTCCGGCGCGCGCTCGAAGAGCAGGCGGCGCTGCGCGATCTGCCGGAGGTCACTCCGCTCGTCGCGCGTGAAGAGGCGCTCATCGCCGAGATCGAAGCCGGCACGTTCGTGCACTCGCCCGGATCGAAGGGCGGCGAACCTGCGGAAGCAGCGAAGACGGTCCCGGAGACGGGCGACGACGCGGCTTCGGAGTGGGATGGCGAGGATCGTCGTGGCGGTGATCGTCGCAGCGGCGGCGACCGGCGTTCGGGCGACGAGGGCGGGGCGAAGCGCGCCGGCCTGCGCGAGACGCTGAAGGTGGACGTGGGCCGCGTGGACAGCGTGGTCGAGATGATCGGCGAGCTGATCATCGTCGAGTCGATGGTGGTGAACGCGCCGGAGCTGGCGGGGATGAACTCGCTGCGGCTGCGACAGCACCTCGCGCAGCTGACGAAGATCAGCCGCGACCTGCAGGACGTGGCGATGCGGATGCGCATGGTCCCGGTGCGCAGCGTGTTCCAGCGCATGAGCCGGCTGACCCGCGACCTGTCGAGGAAGACGGGCAAGCGGGTCACCATGGTGATCCAGGGCGAAGACACCGAGATGGATCGCTCGATGGTCGAGCGCATCGAGGAGCCGCTCGTCCACATGGTGCGCAACTCGGTGGACCACGGCGTGGAGTCGCCCGAGGCGCGGCTCGCGCAGGGCAAGCCGGCCGAGGCCACGCTGACCCTCTCCGCGCGTCACGAGGGCGGCAACGTCGTCATCTCGCTGGTGGACGACGGGCGCGGCCTGAACACGACGGCGATCCTGGACCGCGCGCGCTCGCGGGGCCTGGTGAAGGAGGGCGACACGCCGTCCGACGAGGTGATCTGGAGCCTCATCCTCGAGCCCGGGTTCTCCACCGCGGAGAAGGTCACCGAGCTCAGCGGCCGCGGCGTGGGCATGGACGTGGTGAAGCGCACCATCGAAGCGCTGCGCGGCCGGATCCAGATCCACAGCGATCCCGGCAAGGGCTCGACCTTCCGGCTCGTGCTCCCGCTGACGCTGGCGATCATCGACGGGATGCTCGTGGCCTGCGGTGACGAGCGCTTCATCTTCCCCTCGCTGGCGATCGTCGAGTCGCTGCAGCCGACGCCCGGGATGGTCCACGCCGTCGCCGACGAGAGCGAGCTGGTGGACGTGCGCGGCGATCTGCTCCCGCTCATCCGCGTGGGCCGGCGCTTCAACATCCCCACCGCGGTGGACGATCCGTTCAGCGCGCTCCTGGTGATCGTCGAGAGCGCGGGCAAGCGCGTGGCGCTGATGGTGGACGACGTGGTGGCCCAGCAGCAGGTGGTCATCAAGCCCATCGGCGCGGGCATCGGTCAGACGGACTGCTTCATCGGCGCCGCCATCCTCAGTGACGGGAAGGTGGGCCTCATTCTCAACGTGGACCAGCTGGTCCAGAGCGCGACCCGAGGGGCGGGAGCCGCGCCGATGTTGCACACCTCCGCCCCCAGATCGGAGCTGCGCGCATGACGACGAGAGTCGATTCCACCGCCACGCCCTCGACGTCACCGGAGCAGACCCCGGAAGCGTCGCTGGCCGGCAAGTTCATGACCTTCAAGCTCGGCCGTGAGGAGTACGGCCTCGCCATCCTCAAGGTGCGCGAGCTCATCGGGCTGATGGACATCACCCGCGTGCCCGCCACGCGACCTCACGTGCGCGGGGTGATCAACCTGCGCGGCAAGGTCATCCCCGTGGTGGATCTGCGGCTGAAGTTCGGCATGGCCGCCACCGAGCCCACGGACCAGACGGTGATCATCGTCGTGCAGCTCCAGGGCGAGCAGGGCGAGCTCACCATGGGCGTGCTCGTGGACGAGGTCCTCGAGGTGCTCGATCTCGAGCCCGGTCAGATCGAGCCGCCGCCGAACCTCGGCACCGCGAGCTTCGAGTCCTCCTTCATCCTGGGTGTCGGCAAGTCCGAGCGCCGGGTCATCTTCCTCCTCGACATCGACAAGGTCCTCTCCCGCCAGGAGCAGGCCGCCGTCGCGCAGCTCGCTGCGTGAACCCTCACTGAAAGAAGCAACCCCATGAGCTTCATCCAAAGCATCAAAGGACGGCTGTTCCTCTTCGTCGGCCTGCTGTGCGCCGCGATCGCCGGCGTCGGCTGGTACGGCATCAACACGGTCTCACTGGTCAACGGCTTCGTGGAGAGGCAGAGCAACCAGGTCGCGCCGGTGCTCGTCGAGCTGGGCACCATCAACGAAGCCACCACGGACATGTCGTGGCAGACCCAGCGCGCGATGCACGCGATCATCGCCAACGACGAGGCCATGGGCCGCCGCGCGCGTACCCGCTTCCAGGAGGCGCAGAAGCGCCTCGAAGGGGCCATCTCCAACTACGACAACTTGCCGCAGGAGCCGGAGGAGGTAGCGTTGTGGAAGGCGTTCGACGCCTCGCGCAAGAAGTGGATGAGCGAGCTCGAGACCACCTGGCGTGAGATCGACGCGGGGTCGCACGAGCGCGCGCAGAAGCACTGGCTGGAGCGCACCTCGCCCATCTACGACGACACCGAGGCCACGCTCGGGGCCGTGATCGACTTCTACAAACACTTCACCCAGTCGCTCGGCAAGGAGGCCGAGGCCGGTGAATCGCGCGCCTCGTTCCTTCTCCTCATCGTGATGGCCCTCGCGGCGGTCGCGGCGGGCATCGCCGGTGTGCTGCTCGTCCGCTCCATCACGGTCCCGCTGGAGAAGATGACGAAGGTCGCCGACGCGCTGGCGCAGGGCGACGTGGAGCAGCGCGTGGATCACGAGTCGAAGGACGAGCTCGGCAAGCTGGCCGACTCCTTCCGCACCTCGGTCGCGTACATGCAGGAGCTGGCAAAGGCCGCCGCTGCGATCGGCCGCGGCGATCTCTCTGTACGCGTGACGCCGAAGGGCCCGAAGGACGCGGCGAGCAAGAGCCTGCTCGGCACTGCTGAAGCGCTCGAGGGCGTGATCAAGGAGACGCAGCGCCTCATCGAGGGCGCGGAGGCCGGCGACCTCACCGTGCGTGGCGATCCCACCCGCTTCGCCGGCGCCTACGCGGATCTCATGCGCGGCACGAACCGGATGATCGAGGCGGTGGCCCAGCCCATCGGCGAGGCCTCTCGCGTGCTGGAGCGCATCGCCTCGCGTGACCTCACCGTGCGGATGGACGGCGCCTACAAGGGCGAGTTCGCGCGGATGAAGAGCGCGATGAACACCGCGGCGGAGAACCTCCACGAGAGCCTCTCGTCGGTGTCGGCGGCGGCGGATCAGGTGGCCTCGGCGGCCTCGCAGATCGCCTCCACCTCGCAGGCGGTGGCCCAGGGCGCGTCCGAGCAGGCGCGTTCGCTGGAGGAGACGTCTTCGAGCCTCGAGGAGATGAGCTCGATGACGAAGCAGAACGCGGTCAGCGCCACGAAGGCGAACGAGCTGGCGCAGAGTGCGCGCGGCGCGTCCGACCAGGGAAGCGCGGCGATGGAGAAGATGGTGGACTCCATGGACCGCATCCGCGGCTCGGCGGAGGGCACCGCGGCGATCATCAAGGACATCAACGAGATCGCCTTCCAGACGAACCTCCTCGCGCTGAACGCGGCGGTGGAGGCGGCGCGCGCCGGCGCTGCAGGCCGGGGCTTCGCGGTGGTGGCGGAAGAGGTGCGCAACCTCGCGCTCCGCTCGAAGGAGGCGGCGAAGAAGACCGAGAGCCTCATCAACGACTCGGTCCAGCTCTCGCGGCAGGGTGAGACCATCTCGCGGCAGGTCAGCTCGAACCTCGGCGAGATCGTCGGCTCGGTGAACCAGGTGTCGGAGATCATCCGCACCATCAGCACGGCGAGCGCGGAGCAGTCGCGCGGCGTGGAGCAGATCAGCAAGTCGGTCGCGCAGATGGATCAGGTGACGCAGCAGAACGCGGCGTCGTCCGAGGAGTCGTCGAGCGCGGCGGAGGAGCTCAGCGGTCAGGCCCAGGAGATGAGCTCGCTGGTGGCGCAGTTCAAGCTCGACCGCGGCAACCGCGTGGTCTCGCCGAAGGTGCGCAGCACCGGCAGCGCGGCGGGCGCGGGCAAGGGGCTCGTGCGGCCGGCGGTGAGCGGCGGCGGCAGCGGCGGCACCGGTTCGGCCAACGGTCATGGCGGTGCGAGCAACGGCGGTGCGAACGGCACCGGCGGCTATCTCATGAGCCCGTCCGCGATCGCCTTCCCCTCGGATGGCGCCGGGGACCTCGCGTTCAAGGACTTCTAGTCCGGCTTCACCTCAGGCCCGCCCCGGCGCCATCGGGGCGGGCCTCTCTCTTCAAACGACGTCCCGGGATTCCCATGTCCTTCATCCGCCCCACGCTGCTCGTCCGCCTCTCCGTCTTCGTGGCCTGCTCGTGCGCGGTGCTCGCGATGCTGGGCGTCTTCGGCGTCACGTCGATCAACAAGAACACGCGCTTCCTCGAGCAGTTGGGCACGGAGGTCATCCCCGGCGTGATCGTCCTTGCGCAGGCGGACGAGGCGGTGACCGCCGCGCAGTGGCACACGCAGCGCGCGATGCACGGCGTGGCCACCTCCGACGAAGCGCTGATTCGCACCGCGGAAGAGGGCTATCGCGACGCGGTCTCCCGGCTCGGCGAGGCGCTGGCGCGTTACGAGAAGCTCCCGCGCGATCCCAAGCAGGAGCGGCTGTGGGTCACGGCGAGCCGCGGCCACGGTGACTGGCAGGCCGCGTTCGGCGAGGTCTGGACCGCGCTCCGTGGAGGCAACCACGTCCAGGCAGACCTCCTCTGGCGGACGCGCGCGACGCCGGCGGTGGCCGCGCTCGCACCTTCGATGGAGGCGCTCGTCCAGGGGACCAGCGACACGGCCGTGGCCTTCTACGAACGGGGCAGGGCGGGGCGGGAGAAGTCGCTCGTGCTCGTGATCACCGGAATCATCGTGGTGATGCTCCTGACGATCGGGTTCGGCGCGGAGCTCATCTGGCTCATCGTTCCGCCGCTGCGGCGCATGACCGAGGCCGCGCGGCGCGTGGCGGAGGGCGACGTGTCGCAGGAGATCTCCTATCGCTCGGTCAACGAGATCGGCGACCTCGCGGACTCCTTCCGGTCCACCATCTCCTACATGCGCGAGCTCGCCACCGCTTCGGCCGCTATCGGCCGCGGTGACCTCACCGTGCAGGTCACGCCGAGGTCGGAGCAGGACGTGCTCAGCCGGAGTCTGCTCGGCACCACGACCGCGATCGGCGGGGTGGTGAAGGAGACCCAGCGCCTCATCGAAGGAGCCGAAGCGGGTGACCTCTCGGTACGCGGCGAGCCGCAGCGCTTCGAAGGCGCGTACTCGGAGCTCATCCGCGGCATCAACCGCATGGTCGCGGCGGTGGAGGCGCCGGTGGACGAGGCCTCCCGCGTGCTCGAGCGCGTGGCTCAGCGGGACCTCACCGCGAGGATGGAAGGGGAGTACGCGGGCGCGTTCGCGCAGATGGAGCGGTCGATGAACACCGCGTTCGGGAAGCTCCAGGAGAGCCTCGCCGCCGTGGCCCAGGCCGCGGAGCAGGTCTCCACCGCCGCCACGCAGATCGCCTCCACCTCGCAATCGGTGGCGCAGGGGGCATCCGAGCAGGCCCGCTCGCTCGAGGAGACGAGCGCGAGCATCGAGCAGATGGGGGCGATGACGAAGCAGAACGCCGGCTCCGCGACGCGCGCGAACGCGCTGGCCGAAGCGGCACGCAGCGCCTCCGGTCACGGCACCGCGGCGATGGTGAAGATGGTCGAGTCGATGGGCCGCATCCGCGGCTCCGCCGAGGGCACCGGCGAAATCATCAAGGACATCAACGAGATCGCCTTCCAGACGAACCTGCTGGCGCTGAACGCCGCGGTCGAGGCTGCGCGCGCCGGTGCCGCGGGGCGCGGCTTCGCGGTGGTGGCGGAGGAGGTCCGCGCGCTGGCGCTGCGGTCGAAGGAGGCGGCAAAGAGGACGGAGACGCTGATCAACGACTCGGTGCTCCTCACCCGCGAGGGCGAGGGTATCTCGCGAAGGGTGAGCGAGAACCTCGGGGAGATCGTCTCCGCGGTGAACGAGGTCTCGTCGCTCATCCGCACCATCTCCACCGCCAGCGACGAGCAGTCGCGCGGCGTGGACCAGCTCACCCGTTCGGTGGCGCAGGTGGATCAGGTCACCCAGCAGAACGCGGCGTCGTCGGAAGAGTCTTCGTCCGCGGCGGAGGAGCTCTCCGGTCAGGCGCAGGAGATGAGCGCGCTGGTGGCGCAGTTCCAGCTCGGCAGGCCCACGCGGCCGGACGGCTCGAGGGGCGAGCACCCACGCGCGGCGGCGATCTTCAGTCCGTCGCACGGGCGTGTACTTCGCACCGGCTCCGCGCGCGCTCCGGGGCTCAGGCAGTAGGTCATGGACGACGCGAGCTTCGACTACTTCCGTGAGGTCGCCTACGCGACGGCCGGCATTGCGCTCTCCGACGGGAAGCAGGCGCTGGTGGCCTCGCGGCTTGCGTCGCGGCTCCGCGCGCTGCAGTTGCCGGACGAACGCGCGTACGTGGACTACCTGCGCGCTGACACCTCGGGCGCGGAGCTGGTGCAGTTCCTCGACGTCATCTCCACGAACTTCACCTCGTTCTTTCGCGAGAGGGATCACTTCGACGAGCTCGGCCGCACCGCCCGCCGCGCGCTCTCCGGGGGACGCCGGCGCTTCCGCTACTGGTGCGCCGCCAGCTCCAGCGGTGAGGAGCCCTGGTCCATGGCCATGACCCTCGCCGAGGAGCTGGGACAGGAGACGGACTGGCGGATCCTCGCCACCGACATCTCCACCCGCGTGCTGCGCGCGGCGGAGCGCGGCGTGTACACGACGGAGCAGACGCAGACGATCCCGCCCGAGCTGCGCGCGAAGTGGATGGTGCGCCAGAAGGACGGGACCTGGTCGGTCTCTCCGGCGTTGCGACCTCGCGTGGTGTACCGCCGCCTGAACCTCGCCACGCCGCCGTACCCCATGCAGGGCCCGCTCGACGCCGTCTTCTGCCGGAACGTGATGATCTACTTCGACAACCGAGTGCGGCAGGGCCTCATCAGCGAGGTCGAGCGCCTGCTCGAACCGGGCGGGCTGCTCTGCATCGGCCACACCGAGACGCTCACCGGCGTGCGCACCGCGCTCGACAGCGACCGCCCGTCGGTCTACCGGACGCCGCGGCGATGAGTGAGCGCGTGGTCGGCATCGCCGAGTTCATGGTGACGATGAGCCCGGACGACGTGATCGTCACCTACGGGCTGGGCTCGTGCGTGGCGGTGGTGCTGCACGATCCGAGGCGGCGCACGGGCGGGATGCTGCACCTCATGCTCCCCTCGATCGAAGCGGTGGGTGAGAGTGGCGCGAAGCAGCCCGCGCGCTTCGCGGACAGTGGCATCCCCATCCTCTTCAATCAGATGTACCGGCTCGGCTCGCGCAAGGAGGACCTCACCGTGTGGCTGGTGGGCGGCGCGAGCGTGGGACCTCCGGGCGTGAACCTCATGGCCATCGGCGAGCGCAACCTCGAGGCCACGCGGCAGATCCTCGGCAGGGCCGGTGTGCGGGTGAGGGCGGAGGACGTGGGCGGGACGATCTCGCGCACGGTGAGGCTGCACGTGGGCGAGGGCAGGGTGCAGGTCACCTCCTGCGGCGTCGCCCGGAACCTCGAGAGGAGGAGCGCATGAGCGCCATCCGTGTGCTGGTGGTGGACGACTCTCGCGTGGTGCGCGACGTCTATCGCTCCGTCCTCGCGCGCGAGCCGGGCATCGAGATCATCGGCGAGGCGGAGAACCCGTTCGAGGCGAGAGATCAGATCCTCGCGTTGAAGCCGGACGTGCTCACGCTGGACATGGAGATGCCCCGCATGGACGGGCTCACCTTCCTGCGCGCGCTGATGACGCAGCGGCCGGTGCCCACCGTCGTCGTCTCTTCGATCACCGAACGCGGCGGCGCGCTGGCCATCGAGGCCTTCACCGCCGGCGCGGTGGAGGTGCTGCAGAAGCCCACGAAGCGGGCGGAGCTGCTCGCGCTGGGCCCCGAGCTCGCGCGCGCGATCCGGGCCGCCGGCGCTGCCCGTCTCCGGATGGGGACCGCCACGGCGCAACCCTCTCAAAGTTCGGGGAGCGCACCCGCCACCGCGACGTCCCGCGTCCTCGCCGCGCCGGCAGGCCTGCGCACCGATCGGATCCTCGCCATCGGCGCGTCCACCGGCGGCACCGTGGCGGTGGAGCGTCTGCTCTCCGCGCTCCCGCCGAGGATGCCGCCCATCCTCGTCACGCAGCACATGCCGCCGGGCTTCACCCGCGCGTTCGCGGAGCGCCTCGATCGACTGCTGCCGCTGACGGTGAGGGAGGCGGAGGACGGCGCGCCGCTGGAGCCGAACACGGTGCTCATCGCGCCGGGCGGCAAGCACCTGCTGCTCAAGAGCTCGCCGGGCCGTGGCTTCTTTGCCGAGGTGAAGGAGGGCCCGCGCGTCTCCGGTCACTGCCCCTCGGTGGACGTGCTCTTCCGTTCGGTGGCGCGCGCCGCCGGTACCCGCGCGCTCGGCGTCATCCTCACCGGCATGGGCCGCGACGGCGCGCGCGGGCTGAAGGAGCTGCGCGACGCAGGCGGGGTGACCTTCGCGCAGGACGAGGCCTCCTCCGTCGTCTTCGGCATGCCGAAAGCGGCCCAGGAGGAGGGCGCGGTGGATGCGTGCACGCCGCTCGATGGAATCCCGGGCGCGCTGCTGGGCGCGCTCACCCGCGCCGCAGCCTGAAGCTTCCGGAGCCGTCGCCCTGAAGGGCGCTACGGCCTCCAGGAGAGGATGTCGTCCACCACGCCGCCGATGGCGCCGAGCGCATCCTTCGCGAACTCGATGCCCGCGCCCGCGAGGCTCTCCAGCGCATCCCGCGCCTTGCCGATGCCGGCCTCCGCCAGATCCTTCAGCGCACCGACCGCGCGCTCGGCGGCGGCGCGTGCGAACTCGCCCGTGCCCTCGGCGAGCTGCTCGAGGCGCTCCACGCCCTCCTCGCCGAGGTTCTGCAGCGCCTCCACCGCCTCGCCGGCGAACTCGACGAACGGGCCGCCCACCTTCTCGATGAGGTCCCACGCCTTGCCCGCGATCTTGCCGCCCTGCTCGATGCCCCACTTCGCGAGGTCGAAGGACTCGCGCGGGCCGTAGTAGGCGACGAGGTCCGCGACGCCCGCGGGCGCGGTGGCCAGCGCACCGGCGATGTTCACCGCCTTCACCCAGCCCGGCGCCTCGTAGGACTGACCGGACTGCTCGGCGGCGGTCATCTTCGCCTTCTCCGAGTGCAGGCCGAGGTCGAGCGCGAGCTCCGCGATCCCGAACACCGCGCCCACGCCGAGGTTCACCGCCGCGCCCACGCCGGTCGCGTCGAGCAGCAGCCCGCCGATGGAGTCCACGAGGTTCAGCTTCGAGCCCACCAGCGCGAGGTAGCCGAGGTCCTTGTTCTTCCCGTGGAGCTCCGCCGACTCCTTCGCCAGCAGGCCCGCGTCCACGAGGCCCGGCACCGAGCCGACGACGGGGACGATCTTCGCGACGTTCTTGAAGATCTTCTCGGCGACCTCACCGGTCAGCTGCACGCCCATCTTGCCGATGAGCCCGTCGAGCAGCTTGAAGCCCTCGCCGATGATCCGGCCGTCCACCTTCTCCAGCACCGGCGTCAGCAGCCGCAGCGTCTTGTCGAGCAGCTCCGCGGGGACGCGCGCGCCGAACTTCGTCACCGTCGCGATCGCGTCGGCGTCCATGTTCTTGATCAGCCGGCCGAAGTCCGAGGCGCCCTTCGCGTCGAGGTTCTTCAGCACCTTCGCCACGTCGCCCAGCGCGTCCGGATTCTTCAGCAGCCGGTCGAGCTCGTCCGGGTCCACCGTCTTCAGCGCCGAGGCGATCCGGTTCGCCTCCGCCGGCTCCACCGACGCGAGCTGGTCCGTCACCGCGCGCAGGGCGTCGGTGCTCTTCACGTTCTTCAAGAGCGAGGTGAGCTGGTTCGTCTGCCCGTCCAGCGGCAGCTTCTGCGCGAGGTCGTCGATGCGCGAGACGAGCTGCGGATCCGCGAGCGCTGCGTTCGCGATTCGCGGATCCAGCGCGGCCGCGGTGTTGAGGAACTTCTCCGCCGCCTCCTTCGTGGGCGCGTTCTTCACCTGGCGCAGCACGCCGTCGATCGCCGCGGGGTCGTCGAGGTTCGACAGCGCCTTGCCCAGCACCGCGGGATCGACCTTGTCGCCCGCCTCCACCAGCTGAGCGACCTGGCCCGGGGCGAGCCGCGTCTTCACGTCGTCCGGCAGGTTCTGCAGCGTCTCCTGCGTCAGCCGGTCCGCGTCGCCGATGATCGCGTCCGGTCCCGGAACGCCGGCCTCGGCGAGCAGGCCCTTGAGCTGCTTGAGATCGCGGCCCACGCCCGGGAGCTCACCGGCGAGCTGCAGCGCCGCCAGCGCGCGATCCTCCGGCCGCGCGTTCGGATCGAAGAGCGTCATCGCCGCGCCCGCCGCCCGGAGCGCGCCGTCCGCCTTGCGCAGGTGCGGCGCGAGCTCCTGCAGCACCTCGGCGCCGAGCACGTTCTTCACCGTGCCCGCCAGCCCCAGCGCGGCCTTCGCCTTCTTCTCCGGCGAGGCGTTCGGATCGAAGAGGGTGGAGACGTTGGTCACGAGGCTCTTCGCGTTGCCGAGGTTCGCGAACGCCTTGTTGCCCACGTCGTTGAGGCGGGCGTTGATCTCCTCCGGCCGGAAGATGTTCGAGGCCTGCTCGCCGAGCGTCAGCAGCGCCGCGACCTTGTCCTGCGGCTTCGCGTTCGGATCGACGAGCGTCCGCGCCGCGTTGCGGGCGTTGGTGTTGCGCGCCACGTTGAGCGCCTCGCGCTCGGTCAGCTGCAGCGCGTCCTTGATCTCGACGGTCTCGCGCGCCTCCTGCGGCGTGCGGCCCTCGGCAATGGCGGCGCCGAAGGTCGGGTCGGCGAGGAGCTTCTTCGCGGTCTCGTCGGTGCGGGTCTCCGCGGCGCCGGCGATGATCCGCTGCAGCGCCTCCTTGTCTCCCACGCCCGTGAGCGCCGGGTCGGTCGCGCGAGGACCCTCACCGGTGCGCGCCTGGCCCTCGAGCCGGTCGCCGAACGCGACGAGGTCCGCGCCGTTCTTGATGCCCAGCTGCTCCAGCGCCGCGCGGTTCTCCGGCTTGCCCGCGAGCCGCTCGTACTGCGCATCCGCCTGCAGCTGCGTCCGGATCTCGTTCTGCGTGGGCGCCTGAACGCCGAGCAGCTTCTCCAGGTCCGCCTTCCGGCGCGTGCCGTCGAACGCGGAGACGATCTCGTTGCGCGTGGCCGAGGCGCTCTGGATCGCCTGATCGTTGAACGGCTTCGGCAGCTTCTCGCGCACCGCGGCCGCGTTGGCCTCGGTCATCGCTTCCGTCGCCTTCTTCGCCGCGGTGGCCACCTTCTCCTCGGCCTGCTGCAGCCGCGTCTCCGCCGCGCGCGCCGCCTTGGCCGCCTCGGCCGCCGCCTTGTCCGCCGCCGCCTTCTCCGCGCGCGCCGCCTTCAACTCATCCGGCGACTGCTTCGGCTTCTCCACCTTCGCCTTCGCCTGCTCGGCGCGCTTCTTCGCCTCGGCAGCCGCCTTCGCCGCGGCCTCCTTCGCCTTCTTCGCCTCTTCAGCGGCCTTGCGCGCTTCCTCCAGACGCTTGCGCGCTTCTTCCGCGCGGCGCCGTGCCTCCTCTGCGCGACGGGCCTCTTCGGCACGGCGTGCAGCAGCGGCCGCAGCGGCGGCGGCAGCGGAAGACGTCGAACCTGAACCTCGGGAGGGAGCGACCATGTGCGGGACCTCGGGGGACGGAGCGCCTCGACCTATTTTCGCGGAGGCCGAGAAAAAGTTCCGTCATCGCGGCTGATTGCGTTGTGCGGCGGCAGCCTACACAGGCCCCACGCCGCCCGGCAGAGCGCGCTCTCCTCTATAGATGGCTGGCGAAGCGCTGCGGCAAAGGTGTGTCCGTGTGCGCATGGCCGTGTCTCGACCGCGGAAATGACGAGAGCCGGAGGCACGCGCACGCGCCCCCGGCCCCATCGCGACGAGGTGGACTCCCTCTGCCGCTTGCCCTTTTCGAACCCTTTGGGGGACGGCCGCTAGTTCAGCTGCGACTTCACGCGGTCCTGCAGGCCCGAGCAGAGCCGCTGCATCACCACGTCGTCCATGCCCAGCAGCGACCGGCCGATCATCACCAGCGCGTCCACGTCGCCCGGATCGATCTGACCCACATAGAGGCCCTCGCGCTTGGCGAGCGCGTTGGCGAAGCGCACGCAGTTGCCGGCGGAGAGGCGGTTGAGGCTGTCGTACTCCTCGCTGTCCGCGATGGCGGCGGCGATGGTCTCCGGCAGGCCCCACTTCACCGCGAGCTGCGTGCCGGCCTTGCGGTGGCTGCGCTGGATCGCCTCCACCCACAGCGCCGCGTCGATCCAGATGTTCGTGCGCGTGCCCACCACGAGCTTCTCCGCCTCCAGCAGCGCCCAGGCCACAACCGGCTTGCCCACGTCGTGGAGGAGGCCCGCGAGGTACGCGCACTCGGTGTCCTCCACGCCGGTCAGCGCGGCCACGTCGCGCGAGAGCATGGCCACCGCCAGCGAGTGCTCCCACACGCCGCGGCAGGCCTCCTGGATGCGCGGGTCGCGGGACTCGAAGAGGCGCTGGGCGGCGATCTCCATGAGGATCGACTTCAACCGCTCCACGCCGATCCGCGTCACCGCCTGGCCGATGGACTTTGCCCGCTCCATCCCGCCGTGCGCCGCGCTGTTCGCGGCCTTGAGCACGCGCGCCGCCACCACCGGATCGCTCTCGATGATGGGCACCGAGTCTCGCAGCGCGAAGTCCGGCGAGCGGACGAGCGTGAGGCAACGGGTCACCGCGAGCGGCGGCGGAGGCAGCGTGAGCGTGTTCTCCGCGAGCCGGGCGAGGACGATCTCCTCCAGCTTCGTTGCGAGCTTCTCCTGCGCCTGCATGGCCACGTCGTCTCCTCTTTTCTCGTCGCGGTTCGTGAAGGGGTGGGGCTAGGCCGCCGCGCGCGCGGCGTCCACGGTGGGGAAGAGGGGCAGCTTCGAGGTCTCGTCGAAGGTGCTGAAGAGCTGCTTGTGCTCGTTCGACGCGACCACGCGGAGCTCGAGCCCGCGCTCGCGCGCCTCCTTCGAGAGGTCGATGAGCAGGCGCGGCGTCTTGTCCGCCTTCAGCGGCACCTTGACGATGTCGACGATCATGTCGTCGAAGCAGGCGGCGGCGAGCTTGTCCACGGTCTCGCCCAGCAGCTTCGCGATCCGGCCGAAGTACTTGTCCATGCGGTCCTCCTTGCCGGTGAAGGCGCCGATGCGGACGAGGTTCTCCTCGGCGACCACGAGCTCCTGGTCGTCGAAGTAGCGCAGGAGGAACTCGTCGATGCTGTCGCGGTCGAACGGCTTGTAGAGCACGTCGTCGAAGCCCTGCCCGGTGAGCTCCTTGTGCAGGTCGGTGGGCGAGCGCAGCGGGAGCGCCACGAACGCGGCGTGGCCCTGCAGGGTGCGCAGCTGGTTCATCAGCGCCGCGCTGTTCACGTCGGGGATCTCGGTGTCGATGAGGATGACGCGGAACACGCGGTCGCGGCACTGGGTGAACGCGGCCTGGGCGCTGGAGCAGCCCTGCAGGCTCACGTGCGCGGGCAGCAGCGTGCGCAGCTTCTTGTGCACGTTCTCCATGTCGTCGACCACCAGCAGGTCCACGAACTGACGCGCGGCGGAGGGCGCCTCGATGCGCTCCACCGGCGGAGGCGCGCTCATGGGCGCGGAGGCCGGCGAGGTGGCGACGGGCGTGGGCAGCGCGCCGAGCTTCAGCACCTTCTGCACCTTCGCCTTGAGCTCCTCCGGCTTGAACGGCTTGAGGATGTAGTCCTCGATGCCCAGGCGCATCACGTCCGCGACGATGGAGCGCTTGGACTCGGAGGTGAGCATGAGGACGGGCGTCTTGTTCCCGAGCTCGCGCATCTTCGCCAGCATGCCCGGGCCGTCGAGCACCGGCATGGTCACGTCGAGGACCACGAGGTCGTAGAGCATCTCCTCGAGGCGCGCGAGGCCCTGCTCGCCGTCCTCGGCCTCATCCACTTCGAAGCCCATCTCGGCGACCTGCTTCATCACCATGTTGCGGATGGGGCGGCTGTCATCAACGGTCAGGATGCGGGGCATGGGGTTTCTCCCTTAGAGATTGTGCAGGTGCTGATCGAGGCGGACGTGGAGCTCCACGTCGCCCGCGCGGAGCAGGGCGTTCGCCGAGGCAATGACGGCGGGACGTTCGGAGCCGGTGACGATCTTCGGCAGCCCGAGCGCCTGGTCGAGCGCCATGGCGCGCTTGAGGTGACCGGCGGTGATGTTGGCGAGCTCGCGGAGCGTGTCCTCCACCATCGAGTCATCGACCGTGGAGGCGTGACAGCAGAACATCGCCGCCCCCAGCGCCCGGCAGGAGAGCGCGTCCGAGGCGATCACGAGGGAGAGCGGGCGTGAACCGGGGATGGGCAGGACAGCCGCGCGGAACGCGATGCGCGGCTGCGCGGCGACGAGCTGGAAGGAGATGCCCATCATCGTCCGGGTCACGCCGCTGATCAGCGCGGCCATGATCTCCGGAGAGGGGAGGGCAGCTGTGGATTGTGCAACCAGGGCCATGGGTCACCGGGCTCCTTCTCGGAACGCCGCGGGCGCCCCTTCCTTCGAGGTCGTTCGCCAGCGCGCGAGCGCGAAGGCCAGATCGTTTCGGCCGCAGGCCTCCAGCGCCGCGTGCCAGCTCTCCAGCGCGCGCTGAGGTGTCGTGCTGCGTTCGCACCGCGCCGGCGGGGTGCCGTTCGCGAGCGCGCAGAGGAGCAGGCCGGCCTCGGAGGGACCGCGCTCGTCCGCGTTGTCGCGGCACAGCTGCTCACACGCCGCCACCTCGCCCGCGCACAGCAGCGCCTGCGCGAACCTCGGCCAGTCGCCGGTGCCGCCGGGGGTGCCGGCGCCCGCACGCTGGAAGTAGTGGACCGCCTCCCGCGCGCGGCCGCGAAGCAGGGCGAGCTCCGCGGCGGTGGACCACAGCTCGGGCCTCGGGCCTTCGCGCTCGGTCCGCCGCTTCACCCAGGCCTCGGTGGTCTCCCCACCGAGCACCGCGTCCGCCGCGCTGGCGAGCAGCGCCTCCGGATCGCGCGGATGACCGGCCAGCGCCGCGTCTACCAGCTTGCGCGCGCCGAGCCTGTCGCCGCACGCGAGCGCCACGCGGGCAAGCCCCATCAGCGGACGCACGGAGGTCAGCTGCAGCCTCCCGTGGGCGCCGCCGAGCGCGAGGCCGCGCGAGAAGTCCCTCGCCGCGTTCGCGTACTGACCGAGCAGCTCGCGGCGGCTGCCGCGCTCGTAGAGGAGCACCGGGCTGTGCGCCACCACGTCAGCGAAGTCGTCGAGGAAGGCGCAGGCGCCCTTCGCGTCCGGATGCAGCGTGCGGGTGAGCAGCGCGAGCAGCTCGCCCACGTAGTGGAGCCGGCGCAGGCTCTCTGTGCCCAGGCGCGTCATCGCCGAGAGCGCGCCCGCCGCCGCCTCGCGCGAGAGGGACGTGTCCGACCAGAAGGCCGCGAGCTCCAGCAGCTTGAACCAGGAGTAGAGGTCCGACGGATGGGCCCCCACCTGAGCGCGTAGAAGTCGCTCGTCCCGCTCGCGCTTGTTGCGCTGACGCGCCACCGTGCGCTGGTAGCCGAGGTGCAGCACCGTTCCCGGCAGCGAGACGAGCTGCGTCTTCGTCCGCGCGAGGTACTGCGCCACGCTCTCGGTCACGTCTTCGTGGATGGCGAAGCGGAAGCGGATGGTGTCGTCGTTGCGGAAGGCGCGCAGCAGCGGCGTCTCGCGCACGTGGCCGTTCTGCAGCGGGTTGACGAGGTTCACCGTCGCCGCGCCCGCGTCCTTGCGGTGGAGCAGTCCGCGGATCGCCGCCACCAGCTCGGGTGAGGGACGCTCGTCCGCGTCGAGCACGACGATCCAGTCGCCGGTCGCCGCCTCGAGGCCCACGTTGCGCGCCGCGGCGAAGTCGTCCGACCACGCGTGGTGGAGCACCTTCGCGCCGGCGCGCTCCAGCAGCGCCACCGTCCCGTCCTTCGATCCGGTGTCCACCGCCACGAGCTCGTCCCACAGCCCGCGCGCGCTCTCCAGCAGGCCGGGGAGGTTCGCCTCCTCGTCCCGTACGATCATCGCCAGGGTGAGCTTCATCCCCCGCGCTCCATCCGGCCGTAGGCGCCCAGCGCGCGCGCGGAGGTCTGCTGTCCGGCGAGCTCTTCGCGCACCGCGGCCTGCAGCCGCAGCGCCTCGCGATCACACGCGCCCCACAGCGAACGGAGCAGCGCGAGGTCCGGGCCTTCGGGCAGCTCGCCTGCATGCGAGAGGAGCTCGAGCAGCTGTGCGACCTCGGCCTCGGCGGCCTCGGGTTCGTCGGACTCGAGGGCGCGGAGCAGACGCTCCAGGCCTCCGGCGAGGGCGGGGGAGGACACGGTGCTACCCGGCCTTTCCGGGCACGCCCATGTTCGCGACGGCGCTCTCGAAGGCCTCGACGATCGGGGTGAACGCGCGGAGGGCCTCGAGCGCGGCGTTGCCGTCGCCGTGGGTGATGGCGCGGCTCAGCCGGAGGAGGACGTACTCGTAGAGCGGGAGGAGCATCTCAGCGAGCTGAGGTGCGCGGTTCGGATCGAGCGTGCGCTGCAGCTCGGCGACGATGTCCGTGGCCTTGCCGAAGGACACCGTGGCCTCGGGCCGCTTGCCGGCGGAGAGCGAGGCGGCGCCGGTGCGCATGTGCCGGGCCGCGGTCTGGAAGAGGAGCACGAGGGTGCGCTCCTTCGAAGCAGTCTGGGTCTGGGTACGGGCGTAGAGCTGCGCGGCCTTCATGACGTCTTCCTCGAGTTCACGGCGTCCTGCTGGGACAGGTAGCTGCCGATGCTCTTGATGCCGCTCACGACCTTCTCCATGGCGGCGTACTGGGCGATGAGGTTCTTGCGGAACTTGTCGATGCGGAACTGCATCTTCTCGATGTCCGCATCCATGCGGCGCACCGACTGGTCCATCCCTTTTCGGCGCGCGGTGAAGACACCTTCAGCCGGATCCGTGTAGTCGCGCGCGAGCTGCTTGAGCTCGGCGGCAAGCCCACCCTGCGCCTGCTGGAACACCGCGTTCACCGCCGAGGGATCGCGGCTGATCGCGCGGGAGAGCGTGGCGTCGTTGATCACCAGGGTGCCGTCGCGGTTCGTCTTCACCCCGAGGTCCGCGAGCGTGCGCACGGTGGTGAGGCCGGGGACCTCGGTGCCGAGCAGCTGCTGCAGGCGCCCCTGGAGAGACTGCACGCTGCGGTCGCCGGCGAGCGTGGTGTCGCGGTTCGTCGTCTCGTTGATCTGCAGCTGGCGGTTCATCCGCCCGAGCAGGTCGTTGTAGGCGTCCACGAACTTCTTGAGGTTCGCGGTGGTGGAGGCCGCATCGGAGTCCACCACCAGATCCTGCGGCGCCGTCCCCTCGGCGGTGAGGGTGAGGGTGACGCCGGGCACCGCGTCCGCCACCGTGTTCGTGCGCCGCTCGAAGGTCAGTCCGTCCACCGTCACCCGCGCGTTGCGGGCGGGGGCGATGACGTTCATGGAGATCGCGGGGCCGCTGGTGCCGGTGACGGTGTGCGACAGCTGCAGCGCCTGCAGGGGATCGGTGCCCAGCGGGTGGCCGGTCTCGCGCGAGGAGAGGGAGAGGAAGGTGTTCGTGCCGTCGTTGAGGACCGTCGCGCTGACCGGCGCGCCCGAGCGGTTGATGGCGAAGGCCACGTCGCTGAGCGCGCTGCCGTCGCCGACGGGGATGTCGAAGCGCTCGCCCATCACGTCGAGGTGCAGCGTGCCGCCCGCGACCGGTGAGCTGCCGCTGGCGAAGGCCTGTGAGCGCGACCGGGCGGCCTGCGCGAGCTGGTCCACCTGCACCGCGTAGCGGCCGCTGACCGCTTCGGTGCCCGCGACCGCGCCGAACCCGCTGGCGCTGGACATCACCTTCATCCCGAGCACGCCGTTGGTGGCGAGCGTCTTTGCTGCCTCGGCGAGCGTGGAGAGCCGCGACGCGAGATCTCCGATGGCGCTGATCTGCGTCTTGATGCCGCTCTGCCGGGCCTTGAGCTGCGTGAGACCTCGGGACTCGAGCTGCGTGAGCGAGTCGATGATGCTGTTGGTGTCGAGCCCGGAAGCCAGGCCACCCGCTCTGAAGTTCGCGTCCATCGGTCTCTCTCACTGAAAAGGCGCCCGGAGGGGGACGTGTCCCAGCCCGGCGCGCGCTGATTCTTCGGAACGATCACCCGAGGAGCTTCAGGGCCATCTGCGGCGCCTGGTTGGCCTGCGCGAGGACGGACACGCCGGCCTGCATCAGCACGTTGGCGCGGGCCATCTTCGCGGTCTCCTCCGCCACGTTGACGTCGCGGATACGGCTGTTCGCGGCGGAGAGGTTCTCGCTCGCGGTCTGGATGGTGTTCACCACCGACTGGAGGCGGTTGCCGGCCGCGCCGAAGTCCGAGCGGGCCGCGGAGACGGTCTCCAGCGCCGCGTCGAGATCCTCGAGCGCGGTGCGGGCGTCCGCCGCGGTGGAGAGGTCGAGACCGCCGACGCCGAGATCCGCCGCCGTGGCCGCCACCGTGGTGACGTCGATCTGGTCGTTCGCGGGCGTGTTCCGGATGCCGACCTGGAAGGTCAGCGTGTTGGAGGCCGCGAGCAGCGAGGTGCCGTTGTACTCGGTGGCGTTCGCGATGCGGTCGATCTCCGTCATCAGCTGCGTCGCCTCCGTCTGGATGTAGCCGCGCTCGGTGTCACCCACGCCGTCGGAGGCGGACTGCATGGCCAGCTCGCGGAGGCGGGTGAGGATGTTCGTCGTCTCGTTCAGCGCGCCTTCCGCGGTCTGGATGAGCGACATGCCGTCCTGCGCGTTCCGCGAGGCCTGGTTGTACGACTTGATCTGCGCCTCGAGGTTGCTCGAGATGCCGAGGCCCGCAGCGTCGTCGCCGGCCTTGGTGATGCGGTAACCGGAGGAGAGCTTCGACAGCGAGCTCTCGAGCTGCGAGCCGGTGGTGGAGAGGTTCCGCTGCGCGTTGAGCGAAGCGACGTTCGTGCGGATGGAGATCATGGGGTGCGCCTTCGTTTCGGGGTTCGTGTCCGGCGGACTTCATGTCCGCCGCCGTCCATCTCTTCGGCACGCGTTTCGGGTTCGTTAAATCCGCACCCGCGACCGCCCCTTCGCGCTCTACAGCTTGTCGAGCAGGCTCACCTTGAACGACCGCGCCGCCGCGGTGATCGCCGCCTCGAGCGCGCGCTCGGTCATCGCCAGCTCCGTGGCCGCGGTGAACGGATCCGCTTCGACGATCCCGTTGTAGGCGGCCGTCTCCAGATCCCGTCCGGTGCGCGCGTGATCCGCCGCGGCGGTGAAGACCGCGTGGCTCGCACCGAGGCGCGCGCGGCCGGTGGAGATCTGCTGCGTCACCGTGTCCAGCGGGTCCAGCGCCGCGCGGATGCCCGGCGCGTCGTTCGCCGCCAGCGCGGTGGAGAGCGCCTGGAGGGTGACGATGAGATCCGCGCCGCCGCCCGCGCCGTTGGCGATTTGATCGCCGCGCACGCTCGTCGCCTGCATCACGCCCGGCGCGATCGCGACCTCTCGCACGTTGAGCGCGCCCACGTACGCGCCGGCCGCGTCGAACGGCGGACGGCCATCCTGGGTGCCGCCGAAGACGTAGCGATCACCGTGCCGCGTATTGAGGAGCGAGAGCGCCTGGCGGAGCATCGAGTCCACCTCGCTCGCCGCCGCGGCGCGGTTGGTGGCGGAGTAGGTGTCGTTGGAGAGCTGCACCGCGAGCTCGCGCGCGTCGCTCACCAGATCGGCCAGCGAGCCCAGCGCACTCTCCGCCGCGGTGACCTCGTCCGCCGCGCTGCGCACCGCGCCCTCCACGGCATTGAGCGCAGTGGCCCTCGCCGAGTGACCGAGCGCACGGCCCGCGCCTGCCGGATCGTCGCCGGGGTGCTGCACGCGAACGCCCGAGGCCGCGCGCTGCAGCGCCGCATGATGGGCCTCCCTCGCCCTCGCGGTGTTTCTCGAGGTGGCCTGCGACACCATCTTGTCCGTCACGCGCATGTTGTTGATTCCTCCAGAGGGCCGTCGTCGCCGTCAGCTCTTCAGCCGCAGGAGCGAGTCGAGCATCTCGTTGGTGGTGGTGATGACCTTCAGCACCGCCTCGTAGGCGCGCTGCGAGCGGGTGAGGTTCAGCAGCTCCTCATCGACGGAGACGCCGCTCACCGACTCGCGCGCGGAGAGCGTCTGCGTGAGCAGCGTGCCCTCGTGCGCGGCGAGCGACTCCGCCTGGCGCGTGGCGCCACCGAAGGCGGTCGTCAGCCGCGCAAGCGAGGTGGAGGCGGAGGCACCCGAGCCGAGCGGCGCGTCGGCGGCGGCGATCATCGCGTAGAGCGCGCCTGCGCCGCCGGGGAGCGTCCCGGTCCCGGAGGCCGCGGCGAGCCGGTTCGGATCGCTCCCCACCGCGGCGCTGATGCCGAAGCGCGAGGCCGCGCCCTCCACGGTCGCACCGACGTCGAAGAGCGGCCGGTTGCCCTGGCCGTCGAGCCCCACGCCCGCGTCGTGTGCCGCGTTCACCGCCGTGGCAAAGCCGTGCGCGACCTCGTCGAGCTGCCGCTGCGACTGGCGAAGCGCGCCGTCGCGGGCCTCGAGCAGTCCACCCACCGTGCCGCCGGGCCGTGCGGGCTGGAGCGCACCACTCGCCGTCTGCAGCATCGGCGCGAGGTGCCCGCCATTCTGCGGATCCGGCTGGAAGACGATCCGGCCGGCCACGTCACCGGCCACGAGCGCACCACCCGAAGGGAGCCGGAGGTTCGCGTCGCCGCTGCCGTCGGGCACCACCTGCGCACCGGTCAGCTCGGCGAGCTTGTCCTGCGCGCGCAGCCGCGCGTCGAGCAGATCGTTCGGCTCTCCACCGGAGGCGCGCGCGGTTCGGATCTCGCGGTTGAGCCGTGCGACCTCGCTTGCCAGCTGGTTGATCTCTCCCTTGTAGCCGCTCACCTGTGCGTCGAGCCCGCGGAGCGCCGCATCGAGCGTCTCCGCGGTGCGGTTGAACGCGAGGCCCAGCTGACGCGCTGAGGCGAGCACGCCCTCGCGCAGGGGGAGGTTGCCCGGGTTCTGCCCGAGCGCGGTCAGCGACGCCTGGAACTGTCCCAGCGCGGAGGAGGGCGAGAGCGGCCCTTCGAGATCCAGCGCGGGCACCTGGCGCAGTGCGGTGGACTGCGCGGTGGCGAAGGCAGCGCGGCCGAGCAGATCCGGGAGCTGCGCTTCGATGAAGCGGCTGCGCGCCTGGGTCACGCCCAGCGCCATCGCGCCGCGGCCGATGTACATGCCCGCGCGCATGTCGGCGGGCACCACTGCGCCGAGCGTCACGCTCTGCCGCGCGTAGCCCGCGGTGCCGGAGTTCTGGAGGTTGTGGCTGGCGGTCGCGCTGGCGGTGCGGTGCGCGGAGAGGCTCGCGCCGGCCTGACCGAGAAGGCTGAAGAGATCGGCCATGGCTCAGGCGCTCCTCTTGACGGTGGGGAGTGACGCCGCGACGCGTTGGCCTCGACGGTCGTAGCCCTCGGGCGCGAGCTGGCGGCGCAAGGCACCGAGCACCTCCATCGAGCGGCCGGCGAGCAACGCGTTCGTCTGGTCCTGCTGCTGCAGCGCGCGTCCGAGCGCCTGCACCTCTTCGATCGCGGAGGTGATCTCGCGAGGGCGGGGCAGGGGAAGCGCGGCGAGCGCTGACTCGAGAGACTGCTGCAAGGAGACGAAGCGCGCCTGAAGCGCCTCCCGCTCCGTCGCAACGGCGAGCAGACGCGCGGCATCGAGCTGACCCAGCGCCCGCGGCAGGGACTCCGCGGTGGCCAGCGCGCTGCGCAAAAGCTCTCCCATCGCGGCGAGGGACTCGCCTGCGCTCTTCGACTCGGTCTTCATCTGCATCCTCTTTCGCCGGCGGCGACTGACCGCGGCGGACTGCCCGCTTCCGGTGAGGGACTAGCGGGAGAACATGGCCCGGAGCTCCGCCTCGAGCTCCGCTGCCTGCAGGATCTTGTTCGCGACCTGCTGCGCGTTCGGCTGGTAGCGGCCCTCGCGGACCGCGGTGATGAGCTCCTGGATCCGCTCCTGCCGGCTCGTGCTCGCGGCGTGCCGCGCGGCGGAGATCGTCGCACCCGGCGCCTTCTCTGCGCTGAGGGTGACGCGATCCACCGACTGCAGCTCCTCGCCGAGCTCCTTGCGGGAGCGGACGACCGCCGTCGTCACGTCGCGGATGGGGGACTTGTCGTTGATCTTCATTGTGACCTCCTGTGGGGCGCGCCAGACCCACTGACTGAGGGCTCTTCGGCACGCCGCGCGTAAGTCTTCAACGCCATCTGCGGATCGATGGCTCGCCCCTCTCTGCGGACCTCGAAGTGGAGGTGTGCGCCGGTCGAACGACCCGTGCTCCCCACCGCTGCGATGGTCTCACCCTGTTGCACTTCTTGTCCCACCTGCACCGACACCGAGGAGGCGTGCGCGTAGAGCGTCCGCAGCCCGTTCGCGTGCTCCACCTCCACCGCCAGGCCGTAGCCGCCGCGCTCGCCGGCGAAGACGACCTTGCCCGGAAGCGCCGCGGTGATCGGCGTGCCCTCGGGCGCCGGGTAGTCCACGCCGCGGTGCTTCGTGGCCTCACCGGTGAACGGGTCCGCGCGGACCCCGAAGGTGCTCGAGACCCGGTGGCCCGCGGCGTTCGCGAGCGGTGAGCCGAGCGTCGCGGTGTGCCTGCCCAGCTGGCCCTCGAGCGGAAGCGCCGGCGCGGCCGTTGCGGTCGGGTCCTTCGGGAGCAGCACGTCAGAGAGCCCGAGCCCGCCCGCCTGCGCCACGGCATTGGCGAGCGCGTCGGTGAACATGTCGGCGTACACCTCGGCGCCCGGGCCGCTCTGCTTGAAGACGCCGGCAGACGAGAGGAGCTGACGCAGGACCATGGCCTCGGCGGCCCTGCCTGCGGCGTCGCGATCCATCTGAGGAGGAGGTGCACCGATCACAGGACCTCCAGGTCTGCATCGAGCGCGCCAGCCTGATGCAGCGCCTGCAGGATGGTGACGAGGTCGCGCGGTGAGGCGCCGAGCAGGTTCAACGCCTCGACGAGTTCTTCGACGCTGGTGGTCTTCGGCAGCGCGACGAGCGGCCGCTGCTCCTCCTGCGCATCGACCTCACCCACCGGCGCGACGACCGTGTTGCCGCGCGAGAAGGCGGGCGGCTGCGAGACCGCGGGGGCCTGGCGAATCGTCACGCGTAACCCACCGTGCGCCACCGCGGCGGGACGAAGCCGCACGCCCGCGCCGGCCACCACGGTGCCGGTGCGCTCGCTGATGACGACCTTCGCGCGCGAGTCCACCTGCACCTCGAGCTCCTCCAGCCGCGCCACCAATGCCACCGGATCTGTGCGCAGCGACTCCGGCGGCGTGACCTCCACCACTGCCGCATCGAGCGCGCGCGCCGAGCCCTGTCCCAACGCCGCTTCGATCGCCTTCGCCGCGCGGTGCGCGTTGGTGAAGTCCGGCGTGCGCAGCGCGAGCATCACCGGGCCCTGCGGCAGCGCCGGCGCCACGGTCCGCTCCACCGTTCCGCCCTGCGGCACGCGGCCGCTGGTGGGCTGGTTCTTCCGCGTCGAGCCACCGACACCCGAGGCCTCGAAGCCGGACACCTGCACCGGTCCCTGCGCGGTCGCATAGACCTGTCCGTCCGCGCCGGTGAGCGCGGTGATGAGCAGCACGCCGCCCGCGAGCGAGCGCGCGTTGCCCATGGACGAGACCGTCACGTCGAGCGGTGCGCCGGCCCGCGCGTAGTTCGGAAGCTTCGCGGTGACGATCACCGCGGCCACGTTGCGCGAGCGCACCTGCCTCGGGTCCACGCGGATGCCGAGCCTTCCGAGCATCCCGCTGACTGACTGCGAGGTGGAGAGCACCTGCTCGGTGTCACCGGTGCCCGCGAGCCCCACCACGAGGCCGTAGCCGAACAGATCGTTGGCGCGCATGCCCTGCACGTCCGCCAGTTCCTTGATGCGGACGGAGGCCGAGTTCGACGGGGGCGCCTGCGCGGTGGTCGCGGAGGCGAGCGTGGCGGCGAGGAGGGAGGCGATGAGCATGGCGGTCGGTGCCGATCAGAAGGGCCAGATCCAGCCCCAGACGCGGGAGAGGAAGCCCTGGTGCTGGTTGTCGCTGAGTGCGCCGCGGCCGGTGAACTCGATCTCCGCGTCGGCGACCATGGAGCTGAGCACGCTGTTCTGCTGGTCGATGTCGATCGGCCGCACCACGCCAGAGATGTAGAAGTGGTGCTCTTCGTTGTTCACGCGCACCACGCGGTGGCCCTCGATGAAGAGGTTCCCGTTGGGGAGCACCTGGCGAACCACAGCGGGCACGGTGGCGGTGAGCCGCTCGCTGCGGCCGGTGGCGCCCTGACCTTCGAAGCGCGTGCCGGTGGTCGCGTTGAGCCTTCCGTCCGCTCCGTTCGCCGTCCCGCCGGCGGCCTGGAGGAACGCGTTGAGCTCGGCCTGCGTCTGGGCCTGACGCCGGATGTCCGTCTCGGTGCTGCGGCGCGCGTCGGCGATCTCGGAGACCTTCACCACCACGAGGTCGTTCACGCGGAGCGCGCGCGCGTCCGTGTAGAAGAGCGCCGCGCTGCCGGAGTCTCGCCAGAGGCTGCCGCTGTTCGACGGCGCTTCGGTGCGCTCCGGTCCCTGCGGGACCTCGTACTGCCGACGCTTGGGGACGTAGGGATCGATGTGCGACGGGCCGCAGGCGCTCGCGCCGGAGAGCAGCGCGGCCGCGGTGAGGAGCTTGAAGAGGACGCGCTTCATCACCGCACCACCCAGAGCTTTCCGTCGTGCACGTCGCCGCTCACGCGCTTGCCGTTCTCCATCACCGCGCAGGTCTCCTCCGCGCCGCACCCGACCACGCGACCCTCGCGCTCCACGGTCAACGTGCCGCTGCTGAAGACGACCGAGACCTTCGTCCCCGGCGCGGGCCCGAGCCGCAGATGACCTGCCTCGAGCACCGTGCCCGCAGGCAGCGCCCGCGCCGCGGTGGCGCCGGAGGGAAGCGAACGCAGCGGCGGACGACCCGCGCGCACGTCCACCTCCTCCCACGTGAGATCTTCGTTCGTGATCGAAGCGCCGGTGGCGACCGGACGAACGAGACGGGCCGACGTGCGGAGCAGACGGACCTGCGCGAACACCGCGCGGCTGCACGAGCGGCCGTACGCGTCGATCCCCTCGAAGCGCACCGCCACGCGGCCGCCGGCACGAAGCGGCTGCACGTCCGCGCGATCGACGGTGCATCCGGGCTGAGGCTGCGACACCGCCTCCACGAGCACGCGGTCTCCGCTCTCCGCCGCGCGCTCCAGAGCCTGCAGCGCGAGCGCCTGGGGAGACGCCGCCGAAGCGAGCACTGCCGCGATGATCGAGCTGAGCGCGCTCATCGCAGGTTCGTCAGCCGCTGGAGCATCTGGTCCGCGGTCTGGATGACCTTGGAGTTGAGCTCGTAGGAGCGCTGGGTGGAGATCATGTCGATCATCTCCTCCACGGCCTTCACGTTGGAGCCCTCGAGGTAGCCCTGCGAGAGCGAACCTGCGCCGTGCTCACCGGGCCGCGCGAGGATGACCTCGCCCGAGGCCGCGCTCTCCACGAGGAGGTTGCCGCCGATGGACTCGAGCCCGCCCGGGTTCTGGAACATCGCCAGCTCGATCGTGCCCAGCTCCGCGGCGTCCTCGCGTCCGGAGATCTGCGCGAGCACCGTGCCGTCCGGCTGGATGGTGAGCTTCGTCGCGTCGCGCGGCACCGTCATGTGCGGGATGAGCAGCTCGCCGCGCTGCGTGGTCAGCCGGCCCTCGCCGTCGATTCGCAGATTGCCCGCGCGCGTGTATGCGGTGCTGCCGTCGGGGCGCTGCACCTGGAGAAAGCCCGTGCCTTCGAGCGCGACGTCGAGCGGGTTCTGCGTGTTGAGCAGGTCGCCCTGCGAGAACGAACGCGTGGTCGCCGCGGGCTTCACCCCGAGCCCGACCTCCAGCGGCGCGGGCGCGTTGCCGCCGTTGGGAAGCGGCGCGCCGGCGCTGCGCACGGTCTCGGCGAGCATGTCCTCGAACTCGGCGCGCGTCTTCTTGAAGCCCGTCGTGCTCGCGTTGGCGAGGTTGTTGGAGATGGTGTCCAGCTTGAGCTGCTGGGCCTCCATCCCGGTGGCTGCGGTGTAGAGCGATCGCAACATGGTCTGTCTCCGGGCGCGCCGTCAGCGGACGCGGCCCACCTCCACCGCGCGCTCGTCGAGCCGGCGGTAGGTCTGGATGGCCTGCATGGCGGTGTCGAAGTGGCGCTGCGCCGACACCATGTGGAGCGCCCCGTCGAGCGCTGATGCATTCGAGCTCTCGAGCACGCCCGAGCGAACCGAGACCTCCACCGGGTTCGCGCTGCCGCCGGACGCGGGGAGATAGAGCGAGGCGCCGAGCCGCTCGGTGGGACCTTCGAGGCGGAAGAGCGCGAGCTGTCCGACCGGCTGGCCGTTGGCGAGCACCTGGCCGTTGGTGGCGATCTCCACCGCGGCGTTCTCCGGCACCGCGACCGGCACGCCGTGCGGATCGAGCACCGGCTTGCCCGCCGCGAGGAGCTGCCCGTCCTCCACCGAGAGCCGTCCATCGCGCGTGTAGGCGGGGCCGCGCTCGGTCATCACCGAGAGGAACGCGCCCGCTTCCGGCATCACGTGCAGCGCGTTGCCGGTGGTCTGGCCCGAGCCCGCGCGCAGATCGACGCCGGTGGCCACCGCGGCGGGATGGTGGAGGAACGACTGGAACGCGGGCTGCGTGGCCTTGAAGCCCGGCGTGTTCGCGTTGGCGAGGTTGTCCGCGATGGCGTTGAGCTGCTCCGCCCGCGCCACCGCGCCCGACATCGCTACGTAGATCCCATCCGCCATGAAAACCCTCGCGTCCGGTGGGGCGGTAGCAACGCGTGGGCCATGGGCCGCTTCACTCTGAGAGGGCGGGTGTGAGGAGGCCTCGCGACGGAAACGTGACGCGGTTGCGGGGCCTCTTCGCGTCAGGCCCGTGGCGAGCGGAGGAGGGCAGCCGGCCGTGCACCTCTGGCGCGTGGCGGCTCAGCTCAGCGATGCGTCGTGCGCGTGCTCGCGGTCGCGGCGAAGTTCCGGTACGCGATCCGGCGCGAGGTCCCGGGGACGTCGGTGACGGTGAATCCGTAGGCCTCCGGGGCCCGGAAGAACGCGTCGAAGTCCGGGTGATCCTCCACACGATGGTGACCGACCAGGCGATCTTCGATCACCACCGCGGCGACACCGGTCCGATAGAGGAACGACCGCAGCGGCTCATTCGGCAGCACGTCCGCCGGCGAGACGCGACGGAAAGCGCGGCCGAGGTACGCGTCGTATCCGCCCTGCGCCTCGAGAATGCCGATACCGCTCTCTCCTTCGCGCGCGCGCTGTCTCGCGAGGGCGCCGACCGAGGTGGCAGCAAGCGCTTCGACCACGCGCCGGTTCTCGAGTCGCTGCTCCGGGAGAGGGCGCAGCTCGAGGCCCGGCGCACGCAGCGTGAAGAGGACGATCACCGCGACCGCGCCACCGACTGCAAGCGCGCGAGGCGCGAGGAGGGGACGCCCCGCGGAAGCGACGAGATCACCGCCACAATGAGCAGGAAGAGCGTCACGCCCTGCAGCACGAGGTAGTGCTCGCGCGGCCAGATGAGGATCGAGGATGCCGCCGTGGGCACCAGCACCGCGAAGGCGACGGCCGCCGCGCGCGTGGAGGGTTCAGAGAGCACGGCGGTGCGCCAGGGTTGGGTTCCTCGCGGCCCGCGGGATCTGCGTGCGATCGCGAGCAATGCGCCGCCGAGAAGTGTGAGCAACGTCAGCGCGTGCATCTGGCGGATGGGCACCCAGGCGCCGCCGTGAACGAACGCGTGATCGAACTCGCGGAGGAAGATCCCGATCGATGCCAGCGGGTACTTCGCGAGGTTGTGGAGGGCGTGCGTGGCGAAGGCCTTCGGATTGCTCGCGGCCGCTTCTCCGACCGACCGTGCCGATCCGAAGGTGCGCGCGAGCACCGCCTCGCATTGGCCCCACGGCTCGAGGTCGAGCTGCTGGCGCTGCACCTCCCCGAGCGCGAAGTGCTGACAGAAGGCGAAGCGGCGCCGGTTGCTGCGGTCGGACATCGGGTTGCCGGCGAGTGCCAGGATCACGAGCACGAAGGCGAGCCACGAGCAGACGGAGGGTGCAGCGCGCAGCCACTGCCGGCTCCCTGAACCCGCGCTCTTGCGGACGTGCAGGGCCAGCGAGACGAAGGCCATGCCCGCGAGGATCACGAAGGAGAGAAAGAGCTCCGGACGGGCGAGCGAGGCGACGAGCAGCGCCAGTGCGAGTCCGGCCGCGAACCGCGTGAAGGTGCGCACACGCGAGAGCAGCGCCACCGCAGTCAGCACCACGAGCAGCGCGAGCAACGACGAGCGGGGGATGACGTGACCGCCGAAGCCGAGAAGGAAGGCGGTGGCGCCCGCGAGCGAGATGACAGGCGAGGCGCCGAAGCGGCGGACGCAGACGTAGAGCGCGAGGGCCGGCAGCGCGATCAGCAGGCGGTAGCTCTCGTAGAAGAGACGGACCGGGTCTTCCACCACACGGGCGAGGGCCGAGTACCAGAGCGCGTAGAGCGGTCCCCACTCCGGGTCCGGCAGCGCCGCGCGAGGCCAGGCGACGCCGATGCGTAGGTAGTCCGCTTCATCCCAGGCGGGGAGATCCACGACCCATTCGAGCGACGAGAGGTGGACCGCGCAGGTGAGGGTGAGAATGACCCCACAGGTGAGATCGACCCGGTGGGACCAGACCGCGGCGACGGCTCGGCGAAGGCGCTGCGATGGGCTCGGCGTGACGGCGGAGGCGAGCATGCCGCGCCGCGCTAACACCTCCGGATCCGGCGCGCCGGAGGGCGATTCTCAGAGTGAGATCGGGAGGACATCTCGGTGACGCGGACGCTGTAGGCGCGAGTGCGCAGAGGGTCATCCAACGAGCGATCGGCAGGACGTCCCGGATCCGCTGTGCCGGCAAGAGACAGCGGGCACTGAAGCTGCACAGCAGGCCCGCGCATGCGTGATCCGAAGCGGCTCGAGGTGCTGGTGCGGTGGCGGGAGCGGGGCGAGGACGCGGCACGTCGCGCATTGGCCGAGGAGCAGGCGAGAGAGCTTCGTGCGCAGGAGAAGCTGCAGGCGGAGCGCGAGCGCCTCCAGCAGGCGAAGCCGTTCTCCTCGTCGGTCGATCACTGGGTCATGGCCGAGTTCGCGCAGACCTCCCAGCGCCAGCGCGTCGCCCAGGCCGAGCGTGCCCTCTCCGATCAGAAGCAGGTCGTGCAGACCCAGGTCGTCGAGCTCCGCAGCGCTCGCGAGAAGGCCGAGGTCATGCGCCGCCTCACCGAACGCGCCCGTGAAGAGGTCACGCTGGACCTGCGCCGGAAAGAGATTCGCGAGAGCGATGAGCAGGGCCGCATCGGGATGATCCTGAAGCAGCGGGCGGGGTAGGCGGAGCTCGGTCAGCCGACGACTTCGAGCAGCTCGGCGACGATGGTGACGTCACCGGCCGCGCGGTCGATTCGACGCTCCCCGTAGAGCGGACTGTCCGGGACGAGTGAAACCACGCGAGCCGCGCCATGCTCGTCGACCTCCCGAACCCGCAGGCGCTTCAGCGTGTACGTTCCCCCGTCCGTCACGGACTCATCGGCCCGAAGCTGCACCACCACGCGCCTGCCGTTCAGCGCGACGGGCGATGGCGCCGAACCCGGCGGGAAGTGACGAAAGAGGCACCAGCTGCCCGAAGGCACCCCCGGCTCCATCGATCTGCCCTCGACTTTCGAGACGTACATCCCCTTGGAAAGCCGGCGCCCTACCTGGACCCGCATCCAGCCCTGTGCGCGAGGCGCCTGGGGCTCGCTGAAACCTCCACCGAGCGGAACGAGGTCGTAGACCGGAACCGCGGTCCGGAACTGATCGAACACTGGCACCTCGTCTTCGATGCTCAGGTCTGTGCCCGAGAACAGCGGAAGCGAGGCGGATGCCGCGGGCAGCAGGCCGTGCTCTTCCTGCAACCGAATCGCATCGCGCAGGGTCGGCTCGGACAGCGCCTCCAGGTCTGAGACATCACTGCGGCCCGCCGACGCGTTCTCCAGAAGGAAGAGGTACTGCCACGGCTCGCTGTCGTAGCGAGTGAGGGTTTCGCACAGGGCCAGGGCCTCCATGGCCTTCGCCCTGTCGCGATCGTCGAATCGTCCCTTCGACTCCACGATGAGCTGGTGCCAGACGCCATCGATCCGCGCGCGCACGAGGAAGTCCGGGTAGTACGGCACACGCAGGTCGCGCCACACGTAGTCGAGGGACCAACCCGGAGCCCGCCGGTGGTTGTAGACCCAGCCGGTCACCTCCGGCATCCGTTCGAGCAGTCTCGCCACCCGAAGCTCGAGGTCGTTGCCCATCGCCTGTCGCGCGAAGACCGACTTCTGCGTGGGCTCCAGCACCCATCTGCGAAGAGCCTGGTAGGGCTCCAGCTCCGCCGCGCTCGCCGTGATGATCCGGGCGCGCGTCACCGGTACCGCCGTCTTCATCGCCTCTTCGAGGATGGGCAGGAGCGTCTCCCGCACCTTGTTCACCACCTCGCCGCGCGCGAGGTTTCCAACGATGGCGAGGCCCTCGTCCGCATTCGGCACCGAGTCCAGCCTGATCGGGCGGCCCGGCGGCAGGGCGAAGGTCCGGCGTTCGAGGAACTCGCGCACCAGGCCCTTCAGCGCTGGGCGGTGGCTGTAGCCAGCCTTCAATCGATTGAGCAGCGGGTTCACGTAGAGATTGACCAGCACGCCCTCCACGTCGCGATACCCGGGCTCCGCGGAGATCGTGAAGTCGAGGCCCTCGTTCGTGACGGTCTGCTCGAGCGCTTCCCGGAGCGTCGTCTTCACCTCGAGCGGGCCAGGTGCGTCCTTCCACGCGAACCTGGGCACGAGCGGAGGGAGCGCCTCGATCGGCAGGTCGCGGCGCCAATCCGGCTGCTCTTCGTAGAGCCCATCGAACCGCACCAGTCGAACGTCGCGTTCCGCTCGCGCCCCGTCATCCTCGACCGGAACGATGGGGACGTACTCGGGCTCGTGCGTGATCTCGTCCGACGCCTTCTCTTCGACGAGGTCCTGGATCTGATCGAGGATCCTCTCGAAGGAGGGATGCTCCACCACGTAGAGCTCCTCGTCCTTCGCAAGCACCGAGCCGTCCTCGTTGATCTGCGGCGGGTGCATCTTTCGCAGTCCGCGCCCGAGAACCTGCTCGGTGAGCGTGCGCGACCCGCAGCTGCGCATGGGCACGATGACCTTCACGTTCCGGACGTCCCATCCCTCCTTGAGCATGAGGACGCTCACCACGACGTTGAAGGGGTTCGGAATCGAGATGGGCCGTCCGTGCGCGTCCCGCTCCTCACCGGGAACGTGGTCCCGGTCGATGAAGTTCACGAGCCGGCGGATCTTCTCCCACTCCTTCTCGTTGGTCGTCTCCTTCTCCCCCACGTGAACCTGGGCGACCGTCGAGACGGGCTTTCCGTCGGCGTCCTGCTCGACGAAGAGCGTCTCGCCACTCTCGGGATCCTCCCAGCCCTTCACCGGCCGGTGCGAGAGGTCCTCGCTCGTCGCTTCTCCCCAGGTGAGGAAGTTCGCGATCTCCTTTGCGTGCGTCTGGTCCTCGCAGAGCAGCAGGATGATCGGCTTCGCCGCGCTCCCTTCTTCCCGGAGCTGCTCGCGGACCTTTTTCCATCGCTCGATGCCGGTCCGAACGAGCACCTCGTACTTCGCCCATGCATTCTGCCCGGCGGCGTTCACCGGGGACTCCGCACGGCCTTCTCTGCGTGCGTCGATCTTCTCCAACACGGCCTTCTTGATGATCCCGTCCGTCCGGGCCTCCGCGAGCCCGTACTGAACCGCGGTGTGCCGGAAGAGCGTCTTCGTCGCCGCCTCGATCCCGGCCTCCTCGAACAGGGTCGCGGACAGATCGACCTGAAGCCCCAGCCTCCCGGAAGCATCGCGCGAGCCGTTGAGCAGTCGCAGCGACCGGATCCAGGCCTTGTCGAAGTTGGACCTCTCGGGCTGCGTCCTCGCCTTGCGCTCGAAGCTCTGGTGCTGAGGCTCGTCCCCCACACGGTGCGCCTCGTCGTTGATGACGAGCAGACCCCGCGAGTGCACGAACCGCTGGAGCAGAGGCGTCCTCGTGTCCTCGAGCTTCTTCGGCTCCTGCGTCCGGAAGAGCAGCGCGAGCTGCTGTTCCTCGCGCGTGCGCTCGAGCTCCTCTTCGACGTCGTCACCTTCGTTCAGGAGCTGGTGGTAGTTCGTGACCACGAGCACTCCCTCCGCCGGGTCGAGTTCGAGCGGGCAGTCGTCGGGTCCGTACACGCGGACATTCCAGAGGTCGCGCAGTCCGGGCGGCAGCACGGGATCGGCGAGGAACACCGGCGCGGAGCCGTCGTCCGGGCGGAAGTCGAGCAGGAGCCGATCCTTCACGAACAGGCCCGGCGCCACGATGAGGGAGTGCCGCCCGAGCCCGAGATACGCGTCACCGTGCAGAAGCGCGTTGAAGTACGACCACGCGACCAGAAGGCTCATCACCTTCGTCTTGCCGGAGCCCGTCGCCAGCTCCGCACCGAGTTTGTGCCAGGGGTCCCGCTGCCGGCCGGGCGGCTCGAACCCCGTCAAGCGGTAGAGATCCTCCGTGCGCCGCAGGCCGCAGACCTCGTGGAGATAGATGAACGTCTCCACGGTGCGCCGCTGGTGCGGCCAGTATTTGAAGGCCGCACCTGATCGAAGCGTGTGGGCGTCGTGCCGGAACCAGTGCTGCAGCAGCGTCCGCGTCGTCTGCGAGATGGGCCGCTCGAACGGCTCGGTCGGCTCGTACGCTGCCGGCTCCTCCGGATAGGGCTCGCGGGCCGAGGCCAGTGCGAACCCACGCCAGCGATCGACGCGCTCGCGCAGCGACTGGACGACCCTCTCCTGCGAGCCCACGACCAGTGCCGACTGCGGCGGGAGAGGCGCCTCGAGCTGGGGTGGTGCGAGGTCCCGTTCAGGGAACCTCTCCCGAAGCCCGCTCATCCAGCTCTTCGAGCCCCAGGAACCGGCGAGGAGCGCCGCCGTCGAAGCGCCCTCGCCGAGCTGCTCCGACCAGAGGTTGCCGAGGGCATCGACCCCCAGCGACGCGAGCTCGTGGTCCTTCGCCTCGGCAAACGCCTGATGCAGCTCTGCCCTGAACCGGAAGCGGTGGCCGCTCTCGACAGTGACGAGGAACTCCCTCGTCGCGGGCAGGAAGGCGACGGACTTCGCCACCGACTTCGGGTCCCTGTTCGCGGCCTGGCGCTCCGCGTCGCGCACCATGCGGTCCAGCGCCTCGTCCGACAGCCTGAACTTCGGATCCGCCTCAGCCATTGTGCTGCCTCCATGCACCGAGAAGTTGCGGCCGGTGATCCTCGACGAGCTCGATCGCTCGCCTGAGCTCGTGCCGCTTCAACCCGTGTTCCTGCCTCAGCACTGCCTCGCCACGTCCATTTCCGATGGTGACGATCGCCTCGCCGCCTCCTCGCCGGACGTGCACATGAGGAGGCTCGTGATCGCCCAGGTAGATGACGAAGTCGTAGCCTTCGAGCGACAGCACCTTCGGCATCAGCCCACCCGGACTTCCACCGTGGCGATGCCGTCGTTCCCGAACACGTCGGTCACCCGGACCGCGATCTGGTAGGTGCCCGGCTGCTCGTAGATGACCTCCGTCTCGAAGGTCATCTCCTCGATCTCGCGCCCCCGGCGGCGCCGGAAGTCCTGCCACTCGGTCTCGAAGATGGGCTTGCCGTCCTCGTCGAGCCGGCTCTGGTAGTCCCAATCGACGGCCCAGAAATCGACGAACTTCTTCCACGAGTCCGCCTTGTCGAGCCACGCCTGCAGCACCTTCTCACGTGCCTCCCACTTCTCCCGCAGCGCCTGCTGCTTCTTCTTCGCGGCCGCCGTCTTCGCCTCGCTGAACTTGCCGAGGATCGGCTCCCGCTGGCTGGCGAGGAACGACTCCACGTCCACCTCGCAGCGCTCGAGCGTCAAGCCGACCTTGAGCCCCTCGACGCGCGGCTTGCCCAGCACGATGGAGAGCGGCGCGTAGAAGGCGGGGATCGCCGTCGTCTCCACCACGTCGCCGCCACCGCGCCGCAGCTCGATGCGCCGTCGAACTTCGTCGATGGCGCTCTTCGGGATGATCCGGACCTGAACGTCCACGCGCAGGTCCTTCCAGATCGCCTCGCGCTCGCTCGGCGAGAGCGTGTCGAAGTCCGCCGAGAGGATGTCCACCGACTTGATCTCCGTCTTCGCCGCGGCGCGCGCGATCGCGTGGACCTGGTAGGGCGTGATCGGCGAGTCCAGCGGCCCCACGTGCACCCAGCGCTTGCCCTTCAGCCCGTGGAGAAGGTCGTGCGTCTCCGACGGCCTGCCACCGAAGACCTCCACCATGGCGTCCCGGTATTCGCTGCGGTGCTTCTGGAAGCCCTGCCAGCTCTCCGCGCGCTGATACACGCCCATGTTCTCGAGCGTGAAGGCCTGCACCTGGAAGGGCCCCGGACTGGGCTGCCGCTTCTCCTTGCGCTCGATGTTCCCGCAGTCCTTGCACTCCGGGTACTCGTACTTCGCCTTCTCCGGCGGGCGAGGCTTGCCGTGCAGCTGGATGAGCCGCTTGCGCGCGAGATGGATGCCGAACTTCCCGTTGTCGATGCCGATCCACCGGCGACCGAGGCGCTCCGCGGCCTCAGCGGTGGTGCCGGATCCGACGAAGCAGTCGAGGACCAGTCCTCCCGGTGGACACGACGCGGAGATGATCCGTTCGATCAGCGCGACCGGCTTCTGCGTCGGATAGCCCAGGCGCTCAGCCGCTTGCGAGTTCACGGGCGGGATGTCCGACCAGAGGTTGGAGAGCGGATTCCCTTCCGCCTCGTCCAGGTGCAATTTGAGCCGGGGCATCTTGCCGGGCTCAAAGTGGACGCGGCCCAACTGGTGCAGCCGATCCATGTTCTCGCGGGTGTATGCCCAGCAGCGGGAGGCTTTGGGCCGCATCCCATTCCACTCGTAAATCTGTGACTGAGATGCACGCGCCATCGCTGCGGTCAGGTCGCGGAGGGCAAACCGCTTCCCGTTCTCGGGATCGACGTTTGAGTAGTGGGACCTCACAAGCTCAGCCGAAAGCGGGTCGAACAACTGAAGCCTGTAGCTGCGGTCACTCAGGCCGTACGCGAGGATCGTGTCCGTTATCCGCGCCAAAGACGTGGAAGCATTCGCGTGAGCTGACGCCCTCTTCCACACCACCTCCGCCTGGAAGTTCTCGTACCCGAACACCTCATCCATCAGCACCTTCACGTAGTGCACCGCGTGCCAGTCGAGGTGCACGTAGATGCTGCCGGTGGGGGCGAGGAGGTCCTTGAGAAGGACGAGGCGGCTGCGGAGCATGGTGAGGAACGAGTCCAGTCCCTGCCGCCAGGTGTCCTTGTACGCGAGGATCTCGACGAGGCTCGGCTCCTTCTTCACCGCGACGCCTTCGTCTCCATCGATCTCGATGTCGATCGCGTTGTCGGCGTTGAAGTCGCTGTTCACCATGAACGGCGGGTCGATGTAGACGAGGTCCACCTTTCCCCGGTACCGCCAGTCGCCGCCCTCGTCCCTCTCGTCGAGCAGCGTCTGCAGCGCGACGAGGTTGTCGTTGGTCCAGATGAGCCTGTTCTGCGGAGGAGGGAGCTCCGCTCGCGGTGCCGCACGGCGCACGTCCATCGTCCGCTGCTCTCCGCGGTCCTGCGCGAGCCCCGGACGGACGATCTCGACGACCTGGGTCGGGACGGTGGGAGCCGCCTCGTGGCGGTCCATTCCCTGCCACGCCAGCCGCGGCTTCCTCCTCTGAACCTCGAGCGACACCGTGAGGTCCGGCGGCGCCTTTGCCGCTTCGGGGCTCGGCTCAGCGTCCGGCTCCCGGCCGTAACGCGCGGTGCCGGGCAACTCGGCCTGCTGGACGCCTCCATCCTTCGGACGACGAGTGGCCATGGACTGCTGCTTGCCAGCCGGCGCCTTCCGACTGCCCGTCGTCACCTTCGGCTTCTTCGCCTTCGGCGCGCTCTTCTCCGTTGCCTTCGCAGACCTGCTCGACTTCTTCGCGGCCACTTGCCCTCCTCGCGATGCATGGCGGCGGGACCTTCTACACCCTCGCGAGCACGCTGAACCGCTCTCGATTCACCGGCGTCTCACCTCCCACGGACGGCGCGCCTCCCGGCGCGTTCCTTGACTTCAATGAATGCCGGACTTGAACTCGTGGCCGAACCCGAAGTCACAGGGAGGTACGAGCATGCCGAACGACGTGCGCTGGACCATCGAGGACACGGTCTTCATCTCCAACTCGTGGCAGTCGATGGGGAAGGCGATCGCGAACAAGATCGAGCCGAGGCTCGGCGCGAACTTCTTCACCACACTGGCGGATGCGACGACGCAGCTCGCGGATGGAGTGTCGGGTAAGGCGACCGCGACGGGCATCCAGAAGAGCTCCACGCAGGAACTGGAGAAGGTGATGGAGCGCACCGCCGACATGGTCTCGCTCATGCGCGCTGCCTTCCGGCGCCTGTTCCCGAAGGAGAAGGGACTGCACGCGGCCGTGGGCGTCGGCAACAAGAAACCCCTCAAGGGCCTGCCCAACCTCATCGAGGCGGCGGACCAGATGCTCGAAGGGCTGCAGCGCTATCCGGCCTTCGCCAACACCGCCAATGTGCTGCCGGAGGACGTGGATCAGCTCAAGGCACTGCGCGCGCAGCTTCGCGCCGCGGACGGTGAACAGGAGGCGGCAAAGGGGGCGCGGAAGCAGACCACCGCTCGCGTGAAGTCGCTCCACCGCGACGTCATCAATCAGCTCGATCAGCTCTATGCGGCGGTGATGATCACCCACGTCGCGGAGAAAGCCGTCGTCGACCAGTGGCGCAAGGTGATCCCCACGCGCAGGAAGAAGAAGACGTAGCCCTCCGCCCAGGTGCCGGCGGCCGGCAGTCGCACCAGACCGCACGGCCAGGCAGGGAGGACGCGCGACCGGGCAGTCAAAGCGATCGCGCGAGCACTCAGGACGCGCACTCGAACGGCCAGAGTGCGCACCCGAACGGGCAGGGCGATCACCCGAGCAGGCAGAAGGCGCACCCGAACGGACAGGGCGTTCACCCGAGCAGGCAGAAGGCGCACCCGTATGGGCAGAACGCCCACCCGAGCGGCCAGAACGCACGCTCGAAGTGGCAGAACGTCCGGCGGACAAGGCAGAGCGCCCGTCGGGTTCGTCCTACGCCTCCGCCAGCGCCTTCCGCAGCAGGCCCATCGCTTCCGAATGCAGCTGGCACACGCGGGCCTCGCTGAGCTCGAGCGCCTTCGCGATCTCGCGGTAGGTGAGTCCCTCCACGTAATAGAGCGACACGAGCGTGGTGAGGCGGCCGGGGAGGGCGGCGACGGCCTGGGCGAGGCGGCGTGCGGTCTCTTCCCGTTCGTAGCGTTCGTCGGCGCCGGGGCCACCGAAGGCCACCTGAAGTTCGGGCACGAGCGGCACGGCGGGCGCGGTGACGCCCTCCAGGTGCGCGAGCTCTTCGGGATCCAGTCCCACCGCTTCGGCGAGCGCTGTCGGGTCCGGCGCGTTGCCTCCCGCTGCGTGGGTGAGCTTCTCGCGCGCCTCGCTGACCTTGTCGGCCACGTCGCGCATGCGGCGCGGGAGGTGATCGAGCTTGCGCAGTTCATCGAGCATCGCGCCACGGATGCGGTGCTCGACGAAGGACTCGAACTTCACTGCGCGCGACGCGTCGTAGCGAGCGGCCGCATCGAGCAGGCCGAGCGCGCCGGCGCTCCAGAGATCGTCCGCGGCCACCGCGCCGTTCGTGCGCAAGGCGATGCGGCGCGCGAGCATGTCGATGACCGGCCGGAACTGGCGGATCAGCGCGTCGTCGTCGCGCTGTTTTGGGACATTGGCGTAGGCACGTGCGGCGCGGTGCATGGCTTACCTCGCGGCGGGAAGTGACTCGCGCAGGAGCTGGCCCCAGAGGAACTTCAGGCCTCCGACCGGGACTCCCTCCTGCGGTTCGCGAAAGAGCGCCTCGCGCACCGCGGCGAGCGCGCGGCTGGCGGGCGAGTGGGGATAGAGCTGGACGACGGGGCGCTGCGCGAGGACCGCGCGGTGCACGTGTTCGTCTCGCGGTATCGCGCCGACGAAGCGGAGCTGCACGTCGAGGAACCGCGCGCAGACGGTGGAGAGCCGCTCGAACGTGTCGCGCGCCGCGGTGGGCAGGCTCTGGTTCACGACCACCGCGAACTGCCTCACACCGGCCTGCAGCCGCAGCGTCTTCACCGCGGCGTAGGCGTCCGACAGCGAGGTGGGCTCCGGCTGCACCACGAGCAGGACCTGCTGGCCCGAGCCCGCGAAGAACACGGTGTTCTCCCCGATGCCCGAAGGTGAATCGACGATCACCAGGTCGAAGCGATCCTCCAGCGACTCCATCAGCGAGACGAGCCGCAGCTTCTCCTCGTCGGCGAGGCGCGTGAGGGCGGCCAGCCCATGACCGGCGGCGAGGATCCGGATCCCGTTCGGGCCCTCGGAGAGCGCGGCGTCGAGTTCCACCGTGCCGTCGAGCACCTGGCCCACGTGGTGCCTCGGGGTGATTCCGAAGATGAGCTCCACGTTCGCGAGCCCGAGGTCGCCGTCGATCACCAGCACCCGCTGACCGTCCGCGGCCGCGAGCGCCGCGAGGTTCGCCGACAGCTGCGTCTTGCCCACGCCGCCCTTGCCGCTCGCGACGCCGATCACGCGCAGCGCGTTCCTCGTGCGCATCCGCTCGCGCAGCCCCATCGCCTGATCCATCTCAGCGCCCCACCCGCATCTGGGCGCTCTGCGACGGCCACTGGCCCATCACCCGCTCCATCAGGTCGGCGCGATCCGCGGCGTGCAGATCCTCCGGCACGCGCTGCCCATCCGTCAGCGCAGACACCGGCTTGCCGAGCTTCATCGCCAGGGCGGCCCAGCTCGCGGGCAACGCGGCCTCGTCGAGCTTCGTCACGATGAGGCGCTCCGGCGTCAGCGGCCGGTACCTGTCCGCGATGGCGGAGAGATCCTTCGGACCGGACGCCGCGCTGGCCACGAGGTTCAGCTGGATGCCGGGCACCGACCGGAGGAACTCGGCCTGCTTGTGCACCGCCTCGCTGAGCGAACGGCCCGCGGTGTCGATGAGCACGAGGTCCGCGCGGGAGGACGCATCGAGCGCGCGCTGCAGCTCGTTGCGGTCCTTCGCCACGAAGGTCGGCACCCTCATGATCTCGCCATAGCGCTGGATCTGCTCGCTGGCGCCGACGCGGTAGGTGTCCACCGTGATCAGCGCGAGCGACTGCCGGCCCTCGAGCAGCGCGCGCGCCGCGATCTTCGCCAGGGTGGTCGTCTTGCCCACGCCCGTCGGCCCCACCAGCGCGAGCACCCGCCGGCGATCAGGCAGCCACGCCGCGGGCGCGGTCTGAAGCCGCTCCGCGAAGAGCGCGCGCACCGCGGCGAGCAGTGCGTTCGGCGAGCGCTCGGTCACGCGATCCTGCGCGGCCTCCACGGCCTCACCCGCCACGCCGTCTTCCACGCCTTGCGCACAGAGGTGCTCGAAGAGCTCCTGTGCGGCCGGCGCGAACTCCTTCACCCGCGCGCGCTGGCGGAGGCGCTGGCCTTCCGTGGCGACCTCACGGCGCAACTGCTCCAGTGCGCTCTTCAACGAGGCCAGCTCCGCGGTGACGTTCTCGTCGGCGGCGGACTGCGTCGGCTGCGACCCCTGCGTCAGCGGACCGACGCCGGGCGGCGGCGCGAGCGTCAGCGTTGTGGCGCCTCCACCGAAGCCGAGTCCCACCGCGCGGGCCACGGTGCGAGCCGCGGACGGCGGCGCCGGCGGAGCAGAGGGCGCAGGCGGCGCCAGCACTGTGCCGTGACCGGCCGCATTCGACGGCGGAAGCGAAAGCGAAGGCGAGGGCACAGCGGGCGCGGTGTGGGAGAGCGTGTGCCGCGGCAGCTCCTCGAGGCCGGCGGTGATCTCGATCTCCGCCGAGCGGAAGAGCCCGCCCGCGATCTCGCGGGTGGAGAGGATGACCGCCTCCGGACCGAGGCTCGCCTTCACGCTGGCGAGCGCGGTGCGGGCGTCGGGGCCTCGGAAGGTTCGGACGACTGAGGACACAGGTGCTCCTTCGAGATGCTGCGTTCAGCGGTGCTGCGTCAGGGGTGCGACGCGGAGGAGGCTTTGCACTTCCGGTGCCTCACGCCGCGCGACGGAGCGCTGACACGTCGAGCTGCGCCGCCGGCTGGAGCGAGGTGCCAGGCACGAGCTCGCGCGCGGTGACGACGTGCAGATCGGGGATGAACCGATTGGCGAAGTCGAAGAGCGGGCGGCGCAGATCCGCCGGTGCGACGATGACCACTGGCCGGCCAGCCGAGCTCAGCTGCGCCGCCGCGTTCTCCAGCGAGCCCATCAGCCTGCGGGCGATCTCCAGATCCGGCGCGAGCACCGGTTCGCCGTCGCTCTGCGCGAGGGACGCGCGAAGCATCTCCTCGGTGGTTCGCTCCAGCGTGACCGCGTGGACCACGCCGTCCTGGGCGACCCGCGCGGTGATCTGACGCGAGAGCCTCCGGCGGGCCTGCTCGACGAGGAAGACCGTGTCCTTCGACCGGGGCGCCGCGTCCGCCACCGCCTCGAGGATGGTGCGCAGGTCGCGGACGGGGACGCCCTCGCGCAGGAGCCCGCGGAGCACGCGACCGAGTTCGCCGAGGGACACCGCACCCGGCACTGCCTCCTCCACGAGCTTCGGCGCCTCCTTCGCGCAGTTGCCGAGCAGCTCCTGCACCTCCTGCCGGCCCATGAGCTCGTGCGCGTTGTGGCGCAGGATCTCGCCGAGGTGCGTGGCGATGACCGAAGTCGGATCGACGAGCGTGTAGCCCTGCATCTCCGCCGACGCGCGGTCCTGAGGAAGCACCCACATCGCGGGCAGTCCGAACGCGGGCTCCTTGCCTGGAATGCCCGCGACCTCCGGCGCGCCGCCCTGCGGGCTCAGGCAGAGGAGCCGGTCGGGATGGATGACGCCGCGCGCGACCTCTTCGCCGCGGAGGCGGATGCGGTAGTCGTTCGGCTCGAGCCGCAGGTTGTCCTTGAGGTGGACCGACGGGAGGATGACGCCGAGGTCCTGCGCGATCTGCCGCCGCAGCCCGGTGACGCGGCCTGGCAGCTCGCCTCCCTTGTCCACGTCGATGAGCGGGAGCAGCCCGAAGCCGACCTCGAGCTCCACCTGATCGAGCGCCAGCAGATCGCTCATCCGCTCCGGTCCCTTCTGCTCCGGCGCGTTCTCCTTCGGCTGCGGCGCGGCCCTCTTCTTCGCGGCGCGGGAAGAGAGGATCCACGCGCCGCCGGCGAGCGAGGCGAAGGCGATGGTCGGCATCCCGGGGATGAGGGCGACGCCGCCGAGCACGATCGCGGCGAGGCGGAGCTCTCGGCCGGTGCCCATGAGCTGGCTGCCGATCTGCGTGCCCAGCGCACCGCCGGTGGCGCGGGTGACGAGGATACCGGCCGCCACCGAGACGAGCAGCGCGGGGATCTGGCTGACGAGGCCGTCGCCGATCGCCAGCAGGGTGAACGTCTCCGCCGCCTGCGCGAGCGAGAGGCCGTCACGCAGCACGCCCGCGAGCAGACCGCCGACGATGTTCACGCCGGTGATGAGCAGGCCCGCGATCGCGTCGCCGCGCACGAACTTGTTCGCGCCGTCCATGGCGCCAAAGAACTCGGTCTCGCGCTCCAGGGAGCTGCGGCGGGCGCGCGCGGCCTGCTCGTCGATGAGGCCGGCGGCAAGGTCGGCGTCAATCGACATCTGCTTGCCGGGCAACGCGTCGAGGGTGAAGCGCGCGGCGACCTCGGACACGCGGCCCGAGCCCTTGGTGATCACCGCGAAGTTCACCACCAGCAGGATGAGGAAAACGACGAGGCCGACGATGAGGCTGCCGCCGATGGCGAAGCGCCCGAAGGCTTCGATCACGTGGCCCGCGGCGGACGGACCCTCCGAGCCGTGGAGAAGGATGATGCGCGTGGTGGCGACGTTGAGGCTGATCCGGAAGAGGGTGATGATCAGCAGCAGCGACGGGAAGACGCTGAACTCCAGCGGCCGCTCCACGCCGAGCGCGACGAGCAGGAGGAGGAGCGAGACCGCGACGTTGATCGCCAGGAGCCCGTCGAGCAGCGCGGCGGGCAGCGGCAGCAACATGATGCCGACCACGCCCACGATGCCGAGCGCGAGGATCGCGTCCGCGCCCACGCCCTTGCGTCCACCATTCATCGCCACGGCGCCGGCGCTCACTGCTGCGCCCCATCGTTGCCCGCGCCGTCACGGCGGGTGATCCGGTAGACGAACGCGAGCACCGCGGCGACCGCCTTGAACGTCTCCGCCGGGACCTCGCCGCCGATCTTCACGCGCCGGTAGAGCAGGCGTGCGAGCGGGATGTTCTCGACGATGGGGATGCCGTTGGTGCGGGCAAGGTCGCGCATCTTCTCCGCCACCGCACCCTTGCCCTTGCTGATGACGCGCGGCGCCGCGCCTTCGTCGCGCCGGTAGCGGATGGCCACCGCGACGTGCGTGGGGTTGACCACCAGCGCGTCGGCCTTGGGGACGTCGGTGGCGACGTTGCCGCGCGCGAGCTCGCGATGCTTGCGACGACGACGGCCGCGGATCTGCGGATCGCCTTCGTCTTCCTTCATCTCGCGCCGGACCTCGTCCTTGGTCATCATCAGCTTCTTCCGCAAGCGGTAGCGCGTCAGTGCAAGGTCGAGGCCCGCGGTCAGCACGAGCGCGAAGACGATCTCGCCGAAGGTGCCGAAGACCGTGCGTGCGACTTCGGAGGACTGCGTGGCGACGGTGGCGCGCAGCAGCGGCTCCACCGTCAGGAACGTGTCGGTGAGGGCGGACCAGGTGACGTAGCCGACCGCCACGACCTTGACGCACGCGAGCAGCAGATCGACCGCGACCTCACCGTTGACGAAGCGCTTGAGCCTGCCGCCCTGGAAGAGCCGAGAGGGGTCCGGCATCACCAGCTTCGACCAGATGCCGCCTCGGGTCTGCGCGGTGGTGGCCGCGATCCCGCCGACGAAGGCAGCGGCGAGGCAGGCGAGGCCGAGCAGTCCAACGGGTTTCAGCGCAGAGAGCAGCGCCTGCTGCGATGGCTGGTGCAGCGTCCCCGCGGCGACGTTCACACTGTTGCGGAGCGCTTCGGAGAGCGGGCCCTGGGCGATCCACAGAGCGGCGCCGCAGAAGGCGACCGCGGCCATCGCCACCAGATCCTTGCCGACCGCGACCTGGCCCTCGTCGCGCGCCTGGTCGAGCTTTCGCTGTGTCGGTTGTTCTGTTTTTCCGTCCTGATCGTCGTCCATGCGCGAGGCCTAGAGCGGAGGGAAGGCGTTGACCGCGCTCTGTGCGGTGAGGTGCGCCATCGTCGGCGCGCCCACGTAGAGCGCACCGCCGGCGGCGATCAGCGAGAGCGTGAAGCCGATCGTCGTGAGGTTCAGCTGCGGCGCGGTGCGTCCGGCGAGGCCGAGGCCCAGGTGCGCAAGCAACGTCGCGGTCCACAGCGGGAAGGCGAGCCGCACCGCGAGCGTGGCGGAGAAGATCGCCTGGGTGACCACCGTGCCGGCGAGCGTGGTGACGTCCTGCGGTGAGCCGGGCGGAATCTGGCGCACCGACTCCGCGAGCCAGCCGATGGCCTCGCGGTGAAGGCCGAGCGCGACCGCGAAGCCGAGCGCGGCCATGGAGAGGAGCTGGCCCACTGCACCGGACTCGGCGCCGAAGATGGGGTCGATCGTCGCGCCGAAGCCGAGGCCGGCGGAGAGGCCGACGAGCTGCCCGGACGCGAGCGCGGCCTCGAGCACCACCCGCGAGGAGAGCCCGGCGACGAGTCCCAGCGCGGTCTCCGCGATCGCGGCGCCGAGCAGCGGGATGAGGTTGTCCGGAGGCATCACCGTCGGCGTGCCCGCTCCGCTGAACGCGGCGAGCGCGACGAAGAGGGAGAGCCCGAGTCGGATGCGTGCCGGCACCGCGCGTGCGCTGAGCACCGGCGCGACGAAGAAGAGCGCGGTGGTGCGCAGGAGCACCAGGGCGAACCCGTAGATGAGGGGGAGGTGCAGCTCCATGGCGCGCGCTCGCCGTCCCTGTTCGTCAGCCGAGGCCGGCCGCGGCCATCCGGTGCACCGCCGAGATGAAGAAGGCGGCGAAGCGCGTGACCATCCAGCCGCCGAAGACCATGCAGGCGACGCCGGCGACGATCAGGCGGGGCAGGGCACCGACCGCGGGATCGTTGATCTGCGTCGCGGCCTGAAGCACGCCGACGAGGAGGCCGACGACGAGCAGCGCGCCCATCACCGGAGCGGCCACCGTTCCGAGGAGCTGCATGCCCTCGCGCAGCAGCATGGCGGGAAGTTCAGGCGTCATGAGCCGAAGCTCCGGACGAGCGAGCCGACGACGAGGTGCCAGCCGTCCGCGGCGAGGAACACGCCGACCTTCAGCGGCAGCGCGACCAGCGTGGGCGGCACCATCATCATGCCCAGCGACATGAGGACCGCCGCGACGAGCAGGTCGATCAGCACCAACGGGATGAAGAGGTAGAGGCCCATCTTGAAGGCGAGGGTGAGCTCCGAGACCATGAACGCCGGCGTGGCAATCGCGAGCGGAACGTCCTCGGGACGCGTCGGCGGGTCGGCGCGAGCGATGTCGTAGAAGAGGCGCAGATCCTCGGCGCGCGTGTGGCGGAGGAGGAACTCGCGCACCGGGCCGGCGGCGCGCATGGCGGCCTGATCCGCCGGCAGCGTCTCCGCGAGGTAGGGCGAGAGCGCGTCGTCGTAGACCCGCGTTGCGGTGGGCGCCATGACGAAGCCCGTCAGCGCGAGCGCCAGCGCGAGCACGACCTGGTTCGGCGGCAGCTGCGGCGTGCCCAGCGCCTGCCGCAGGAACGACAGCACGATGATGATCCGCGTGAACGCGGTGACGCTGACGAGGATGGCCGACGCGAACGACAGCGCCGTCATCATCAGGAACAGCTTCACCGCCGAGGAGCCGCCGCCCAGCGAGAGCTGCAGCGACGCGCCGTTCTCGACCGCGGCCGCACCGAGCAGCTGCGGCAGCGCGGAGAAGAGGCCGGTCATGGGGCCCGCCGCATCGACAGCTTTGCGCGCAGCTCCTGGTCCTCGTTCGCCTGCTCCAGTGCGCGGGCAAAGCCGCCGAGCTCCTCCAGCGAGCCCTCCGGGCCGTTGCGGGAGGCGTTGGCCGCTCCACCGCCGAAGACGCTCTGCAGGCCGTAGGCAGCGTGCGCGGCATTCGCCAGGTGCGAGGGACGGCCATTCTGCGGGGAGCCTTGCGACGCGTGGCCCGTGCGTGCCGCATGCGAAAGCGGTCCGGCCGTGTGCGAAGGGACGGGCTCGGTCGACGAGAGCGGCTGCACCCGCGTGGCGAGCACCTGGATCCCGCCCTCCGTTGCACCGAGCACCAGCGTCTCGTCACCGACCCGAGCGACCACCAGCGACTGGTGGTGACCGATCCGTGAGACCTGAAGGACCTGCAGGTGCACCGCGCCCGGGCGCTGCGCCCGCTGCTTCTTCGCAAACCACGCCGCTGCGCCACCCGCGCCGACCAGCAGCAGGGCGAGCGCCCACAGCTTGCCGGTCGAGGCTTCGGCGCTCGTCGTCGCGGCGACGGCGGAGGGCTTCGCGGAGGGACCAAAGGCCTCGGCGAGCAGCGCTTCACCCGAGCCGGGGACAGGCGCCGCGGGAGCCGCGGAGGCCGCGGGTGCAGCAGGCGCAGTGGGCGCTTCCACCGCGACAGCAGCGGTCTCTTGAGCGGCCACCGGCGCGGCGGCGAGAGCAGCGATCGTGGCGAGGGTCGCGAGCGGGATCATGTCGTCGTTCCGTTTCGCTAGCGGAGGCGCGCGATGCGCTCGGCGCGGCTGACGATGTCGGTGATGCGGATGCCGAACTTCTCGTTGACGACGACTGCCTCGCCGCGCGCGACGAGCCGGCCGTTGATGACGACGTCGAGCGGCTCACCCGCGAGCTTGTCGAGCTCGATCACCGAACCGGGCGAGAGCGCGAGCAGCTCCTGGATCGTCATGCGGGTGCGGCCGAGCTCCACGCTGATCTGCAGAGGGAGATCGAGCAGCAGCTCGAGCCGCCTGGGGTCTGCTTCAACGGAGCTGGAGTCGTCAGCGGTCGAGGTCGTGGACATGGTGCGTCACCAGAAAGGTCAGGCGGAGAGGGGGGCGTGGGGACCGGACTGCACGAGAAGGGCCATGTTTCCGCCCACCACGCGCGGCTGCGCGAAGAGCTTCGGACGGTCCTGCACGAGGACCGGGAGGTCGGCGTCTTCGGCGAGGTCGAGTGTGAGCACGTGGCCCACCTCGAGCTCGAGCATCTCGCCGAGGTTGAGCGTCGTCTCGCCGAGCAGCGCGCGCAGCTCGACCTCCACCTGCACGAGCTCATCGCCGAGCGCCGCAACGAAGCGCTCATCACCCGAGGGATCGACGCGCGGCGGAGAGGAGAGCAGCTTGCGCGCGGGCTCGAGCGCGGACCAGGGCAGTCCCAGCTGCATCCGGCCTTCGAAGCCGCCGGTGAGCTCGAAGGTGCAGAGCACCGCGGTCTCGTTGTTCGGCGCGATCGCGGCGAGGCGCGGGTCGTTCTCGAAGCGGATGACCTCGGGCTGGAAGGGGAGCACCGACGCCCAGGCAGTGCCCAGCGCGTCGGTGAAGACGGTGAGCAGACGCTTGAGCACGTGCCGCTCGACCGAGGTGAGATCGCGCCGGGGATCCTGACGCATCGGATCCGGCTGCGCGCCCTTGCGGTCGCCGAGCGCCGCGGCGAGCAGCGTGTCAGCGAGGCCCGGCTCGAGCACCAGCAGCGCCTGGCCCATGCCCTTGCCCAGCGCGAGCATCACCACCGTCGCCGGCGGCGCGAGCATGTTGTTGAAGTCGGAGAACTTGAGCAGCGTGGCCGGCGTGGCCGTGCCGCGGAGCGGGAGGCGCGTGCGGCCGGAGAGCCCGTTGGCGAAGGCGGAGGCGACCTGCTCGTGGATCGCATCGAGGGTCGGCATCTGCCCGCGGATGACGCGGTCCTGCGAGGTCAGGTCGTACGCGGCCACCGTCTGGCGGTGACGGGTGGGCTCGGCGGAGGCGCCGATGCGGCCGTCCTGGATCGCGCTCATCAGCGCGTTGATCTCGTCCGCGTTGAGCGTGGAGGACATGGCGGCTGGCCCGGCGCTACTGGACGACGAAGTCGGTGATGTAGAGGCCGCGCACGTCGCTCGGGGAGAGCAGCTCGTGCAGCTTCAGCGTGAGGCCCTGCTTCGTGCGCGCGAGGCCCTCGCTGCCGCGCAGCTCCTCGAGCGTGAGGTCGGAGAGGTAGGCGATGAACGCGTCGCGGATCCGCGGCATGCGCTCGGTGAGCCGGGTCTTGGCCCCCTCGTTGCGCAGCTCCAGCTCGAACGACACGCGCGCGAAGCGATCGATCTCCGGGTTGCGCAGCCGCACCACGAAGTCCGGCAGCTTCACCTGCGGACCCGGCAGCTCCGGGTTCACCGGCGCGCCATCCTTCCCCTCAGCCTTCGCGCCCTCTGCAGTGGCGGTGGCTTCCGCGGATTCGGCCGTCGCAGCGGGAGCAGGCGCGGTCGCGGCGGCCGGCTTGAGCAGCAGGACCGCGAGCACGCCGATCAGCAGCAGGCTGTTCAGCGCGAGGAAGACCGGGATGATCTTGCTCTTCCCGCCGGAGGGCGAGGGAGAGGCAGGGGAGGGCGTCGCAGCGGCAGTGCTCATCGCGCTGGGGCTTGAGCAAGGTGCATGCCCGGCGTTGCGTCACGTCCCCGCTGAAACGCCGAAGGTCCCCCGCGCGGTGCTTCTCCTCTGAGGAGCGCAGAGCAGATGCTCGGCAGCCAGGCATCACGTACGCCTGCTCTCACCCGTCCGATGTGGGTCGGGGTGGGTCACGCGTCATGAGACCGGCGCGAGCGCTTCGCCAACCTGTAGGGCGGCGTCAGGCCCGTGACGTCGAAGCGCGTGGGCCCGTCAGCGCACCGCCGTTGCCTCGATGGGACGCGCGGCTGCGGGCGGAAACTCGACCACCAGATCGACGCGGCGGTTGAGCTCGCGGCCCTCGGGGGTGTCGTTCGACGCGATGGGTCTGGCCGCACCCATGCCCGCGGCGGTCAGCCTCCAGGGCGGATACTCGTGGGCCTGTTCGAGGAAGGCCGCCACCGTCGCGGCGCGGCTCGCGGAGAGGTCCCAGTTGTCGCGGAAGCGGCTCCCGCGCGGCGGCAGATCGTCCGTGTGAGCCTCCACGCGCACCGAGTAGCCGAGCAGGTTGAGCTCCGCCGCCACCGCGTCGATCAGCGGCAGCGCATCGGGACGCAGCGCGGCCTGGCCGGCATCGAAGAAGCGCTGCGCGGAGAGCCGCACGGTGAGCCGTCCGTCCTCGCTCACGAACAGCAGCACACCGGCCTGGGCGTGAATGAGGTTCGCGAGCTTCTTCTGCAGCTCGCGGCGCACCTGCTCCATCCGCTGCTTCTCGCGCATGCCCTGGGCGCCGCTGTTGAGGTTCATCGCGCAGCCGCCTTCGGAGGGCGGGCCATTGAAGAGCGCCATCTGGCTCACGCCACCGGTCCCTTCGAAGTTCAGCGCCCAGCGCAGGCTGTCCGCGGCCTTCACCACCCGCTGGGTGTCCACGCGGCTGACCGCGTACATCACCACGAAGAAGGCGAAGAGGAGCGTGAGCAGGTCCGCGTAGGAGACGAGCCACCGCTCGTGGTTCTCGTGCTCCTCGTGCCTCTTCCGCCGGCCGCCACCGGACATCTACTTCTTCTCCGCGGGCGTGGGCGCGTGGCCCGGCGTGAAGGACTTGAGCTTCTCCTCGAGGATGCGCGGGTTGAGTCCGTCCTGGATGGCCAGCACGCCCTCGAGGATCATCGTCTTGCGCTCGCGTTCGACGTTGATCTTCCGCTTGATCTTCGTGCCCATGGGAATGAGCACCACGTTCGAGATCCCCACGCCGTACACCGTGGCCACGAAGGCCACTGCGATGCCGGGTCCGAGCTTGGAGGGATCGTCGAGGTTGCCCATCACGTGGATGAGGCCGAGCACCGCGCCGATGATGCCGATGGTGGGCGCGTAGCCGCCGGCGGCCTCGAAGACCTTCGCCGCCACGGTGGACTCCTCCGCCTCCACGTCGATCTCGATCTCCAGCGCCGAGCGCGCCACCTGCGAGTCCACGCCATCCACCACGAAGCCCATTGCGCGGCGCATGAACGGGTCCTTCAGCTCGCCGAGCTTGCCCTCCAACGCGAGCACGCCATCGCGCCGGGCGACTGCCGCGAACTCGAGCAGCTGCGCCACCAGCGCCTTGTGGTCGCTCTTCTTTTGGGTCAGCGCCTGCTTGCCCATCTTCAGGGAGCGCTGCAGGTCCTCGCCCGGAAACGCCACCATCGTCGCGCCCAGCGTGCCGCCGAAGACGATCACCGCCGCCGCGAGCTGCACGAGGGAGCTGGCGTGACCGCCCTCCAGCGCCTGACCTCCGAGGATGGCCGCCACCGCGACCACCAGCCCAATGACCGTTGCCTTGTCCATCGCCTAGTCCCGGGCCCCGTCCACGTCGTCGTCCCGCTTTCGAACCTCGACCACCGGACGGATGCGGTTGCGGTACGCGATCACGCGCTCCACCACCTCCGCCATCGGCTCGCGCACGTTGACGCGGGAGCCGTTGGTGAGCGTGAGCAGCGTGTCCGGCGTCTCCTCGCCGTAGAGGATGTGATCGCAGTTGATCACGAGCTTCGTGCCGTCGAGTCGGGTGAGTGGAATCAAGAGGAGCCTCCACCGCTCTTCGGCACGAAGCGCTCAGCTCTTCAGCGCCGGAGCACTTCGCTGGCGCTGAGGTTACCGCTTGAGCTGCATGAGCTCGGCGAGCAGCTGGTCGGCGGTGCTGATCGTCTTCGAGTTCGCCTGGAAGCCGCGCTGCGCGGTGATCATCCGGACGAACTCACCCGCGAGATCCACGTTCGACTGCTCCAGCGCACCCGCCACCACCTCGGCCCGGCCACCGGAGCCCGGCGCGCCGATGTTCGGATCGCCCGCGCCCGGCGTGCGCTGCAGCAGGTTGCCGCCCATGCGCTCGAGCTTGTCCGGCGCCGCGAAGTCCGCCACCGCCACCTGACCGAGCGCGCGCGACTGGCCGTTGGTGAAGACGCCCACCACGGAGCCGTCCGGCTCGAAGCGGATGTTCGCGAGCGTGCCCGACGCGTAGCCGTCCTGGGACGAGAAGGTCAGCGCCGAGGTCCCCGCGAACTGCGTCATGCCGCCAAGGCCCGTGCCGCCGTCACCGGTCGGATCGCCGAAGTTGAAGTTCAGCGTCTGCGCGTCCGCGCCCACGGGGAGGAAGGAGGAGGACTGCGTCTGCGCGGTCATCCGGCCGGAGGTGTCGAACTCCATGGTGCCGGTCGCGATCTCCTCCGGCGTTCCCGCGGTGCCGCCCTGCACGCCGGCGCCGTCCGTCAGCGCGAACCACTCCCACTGACCGCCGCCCGTGTTGCGGAAGTACACGTCCACCGTGTGCGCCTGGCCGAGCGAGTCGTACACGGTCGCGGTGCTGGAGAAGTTGGAGGTCCCCGTCGGATCCGAGGGATCCCACGCCGGCATGATCTCCGCGTCCGCCTGCAGGTTCCCGCGGAAGGTGACGGAGGAGGTCGCGCGCGCGAGCGCCGCCGCATCGCCGATGCGCATGTCCCCGAGCGTGCCGTTGATGTTGCCCGACGTCGTGGCGCCGAAGCCCTGCACGCGCAGCCCGTCGAGGTTCACGAGGTAGCCGTGCTCGTCGAGCGTGAACTGGCCCGCGCGCGTGTAGAAGGTGCCGTCCATCCCCGCGTGCTGGCCGCGCACGACGAAGAGCCCCGGACCGTTGAGCGCGAGGTCGGTGGCAAGGCCGGTGCTCGTGAGCGCGCCCTGGGTGAGGATCCGCTGGACCGTCTGCAGCCTCGTGCCCATGCCCACCTGGCCGGATCCGCCGATGAGCGACTGCTTCAGCGCGTCCTCGAACGCGGCGCGCCCGCCCTTGAAGCCGATGGTGTTCGCGTTGGCGATGTTGTCGCCGATGACGGAGAGCTCGAGGCTGTTCGCCTGAAGGCCGCTGGTGCCTGAGTAGAGGGAGGTGAGGAGGCTCATGGGTGGTTCCTTTCAGGGAGTGGTGGAGGCGGGCACTTCGCGGATCTCGATCACGTCGCCGAGCATCACGCGCGACCCGTTGGCGAGCAGCTCCGCGTAGCCCTTCTCGAAGGACACGGCGCTGACGCGCGCGCGGGTGACGGCATCGACGGTGACGTTCGTTCCGTTGCTCGTGTTGGCGGTGAGCCGGACCGTGTACTCGCCGTCGGGCAGGCGGGCGCCCTTGTCGTCGCGTCCGTCCCAGGCCGCATCGAGCCGTCCCGCGCCGTGCGCGCCGAGCTCCATGCGGCGCACCTCGCGGCCCGCGCCATCGACGATCACCGCCGTCACCTGCGTGGCGGAGCCTGCGAGCTGGCCGCGGATCTGCGCGCCATCACCTTCGAGCTGCAGCTTGTCGCTGCGCCACGCGACCTCGCGGCCTACGAGGCTGGCGAGGTTCGTCTGGTGCGACGCGGTCTGCGCCACCACCATCGCCTCGAGCCGCGCGTTGGTCGTCTGCAGCAGCTCCACGTTCGCGAACTGCGCGAGCTGCGCGACGAAGGCGTGGCTGTCCATCGGCGAGAGCGGATCCTGCTTCGACATCTGCGCCATCAGCAGCTTGACGAACTCGTCCTTGCCGAGCGCGCTCTTCGAGGCCGGCGGCTGGGACGCGCTGCCGAAGGGCGCGGGATTGGAAGTTGACGTCACGTTCATGTCGGAAGCGGGCTCCGGCAGCGGGATGGGTCGGGTACTGCAGCTTTCAGGCCTCGACGTGCACGCGGCCCGTCGTCAGATCTCGGACGCGCGGTGTCGCATGGGCGCCTGCTGCCTCGTCTGCGGCGGCGGCTTTCTTGTTCGCGTCGGCGACGGGCACGACCGGCACGATCGCCTCGGGACGCTCGCGAGATTGATCGCGTCCGTGCTCGCCGGTGGAGAGCTGACCGAGCGAGAGGCCTTCATGCGCCAGCGCCACGCGCAGCTCGTTCTCGTGCGCCACCACCGCGCTCGCCTGCACGCCGGAGACGGAGAGTTCAGCGGTCTGATCATTGAGTCGCAGCCGGAGCGAGAGCCTCGAGCCCTCCGACTCGACCGAGAGGTGCGCGGAGCGCGGCATCAACACCGCCCAGACGGCGCCGTCGGTCAGCTCCGGTGGAAGGACCGGCAGTGGCGCCTGGAGGGGAGGCAGCTCGCGCGGAGCGTCCACCGAGCGCGCGCCCGTCGTTTGATGATCGGGCGTCGGCAATACGGTCGCACCGGCACCGCGCCGGGCATCCGCGGACGCGTCGGCCTCGCGCGCATGGAACGAGTCCTTCGTGGCGGACCTCTCCAGCTCTTCACGCACGGCCTCTTCGCCCGACGCACCACTTCGAGTCGCTTCTCGCGAGTCACGGCGCTTCGCCGCGGCGCCGATGGCCACTGCGCCGTCCTTGCCCAGCCCCTTTGCCGAACCGCTGCTGCTGCTGCTGAACGCGCTCGCCGCAGACGACCCCGATGCACCCACCGCTTCGCCGAGCTTCATCGCGTCGGCTGCGTCACGCGGCCCCGCGCCGCCGGAGCCGCGCACGTTCGCGGCCGCCTTTGCCACCATCAGCTGGAGCTGAGAAGGTGCCTGCGCGTTGCCCGCGAGCCCCGGGTGCGCGAGCAGCCCGAGCTGCTCCTCGAACGGAGACTTCGCCGCGCCGCCCTTGCCCTTTCCCTGTGGCACCGCCTTCAACACGCCCGCGGTCGTGCCCCGCGCCGCCTGCTTCTGCGGCGTGGCCATGCCCCGGAAGATCTCTCCTGCGCCGCTCATCCGCGCCTCCCCTGTGCAGCCGGTGCCGGAGCAGGCGCCGCCTTCAGCAGCTCCGCGGCGAGCGACGGCTCGAGCTTCTCGATGATCGCGGCGCTGCTCGCGGGCCGCATCTTGCGGAGCGCCGCAGAAGCGGTCTCACGCTCCATCTTGCGGACGAGCTGCGCCGCGGACTCCGGCGTCATCGCCTGCAGCGTCTTCGCCAGACGCTCGGTCTCCGTCTGCTCCTGCGGTGAAGGACGAGCGGGCCTGACCGGCGCAGGTGGAGGCGCTGCGGCGGCGGCGTTCGCCTCGGCGGTGGCGGCGGCCTTCTGCGCGCCCTCGGCCTTCTGCACGAGGGCCTCGAGCTTCGTCGCCTCCGCCTTCATCGCCGCGCGCGCGGTCTCGATCTCCTTCGCGAGCGCAGCGAGCCGCTCACGCTCCGCGGCGAGCGCCTTCTTCTCCTCGGCGAGCTTGTGCCGCGCCTGGTTCACATCGCGCACGCTGCGCGAGATCTCCTTGCACACGGTGTCGGTGCCCACCGGCGCGGGCGGCGCGAGCACGCTCGTCGCGGGCTCCGGCGGCGGCGTGGCCGCGAGCAACAGGGTGAGGGCGAGCTCAAGCACGGGGAGCGGCTCCCTTCGAGAGGACGGTGGCCAATTGCGCGATGGCAGCGTCGAAGGCGATGCGGTCGTTGATGCCCTGGCGCAGGAAGCCGTTGAGGCCCTCGATGACGCGCATCGCGCGATCCACGCGCGGGTTCTGGCCCGGCACGTACGCGCCCACGTCCACGAGGTCCTGCGCCTCGCGCCACGCCGACAGCACCTCGCGTGCGGTGCCGGCGAGCGCGCGGTGATCGTTGGAGACGATGTCGGTGAAGACGCGGCTGACGCTGCCGAGCAGATCGATCGCCGGGAAGTGTCCCGCGCCCGCGAGCTTGCGCGAGAGCACGAGGTGTCCGTCCAGCGCGGCGCGGCCGGCGTCCACCACCGGGTCCGCGAGATCGTCGCCCTCCGCGAGCAGCGTGTAGAGCGCGGTGATGCTGCCGGGTCCGTCGTCGTTGCCGGCACGCTCGACGAGGCGGGGCAGCATCGCGAACACGGAGGGCGGATAGCCGCGACTCGTGGGCGGCTCACCGGCTGCGAGGCCGATCTCCCGCTGCGCCATCGCCACGCGCGAGAGCGAATCCATGAGCAACATCACGCGCTTGCCCTTCGACCGGAAGTACTCGGCCACTGCGGTCGCGCACAGCGCCGCGCGCACGCGCACCAGCGGCGACTCGTCTCCGGTGGCGACGACGAGGACCGCGCGCTCGAGGCCGCTGCCCAGATCCCGCTCGACGAACTCACGCACTTCGCGGCCGCGCTCGCCGATCAGCGCGACGACGGTGACGTCCACCTCGGCGTTCCGCGCGATCATCCCCAGCAGCACGCTCTTGCCCACGCCCGGACCGGCCATCACGCCGAGCCGCTGTCCCTCGCCGATGGTGAGGCAGGTGTCGATGGAGCGGATGCCCATGGGCAGCGGCCGGTCGATGCGCCGGCGCGTCATCGCAGACGGCGGGGCCGAGTTGAGCGGCACGCTGTCGCGCAGGATGGGGACCGGCAGGCCGTCGAGCGGCTTCATCTGCGCATCGACCACACGACCGAGCAGCGCATCGCCGACCTTCACCTCGGCGCCGGAGGTGCGCGGAATGACCGGCACGCCCTCGTGGATGCCGCGCACATCGCCGAGCGGAAGCAGCAATGCGCGAGGACCCGCGAAGCCCACCACCTCCGCCGGCAGCGCCTGTCCCGCGAAGAGGATGTCGCAGGAGGTGCCCACCGCCGTGTTCGGCAGCGACGCCTCGACCACCAGGCCCGACACGCGCAGCACGCGTCCGCGAATGGGCGGTGGCTTGAGCCCATCCAGTGCGCGCTCGCAGCGCTGCAGATCCAGCAGGCTCATGCCGCGCTCGCTCCCGACGCGTCGTCGAAGGTCTCGCGGAGGAGCCGGCCCGCTTCGGCGATGCGATCCTGGAGCCGGTTGTCCACCGAGCCCATGTCACTCTCCACGCAGCAGTCGCCGAGCGAGAGCGTCGGATCCGCCTCGAGCTTCACCTGCGCAATGCCACCGCGGGCCTCGCCCTCGAGCTTGCCCAGCCGCTCGAGGTCCTCCGGCGAAAGGCGCACCGTCACCTCGCGCGTCTCTCCGAGCCGCTGCAGCGTGTCGCGGATGATCGCCATCAGGTGGCGCGGGTCGGTCTGGATCTCGTGCTCGAGGATCCGCCGCGCAACGAGCAGGCCGACCTCCAGCGCGTCCTGCCGCGCCTGCTCCGCGAGATGCTGCGACGCGTGACGCAACGACTCCACCGCCACCGCGACGCGCGGATCGAGTCCCTGCGGCGGAGGCGGGTGATTGCAGACGTGGACGGGCGCGGCCGGCGGAAGTGCCGGCTCCGCCAACCTCTGCTCCAGAGGCTCGCTGCGGTCGAACCCATCGCTGACGGCAAGCGAGCCAACGCCCACCCCACCAAGACCCGCCGCCGACACGGCGCCGTTCGAGACGCCGCGAATGAACGTCGGCGCGCGCAGCGAATCACGCGGCGAAGTCACGCCTCCGCCGATCGAGCCGAAGCGGGCAGGGGAGGGGCCGGCGGACGATGCCGCGGCGAGAAACCGGGGACGTCGCACGTCGTTCATAGGAGCTGGTCGTTGAGGCGGACGAGGGTGATCTTCCCGGCGTCGGCGAGGTCGAGCGCGGTCTTGGCGATCGCGCCCTGCGCCTCCTCCACCTGGGCGAGCTTGACCGGTCCGAGCGCCTGCAGGTCGTCGTTGAGCAGCTCGGCGGCGCGCGAGGACATGTTGCGGAGGAACTTGTCGCGGACCTCGGGAGACGCACCCTTGAGCGCGACCACCAGCTGCTTGCCGTCGATGTCCTTCGCGAGCTGCTGGATGTCCCGGTCGGTGAGCCGACTGAGATCGTCGAAGGTGAAGATGCGGCTGCGCAGCTCCGCGGCGAGCGCCGGATCGTCCTTGTCGATCTCCGCCAGCACCTCCGTCTGCTGCGCGCCCGTCGAGCGGCGAATGAGCTCCAGCGCCGCGGTGCGTCCGTCCAGCCTTCGCATGCCCTCGGCCACGAGCGATCCGAGCTCGCTGGTGAGCGCCTGCCGGATCTCGCGGAGCACCTCGGGCGACACTGCGTCGAGCCGCGCCATGCGCCGAAGCACCGCCGGGCGGGCATCCGCGGGAAGCTTCTCCAGCACCAGCGTCGCGCGCTCCAGCGGCAGCGCCGAGAGCACCACCGCCACCGTCTGCGGCTGCTCGCGCGAGAGGATCATCGCCAGCGCTTCGGGGTCCGCATCCACCACGCCGCCGAGCACGTCCTCCTGCGAAGGCTGCGGCTTGTCCGCGTCGAACACGCGCCGCGCGGCCTCTTCGCCCAGCGCCTCCGCGGCGGCCTGGCGCAGCAGGTCGTCTCCGAGCAGCGTGTCCATCGACGCGCTCTCCATCCTGTCCACGAACTCGCGGAGGGCGGTCTGCATGTGGTCGGCCGGATTGCGCCGGAGCTCACGCGCGCCCGCGGCGATGCGCTTCACCTGCGACTCGTCGAGGTGCCGGAAGACCTCGCGCGCGATCTCGGGCCCGATGCCCAGCAGGAAGGCCGCCGCCTTGAGCGCCCCCGGTTGCATCGCCACCTCAGCCATTGCGCGCCTCCTTCATCATCCCCGGCCCCTTCGCGTTCGCCGCTCCGGCAACCGCCGCCGCATCGGCCTCGAGCCACGCCTTGAGCAGCAGCGCCGCACGACCCGGATCCTTCTGAACCAGCGCCCGCGCCTTCTCGCGCATGTCCGCGGTGAGCTCCGGCAGCGCCGGCGCATTGGACACACCGCCACCGAGCGCGCTCGCCGGCGTTGCTCCAACTCCCGCGCTCTTCCCGGTCACGTCGAGCACCGAGGCCTCGAGGTCACCCACGCGCGCACCGGGCTGCAGCGTCGGCTGCGGGAGCTCCGCGTTGGCGGCGGCAGGCTTCCGGCGGAGCGCGAGCAGGACGATCGTCGCGAGCACCAGCAGCAGCAGGCCACCCGCCGCACCGAGCACCCACGGCTTCATCCACACGGGCTGCGGTGCCTCCGCGCCCTGGGCCACCGGCGCATCCACCGCGCGGCCGAACGTCGCGGAGGAGATCTCCAGCATGTCGCCGCGCGTCTCGTCGAAGCCAATCGCGCGCCGTGCCAGCTCACCGAGGCGCGCGAGCTCCTGCTCGGTGCGCACCTTTCCCTCCACGCCGTCCACGATCACCGCGGCCGACAGCCGGACGAGCCGCGGCGCGCGCGAGACGGTGGTGGTGGTGGTCTTGCTGATCTCGTAGTTCTTCGTCTCGTCGTTGCTGTTGTTCGCGTTCCGGCTCGCACCGCCGAGCAGCGCGCCAATGGGCTGCAACGGCTGGTTCGCCGCGGCGCCGGCGACGCCCGCGGGCCCACCGTTCTCCTGCGACTGGTTCTGCGTGGCGCGGCGCTCGCTGCGCAGCGCGACCATGTCCGGATCGAAGACCTCCGCGTCGCTTCGGACCTCGCTCTGGTCGATCGACGCAGTGACCCGCGCCACCACCGAACCCGCGCCGACCACCGGCTCGAGGATCCCGACGATTCGGCTCTCGAGATCCGCCTCCAGCTTCCGCGCGAAGCCGGACGACTGCTCCTCGGCGCCGCCGGTGAGGACGGTGCCGCGTCCATCGACGACGGTCACATCCCCCACCGCAAGCCCAGCCACCGCGGACGACACGAGGTGACGGATGCCGGCCAGCTCGCGCTCACCGAGCACTCGGCCCGGCTGCAGCGAGACGACGACGGCGGCGGAAGGACGGCGCTCCTCCTTCTGGAAGAGGCCGCGCTCCGGCAGCGCCAGGTGCACGCGCGCGGAACGGACCTCGGAGAGCCGGCTGATGGTGCGCGCCAGCTCGCCTTCGATCGCGCGGCGGAAGTTGACCTTCTGGGTGAACTCGCTGACGCCCAGCTCACCGCGATCGAAGAGCTCGAAGCCCACGCCGCCGCCGCGCGGAAGTCCCGCCGCCGCGAGCAGCAGCCGCGCCTCGTGCACCTTCGCCGCCGGCACCGCGAGCGCCGCGCCACCGGCCTCCGCACGGTGCGGCACGCCGTTCGTCTTCAGCAGCGCGATCGCCTCGGTGCTGTCCTCCGGCGTGAGGTTGGTGAACGCGTACTCGTACGCATCTCCCTTGCCCGCGACCGCCGCCACCACCGCCGCCGCGATGACCGCGATGCCGACGCCTGCGAACAGCAGGGTCCTCGTCGCGGCGGGCAGCTGCATCAGCCGCTCGGGCAGGGCGCGGAGCTGTTTGAGGAGCATCTCCATGGCGCTAGATGCTCATCCGCATGACTTCGTTGTACGCATCGAGCAGCTTGTTGCGGGCCTTGAGCAGCACGCGCATCGACACGTCGGCCTTCTCCAGCGAGAGGGCCATCTCGTGCAGGTTGCCGCCGCCGGCCGCGACCTGCGCCACCTGATCGTCCGCGGCCACCTGCAGCGAATCCGCCGAGCGGATCGCGCCCGCGAGCGCGTCTCCAAAGCTCGCAGCCCCAGTGCCGTCGCTCGAAGGGCCCTGCACGCGACCCGGCCGCTCGTCGAGCCCGGGCACCTTTCCAATGTCGAAGCGGATGCCGTCCATGCGCCGTTACCTCGCGATGTCCAGGGCCCGCTGGGCCATGGTCTTCAGGGTCTCGACCGCCGACGCGTTGGCCTCGAAGCCGCGCGAGGCGGACATGAGATTCACCACCTCGTGGATCGGGTTCACGTTCGGCAGCGTCACGAAGCCGTCGCCGTCGGAGTCCGGGTGGCCCGGCGAGTACACGCGCTTGCCCGGAGACTTGTCCTCGATGATCGAGGCGATGCGCGCGGCCGGTGCGCCGGTGCCCGTGGTGCCGGGCATGAAGCTGTCGAAGGAGACCGCCTCCACCACCGGATCGCGTCGTCGGTAGGGGAGCCCGTCGGGCCCGCGCGTGGACTCGGCGTTGGCGAGGTTCGCGGTGGCGACCTGCAGGCGCGTGCGCTGGACGGAGAGTCCGGAGGCGCTGATCTGGAGAGCGGAGAGGAAGTCCATGAGCGGGTTCCGTTAGCCCTGACCGTCGGAGGCCACGAGGCGGAGGAGGGCGAGCTTCTTCTGCGCGGCGCGCGCGGCGGCGCCGTACTGCAGCGCGTTCTGCGCGAGGTCCGTCATCGTCCGGTCGAGGTCCACGCCGTTGCCGTCGAGCCCCGGCTGCACCGCGGCGCGCGACTGCACGAGCGACACGCCAGCCGAACCGCCCGCGCCGGAAGGACCGACAGGAAGATGTCCCACGCGAGGCGCAGCGGAGGAGGCCGCGGGCAGCCGCGCATTGCCCGTGCCCTGGGCCGCTGCCAGCGACGCGCGGAAGTCCACGTCCTGCGGCACGTAGCCCGGCGTATCGACGTTGGCGAGGTTGCCCGCCAGCACGTTCTGACGCGCGAGCCGGACGTCCAGCGCCCGCTCGACCTGCGTCAGGGTTTTGTCGAAGAGCTTCATCCACGGGGTGGATGTGCGAACCCCGTGCCGTCAGCGCGGCGTCAGATTCCCGGCGCGCTCCAGCAGGGCGCGCGTCGCGGCGAGGTCGTCCTGCACCGCGGCGGTGTCCACGCTCTTCGGATCGATCGGCGAGATCATCGAGCCGTCGTCGCTGCCGCCACCCGAAGACTGACTGGCTGGCTGCCGGGCCTTCGCGCGCGCCTGGCCTCGCCCCACGTTGCGCCACTCTGCTGACGGGCGGACGCCGGGCCGCGCCTTCGCGAAGTCACGCACCACGCCGGCGCGAACGCGATCACCGGCCTTCTCGAACAGCCGCGCGGTGAGGAGCAGGTGCGCGTCGAGCTCGGCCGCGGGTACGTCGTCCATCACGGAGGTCAGCAGCTGCGCGCCGGCCAGCGGTGCGCCGAGATCCGCCGACGCATCCGCCGCCGCGCGCGCGAGCGAGAGCCGTACGACCGCGTCGGTGGGGTTGGGCCGCTGGAGATACACGTTGAGCGCCGCGAGCCGGAGCGGCGCCTCCTTCGACTGCAGCGTCTGCAGCAGCACGCTGTCGCACAGCGGCCCGGCGACCGAGCAGGTGCCGTCGTCGGTCCACGTCATCTGGGGCAGCGCGTGCTCGAGCCGATCGCTGAACACGGTCAATCGCAGCAGCCGCGCGCGCACGTCGCGCAGCACCGGCTCGGGAAGGCCGACGAGTTCGAAGGATGTGCTGAGGTCGAAGGGGCCGATGCACGCGCCGTTGAGCTCGCACTCGCGGATTCGCGCGAGCCGCGACGCAATGCCGCTGCGCCCCGTCTTCGCCCAGTGGCCGAGCGCCCGGTTCGCGTCGCCGGCGTCCCACGCCAGATCTCCGAGCCGCAGGTGCGCGAGCGGAGAGCTCGTCTGTTGCGCGGCGCGTTCGAGCTCGGAGATCGCGGCCTCCTTCTCACCGCTCGCGAAGAGGCACTCGCCACGGCCCGCGAGCGTGGTGCCCGGACACGGCCCGCCCTCGCCGAAGTCAGCGGGAGAGAAGCCCACCAGCGGCGAGCGCTGCGCCCAGGGCACACCGCGCGTGGCCCTGAGATCGAGCTGCGTCTGTCCATTGAAGGTGCCCACGCTCGCGGTGATCCGGCGCGTCACGCAGGTGAGCACCACGACCTTCCCCTCCAGCTTCGCGTTCGGACAGAGCGCGGAGCGGTTCGCCTTCAGCCGGTTGAGCGCGGCCTGCGGAGAAGTGAGCCCGTGCAGCTCCACGCGTGCGGACAGGGCGTCCACCCGCACCTCACCCCGCGCCAGCTCCGGCAGACGGATGCGCTGCGCCAGTGCCGGCGTGAGCTGCGCGTCCGGTGCGACCTGCGGCGGGATCACCGACGGCCCGATCGAAGCGCCGAGGTTCAACAGCGCTGCGAGCGTGAGCGCACCACCTGAGCCGAGCAACGCGCCCATCAGACGCACCTCTGGCGGAGCGGCATGTTCGGTGGGGGAGCGAGAGGGCGCGACACGGTGGGGATCACCAACAGGGGTTCGTCGCAGCCCTGAGCAAGGGGCACGCCACCGGTCGGCCCGTTGCGTCACGGCCGTTTGCGTCGCGAGCGCTCCCCGAAAGCAGTCACCTCGGCAGGGTCAACGCCCACCCATCGGCGCCCGCGGACCCAGGGCAGGCAGGCGGCGATCGAAGCCCGAAAGCTCAGCGCAACCGGATGACCGTGCCGCTCGCGTAGCGGCCCTGCCCGTCGCGCTGCGCGATGACCGCGTTCCCGCCGTGCTTGCAGATCCGCGGGCGCAGCGTTCTCAGGAACGAGGCCTCGTCCGGCGCGAGCTTCGCCGGGTCCGCGGCCTCGAGCTCACCGACGATCACGAACGGGCGGTCCGGCGCGCGGTCGAAGAGGCGGACCTCGCACTCGGAAGAGAGGATGGGCGACTCCGCCTCGTTGAAGCGGGTGAGGTAACGCGGCGCGCAACCGCCCACGAGCAGCCCCACGACCACGAATCCGAACGCCACCTTCAACGCAACGCTGCGCGACCTCTTCATGTCCACCCTCCGCGCGCGACTCTAGCGCCGCGCCGGGCAACTGGGGGTTCCGCTCCGAGGTCGCGAAAGGTAGAGAGGCGCCATGTCAGGCATGTTCATCGACGACGCGGAGATCGCGCGCGCCCGGACGCTCGCGCACGAGATCACCACGCCGGTCCTCGACCTCATTGGCCGCAACACCACCGTCTCCATCGAGCGCACCGTGCTGCGGTTGCTCGGCATCAGCGGCGAGGGCCCTCGCGGCGTCCCGCTGGCGAACCTCATGGTGGATCGGCTCCACCAGGCAGGCGTGCTCAACCGCGGCGCCGCCTACTGGTACGGCCGCGCGCTGGAGCTCGGGGCACAGAGCCCGCTCGACGCGGTGGAGCGCATTGTCGCCGCGCCGATCGAGAAGCTCGAGCCGCTCTCGGCGGAGAAGGAGGGTCGCCTGCGTGACGAGGTCGCCCGCGAGATCCGCGGCGCGGTGAGCGAGCTCAAGAGCCGGGTGGAGGCGCGCGACGCGCTGAAGAACGAGCTCGGGATGGGGATGGCGCCGCACAAGTACGTGATCGTCGCCACCGGCAACATCTACGACGACGTGGACCAGGCGCGGGCCGCGGCGCAGGCGGGCGCGGACGTGATCGCGGTCATCCGCTCCACCGCACAGTCCTTGCTCGACTACGTGCCGCACGGCGCGACGACGGAGGGCTACGGCGGGACGTATGCGACGCAGGAGAACTTCCGGATCATGCGCGAGGCGCTCGACGACGAGTCGAAGAAGCTCAAGCGCTACGTGCAGCTGACGAACTACTCGTCCGGCCTCTGCATGTCGGAGATCGCTTTCTGCGCCGCGTGGGAGCGGCTGGACATGCTCCTCAACGACGCGATGTACGGAATCCTCTTCCGCGACATCAACATGCGGCGCACGTTCATCGACCAGTACTTCTCGCGGCGGATCTGCGCGCTGGCGAAGATCATCATCAACACCGGCGAGGACAACTACATCACCACCGCGGACGCCTACGAGGCGGGCCACACGGTCGTGGCGTCGCAGTTCATCAACGAGTCCTTCGCCAAGCGCGCGGGCCTGAAGGACTGGCAGCTCGGCATCGGGCACTCGTACGAGATCGATCCCTACATGGATCAGACGCTCCTGCTCGAGCTCGCGCAGGCCATGCTCATCCGTCGCTGCTTCCCCAACGCGCCGATGAAGTACATGCCGCCGACGAAGCACAAGGAGACGGACATCTTCTTCAGCCACGCGTACGACGTGATGGCGGACCTCGTGGCGATCTGGACGAAGCAGGGCATCCAGCTGCTGGGGATGATGACCGAGGCCATGCACACGCCGCTGCTCGCGGATCGCTACGTGGCGCTGAAGAGCGCGTCGTACATCCACCGCGCGGCCCGCGGCATCGAGAGCGAGTTCACCGTGCGCGAGGACGGCGTGATCGCCAACCGCGCGCGCGAGGTCTGGGGCAACGCGATGAAGCTCCTCGAGGAGTGCCACAAGGACGGCCTCATGCCCGCCATCGGCCGGGCCCGCTTCGGCGACGTGGCGCGCACCGAGACCGGCGGCAAGGGGCTCGACGGCGTGGTGGAGAAGGCGCCCGACTACTTCAACCCGTTCCTCACCGAGCTGGAGGCGATCGAATGAGCGCGCTGACCACGGGACTCGCGTTGAGCGCCGCGCTGACGCTGGGCCTCGCGGCAGGGAAGGGCGGCGCGGTGCAGGTCAACGGCCTGTCGATCACCCCGCCGAAGAAGTGGGAGCAGTCGGTGGAGGACGGCACGCACAAGTGGGAGGGCTCGGGCGGGAAGGAGAGCTTCTCGTTCGACGTGTTCCGGCCGGAGGGCGCGGAGCTCGGCGCCGGCGAGTGCGTGGACAAGCTCGTCTCCGCGGTCGGCGGTGAGGGCTGGGAGCGGCTCGTGGTCGGTGGGCAGCCGGCAGCGAAGCGGAGCTCGACGGACGAGCTCGAGGACGGCCGCAAGGTGCGCACCCACACGCACGTGGGCTGTGACGGGAAGACGCGCTGGGCGCTGACGTACGTGGTGGACGCGAAGCTGAAGGCGAAGCCGCAGGTGGAGAAGGTCGTGTCCTCCATCCGCTTCACCTCCGCCGACGCGAAGAAGGGAGATTCGAAGTGAGCAAGGAGATCATCCGGCCCTACGGCGACCGGCGAGACGATGGGGTCATCCAGCTCTCGTTCACGCTGCCGGTCGCGTTGTCCGAGCGGGCAAAGGAAGCGGCGCTCCAGTTCACGCGGAAGATGGGCTTCACCGACGTGAAGATCGCGGCGGCCGAGCGCGCGGCGGAGAGCTACACCTTCTTCATCGTCTATGCGCGCACGCAGGTGGCGCTGGACTACGGCGAGATCAGCGCGCCGGAAGTGGTGGTGAAGAAGCTCGACTTCCACGCCCTCAACGCGCTGATCGCGGAGACGCTGCGGCGGAAGATCGTCGTCTTCGGCGCCTGCACCGGCACCGACACGCACACCGTCGGCATCGACGCGATCCTCAACATGAAGGGGTTCTCGGGCGACTACGGCCTCGAGCGCTACCCCTGGTTCGAGGCCTACAACCTCGGCAGCCAGGTCCCGAACGAGGACCTCATCCGCAAGGCGCGCGACAAGAAGGCGGACGCGATCCTCGTGAGCCAGGTGGTAACCCAGCGCGACGTGCACAAGGAGAACTCGCGCCAGTTCATCGACGAGGCGAAGCGGCAGGGCGTGTACGGGAGGATCACGCTGCTGCTCGGCGGTCCGCGGGTGGATCACAAGCTGGCGCTGGAGCTGGGCTTCGACGCGGGCTTCGGTCCGGGGACAAAGCCGTCGGACGTGGCGAACTACGTGGCGCACAAGGTCTTCCAGCGGGAAGGCCTGGAGGCGGTGACCGAATGAAGGCCCTCATCCGGCTGCGCATGAGCAGCCACGACGCGCACTACGGCGGCAACCTCGTGGACGGCGCGCGCATGCTCGCGTTGTTCGGCGACGTGGCCACCGAGCTCTGCATCCGCCACGACGGAGACGAAGGCCTCTTCCGCGCCTACGAGCAGGTGGAGTTCCTCGCGCCCGTCTACGGCGGCGACTTCATCGAGGCCGAGGGCGAGATCATCTCCACCGGCAACACGAGCCGGAAGATGCGGTTCGAGGCGCGAAAGGTGATCGTCCCGCGCACGGACGTGAACGCCTCGGCGGCGGAGCTGCTGAAAGAGCCGGTGGTGGTGTGCCGCGCGGTGGGAACCTGCGTGGTGCCGAAGGACAAGCAGCGCGGTGAGGGAGGACACGGAGCATGAGCACTTTCCCACCGATGGTGATCACCGCCGCGATGGTCGGCGCCGAGACCACCCGCGAGCACACGCCCCACCTGCCGATCAGCGCAGAAGAGATCGGTGAAGACGCCGCGCGCTGCCGCGAGATGGGCGCGGCGATGGTGCACATCCACGTGCGCACGCCGGACGGCAAGCCGTCTCAGGACACCGAGCTCTTCCGCGCGGCGATCCGCGAGATCCGCAAGCGCTGCGACATCCTCGTGCAGGTGAGCACCGGCGGCGCGGTGGGCATGAGCGTGGACGAGCGCTGCGGGCCGCTGAAGCTGACCGGCGCGGACAGGCCGGACATGGCCACGCTGACCACCGGCACGGTGAACTTCGGCGAGGACGTCTTCTGGAACCCGCGGCCGCTGGTGCGCGACATCGCCCGGCGCATCAAGGAGCTGGGCCTCCGCCCCGAGATCGAGTGCTTCGACGCCGGCATGATCGACGCTGCGGAAGCGCTGGCGAAGGAGGGCCTCGTGGAGCTTCCCGCGCACTACGACTTCGTGCTCGGCGTGCCCGGCGCGCTGGCCGCGAAGCCGGAAGCACTGGACTTCATGCGCTCCTACGTCCCCGCCGGCTCCACCTGGACCTGCGCGGCGATGGGCCGTCACCAACTCCCGTTCGTGGAGCTCTCCGCCGAGCGCGGCGGCAACGCGCGGGTGGGTCTCGAGGACAACGTGTTCCTCTCCAAGGGCGTGCTGGCGAAGGGAAACTGGGAGCTCGTGCAGGAGGCCGCGAAGCGCGCCCGCGCGAAGAGCAGGGAGCTCGCCACCCCGCAGCAGGCCCGCGAGCTGTTGCGGCTGGGCTGACGAACGGGCTCTTCGCGCGCGCTGAGCCTTCGAAAGCGCGCGAGTGCACGGCGTGATTGCACTGATTGCACGTCCGGAAACCGGTGCGTATGTTCAGGTGACGATGACCGCGAACACGAGCATCACCATTCGGAGACTCGATCCGCGCCTCAAGCAGAAGCTCCGGGAGCGAGCCGCGAAGCATGGCCGCTCGATGGAGGAGGAGGCGCGGAAGATCCTCGAGGAAGCGGTCGAGCAGAGGTCTTCGTCGAAGGCGGGATGGGCCGTGGCCATCCGCCGGCGCTTTGCCTCGGCGGGATACGTGGAGCTCGAGCTTCCCCGCCGGGATCCCATCCGCGAGCCGCCGTTCTCCCGCGACCCATGACGGTGACCGTGCTCGACACCAACGTCCTGTCTGAGTTGATGCGGCGCGACCCCGACGCCGGAGTCATCGAGTGGCTCGGAGCGCAGCCGGAGAGCACCGTCTTCACCACGGCGATCACGCAGGCAGAGATTCTCTTCGGTCTCGCACTGCTGCCGTCCGGCAAGAAGCGCCGCGCGCTGCAGCGCGCCGCTGACGCCATGTTCGAGGACTTCGAGGGGCGCGTGCTCCCGTTCGACGGTGCTGCAGCCGCTGCTTTCGCCGAAGTCGCAGCGGTTCGACGGAACTCCGGCTCGCCCATCTCGAACGCCGATGCCCAGATCGCCGCGATCGTGCGCGTTCACGGTGCTCGCCTGGCCACCCGGAACGTGGACGACTTCCGCGGCTGCGGCATCGACATCGTCGATCCCTGGACCCTCTGAAACGGGCACGTGGGGCCGTTGCTTCGCCTCGCGCCGAGCCCGCACGTCGGGCGCCTCCGCGCTCACCCCATCGCCTTGCACAGCGGGCACGCGGCCTTCACGTGCACCGGCGCCTCACGCCGATGCAGGTCCAGCACTGCGCGCGAGATCTCCGCCAGTTCCCTCCGCACCTGCCGCCTCGCGCCCTTCACGCGCGCGATCTTCATGTGGTCGTAGGCGGTGGTCTGGTGCCGTAGCCAGGCGATGACCGCGGCCTCCGCGCGCTGCGCAACGGGGATGCGCTCCGTGCGCGCCACGGTCCCGCTGCCCACTGGTGTTGCGTGCCGCGAGACGGCCTCGGCGAGCTTCTCCTCCAGCTCCTTCCAGGCCGCACCGAACCGGAGGAACTGGCGGACGGCGACGGAGAACTCGACCTCGTACTCGGCCTGTTCCTTCTCGCGTCGCTTCAGGTCGGAGGCGCGCCGCTTCGCGTACTCGGGGGTGGCGCGCTCGGCCTCCAGCGCGCTCTTCGCCGCCTCGATGTGTCCGGCCGGTGCCCACACGCCGCGCGAGAAGATCTTCCGGCCCTTCTTCTCCTGCACCGTCCACGTCGGCCCCGCGGCCTTCACGCGGCGGGTGAGCCCGGCATCTCCTGGCGGCAGCAGCGCCCAGCCGTCGGGCACCGAGAGCACGCGCCCGTCGATCAAACGGACCCGGCGCGGGTCCGGAGTGGGGGACGCAACGAGCGACTCAGACGATTGCGACATCCATCCTCCAGCGGCGAAGCGCGCGGTCCTCTACGACCGCAGCATTCGCTTGTCCACCGGAGCCGGTCCGGCCGTGTGCCGTCTCAGAACTCGTAACCGACGCCCATGAGCAGGACCATGTCCACGCCGTCGAAGCCGAACGCGCGCGCGTGGATTCCCACCAGCTCCGCGGTGACGACGAGCCCTTCAGCCTTGCGGCGCGGCGTGATCTCCACGCCCACCACCGTGCGGATGAGTAGCGATCCCTCCGTATCCACCACGTCGCCGAAGAAGCGGAGCGATCTCCGCTGCGTGACGATCGCCGCGCCCATGCCGAACTCCGCGTACGGCCGCACGAGCTCGCTCAGCTGCAGCGCGCCCTTCACGCTGGGCGCGATCTCGTAGAGCGTCACCGCGTGGACCCGATCGCGCGACTCCCTGCGCTCGCCCACGCCGACCGCGAGCGGCAGCGAGAGCCCGAGCTTCACGCGGTCGTTACCCCCGAGCCAGAGCCAGCCGCGCGGACCGACGCGGAAGACGTTCGGCTCGTCGCGGTCGAGCGGGAACCCACCGCCAAAGAAGAGGCCGATGCCGCCGGTCTCCGCGCGCGATCTGGCCGAAGGCCCGGACTTGCGCTGTTGCGCGGAGGCCTCGGCGCAGAACAACACGGCCAGGCACAGCACCACCCACAGGCTCGACGTGCGCATGCAACCTCCGGTCGAAGGACCCTTCAGAGGCCGCGCTTCTACCAGCGCTGCGTACACGCGAAAGCGGTGACTGCGCGTGGTGAGAGGACCCACACGCAGCATCACCACTGGGCTCGAACGAATGCAGCGCTACGGCACCGCGGGAGGAGGCGGCGGAGGCGGGAAGGGCACCGGGCCGCCGTGAGCGCCCTCGGGCTGCAGGTGCATCACGTCGCCGGAGAGCACGACCTTCGTCTGGCAGTAGAAGCCGAGGTAGCTCACCGTCGTCCGGTCCTCGCGCATGTTCACGAGGACTTCATTCTCCTGCAGCCGCGCGTTCGCGTGGAGCTCGCGCATCGCGTTGGCGTAGAGGCTGTCGCCGAGCGGGATGATGCACAGCGCCGAACCCACCGTCGCGAACCCCTGCGCGGTGCGCACGAAGCGCAGTCCCTGCAGGCGGATCTGGTAGTCGAAACGGTTCACCGTCTGCGAGTCGCGAAGCATGCCGCCGCTGAGCCCACAGCCGGTGCTTCCGGTCAGTGCGATCACGGCAACGAGCGCACCCAAAGTTGAACGCATCTTCATGTTTCCACCCTCCCTCCGCGTCACTCTAGTGGCCGTGGCGTGAACTCACACCGGCGAAATCTCGCGGCGGCGGAAGGGGCGCTCGACCCTCTTGTTCCACGACCGCTTCAGCGCGCGGTAGAGCACCCGCCGCGTGTCGCGCGGATCGATCACGTCGTCCACCATGCCCATCGCCGCGGCGCGGTAGATGCTGATGTGCGAGCGCAGTCCCGCGGCGAGCTCCTCCTTCATCGCCTTCGCCTGCTCCGGCGTCTCCGCGGCCTGCAGCATCTTGCGCGCGGCGATGCTGACCATCCCCTCCGGTCCCATCACGCCTATCTCCGCGCCCGGCCATGCGACCAGCAGGTCCGGCTCGTACGCGCGCCCGTTCATCACGTAGTAGCCCGCGCCGTAACCCTTGCGAACGACCACGGTGAGCTTCGGCACCGTCGCAGTCGAGACCGCGTAGAGCATCTTCGCGCCGTGGCGGATGATCCCCTGCTGCTCGACCTTCGTGCCCACCATGAAGCCCGGCACGTCCTGCAGGAACACCAGCGGGATCGAGTACGCGTCGCAGAGGTTGACGAAGCGCGCCGCCTTGTCCGCCGCGTTCACGTCGAGCACGCCGCCGTAGAACATCGGGTTGTTCGCGACGATCCCCACCGGATACCCGCCGATGCGCGCGAAGCCCGTCACCAGATTCCTTGCCCACTTCGCCTTCATCGCGAAGAAGCGCCCGTCATCGACGATCGCCGTGATGACCTTGTGCATGTCGAACGCCTGCCGCGGATTGGCAGGCACCACGTCGAGCAGCCGGTCTTCGCGCCGATCCACCGGGTCGGACGACGTCGTGCGGATCGGCGGCTTCTCCTCGCAGTTCGAAGGAAAGAACCCGAGGTACTCGCGGATCGCGGAGATGCACGCCGCATCGTCCGCGTACTCCGCATCGGCCACGCCGCTCACCTCGTTGTGTACGCGCGAGCCACCGAGCTCCTCCTCGCTGACCTTCTCGCCCACCACCGACTCGACGAGGTACGGCCCGCCGATCGCGATCGAGGACGTGCCCTTCACCATCGGCAGGAAGTCCGCCAGCGCGGGGATGTACGCGGTGCCGGCAGCGCCCGGTCCCACCATTGCCGCCACGAGCGGCACTACACCGCTCATCGTCACCTGCTCGCGGAAGAGGTAGCCGGTGTCCGCGAACGAGGCGATGCGCCGAGGATCGATCCCCGCCGACGCGTCGAGCCTCGCGCCCGCGCTGTCCACCAGCCACACCATCGGGATGCGGCTTCTCAGCGCGAGCTCGCGCAGCCTCGTCACCTTGCGCTCGCCGACCTCGCCGATGGAGCCGCCGAAGACGGTGAAGTCGTACGCCGCCACCGCGACCGTGCGCCCGTCGATCTCGCCGGTGCCGGTGATCACCCCGTCCGCGGGCGTGGGCTTCCCCGGCTCCTCCTCCTCCGGAAGATCCCCGTTGGACGCGGCGAGCAGCCCGAGCTCCTCGAAAGTTCCGGGATCGAAGAGCAGCGCCAGTCGCTCGCGCGCGGTGAGCTTGCCCTTCGCCTTCTGCCGCTCGATGCGCTCCGGCCCGCCCATCTCCAGCTTCTGGGCGCGACGGCGGAGCAGCTCCTCCACCCGTTCCCGCATGTGCATGGCGCGGCAACGTACTACCTTTCCGAGCGTGTCCCGCCGCGTTCCGCCGACTGCGCTGCTCATCGCCAGCGTGCTGCTGGGCGCCTGCAGCCCTCCACCGGAACGCGAGCTCCCCGAAACCGGCACCGTGCGCGGCGCGCTCCAGCTCACCGAAGGTTCGCGCGGCTCGGCGTGGCTCTTCCTCTATCCGCCCGGCACCGGCTATCCGCTCACGCAGGCGTTCCCCGAGGAGGTCACCGCGGTGAGCGACGTGGGCCTGCGCGATCGCGACGCGCGCTTCCTCTTCGCGAACGTGCCGCCGAACGCGTATCGCCTGTGGGGCTTCCTCGATACGAACCGAAACTTCGAGCCGGACATCGACGTGCTCGGCGGACCCGGCGCGGGCGACCGTGTGGCAGCCGGCGTGGAGCTGAGCGTCGAGCGCGGCAGCGAGCTCGAGACCGTGCTCCCGATCACCGAGCACGTCCGGCACGAGCCACCCGCGTTCACCGTGCTCACCGATGAGCCATCCGAGCCGGCGCTGGTCATCGAATTCTCCGCCGCGATCACCGGCCTCGAGCGGCTCGAGCTCCGCGCCGACGCGCTGGGGATCCTCGACCCGCGCCGCACCGGCTTCGTCGTCAGCCTCCCAGACGCGACAGGCGGCCCCGACGAAACCGGCGGCTCGAACACGCCGCCGCCGCAGACACCGACCGCCGTGGACACCCAGCTCTATCCGCAGCTCTACCTGCGCTTCCTCCGCAAGCCGGGGCAGGTGGTGCCGCTCGACTCCGAAGGAAATCCCGCCGAGGTGATCATCCCGCTGCTCTTCGATCCCGGCCCGTACCTCGCGCTGCTCGCCGAGGATCGCGAAGCGGAGATCGTCACCGACCGGTTGACCGCGTTCCTCCTTCCGCAGGCGCAGGCCATCACGCACGAGCGCGCGCGGGGCAGGGTGGTGACCGCGCTCGACGCGATCCCCGTCGGCGACTACGAGCTGTGGGTGGTGAGCGAGTCCGGCCAGTTCTGGCGCATGCCCAACGGCCTCGCGTCGGAGAAGTCGGAGCACCTCGGCGGCCCGTTCCCGTCACAGGCCACGCGGTTCCGCGTCACGCGCTGACAAGGCACGAATGCCGCGTATAGCGTCCGCGCCCATGCCCGCGCAGACGAAGCCGACGAAGCCGACGAAGCCCGCGAAAGCGAACAAGGCCGCCACCGTGGACGGCTTCCTCTCCGCGCTCGACGATCCGCGCAAGCCGTTGATGGAGGCGCTGCGGCGGCTGATCCTCTGCGTCGATCCCTCGATCTCCGAGGGCATCAAGTGGAACGCCCCGAGCTTCAAGACGACGGACGACTTCGCCACCTTCAACCTGCGCGGGAAGAAGGGGCTCCTCCTCATTCTCCACACGGGCGCGAAGACGAAGGAGTCGGCGAAGAGGGGAATGGACATCCCCGATCCGGACGGACTGTTGGAGTGGCCGTCGAAGGATCGCGCGATCGTCACGTTCACCGACGAAGCGGATCTCTCCGCGAAGGCGTCCGCGCTGACGGCGATCCTGCGCGCCTGGCTGAAGTACCTCGGATGAAGCGACAGGCGCGACACACAGCTGCGCAGCGCGCCCGTCCCGGTTAATAGGCGCGGCCTATCGCCCCCACAGGAGGACTCACCATGAGCGACAACGGCAACAAGGTCATCATCGTCTTCGGTCACGGCCCCGGCATCTCGGACGCGGTCGCGCGCAGGTTCGGGCGCGAGGGCTTCCGGGTGGCGCTGGTCGCGCGCAACGCCGAGCGCCTCGAGCGCGCCGCGGCGGAGCTGGGCAAGGACGGCATCACCGCGAAGGCGTTCCCCTGCGACGTCGCGAACGCGGAGGCGGTGACCGCGCTGGTGAAGGACGTGCGCCAGGCGCTCGGGCCCGTGGGCGTCCTGCACTGGAACGCCTACGTCGGCAGCGCGGGCGACCTGACGACCTGCACCATTGAAGATGCCCGGCGCGCGGTGGACGTCTCGACCTTCGGAATGATCGCCGCCGTGCAGGCGGCCCTTCCGGATCTCAAGGCCGCCCGCGGCGCCGTGCTGGTGACCGGCGGCGGCTTTGCCTTCTTCGATCCGAAGGTGGACGCGGCGGCCACGAGCCTCGGGGCCATGGGGCTGGCGGTGGCCAAGGCGGCGCAGAAGAAGGCGACCGGACTTCTGCACCAGCGCCTCAAGGCGGACGGCATCTTCGTCGGCGAGGTGGTGGTGATGGGAATGGTGAAGGGCACCGCGTTCGACCACGGCAACGCGGCGCTGGAGGCGAAGGACATCGCGCAGCGCTTCTGGACCCTGCACCAGGCGCGCGACGCGGCGTCCGTCCACTTTCCCTGAAAGCGCGCAGGAGGGATCCCGCGCGCTGACGACGAGTGGCTGACGTCCGGTCCCTGGAGAGCTGTTCGGCGCTCGCGGGGCAGGGGGGCCGGACCTATTGTGTGTGCGCCCTGTCCTCCGCCCGCGCCACCTCCCGGTCGTCCAAACCGCCTGACACGTCCGGGCCGGGCACCGGCGCGCGCCGCACGTGGGCGCCGTTGGCGGTGCTGCTCATCTCGCTGGCGGTGACCGCCGCCTCGACGCTGCTGCTCGCGCGGACGCTGGACGCGCGGGTCCGCACGCAGTTCGAGATCGCCACCCGCGAGGCGGAGGAGCGCATCGAGGTTCGGGTGCGCACCTACGAGAACATGCTGCGCGGCGGCGCGGCGCTCTTCGCGGCGAACGGCAATCGGGTGGATCGCGAGAATTTCCGTGCCTTTGCCCAGCGGTTCCAGGTCCGGGACCGCTATCCCGGCATCCAGGGCTTCGGCTTCGCGGAGCGGGTCTCCCCGGACGAAGTGAACGCGATCGAGCAGCGCGTGCACGCGGAGGGCTTCCGCAACTACGAGGTCCACCCGCACAACGGCCAGCCGGACGCGTTCCCCATCGTGTTTCTCGAGCCGCTCGACGAGCGCAACCGCGCGGCGCTCGGCTACGACATGTTCAGCGAGCCGGTTCGCCGCGCCGCCATGGACCGCGCCTGGCGCACCGGTCTGCCCGCGCTCTCCGGCCGCGTGACGCTGCGTCAGGAGATCGAGCCCGAAAAGCAGGCCGGCTTCCTCCTCTACGTGCCGGTCTTCCGCAGGGGCGACATCCCCGACACGGAAGCGGAGCGGCGTCGCGAGCTCATCGGCTTCGTGTACGCGCCGTTCCGCGCGGACGACTTCTTCCTCGGCATCTTCGGCGAGGACGTCGTCCCGCGCGTGGGCTTCCGCGCCTGGGATGGAGACGCGCCCCGCCCGGACGGACTCCTCCACGACACCGCGGTGCGCGGGGCGGAGGCGCACGACTCACAGCTCACGCGCACGGTCCGCGCCGATGTCTCGGGACACGTGTGGACGCTCCAGTTCGGCTCGCTGCCGGCGCTGGAGCAGTCCTCTCCTCGCGCGCTGGTGCCGGCGCTCGCGCTCGGCGGCGCGATGCTGAGCCTCCTGCTCTTCGCCCTCACCCAGACGCAGGCGAGCGCACGCCGCGCGGCGGAGCGGAGCGCGGAAGACGCCCGGCGCAGCCGCGACGAGCTCGAGGCCGAGCGCGGCCGCCTCAACGCTCTGTTCATGGCAGCGCCCGCGGCGATCGCGCTCACCCGGGGACCGGAGCACGTCTGGGTCCTCTCCAACGCGCAGAACACCATCGCGCTCGGGGGCGTGGACGTCGTCGGCAAGCGGGTGCGGGACGTCTTCCCGGCGCCCGATCGGGACCGGATCCTCGGCCTGCTCGATCGCGTCTACCAGACGGGCCAGCCCTTCATCGCGCACGAGGCGTCGGTGCACCTGCAGCGGCCGGACGGCTCCCCCGAAGAGCACTTCATCAACTTCGTGTACCAGCCCACCCGGGATGCGCGCGGCGACATCGACGGCGTGGCGCTCTTCTCGTTCGACGTCACCGCGCAGGTGCAGTCGCGCCAGCGGGTGGAGGCGCTGGCCGACGAGCTTCGCCGCAACCGCGCCCAGCTGGAGGCGGTCTTCCAGTCGATGCAGGACGGGGTGATGGTCTTCGACGGCGAGGGCGACGTCATCTTCGTCAACGACGCGGAGGCGCACATCCTCGGCTTCGAGAGCCCGGAGGACATGCGCCGGAACTTCCGCTGGTTCGCGGAGAACTTCGAGCTCTGCACGGACGCCGGCAGCCCCGTGCCCCCGGACGAGTGGCCGGTCTCGCGGATCCTGCGCGGCGAGACGGTGGACGAGATCGAGTACCGCGCCCGCCGCGCCGACACCGGCGCCGAATGGCACTTCGCCTTCAGCGGCGCCCCGGTCCGCGACGAGAGCGGCAAGCAGGTCCTCGCGGTGATCATCACGCGGGACGTCACCGCGCGGGTGAGGGCGGAGACCGCGCTGCGCGAGAGCGAGCAGCAGTTCCGCACCCTCGCGGACGCCATCGCCCAGCTCGCGTTCAAGGCGGAGGCGGACGGGCGGCCCACCTGGTTCAACCGGCGCTGGTACGAGTACACCGGCCTCGGACAGATGGACCGCGCCCAGGCCGAAGCGCACGGCTGGCTCACCCTCGTCGAGCCCTCGGAGCGCGAGCGCGTGGAGGAGAGCTGGCGGCGCGCGATCGTCTCCGGCGAGCCGTGGGAGGAGACCTTTCCCTTACGCCGGCGCGACGGCGAATACCGCTGGCACCTCACCCGGGCGATGCCGGTGCGCGGCGCGAGCGGACGCATCGTCCGCTGGTTCGGCACCCACACCGACGTGGAGGACGAACGCCGCTACGCCGCCGCCCTGCGCGAGGCCCTGCACGTCCGGGACATCTTCCTCTCCGTTGCCAGCCACGAGCTGAAGACGCCGCTCACGCCCCTGGCGCTTCGGCTCGCGGCGCTGAAGCGGGACGCGGGCGGCGCGGGCGAGGGCCAGCGGCCGCGGGTGAAGCTCCTGCACAACCTCGAGATTGCCGAGCAGCAGGTGCGCAAGCTCGCGGCGCTGGTGGACGGCCTGCTCGACGTGTCGCGCCTCTCGGAGGGCCGGCTGTCGCTGGTGCTGGAGGAGGTGGACCTCGCCCGCATCGTCCGCGAGACCGCGCAGGCGATGGCGCCGCAGGCGGAGCGCGCAGGCTCGGTGCTCGACGTCCACGCGACGGGCGCCGCCATTGGCCGTTTCGACCGGGTGCGGCTGGGGCAGGTGGTGACGAACCTGCTCTCGAACGCGATCAAGTTCGGCGCCGGCCGCCCGATCGAGCTCCGGCTCACGGCGACGGCGGAGCGCGCGCGCCTGATGGTGCGGGACAGCGGGATCGGCATCCCCGAAGACTTCCACGAGCGCATCTTCGGCCGCTTCGAGCGCGGCGTCTCCGAACGCAACTACGGCGGACTGGGGCTGGGCCTCTACGTCACGCGACAGATCGTCGAGGCGATGGGCGGGACGATCTCGGTGGAGAGCACGCCGGGGCAGGGCGCGACCTTCACCGTGGACCTCCCGCGCGCAGGACCTCCGGAGCAGGCCTCGGACGAGCCCCCGGAGGCCACGCCGAAACCGCCGCAGCACAGCTGAACCGGACGCCGCGCCCTCTACGAAGCGGAGAGCCGCTCCCAGATGGCGAAGTACGCCGCCTGCGCGTCCTCCAGCGGATTCGCGAAGAGCGCCTTCACCTCCGCGCGCGAGAGCTTCCCGGTCCGGAACGCGCGGTGGAGCGCATCGCCCAGCAGGTACCCGAGCCCGTGGCTCACCGCGTGGAAGAGGCGGTCCTGCCGCAGGGGCAAGAGCCGGCTCAAGGCTGCGCGGTCGCCCGGGCTCCCCATCGCCTCCGCCTCCGCCGCCTTGTGCGCGAGCACGAACGCGGCGATCTGCCGCTCCTCGCCTCTGCGCTCCCGAAAGAGCTCCGCCCACTCCTCGATGCTCCGGCAGGCGCGCTTCGGGTTCACCAGCCTCGAGCCGAAGAACCCGAGCGCCTCCTCCACGCACCGCGCGTAGAACGCGTCCGCCACCCGCCTGGGCCGGTCCATGCCGTCGCCCACCGCGCAGTGCCGGACGAAGTGCGCCGCCTCCTCGGCCGCGTGGTTCAACGACGAGGTCGCCAGCCACGCCGCCCTCGCGCGGGGCACGTAGAGGCTCTCGCCGCCGAGGATGTGCTTGCGCACCGCCTCGATCTCCTTCCCCCGCAACCGTCCGCGCGCGGTGAGCGTCTCCAGCACCCGCGCGTCGGCCGGACCGAGCACGCGCACGTCCTCCAGCGCCTCGCGCACGTCCACCGAGGCGAGCTTCGCCACCAGCCGCGCCAGCTCCCGGAACCGCGCCTCCGCGCCTTCACCCAGCGGTGCGTCGTCACCCTCGGCCTCGAGGTAGTCGAGAAAGCTCTGCTGGCAGAGCACCGGCGAGGTGTGCACGAGGCAGTACTCGCCCTCCCGCACCCGCACCGCCTCCGCGCCGCCCTCGCGTCCGCCGCGCGCGAGCTGCCACCAGACGGTCTCGCAGTTCTGGTACACGACGAGGCCCCGCCGCTCGTGGCGCGGACCCAGCGCGCGCTCGACCTCGCGCGGCAGATGCTGCGGCGCCACGTGGTACTGGCCCATCAAGACCATCACCCGCGGCCTGTCCTCCGCCCGCGCGGCCTCCGCGATCCGGCGCGCCGCATAGGCATCCCGGCGGCGCAGTGAGGTGGGACCGCTCGCGCGCAGATCGATCGCCCGCACCTCCAGCCCCCGCGCTCGCGCCAGCTCGAAGAGCGGGAGGAACGCAGGCCAGATGTCGAAGCCGCTGCGATAGGGATGACCGATGCGCTGGAGGAAGGTCCGCGCGCCGATGCGGCCCTCGATGAACGCGTCGAGGGTCTTCTGGTGCCGCCCCTCCACGAACTCCAGCGCCAGCACCACGCGACGCCCGTCCTCCGCCGAGAGCGCCGCCTCCACCAGTCCCCGGAACGCGTCCTGCGCCGAGCGAAGGGTGTGATAGTCGCCCACATAGGTGATGTCCGCGGACTGCACCTCGCGCCGGACCTCGTCGAGCGAGACGACCGACTCGAAGCGCGCGGTACGGCGCCTGTAGCGGGCCTCGTAGGCGCGAAAGGCGTCCGAGCCCGGCTGCACCTGCTTCGCGATGCGCGCCTTCTGCGAGCGGTAGAGCGACAGCTGCAGCGAGAGCGACGGGTTGTCGAGGGCCAAGACCCGCCCAAGGTGTCACGCGGCCCTGACGCGGGCAAAATTTTGAAGGGCTCCCGAGGTTGACACTGACGCGGTGCGCGACTGACCATCCGTTTCGAGTTGAACGCGCGAACCCCCCGAGGACACAGGCGGATTCTGGTAGTGCTGGCGCTCGTCGCCCAGAGCCTCTGCACCGTGCTGCCTGCCACCGCGCTCGCGCAGGGCGCCACGGACGAGCGGCCGGTCCTCCTCCACACCTCGCGCGCCCAGGCCCCCGCCGGCGCACCGCTGGAGATCGAAGGCAGCCTCATCGGCTCCAAGCGGGTGGCAAAGGTCGTCATCCGCTACCGGGGCCCGGTGGACGACTACCTCGAGGCGCCGATGGAGCTGCAGTACGGCGACCTCTACCGGGGCACCATTCCATCCGAGAAGCTCGTGCCTCCGGGCGTGGAGTACTTCGTCGAAGGCACCCTGCGCACCGGCGAGAAGACCGCGCTCTTCGCGACGGCCGAGCGGCCCGCTCGGGTGCTCGTCGTCGGCTCGAGCGGGGACCCCATCTTCGGCAGCCGTCCGCGCAACGAAGGCAACGCCGGAAGCAGCGGCAGCAGCGGAACCGGCAGCGGCAAGCGCAGGAACGGCGAGCCGAACGAGCCCGTCCTCGTCGAGCCCCCCGAAGAGCCCGCGCCCGCCTCGAACACGGCGAGCTCGAACTCGGCGAACTCGAACTCGAACTCGAACACGGCGAACTCGAGGTCGAACGCGAACTCGAACTCGAAGCCGAGTGAGCTGGAAGAGGAGCTCGCGCTCTACACCGCGGTGGACACGGTGGCGCTGGCCACGCGGCAGGACGAGAAGGTGCAGAAGGCACCGGCCATCGCCGCCTCCTACGGCCGGGCGCAGATCCGTGCGCTGGGCGCGCGCACGGTGCACGACGTGCTGGACGTCATCCCCGGCGTCACCGTCAGCCGCGACGTGCAGGGCTTCCACCGCACCGCAGTTCGCGGCCTGCGCAGCGATCCGGAGGTCGCGTTCCTCCTCAACGGCCAGCCCCTCAACAACGTGTACGACGGCCGCGCGCTGGCGAACCTGCCGATCGAGAACGTCGAGCGCATCGAGGTCATCCGCGGACCCGGTTCGGCGCTGCACGGCACCGGCGCGTTCCTCGGCGTGGTGAACATCGTCACCGTGGGCGAGGACGAGTCCCTCCGCGGCGCGGCCAGCGGCGGCTCGTTCGACGCGTTCAGCGGGCACCTCGGCGCGAACCGGAAGTTCGGCGCGCTGACGCTGCAGGCGGACGCGGACGTGTTGCGGCAGACCGGCTACCGCAAGCCCATCGTGGAGGACGCGCTCGAGTTCGAGACCCGCCGCCAGCGCCTGCGCACCCAGCTCGATCCCTCCGGCGAGACCAACGACCGCCGGCTGCTCTTCAACATCGGCGCCGGCGCGCGCTACGAGACGGAGTCCGCCGGCCAGCTCTCCCTCTCGCTGCGCTTCCTCGACGAGGACCGCGCCGCGCTCGTCGGCCTCTACGACACGGTGGGCCCGGACAGCGACCTGCACTGGAGCGTCCTGCTCGGCAGCGCGGGGTGGCGGCGTCCCTTCGGCGAGCGGGTCACCGCGCACGCCCGCGTCGGCTACACGCTGCAGTCCACCACGCGCCTCTTCCAGCTCACCCCGCGCGACTACGAGGTCTCCGGCGCCGCGCGCGCCGAGGGCCTGCTCGAGCGCACCCGCGCGGTGACCTCCGGGCTCTCCGCGGACGTGGGCGTGGACCTGCAGCTCTTCGAGGGCAACCGCCTCAGCCTCGGCCTGCAGGCGCAGCAGGCGACACTCACCGGCTACGCGTACGAGACGAACCACCTGCTCGACGAGAACGGCAACGTCTCCGAGTACCTCGGCACCGAGTTCCGCCGGCCCACCGAGGAGTTCGAGTACCCGCAAGAGATCGCGGACGGCGTCGCCTCCCGGCGGACGATGCTCGGGCTCTACGCGCACGACCAGTGGCAGATCGTCGAGCCGCTGAGCATCACCGCCGGCTTCCGGGTGGACGCGGTGCGATTGCCCACGGTGGACCTCGACGGCAACATCACCGGCGCCTCGTTCGTCCCGTCCTTCAACCCGCGCGCGGGCCTCGTGTGGTCGGTGAGCGACCCGCTGGTCCTCAAGCTCCTCTACGGCCGCGCCTTCCGCGCCCCGACGATGTCCGAGCTCGCCGAGTCCGTCCCCGAGGCCTCCTACAACCAGGGCCGCTTCCGCGGGAACGCCGCGCTCGATCCGGCGACGGTGGACACGCTCGAGCTGGGCGCGGACCTCATCCAGGCCGCGGGCGACGCGCGCGTTCGGGTGCGCGGCAACCTCTTCTACGAGAGCTTCTCCAACGCCATCGCCGCGGTGGACGACTCGGGCAACGTCATCCCCCTTCGCAACCGCGCGGAGGGCGTGCGCGTGTTCGGCGCCGAAGGCGAGGCCCGGCTCGAGGCCTCGGACCGCGCGATCACCTGGGTCAACGCGAGCTGGTTCCGCGCGCTCGATCTCGAAGCGGACCTGCCGCTTTTGACCGACGTGCCGCAGCTCCGGGTGAACGCGGGCATGAGCATGCCCATCGGCGCGTGGCTGAACTTCGACCTCCTGGTGAAGATCGGCGTGGAGCGCCGCAACAACAGCCGGACCGCGCTCGAGTACCTGCGCCGCTACCGCCTGCCGCCCTACGCGCTGATGGGCGCGCAGCTGCGCACGCAGAAGCTCTTCGACCACGTGGAGGTCACGCTGTCCGGCCACAACCTGCTCGACCTCGACTGGGCGGACGACGTGCCGCGCCCGGACCGCATGCGCGGCGCCATCCCGCGCGAGGGCATCTCCGGCTTCCTCACCGTGAGGGGTGAACTGTGATCCGCCCGCTGCTCACCGCCGCGCTGACCCTCGCCCTCGCCGCGCCGGGTGCAGGCTGCCTCGACTACAACGAGCCCTGCGGCGGCCTCGTGGAGAACCCCGAGCGCGTGGCCGGCTACATCGACGGCGACGTGTACCTCGACCGGCCGAACGCGCGGCACGCGAACAACGCCATCGCCCGGCTGACCGCGGAGGCCTTCGTGGACGCCTTCAGCGGGAGCCGTCCGGTGGATCTGGCGGTGGTCAACGGCGGCTCCATCCGCGCGGAGGGCGGGGTGGTCGGCGCGGACGGCCAGTGCCTCACCCGCAACACGCTCCCGCGCGGCGCGGTGACGCTCGGCGACATCTACCAGATCCTCCTCTTCGAGAACCTCGTGTACGCGGTCTCGGTGAAGGAGTCGGTCCTCTTCGAGGTCTTCGAGCACTCGGTCTCCGGTCTCCTCCCCACCGGCTCTCCGGTGTCCTCGCCGTCCGGGCGTTTCCTCCACGTGGCGGGCACGCCGGGCACCGAGATCCGCGTGGACTGCGCGCGCCCGGTCGGCCAGCGGATCACCGGACTCCGCGTCGGCGACCGCCAGCTGCAGCGCACCGGCGAGGAGACCGTGCGCATGGCCCTCACCGAGTTCATCCTCGGCGGCGGCGACGGCTACGCGATGCTCGCGCCCCTGCGCGCGGACCTCTCCACGGTGGTGGCGGAGAAGGAGGGTGGGGTGGACAACGACATCACCGCCGCCTACTTCAACGCGACCTACGGCAGCGAGGACCGCGCCTTCAGCGTGTTCCCCGAGGACCGCGAGCGCTGCACGAAGCCCGAGCTCACCGCGGAGGGCTACGCGGGACCGGATGCGTGCCGCAGCCCGATCAAGCTCGTCAACTGCGCCGTCCCGCTGACGCCGGAAGACTAGAGCCGCCACCCGCCCGCAACGGCGAAGCCCCGGGACCTCTGATGGTCACCGGGGCTCCGGAAGCAGCGGCTGCGACAGCGCTACGACTGCGACGACGAGGGCGTGGAAGAGGAGGGCGTGGTGGCGGGCCCGAGCACGTCGTTCACCGACGGCATCTTCTTGATGTCGCCGCGCGCGACCTTCCACGCCTGCTGGACGATCCACGAGATCGACCGGTCCTGCCGGGTGGCCTCGCGCTGGATCTCCTGGAGCATGTCCTCCGGGAAGTAGAGCGATTGCTTGCGATGATCCGTCGTCGCCATCGGCTCAGCCTTCCTCGCGCCGGTCGGGCAGCTCGTCACCGGTCACGTCGTTCACCGCCGGGAACGACTTGATCTTCTCGCGCGCCAGCTTCCACGCCTGCTGGACCACCCAGGACAACGACCGATCCTGCCGGGTCGCCTCCTCCTGGATCTCCTTCAGCATCTCCTCGGGGAAGTAGAGCGATTGCTTGCGCTTGTCGGTGCCAGCCATCCCGGTCTCCGGAACTCTGTCGCAGGTGCGCGACGTGAATACTTCTCCCTGTTTATCCGACAGACCTCCAACGGGGTCAACCTTTCCGGCGGTCACCTGCACGTCTGGTACATTCGCGTTTCTCCATGAACGCCCGCGCCCTGTTGGTCCCTCTCGTCGCGCTTCCGTTCGTGTTCGGCGCCTGCCGGTGCGACACGGGCGTCGATCGCGTGAAGCCGGTCCTCGCCGTCTCGCCCACCAAGCTCACCTTCGGCGAGGTGAAGGTCGGGTTCACCTCCGAGTTGCCGGTGAAGCTCGAGGCGCAGGTGAACTCGCCGGTGGCGATCTCCTCGCTGTCGCTGGAAGGCCCACACGCGGACGCCTACCAGATCGTCGAGCCGGTGGAGGTGGTGCCAGAGCTCTCCGACGCCTCCTTCCGCATCCGCTTCTCGCCCGGCGCGCGGCAGCTCTACGAGGCCACCCTGGTGGTGAAGAGCAACGACGAGGAGCGTCCCGATATCCGCCTGCCCATCACCGGCGAGGGCGCGCACCCCATCCTCTCCGTCGTCCCTGAATGTCTCGCCTCCAAGCGCTGCCGCGGCACCGCCACGCAGGACCCACCGGCGATCGACTTTGGCGAGGAGCCCTTCCAGCGCGCGGTGATGCTGCCGGTCACCGAGCTCCCCGCCATCGCGCTCATCAACGAGGGTGAGGTGGAGCTCGCGCTCACGCACCTCGCCATCGAAGGACCGGACGCGCAGGCCTTCACCTTCGCGCAGAGCATCAGCTTTCCGGACACCGCGCCCGATGGCAGCCCGGCGAGGCTCATCGCCGGTCGCGCGGGCGAGACGGTCTCCATCCGCTTCAAGCCGACCTCCGAAGCCCAGGACAGCTACGGCGCGACGGTGGTCATCCGCTCCGACGATCCGGACCGGCCGGAGGTGCGGCTCGCGCTGACCGGCAAGCTCGGGCCGAACCTGCCGCCGCAGCTGTGCGCGAACATCACGCGGGTGAAGCCCGCCGGCGAGATGGAGCTCCGCTACGACACGAAGGCGCACTGGGACGCGCTGCTCGTGCCGCCGCCGTCCGGCTACGACTTCACCGCGACCCGCGACGTGCGCCCGCAGTCCGAGGTCCGCTTCAGCGCGATCAGCGACGCGTCGAACATGCGCTCGTGCACCACCGACCCGGAGGATCAGCGCACCGGCCTCACCTACGCGTGGGAGCTGACCGAGACCCCGCCCGGCGCCGCCAACGCGGCCATCGCCAGCCCCCACACCGCCACGCCGACCTTCACCCCGGTGGCCACCGGCAGCTACGAGGTCCGCCTCACCGTGACCGACGCGCAGGGCCACGCGAGCACCACCACGCTGCGCTTCGCCGCGGTGGTGAAGGAGGACCTCGTGGTGCAGGCCTCGTGGAACGGCCGGATGAACGCCTTCGCCAACGTGGACCTCGACGTGCACCTCGTGAGGCCCGGCTCGGAGCTCTTCTCGTTCTTCAAAGAGGGCGGCTCGGGGAAGACGTCCGGCGACATCAACGGCTACGCGGACCGCGTGCGGCGCAACAACCCCGCCCAGGGCTACGCCTTCGACTGGGGTGACCCGGGCACCGCCGACGATCCGCGGCTGAACCTCGACGAGGAGGGCGGCGGGCCGCTGCTCGAGAACCTGTCCTTGAACTACCCGGAGCACGATCCCGCGTGCGCCGAGGCCGACTGCACCTACCGGGTGTACGTCCACTACTTCGCCGACAAGCGGCAGGCGACCGGCGCGCCCACCTGCACGGTCGGAGGTGGCTGCGCAGACGGCGAGGTTTGTGACTGCACCGGGACGGGCGAGCGCTGCGTGGCGAACCTCGCGCCGCAGGGGAGCGCACCGACCGGGACCGGCCGCTGCTTCGTCGCGCCGGAGCCGCAGGTGCGCATCTTCTTCAAGGCGAACCCGGTGCCCGCCGCGGTCATCCCGCTGCCGGACCTCATGCCGGCGGATGAACTCGCCATCGGCGCGCCGTGCCAGGCGCTCTACGTGGCGGACATCATCTGGCCGGCGCGCAACGGGATGGGCTCGACCGACCCGCGCGTGGTCGTTCGCGGAGCAGACGAGACCGGCCGCATCACGCAGCCGGAGCTGGTGCGCTACGGGGTGCGCGCGGCGGACGGCCTGCAGTGCAACCCCAACGCGATCGAGGGCCCCGGCGTGGTTCCCAACTGGTACGACGCCGAGCCGCTCTGAGGCCCGCCGCAAGCGCCGCAAAAGGAAACGCCCCGGAACCTTTCGGCTCCGGGGCGCTTCGGAAAGAGGGGCGCCAAGGTGAAAACCTCAGCTGCCCCGTGGGCCCAGAGGGGGAGGGGGGGGACCCCTAGGCCCAACAATTCAGTATCTGTTCCGCCCATCCAACCGGGGCCGGGTCTCCCGAATTTCCGAAGGATTTCCGGTGAGTTGTCCCGATGCCTCGCCACGCCTCCCCAACCACCTTGAATCATAAGGGGGTGGGCTGACAGCTTCAACCGACCGAACAGGGCAGGTCGCCTGCCCACCGGGGCGTGTCAGGGATTTTCAGGTTTTCGGGTGTGAGATGCACGACAAGCTCTTGGCCGGGTATGCCGATGTAGGGGTGCGCGACACGTCGGTGCTCCTGGCGGTTTCGGGCGGGGCGGATTCGACCGTTCTGCTGGCTGTCTCGAGCGAGCTGGCGCGTCGGCTGAACCTGAGGCTCGAGGTGGCCTGCGTGAACCACGGACTGCGGGATGAGAGCGCGGCCGAGCAGTCTGAGGTCGGGCGGCAGGCGGAGGCGCTCGGGCTGCCCTTCCACGCCCTGAACGTGACGTTGGCGCCCGGCGCTGCGCTGGAGGCCCGTGCCCGCGAGCTGCGCTACGCGGCCCTGGAGCGGACGCGTAAGGAGAGGGGCCTCGCCTGGATCGCCACTGCCCACACCGCGACCGATCAGGCGGAGACGCTGCTGATGCGGCTCGGGCGTGGCGCTGCGCTCGGAGGCGCGGCGGGCGTGTTGCCGGTGCGAGGCCACATCGTGCGGCCGATGCTGCGGGTCACGCGGGACGAGGTGCTCGCCTTCGCCGCTGCGAGGGGCCTGCACTTCGCGCGCGATCCGATGAACGAGGACCGCACCTTCACCCGCGTCCGCGTGCGCGGGGAGGTCCTGCCCTCGTTGCGCGCCGCGCTGGGGCCGGGCGTGGACGAGGCCTTCGCCCGGTTCTCGGCCTACGCGCGCGAGGACGACGTGCTGCTCGGTGAGCTCGCCGACGCGGCGTGGCGAAGGGTCCAGGTTCGAGGCGATGCGGCGACGCTGGATGCGGCCGCCCTCCGCGCGATGTCGAGGCCATTGCGCCGGCGGGTGTGGGCGCGGCTGCTGGAGGCGACAGGGCTCGAAGTGGATGCGGCGGTGGTGGAGGGGATGGAGCGCGCGCTGAGGGAGGGCTCGGCGCAGACGCTCGCGCAAGGGGCGGTGCTTCGTTGCCAGGGTGGCCTCGTGCGCGTCGTGCGCGGCGGCGCGAGCAGCGCTGATCAGGCGCATCCGACCGCCCTTCTTCTTCGCGACGGCCCGCCGGTGAAGTTGTCCGACGGCACCACGCTGCGCTGGCGCTTCACGCTTCTTCATGAGCCCCCGGATGACGCCGGCGCGGGCGTCATCCACCCGCTCGTGCGCGAGCCCTCTGGCGGCGTGCTGGAAGTGCGCACCCGGAGGCCCGGCGACCGCGTCCTCCTCGCGAATGGACGGAGCCGTAAGCTGCAGGATCTCCTCGTGGATCTTCGTATTCCGCGCGAGCAGCGGGACCGGTTGTGGCTGCTCGCCGAGCCGGACTCTGCGCGCATCTTTTGCGTGCCCGGATGGTGGCCGCAGAGAGGAACGGCGCGTGGTGGAGAGGTCGTCGTTCGACGCGCGGCAGAAGAACGCGAAGCGGGCGAGCGCGGAGCGGGTACGTTATAAGCAACGGGGCCGGAACAATCGGTGCAAACGCGGCTGTTGCGATACCGGCCGCGCCAAAGGTTCAGGCGCTGAAAGGGCAATTCGACAGTGCGATCCAGCTACAAGACGTTCGGCCTCTGGATGATCCTCATCGTCCTCTTCGTGGCCTTCTGGAAGGTGTTCTCCGGGAGCCAGGAGGAGGTCGCGAAGCCTTCGTTCACCTCGTTCCTCCAGAAGGTGGAGGAGGGCAAGGTCAAGAAGGTCACCATCCAGGGCACCCAGTACTCCGGCGCCTGGGCTGACGCGCCCAACGAGAAGTTCGTGACCATGGGCCCCGCCGGTGACACGGCGATGATCGACCGGCTCGCGCAGAAGGGCGTGGAGGTCGAGGTCCAGGAGATCCAGAACAACGCCTGGCTGGCGATCCTCGGTCAGTGGGTCCCCATCCTGCTGCTGTTCGCGTTCTTCATCTTCTTCATGCGCCAGCTCCAGGGGAGCGGCGGGAAGGCGATGACCTTCGGCAAGTCGAAGGCGCGGCTGCTCTCGGAGAGCCACAACAAGATCACCTTCGCGGACGTGGCGGGCATCGACGAGTGCAAGGAGGAGCTCGAGGAGATCATCGCGTTCCTCAAGGATCCGAAGAAGTTCACCAAGCTCGGCGGCCGCATCCCCAAGGGCGTGCTGATGATGGGCCCTCCCGGCACCGGCAAGACGCTGCTGGCGCGCGCGGTGGCGGGCGAGGCGGGCGTTCCGTTCTTCTCCATCTCCGGCTCGGACTTCGTGGAGATGTTCGTCGGCGTGGGCGCGTCCCGCGTGCGTGACCTCTTCGAGCAGGGCAAGAAGAACGCGCCCTGCATCATCTTCATCGACGAGATCGACGCGGTCGGCCGTCACCGTGGCGCCGGCATGGGCGGCGGGCACGACGAGCGCGAGCAGACGCTGAACCAGCTGCTCGTGGAGATGGACGGCTTCGAGTCCAACGAGGGCGTGATCCTCATCGCGGCGACGAACCGGCCGGACGTGCTCGACCCCGCGCTGCAGCGCCCGGGCCGCTTCGACCGCCGCATCGTCGTTCCGCGTCCGGACATCAAGGGCCGCATCGGCGTGCTCGGCGTGCACACCAAGCGCACCCCGCTGGCGCCGGAAGTGGACCTCGAGGTCCTCGCTCGCGGAACGCCCGGCATGACCGGCGCGGATCTGGAGAACCTCGTCAACGAGGCCGCGCTCTTCGCCGCGCGTCAGAACAAGGAGCGCGTGGATCTGTCGGACTTCGAGGCCGCGAAGGACAAGATCCTCATGGGCCCCGAGCGCAAGTCGATGATCATGAGCGAGAAGGAGAAGCGGAACACCGCCGTGCACGAGGCTGGGCACGCGCTGGTGGGCAAGCTCCTCCCCGGTTGTGACCCGGTGCACAAGGTCACGATCATCCCCCGCGGCCAGGCGCTGGGCCTGACGTGGTCGCTCCCCGCCGAGGACCAGTTCAACCGCTACAAGAAGCAGCTGCTCGACCAGATCTGCATGCTGCTCGGTGGCCGCATCGCCGAGGAGCTGGTGTACGACGAACTCTCCGCCGGCGCCTCCAACGACATCGAGCGCGCCACGCAGATGGCCCGGGCGATGGTCACCCGCTGGGGCATGAGCGAGAAGATGGGCCCGCTCGCGTACGGGCAGCAGGAGGGTGAGGTGTTCCTCGGCCGCGACTTCGGCAGCCGTCCGGACTACTCCGAGTCCACTGCCCGCGAGATCGACGACGAGGTCCGCCGCATCGTCATGGAGTGCTACGAGCGCGCGAAGGGGTTGCTCACCGCGAACAAGGACACGCTCATCCGGATGACGGACGCGCTGACCGAGTACGAGACCCTCGAGGCCGAGGAGCTCAACGTGCTGATGCAGGGCGGGTCCCTCACCCGCGCCAAGCCGGAGTCCCGCGTGGGCGCGGCGAAGCCGAAGGACAAGGAGAAGCGGAAGATCCTCGACGCGCTGGACGGCCTGCAGGGCGCCGGGACCGGGCCGCGGATGGAGCCGGAGAAGGCGTAGCCGCTCCTTCCGGAAGCTCAGCAGTGACGTGACAGCGAAGCGCGGCGGGCCCACCGAGGTTCGTCGCGCTTTTGCTTTGCGGGCGCGGCACGCATCATCAGAGGCATGTCCCAGGCCTTTGCCCGCGTCGTCGCGCACGCTTCTTCGGATGACCTCGAGCTCGCGTTCGACCGGATGGCGCTGCCTCTCTCCGCGCGCGAGTACCTGCGGGAGAAGGTGCCGGGGCTGCACGTGCTTGTCACCGGGCTCTCGCGCGACGAGGCCCGCTTCCTCCGGGCGATGGCGGAGGAGGGCGAGGCGCCGGGCCGCGAGGAGCATCCCCAGTTCGTGGCGGGAGATCAGCGGCACCGTCCGGGCTCCGCACTGCTCTCCGGAAGGCGCGAGCAGTTCGACCGGCTCGTGAGGCGCGCGCGGGATGATCAGGGCCTGACGGGCCTCACAGGAGCTCTGGAGGCCGCGCTGCGTGCGGTCGGCGAGGGTGCTTCCGCGCTCCCGTCGCTGACGCTCGGCAAGCGGACCTTCACGTTCGGCGGCCGGTCGCACCTGATGGGCATCGTCAACGTGACGCCGGACTCGTTCTCGGATGGCGGCCGCTACTTCTCGGTGGTGGAGGCGGTGGCGCAAGGGACGGCGCTCGAGCGCGCGGGCGCGGACCTGCTCGACGTGGGCGGCGAATCCACGAGGCCGGGCGCGCCGGAGGTGGAGGCGAGAGAGGAGATCCGTCGCGTGGTCCCGGTGATCGAGGCGCTGCGCGAGCGGACGGCGTTGCCGATCAGCATCGACACGCGGAAGGCGGAGGTCGCGCGCGCGGCGCTGGCGGCGGGGGCCTCGCTGGTGAACGACGTGACCGGCTTTCGGCACGACCCGGAGATCGTCCGCGTCGCGGCGCAGGCCGGCGCAGCGGTGTGCGCGATGCACATGGTGGGCACGCCGGAGACGATGGCGAAGGACCCGCGCTACGACGACCTGATGGAGGAGGTCATCGCCTCGCTGCGCGAGAGCGTGGACCTTGCGGTGGCCGCGGGAGTTCCACGCCAGCGGGTGCTCATTGATCCGGGCATCGGCTTCGCGAAAACCTACGGGCACAACCACTTCCTCCTTCGACGGCTCGCGGAACTGCGCGTGCTGGGGCTGCCGGTGCTGGTGGGGATGAGCCGCAAGGCGTTCCTCGGGGCGCTGACGGGAGGGAAGCCTGCAGCAGAGCGCGTGCTGGCTACCGCGGCGTGCGCGGCGGCGGTGTCGATGACCGGCGGCGCGGACTTCCTGCGCGTGCACGACCCGGCGGAGGTGAAGGAGGCGCTCCTGGTGGCCGAGGCCATCCGCACCGCGCGTGAGGGTGGCTCGTTGTTCGGACGAACCTAGAGGAAGGCGAGCTGGGGACTGGTAGGGTTTACGGCATGTTCCTGATCGCCGCGACCGTCCTCTTGTTCGCCGCCCCCGCTGAGGCGCAGCCGTGGCGGGTCGTCGGCCCCAACGCACAGTGGGAGGTGCATCCGGGCGCTGCCGGCACGCGCTTCGTCGATGCGGAGGGTGACGACGAGCTGATCGTGGGAAGGGCTCGTGTGGCGCGCGGCGGCTGGACTCTCTCTCGCGAGCGTGTGGGTGAGGTGACGGAGCGCTGGCTCGATCACGGTGGCAGCGTCGAGCAGCGTTGGGAGCTTCCGCAGCGCCCGCCAGGTGAGGGCGCGCTGGTGGTGACGGTGCCCGTCGAAGGCGCGGTGCGCATTCGCGAGGACGCGGCGGGCATCCACCTGAGAGCGCGCGGCGGCGGCAACCTCCTCTACGGACACGGCGTCTTCGTCGATGCGCGAGGGTTCCGCTGGGACGTGCCGGCGCGCTTCGAGGACGGTGCGATCCGGCTCGCCGTCTCCGAGGATGTGCTCGAGCGCGCGGCCTATCCGGCGGTGCTCGATCCGATCATCAGTGGCGACAAGGAGCTGCTGCCGGCATCGCTCGGGGCCTCCACCGGACGGGGCGTCAGTGTTGCCTGGGATGGCACGACGTACCTCGCGACCTGGAAGGGCCGCTACGGCGCCAACCGGATCGGGCGCATCTCGAAGGACGCGGCGCCGCTGGAGCCGTCGCGGTTTCTGGGCAGCGGGACCTATCGTCCAGGCATCGCATCGGACGGAGCGGGGCACCTCGCCGCGGAGAACAGCGAGGGCGCGTGGCTGAACCCGGCGGACGAGTCAAAGCGCCCTCCCTCCATCCCTTTCGGAACCCGGCTGGCGGGCACGGCGGTGGACGTCTCCTGGACCGGTCACCACTACACCCTCACCTGGGCGAACCGCGTGGCGAGGCTGAGCGCGGCCGGCGAGCGTCTGGATCCTCTCGAGGGCGCTGTCATCCCCGGCGAGGGGAGTGCGTCCTACGGTGCTCGCTCGCGTTCGGCGACCGCGCAGGGCGTCACGCTCGTCGTCCTCGATGCGAAGGGTCCGCTGCGTGCGTACAGAAGAACGGTCGAGGGCACCTGGCTGGACGAGTCGCCCATCGTCGTGGCGCCGGAGGAGCTCTACGACGCGTTCGACGTGAGCACCGACGGCGATGCGTTTCTGGTGACCTGGGCGGTGGAGGGGCGCGTCAGTGCGATGCGCGTCGGGCGGAACGGCGCGCTGCTCGATCCGGTGGCGCGCGAGCTTGCGACGGACGCGGTGGCGGAGGCTGTCACCTGCGCGTTTGATGGCTCGGACTACCTCGTCGCGTACGTCTCCGGCGCCGACACCCTGAGGATGGTGCGGGTGCCGACGGATGGGAGTTCCACCACAGACGCCGGCGCGGAGGTTCCGCTTGTCGCCGTGAAGACGGTGAAGCGACTGGAGCTCACGCACGCCGGCCAGCACGCGATGCTCGTCGCGGATGTGCACCTCCTCGATGACAGCGAGCGAAGCGTGGCGATCCCGCTCGATGCTTCGGGAGCGGTGGCGGGGCCGTGGCGAGTCATCTCCACCGTCTTCGCGAATCAGACGGGGCTGAAGCTCTCGCGGCGCGGCGCTGGCGGCCTGTGGGCGGTGTGGGAAGAGCACGCGAACTACGGCCAGCAGCTCGTGGCCGCGAGGCTGGACGAGAGCCTCGAGCTGTTGGACGTGAAGCCCATCCCGCTCACCGGGTTGAACGGCGTCCGGCGGCTGCGGGCCACAGGCCAGGTCGGATCGAGCCTGATCGCCGTTTGGGATGAAGAGGCGGACGGTTCCGTTCAGCGCTTCGTCCGTGCCGTGGATGCGGACGGTGTGCTGCTCGGTGAGGCTTCGGGGACCCTGGGCCCCGTCGAGGATCCTGGGGCGCCGGTCGCGCTCGCGTGTGAAGAGACAGGCTGCCTCCTCGTGTGGCTCGGCGATGACCTGCGGGCGGCGAGGATTGATCCCGTTGGTGTGGTGTTCGATCCAGACGGCCTGCAGCTCCCGATCGACGTGGCCGGGCTTCAGCAGGGCAGCGGCGAGATCGTCGTCGGCGAGGTGGACGGCGCGTACGTCGTGGTGGCGGCGGATGGGCTCCGGAACACGCTGGCGTCCCTCACCGTGGAGGCCTCGGGCGCCGTGACCGGACCGCGCGATGAAGGGCCACGGCTGCGGAACCTTCAGATGGCGTGCCGCACGGGCACGTGCACGCTCGTCGGCAATGGCATGGGGACCACCGAAGTCCACTCGGTGCTCTTCACCCGGGTCGACGACGGATGGCGGTCGAGCCGGCCTCCGATGAAGCTCACCGGCGAGGTGCTCCAGTTCGCGTCCGACGGCCAGAGCGAGCTGCTCCGGCTGCGGTCCTGGGGCGGAGCGCCGCGTCTGGTACGGCTCATGCGCGGTCTCCCTGCTTCCACGCATGACGTCGAGGTTCCGTCGCCGGCCGCGCAGAATGAGCTCCTCGCGCCGCTGGAGGTCGGCCGACACCTCGTGGCCTTCGCGACCAGAGGCCCGGACTGCATGACCCAGGGATGCTCTTCGACCGAACGCCTGACCTTTGCGGGCAGCACCGTGTCCTTCGATGAGCCGCTGCTCGATCCGGGCCCGTATGAGGTGGCGTCCGGGAGACCTTCGCCGCTGCCGCTCGTGGGGCTCGATCCGCAGGAGGACCCGGTGACGGTGACGGTGCTCACGCAGCCTGTGCACGGGGAGCTTCAGGGCACCTGGCCGCAGCTGACCTATGTGCCGCGAGCTGCCGGGTACTCCGGACCGGACAGCTTCACCGCGGAGGCGAGCGACGGCACGCACGGCTCGGGCGAGGTGACGGTCCACCTTCAGATCCTGCCGCCCGAGGAGCCGCCCGCGCCCGATGCAGATGCCGGCGTTCCGCCCACCGAGGAGCCGCCGCCTGCGACGGAGGGCTGCGCGTGCGCGACCAACGCGGGGCCGATGGGCTCAACCTCTCTGCTGATCTTCGCCAGCGCGCTGGTGTTCGTGCTCGGCCGCGTCAGGCGCCCAGCGCGCTGTCGAGCACCATCATCATCACGAAGCCGATCATGAGCCCCAGCGTCGCGCGGCCTGCCTCGGTCTGGTGACTCTCCGGGATGATCTCGTCGCTGACGACGAAGATCATCGCGCCCGCGGCGAGGCCGAAGCCGATGGGCAGTGCCGGTGCTGCGATGCTCACGCCGGCGTGACCGGCCAGCGCACCAAACGGTTCGACGAAGCCGGTCAGCGCGGTCACCGCCAGCGCGCGCAGCCGGGAGTAGCCGGCACTCACCATCGCCACCGCGACGACGAGGCCCTCGGGCATGTTCTGCGCGGCGATGCCCAGCGCTAGCGGGAGGCTCGTCTCCGCTTCTCCGGACGCGAAGGCCACGCCGACCGAGAGGCCCTCCGGGAAGTTGTGGAAGGCGATCGCCGCGACGAACAGCCAGGTGCGCGAGAGCTTCTGTGCGCGCGGACCTTCGGTGCCCTTGAAGAAGTGCTCGTGCGGAAAGACGTGGTGCACCATCGACACCAGCAGCCCGCCGCCCGCGAAGCCGAGGGCTACGAGTGCCACCGGCAGCAGCACCCGGCCCTCGCCGAACTGCCCGCGCGCGTGCTCGAGGCCGGGGATGATCAGGGAGAAGGACGCGGCGGCGAGCATCACCCCCGCGCCGAAGCCCATCATCGTGTTCTCGGTGGCTCGGGTGAGCTTCGACCGGAAGAGCACCGGCACCGCGCCGACGGTGGTGGCGACCCCTCCCGCGAGGAGGCTGGCGAAGACGCTGTGGAGGAGCGGCGCGGTCTGCACGGGGTTGAACAGCAGCCGAGATAGCAGCCGCCCCTCCGGTGGGCGACAACTGCGTGCAGGCCGCCGAGCACTCCCGAACAACCGGCTGCGGCGGGGACGCTTGTCCGGACGCACGGTGCTCCCTAACTTCGCGCACCGGTTCCGGGGTTATAAGGCGGCGCGAAAGGGGCGTTAGGGAACATGGCGTATCGGATGAAGAGCAATCCTGCGGATGAGGCGGCTTCGCAGAAGCTGTTCGGCACGGACGGGGTCCGTGGCGTGGCGAACGTCCACCCGATGACGGCGGAGGTGGCCCTCCAGCTCGGCCGAGCCCTCGCGCACCTCATCCGCGCCGGCAACCACCGGCACCGCGTGGTGATCGGCAAGGACACGCGGCTGTCGGGCTACATGCTCGAGCAGGCGCTCGCGGCCGGCATCGCGTCCATGGGCGTGGACACCGTGCTGGTGGGGCCGATGCCCACGCCGGCGATCGCCAACCTCACCGTCAGCATGCGCGCGGACGCGGGCGCGGTGATCAGCGCGTCCCACAACCCCTACCAGGACAACGGGATCAAGTTCTTCTGGCGCGACGGGTTCAAGCTGCCGGACGAGACCGAGGCGAAGATCGAGGACATGATCGCCACGAGGCAGATCGATCACATCCGTCCCACCGCGACGCGCATCGGCCGGTCGGAGCGGCTCGACGACGCGCGCGGCCGCTACGTGGTCTTCCTCAAGAACACCTTCCCGCGCGAGCTGACGCTGGAGGGCCTGACCATCGTGGTGGACTGCGCGAACGGCGCGGCCTACCGGGTGGCGCCCTCGGTGCTCGAGGAGCTCGGCGCGCGGGTGATCAAGCTCGGCGTGGAGCCGGACGGCAAGAACATCAACCACAAGTGCGGCGCGCTCCACCCGGAGGGCCTGGCGAAGTCGGTGCTCAAGCACGGCGCGAACGTGGGCATCGCGCTCGACGGCGACGCGGACCGGCTCATCGTGGTGGACGAGAAGGGCCAGGTCGTGGACGGCGACGCGATCATGGCGATCTGCACCCAGGAGCTCGTCACCCGGCGGGAGCTGGCGAAGAAGACGCTGGTCGCCACGGTGATGAGCAACATCGGCCTCGAGCGGGCGGTGGCGCAGTGGGGCGTGAAGGTGAAGCGCACCCGCGTGGGCGACCGCTACGTCGTCGAGGAGATGCGCAAGAACGGCTACAACCTCGGCGGCGAGCAGTCGGGACACCTCGTGTTCCTCGACCATGCGACGACCGGTGACGGCACGCTGGCGGCGCTGCAGCTGCTCGCGGTGCTCTGCCGCAACGGCAAGCCGCTCTCCGAGCTGACGAAGATCTTCGAGCCGGTGCCGCAGACGCTCCTCAACGTGGTGGTGAAGCGCCGCAAGGAGCTCGGCGAGCTGCCCGAGGTGATGAAGGCGATCAAGTCGGCGGAGGAGAAGCTCGGGAAGGATGGGCGCGTGCTGGTGCGCTTCTCCGGCACCGAGCCCAAGGCCCGCGTGCTCATCGAGGGGCCGAACCGCGACAAGAACGAGCAGTACGCGAAGGAGATCGCGGACGCTCTGAATCGCTCGCTGAGCTAGCGGCCGCGGCCCGTCGGTCCGCAGGTTCCCATTCGCCGTCCGGACCCGCACCTTGTGGGGAAGGAGGCGTGGGCCATGGCCGAACGAGACGAGGGCAAGCTGAAGAGCGAGACGGAGATCCGGGACGCGATCGCGCGGCTGCGTGAGAAGTCGGCGCGCAGCCTCGGTCAGTCTCCGGAGCCGCAGGACACCCCGCGCGAGGCGGGCGACCGCGAGCAGAACGTGCAGTCGGGAGATCCGGATCTGCGCGAGGAGCTCGAGGCGGAGCGAAGGTCCTGAGGGGCGTTGAAGGTGGCGTGAACGGTTGTGAAGTTGACGCGCCGCCTTCTTCGTAATGAGAAGGCGGCATGTCGATTCGTCTCGGCGTGAACGTCGATCACGTGGCCACGGTGAGGCAGGCGCGGAGGGCCCGGTATCCGGATCCGGTGACCGCGGCCGCGCTGGCCGAGGTCGCGGGTGCGCATCAGATCACCATCCACCTGCGCGAGGACCGCAGGCACATCCAGGACCGCGATCTGCGCGTGCTGCGAGAGACCGTCCAGACCGAGCTGAACCTCGAGATGGCGGCCACGCAGGAGATGGTGAAGATCGCCTACGAGCACAAGCCGGACATGGTGACCCTCGTGCCCGAGCGGCGCGAGGAGGTCACCACCGAGGGCGGGCTCGACGTCAACGGACAGCGCGAGCAGCTGCGGCAGTACGTGAAGGGCCTGCGAGACGGCGACCTGAAGGTGTCGCTGTTCATCGACCCGGACCTCGATCAGGTGCGCGCCAGCCACAAGTGCGACGTGGATCAGGTGGAGCTGCACACCGGGCGCTTCTGCGAGGCGCGCGACGCGAAGGAGCGGGCGCGCGAGCTCTCGCGGATCGTGGACGCGGCAAAGGCGGCGGCGAAGCTGGGCATGCGCGTCGCGGCGGGACACGGGCTCAACTACGAGAACGTCGATCGGGTGGCGGCGATCGAGGAGATCGAGGAGCTGAACATCGGCCACGCGATCGTCGCGCGCGCGGTGCTCGTCGGCTTCGAGCGGGCCACCCGCGAGATGCTCGAGCTCATGCGGCTGGCGAGGCGGTAGCGGATGAAGCGCCTCGTCACCGCGGCGGAGATGCGCAGCGTGGACAGGGCGGCCATCGAGCAGCACGGCATGCCCGCCGCGGTGCTGATGGAGAACGCGGGTGCGGCGCTGACCGAGACGGCGCTGCGGCTCGCGTCGGCGACAGGGCGCTTCTTCGTGCTCTGCGGGCGCGGGAACAACGGTGGAGACGGACTCGTCGTCGCGCGAAGGCTGCATGCGCTCGGGCGGACCGTGCACGTGGAGCTCGTCGGCGGCGAGGAGCGGCTCAGCGACGAGGCGCTGCGGAACCTGCAGGCGCTGCGTGCGGCGGGGATCTCTCCGGTGGCCATCGACGATGCGCTGGAGCCCACCAACGGCGATGTCGTGGTGGACGCGATCTTCGGCACCGGGCTCGCGCGCGCGCCGGAGGGAGCGTTCGGCGAAGCGGTGGAGCGCATCCGCCATTGGCGCACCAGGGGCGCGAAGGTCGTCGCCGCGGATCTGCCGAGCGGTCTCTCCAGCGACACCGGCCAGGCCTTCGAGCCGTGCGTGGAGGCGGACGCGACGTGCGCCTTTGGACTGCTGAAGGTCGGCCAGGCGGTGGAGCCGGGGCGCTCGCAGTGCGGGGCGGTGGAGCTGGTGGACATCGGCATTCCGCCCTCGGCGTGGAGCCGGCTGGAAGGCGACGAGACGTGGCTGGTGGAGGAAGCCGACGCGCGCGCGCGGCTGGGACCGAAGCGGCGCAGTGAGTCTCACAAGGGCTCCTACGGGCACGTGCTGGTGGTGGCGGGGAGCTGGGGGAAGACGGGCGCCGCGGCGATGGCCGCGATGGCGGCGCTGCGGACCGGCGCGGGGCTGTGCACGGTGGCCACGCGACCCGAGGCGCTGGTGCCGGTGCTCGCGCACGCGCCGGAGCTGATGGGGCTGGAGCTGGTGAACGACGGGCCGCTCGGTCCCGGCGATCTCAACCCGCTGCTCGAGGCGTGTGACGGCAAGAGCGCGCTCGTGATCGGCCCCGGCATTCCGCGCGGCGAGGAGACGGCGAAGCTGCTGGAGACGCTGCTCGAGGAGCTGGAGATCCCGGTGGTGCTCGATGCGGACGCTCTGAACGCGGTCGCTCAGGGAAGGCCGGGACTCCTGCAGCGCGCACAGTGCCCGCTGGTGCTCACGCCGCATCCGGGCGAGATGGCGCGGCTGTGCGGGATCGATGTGCCGGCGGTGTTGAAGGACCGGATGACGCTGGCGCGCGGCTTCGCGGTGCGGGAGCAGGTGGTGCTGGTGCTGAAGGGCGCGGCCACGCTGACCGCTACGGAGGACGGCGCGGTGTACGTGAACCCGACCGGCAATCCGGGCATGGCGACGGGCGGGACGGGCGACGTGCTGTCGGGGATGATCGGCGCGCTGCTCGCGCAGGGGCTCTCGCCTTCGGACGCGGCGGTGACCGCGGTGTATGCGCATGGACTCGCGGGGGATCTCGCGGCGGCGCGGACGGGGCAGATGGGGCTCATGGCCACGGACCTCTTCAAGTGCCTGCAGGACGTGTGGCTGCGGTGGGAGCGCTGAGCCGGTGACCTCTTCGAAGGACCAGCCCCACGTGCCGGACGCCGTGCGCACGTTGACCACGTATGCGCCGGAGCAGACGCGGCAGCTCGGCGAGCGGCTCGGTCAGTTGCTGCGGCCGGCCGACTTCGTGGGACTGGTCGGAGATCTCGGCGCGGGAAAGACGCAGCTCGTGCGCGGCGTTGCGGAAGGGGTGGGCGTGGATCGCTCGCAAGTCGCCAGCCCCACCTTCGCGATCGTGTACCCCTACGAGGGCGGACGCCTCCCGCTGCACCACGCGGACCTCTACCGGCTCGCGGACTACGACGAACTCTACGCGACGGGCTTCCTCGACCTCGTGGGCGGGGAAGGCGCAATGCTCGTGGAGTGGATCGACAAGGTGCCGGAAGCGGCGCCGCCGGAGCTGCTCCTGTTGAGGCTCGGGCACGGTGAGCCGTCCCGTCCGGATGAACGAACGCTGCAGGCCGAAGCCTGGGGCGCGCGCTACGTGCCGCTGCTGGACGCATGGCTGGGCAAGGCCTGAACCCTTCCGCGCGCGTCAAGGCGAGCGGGACATGTCGATGCTCTTGAGCGCCTCCAGCTCCGCTTCGAGCTCCGCGATGCGGGCTGCGCGAGCCGCGGAGAGCTCCTCCACCTCACGCAGCGTGCGCTGAAGGGCCGCGCGCTCCTCTCGCAGCGTCGTCTGCGCCTGCGTGAGCTCCGCCTGCGTGCGCTGTCCCTGCGCGACCTCCTCCTCCAGCGCCGCGACGCGCTTCTCCAGCGCCGAAATGTCCGCGCCCGCGCGATGGAGCGCCCACCGCAGCGCGTCCGCCTGCGCCATCTCGTCCCGATGCAGCGCCGCGAGCTGGCCCCACGGCGTGTCCGCCGCGTTCACCGAGTACGTGCGCAGCTGCGACAGCGCCTCGTCGCGTCCATCCGCGCCCACCGCTGACAGCTTCGCGACCAGCGCGAAGAGCCTCGCCCGTTCCTGCGCGTCCCTCGTCTGCGCCTCCGCCTCCGCCGCGCGATAGGCCTCCTCCGCGCGCGCGTGATCACCGGCCACCAGCGCGGCATCCGCCGTGTCCTGCGCGCGCACGACCGCCGCCTTCGGCCCGAGACAGCCGCCGAGCACACCGGCCAGCATGAGCAGGGTGAAGGCTTTAGTTGCGTGGGTCATGCGGCTTCCCGCTGGTCGTTGCTCACCGGCAGCGCCACGCACACCGATGCGCCTCCGAGTCGCCCGTCCTCGATCCAGATCGCGCCACGGTGCGCGTGGACGATCTCCCGACAGATGGCGAGCCCGAGTCCCACGCCGTCCGCGGAGACGCCCTGGCGCCGGAAGAATTTCTCGAACACGCGCTCCCGGTCCGTCTCCGGAATGCCCGGGCCGGTGTCGTCCACGCGCAGCAGCGCCACCCGCTCCATCGCACCTGCGCCCTCGGTCCGAGCGTGCAGCGAGACCTCGATGCGGCCGGCCGCAGGCGTGTGCTTGATCGCGTTCTCCACGAGGTTCTGCACCACCTGCGCGATCCTTCCGCGATCCGCGTTCACCGTCAGCGCCCCCGCGGACTCGCAACCTGCGACCTCGAGCGTCAGGCCCCGTTCACGCGCGCGGGAATCGAGTTCGGAGACCGCGTCGTTCACCACCTGGCCGAGCGGCATCGGCTCCATCTGGTAGCGCATCCCGCTGCGCACGACCGAGAGCTCCAGCAGATCGCCGATCATCGCGGAGAGCCTGCGGGCCGCGCCGGCGTTGAGGGTGATCATCCGGCGTTGCCGTTCGGTGAGCGGACCGGCCACGTCGTCGAGCAGGGCCTCGTTCGTCTCCACCATCGCCACCAATGGCGTGCGAAGCTCGTGGCTGATGCTGGAGAGGAAGTCCGCCTTCATCTTCTCCAGTCCCTGCAGGGCGCTCACCATCCCGTTGAAGGCGACCGCCACGCGCCCCAGCTCGTCGTCACCGGCGAAGGGGAGCTGTGCCGAGAAGGCGCCGCGTCCGACCGCATCCGTCGCATCCACGAAGGCCGCCAGCCGCCGCCGCAGCCAGCGCGTCATGGACAGCAGCACCACACCGGACGAGAGCAGCGCCACCAGCGTCGCGGTCACCGCCGCACGTCCTGCCGCCTCGCGGGCCTCCTCCGCGCGCGCCACGTCCTCCTCTGCCGCGCGGTGTGCAGAGGCCAGCAGCGCCCGCGCGGATTGGGCGAGCGCCTCCACCTGCTGCACCGCGTCCGGTCCCTGGGCCAGCGCGTGCTCGCGGAAGGCCCGCCACCGGGTGACGAACTCCGCGAGCCGGGCGTCTTCGCCATCTCCGAGGTCCGCGTCGCGCAGCGCCTCGAGCTCCGCGTCGATGGCCTCGGCCACCTCGGAGAACTTCTGCGCGTAGCCGGCATCGCGGCTGACCGCGTGTTTGCTCAGCAATTCGCTCAGGCGGTCGAGCCGCGTCGCCACACCGGTCCCGAGCCGCACCGCGCTCAACTGCCGGAGCATCAGCCGTTCGCTGCGTGAAGCAAGCTCCTGAAGCCGGTCCACCGTGAACGCCAGCGCCGCCACCAGGGGCAGCACCGCCAGCGCCGCACCGAATCCCAACGTCCGCGACAACCTCACGCGTCGCTCTCCGAATCCGTCTCTGCCGCGGCGGCGGTGCCCGTGCCGCTGGAGAAGTGCTTGAGCTTGTTGCGGATCGTCTTCACGTCCAGCCCGAGCTGTCGCGCGGCCTCTGCCTTGTTGTTGCCGGTGCGCCGCAGCGTCTCGAGGATGAGGATCTGCTCGGCCTCCGCCAGCGTGCGGCCCGCGGGGATGGCGATGCCGTGCGCCATCGGGTGCGAGGGCGCGGAAGCCGAAGCCGAAGCCGAAGCCGTCGTCGGAAGCGGCAGCCCGAGGTGCTCCGCTTCGAGCACCGACGCGCCGCTGACGAACGCGCGCTCCATCACGTTGCGAAGCTCGCGCACGTTGCCGGGCCACGGGTGCGCCTCCAGCGCGGCGAGCGCGGAGGGCGAGAGGGAAGGGGAGGGCGCGCCCAGGCGTCGAGCGCACCCGTCGAGGAAGTGGGCGGCCAGCGCCGGCAGATCCTCGCGGCGCTCTCGCAGCGGCGGCACGTCCACGCGCAGCACGTCGAGCCTGAACGCGAGGTCATGCCGCAGCCGTCCCTGCTCGACCGCGACCGTGGGGTTCCGGTTCGTGGCCGCGATCACCCGCACGTCCACGATGCGCTCGCCGCTGCCTCCGAGCCTCCGCACGCGGCCATCCTCCAGCGCGCGCAGCAGCTTCGGCTGCAGCGAGAGGGGCATCTCGGTGATCTCGTCGAGGAACAGCGTGCCGCCGTCCGCCTGCTCCAGCAGCCCCGCCCGCGCTCGGTCCGCGCCGCTGAACGCGCCCCGCTCGGCGCCGAAGAGCTCGCTCTCCACCAGCGTCTCCGGCAACGCCGCGGCGTTGACCGTCACGTAGGGCCTGCTCGCGCGCAGCGAGAGCTCGCGGATCGTCCGCGCCACGAGCTCCTTTCCCGTCCCGCTCTCTCCCACGATCAGCACCGGCGCATCGCTCGCCGCGGCGGCGCGCACCCGCTCCTGCATCCGGCGCAGCGCGGGGCTCGTGCCCACCATTCCGCGCCACGGGCCCTCCGTGGCCGTATGGCCCGGCGGCGAGGGTGACGGTGCGGCCCGCGGCTCCTCCGTCGAACTCCCGTCCTCCTCGCCGAGCAGCGGCGCCGCCTCGAGGTAGGTCTTCAGCACGCCGTAGTCGATCGGCTTGGTGAGGAAGTGGCACGCGCCCGCCTTGATCGCGCGCACCGCGGTGTCGATCGTCCCGTACGCGGTGATGAGCAGCACGGTTCGGCGCGGATCCTCGGCGCGCAGCTGCTCGAGCAGGTCGAGCCCCGTCGCATCCGGCAGCACCAGATCCGACACCACCACGTCGGGCCGGAACGCGGCCGCGCGCGCACGTGCTGTCGCGACCGAACCGGTGGCCTCGACCACGTAGCCCCAGCGCTCGAGCCGCCCGGCCAGCACCTCCTGCATCGCCGGCTCGTCGTCCACCACGAGCACGCGCGCGGAGCGGCCTCTGTCGTCGGGGGTCCGCATCTGCCTTCAGCGTACGAGCGGGCGGCGCGCTCGATGAACAGGGAAAATTTCCCTGCCCGGGAAGCGGCGCCTGCCTGCCAGCAGGGAGGGACTCCCCGATCCTACGTCGCGCGCTGCGGTTCGTTGCAGTAGCAACAATCGGGCGTGCCACTTGCATAGGGCGGGGGCCATGCACGTTCTCCCTCCGCCCGACCTCATCCCGATGCCGCGTCGTCACCGCGAGCTCGTCTTCGCGCTCGGAGCCGGACTCCTCGTCCAGCTCGTGCTCCTCGCGTTCACCGTCTTCGGCATGCAGGTGGCCGAAGGCCCGTGGTCGTCACTCGTGCAGACCGGCACCGGCCGCGCGCTGATCCTCGCAACGCAGCTCTTCGCGCTCGCCGCCACGGCGATGGCCGCCTTCCACGTGGCGCTGGTGGCGCGCTACCGGCCCGCGCCTCACGTCGCCGACGCCGAACTCCCGCTCGTCACCGTGATCGTCCCCGCCTTCAACGAGGGCCAGCAGGTCCTCCGCACGCTCCGCAGCCTCGCGGCCAGCGACTACCCGCACGATCGGCTGGAGCTCATCGCTGTGGACGACGGCAGCGCCGACGACACCTGGCTCTGGATCCGCCGCGCGCAGCGTGAGCTCGGCGAGCGGATGGTGTCCCTGCGGCTCGCTGAGAACGGCGGCAAGCGGCGTGCGCTGGAGGTGGGCTTCCGTCGCGCGAGGGGAGAGATCCTCGTCACCGTGGACAGCGACTCGGAGGTGTTGCCGGACACGCTGCGGAAGATGGTGGCGCCGTTCGCGCTCGATCCCCTCTGCGGCGCGGTGGCCGGCAACGTGCGCGTGCTCAACCGCCACGAGGGTGCGCTGCCGAAGATGCTCGACGCAGCCTTCACCTCCGCCTTCGACTTCATGCGCGCCGGCGAGAGCGAGGTGGGCGCGGTGATGTGCACGCCCGGCGCGCTCTCCGCCTACCGAGCCGACAGCGTTCGCGAGGTGCTCGACGAGTGGCTGGCGCAGACCTTCTTCGGACAGCCCGCCACCATCGGCGAGGACCGCGCGATGACGAACCTCATCCTCCGCTCGGGCGCCACCGTGCGCTACCAGTCCGACGCGATCGTCCTCACCCAGGTCCCGAGCACCGCGCGTCAGCTCTGCCGGATGTTCCTGCGTTGGGCACGCAGCAACGTCCGCGAGTCGCTCGTGCTCGCGGGCTTCGTCTTCCGCGTTCGCACCGCCGCCGGCGAGACACGCCGAGGACTCCAGCTCCTCTTCGTCTGGTCGGTCCTGCGGATGCTCCTCTCCAGCGCGCTGTTCGTGCCGTCGGTGCTCGCGCTCGTGCTGCATCCGATGGTCCTGCCGTGGGCGCTGGCCCTGGCGCTGGTCTCCGCGGTGCCCGCCGCCGCGGTGACGCTCGCGCTCCGCGGCCCTCGCATCGCCTTCTGGGCCTTGCCGTGGGGGCTCTACGCGCTTGCAGTGACCGGCTGGATCGCGCCGTGGGCGCTGCTCACCTCACACCGCGGCGGCTGGCTCACGCGCGGCTCGGGGACAGGACCGGTCTCGCGTCCGGCGCTGCTGGCGGGCCACGACCGTCATCCCTCGCCGCATCCGGTGCGCATCGAGGCGGCCGTGTCCGCGCCTCGCCGCGTCTCGAACGGCTGAGAGCCTCCGTCAGCGCGACAGCGCCGAAGGCTCGACGAGCTCGTCGAAGCCCCAGCGCCAGAACCGCATCTGCTCGTCCACACCGCAGACCGCGTTCTCCGGCAGCTCGTGCCAGTCGGTCTCGCCCTCGAGGATCTCACTGGCGACGACGAACTGGCGCAGTCGCTCTCCCACGCGCGGCCCTGCCGACTGGCCCAGGAGCCGCCGCTTCTTCTCCGAATAGAACAGCGTCCGGTGCCGCCGCGTGGCGAGCATCAGCCGGCCATCGGTGACGAGGAAGTTCGTCGATGAGGGCTTCAGCGCGCGCTGCTCGGTGATCTCGACCACGGTGCGCGCGGTGTCCACCAGCGCCCGTGCCACCTCTTCGAACGGCGGCGCCTCCACGTCGCAGCGCGCGCGCAGCCGGGAGAGGAACAGGTAGAAGCAGCGCTCCGAGTCCGTCTCCCCGCGGATGAGCTTCCGCAGGTCCTCGTCGATGAGCGCCTCCACAGTCTGCGCGTGCTGGTCGAAGCGCTGGAGCGTTCCGTTGTGCGCGAAGGTCCAGCGCCCCCACACGAACGGGTGCGCGTTCTCGATGTTGATCGGCCCGACCGAGGCCAGCCGCACGTGCGCGATGACCGCGTGCGACGAGGTGATGTTGCTCACCCGTTCGAACTCCGGATCCGCGTGCGCCGGTCCGGTGCCGCGGGCGACCTCCGGCTCCGGGCCGTGCTTGTAGGAGGCGATGCCCCAGCCGTCCTTGTGCTCGTGCGACTGCACCCGCAGGGAGTTCGCCTCCCTCACCAGGGACTCGTGCACGCGCTCAGGAACGTCCGATCGGAAGCCGAACAACCGGCACATGGCCCATCCTTATAAGCACGGCCGCGCTAGCGGCACAGCGGAGCGCCCAGTCCACCCGGACGCGCCGTCACCCGGCCCGCCTTCATCACCGCCCGGGCGTGGTTCACCCCGAGGTGGTAGGGCAGGTGGCGGTAGCTCGAGCAACCGAAGACGACCAGGTCCGCCGGATCTCCCGGCGCAATCCGTCCGAGTTCCGACATCCGCATCGCCAGCGCCGCGCCACGGGTGAAGCCCCACACCGCCTCCGCCGCGGTCAGCCCGTTCTCCAGGCACGCGAGCCCCATCACCAGCCCCACGTTCTCCGTCATCGACGAGCCCGGGTTCACGTTCGTGCCCAGCGCCACGTTCACGCCCGCCGCGCGCAGCTTCCTCCCCGGCGCATACGGCTTCATCCGCAGGAAGAGGGTGGAGGTCGGCACCAGCACCGCGCTCACCTCCGCGCCCGCGAGCGCCTCGATGCCCTCGTCCGTCACCTGCTCGAGGTGATCCGCGCACGACGCTCGTACCTCCGCCGCCAGCTGCGCGCCGCCGCCCGCCGTCAGCTGATCCGCGTGCAGCCTCGGCACCAGCCCCAGCGCCGCCGCGGCCGTGAGCATCCGCCGGGTCTCCTCGACGGTGAACGCGCCCTCCTCGCAGAACGCATCGCAGGCGAAGGCCAGTCCCTCTTCCGCAACGGCGGGCAGGATCTCCTCCACGCAGAGATCCACGTACCGCTCGCGGTTCTCGCGCAGCTCCGCGGGGACCGCATGCGCGCACAGCAGCGTGGGCACGAGCTTCACCGGCTGCATCCCGGAGAGCGTCCGGACCGCGCGGAGCATCTTCAGCTCGTCCGCGAGGTTGAGCCCGTAGCCGCTCTTCACCTCGCAGGTGGTCACGCCCTGCTCGTGCAGCCGCTGCAGGCGGGGGAGGGCCAGCGCCACGAGCTCCTCCTCGCTCGCCGCGCGCGTGGCCTTCACCGTGTTGGCGATGCCGCCGCCCGCCTTCGCGATCTCCAGATAGGTCGCGCCCTGGTTGCGCAGGTCGAACTCGTGCGCGCGCTCTCCCGCGAACACGAGGTGCGTGTGCGGATCGACGAGGCCCGGCGTGACGGTCCCACCCTCCGCATCGAGCACCTCGGTGGAAGGTCCCACCGCCTCGGAAGGCACCGCGTGCGCCGGGCCCACCCAGGAAACGCGGCCCCCGGCGATGCCCACCGCGCCGTTGGGGATCACTGCCAGCGCGGACTCGATGTCGCCCCTCGGCGAACCGGTGCAGGTGAGCACCTCCGCCGCATTCCGGATGAGCAGGTCGAACAAGGCTTACACCGTAAGCCCGGGGATCTTCACGCCGCGCTCGTGGGCCACGGTGATCGCCTCCTCGTAGCCCGCGTCCGCATGGCGCAGCACGCCCATGCCCGGGTCGCTCTGCAGCACGCGCGAGATCCGCGCCGCGGCCTCGTCGGTCCCGTCCGCCACGATGACCTGGCCTGCGTGCAGCGAGTAGCCGATGCCCACGCCGCCGCCGTGGTGGAAGCTCACCCACGACGCGCCGTTCACCGCGTTCACCAGCGCGTTGAGGATGGGCCAGTCCGCCACCGCGTCGGTGCCGTCCTTCATCGCCTCTGTCTCGCGGTTCGGCGACGCCACCGAGCCGCAGTCGAGGTGATCGCGGCCGATGACGATCGGCGCCTTCACCTCGCCCTTGCGCACGAGCTCGTTGAACGCGAGCCCCGCCTTCTCGCGCTCCCCATACCCGAGCCAGCAGATGCGCGCCGGCAGTCCCTGGAACGCGATCTTCTCACCCGCCATCGTCAGCCAGCGCTTGAGCGACGCCTTCTCCGGGAAGAGCTCCATCACCGCGCGATCGGTCCGCGCGATGTCCGCCGGATCTCCGCTCAGCGCGACCCAGCGGAACGGGCCCTGGCCCTCGCAGAAGAGCGGGCGGATGTAGGCGGGGACGAAGCCGGGGAAGTCGAAGGCGTTCTCCACGCCCGCCTTTTTCGCGCCGGCGCGGATGTTGTTCCCGTAGTCGAACACGTGGCAGCCCATCCGCTGCATGTCGAGCATCGCCCCCACCTGCATCGCCATCGACTGGTGCGCGCGGTCCACGTAGCCCCGAGGGTCGCGCTCGCGCAGGGCCGCCGCCTCCTGCAGCGTGAGGCCCGCGGGGATGTAGCCGTGCAGCGGATCGTGCGCGCTCGTCTGATCCGTCACGAGGTCCGGCTTCACGCCGCGCCGCACCAGCTCCGGGTAGATCTCCGCCGCGTTGCCGATCACCGCCACGCTGAGCGCCTGCCGCTTCTCTTGCGCCTCGCGACACAGCCGCAGCGCGTCGTCGAGATCCTTCGCCACCACGTCGAGGTAGCGCGTCTCCACCCGCCTCCGGGCGCGCGTCTCATCCACCTCCACGCCGAGGAACACCGCGCCGTTCATCGTCGCGGCCAGCGGCTGCGCCCCGCCCATGCCGCCGAGCCCGCCGCTGAGCACCAGCCTTCCTGCGAGATCCGCGCTGCCGAAGTGGGTGCGCCCCGCCTGCGCGAAGGTCTCGTAGGTGCCCTGCAGGATCCCCTGCGTGCCGATGTAGATCCACGAGCCCGCGGTCATCTGGCCGTACATCATCAGGCCCTTCCGCTCGAGCTCGCGGAAGTGATCCCAGTTCGCCCAGTTGCCCACGAGGTTCGAGTTCGCCAGCAGCACCCGCGGCGCGTCCCTGTGCGTCCGCATCACGCCGACCGGCTTGCCGGACTGCACGAGCAGCGTCTCGTCCTCGCCCAGCTCCCGCAGCGCCTTCACGATCCGGTCGAACGAGGGCCAGTCGCGCGCGGCCTTGCCGGTGCCGCCGTAGACGACGAGATCCTCCGGACGCTCGGCGACCTCCGGATCGAGGTTGTTCATCAGCATGCGCAGGGCGGCTTCCTGGACCCAGCCCTTGCACGACAGTTCGGTGCCCCTCGGGGCGCGGATGACGCGGCTCATGGCCGCCGTCTATCTCACGGGCGCTGCAAGCTCCACCCTCTCCATGAAGCGGGGGACGTGCGCCTTCCAGCCTCGGGCCTCCACCCGCTTGCGCATCCCTTCCAACGCGTCCGGCTCGCCGTGCACGAGCAGCGTCTGCTGCGGCGGCGACTCGAAGCCGTCCATCCAGCGCATCATCTCCTTGTAGTCCGCGTGGGCGCTGAACCCGCTGATCTGCGCGATCTCCGCGCGGGCCTTGATGATCCGCCCGTGCATCTTGATCTCGCCCTCGCCCTCGAGGAGCCGCCGGCCGCGCGTTCCCTCCGGCTGATAGCCCACGAAGAGCACCGTGTTCTCCTCGTGCGGCAGCCGGTGCTCGAGGTGGTGCAGCACGCGCCCACCCGTCGCCATCCCGCTGGCGCTGATGATCACGAAGGGACCCTTCAGCCCGTTGAGGCGCTTCGAGTCCGCCACGCGGTTGGCGAACTTCGTGCGCGCGGTGGCCAGCGGCGAGCGCCCCTGATCGATGAGCGAGCTCATCACCAGATCGTGATCGTCCGCGTGCGCGAGGTAGAGCGGCGTCGCATCGCAGGCCATCGGCGAGTCCACGTACACGTCCTGCACCGGGATCCGCTCCGCGTCCTCCAGCCTGCGCAGCCGGAAGAGGATCTCCTGCGTCCTCCCCACCGCGAACGCCGGAATGACGAGCACCCCGCCGCGCGCGTAGGTCTTGCGCACCACCTCCGCCAGCGCCTCGGTCGGGTCCGAGTCCTTGTGCTCGCGGTTGCCGTAGGTGCTCTCCGCCACCAGCGTCGTCGCGTGCCGCACGCCCTCCGGGTCGCGGAGGATCGGCGCGTTGTAGCGGCCCAGGTCCCCGGTGAAGACCACCCGCTCCTGCGTCCCGCCGAGGTCCACCGTCACCACCGCGCTGCCGAGGATGTGTCCCGCGCGCGTGAAGGTCACCGTGATGCCGGGGAGGATCTCCTTCGGCTTGTCGTAGCGGAAGGTCTCGAAGAGCCGCAGCGCCTTCAGCGCGTCTTCCGTCCCGTAGAGCGGCAGGGCGGGGGAGTGCCGCGAGTAGCGCTCTTTGTTCGCGTAGCGCGCCTCCTCCTCCTGCAGGTGCGCGCTGTCGGGGAGCAACAGCCCGCACAAGTCCCGCGTGCCCGGCGTGCAGTACACCGGCCCGTTGAAGCCCTCGCGCACGAGCCTCGGCAGCCCGCCGGAGTGATCGATGTGCGCGTGGGTGAGGATCACCGCGTCGATCGTCTTCGGCGGCACCGGCCAGGGCGACCAGTTGCGCTGGCGCCACTCCTTGCGGCCCTGAAAGAGCCCGCAGTCGATGAGCACCCGCTTTCCGTCGTGCTCGAGGAGGAACCGCGAACCGGTGACGGTGCCGGCAGCACCGAGAAACTGGAGGGTGGCCATGCCCCGCATACTAGTGCGCCCCACACCCGCCAGCAGCGGCGAGTGCAGGGCGCAAAAACTGCGTCTTCCGAACGGCTACGGCAGACAGCCCACGGTGTAGCTCACGGTCAGCGTGTCGCCCGGCCCCGGCGTGACCTGCGGGTCGAACACGATCGCGTTGGAGGCCGCGTCGTACGACCAGTTCGTCTTACCGCCCGACGAGGCCGGCACCGCCACGCCGTTGAGGAGCACGGTGACGCCCTGGGTCAGGTCCGGCACCGCGTTCAGGTAGAACACGGTGCGGAAGCCGAACGCCGTCTTCCCGAGGTTCTGCAGCGTGGCCGACCAGTTGTTCGTGCAGATCTCGTCGCGGATGCCGTTGGTCTGGTTCACCACGAACGCGTACGAGCCGTCATCCGCGCCGGTGTCGTAGCCGGGGCATCCCGACGGAGGCGTGGGCGCGAAGCCGGCGATCGCATTGAACGTGAACATGTGCGCGCGGTGGTGGCCCTTCACGTTGAGGAACGAGTTCAGATAGAAGCTCGCCGGCTTGCCGCTCTGATCCGGCGCGTCGGTCACCACCACGATCGCCAGGTTCGCGTCCTGCCGCAGGAAGCCCGCGTTGTCCGCCGTGATCAGCGGAGGCGTGACCGCCGCCAGCGACGGCTCGAGGCCCGTCTCCGTGCCGCTGCCGTCGGTGCCGACCTTCACCTTCTGCTGGAAGAGCGCCTGCACGTTCGGCGTGTTCGGGGTGAGGATCTTCGGGTTGTTCGCGTCGCCGATGAGCCGGCCCTTCTCGCCCTCGGGGAAGGCGGGGAAGCCGGGGATGTTGAACGCGTCGTCCATGTCAGTGGTGGTGACGCCGATCTGCCAGTCCACGCCCGCCGCCACCGCGTACTGGATGAAGGAGGCGAAGTTGTTCGCCAGGCTGTTCTGGTACACGTCCATCGAGCACGAGTCGTCGATGGTGAAGAGCACGTCCGCCTTCGGCTGGAAGTCCTGCACGAAGATGTCGGTGTTCTGGCCGGTCGCATCACCCGAGCCCGCGAGCGTCACCAGGTAGGTCACGTTCTGCCCGCTCTGCACGACGTTCACCGCAATCACGCCCGAGTCCGGCCCAATGTCGATCGGCCGGTAGCGCGCCTGGAAGTTCACCGGGTTCGAGCCCGGCGCGATGCTCAGGCCGCCGCCCGGGATGGCGGGCGTCTGGGTGAGGAAGAACTCGGGGCACGCCGCGGTGCCCGGGCAGTTCGGTCCGCCCGGTCCCTGGCCTGCGCCCACCTGCATGGTGATGCCCTGCAGCGACACGCTCTGCGTGCACACGTTGTAGATGCTGAAGGTCCGCACCGGCGTGTTGCAGCCCGGCTTCGCGGCGCCGAACTCCTCGTGCGCCGGCGCGATGGTCAGACACGTCGGCCCCACGTTCGTCACGAGCGGCACCGTCCCCGACGGCGCGGTGGGCGAGGACGCGAAGTAGCGCAGGTTCCCCGTGAGGTTCACCACCGCGTTGGGCACCTGTCCCTGCGGCGCCACGCGCACCAGCGCCTGGAACGACTGACCCGGCTGCAATTCGCGCGACTCCACCGGCCCGTTCGGCATCGAGTACGCCATGTCCGTGCCCGGCGCGAGGTCCACGCCACTGATGAGGCAGATCTCGTTCGGCAGGGTGCCGATGTTCGTGAAGGTGACCGGCACCTCCTTCTGCGTGCCCGGCGTCACCAGCCCGAAGCTCACCTGCTGCGGGCTCACCGTGTACTTGCAGGGCGGGACCTCCTCCACCGTCGCCGTGACCAGCAGCCGGTACTCCGGCGTGTCCGGATCGTTGGAGTAGATGAGCAGCTCCGCCTCCTTCTGCCCGAGCGACTTCGGCGTCAGCGTCAGCGTGAGGTCGATCGCGTTCTGGCCGGCGGTGGCCACGATGCCGGTGGCCGGGTTGTAGGTGGGCGGGATGCCGATGCTGAACTCGCTCTGCTGCGTGTTCCCGTTCAAGGGCACCAGCGCCATGTACGGCACCTGGCCCGGCTCACCCTCCGGCGAGAAGCGCCCGAGCTTGAGGTTCCCGTTCGGATCCATGTTCGGCGGGATGGCGCCCACGTTCATCACGGTGATCTTCCGCGTCACCGCATAGGGCGGGTTCGAGCTCTGGAAGAACGCCGTGCGCCCGAAGTTCAGCGTGCCGTTCGGCAGCACCCGGATGTCCGGCCCACCGCCGAAGCAGGTGAGCGAGATCTGACCCATCGGCTGCTTGGTGATCGGCGTGCGGAAGCGCAGCGTGCCCGCTCTCGGCCCGAGCTGCGACGGCTTGCACACCACCTTCATCTCGCGCGACGTGTTCGCCGGCACCACGAACTTGCCGGGCGCGTCGCCGTTCTCGACCTTGTAGCCGAAGTCCGCCGGCGCGGTCGTCGCCACCTCGTAGAGCTCCACGTCCGAGCCGCCGCGGTTGGTGAAGGTGACGATCTTGATCGCCTCGGTGGAGGGCGCGATGTAGCCGAAGTTCAGCGAGTCCGGCGTCCACTCGAGGACCTCGTCCACGCCCTCGCCCTTCAGCGTCACCTGGCCGGGGCCGCAGTGGCCGGAGGCGCGCAGCGCGACAGTCGCCTCGTACGCGCGCAGCTCGGTGGGCCGGAACTCCACGGTGATGTCCTGCGAGCCGCCGGGGCCGATCTCGAAGTTCCCCTTCGGCGAGCCCTCGCCGACCTTGAAGGTCAGGTGGTCTCCGTTCGCGCTCTCCGGGTCGCCCACGAAGGCCTGCGACGCCGTGCCGCCCGGGTTGCGGAAGGTCACCGTCCGCGCGCCATGGGCCCCGAGCGCCACCTTGCCGAAGTCGAGCACCTCGGGGATCTCACAGGCGCCCGGTGTGGCCTTGCCGCGCAGCGTGATGACCGCCGTCTCCTCCTCGGGCCGCGTGCCGCCGGCGGAGAGCAGGAGCTTCACCTCGTGAGAGACGTTCCCCGAGCCGTGCGGCGGGGTGAAGGCCATGTCGAACTCGGCGTAGTTGCCGGCCTCGATCACGGTGGAGGTGACGAAGCGCACGTCGAACGCGGCGTTCTCCGCGGCGATGTCGCCGATGGTGACCGCGCTGCCCTCGGTGCGCTCGAGCGAGATGAGCGTCAGCGCGCCCTGGCCGAGGTTCCGGATGACGAGCTTCTTCTGCACCCGGTCGCCCATCTGCAGGGTGCCGAAGTCGTAGAGCGCGTCGCGGCCGGTGATCGTCGCGCCGAACGCATCGAGGTGGACGACGCCGATCTCGCCGTAGCTCCGGCCGACGCCCTCCGAGCCGCAGCGGCATCCCGCCGCGGCCACCATCAACATCAGGAAGATCCCCCCGAGCCGAATCGGTGACGAGATTGACATGGTCGCTCCTGGGCGCCGGAGTGGGTTCCGGTGCGCGAAGCCGCACATGGTGAGGGAGATTCAAAGCGAAGATCAAGAGGCGCAGACCCTTTCTCGGTGTCTGAGAAAAAAGTGTCACCTGCATGTCTCACTCCCTCTGGCCGGGCTTGTCGTGAAACATGTTTTACAACGGGTGCCCCCGTTGATTCCGACCGCCGCTTTGTGTTCTACGCACGCAGGTCCGCCTCCACAAAACGCAGCGGGGCGAGGGAGCTCTCCATGATCAGCCGTGCACTTGTCCTCGGCGCAGCGTTCGGTTTTTCGATGGCGCTGGCGTGCGGTCCCACGCAGCAGGCGCGTTGCCTTCCTTCGAACTGTAATGGCTGCTGCGACAGCGACGGCATCTGTCGCGAGGGCACCGCGCTCGACGCGTGCGGGACCCTCGGCGTGACCTGCTCGGTGTGCAACGTGGGCCAGGTCTGTGAGGAGTTCACCTGCCGCGGCGCGCCGCTCGTCAACGAGGACGGCGGCACCGGCGGGCTGGACGGCGGCGCGAAGGGCGACGGCGGGACCGACGGGGGCATGACCGCCTGCGGACCGTCGAGCTGCGCCTCGGGCTGCTGCCGCAACGGCCAGTGCATGCCGGGCAACGACGGAACCGCGTGCGGGAGCGGCGGCGGCGCGTGCACCTCGTGCGTCGGCTCGCAGACCTGCACCAGCGGCGCGTGCACCAACGCGTGTAACGGCTGCCGCGACGCGGTGGGCAACTGCCTCACCGGCGCGGACACCATGGCCTGCGGCTCCGGCGGAAACGCCTGCGTGGCCTGCTTCGACGGCCAGGTCTGCGAGGGCGGTCAGTGCAAGGACACCACCTGCTCGGCGTCCAACTGTCAGAACGGCTGCTGCGACGGGACCAGCTGCCAGCCGGGGACCGGTGACGCCCAGTGCGGGACCGGCGGCCAGGCCTGCATGACCTGCCAGAACGGGGCGAGCTGCGTGAACGGCACCTGCCAGGGCGGGACGACGAACGACGGCGGGTTACCGGGGCTTGATGGTGGCTTCTCGTTCTGCGCCGGTTGCACCACGGGCTGCTGCGACTGGTTGGCAAATCCGCCGGTATGCATCTCCGGAACAAGCCCGATCGACGGCTGTGGTTCCGGAGGTGCAATGTGCGACTACTGCATCGCCTCCTTCAAATTCACGTGCAACGCTGGCAAGTGCCAGTAGCTTCGCGTCCGTGACTCCGACAGCCAAGCGGCGAATCCGGGTGGTGGGCGCGATGCTCGAGGACGGCGAAGGCCGGTACCTCATCACGCAGCGTCCACCCGCGGCCTCGCTGCCGCTGCTGTGGGAGTTTCCGGGCGGCCGGGCAGAGCTGGGCGAGGGCGACGAGAACGCGCTCGCCCGCGAGCTGCGCGAGGAGATGGGGATCGAGGTGGCCATCGGGCAGCAGGTGATGCACACCCACCACGACTACCCGGCGTACGAGATCGACTTCCGCGTGTATCGCTGCCGGCTCTTTCCGCCGAACCAGCAGATCCGCCACCTGCGCGTGCACGACCACCGCTGGGTGAGGCTCGAAGAGATGGGGAACTACCGCTTCCCGGATGCGGACGCGAAGACGCTGGAGAAGCTGCTCGGGCTGTGAGGCGCGCGCTCGTCACCGCGGCGCTCGTCTCGCTTTCGTTCGCGCTGGCCGCGTGTCGCAAGGACGCCGAGCCGCCTCCGGTCGTTGAGACACCGCAGGGAGAGCCGGAGCCCACCGGCCCGTGCCTCAAGTGGAACGCGCAGGCGCAGCGCGTGGGCAGCGTGCCCGAGCAGCTGGAGGAACTCTCCGGGCTCGTGGCCAGCCGCCGGCTCCCCGGCATCCTGTGGGCGCACAACGACTCGGGGCATGCGGCCGAGCTGTTCGCGCTGCGCGAAACCGGTGAGATCGTCGCGCGATTTCTCTTCGAGGGCGTAACGCCGGCGGACGTGGAGGACGTGGCAACAGGTCCCTGCATTGGTGACCCGTCGCGAACCTGCGTGTTCCTCGCGGACATCGGAGACAACCTCAAGCGGCGCGCGAACGTGCAATTGCTCGAGGTGGACGAGCCCGCCGAACTCCCCGCCGCGTCAGAGCCCGTCACCCTCACCGCGCGCACGTATCGCTTTCGCTATGCAGACGGCCCGGTGGACGCGGAGTCGCTGGTGATCGATCCGGTCACCGGTACGCCACACGTGATCACCAAGGTGTGGGAAAGCCTCGGTGACGTTCACCGGCTTCGCGGACTGGGTGACGAAGAGATCACCGCCGAGCGGGTGGGCACGCTCACCGCACCCGGTGACGCGCGTTGGGCGACGGCGGCGGACGTCTCGCCGGATGGTTCCCGTCTGCTGGTGCGCTCCTATGGAGGCGTGTGGGAGCTGCGCGGTGGCTCGGGTGCGCAGACGATCGAGACCCTCCTTCAGAGGCCGGCGCTGCCGGTGACCTCCGCCTCCCAGCCGCAGTCCGAGGCGATCGCGTACCTGCCGGAGGGGCGCGCGTATCTGCTCGGCACCGAAGGGGTGGGCGAGGGCCTGTTCCGCGTCGACTGCCGGGACTGATCGTCCCTTACCCGTCTCACACCGTCCGCGAATTGACCCACGCCCATTGACGCTCGGGCGCCTGTGCACATCTTTGCGACCGGAACTGCCGCCGGGGGCGGACAGGCGGGCGTGGGTTGTCAATCAGGGTCACGGGGTACGGAGGGGTGGAGAGTCGCCGATGAATCAGAACGAGCCGAGCGTCAATCCGAGGAACAAGAAGCCGGACAAGGCGCCGCAGCCTCCGCAGGGACCGAAGCCCTTCCGATTTGGCTCACCCGTCGGCTACATCCTCTTGCTGGTGCTGGCGTTCTTCCTGCTGCGCGGCGTCTTCGAGGACGTCGGCGTGCGGCGGGTGACCTACAGCCAGTTCAAGCAGGCCGTGGCGGAGGGCACCTTCGTCCGCGTGGTGATCGAGGGCCAGTCGGTGCGCGGGTATCTGCCGCCGCAGACAGCGGCCGCGCCGGAGGGAGCGGAGCCGGGCGTTCGGAGCGAACCGGCGCAGCTGCCCTGGACCGCGCACCGCGTGCCGGGTGACGAGGAGAGCCTGCTGCGGCTGCTGGAGGAGAAGAACATCCAGTACGACGCGCAGCCCTCGAGCGATTTCACCTCGCTCCTGTGGATCTGGCTCGTGCCCATCGGCATCGCGCTGCTCTTCTGGAGCCTGCTCATGCGGCGGATGGCCGGCGGCATGGGGCAGGGGCCGCAGGGCGTGATGTCCTTCGGCAAGACGCGCGCGAAGTTCCACGCCGAGGCGGACACGGGCGTGGGCTTCAAGGACGTGGCCGGCATCGAAGAGGCGGTGGACGAGCTCAAGGAGATCGTCGAGTTCCTCAAGACGCCGGAGAAGTTCCGCCGCCTCGGTGGGCGCATCCCGAAGGGCGTGCTGCTCGTCGGTCCTCCGGGCACGGGCAAGACGCTGCTCGCGCGGGCGGTGGCGGGCGAGGCGGGCGTGCCGTTCTTCTCGCTCTCCGGCTCCGAGTTCGTGGAGATGTTCGTCGGCGTGGGCGCAGCCCGCGTGCGTGACCTCTTCGCCCAGGCGCAGGCGAAGGCGCCCTGCATCATCTTCATCGACGAGCTCGACGCGATCGGCAAGAGCCGCAACTCGGGCGTGATGGGCGGCCATGACGAGCGCGAGCAGACGCTGAACCAGATCCTCTCGGAGATGGACGGATTCGACTCGAAGCTCGGGCTCATCATCCTCGGCGCGACGAACCGGCCGGAGATCCTCGACTCGGCGCTGATGCGTCCGGGCCGCTTCGACCGGCAGGTGCTCGTGGATCGTCCGGACAAGCGCGGCCGCGAGCAGATCCTCCGGATCCACGTGAAGAACGTGAAGCTCGGGCCCGACGTGGACATTCGCGATCTCGCCGCGAAGATGCCGGGCTTCGCGGGCGCGGACCTGGCGAACGTGGTGAACGAGGCGGCGCTGCTCGCGGCGCGCAAGAACCGCGAGGCGGTGCTCCGGGCTGACTTCGAGGAGGCCATCGACCGCGTCGTCGCCGGTCTGCAGAAGAAGAACCGCCGGATGAACGAGCGCGAGAAGGAGATCGTCGCGCACCACGAGGCCGGCCACGCGGTGGTGGGCTGGATGCTCCCCGGGACCGAACGGGTGACGAAGGTATCGATCATCCCGCGCGGTCTGGCGGCGCTCGGCTACACGATGTCGCTGCCGCTCGAGGACCGGTACCTCATGTCCACCGAGGAGCTGCGCGACAAGATGGCCGCGATGATGGGCGGCCGGGCGGCGGAGGAGATCTTCATCGGCGAGGTGTCCACCGGCGCGTCGAACGACATCCAGCAGGCGACCGAGATCGCGAAGGCGATGGTGCGCGACTACGGCATGACTGAGCTGGGGCCGGTGGCGTACGGCGAGAAGCAGGGGAACAACTTCCTGCGCTCGGCGGGTGTGCCGGAGACGCGCAACTTCTCCGAGCGGACCGCGCAGATGATCGACGACAAGGTGCGCGAGCTGACCGCGGAGGCGCTGGACCGGGCCCGCGCGGTGCTGCACCAGCACCGGGACAAGGTGCAGGCGCTCGCGGCGCGGCTGCTGGCTCAGGAGGTCATCGAGGAGGAGGACATCCGCAACATCCTCGGGGAGAAGGTGACGCGGCCCGGCTTCATTCACGAGCGCGGTACGGAGATCTCCGCGCACGATCCGGATGCAGGCGGGATGGTGCCGCCCGCCGCCGAGGGCCCGATGAACACCTCCGGCACGCCGCGGGGTGAGGGCTAGCCCTTCGGGAGTCCGAGACAGTCTGGGCTGCAGCGCGCCGCCCCGGGCCAGAGGTCCGCGGGCGGCGTCCTTATATTGTGGGCGGATGAGCGCGGGCTTCGGGATCATGGCGGTGGCGGTGTGGCTGGGGCTCGCGCAGGCGGAGCCCTCTGCGCTGCCCGTCCTCGCGCCCGGAGTGGCGGCGGCGCCTTCGCAGGGCCCCGGAGCCGACAAGCGCTGGCTCGCGCCGGGCCCCGCGCTGCTGGCGGAGGAGTCCGCGGCGCTGGAGCGGCGGTTGCTGGCGGCGGAGGCGGTGGGCGAGGCCGTCATCCGGCTGCAGAACCGGATCGGCGAGCGGCTGGCAGCGGGCGCGAAGGTCTGTGCCGATCCCGAGGCGCGCGAGCTGGTGGCGAGGGTGAAGCCCTTCGGCGCCGCCTGGCGTGACGCGGCGCAGGCGGCGAGGGCGCAGTCGGAGCGCGTGGAACACCTGCGCCAGGCACCGACCCTTGCGCCGCTGCTCGATGACGCGGAGCGGGGGAGGCTGGAGCGGCTTCATCGTCGGGCGGAGAAGACGGCGCGGCTCTTCCTCGAGGCGCGCGCGTGGCAGCGGCAGCACGTGGAACCACAGGCCTCGCGCAAGGGGCGCGGTGCGGAGACGTGTCCGGAGGTGCCCTCGGTCGGCCCCGGGCTCGCTCCGGGAGAGCCCGCGACTGCCGCGAGCGGTGACGTTGAAGGCGCCGTCGCGGTGATCGGGATCGGCGGCGGAAGGCTGTGTCCCGCGAACCTGCCCGCAGATGGCGTCGCGGTGCTCGAGTCTCCGCGCGCCTGCTGGGACCCGGACGACACCTGCACCTGCAAGCCGGAGCCGGTGCTGCCGGGAGCGGTGCTGGGGCCGAAGTAGCCGGGCCGTCTCCATCAGGGGACAGGCGTCTCAAACTGCGGACGAAGACAGCCGAGAAAAGAAGGTCCAGTCTTACTACTCACGTCTTGAGGCGCCCGGACCGACCATTGCATCCTGCGACGCCTATGCGGTTGCCCGGTTCAGGAGAAGGCATGCCTCGCATCGCTCTCGTCGCGATCGCGGCTTCAACTGCCGTATTCGTCAGCTTGGTCGGCGGCGGCTGCGCAGATGAAGGCTGCGAGGTCGATCGGCAGTGCGTCGATAGGTTCGGCGACGGCTGGGTGTGCGTGGCAAAGGCGCAGGTTTGCGTACAACGAACCCACGACGGCGGCACTCATGGAAGCGATGGGGGCGCGGATGCAGACGCCGGCCATCAGAGCGATGCGGGAACGGCCGACGCTGGCGCGACCGATGGCGGTTCCGTATGTCCCGGAGGATGCGCCGCTGGCGAGCGGTGTGTCGACGGAGCCTGTATCTGCGACGCGCAATCCTGCACGGACGGTTGCTGCCAAGCGGGTGTCTGTGCGCCAAAGAGCGATTGCGGTTCGTGTGGCGTTTGTGAGTGGGTTCCCGGTCCCGAATTTCCGGACGAGTACATGGTCCTTGGCGTCCTTCAGACGACTGACGGACGCATCTTCCATCCAGGCTCAGCCGTCAATGGAGGCAGCGGGCGTTTCCTCTTTGATCCTGAAGCTGTGTCGTTTGCTGTAATGCCTAAGATGTCTGTCCCCCGAGTCGGGTTCGGCATGTCGGAGATCTCCGGGGAGCGCGTCCTGGTGTGCGGCGGGCGGACGGAGGCAACGGTGCTCGCGTCTTGTGAACTCTTCTCGCTTACATCTCGTACCTGGATTCCGGCCGCATCCATGCGAATGCCACGCGGTTCTGTTCGGCTCCTTAGCATCGAGTCGGGAACCAAGGTGCTCGCGCTCGGAGGAGTGGACGCCAGCGATAATCCATTGAAAGACGTAGAGGTCTACGACGTCGCCTCGGATAGCTGGTCCGATGGGCCTTCGATGGTGCAGGCAAGATCTGGCAACTTCCTGACCGCGGTCCTGCCCGGTGGACGGATTCTGGTTTCCTCCACGGATCCCGTTGGAATAGCCCCCGTCGAAGTGCTCAATGCCGCACGCACTCAATGGCTTCCCACGAGCCCCTTGGACCCGATTCGCTCAGGGTACGCGGGTGCTCCGTTGCCGTCGGGAGACGTGATGGTCGTTGGAGGGATACAGAATAACACAACGATGTTGCCGGTCGCGCAGGTGTATAGGCAGGCTCTGGGTGTCTGGGACACGCTCGCGCCGATGCCAGCGCCAGCAATGGGCCCAGGTTTGGTCCGACTCCTGAACGGTCGCATGATGGTTGTAGGCGGCGGTTCATGGCGAGAGGTGTTCAGCTATGAACTTGATTCCGATTCGTGGCGAGTGGGTCCGCAGCTGCCCGACCAGCGTTACGGAGCGAAGGCTTTCGTGCTGCGTGACGGCCGAGTTCTAGTTATTGGCGGTCAAGCTCCCGGAACGACCTTTCTGAGAACGAGTTTGTATTTGCAGTAGCGGTCCCCGACGTGCCCCGTGATCGGCACGCTTTAGCGGGTCACCCACCTCCGGTCCGCCGCGCCGCCGCAGCTTATCTGGGGTGATTGAGATGGCGATGCGTGGTGCCTTGGGAGGGGTTCACGGCAGCGTGCCTCCTGACTTCCTCCCGCCCCGGCGACGGCATCTCGCGGCGGGCCGTACTGCTCGGCGCGGCCGACATCGAGCTGCCTCAGGCGCCCTGGTGCAGCGCCGGTTTCCGAGCCACAACGCGAATCGAACTCGAACCGTCCACCGGGCTCGGCCAGGACGCGCGGCATCCTCCGTCCTCTCGGCCGCGAGCGAAAGCGCCCACCCCAGCGAGCGAACGTCTTCACCGGAACCGGCGCCGGCGCCGACGGCAACGCGCCCCTCAGTCCGGCGAGAACGAGACGTCGACAACGCGGCCGTCGGCATCGAACCGGACGATGCCCCAATCGGAGTTTCCCCAGCCTTCGTTCGTGTGGCGGAACACGCGGCTGGACTCGAGGCGGAGTTCAGTGGGCGCTGCGCCTTCGGTCGTCGATTCGATGGCGTGCGTGCGGCTGGTTCCGACATCCACGAGCGTGGTTCCTCCAGCGGGATGTGCCGGCCAACCGGTGCCCTCCATCCAGCGCGACATCACGCGCTCGACGTCGTCGCTGGACATGCCGGGTCGCAGCGAGTGGAGGTCGCGCAGGAACGGCTTGCGCGTGTCCCAGTCGATGAAGCGAACACCGAGCACCGCGACGCAGAAGACGACCACCCAGGGCGCGCTGAAGGGCACGCCGTTCGTTCGCGCGGCGGCGAACGCCATGGCGATTCCGATGCCGAGGATGACCACCGTCCACGGCCAGGAGAGCGACACGGCGAAGGTCGCATCTGCGAGCGCGTGCAGTCCGAGCACCACGCCCAGCGGCAGCGCGAACGGAAGGGCCTGTCGGACGCGAGCGTTCATGGCGGGGCCGACATTACCCGCAGCGACCCTATGGCACCGAGCCGCCGGACACCCTCAGCCCCGGCGACGGCACCGCGCGCGGCGGGCCGTACTGTTCGGCGCGTCCCGGATCGACCTGCCACAGGCGTGCGACAGCGCGCTGCTCGTCGGCGGTGCGGCCAGCGCGCCCGAATGCCCGGGCACGGACCACCAGGGCGTCCGCGAGGAACGGCCCGCTCTGCACCTTCTCCGCCTCGCGGAGGGCCTGCTCCACGCGGCCGGACTCGAGCAGCAGCGACGCGCGCAGCACGTGCGCATCCGGCCCCGGCACGCCCTCGAGCGCGGCCAGTTGCTCCGGTGCTTCGCCCTTCGTCTCGCTCACGCGGATACGCCGGGCCAGCTCGGAGCGTCCGGCGGTCTCCGCCAGCCGCGCGGCTTCATCCGTCTTCCCCGCCGCGAGCGACAGCGCCCATCCCAGCGGCCGCACGTCCTCATCGGAACCGGCGCCCGCGGCGCGCAGCGCGAGCTCCGGTAGGAGGGTCAGCGCCTCGTCGTACTTCCCCGCGCGGACGCGGAGCATCACGCGGCGGTGGACAGGCTCGGGGACGGCGGGCGCGGCCTGCTGCCAGCGCTCGAGCACTCCGTCCGGGTCCGGCACCGGACCGCCCGCGTCGTGGATCTGCACCTGGAGATCGACGACCGCGAGCGCCTGTGCCCACTGCGGCACCCGGTCCAGCTCCGCCATCGCCTGCGCCCACTGTCCGGTCCGTACGAGCGCCCGCGCGCGCAGGAGCGTGAAGCGCCGCTCCTTTGCCAGCGGCCCAGCGGGATCCACCATCTGCAAGGCGTCGCGGACCCCGAGCGCATCCCGCTTGTCGCCCTCTGCCGCACGCGCGGCCGCGAGATCCGCACGCAGGAGCACCCGATCCGGCAAAAGCTCCTGCGCCCTTCGGTAGCCCGCCCTCGCGAGCACGATTCGGCCCTCCTCGAGCAGCGCGCGGGCGCTGAGCGCCTGGCACAGCGCCATCGACGGATCGACCACGAGGGCTCGCGCCATCGGATCGCGCCGCCGGTCCATCCTCAGCCCGGGCGCCGGCGCAGGCATGAGCCCGTACACCGTGGCCGCCGCGCGCCCGCAGAGCAGCTGCGCGTAGCGATCCCTCGACACCGGCACCCGCCACCTCTGCGCGGTCTCGGGTGCAACGCCGCGGTCCCACAACTGGGCCAACTGTTCGAGCACCTGCGCGCTCGCCTCGGCGTGTCTGCCGCGGGGGGACTCGACCCCAAGCTCATGGCAGGAGGGCTCCGCAGGAGACACGGCGCACGCGCGCACGTGCACGCGGACGCGCTCGGGGCCTTCCTCAGCGCGCACCTCCACGATCCAGCGCTGCTCGGCGAGCGCCGCGGTCTCCGCCAGCGACGGCGGCGGCGGTGCACCGGTCACGAACGGCACCACCTCCGGCAGATCTCCGAGCCCCAGCTCGAGCAGCGCGGTGTGCAGCCCGACGAGCTCCTTCGCCAGCGCGGCCGGACGTTCGCCCACCACCGGCGTCAGCTCCACGCCGAGCAAGGGCAGCGGGGGAGCGGGCTTCTTCTGCTGCGGCGCCGCGGCTTGCGCGGGCACAGCCTCCTGCGTACAGCTCGCAGCGGTGAGTCCGAGCAGCGCCGTCAACGCCATCCGCAGCGTGTTCCGCTTCATCGGCCGCGCCTTCGTGCGGCTGCTGCGCGTCTTCGCGTTGCTCGGCCTTCTGGCTCTGTTAGCGGGCGCGGCGGGCTTCTGGTGGCTCGAACGGAACATCCTCTCCACGCTTCCGAAAGATCTCTCCGAGTTCCGAACGTACCGGCCGCCCACATCATGCCGCGTGTTCGACGCGAAGGGTCGCGAGGTCGACCAATTCTATCTGGAGCGCCGCATCTGGGTCCCTCTCTCCGAGTTGCCCCCGGTCGTAGGGCAGGCGTTCGTCTCGTCGGAGGACCGCCGGTTCTTCGATCACCCGGGCGTGGATCTGATCGGCATCACCCGCGCGCTCGTCAGCAACCTCGTCGCGGGCCACACGGTGCAGGGCGGCTCCACGCTCACCCAGCAGCTGGTGAAGAACCTGCTCGTGGGCCGGGAGCGCTCCTACAAACGAAAGCTCTCCGAAGCGGTGCTCTCGTGGCGGCTCGAGAAGGAGCTCTCCAAGGAGGAGATCCTCGAGCTGTACCTCAACTACGTGTTCCTCGGCTCCGGCAACTACGGCGTGGAGGCGGCGGCGCGCGACTACTTCGGCGTCTCGGCGCGCGCGCTCGGGCCGGCGCAGGCGGCGACGTTGGCGGGCCTCGTCCCCGCGCCTTCGCGCTACTCGCCGAGGCTCAACCCGCAGCTCGCACAGGAGCGGCGCGACCTCGTGCTGCGCTCCATGGTTCGCGACGGCGTGCTCGACGAGGCGCAGCTGCAGGCCCTCCGCGCCGAGCCCATCGCCTCTCCTCGCGAGGCCCGCGCCGGCGCCTCCTCCGTCACCGCCTACATCACCCAGGTCCGCCGCGAGATCCGCCGCGTCGCCGGCGCCGAGGTCCCCTTCCGCGAGGGCCTGCAGGTCCACACGCCGCTCGACACGGAGGTCCAGGGCGCCGCGCACGCCGCCATCCGTGAAGCGCTCACCGAGCTGGAGTCCCGGCAGGGCCGAAGGGGCGCGGTTCGACGGATCGATCCCTCCGAATGGGACGCCTTCCGCAAGCGCGCGGCGGGACTCGACCGCAACGCGAAGGGCGAGCCGAAGCGCCCGGAGCCCGGCCAGTGTTTCTCCGCGCTGGTGGGCCCCGACCGGTCGTTGGCCGCGCTGTGGTCGGGACCCTTCGAACTCCCGCTGCGCGAGAGCGACCGGCTCCAACGCGTGCGCGATCTGGAGGGCCGTGCGCCGCAGCCGCTGGCGACCCGAGTGCGCGCCGGGGACGTGCTGCGCGTGTGCATGGGCGAGGACGGGCAACTGGGGCTCGATCCGCGGCCGTGGGGCGAGGGCGCGGCGGTGGTGCTGGAGAACGACACCGGACGCGTGGTCGCGCTGGTGGGCGGCTACGACGTGGGCCTCGAGGGCTTCGTGCGCGCGACGCAGGCGCGACGTCAGCCGGGCTCCTCGTTCAAGCCGTACGTGTACGCGGCGAAGCTGCTGCGCGGTGGAAGCCAGCTCGATCCGGTGCTCGACGCGCCGCTGGCGCTGCCGGCAGGTGGCGGGAAGATCTGGAGCCCGAAGAACTACACCGGGACCTTCAGCGGCTTCGTGCCCATGCGGCAGGCGATGTCGCAGAGCCTCAACACCGTCGCCGTGCGGATGACGCTGGAGGTCGGGCCCGAAGAGGTCGCGCGCGTGGCGCAGACCATGGGCGTGCGAAGCCCGCTGCGTCCGGATCCCACGCTGGCGCTCGGTTCCGCGGAGGTCACGCCGCTCGATCAGGCGCTCGGCTTCGCCACGCTGGCGCGGATGGGGATGTCGGTGGAGCCCGTGTACATCGACCGGGTGGAGAACGCCGACGGCGCGCCCATGGGCGAGCGCGGCGGGCCGCTGCACGCGGACGGTGAGCTCATCGCGCAGCTACCCGGTCGTCCGGGTGAACGCGTGCTGCCGCCGGAGGTCGCCTACCAGGTGCTCGACATGCTTCGAGAGGTCGTGCGTGCCGGCACCGCTCGACGCGCGAACCGGCCCGGCTTCGATCGCATGGGCAAGACCGGCACCACCAACGGCTACCAGGACGCGTGGTTCGTCGGCTCCACCCCGAAGCACACGGTCGCGGTGTGGATCGGCACCGACGGCAAGTTCCCTCTCGGCGACAAGGAGAGCGGAGGCCGCGCGGCGCTGCCGGCGTGGATGAAGATCGTCGAGGCGCTCGGCGAGATCGAAGGCGAGCGCTTCCCGGTGCCGGACGAGGTCGTGCTGGTGCCCTCCAACGGCCAGTGGGTCGGCGTGGGCCGCGGCAGGGTTTCGCAGACGGTGCTCGGCGCGGGACCGCTCGGCTCGGCGCCGCTGCCGGCGTTCTGACTCTCTCAGCGAGATGAGCCAGCTCTCGGCTGCCCGCCCGGTCCACCGGCAGGCGCGGGAATGGACGTGCGGATCTGTTCACCGGTCTTAGTTTTCCGCCATGGCAGACGTGAAGATCGGCAAGAGCTACGAGGCTCGGAAGAGCCTGTTCAAGAAGGGGCTGCAGTCCGGCCGACTCACGGTCCAGGAGATCGAGGAGGCCCTGCCGCCCGGCACGCTGACGGCGGCGGAGCGCTGGCTGCTCTACTACTCGTTCAAGGCTGCCCAGGTGGAGATCGTGGATGAGGTCACCGGCGAGGTGGATGCCGAGCCGTTGATCCCCCACAACGAGGGCGACTCCGCGCATCGGTGAGGGGGCGCTTCCAGATTCCGTAAGGGTTTCGGTGCGTTGACAGGGCGACGCACCTGCTTACGTTCCGCCCGTCATGAGCGAGACGAACAAGCCCGGCACCCGGTCCGAGTCGGACGGCGGCGTGCGCGTCAACGACCGCCGCCGGTTCGATCCCGAAGGCAACCCGCGCGACGAGCGCGAAGTGCGTGACGTGCGCGCCGATCCGCGCGACCGCGACGCCGAGGCCGAGCGGGGCGAGGCCTCCCACGAACACGAGGAGAGCGCAGACCGCGTGGCGCAGCTGGAGGAGGAGCTGTCCGCCGCACGGCGCCGCATCGACGAGCTTGCCCGCGCGCTGCTGGCGGGAGAGCGCGACCGCGAGGACTTCAAGAAGCGCCTCACCCGCGAGCGCGAGCGGATGCTGGACGTGGAGAAGGGGAACATCGCCGTCACGCTGCTGGAGACGGTGGACGAGCTCGACCTCTCGCTGAAGTCGGCGGACGACTCGCCCTTCGCGCAGGGCGTCCGGATGATCCGCAGCAGCATCCTCTCGAGGCTCGGCACCCTCGGCGTGGAGCGCGTGCCGCTCGAGGGCCTCCCTTTCGATCCGAACGTCGCCGAGGCGATGGACATGGAGATCACCGGCATCGAAGCCGACGACCAGAAGGTTACCCAGGAGCTGCGCGCGGCCTACCGGCTCGGCGATCGGGTCATCCGCGCCGGCCGGGTGAAGGTGGCGAAGTACGTGCCGCCCGCGCATGCCTGAGCGCGCGCCCGCACGCTGGCCGGGCAGAGGGCGAAATAGTAAGCCCCCGGAGGATGTTTCCCCGGCCCATGCCGCCGCCTTTCCACTCCCTGCGTCGAACCCTCGCGCTCGCGTCGCTGATGGCGCTGGCGCAGGCCGCGGTGGCCCAGACGCCGGCACCGACTGAGGCGGGTGAGCGCGATCCCGTGCGCCGCTTCGCCGGTGAGATCGCCCGCGAGCACCTCTCCCATCTGGAGCGGCAGCGCACGCAGCCCTCGGCCGTACTGGGGGAGGGTGAGCTCTGGCGGGAGCGCGCATCCGACGCGAACGTGCTCCCCGGCTTCGTTCCGCCGACCTCGCTCGCGCCGCTGGTGCGCTCGGTGCGAGAGGGCGTGGTCAACGTCAGCACCGCGCTCACCGACACCGATGCCCGCGGCGCGGCGCAGGAGAAGGCGCGGCGCTCGCTGGGCTCGGGCTTCGTCATCGGTCCCGACGGGCTGGTGGTCACGAACAACCACGTGGTGGAGGCGGCGCGGACGATCCTCGTGCAGCTCTCGGATGGTCGCGAGTTCGGCGCGGAGGTCGTCGGGCGCGACGCGGCGACGGACGTGGCGCTGCTGCGTCTGCGAGGCGTCGAGGGCGAGCTGCCCTACGTGTACCTCGGCGATTCGGACGTGCTCGACGTGGGCGACTGGGTGGTGGCGATCGGCAACCCGTTCGGGCTCGATCACTCGGTCTCGCACGGGATGATCAGCGCGAAGGAGCGCGTGCTCGGCATCGGCGTGTTCGACGACTTCATCCAGACCGACGCGCTGATCAACCCGGGCAACTCCGGCGGGCCGCTCTTCAACATGCGCGGCGAGGTCGTGGGGGTGAACACCGCGATCATGAGCCAGGGCCAGGGCATCGGCTTCGCGGTGCCCATCAACCTCGTGAAGGAGCTCATCCCGAACCTGCGTCAGAACGGCCGGCTCGCGCGCGGGTGGCTCGGCGTGAACATCGTCGAAGCACCCGGCGCGGCGCGCGCCGCGGTGGTGAGCGAGGTCTTCCGTGGCAGCCCCGCGGCGCAGGCAGGGCTCCTCCCCGGCGACAAGGTGCTCGCGGTGAACGGGCGCCCGGTGGAGCGCTTCCAGCAATTGCTGCGCAAGGTGTCGTTCCTCGCGCCGGGCACGAAGGCGACGCTGCGCATCGAGCGCGGCGGCACCGTGCAGGAGCGCTCGGTGACGCTGGCCCAGCGCCCCGCGGCGCAGACGCTCTCCGCGCTCTCCGACGCGAACCGCTCCGATGCCCTGGGCCTGCTGCTGCGCGAGCTGTCGCCGGAGGTGGCCTCGTCGCTCGGCCTCAAGGCGCACTCGGGCGTGCTCATCGCCGGCGTGCTGCCCGGCAGTCCCGCCGAACGCGCGGGCCTTCGCGCCGGCGACCTCATCGACGAGGTCAACCGCCGAGGCATCCGCGACCTCGAGGGCTTCCGCACCGCGCTCACCCGCGGCAAGCCGGCCGAAGGTCAGACGGTGCTCCTGCGCTTCCAGCGCGGGGATGCGCTCCGCTACGTCGCAGTGGACGTCCAGTAGCCACGCCGCTGCCACGAGCCTGCCCGCTTGCATCGCAGGCAGGGAGCCCTGGTTCAGCCCGGCGGCCCGCACGGCAAGAGGGGAATACCTACCCTCAACGCTGATGATGGATACGCCTCGCGCGGCGCAGCGCACCCTGTTCATCCTGTTGCTCGGCAGCCTCATCCTCGTGGCGCTGGTGCTGCGTCCTCTGGCGGTGGCGCTGTTCCTCGCCGCGGTGCTCGCCGGCGCGCTCTGGCCGATGCACCACCGGCTCTCCACCACATTGCGCGGCAAACCGAAGCTCGCGGCGGGAACGCTGGTCCTGCTGGTCGTGCTGCTGATCCTCGGTCCGCTGGTCGCCTTCTCCACCTTCATCGTGAAGGAGACGACCGGCGCCATCGCCTTCGTGCAGCGGACGCTGAAGAGCGAGGGCGTCGAGGGGCTCGTCACCCGGCTCCCAGACTCGCTGGAGAACCTCGCGCGCAAGGGCCTCGAACGCGTGGGCGCGGAAGGCGGTGGCGAGGTGGAGCAGAAGGTCCAGGAGCAGCTCGGCGCGCGCGGCGGTCAGGCCGCGGCGGCGGTGGGCGGCATCGTGGCGGCCACCGGCTCGTTCGTCTTCCAGGCGGTGATGATGCTCATCGCCCTGTTCTTCTTCCTCACCCAGAAGGACGCGATCCTGCGCTGGGTGGACGACGCCTCGCCGCTGCGAAGGGGCCAGACGCGCGAGCTGATGCTCGAGTTCCGCAACGTCTCCGTCGCGGTCATCCGCTCCTCGGTGCTCACCGCGCTGGTGCAGGCGGTGGCCGCGACGGTCGGCTACTACATCGTCGGCGTGCCGCACCCGCTCTTCTTCGGCGGGGTGACGTTCTTCGTCGCGCTCATCCCCGCGGTGGGCGCGGCCTCGGTCTGTCTGCTCGCGGCGGCGCTGATGTTCGTCACCGGCCACCCGATCGGCGCGCTCTTCCTCGCGATCTGGGGCGTCGTCGTGGTGGGCCTCGTGGACAACGTGGTGAAGCCGCTGCTCATCAAGGGCGGCGTGCAGATGCACGGCGCGGTCGTCTTCTTCGCGCTGCTCGGCGGGCTCGCGGCGTTCGGCACCATCGGCCTTCTGCTCGGGCCGCTGGCGGTGGCGCTCTTCATCGCGCTCCTGCGCATCTACCGCCGCGACTACGGCGACGGGGTTCCGCCCGGTGGAGGGGCGGTGGCGCCGGATCCGGAGAGGCCGGAGCGCGCTGCGGCCCCGGGCATCGTGCAACGGCGTCCGCAGGAGGCGTAGCGTCTGCTACCGCTTCAGGCCCTTCGCCGGAGCGGAGCCGCCGTCGAGCCACAGCGCGACCTGCTCGCCGGTGCGGCCCACGGTGACGAGGATCGCGTGCACCTTCGCGGTCACGCCGAGGTGCTTGCCGCCCTTCTTCGGCAGCTCCCACACCTCCTGCGGCGTGAACACGACCTGCACCCGGAGCTGGCGCGTGGAGAACATGCGCGCGAACTGCATGCCGGTCATCTCCGGCCCGAGCGAGCCCTTCGCCTGCAGGAACATCATCACCGGGTTGCCGTTGGCGTCGGTCTTCTTCGGCGTGCCGTGCGTCACCGCGTAGCCGCCGGCGGCGAAGAGCGGCGCGATGTTCACCGTGAACTCGCCGTTCGACGGGTTGTAGGGACCGGGCGAGAGCATGTTCGCCTGATCCTCGGTGATGATCATGTAGTACTTCCGCCCGTTCGCCTCGGCGCGGAAGCGCTTCGCCTTCTCCTTGCACTCCTTGCCGGCCCACAGGTCCTTGCACTCGCCCACGTAGCGCTCGAGGAACCCGTAGAGGCTCTCCAGCGGCACCGACTCGTCGCGCAGACGGGCGAAGCGGGGGTCCGCGTCCGCGAACGACACGGAGGGAAGGAGAGCGAGCAGCAGAGCCAACGCGAGCAGGGGAGAGCGGAGCACGGGCGCAGTGTGCCAAACCCCACTGGGTGAGGAGAGGTGGATAATTTGCCTACATCAAACCACCATGTAGGCTCTGCTCATGTCCAAGCCCGAAGTTGCCCTGCAGGAGCGTCGCAAGTACCTGAGGTTCGACAAGGTTTTCCCCGTGTACCTGACGACGCAGGACGGGATGAGCCGGGGGATCTGCCGGAACATCAGCGCCAGCGGCCTCTTCGTGGAGACGCGGGAGCCGGTGCCGCTCGGCGGCCGCCTGAAGGTGACCTTCTGCGGCGAGGACGGCACCGAGATGACCGCGCTCGCCGAGGTCCGCTACCAGGTGGCGATGGCCTTCGGAAAGAAGGACGGCGGCGAGGGCAACTCCCGCGGCATGGGCCTGCGCATCGTGGCCTACGAGACGAAGGAGGACGCGCCCCTGCTCCTCGTGGACCGCGAGCGCGTGCTGCACTGACCCTCTGACGAACAGCCCCCGCAAAGCGAAAGGCCCCGGAGAACATCCCGGGGCCTCGTCGTTTTCGCCTACTGCTCAGCGAGGAACGACCGCGACGGCTACTGCGAGAAGCCCTCGAGGAGGTAGTGCGCCTCGATCCGCTTCAGCGCGAGGATCATCGCGGCGCAGCGGGGATCGACCTCGCGGCCGATGGTGTAGCGGCGGCTGTCGTGCACGTCGCTCTTGCGCGGGTTGTTCTTCGCGATGTCGCGGATGATCCGGTAGTTGCGCTTGATCGCCGCCTCGAGGCGCGCGTTCACGTCGCGCTCGGACCAGGTCTCCATGCGCTTGTTCTGGATCCACTCGTAGTAGCTGACCGTCACGCCGCCGGCGTTGCAGATGATGTCGGGGATGAGGTCGATGCCGCGGCTGAGCAGCACCTGGTCCGCCTCGGGCGTCGTCGGGCCGTTGGCGCCCTCGGCCACGAGCTTCACGTTGAGCTTCTCCGCGATGTCCGCGGTGATCTCACCACCCAGCGCCGCCGGGATGAGGACGTCCGCCTTGACGGTCCAGAAGTCGCTCTTCTCGATCTTCTGCGCGCCGGGGAAGCCGAGCACGCTGCGGCGGAGGTTCTCCGGCGAGCTCACGTAGGCGGCGAGCGCGGCGATGTCGATGCCGTCCGGGTTGAAGATGCTGCCGTCCGCGTCGTTCACCGCGAGGAGCCGGCCGCCGAGGCGCCCGAAGATCTGCGCCGCGTGCGAGCCCACGTTGCCGAAGCCCTGCACGGTGAAGGTCTTGCCCTTCAGCGACTCACCGCGGTCCTCGAAGTAGTCCTCGATGGTGAAGATCACGCCCTGGCCGGTGGCGGCGGTGCGGCCCTCGGAGCCGCCGATGCGCACGTCCTTGCCGGTGACCACGCCGCGCTGGCTGTGGCGCTCGCGCTCGCCGTCCATGTACTGGCGGAGCATCAGCGCCATGATCTCGCTGTTCGTGCCCACGTCCGGCGCCGGGATGTCGATGTTCGGGCCGATGAGGCTCTTCAGCTTGTACATGTAGCGGAGCGAGATCGTCTGCAGCTCCTCCTTGCCGAGGCTCCGCGGGTCGAGCTGGATGCCGCCCTTGCCGCCGCCGAACGGGACCTCGCTGATCGCCGTCTTCCAGGTCATCTCCGCCGCGAGCGCCTTGAAGAGATCGAGCGAGACCTCGCGGTGGTAGCGCAGCCCGCCCTTGTAGGGACCGCGCGCCTGGTTGTGCTGGACGCGGTAGGCCTTGAAGCGCGCCGACTCGCCGGGCACCAGCTGGTACACCTGACCGTCCGGCAGGCGCAGGTGGCCGCGGCGAATGGCCACGTCCGAGCCGAGCAGCGCGCGCCCGTTGAGGATGATCTTCCCGTCCGCGAGGCGCTCCAGCCCGTGCGCGTCGCGTACCTGCGTCACCGGCAGGTCGCCGAACTCGCGGGCCTCACCCTCCGCCACCGGCACGAGGCGATCCTTCAGCTTCGCGGTGACGTAGAAGATGTGCTCGTAGTCCGGCTCTTCCAGCTCGAGGCGGACGCGCTTGTCCAGACCGATGAGGTCGGCGGCGCGATGGAAGATCTCCATCGCCTCGGTGTAGAGAGTCCGGCGCGGCTGCGGCGCCGGGACGCGCATGAAATTCTCTTCAGAGGGAGAGGACATGGCGCGGCTTCTGGCACGTCCCCATGCGCCGGTCAACGCGTCAGAATTGCGCTTTTCCTTTGAGTTTCAAGTGTTTACGCGGTGCGTCGCTTGGCTTTCCGAAGGCCGGCTGAGGTTTTTCGGAAGGGACGCGTTGAGCGCTTTACGACCTCGGATCGGTTGTGGTACTTCGCCGCCCGCTTCGCGCTTCGCCGGCATAGCTCAGTGGCAGAGCAGCTGATTCGTAATCAGCAGGTCGTCGGTTCAATCCCGACTGCCGGCTCACCGGAAGGCCCCACTCGCGAGGGTGGGGCCTTCGCCGTTTCCGGCCCCTTCCCACCTCCTCCCCATGGCAGAGCTCAGATCGCTGGTGCGTCTCGCGGTGCCGCTGGCGCTGGCGCAGGTGGGCATGGTGCTGATGGGCTTCGTGGACGTGGCGATCGTCGGTCGCCTCGGACCGGTGCCGCTGGCGGCGGTGGGGCTGGGCAACGGGATCTTCTTCGCGGTCTCGGTGCTCGGCATCGGCGCGATGATGGGGCTCGATCCGCTGGTGTCTCAGGCGCTCGGCGCGGGCGATTCGCGGAGGGCGCGCGCGGCGCTGTGGCAGGGCGTGTGGCTGGCCCTGTGCGGCGGCACCGTGCTCGCGCTGCCGATCGTCGCCGCGAGCTTTCTCCTCGAGACCGCGGGCGTGGTCCCCGAGGTCGCGCGCGAGGCGCGCCTCTACGCGCTGGTGCGGCTGCCGGCGCTGATCCCGATGCTCCTCTTCAGCGCGCAGAAGGCCTACCTGCAGGCGAACCGGGTGACCCGCGTGCTGGTCGTCTCCATCGTCGTCGCGAACGTGGCGAACTTCGGGCTCGACTGGGTGCTGGTGCTCGGCGTGCCGGGAGTCGTGCCGTCGCTGGGGGCGGCGGGCGCTGCGCTGGCGACGGCGGGCTGCACGTTCCTGCAGGTGGCCATCCTCGGCGTGGGGATCCGCCTGGTGGACGTGCCCGGCGGCGCGCGCGCGGTGTCGAAGCGGCCCGAGCCGGCGAAGATGTGGCGAGCCCTCCGCGTGGGCCTGCCGGTGGGTCTGCAGATGGGCGCCGAGGTCGGCGTGTTCGCGCTCGCGGGGCTGCTGGCGGCGCGGATGGGCGCGGAGTTGGCGGCGGCGCACCAGGTGGCGCTGTCGCTCGCGTCGATGTCGTTCTGCGCCGCGGTGGGCGTGGGCAGCGCGGGCTCGGTGATGGTGGGGCACGCGGTGGGCGCGGGCGATCACCTCGCGGCGAGGCGCGCGGGCGTGGCGTCGGTGCAGGCGGGCACCGCGGTGATGAGCGCGGGCGCGCTGGCGTTTCTGCTGGTGCCCGGGCCCCTGGTGCGGATGCTCACCGATCAGCCGGAGGTCATCCGGATCGCGGTGCCGCTGCTCGCGGTGGCGGCTGCGTTCCAACTCTCCGACGGACTGCAGGCGGTGGGCGCGGGCATTCTCCGCGGCGCCGGAGACACGCGCTTCGCCTTCGTTGCGAACCTCCTCGGGCACTGGCTCGTCGGATTGCCGGTGGCGCTGCTCTGCGCGTCCGAGCTCGTCGGGCTCGGGCTGGTGGGGATCTGGTGGGGCCTTGCCGCCGGCCTCACCGTCGTGGCCGCCGCGCTGCTGGTGCGCTTCTTCGCGCTGACGAAGAGGCCGATGGCGCGGATCATCGATCACGGGGAGCCGGTGGAGGGGCGGTAGCCGCGCCGTGTCCCGCCGGCCGCACTCTTCGCTGGCACGGGGCGTGATGAGGAGGCCCGCCCATGCTCCTTCGAATGATCGCGGTCGGTCTCATCTGGTTCGGCTGTTCCATCGCGTGGCTGGTGCTGGGCGGGACGGTGACGTCGCGCACGAGCGAGCAGCAGTCGCAGCTCTGGACCGCGGTGGGCGGCCTCTACGGCAGCGAGCTCGTCCAGGCGGCGCCGCACGCCACGCATCCGGTCGAGCGCGAGCACCTCGAGTACGTGGACTTTCCCGGCGGCCAGCGAGAGACGCGCCGCACGACGCGCACCGAGCGGTTGCCGGTGCCGCTCGCGAGCCAGGACGTGAAGGTCTCGCTGGATCTCGATCAGCGCCGCAAGGGGCTGCTCTGGTTCGCGACCTACCAGGCCGCGTTCGACGGGACCTGGCGCGTCACCGCGCCCGCGGAAGTGAAGGGGCCTTTGACGTTCGTGCTGCCGCTCGCGCCCGGTGCGGCGGCGTACGACGAGCTCGTGGTGGAGGTGGATGGGAGGCCGCTGACGGATGCGTTCCGCGCGGGCCAGGTGGAGGTGCCCTTGACGCTGAAGGGGGGCGAAACGGCCGCGGTGAGGGTGGCCTACCGCGCCGGAGGGCTCGATGAGTGGCGGTATCAGCTCGGGCAGAACGTGGAGCAGCACCGGGATCTTCGCGTGGAGATCCAGACCGACTTCGACGCGTACGACTTTCCGGCCGGCACGCTCTCGCCCACGAGGCACGGCTTTGCGAACGGGAAGGGGACGATCGTCTGGGAGAGCGCGGCACTGGTGACGCGGCTCGATCTCGGCGTGGCCGCACCGAAGAACCTCAACCCGGGCCCGTTCGTGTCGAGGCTGACCTTCTTCGCGCCGGTCGCGCTCCTGTTCTTCTTCTTCGCCCTTTTCGTGCTCGTCGAGGTGCGCGAGTTCCGGCTCCACCCGATGCACTACCTCTTCCTCGCCGCGGGCGCGTTCGCGTTCCACCTGCTGCTCGCGTACCTCGCGGATCACCTCGTGCTGGAGGTCGCGTTTCTCATCGCCGCGGGGACGAGCGTGCTGCTCGTGGGCACCTACCTGGCGCGCGCCATCTCCACGAGGTTCGCGGTGCTGTACGGAGGGCCGGCGCACCTCGTGTACCTCGTGCTCTTTTCTGCCGCGTTCTTCAGCCCGGGCACGACGGGGCTGACCATCGCGGTGGGCGCGGTGCTCTCGCTGATGTGGGCGATGCACGTGACCGCGCACGTGAAGTGGGAGGAGCGGTTCGGCACGCGCGGGGGGGCGCAGGCGAAGGCCGGCGCGGCGATCAGCGGGAGCTGAGCAGTGGATTCGTGGACGGCTGGTTCGACGCCGCCAGGCCGTCCACCACCAGCGACGTCAGCGCTCTCGGCACGTCGAGCGGATTGCCGATCTCCTCGCCGGAAAAGAGGGCGGTCAGCAGCCGCTCCACCGCGCCGACCACCGCGAGCGCTGAAACGGCAGGATGGATGTCCGCGCGCAGCAGGCCGTGGCGGTGGGCCTTGCGCGTGAGCTCGATCGCGTAGCGCCCGATCATGTCGCTGATGCTCACCAGCGGCGTGCGCGCTCCGGCGGCAGGTGCGCGCGACTCCTGGAGGTAGAGCCGCACGGCGCCCACGTGGCTGAAGACGGTGCCGACCAGCGCCTCGCCCAGCGTGCGCCAGGCCTCCACCATCTTCGCGCGATCGGTCTGCTCGTCGAGCGCCCGACTGCACGCTTCCATGGCGGCGACGATCTCGGTGCGGACGGGCTCGAAGAGGTGCTCCACCAGCGCGGTCTTGTCCGCGAAGTAGCGGTAGTAGCTGCCCTTCGCCACACCTGCCGCACCCGTGATGTCGTCGATGGCCGTGGCGTCGATTCCCCGAGCGAGGAAGAGCTGCATGGCCGCCTGCGACAGCGCCGCCACGCGCTCACGCCGGTTGGTGTCCCTCACGCCGCCGGGCTGGCCCGGACGCAGCGGGGGAGCAGACGTTCCGGACGTCGGCTCGTTGACCTTTTTCGCCCTGCGCTTCGACGGGCCCGCCGATCGGCTTGCCATATCGTGACCATCCAGTCATTGTTTGTGGAGACCGCGTGAGGCCGGGCGGAACTCGGGGGTTGAAGACATGATCGGCATACCGTTGGGCTGGCTCTACGCCAACGCGGGCGAGTGGATCATCCACAAGCACGTGCTGCACGGGCTGGGCAGGAAGAAGTCCTCGTTCTGGGCCTTCCACTGGCACGAGCACCACCGCGAGTCGCGTCGTCACGACATGAAGGACGACCAGTACAAGCGCTCGCTGCTCAAGTGGGGGCCGCAGTCGAAGGAGATGGTCTCGCTCATCGGCGCCGCGGTGGCGCACGCGCCGCTCTTTCCGGTGGCGCCGTTCTTCACCGGCACGCTCTGGTACTGCATCTGGAAGTACTACCGGGTGCACAAGCGCGCGCACCTGGACCCGGACTGGGCCCGCGAGAACCTGCCCTGGCACGTGGACCATCACATGGGCCGCAACCAGAACCAGAACTGGTGCGTGACCCATCCGTTCTTCGACTACGTGATGGGCACGCGGAAGCGGTACGTGGGCTCGAAGGAGGAGCGCGAGGACCTCGACAAGCGCAGGGCCCGGCCTGCTCCGGCGGCACCGGTTGCAGCGCCAGAGGAGCCGCTCGACGAGGGTGAGGACGAGCGGAACGTCGCGCCCGCGGTCGCGTGACGCACGGGACCTCGGTGCGAAGCTTCGGGCTGCAGTCGAGGCTTGAAGCAGGGCGGCACATCTGACGATCTGCCGGCTGCCCATGGCCAACGATCCGCGGACGATCCTCATCGGCGACGTGCACGGCTGCATCGACGAGCTGCAGGACCTCCTGCGCGAGGTCGGCTTCGTGCCCGGCGAGGACCGCGTGGTGCTGGTGGGCGATCTGGTGGCGAAGGGCCCGGACTCGCAGGCGGTGGTGCAGCTGTGCCGCGAGCGCGGGTTCGAAGCGGTGCTCGGGAACCACGACGCGTTCCTCCTCCGCATCCGCGAGGGCGCGCCGATGAAGAAGCCGCCGAAGAAGTCACACCTCGATGCCGCGGCGGCGATGCGTGCGGAAGACTGGGCCTATCTCGAGGCCCTGCCGCTCTGGCGCAGGCTCGAGGGTTTCGTCGTCGTGCACGGTGGCCTCGTGCCGGGCGTGCCGCTCGAGGAGCAGCAGCGCGACGACTGCCTGAACATGCGCAGCATTCGTGAGGACGGGACCGCGAGCGCTCGTATCGAAGAGGGCGCGGCGTGGGCCTCCTTGTGGCCGGGACCGGAGCACGTGGTCTTCGGTCACGACGCGGTGCGCGGGCTGCAGCGGCATGCACACGCGACCGGGCTCGATTCGGGATGCGTCTATGGACGCGCGCTGAGCGCGCTGGTGCTGCCGGAGCAAAGGCTCGTGCAGGTGCCGGCGCGCCGCGCGTGGACGCCGATCGACTGAGACGCGACCGACGCGCGACTGACGCGGCTAGGCATCCCCGTCGCGTTGACACGCCGGAGGGTGCCTGTCACAAGCGACGCCTCGCCAGGGGAGCCCTTCTGCAACAGGGCTGAGAGGGCCGCACGGTGCGGCCGACCCTTTGAACCTGACCGGCCGTGGCCGGCGGAGGGAGGCAGCAATGAGCAGCCGTAAGGAATCGCTACGCGTCGATGACACCGCGCTCTCGGGGATCACCCGGGGGCCGCTTCCGGGGTCCCGCAAGATCTACGTGGAGGGCGCGCTTCATGCCGACCTCCGCGTGCCGATGCGGGAGATCGCGCAGTCGCCCACGCGGCAGGGGAAGGGGAACGACGCGCAGCTCGTGCCGAACCCGCCCTTCACCGTGTACGACTCGAGCGGGCCGTACACCGACGCGGAGGCGCAGATCGATCTGCGCAAGGGCCTGCCCGCGATCCGCGAGGCCTGGATCGAGCGGCGCGGCGACACGCAGCAGCTCGGCGGGCTGACCTCGGCGTTCGGGCGGCAGCGGCTCGAGGACAAGCGGCTCGACAGCCTGCGCTTCCCGTCCTTGCGTACGCCGCGGGTGGCCAGGAGCGGCGCGAACGTATCGCAGATGCACTACGCGAGGCGCGGCATCGTCACGCCGGAGATGGAGTACGTGGCCATCCGCGAGAACCAGAAGGTTCATGCGGCGTGGGCGCAGCAGCATCCGGGCGAGTCGTATGGCGCTTCGATCCCCCGGACGATCACGCCGGAGTTCGTGCGGGACGAGGTCGCGCGCGGCCGGGCGATCATCCCCGCGAACATCAACCACCCCGAGGTAGAGCCGATGATCATCGGCCGCAACTTCCTCGTGAAGGTGAACGCGAACATCGGGAACTCGGCGGTGACCTCTTCGATCGAGGAGGAGGTCGAGAAGATGGTCTGGTCCATCCGCTGGGGCGCGGACACGGTGATGGACCTCTCCACCGGCAAGAACATCCACGAGACCCGCGAGTGGATCCTCCGCAACGCGCCGGTGCCCATCGGCACGGTGCCCATCTACCAGGCGCTGGAGAAGGTCGGCGGCAAGGCCGAAGAGCTCACGTGGGAGATCTTCCGGGACACGCTGATCGAGCAGGCCGAGCAGGGCGTGGACTACTTCACCATCCACGCCGGCGTGCGGCTGGCGTACATCCCGCTGACGGCGAAGCGGGTGACGGGGATCGTCTCGCGCGGCGGATCGATCATGGCGCGCTGGTGCCTCGCGCACCACGAGGAGAGCTTCCTCTACACGCACTTCGAAGAGATCTGCGAGATCATGAAGGCGTACGACGTGAGCTTCTCGCTCGGTGACGGGCTGCGGCCGGGCAGCATCGCGGACGCCAACGACGCGGCGCAGTTCGCGGAGCTCGATACGCTGGGCGAGCTCACGCAGATCGCGTGGAAGCACGACGTGCAGACGATGATCGAGGGCCCCGGTCACGTGCCCATGCACATGATCCAGGAGAACATGACCCGGCAGCTGAAGGTCTGCCACGAGGCGCCCTTCTACACGCTCGGGCCTCTGACCACGGACATCGCGCCGGGCTACGACCACATCACCTCGGCGATCGGCGCGGCGATGATCGGTTGGTTCGGTACCGCGATGCTCTGCTACGTGACCCCGAAGGAGCACCTCGGGCTGCCGGACAGGAACGACGTCCGCGACGGCGTGGTCACCTACAAGATCGCGGCGCACGCGGCGGACCTGGCGAAGGGACACCCGGGCGCGCAGGGGCGCGACAACGCGCTCTCGCAGGCGCGGTTCGAGTTCCGGTGGCAGGACCAGTTCAACCTCGGCCTCGATCCGGAGCGCGCGAAAGAGTTCCACGACCAGACCCTGCCCGCGGAGGGCGCGAAGCTCGCGCACTTCTGCTCCATGTGCGGGCCGCAGTTCTGCTCGATGAAGATCACGCAGGACGTCCGCGACGCCGCGGAGGGCATGGCGGAGAAGAGCGAGGAGTTCCGGAAGACGGGCGCCGAGCTGTACCGGTAGTTCGGCTGGTGGCCGGCATCTCCCTCTCCCGCGACCGGGAGAGGGAGCGTGGCCGCACTGCTACGTGCGCAGCTCCGAGAGCGGTCCGGGAGCGATGCGCGTGGGCCCTTCGTTGCCGAAGGTGTTCATCGACGCGTCGCCGAGCGCTTGGCCGAGCGTGTTGAACAGGTTCGACATCTGCCGGTTGCCGGACTTCCCGTAGCCGGGGAACACCACGGTGCGGCCGTCGGTCCGGAGACCGAGTGCGTTGCCGCCGAGCAGGAGCGTGGGCCACTCGCGGGCCTCGGAGTGGTGCTGCTCGCCGTTGTCGCTCATCAGCACGATGGCGGTGTGGTCGAGCATCGATCCCGAGCCGCCGCTCTCCGGCGTGGCGGCCAGCGCGCGGGCGAGGCGCGCGGTCAATTCCACGTGCTTGCGCGTCACCGCCGCGATGGCCGTCCAGTTCGCCGGCGTGTCGATCCCGTGCTGCAGGTCGTGGCGCGAGAATCCGGAGATCGCGCCGTCGTAGGCGACGTCGAACCCGCTGGTTCCGGCGGCGAGCACCACCACGTTCGTCAGTCCGCCGAGCAGCGCCGCGGTGGCGATCTCGAACTGCGCCTCCAGCCACTTGAGCGAATCCGGCGCGCCGTTCGTCGGTGCGAGCAGCGGGTTCTGCGACGGCGCGGGAGGCAGCAGCGGGCGCACCTGCGCGGCCATCTGCCCGAGCTGCGTCTCGCGCGTGCGCAGCGCGTCCAGCGAGGCGAGGTATCGCTCCAGCTTCAGGCGTTCCGCGCTCGAGCCGCGGAAGGTCTGCAGCGCCGCCTTCACGTCCTCGCGCGCGAAGTCGAAGAGCATGGTGCGCTCGCCGGCCATCGCCCCGCCGCCGACCAGAGTGCCGAAGAGCGTGTCGTAGGCCAGCGCGGGGTTCACGAGGATGCCGGCCGGGCGCCTCGGGCCGTACGCGCAGGTCTCGTAGACGATCGGTGTGCGGGCCGACGAGGTGCCGAGCCTTATCGCCTCGAACGGCGCACCGCGCACGAGCCGCGGAGAGACCACCGCGTCGAAGGTGGCCGCCGCGCCGTTCACCGCACACGAGAGCGCGCCGGTGCCGCTGCTGTGACCGCCGCCGGAGATGGTGGAGGAGAGCCCGAGCACCACCGCCGCGCGCTCGACCATCGACGGCTCACCATTGCCGCCCGCGAGCGGCCCGAGGCAGAGCGCGCTGGAGAGGTCGTCCCCGGGCCGCGTGAGCGCGGACGAGGGATACGCGTTGTAGAAGATGCGCTTGCCGCCCACGCCGCTGCCCAGCGCGGTGCGAGTGCCGTTGGAGAGGAACGCGGAGGGATAGATCCCGTTGCACTCCATCACGATGACGAGCCGCGCCGGCTTCTGGCCCTGCGTCTGCGCGAGCACGTCCCGGTAAAAGGGCGAGAGGAGGCCCGCGGAGAGCGCGCCCTTCAGAAGGGTGCGGCGGCTGAGGCTGCCCAGACTGTTCGAGCGCATCTACTCCCCCTCCGCCGGCGCGCGGCGCGTGGTCCAGGTGTCCGAGGTCATCAGGCTCTGCAGCAGCGCGTTGAAGGAGCCGTCGCTGCCGTCGTAGGCCTGCTCCATCTTCGCCAGCGTGCAGGCGTCGCTGCGGTTCTCGTCTCGGCCCATGAAGTAGCGGAACACGTGCCGGATGAAGCAGCGCTTCACGTGCGGCGATTGGGCGAGCCGTTCGCTCAGCTCCACCGCGTCGCGCACCGGTCCGTCGAGCGCGGGATCCGGCATCCCGGTCAGCGTCACCGCGCCGGAGGGCATCATCACGCCGCCGTCCGGCGCCTTGTCGCGCGCCCGCAAGTACCCGGCGTGATTGTAGATTTCGAAGGTGTAGCCGAGCGGGTTCATCAGCGAGTGACAGCCCTGGCAGGTGGGGCTGGCGGTCGCCTCCTCGAGCCGCACGCGCGCGTTCTTGTCCGGCGCCTGCGGTCCGACCTGGGCCATCACCTGCACCTCGCTCAAGGGCGGGACGTAGCCGCAGAGGAGGTTCTCGCGCACCCACTTGCCACGGTGCACCGCGGAGGGATCGTCCTCGAAGTTGCCGCCGTGTGCCGCGAGCCAGGCCGGATGGGTGAGCACGCCCGCGCGTTCGTTCGAAGGGAGCGTGCGCCAGCGGGAGGCGTTGTTCGCCGCGATCTCGTCCTGCGTGCCGTACGGCTGACCGGTGTAGCGCGTGGCGTTGCCGTCGAAGCCGGAGCCCTGCGTGGCGGCGAGGAAGAAGGTGCGCTCGGTGAGCAGCGCGCGGAGGACCTGCTTGTCGCCCGCCACCGCGCGCGCGACGAAGTCGTCCATCTGTTGCTCCAGCGTGGACTCGTAGCCGTAGTAGCCGATGAGGAGGTTGTCCCAGGCCGAGGCCTGCGCGCGGTAGCCGCTCGGGTTGCCGTCGTCGAACTGGCTCGTGGCCTCGGGGCGCTCCTTGAAGACCGACGTCACGTGCCCGTAGCCGAGCCAGCCGCGGAAGAAGTTCGCCACGCCGTCGCCGAGCCACCACTCGCCGCGCCGGCTCCGGCGCTCGTCACCGAAGTCCTGGACGAGATCGAAGCGCGTGGGGTCCTCGCCGCCCGAGTGCTTCGCCACCAGCTGCGCCACCGTGTCCGGCGAGCGGATGCTGCCGTCGCGCGCCGCCTGCGCCACGTCCGCGAGATGCCCTGCCGAAGAGGCGGAGTAGTAGGGCCAGCGCCACGTCGGCACCGCGCCCGGTCCGCGATCCGCCAACGCGTAGGAGAGCTGCTGCGCGAGCTCCCAGTCGTCGAGCGGGATGCGGCCGGTCGAAGGTGAGGCCTCGGTGGTGGTGCCCTCGTTGCGGAAGAGCGCGCCGCTGGTGATCGACGCCGCGGTGACGATCCGCGTCAGGCTGCGGGTGCGAGGCCCCTGCGTTCCGTCCGAGACCTCCTGCGCGAGCACCGCCTCCGCGAAGTCCGCCAGCCGCGTGCGCTCACCGGGCGTGGGCGGGCGGTAGAGGACACCGCGCTCGAGCAGCTTGCCCGCGTAGTTCTCGATGCAGGTGCGGCTCGGCTCGTCGTTCTGCCACATGCAGCGCAAGGACGCGTCCTGCTGCAGGAGCTCGAGCCGGTTGTCGCCGGTGTACGGCCCCGCCCATGTCTCGCCGTAGCTCTGCACGATGGGCAGGAGGATCTCGACCATCGCGTCGTCCACCGTGTCGTCGGCGGCGTAGCTGCCGTAGGGGAGCGAGCTGCTCGGATCGAGCGGGTTGTCGAAGAAGCTGAAGCCGGTCCAGCTCCGCGTGACCGAGCCGCCGACGTTGCGCGTCCACTGCCACCGGTTCAGCCGGCGGAGGCGCGACGGCGCGTCGGAGTCCTCGCCGCGGCACTCGAAGAGCTCCCCTTGCGGGATGAGGTTCGGAGATTTCGGGACTGCCACGCCGCCGTCTTCGCCGCCGGTGCCTTTGCACGCGGGCATGCCGTGAGAGAGCCACGCGCTGAGCGTCGCGATGTCTTCATTCGTCGCGCGGGCGTGCGGCGGAGGCGGCATGGGTGCGTGCTCGTCGGTCATGCGCAGCAGCGAGCGCTGCGCCACGCTCTGCGAGGGATCACGCGGGGAGGGCGCTCGCAGCAGCTCGAGGGAGTTCAGCGAGAGCGGTGCGCCGCCGGTGGGCATCGCGCCGTGGCACGCGCCGCAGCGCGCCTCGATCATCGTCAGGACGTCACAGCCGGAGCCGGTGCCTGTGCCTGGGATGCCGCCTCCGTCGTCGCCGCTGCCGGTGCCGCCGTCACCGCCCGCGTCCGGCGGCATCGTGGCCACGCCGGTGCAGGCGGTGAGAGACAGGGAGACGACGAGGCTCGAAAACCGGAGCCACCTGCGGATGGGGTCTGCCATGAAGCGAAGCCCTCCTGCGCGCGAGCTTAGCGCGAGGAGAAGCCTGCTCGGCTGCACTCCGTCCCGGCGGGATTGCTGCAGCCGCGCTGCGCGGCCTCAGCGGTGCGCGCCGACGCCCACGCCGAGCGTCGGAAGGAACGTCCACTGTTGCCAGTTCGGTCGCGCCCAGCTCGTCTCGCTGAACGCTGCCAGCGAGGCGCCCACCCGCACCCGGCCCCAACGCCAGGCCACGCCGGCCGTCGCGCCGCGAGGGAGCAGAAGGCGCGTCTGCACGCCGCCCGTCGCGTAGAGGCCGTGTCCTTCGAACGCATTGCCGAGGAGCAGGTGCTCGTACGTGAGCGACTGCGCCGACAGCGAGGCGCCTGCGTAGAGGCCCTCGACAGGCAGACGGAACGAGACCTTCACCTGCTCCACGAAGCGAAGCCCCGCCGCCTGCACGTTGTGCGGCGCCATGGGCAGGTCGTAGTGCAGCCACGTTCCGAGATCCTCGGAGACGAGATCCACGCGGTCGAAGCCCCAGCGCCAGGAGGGCGCGGTCTTCGCTTCGGTCGCCATGGTCATCGTCGCGGACGTAGTCGGCTCCGGCTCGGGCGGTGCCGCCGGCTGCGTCTGATCGTCACGTCCGGCGCGGTCGAGCTGCGCGGGCGTCTCGGTGTGAGAGGAGGGCTGAGCGAGCGAGAGCGATGCGGCCAGCGCACCCGCCGCCGCGAACGTCGAGATCAGCGGCATGGCGCGTCCTCCGGGTTGTCGGTGATGAGCGCGTTGACGGGCCAGTCGCAGTAGGCCTCGAGGCGCGACGGGGTGCCCACGGTCCACAGCTGCACGCGGAAGCCCTCGTCACGCAGCCGCTGGATCGTCTGCCGGTTCGACACCTGCCACGCGATGGCGATGCCGTCCGCGTGCGCGTCGACGATCCGCGCGCCGAGATCCTGCACGCCGACCGTCACGGAGAGCTCGTTACCCACCGCCACGCCGATGTCGCTCGCGCCGTCGATGGCGTTCGAGAAGCGCGGCCAGATGAGCGTGGTCTCGATGCCGGGAAGCTCCGCCTCGAACGCGCGCAGCAGCTCCGGATGCGTGGCCGACGCGTACATGGGGTTCGGCAGCGCCGCGGCCTTCCAGCGCCCCAGGATCTCCTTTGCGAACACCTCGGCGGAGTCGGTGAACCCGGGCTCGTACTTCACGTCGAGCTGCACGGTCATCTCCGGCGCCTCGCGCAACGCGACGAGCAGCTCGTCGAAGGTGGCGATCGACTGCCACACGAGCTCCACGTCCGGATGTTTGCCGTCCGGGTCGCGCTTGCCGCCGCACTCGAAGAGGGACTGCACCTCGGCGAGTGTGAGGTCCTTGAAGAGGATGCGGTCCTCTTCGGAGGAGATCTCCTCGCCGCCGACCCGCCGGCACAGCTTCGCGTCGATCCAGGGGTCGTGCCAGAGCATCGGGACGTTGTCGCGCGTGAGCACGAGGTCGATCTCGATGCCGGCCCAGCCGCGTTCGATGCTTCCGGCAATCGCGCGGCGCGAGTTCTCCGGGAAGTGATCCGCGCCCATGCGGTGCGCGACGATCAGCGGCTTCTCGTCGCCCGAGGCGATGAACCCGCAGCCGGTGCTCATCAGGAGCACGAGGCCGGCAATCGCGCAGAGGAGTGGGGGAGGCGTGCGCATGCGGGTGCTTCTACAGCACCCGTCGCGACCTTTCCTCGGAAAGAGGCTGTGGCAGCGCCTGCATCCGCTCGAGCTCGCTGCGGTCGTGCGCAGAGAAGACGCGGACCTCTTCACCGTGCCCTCGCACCAGCTCCCGCAGCCGCGCCTGGTTCTCCACCCGCGCCTTCGCGTCGATCTGCACCGCCCACTGGAAGAGGCGCAGCGGCGCAGGACACGACGGCTCTTCCGCGTTCACCTCGGCGTGGAAGAAGTAGGAGTCGCCCGCGTGGAGGCGCCAGCCGCCTTCCGTCTGCACGCCCACCGCCGCGTGTCCCCGGCTGTGACCTTTGAGCGGAACGATGACGAGCTCCGGCGGCAGGCCCTGCAGCTGCCGCACGCAGTCGAAGCCGAACCACTTCTCTCCCTGCGCCTCGTAGGCCGCCCAGTCCGGACCGTGCGCCCACTGGATGCGGCGGTAGCGTTCCTTCTCGCCGAGCGTCTGCGGTGCCTGCGCCGCGCGAAGCTCCTGCGCGTACACATGCACCTTCGCGTGGGGGAAGTCCGAGAGCCCGCCCGCGTGATCGAGATCCAGGTGGGTGAGCACGATGTGCCGCACGTCCTCGCGCTTGAACCCGAGCCTCTCCACCTGCCGCGCCGCGGTGTGCTCCTCGTGCAGCTGCGCGCCCATCGCCTTCACGAACGCCGCGCCCAGCCGCTTCGCCGGGGCCTTCACGTCCTCGAGGCCCATGCCGCTGTCGACGAGCACGAGGCCCGCGTCCGTCTCCACCAGCAGGCAGTGACAGACCATCACCGGCGCGCCCTCGGGGCGCTTCCCACCGTCGATGAACCGGCCGAACACGGGCGAGAAGTGCCCGCACGACAGGTGGTGCACCCGCAACCGCGCAGCCATGTCTCTACCCCCCGATGCCCATCATGGTGAGGAGCTGCTCGTCCCGTTCGGGGTTTCCGAACTGGTGGCCGTCCTCCTTCAACCAGAGCGCCTGGCGGATCTCCTGCTCCAGCGTCGCGTCGTCCACGCCCGCGCGCATGCGCTCGCCGAGCGGCACTTCGCCGCGTCCACCGAGGCACGCCCGCAGCGCACCCTTGGCGCTGATCCGCACGCGGTTGCAGCCCGCGCAGAAGTTCCCCGACAGCGGGCTGACGAGCCCCACGTTGCCGGTCTCACAGGTGTAGTAGCGCGCCGGCCCCGCGTCCTTCAGCGGCGCGGAGAGATCCGGCGTCAGCTCGAGCCCGCCCTGCGCGAGCCGGTCGAGCACCTCCTGGTGGCCGATGCGTCCCTCCATCGCGTTGGGACCGAACGGCATCAGCTCGATGAAGCGCGGCGTGTATCCGAGCCGGTGCGCGTACCGCACGAGGTCCGGCAGCTCGTCGTCGTTCACGCCCTTCATCACCACCACGTTGAGCTTCAGCGACCCGAAGCCCGCCTTCGCGCCGGCCTCGATGCCCGCCAGCACCGCGGAGAGGTCCCCCTTCGGCGAGACCTTGCGGAAGCGATCCTCGCGCAGCGTGTCCAGGGACACGTTGAGCTGCGTGATGCCCGCCGCGACGAGCTCCTCCGCCGCGCCCGCGAGCCGCGACGCGTTGGTGGTGAGGGCGACCTTCTCGATGCCCGGCACCTTCGACACGCGCCGGCCGATCTCGAGGAGGTCCGGACGCATCAGCGGCTCGCCGCCGGTCAAGCGGACGCGGCGGGTGCCGATGCGCGCGAACACCGTGACGATGCGCTCCAGCTCCGCGGGGGTGAGCAGATCCTTCGTGCCGCCCCAGTGCGCGGGGGAGCAGTAGGAGCAGCGGAAGTTGCAGCGGTCGGTGACGGACAGGCGCAGGTAGGTGATCGCGCGGCCCTGCCGGTCGCGAAGTTGGCCTGCGACGGGGAGGGACACGGACGCGGACATCTACGCCTCGCTCGCTTTCTGTCGGATGCGAGGATCGGTGTCCTCGTCCAGCTCTTCGCTGTCGCCGGTATCCGAAGAGCCGGCCGTGTTCGGGTTGCCTGCCGAAGCGCCCGCCATCTGCGCGGCCTTCTGCGCGAGCATGTCCTGCTTCAGCTTCATCAGCCCGGTCTCGCCGATGGAGAGGAACGCGCGCACCACCTCCGGATCGAACTGCGTTCCGGAGCAGCGGTGGATCTCCGCGATCGCGTTTCCGAAGGTCGTGCCCATCCGGTAGGGACGGTCGCTGGTCATCGCGTCCAGGGTGTCCGCCACCGCGAAGATGCGCGCGCCGATGTGGATCTCCTCGCCGCCGAGGTTCCGCGGATACCCGCCGCCGTCGAAGCGCTCCTGGTGCGAGAGGACGATCTGCGCCGGGATGTTGAGGAAGGGGATGGCCTGGATCATCTGGAACCCGATCTCCGGGTGCCGGCGCATCTCCTTCCACTCGTCCGGCGTGAGCTTGCCGGGTTTGAGCAGCACCGCGTCCGGCACGCCGATCTTGCCGATGTCGTGAAGCAGCGCGCCGCGGCCGATCTCCTCCAGCTCCTGGCCCTTGATGCCCATCCGCTCGGCGATGGCGACCGTGTACTGCACCACCCGCTGCGAGTGATCCGACGTCTCGTGCTCTCGCGCGTCCAGCGCCGCCACCAGCGCGAGCAGCGTGTTCTGGTACGTGTTCGCGATGTCCTTCAGCGCGCTGCGCAGTTCGGTGGTGCGGTCCCGGACCTTCCGCTCGAGCTTCTTCTGGTAGCGCTTCCTCGCCAGCTCGATGCGCCGCTTCGCCAGCGCGCGCTCAATGGCGCGGATGAGGTCGGTCAGCTTGGGTGGCTTGAGCAGGTAGTCCACCGCGCCGCGCCGCAGGCAGTCCACCGCGGCCTCGGTGTCCCCGTAGCCGGTGAGCATGATCACCGAGGTGTCCGGGTGCCGTGCGCGGAAGTTCTCGAGCAGCCAGAGCCCGTCCTTGCCGGGCATCTTCATGTCGCTGATGACGAGCGGGGTCTCCTCCGCCGCCGCCAGATCCAGCGCGAGCTCGGCGCCGTCTGCGACCACGCAGTTGTAGCCCTCTTCCCGCAGGAGGACCGAGATGACGTCGCGGACGGATTCGTCGTCGTCCACGATCAGGATGCGAGGGGGGACCTGGGGAAGGGCTTCCACGGCGCGCGATTCTAGAGAGTTCTCAGAGGAAGGCCACAAGTAGGGGTCACTCCTACCTCGCCTGCACGCTCAGCGCGTGGCGATCGAAACGGAAGGGGGAGAGGTCCACGCTCGGCGAGCGGCCCAGCACGAGCTCCGCGATCAGCTTCGCGGTGATCGGCGCGAGGAGGATCCCGTTGCGGAAGTGACCCGTGGCCAGCAGCAGACCGGGCATGGGACCGGGACCGATGAGCGGGAGGAAGTCCTCGGTGAACGGACGCAGCCCCGCCCAGGTGCGGCTGACGCTGACCTGCGCGAGCTCCGGACAGAGCTCCAGCGCCATCCCGAGGATCGCCGCGAGGCCGCCGGCGGTGACCTCCTTCTCGAAGCCGACCTGCTCCATGGTGCTGCCCGCGATGACCCGGCCGTCACGACGCGGGACGAGATAGCCGCGCGGCGAGAAGAGCACGCGCGAGAAGGGCGGCAGCCGGGCCTGCAGCTCGATCATCTGACCGCGCACCGGACGCACCACGCGGGGATCGATGCCGGCACCGTTGACGAGCCCCGACCACGAACCCGCGGCGATGATCACCTGTGACGCGTGAAGGGTCTCACCGTCGAGGTCCACGCCCTCCACGCGGTCGCCGCGCACGTGCAGGCCTCGGACGTAGCCGGTGCGGAAGCGCGCGCCTTGCCGCTCGGCCGCCATGGACAGCGCGCGCACGAGGAGCTGGTTGTCCACCTGGTGATCGTCCGGAAGGTGCAGCGCGCCCTGAAGCTTCGGCGACAGCCTCGGCTCCAACGCGCGGGCGTCGTCCGCGGAGAGCAGGTCCGCGCGAAGGCCCGCGGCACGCTGCCAGGCAGAGGTGGCCTCGAGCTTGTGCAGCGTCGCCTCGTCGAAGGCGGTGGTGAGCAGGCCGCACGGCTGGTAGCCGACGTCGATTCCGGAGAGCTCTCGCAGCTCTTCCGCGAAGCGGGGGTAGAGCGCGCGGCTGCGCAGGCCGAGATCGAGCAGCGGGCCGGGACCGGCGGACTCTTTCTGCGGCGCGAGGATCCCGCCGGCGGCGCTGGAGGCCTCGGCGCCGGGGATAGAGCGCTCGAGCACGGTCACGCCCACCCCGGCCTGCGCGAGCCGCAGCGCGATCGCACAGCCCATGATCCCGCCACCCACCACCAGCACGTCGGAGGTCGCCATGGAGCGGCTTGTCCCAGAGCCGCCGCGCGAGCGTCAACGCGTAAGACTTGCGCGTTCCGCCAAACTCCTTGAACCGCGGGGGTGTGGGGGCTATCTGCCGGGCACCTTTCAGGCCTTCAGGAGGCGACAAACGTGGCGGACACTTTCGACGTGGTGATCATCGGCTCCGGCCCGGCCGGGTACGTGGCGGCCATCCGCGCAGGGCAGTTGGGGTTGAAGACGGCGATCGTGGAGAAGGACAAGCGGCTGGGCGGCACCTGCCTCCACCGCGGCTGCATCCCCACCAAGTCGCTGCTCTACACCGCGGAGCTGTACTCGCACATCACGCACGCGGCGCAGTTCGGCATCGACCTGGCGAACCCCACGGTGAACTGGGCGCAGGCGCTCAAGCACAAGGACAAGGTCGTCACCAAGGGCGCCAACGGCATCGACTTCCTGATGAAGAAGAACAAGGTGACCGTGGTGAAGGGCCACGGGCGCATCGCCGGGAAGGGCAAGGTCGAGGTCACCGGCGAGGACGGCAAGAAGCAGACGCTGGAGACGAAGAACATCATCATCGCCACCGGCTCGGTGCCGAAGTCGCTGCCGAACGTGACCGTGGATCACAAGCGGGTGATGAACTCGGACTCGATCCTCGAGATCCAGAGCGTGCCGAAGAGCCTCATCGTCCTCGGCGGCGGCGCGGTGGGCGTGGAGTTCGCCTCCGTGTTCAACCACGTGGGCTCGGAGAAGGTGACGGTGGTGGAGTACATGCCGAACCTCCTCCCCATCGAGGACATCGACGCGTCGAAGGAACTGGAGAAGTTCTTCAAGCGCCGCAAGATCGACGTGCTCACCGGCGCGAAGCTGGAGAAGGTGGAGGTCACCGCCACCGGCGTGAAGGCCACCATCAGCCAGGGCAGCGAGACGAAGGTGCTCGAGGCGGAGATCCTCCTGACCGCGGTGGGCCGCTCGCCGGTGACCGAGGACATCGGGCTCGACAAGACGAACATCAAGACCGACCGCGGCTTCATCAAGACCGACGAGATGATGCGGACGACCGAGCCGAACGTGTACGCGATCGGTGACGTGGTGCCGACGCCGATGCTCGCGCACGTGGGCTCGTCCGAGGGCGTGCTCGCGGTGGAGCACATCGCCGGCAAGAAGGTGGAGCCCATCAACTACGACCGCGTGCCGTCCGCGACCTACTGCTACCCCGAGGTGGCGTCGGTGGGCCTGACGGAGAAGAAGGCGAAGGAGCGCGGCTACGACGTGAAGGTGGGCATCGCGCCGTTCGGTGCGGTGACGAAGAGCGCCATCTCCGACGAGAGCTTCGGCATGGTGAAGATCGTCTCCGACAAGAAGTACGACGAGGTGCTCGGCGTCCACCTCGTGGGCCCGCACGCGACGGAGCTCCTCGCGGAGGCCTGCGTGGCGATGCGGCTGGAGACCACCACCGAGGAGATCGCGCGGACGATGCACGCGCACCCCACGCTCTCCGAGATCATGCACGAGGGCGCCGAGGCCACGCTCGGTCACCCGCGTCACTTCTAGCCTTATCGGCTCCATCAGCCAGAGCGCCGGCGCAGCCCCCGAGGGAGGCGCCGGCGTTGCTGTTCCTGCAGTCTTCCTTCACTCCGTGCTGGAAACTGAACCGGAGTCGAATTAGCGAGGGAATTCATGGCCGCTCCTGCTGAAGCTCACGCCGCTCCTCACGAAACGGGCACCCGCTCCCTGCTGTGGTCCCGCGTCGCTTCCCTGTTGTCCGTGCTGCCCCTGGGCGTGTGGACGATCAACCACCTGTGGAACAACCTCGCTGCGTTCAGCGGCAAGGAGGCCTGGGAGCGCGAGGTCACGCACTACTCGAACCCGCTCGCGCACGCGGCGACGCTGATCATCGTGTTCCTGCCGCTGATCATCCACACCGTGTGGGGCTTCCAGCGGCTCGGGTCGTTCAAGCCGAACAACGGGCGCTACGGCACCTTCGCCAACCTCAAGTACATCCTCCAGCGGGCCGCTGCGGTGGGCGTGTTCTTCTTCCTCGGCGCGCACATCTGGCTCGCCATGCTCCGCCCGCGCCTCCTCGAGGGCCGCGCCGAGCCGTTCGAGGCCATCGCCCGCGAGATGCACCACCACACGCCCACCCTCGTCGTCTACCTGCTGGGGACGCTCGGCGTGGCGTGGCACCTGGGCAACGGCCTGTCCTCCTTCGCCTGGCAGTGGGGCCTCGTCGGCAGCAAGAGCGGCCTCAAGCGCTTCGACTGGCTCAGCTACGTGATCTTCGGCGTGCTGCTGATCATGAGCTGGGGCGTCATCTACGCGCTCTGGAGCGCCGGCACCGACCTCGGCGACCCCTCCATCCGCCCCGAGCCGCCTCCGTTCCCCGACGCGGGGAACTGACGGGTCCTCCGCAGGCTCTCGTGATGTGAAAGACGCCGGCGCCGCCCCTGAGGCTGCGCCGGCGTTGTTCGTTCAGTAGCAGCTCACCACCGCTCGACGCGCAGGCCAGGAACGCGACGGAACTCGGACTCGTTGCGCGTCGCGAGGGTCGCATCGACGCTGAGCGCAATTGCAGCAATGAGCATGTCGTTCGGCCCGATGGGCTGGCCGGACGCTTCGAGCTGCGCGCGGAGTAGCCCGTAATGCTCGGCCGCGACGTCATCGAACGGGACCGACGCGAAGAGCTCGAAGAACTCCCCCAGGCGCTGGAGGTTTTGCTCGACGCGGGAGCTCCGACGCGCGCCGTAGATCAGCTCCGCCTTCACGATGCTGCACAAGACGACCTCCGAAACGGAGGCGGTCAGAATCCGCTCCTGCACCGCCTCGACGCCCTTGAGGAAGGCGATGCAGATGTTCGTATCGAGCAGGACCACTAGAGCGAAGGCTCATCCAGAGGGAGGCCCGGCTCTGACTCGGGGAAGTCGCCTTCCCAGCTCCCGAAGAGCGCCTCGAGTCGCTTGCGCCGGTCCGGGAAGCGGACGTGCGCCGTCGCCAGGTCCGCCATGAATGCAGAGAGGCTCTTCTTCTTGCGCTGCGCTTCCTTGCGCACCAGCTGCTCGACCTCGTCGGGCAGGTAGATCGTCACCTGAGCCATGACGGTCAATATAGGTGGCCATATATACCCGCGCCACGACGCGGTCCGGCTGCCTGCCAGCCATCCCGCAACGACAGAGCCGGCGCCACCTCGAGGGTGAACGCCGGCCCGGTACGCGTCAGCACCTTGTGCGCTGGGCCGCTACGGCTCTTCCTTCGCCAGCTGCCGCATGGCGTTGGCGATGTCGTCCTGCTGCGGCACGGAGGCCATCTCCAGCGTGTCGGCGAGGCCGATGCCGGGGATGAACTTGCCGGCGAGGAGCTTCGGCGGCGCGAGCAGCGAGTAGAAGTGCTCCTCGATCGTGCGGCGGATGAGGTGCTCGCCGAAGTTCGTCACCTCGGTGTCCTCGTTCACGAACAGCACGCGGCCGGTCTTGCGGACGCTCTCGCTGATCATCTCCCAGTCGTACGGCCACAGGGTGCGAAGGTCGATGACCTCGGCGTCGATCCCTTCGGCCTCCAGCGCCTTCGCCGCGCGCGCGCAGAGGGGGAGGGTGCGGCCGTAGCTCACCACGGTCATCCCCGAGCCGGCGCGGACGATCTTCCCCTTGCCGATCTCGACGACGTACTTCTCGAGCTTCGGCCAGTTGGGCTTCCACTGCGACCGGTCGCCGAGCGGCGCGTCGATCATCTTCGAGAGCGCCTTGTCGTCACCGGGCTCGCCGGGGATGAGCTCCTCGCCGCGGATGCGCAGCAGCGCCTTCGGCTCGAGGTACATCACCGGGTTCTGTTCCTGCACCGCCGCCAGCATCAGCCCGTAGGCGTCGAGCGGGGTGGAGGGGATCACGATCTTCCAGCCCGGGATGTGGGTGGCCGTCGCGTCGAACGAGTGCGAGTGGTAGATGGACCCGCGGATCCCGCTGCCCACCGGCGTCTTCACCACCATGGGAAGGTGCCAGTCGCCGTTGGACGACCAGCAGGTGTTCCCCGCGATCTTCAGCAGGTCGATGGTGTTGTAGATGTAGTCCGCGAACTGGATCTCCGCGACCGGACGCTGCCCGCCCATCGCCAGGCCAATGGCCATGCCGATGATGCCGCGCTCGTCGAGCGGCGAGTTCCACGCGGTCTTCAGGCCCTGCGTGGCGGTGAACACGCCGCCGAGCGGCGCGCCCACGTCTTCACCGAAGATGTCCGTCACGCCGAGGTGCTCCTCGGCGTAGTGCAGGGCCATGCGGACGGCCTGCGCCATGTTGGCCATGGGCTACTTCCCTTCCCAGTAGATGTGGTTCCAGATGGTCTCGGGCCCGGGCAGCGGCTCTTCCTTCACCCGCCGCGCCATGTCGCCGATCTCCTCGGTGTGACGGGCGCGCACGGCGTCCATCTCGCTGCGGGTCATCACGCCGTCCGCCTCGAGGCGCTCCTCGAAGAGCTTGATGCAGTCCTGCTCGTTGGCCACGTAGTTCGCGCCGGACGCGGACGAGTGCCCGTAGAGCCGCGACACGCGGGCCTCGAGGAGGAACGGCTTCCGCTCGGTGCGCACGTAGGCCATGGCCTCCTGCAGCTCGTGGTACGCGTTGACGGCGTCGTTCCCGTCGATCGTCTTCGTGCGCATCCCGAACGCCTTGCCGCGGTCCGCGATGTCCTTCGCGCCCTGCTGCGTGGAGGCGTGCGTGCTGATGCCCCACTGGTTGTTCGTGACGATGATCAGCACCGGCAGCTCGTTGCCCGGGCGCGTGCTCCACACGAGGCAGGAGGCGAAATCGCCCTCGGCCGTGCCTGCGTCGCCGCCGGTGACGATGCTGATGCCGTCGCCGCCGTGCCGCTTCTGCGCGAGGGCGGTGCCCGGCGCCATGATGTACTGCACCTCGATGGGCGAGCTCACCGGCGCCACGTTCCACTCGCGCTTGGAGAAGTGGCCCGCGAAGTTCCGGCCGCCGGAGTAGGGGTCCGTGGCCGTGTTCTTCATCTGCCGCAGCGCGCCGATCGGGTTCTCACCCAGCGCGAGCATCGTCGCGCTCTGCCGGTAGTGCGCGTGCAGGTAGTCGTAGGCGGGGCCCTGGCCCTTCTTCATCAGCAGGCCGAGCGGGACGTTGAACGCCTCCTCGCCCGGGCCGCCGATCCAGAAGTAGCCGTGGCCCTGCTTGTACATCGCGATCAGACGCTCCTCGAGCACGCGCGCCTGGACCATGAGGTCGTGCATGCGGGTGAGGAGCTCTTTCGGAAGCGCACCACGCTCGGACTGCTCGGGCGTGGTGGACTTCTCGTCGTTCCGGTTGACCAGTCTTGGGCGGGACACGGTGGGGCCTATACCCCACCGGACGCCGATCCGGGCAACCCTTTAGGCGTGACGCGGCGCGCTACTTCACCGCACCGTCGAAGGCGCCCTCGCTGACCGGCACCTGCGCCGGCTGCTCGCTCCGCTTCTGGAACATGCGGCCGAGCCACTTCTGCAGGTCGTCGAACAGGGAGTAGGCGACCGGCACGGCGACCAGCGTGAGCACCAGCGAGAGCACCTGACCGCCGATGACCACGCCCGCGGTGGCCTTGTTGTAGCCGGCGCCGACGCCCGTCGCGGTCACCAGCGGCACCATGCCCGCCACGAACGCGATGGTCGTCATCATGATCGGCCGGAGCCGGTCGCGGTTGCCCTGGAGGATCGCCTTGAGGCGCACGGCCTTCTCCAGTTGCAGGCGCACGCTGTCCGCGCGGCCCTCCTTCGCCTTCGCCAGCGCGCGGTCGATCGCGGCCGGGGTGAGCAGCCCGTCGAGCTTCTCCACCAGCGTCGGACGCAGCGAGGCCTTCGGCGCCCAGAGATCGATCCGCGCCAATACCTCGGCGAGCTTCGGCTCCCACAGCTCGCGCAGGTGGTTGCTGTGATCGATCTGCAGAATCGCGTTCTTCTTCACCACCCCGAACAACACGAAGATGCCGAGGAAGCTGTAGAGGTCCAGCGCCTGGTCGAAGAGGATGACCGACAGGATCGCGAAGGGGAGGGTGAGCGGCAGCGAGAGGAGGATCGTCACCGGGTGCAGCCACGACTCGAACTGCGCGGCGAGGATCAGGTACATGAACAGCATCGACGCGAGCAGGCCGAGCGCGAACGACACGCCGGTCTCCTTCATCAGCTTCGTCGTGCCCTGCGGCTTCACCGTGTAGCCCTTCGGCAGGTCCTCGGCGAGGATCGCCGCGCTCACCGCATCCGCGATCGCGCCCTCGCTGGCGCCCGGTCCCGGGTTCGCCATGAAGGTGATCTGCCGCTCGCGGGCGTAGCGCTCGATCTTCGTCGCCGCCGAGGCGGGCTCCACCTTCACCACGTCCGCCAGCGCCACCATGCCGACCTTGCGCGAGGGCACGGTGAGCAGCTGGAGCTGATCCTCACTGGAGCGGTACTCCGGCGTCGCGCGGACGTGGATGTCGTACTGCTCGCCGCCCTCCGCGAAGGTGGAGACGTCCTGGCCCGCGACGAGCAGCTGCAGCGCCTGCGCCACGTCCGCCACCTGCACGCCGAGGTCCGCCGCGCGCTCGCGATCCACCGTCACCGTCAGCTCCGGCTTGCCGGTGATCATGGAGGAGTCCACGTCCACCGCGCCGGGGATCTGCTTCAGCCGCGCGAGGATGCTGTCGTTCGCCCTCTGCAGCACGTCGAGATCCGGGCCCGCCAGCAGCATCTGGATCTTCTGCGTGGCGCCGCCGCCGCCCATCTCGTTCACGTCCGCGATGGTGACGTGCAGGTCCTTCGGCAGGGTGGGGAGGAGCTTCTCGCGGATGTGATCCTTGAACGCGTTCTGCGAGATCTCGCGCTTCTCCGGCGGCGTCATCTTCACGTAGATGCGCGCCTGGTTCGGCGTCTTGCTGCCGTCGTCGCCGATGGTGAGCAGCGTGGCTTCGACCTCGGGATACTCACGGATGACGCGCGCGATGCGCTGGCCCACCAGCTCGGTGGCGGGGACGCTGCGGCCCTCGGGGAGGCGGACCAGGACCTCGAACTGCGCGCGGTCGTCGAGCGGGAGGAAGCCCTTCTTCGCCACCATTGCCAGCGGTCCGGTGGAGACGAGCGCCACCACCGACAGCGCCACCACCACCCAGCGGTGACGCATGCACCAGCCGAGCAGCCCGTCGTAGCCGCGCTCCATCGGCCGGTAGAAGATGTCCACCAGCTTCTCGAGCGCCGTCTTGCGGTGATCGCCCGCCGCCTTCGCCTTCAGCCAGCGTGACGCGAGCATCGGGGTGAGCGTGAAGGAGACGAAGAGCGACACGGCGATGGAGAAGCTCATCGTCACGCCGAAGCTCGCTAGGAACCGGCCCGGGATGCCCGGCACGAAGGCGATGGGGAGGAACACCGCGATGAGCGAGAGCGTGGTGGCCATCACCGCGAGTCCGATCTCGCGCGTGCCCTCCACCGCCGCCCTCTTCGGGTCCATGCCCTTCTCTTCGATCTGCTTGAAGATGTTCTCGAGCACGACGATCGCGTCGTCGATCACGATGCCCACCGCGAGCGCCAGCGCGAGCAGCGTGATGCTGTTCAGCGTGTAGCCCGCCATCTTCATCAGCGCGAACGTGCCGACGATGGAGGTCGGGATCGCGAGCGCGGCGATGACGGTGCTGCGCACGTTGCCGAGGAAGAGGAGCACCACGATCGCGGCGAAGAGCGCGCCGAGGATGAGGTGCTCGGTCACGGCGTGGGTGCCGGTGCGGATGACCTGCGAGCCGTCTCGCTGGATGTCGAGGTGGTAGCCCGGCGGCAGCTCCGCCTGGATCTCGGAGAGCCGCTCCTTCACCGCGTCCACCACCGCCACCGTGTTGGTGCCGGACTGCTTTCGGATGGCGAGGATGACCGTGCGGTCCTCGTTCCAGAACGCCGAGGTTTCCACGTCCTCCACGCCGTCCTCGATGGTCGCCAACTCGTCGAGCCGGATCGCGCGGCCGTTCTGCTCGCGCACGACGATGGAGCGCAATTCCTCCACGCTGCCCACGCGCCCGTTCACGCGCAGCGAGAGGTAGTCGCGGCTGGTGTCCACGCGGCCGCCGGGGAGGGTGATGTTCTGCGCCCGGATCGCGCCGGTGACCTCCAGCGGGGTGATGCCCAGCGACTTCAGCTTCACCGGATCCACCGAGACGTTGATCTGCCGCGCGCGACCGCCAATGAGCGAGGCCTGACCCACGCCGCTGACCGACTCGATGCGGCGGCGCACGATGCGGTCCGCCACGTCGGTGATCTCGCGGACGTCCACCTCGCCGGTGCCCTCCGCGGCCTTCGCGTTCAGCGCCACGAAGAGGATGGGCTGCGCGTCCGGATCGAACTTCATGACGATCGGCGACTCGATGCCGGTCGGCAGCTCGCGGAGGATGGTGTTCAGCTTCTGCTGCACCTCCTGGACGGCGACGTCCACGTCCTTCTCCAGCGAGAACATCATCACGACCTGCGAGACGCCCTCCGACGAGATGGAGCGCAGCTCGTCGATGCCGCTGATCGTGTTGACCGCGCCTTCGACCTTGTCGGTGATCTCCCGCTCGACGTCCTCGGGCGAGGAGCCGGGCTGGTAGGTCAGGACGACGACCGCGGGGATGTCCACCTTGGGGAACTGATCGACGCCGAGCTGCGTGTAGAACACGCCGCCGATCACCATGATGAAGAGCGAGAGCACCGTCGCGAAGACGGGCCGCTTGACGCAGATTTCAGCGAGCCATTGCATGTGAGTCTCTCTCCGCTCTCGCTACTGGATGCGGGTGCCGTCGCGCAGCCCGGGGGGCACGTCGACGATCACCTTGGTGCCGGCCTCGAGCGGCTCGAGCACCGCCACCCGCCCGTCCTTCTCCACGCCGGTGCGCACGACCATCTCCCAGGCGCTGCCCTCGCGCGCGAGGAAGAGCCGGCGCACGGTGCCGTCCGTCTTGATCGCCGCGCGCGGAACGGTGGGCTGCTCCTCTTCACCGGTCAGCAGCAGCACCGTGGCGAACATGCCCGGGCGCAGCGTGTGCTCCGTGTTCACCGCGAAGGCCTCGATGAGCAGGTCGCGCGTGTTCGGGCGCAGCGACGGGCTCACGTGACGGACGACGGCGGGGAAGGAGCGGTCGGGGAACGCGCTGACGCGCACGTCCAGCGTCTGGCCCACGCGCACCTGACCGACCACCGCCTCGGGCACGCTGATGAGGATCTTCACGTTGTCGATCGCGAAGACGCTCGCCACGCGCGAGGGCGGCTGCACGAACTCGCCGACGTTGATGTAGCGCTCGCCGACGATCCCATCGATGGGGGAGCGGATGATGGTGTCGCCCGCGAGCTTGCCGGCCAGATCCGCCTGCGCCTGCGCCGCGTTCGCGCTGTAGAGCGCCGCGGTGCAGGAGGCCTTCTGGCGCTCGTACTCGGCCGTGGCGATCGCGCCCTGGCTGAAGAGCGAGTCCGCGCGCGCGCAGTCCTGCTGCGCCTGCTTCACCTGCGTCTCCGCCGCCTTCGACTGCGCGGTGGCGGCGGCGGCCTGGAAGCCCGCGGCCTTCGAATCGACCATCGCCAGCACGTCGCCCTTCTTCACCGGCTGACCGCGCTCCACGTAGGTGCGGGTGACGCGGCCGGAGACGTTCGCGGCGACTTCAGACGACTGGTCCGCCCCGATGCTGCCGGTGAGCGTGAGGTAGCGCGGCATCTTCTGATGCACGACCTCGCCGAGCTTCACCTGCACGGGCGGGAGCGCGAGCTCGGTCTTCTTCTCGGCCGGCGCGGCGTTGGCGGTGGTGGAGGGACCGGAGCACGCGGCGAGCACGATCGCGGGGATCAGCAACAGGAGCTTGTTCATGGGGGCTTTTCAGCGGCGAGTGGAGAGCTTGCGGACTTCGTTCGAGCCGGAGACGGAACCGGAGCGGGTGCCGGACGACTCGGGTCTGGGGTTCGCCAGCGCGTGGGTGAAGAACCGCACGACCTCGTCGATGTACTTCCGCTGGGCGCGCGGGCTGTCGGGCTGCTGGAGAAGGTAGGTGCTGAAGGCGCGCGACTGGATGGCGCCGAGGATCGCGTGGGCGGCGGGCTCGAGCTCCAGATCGGCGATGAGGTTCCGCTTCCGCGCCGTCGCGAGCCAGTGCTTCATCGCGGTGATGCCGCGGGCCGGATCCTTTGGACGGTAGAGCTTCGCGTGCTCGATCCCGCTCTCACGCAGCGCGGAGAGGCAGGGGATGACGTCCTCGAGGAACGCGTACATGAGCGTGAGGATCCGCCGGAGCTGCTGGTCCAGCGGGCCCGTCGTGGCGCCCGCCTCCAGCACGGCGAGGAACTCGGCGTCGTCCGGCGGAGTGAGCGCCGCGAGCAGCAGCGCCTCGCGGGACTTGAAGCGCTTGAGCAGCGCGGGCGCCGTGACGTCCAGCGAGGACGCCACCTGATCCAATGACACGGACGGGCCGTGCAGCAGCACCGCCTGCTTCATGGCGGCGAGGATCTGCTCGTCGGTGACTTTGCGGGGACGGGCCATTGCGCGGGTTGGTTAGTAAATGGCTACTAACCCCGACGCAACGGGTACAGCGTCAGCCCGCCTGCCCGGAAGGTCCCCGGATGGCTGATGAGTTCGTGAAGCTCGGCTGATGCTAGGCCAGGATGATCCGCGGCCCGTGCATGGCCTTCCGCACCACGGCCAGGGCGGCGTCCGCGGCGGCCTCGCTCTCCGGCATCCGGCGCACGAACACGCGTCCCTTGCCGCGGGCGTCGTAGATCTTCTTCAGCTCGGTGAGCTGCGCGCAGGCCTCGGCGATGACCTGCTCGCTGCGTCCGGGAGGAACCGGCTTCCCCGTCTGCGCGGCCACGTGCTGGAGGAACCGGTCGAAGGACGCCTTCACGCTCGCGGGATCGAACGCGGCGAACGCGGGCCCGAGGCGATCCAGACGAACCTCGAAGAGGCGCAGCGGCATCACCTGCTGCAGGCCGGGGTGGGGGAGCGTCACGTCCTGATCGCCCAGCACGCCGAGCAGCCCGTCGTCCACGCCGCTGAACTGGTGGGGCACCACGTCCAGATAGAGGAAGAGCGGATCCACGCCCTGCTCCAGCGCGGCCTTCTCCTCGTCCTCGAGGTCCGGGAACTTCTCCGGCTTGCCGATGAGCAGGAGCGGCATGGCCACGCCCGCCGCGAACTCCTCCGGCGCCGGGTGGGTCATCTCCGTCGTCGCCGCGAGGTGCGCCACCAGCTCCACCAGCCTGCCCGCGCGATCGACCTGGGACATCATCGACTTCGACTGATCCATCGCCGCCAGCGACTGCACGAGCTGCCCTTCGATCTGGCGCTTCACCTCGACCGGAAGCTGCGCCCCCGCGCGGTCGATGCCGTCGCGCACGTCGCGCAGGAGCCCCGACACCGGCTCGTCCCACGCGCGCTTGAGCTTCGCCTCCTCCACCACGATCCACTGCATGAACGCAGGATCGAAGAGGCGCTCGTAGTCCTCGGAGGTCAGCCGCTGCGGCGCGGCACCGGGCGCGAGCCGCGCACGGCCCAGCGCAGTGCGCACCTGCTTCGTCAATTCATCCAGCCGCCCAAGGTTCGCGGTCGCCAGCGCCTCCATCGCCGCGCCGAAAGGCGAGAGCATGATGATCGCGTCGGGGAAGCCGAGGATGAAGCCGTCCGGAGACTCGCGGTTCACCGCCCAGAACGCGCCGTCCTCCTGCGCGAAGCGGATGCCCAGCAGCGCCGCCACGCCGAGCGCGATCATCTGGTGCTCCGGCGCGTTCGGGTTCATCTGCCCACCGAGCAGCCGCGCGATGCCCGGCTCGAGCTCCGACCAGGCGGCCTTCATGGGGTCGGCGGTGACGTTCACCTGCTTCAGCCCCTCGGCGAGGCGCTGGTAGGCCATGGCCACCTGCGGGGGCACGTTCTGCGGCGCGGACATTCGGAGATCTCTCTGTGGAATGTGAAGAAGGAAGGGAGGCGCAGGCTCTTCTCACCGCGCGACGCCCTGCGCAAGCGGCCCGGCATCGGCATTTGCGACGTGCCGCGACACGCTGCGGCAAGAGGGACGGGGCGGGTCTCGGCCTTGACCGCTCGCACTGTCACAGTTAAGTGCCCCCGTCCCCATGGCGACTCCGGACCGCTTCCCACTGCCGCAAGTACCCGACTCCACTCGGAAACCGGAATGGCTCAAGGTCCGGTTGCCGCACGGCGAGGGCTACGAGCGCGTGAAGGGCATCGTCCGCGAGACGAAGCTCGCCACGGTCTGCGAAGAGGCCCGGTGCCCGAACATCGCCGAGTGCTGGGGTGGCGGCACCGCGACGGTGATGCTCATGGGCGAGGTCTGCACCCGCGCCTGCCGCTTCTGTCACGTGAAGGTGGGCGCGCCGCCGCCGCTCGATCCGCACGAGCCGGAGAACCTCGCCAAGGCCGTGAAGGCGATGGACCTCGAGTACATCGTCGTCACTTCGGTGAACCGCGACGACCGGCCGGACGGTGGCGCCTCGCACTTCGCGCACGCGATCACCGCGCTCCGCCGCGAGAGCCCGAAGACGATCGTCGAGGTCCTCATCCCCGACTTCAAGGGCGTGGAGGCGGACCTCACCACCGTGGCCCAGGCCCGGCCGCACGTGGTCGCGCACAACGTGGAGACGGTGGAGCGCCTGACCCCGAAGGTGCGCGACCGCCGCGCGACCTACCGGCAGTCCCTGAAGGTGCTCGAGTACCTCAAGGGCCGGCCGGAGGGGCTCTACACGAAGACCTCGATCATGGTGGGGCTCGGCGAGAGCGACGAAGAGCTCCTCCAGACCTGCCGCGACGCGCGCGATGCCGGCGTGGACGTGCTGACGCTCGGCCAGTACCTGCAGCCGTCGCAGTACCACCTGCGCGTGGAGCGCTTCGTCTCGCCGGACCGCTTCGCCGACTTGAAGAAGGCCGCGGAGGAGATGGGCTTCCTCTACGTGGCCGCCGGCCCACTGGTGCGCTCGAGCTACCGCGCGGCGGAGTTCTTCATGAAGGGCCTGATGGACAAGAAGCGCCTCGCCCTCGAACCCGCGCAGGGAAACGAATAGCCAATGCCGACGCTGAACCTGCTCCAGGCGGTCAACGACGCGCTCCGTGTGGAGATGCGCCGCAACGACAACGTGGTGGTGATGGGCGAGGACGTCGGCCGCTTCGGCGGCGTGTTCCGCGCCACCGCCGGGCTGTTCGAGGAGTTCGGTCCGAACCGGGTGATCGACACGCCGCTGGCCGAGGGCGGGATCATCGGCACCGCGATCGGCATGGCGATGTACGGCCTTCGCCCGGTCCCGGAGATCCAGTTCGCGGACTTCATCTTCCCCGCGTTCGATCAGATCGTGAACGAGCTGGCGAAGGTGCGCTTCCGCTCCGGCGGCCAGTACGCCGCGCCGATGGTCATCCGCACCCCGTACGGCGGCGGGATCAAGGGCGGCCTGTACCACTCGCAGAGCCCCGAGGCGCTCTTCATCCACACCGCGGGCCTGAAGGTCATCGCGCCGTCGAACCCCTACGAGGCGAAGGGCCTGCTCCTCTCCGCGATGCGGCAGGAGGATCCGGTCCTCTTCTTCGAGCCGAAGCGCATCTACCGCGCGGCGAAGGGTGAGGTCCCCGAGGGCGACTACACGATCGAGATCGGCAAGGGGAACGTGGTGCGCGAGGGCGATCACGTCACGGTGATCGCCTGGGGCGCCATGCTCCACGAGGCGATGATCGCGTGCGACGAGGCCGCGAAGAAGGGCATCCGCTGCGAGCTCATCGATCCGCGGACGCTCTGGCCGCTGGACATCGAGCTGCTCGCGCAGAGCGCAAAGAAGACCGGCCGGGTGGTGATCGTCCACGAGGCCGCGAGAACCTGTGGCCTCGGCGCGGAGATCAGCTCGCTCATCCAGGAGCGCTGCTTCGTGCACCTCGAGGCGCCGGTGAAGCGCGTGACCGGCTGGGACACGCCGTTCCCCTACACGCTCGAGAACGAGTACCTGCCGCGCGCGCCGCGAATCCTGCGCGGCATCGAAGAGACCGTGGCCTTCGTGGCCTGAACGCCGAACCCACCTTCCTGCACTGACGAACTGACGGAGACGACACCGGATATGGCGACCTTTGAGTTCAAGCTCCCCGACATCGGCGAAGGCGTGGTGGAGGGCGAGATCGTCAAGTGGATGGTGAAGGCCGGTGACGTCGTCGCCGAGGACCAGCCGCTGGTGGAGGTGATGACCGACAAGGCCACCGTCACCATCCCGTCGCCGAAGAAGGGGCGGGTGACGAAGACGTGGGGCAACGAGGGCGAGATCGCCAAGGTGCACCACCCGCTGGTGACGATCGAGCTCGAGGGCGGCGCTTCGGCCCCGGCCCCCGTCGTCGATCCCGCAGGCCACGCGTCCGGTCCCGCCGCGCAGGTCTCCACCGCGGTCGCGGGCGGCTCGGCGCCGTCCACTGCCGCGCCTCAGATGGCCGCCCAGGGCTCGGCCGAGAGCAACGGCAACAAGGTGCTCGCCACGCCGGTGACCCGCCGGATGGCGCGCGAGCACGGGCTGAACCTCTCGCAGATCAGCGGAAGCGGGCCGCAGGGCCGGGTGACGAAGGCGGACGTGCTCGCGGCGATCAGCGGCGAGGGCGCGGTGGCCACCGGCAACCAGGTCAGCGTCTCCCAGCAGTCGGCGCGCGCGTCGCTGCCGCCTCCGGCGCCGCTGCAGTCCGGCGCGGCGGATCAGCGCATCCCGCTGCGGGGCCTGCGCAAGAAGATCGCGGAGAAGATGATCCGCTCGAAGCACTCGGCGGCGCACTTCACGTTCGTGGAGGAGATGGACGCCACCGCGCTGGTGGAACTGCGGAAGCGGCTGAACGACAAGCTCGCGGCGGCGGGGGAGAAGACGAAGCTCTCGTTCCTCCCGTTCATCACCAAGGCGCTGATCGCGGCGCTGCGGAAGTTCCCCAACCTCAACGCGAACATGGACGAGGCCACGCAGGAGCTCATCGTCCGCGGCGAGTACAACATCGGCATCGCGGCGGCGACGGAGGAGGGCCTCACGGTTCCCGTCGTGCGCAACGCGGACCGGCTCTCCATCCGCGACCTCGCGGCTGAGATCTCGCGGCTGGGCAACGCGGCGCGCGACCGCAAGCTGAAGATGGAGGAGCTGACCGGCGGCACCTTCACCATCACCTCGCTCGGCCAGAGCGGCGGCCTCTTCGCCACGCCGGTGATCAATCACCCCGAGGTCGCCATCCTCGGCGTGCACAAGATGCGCAAGCGCCCGGTGGTCAACGACGCCGGAGAGATCGTCGTCCGCGAGATGATGTACCTCTCGCTCTCGTTCGATCACCGCGTCATCGACGGCCAGGTCGGCGCCGACTTCACCTACGCCATCATCCGGTATCTGGAGAACCCGGAGATGCTCATGCTCGAGATGATCTGATGGCAAACGCGCCCACCGCTTCAGCTGCCTCGTCCGCGACCGCCTCCGCTACCGGCAGGGGCGCGCCTCGCAACACGCTCGCCGCCTCCGGGAGTGGTGACGTCACCATGACCGCCGACCAGCTGCTCGACGTGTACCGGGCGATGCTGCGCATCCGGATCCTCGACGAGCGGATGATGACGCTGCAGCGGCAGGGCCGGATCGGCTTCTACGGCGCGTGCACCGGTCAGGAGGCCGCGTGCATCGGCAGTGCGTACGCGCTGCGGAAGAGCGACTGGATCTTCCCCGCCCTCCGCGAGGCAGCGGCGATGCTGCTGCGCGGGTTCCCGCTGGTGCCCTACCTCTCGCAGGTGTTCGGCAACTCGGGCGACGTGACGAAGGGCCGGCAGATGCCGTCCCACCAGGCCGCGAAGATCGTCAACCAGGTGAGCTGGTCCTCCTGCATCGGCACGCAGCTGACGCAGGCCACCGGCGCGGCCTGGGCGGCGAAGCTGAAGGGCGAGGACACCGTGATCATGGCCTACATGGGCGATGGCGCGACCTCGTCGGCGGACTTCCACACCGCGCTGAACTTCGCGGGCGTGTTCAAGGCGCCGGTCGTCTTCGTCTGCCAGAACAACCACTGGTCCATCTCCATGCGGACGGACCAGCAGACCGCGTCCGAGAGCATCGCGATCAAGGCGAAGGCCTACGGCTTCCCGGGCGTGAAGGTGGACGGCAACGACGTGGAGGCCGTGTACGCCGCCACCTGCGAGGCCGTCGCGCGTGCTCGCCGTGGTGAGGGGCCGACGCTGATCGAGGCCGAGACCTACCGCATGGGCGCGCACTCCTCGTCCGACGACCCGACGCGCTACCGCGACCCGAAGGAGGTCGAGGTCTGGAAGACGCGCGACCCCATCGACCGGCTGCAGGCGAAGCTGCTGAAGGACGGGCTGTGGGACGCGGCGCGCGACGAGGCGCTGCGCGCAGAGCTGCTCGAAGAGGTGAACGCGGCGATCAAGGCCGCCGAGGCCCTCCCGCCGCCTTCGCCGGAGACGCTGTTCGAGGATCTCTACGTCCACGAGCCCTGGCACCTCCGCGAGCAGCGCGCGGAGTTCCTCGCGCACGTGCACGAAGACGTGCCGCCGGAGAAGTAGGCGCGGCGGCGAGGAGGGCCAGCAGATGTCCGACGAGGCCCGCGAGCTCATCCGCGCCGCCCAGGAGGCGGAGATTGCCGGGGACCGGAAGCGCGCCGCCGAGCTGTTGGTACTCGCCGCGGATCGCTACCGCGAGTCCGGTCGTACGGCTCGGGCAGTCGCTGCGCTGAAGCACGCGCTGAGGCTCGATCCCGCGCGCCGTGTTGCGCAGGCAGAGCTCGCCGAGCTGGAGGGCACCGAAGCCGAAGCAGGTTCCAACGGTCCCCAGCCGGCCATGCCTCCCGTGCTCCTCTCGCCGCCGCGGCAGGCCCCCGCCGTCTCTGACCGAGAGCGCCCGGTGGAGCTCGTGGAGCGCGGGCCCACGCTTGCTCCGCCCGACGCGGAGGCGTGGTGCTCCTTCTGCTGCCGCCCCGCGCGGGACGTGGGGCCGCTGGTGGCCGGACCCGCGGGTGCGTTCGTGTGCGCGGGCTGCGCCGGTGATGCGCTGGAGATGCTGGGCCCATCCTCGCCGAACGACGAGTCGCAAGCCCCGCGCGAGGCCGCCGAGGCCGTCCCAGAGGCCGCCGTGCGTGGTGGCCTGCCCTCCTCGCCGCAGGACGACCACGGGCTCGCGGACTTTCCTCGGGCCCTCCCAGGCGCCCAGAGCGGGGATCTGGCGGACCTGCCGCACCAGACCGAGGCGCTCTCCCAGTTGGTGCGCGCGGTGGAGCAGGGGAACCGGCGGATCCTCCTGCTGGGGCCGTCCGGGAGCGGGAAGACCGCGCTGCTGCGCGCGATCGCATTGCGGACGAAGGTCGGAGCGCTGGTGCAGGCGCTGCGGCCGGAGAAGTGGCCCCAGCGCGGGCTGCTGCTCATCGACGGGGCGGACGGGCTCGACGATCTGCAGTGGGCGGAGCTGGCGCGGGCGCTCGATCTTCATCCGGATCCGGTGGTGCTCGCGCTGCGAGGCCGTACGCCGGAGCCGACCTACTTCATCCTCACCGAGACCACGCGCGAGCACCTGCCGTCCTCGCAGTCGCTCGTCACCGCCACCGGCGGGAAGCTCCCGCTGGGCATCGCCGAGGCGGCGGACTACGTGGCCGCGCTCGAGGCGCCGAACGACGACGTTCTCTGCCAGCTGGCGAAGCACCTGCTCGCCGGGAGGGTGCGCGAGGACCTGCGGGACGGACTCGCGCAGTCGCTGGCGGATCTGGCGTCGTCGTCGGGACGAGGCGCCCACGAGCTGGTGGCGCTCGTCCGCCGCGTCCCACCGGGGGCACAACGCGTGGACGAGCCCGGCGGTTATCGGGGCCGCCGCAAGACGAAGAAGAAGGTCGAGCCGCAATGACGCAGCAGGGGATGACGGTCCTTCGCCTCGGGCGCGTGGAGTACGAGGACGGGCTGCGGCTGCAGGAGCTCTTCGGCCGTGCTCGCCGCGAGGACCTCGTGGGCGACACGCTGCTGCTGCTCGAGCATCCACCGGTGCTGACGCTGGGCCGCGGCGCGAAGCGCGAGAACATCCTGCAGACGGACGAATCGCTCGCGCGGCAGGGCGTGGAGGTCTTCGAGACGAATCGCGGCGGCGACGTGACCTACCACGGCCCCGGCCAGGTGGTCGGCTACCCCATCTTCAAGCTCCTTCCCGGGCGGCAGGACGTGCGCCGCTACGTGCGCGACGTGGAGGAGGCGATGATCCGCACCGCCGCGGACTACGGCCTCACCGCGGGACGAATCCAGAAGTGGGCCGGCGTGTGGCTCGGCGACGAAGCGGATCCGGACGCCCGCAAGCTGGCGGCGATCGGCGTGCACATCGCGCGGTGGCAGACGAGCCACGGCTTCGCGTTCAACGTGAACACGAACCTCGCGCACTTCGGGCTGATCGTCCCCTGCGGCATCAAGGAGAAGGGCGTCACCTCGCTGCAGCGTGAGCTCGGGCGCGCCGTCCCCATCGCCGAGGTGGAAGGCCACCTCGCCCGTCACTTCAGCGAGATCTTCGACCGCCCGCCGCACGAGGCTGAGCCATCGCTGCGCACCGTCAGCGTGAGCATCACCCGCGGCGACGACGAGGTCCTCCTCCTCAAGCGCACCGAGGACCGCGGCGGCTTCTGGCAGCCGGTCACCGGACGCATTGAGCCCTCCGACGCCTCACCGCTCGCCGCCGCGCAGCGCGAGGCCCGCGAGGAGACGGGCCGCGAGCTCGAGGTCACCCCGCTCGACTACGTGCACAGCTTCGCCTTCGGGGACGCGGTGCCGCCCGTGGTGGTGCAAGAGCACGCCTTCGCCGCGCGCTGGCCGGAAGACGCGCCGCCACCGCGCATCGATCCCACGGAGCACGACGCCGCCGACTTCGTCACGCTGGCGGAAGCGCTGCGCCGCGTGCCGCACAAGGGCCTGAAGGTGGGCATCACCCGCGCGCTCGCGTCCATCTGAGGCCTGGTCGCAGCGAAAGGGGAGAACGCTACGCCCGCAGCGTCACCGTCTCGCGCGCGGCCTCGGCCTCGGGACGGAACTTGCGCACCGCACGCAGGAGCTTCTCCATCCCGGCATCGTCGCGCGTGGGCTCGTGGTGGAAGAGCACGAGCTTCTTCGCCTCGGAGCGATCCGCGGCGCGCACGGCGGCCTGCCAGGTGGAGTGACCCCAGCCGGTCTTCGGCGGCGCGCCGGTCCGGCCGAGGTACTCGTCGTCCGTGTACATCGCGTCGTAGATGAGGAGGTCCGCGCCGCGGGCGAACTCGAAGAAGCGCTCGTCGAAGTCCGCCGCCCCGTGCTCGATGTCGGTGGCGTAGACGACCGACTTCCCCTTGAAGTCCACCCGGTACCCGAGGTTCCCGCCCGGGTGGTTGAGCTCCAGCGACCGCAGCGTGCCCTCGCCCAGCGCGACCTGTTCGCCCGGCACCAACTCGCGGTAGTCCACCGCGGCGCGGAAGACCATCTCGGCGGTGACGGGGAAGTAGGGCTGCACCATCTGGCCGGCGAGGATCTCGCGGACGCCGAGCCCGTTGCGGCTCGGGCCCCAGAAGGTGAACCGGTTCTTCGGGTTGAAGATGGCGCCGAAGAAGGGGAGCCCCTGCAGGTGGTCGTAGTGGTAGTGGCTGACGAAGATCGACGCCTGGACGCCGTCCGGATCGAGCGAGTCGCCCAGCGCGCGCGCCCCGGACCCGAGGTCGAAGATCACCAACTGGTCGCCGAAGCGGACCTCGACGCACGGGGTGTTGCCGCCGAAGCGCCGGGTGGTGCTGCCGGGAGCGGGGATGGAGCCGCGGACGCCCCAGAAGGTCACGCTCAGCGCGTCGGTCGTCTGCGCGCGAGAGCGAGAGCGGGAGGGGCGCGCCACGGTGTTGCGACGACGCCGAACCTCGCCGCCACTGCCTGCGCCCCGTCCCCTGGCCTCAGCCGACTTTTGCTTCCGTGTCGTCCTGGGAGAAGAGCTCAATCAGGTGTCCCGACCGTTCGCGCTTGGTCCGCAGGTAGTCCACGTTATGCGGATTATGAGCCGTCCGCGAAGGAATTCTACGCCGTACAGGCATACCTTCCTCGACCAGCCCAGCAATTTTCAAGGGATTGTTCGTAATGAGGTCGACAGAGCGGACGTTGAGCAGCCGCAGCATCTCCGCCGCGATGTCGTAGCGACGCAGGTCGTCGGGAAATCCGAGCTTCAGGTTCGCCTCGTAGGTGTCGAGGCCCTCGTTCTGCAGCGCGTAGGCGCGGATCTTGTTCCCCAGCCCGATCCCGCGGCCCTCCTGGCGCAGATAGAGCACCACGCCCTGGCCGTTGCCGACGACGAAGTCCAGCGCCGCGTCCAGCTGCGCGCGGCAGTCGCACTTGAGCGACCCGAGGATCTCGCTGGTGAGGCACTCGGAGTGGATGCGGACCGCCACGCCCTCCTGGCCCTCCACCGCACCGACCACCGCCGCCACGTGCTCGAGGCCCGTCCGCTTCTCGCGGAAGACCACCGTGCGCAGCGCGCCGCGGGAGGTGGGGATCTCCGCCTCCGCGTACAGCTCCAGCAGCGCGCTCTTGCGGCGCAAGGGGTTCGGGGAACCGTCGCTCTCTCTCACGCTCACTCCATTCTCCTCGCGGGGCACCGTATAGCAACAGCGCCAACCCCTCGCCCTATTGTCTCAGCCCGAGGCACCCCAGGCGACGGGCAGGAGGGTCACCTGCTCGCCCGCTTCCACACGCTCCACCTCGGACGGCAGCACCACGAGGTGCGTGGCCGCCGCGATGGACCGGATCGCGCCGGAGGTCTGCGACTCGAGCGGCGCGGCCCAGAGGGCTCGATCCTCGGCAGACCACTCCGCCACCGCGCGGACGTAGTGGGTGAGCCCCGCGGGCTTCTTCATTGCCACCCGCGCGCGCCCGGTGACGAAGGGCCACGTCACGTTCCGCCCACCGAGCAGCCGCTTCAGCGCCGGCCGCACGAAGAGCTCGAAGGTCACGAGCGACGACGCCGGATTTCCCGGCAGGCCGAACACCAGCGTCTCGCCTCGCGAGGCGAAGAGCAGCGGCTTGCCCGGCTTGATCGCCACCCGCCACAGGTGGGTCTGCACGCCGAGCCGGCGCAGCGCCTCGTGGACGAAGTCGCGTTCTCCCACCGAGACGCCCGCGGAGGTCAGCACCACGTCCGCCGACAGCGCCTGCTCCACCAGCGCGGTCAGCGCGTCCGGGTCGTCCTTCGCGATGCCGAGGAGCAGGGGCTCGCCGCCGGCGCGCGCAACGCAGAGCGCGAGCTGCGGCGAGTTCGTGTCCACGATCCTGTCCGCTTCACCCGAGAGCGCGTCCTCCGGCGAGACGAGCTCGTCGCCGCTGGCGAGGATCGCCACCTTCGGCCGGCGTGGAACGGACACGTGGGTGATGCCCTGCGCCCAGAGCAAAGAGGCCTCCGGGATGCCGAGCAGCGTGCCGGCGGGGAGGAGGAGTTCACCTTCGCGCGCGTCCTCGCCGGCGCGGCGGACGAACTGTGCCGCAGAGGGGGCCTCGAGGATCCGGACCGTGTCGCCCACGCGCTCGCAGCGCTCCTGCATCACCACCGCGTCGGCGCCGGGCGGAAGGGGAGCGCCGGTCATGATCCGCGCCGCCTCACCGGGCCCGACCTCGCGAAGTCCGCGCGCGCCGGCCACCACCGTCTGCGTCACCCGAAGCTCTCGCGGCGCGGCCACCACGTCCTCGCGCCGGACCGCGTAGCCATCCACCGCGGAGTTGTCCCAGGGCGGCAGGGTCCGAACGGCTCGCACGTCGTCGCAGAGCGCGCGGCCCACGGCCTCCGCCACCGGCACGCGGACCGGCGGAAGGGGCCGGACGTGCCCGAGGATCAGCGCCAGCGCCTCGTCCGGCGGCGTGAGGGAAGGGGGGGCCATGTGCGCAGAGCCCTGAGAGGATTTCATTCCGATGTCAAGTCTCGGTTTGACAGCAGGCAGGCAACCCATTAGAACGACAGAGGTTTCCGAGGCAAACCCGGTCCTCCAGGGGGGTCGTCGGTGGCGGGGAAGATGTCTTGGGAGATCAAGGAGATAGCCTGATGCCCCCGGAAAAGACCCGGTTGGTACGCCGCAAGGCGAAGCCGGCGCCGGCCAAGGCCACCGTGAAGGCGAGCAAGCCGGTCGCGGCGGGCAAGACGAAGTCGGCCAAGGCACCCGCCAAGCCGCCCGTCGCCGCGAAGAAGGCCAACGTCGCCAAGGTGAAGGAGAAGGAGGCGCGGAAGAAGGCCTCCGTCTCGGCCGCTGCGGCGAAGACTGCCCGCAAGCCCGACAAGGCGGAGAAGGTCGAGAAGGCCCCTCCCGCGAAGACGGGCAAGGCGGCGGCAAAGGCCGCTCCCGCGCCCGCGCCCGCTGCGAAGGAGGGCCGCGCGAAGGAGAAGGCCCCCGCCGCGAAGGAGAAGGCGGGCAAGGCCTCGGCGAAGGCAGAGGCGGCACCGCCTCCTCCCGCGCCGCCCGCCGCCAGGCCGAGGGCGACGAAGCTTCCGCCGGTCGGGGACGCGGTCAACAAGCGCGACCTCGAGCAGCTGCTCACCGCCGGCCAGGGCCGCGGCGTCAGCGGCGAGGGCAGCCTCAAGGGCCGCCTCGTGGTGAAGGACGGGTTCCCGTACCTGCACGTCGTCGGCCGCGACAAGCGCGAGCTGGTGTTCCTCCTCCAGGGCCCGGACCAGGAGGTCCTGCCCGCGTACGTGGATCACAAGGTCTCGGTCAGCGGGCTCATCCGCAAGACGCACAACCACGGCGGCACGGTGGACGTGCGCAAGTGGAGCGCGAAGAAGCCGGAGGCCGAGGCCGCGCCGGTGGCCGAGGAGACGGAGCAGAAGCTGCGCTTTCTCTCGCCCGGTGAGGTGGAGCAGGCGTCCACCGGCGGCATGGGCGCGGGGCTGGTGGGCTTCGCGCGGATCCGCGGGAACCTCGAGATGAGCGGGGACGACTTCTTCCTCGTGGTCTCGGGCGCGGGCACCCGGCAGCAGGTGTCCTTCCTGCTCACCGGCAAGGCGACGAAGGGCCTGAAGAAGCACGTGGGCCACACTCTCCAGGTCACCGGCGTGGTGGAGAAGTCGTCCGGCTGGGGCGGCACGCTGCAGGTGGAGCAGTGGGAGCTGCGGCCGTCGGAGATGCGCTCGGTCTCGCGCGACAACATGAAGGTCACCCACGTCGAGGGGCTGACCGAAGAGACGAAGAGCGTGGAGGTCGGCCTGAACAACGGGCTGACCGTCCGGCTGACGGAAGAGGCCGGGTTCACCTGGGCGGTGGAGCCGACCTCGGCGAAGCGCATCGGCCTCCGGGAGGCGAACTTCGAGCCCGGTCGCGGCGAGGTCGCCCCCACGCGTGAGTTCTTCTTCACCCCGCGCAACCCGGGCTCTTTCGAGGTGGAGTTCTTCCTCGCGAAGGTGTTCAACCCGGCGCAGGTGTCGAAGAGCCTCAAGCTGCACGTCAACGTGAAGAGCCAGGTCTGAAAAGGCCTTAGAGCCGTGGAGGGGTCTGTGAAGCGGATGGTCGTCGTGCTGTGCGCGCTCGTGAGCGCTGCTGTGTCTGCCCAGGAAATCGGGACGGAGCTTCCGGGGGATCCGCCGGGTCGTGCGCCCACGCGGTACGACAACACGCCGCCGGCGCAGGGTGAGGGCCAGCAGGCGCAGTCCTCCCAGGCGGCGGCGGGCAGTGCGGCCCAGACCGGCGTGCCGGGGCCGAAGGGCGGAACCTTCGGCATCAGCAGCGGCTTCACCGGCAGCGGCGTGCCAGGCGCGATTGGCGGGACGGTGCCGGCGTTCGGGCTTCGCTACCTGGCGACGGACAGCCTCGCGCTGCGGTTCGACGTGGGCGCGGGCCTCGGCTTCGGGAACACGTTCCTCTTCGGCTTCGGCCTCGGGTTCGGCATCGAGTCGTACATGGGCTCGGCGGACAAGCCGCTGCGCCCGTTCATCGGCGCGGGGATCGACCTGGGGATGCCGCTGTCGCGCGAGGTGGGCAACCTCTCGCTGGCGATCGAGGCGGGCGGCGGCGCCGAGTACTGGTTCAGCGACCACTTTTCGCTGCAGGGCCGGCTGATGGTGGGCCTGCCCATCGCGGATCTCGAGGACGCAGACCAGCTGACGCTGGCCACGTTCACCCCGGGCCTTCGCGCGAACTTCTACTTCTAGAAACGGACCACAGAGCGCGTGAGCATACGACCCGGGGATCTCGTCGGGCTGTTGAAGTCGGCGGACCATCCGCTGGGGCTGAAGGAGCTGCAGAGGGCCGGTGGGTTTCATCCCGGCCAGCAGACGGAGCTCAAGCGCGCGCTGCGGGAGCTCGTCCGCGAGGGACGGCTCGAGAAGCAGGGAAAGCGGTACGTCGTTCCGGGTGCGCGGCTTCCGTCGGCCTCTCCGGGCGCGGGCGCAGGGCTCTCTCCGGGCAAGCGGCGGGGCGCACCGGTCGCTTCGAAGCGTGGCGCGGCGGAAGGGCCGGCCCCTCGCGGTCGCGGTGCTCGGGACGGTGAGGGCGCGAGGCGGTCCGTCGGAGGAGATCGCCGGCGGGTTCGGGCCGAAAGCTCTCCCACGGTGGGTCCTCCGGTGGAGGGCATCCTTCACCTGCATCGCGACGGCTTCGGCTTCGTGCACCCGCTGACCGGCGACGGCGAGAACATCTTCGTTCCGCCGGACCAGGCCGCGCGAGCGCTCGATGGCGACCGGGTGCTGGTGGACGTGGTGGAGGGCAGCCGCGGCCGCACCCAGGGAAGACTGCTTGACGTGACCGACCGGGTGCGTACCCGTGCGGTGGGCATCTACCGTCAGGCGGGCCGTCAGGCCTGGGTGGAGCCGAACGATCCGGGGCTGCGCGACCACATCCAGGTGCCGCCGACGCAGCTGGCGCGGCCGGGCGATCTGGTGAAGGTGCTGCTGGGCATCGGGCACTCGGTGATCGAGCCGGGCGAGGGCCTCGTGGGCGAGGTGCTCGGGTCGATTGGACAGCCGGGATCGCCTTCGGGCGAGGTCCTCTCCATCGCCTACGCGCAGGGCTTCAGCGACGAGTTCCCCGACGAGGTCATGGCCGAGGCCGACCGCGTGCATCCCACGGTGCCCGAAGAAGAGGCGCGCGGTGAGGGCCGGCGGGACCTGCGCAAGCTGCCGCTGGTGACGATCGACGGGGCGGACGCGCGCGACTTCGACGACGCGGTGTTCGCCGAGCCCTCGGGAAGCGGCTGGCGGCTGGTGGTGGCGATCGCGGACGTGTCGCACTACGTGCGCGAGGGCAATGCGCTCGACGCGGAGGCGCTGCACCGGGGCACGAGCGTGTACCTGCCCGACCGCGTGCTGCCGATGCTGCCGGAGCGCCTGTCGAACGGGATCTGCTCCCTTCGTCCGGACGAAGACCGGCTCTGCATGGTCGCGGACATGCGGCTGGACGCGAAGGCGCAGCTGACCGAGTACGAGATCTACCCGGCGGTGATGCGCAGCGCGGCGCGGTGCACCTACGAAGAGGTGCAGGCGGTGCTCGACGGCGAGGACGTGCCGCACCGGAACGTCTTCCGGCCTCAGTTCGAGCTGCTGATGACGGTGGCGCGCGCGCTCAACGGCATGCGCCGGGCGCGCGGGGCGCTGGACTTCGATCTGCCCGAGTACAAGGTCGTGCTCGACGAGGAGGGCAACCCCCTCAAGCTGGACAAGCGCGAGCGCAAGGACTCGCACCGGCTGATCGAGGAGTGCATGCTCGCCGCCAACGAGGCGGTGGCGCGGTTCTTCCAGGAGCGCGAGCTGCCGTCGGTGTACCGGTACCACGGCGCTCCGGACGAGGAGAAGCTCGAGGTCTTTGCCTCGCTGGCGCGCGCGCACGGGTTCCAGCTCGGGGCGGGGGGCGGAGAGATCTCGCCGCACGACCTCATGCGGTTCCTCAAGCAGATCGAGGACCACCCGGAGCGGCGGGTGCTCAACCAGCTGCTCTTGCGGTCGATGATGCAGGCCGTCTACTCGGCGGAGAACGTCGGGCACTACGGCCTCGGCGCCGAGCACTACCTGCACTTCACCTCGCCCATCCGGCGCTATCCGGACCTGCTCGTGCACCGGCTGCTGAAGGCGCACTGGGCGCGCGGCGAGAAGGTCCCGCCGAAGCGGCAGCGCGACCTCGAGGAGGAGCGGCTGGAGGCGATGGCCGCGCAGAGCTCCGAACGCGAACGCGCCGCGGTGGCGGTGGAGCGCGAGACGGTCAGCTTCTACTCGGCGCTGCTGGTGAAGGACCGGGTGGGGGAGAGCTTCGACGGCGTGGTCGCCGGCGTGGCGGACTTCGGCGTGTTCGTGGAGCTGCAGGGCGTGTTCGTGGAGGGGCTCGTGAAGAGCGAGTCCTTCGGGTTCGGCGGGAAGTTCGATCCGACGCTGCACGCGCTGGTGTTCCCCGACGGCCGGCGGATCCGCGTGGGCGACGCGCTGCGGGTGACGATCTCCAACGTCAGCATCGAGCGCCGGCAGATCGAGCTCGAGCCGGAGGAATCGGCGCAGCGGACCTCCACGCCTTGGCGCCGGCGCCGGCGCGGGCGCGAGGAGAGCGTGGAGGAGTACCAGAGCGCTCGTGAGCAGCTTCCGGCCGCGAGGCAGGGGCGGGCGAAGGCGTTCGGCAAGGCCTCTCCGCCGAAGGAGGAGGCTCCGGCCTTCGGCGTCCAGCGCTCGAAGGGACGCGGCGCGCGCGTGACGGCGCCTCAGGTGGAGCGTTCCCCGAAGGGGCGTCGCGCCGGAGTTGCCTCGGAGCCTGCGGCGGCGCCTCGCGGGCGTGGCCGTGGCGCGCAGGAGCGTGTGGAGCGCGCGGAGCGGGTAGAGCGTGTGGCGGAGCGGCCTGTCGAGCGCGCGCGGCCGCAGCCTCCGCCCCAGCCGTGGGAGGCGCCGGCGGAGCGGGAGTCCTCCTCTTCTCCGCACCCGGGCTTCGACCGGCTGCGCGCGCTGGCGGCGAGCCGCGGGATCGTCGGTGGCGGCGCGGCGGCAAAGGGTGGCCGCAAGAGTGGCGGCACGTCCCGTGGCGGTCGCACCGAGCGCCGCGAGGAGGCCCCGGCGCGCGACAAGTTCGGCAACCCGAGGCAGCCGAAGGGTCCGGGCGGTGGCGGTGCCGGCGGCTCGCGTGGCGGTCGCGGCGGCGGTCCGAAGAAGGGCGGCAAGCGCCGCTGACGGTCGCGGGAGGTCTAGCCGGCTGCGCGCCGGCTGCGCTCCCAGATGGCCAGCTCCTCGTCGAGGCGCGCGATCAGCGTGTGCGCGTCCACCAGCTCCTCGAGGGACTTCTCGGGGATGCGAGTGACGCTCTGGCCCGAGTAGAAGAGCCCGTTCTCGGTGTCGCCCTCCACCGCCGCGTAGAGGAGCGCGTCGGTGATGCAGAAGCTCTCGGTGTAGTTGCTCTCGCGGCACAGGCAGAGCGACGCGGCGAGGCAGTCGATGCAGCTCTTCTTGCGCCCGCGGTAGCCCTCCTTCGCGAAGAACCAGGCCTTCGCCTTCGGCGGGAAGACCTCTCCCTCGGCGAGCGCGTCGGTGAACGCGTTGCGGATGGCGCGGGCCTTCATGCCCTTCACCGTGCTGGTGATGACCACCACGTCCTCGGCGGTCTTGCCGAGGTGCATGGCCTTGAAGTTCGGGTGCGCGTCGCCATCGCTGCAGGCGAGAAAACGCGTCGCCAGCTGCACGCCCGCGGCACCGAGCTCGAGCAGCTCGCCGAGGTCTTCGCCCACGATCCCGCCCGCGGCGATCACCGGGAGTGAGGTCGCCGCGCGGACCTCCGTCACCATGCGCGTCAGCGGGTGGCCGAGGTCGCCGATGTGCCCGCCGGCTTCGCTGCCCTCCGCGACGACGAAGTCCGCGCCCCAGCGCTCGTACATGGCCGCGAGCCGGCCGGAGGAGACGATGCCGACGAAGGGCGTGTCCGCCTCTCGGCACCAGCGGATGATCTCCCGCGAGATGCCTGCGCCCTGGACGATGAAGCTCACGCCCTCGGCCAGCGCGGTGCGGGCGCAGGCCTCGAAGTCGTCGCGGTTGAGTGCGGCCATGAGGTTCACGCCGATGTAGCCGTGCGGCGCGTCCCTGCGCGCGCGGCGGATCTCGGCGACGAGCGACGCCTCGGTCTTGCCCACCGCGGACACGGTGCCCACCGGGACGAAGCGGGTGCTCGGTGCGGAGGCGACCTTGCCGGCTAGCCCGTCGGACGCGTGCAGGCCCATCGCGCCCTGGATGAGCAGGCGCTTGCCGGAGGCGACGAGCTCCTCGACGCGCGCGCGGGTGAGCTTCGGAACCGGAGGCAGCGAGACCTCCGGCGGCGGCGTGGTGCGCACGAAGGGGTGAGGCTGGGACGCGGGCGGACGGGGAGGGGACATGAGGGCTCCGTGCGGGTGGGTGATCGCGAGGTCCCGGAGGGTGCGCCCTCACCGTCACCGCCCGGTCACGCATCCTGTCTCGCCAAGTGCGCAGGTTTTGCGTGACTCGTTGCGTTGAAGCAGTGGTCGCCTAGAGTCCCGTGCATGCACGTCGCCCGTCCTCACCCCCTTCGGTGCGTGCGGCCGTTCGTGCTGACCGCGCTGCTGCCCCTGCTCGCCTCGTGTTTCCCCGAATCGCTGCCCGAGCCGATGGATGCGGCAGAGGTGTCGCGCCTCGGCATCACGCAGGGGATCGGAGGGCGGGCCGCTGCGCGTGGCGGGGACTGCATGCCGGGCATGATGCCGAGAGGGCTGACCTGCCGCGTGGGCCCTCTCTCCTCGACGTTAAAGGTGCTGTCGCCAGAGCCGCGCCTCGACTTCGGCGGCGAGGAGGAGTGCTTCTTCAAGGGCGCCGCGGACTACTTGAACGTTCGACCACGGACCGCGCTGCCGGAGACGGTGGCGGAGCTCCGGCTCGGGAACGCGGAGGTGTACGCGCTCCGGCTCGACGCGGGCCAGTACCAGGTCGTGATGGAGGACTCGGCCGGGTGCCTCGCGTGCGTGGGCGGTTTCGAGGGTGCTTACGATCCGGAGGTGCCGTTGCGGTGCCGGCCGATCGAGGTTCAGGAGGGCACGATCACGCCGGTGAACCTCATTTTCGACCGGGGCGGGTACTAGCAGCGCAGCGCCACGGCCGGTGCGCTAGTCCCAGCGCGCGCAGACCTCTTCGTCGATCCAGGCGGTGTGGAAGGGCACGGTCGTCCCTTCGGCTCGGCCGATGATCCCTCCCGTGCTCCAGCCGCGGTCCCCGCCGTCTTCGCGCGACGGGTCGCAGGCGCCGTTGCCGTCCATGTCCACGTACAGGTGCAGCCCGTACGGACGCCCCGGCACGAGGAGCTGGGGCAGGGTGAAGGACTCGGGCCCGGTGATGGTGGTCTCCAGCTCCGCCACCCGTTCGCCCGTGGCGTCCTCGACCACGACGAGGTGCAACCGCTTGCCCTCTTCCCCGACTATCCCCAGGCGAATGCCATGCAGCGTCAGATCGCCGCCGCCGGTCCCCGCATCGCCGGCGGACGCTCCTCCGTCGGACGGTGTGAGCGGGGCTTCGCCGCCGGCATCGGGTGGGACGGCGGGAGCGGGGGCGCCGCCACAGGCCGTCAGAGACGCGAGGACGCAGAGGACGCAGGGCATGAGCTGGTGGTTCATGCGGAGAGAACTAGCGCGGTTGCGCGGTGAGCGAGAACGCACGCGCCTGCACTGGGGCTGTGCAATAATGCAGACCCTCGCGCCGCCGCCATGAACTGGGACGATCTCCGTTACGTCGCCGCTCTCGCTCGCGGTGGTTCGCTGCAGAAGACGGCCGCGCTGCTGGGCGTGGACCACACCACGGTGGGGCGCAGGGTCGCGGCGGCGGAGCGGGCCCTGAAGCTGCGGCTCTTCGTGCGCACCCCCGCCGGTTACGTGCTGACCCGTGAGGGCGAGCAGCTGGTGGCGCCGCTGCGGCAGGTGGAGGACGCGGTGCTCTCGCTGGAGCGAGGCGTCCACGCCCAGAGAGGCGCGCTGGAGGGAACGCTGCGGGTGACCTCGCCCGAGACCTTCGGCGTGGCCTACCTCGCAGCGCGGCTGGCGCGTTTCGGCCGGCAGTACCCGGCGCTGAGCATCGACCTGCAGCCGTCCGGCGAGGTGCGCGATCTCGGCCGGCAGGAGGCGGAGGTCGCGGTGCGCTTCTTCCGTTCCCGACACGACCGGCTCGTGGTGCGGCGGGTGGGCGAGGTCGCGCACGGCCTCTATGCCTCGGTCGCGTATCTGGGCCGGCGGCCGGTGCGGAACGCGGCGGAGCTGGACGGGCACGCGCTCCTGCTGCCCACCAGCGGCCCCGAGCTCACCTGGCTGCGGCAGCTGGTGCCCGGCGCGCGCGCGGCGTTCCAGAGCGACGTCTCGCTGACCCTGGCCGAAGCGGCGCGAGCCGACGCGGGCGTGGCGCTCCTGCCTCGCTACCTCGGAGACGTCACGCCGGGGCTGCAGCACCTGAGCATGCCGAAGGAGCCCAGCGAGCCCGTCTTCCTCACCGTCCACAAGGACCTGCGTCACACGCCGCGGGTGCGGGTGGTGCTGGAGTTCCTCGTGGAGACGCTCCGAGCCGACCGGGCGCTGCTCGGCGGGGGGCGGTAGGCGCCCGGGCGCTCAGCCGCGCAGCGAGACGATGGTCACGCCGTCGCCGCCCTCTTCATCGGAACCGGGACGGTACATGCGCACGTAGGCGGAGCGATCGAGGTACTCGCGCACCGCGACCTTCAGCGCGCCGGTGCCGTGGCCGTGGAGGATGGAGACGGTCTCGTCGCCCGCGGTCATGGCGCGGTCGAGGAACTGCTCCACGGTGCCGATGGCCTCTTCCGCGCGCATGCCGCGGAGGTCCAGCCGGCCGGAGCCACTGCGGATCGGCGCGGCCGCGGCCTTGCCCGCACGCTCGAGCTGCTTCTCGCGCGACGAGGCCTCGCCGGGGAAACGCGCCGGGCCCTTCTGGGGCGCCGCGGCGAGCGGCACGAGATCCTCCACCTTCGCGCGCAGCTTCATCAGGCCAGCGCTCACCAGCGCCTCGCCGTCGTTGATGGAGAGGATCTCCACCTTCTGGTTGAGGCCGGTGTGCCGCGCGGTGCCGCCCACCCGCAGCTCTCCGGCGCGCTCGGGTGCGGCTTCCGGCGTGAGGCGGGCCTTTGCTTCGGCGGCGCGCTTCGCGGCCTCGGCGGCCTTCTCCTGCAGCTCCTTCTCACGCCGCGCGGCGTCCGCGGCCTTCTCGGCGGCGCGCAGCTGATCGACGACCTCGCGCGCCTCCTTCAGGGCTTCGTCGTAGGCTTTCTTCAGCGCTTCGTTGTGGCGCAGCTCGTCCTGAAGGCGCTTCTGCTCCGCGGCACGCCGCGCCTCTTCTGCGGCAGCGCGCTCGCGTTCTGCCGCGGTTGCCGCCTCGCGGGCGCGCTCGAGCTCCTCACTCAGCCGGCGACGCTCCTCTTCCGCGGCCGCCAGCGCCTTTGCCAGCGGACCGCCCGCGCTCACCGAGAGCTCCCGGGCGCGGTCGCAGATCGACTCCGGCAGGCCCATCCGCCGCGCGATGTCGATCGCCGAGGACGCGCCGGCCTGACCGAGCTGCAGCCGGTAGGTGGGCGCCATCTTCCCGGCGTCGAAGCCCACCCGCGCGTTCTGGAACCGCGCGTCCATGTGCGCGAGCGCCTTCACCTCCTCGAGGTGCGTGGTCACCAGCACGGTGGCGCCGCGCTCGATGAGGTTCTCCAGCACCGCGATGGCGATCGCCGCGCCCTCGCGCGGATCGGTGTCCGCGGCGATCTCGTCGATCAGCACCAGAGACCCGCGCCCGACCTGTCCCTGGATGTCGCGCAGCTGCACCACGTGCGCGCTGAAGGTCGAGAGCCCCTTCTCCAGATCCTGATCGTCGCCGATGGACGAGTGCACCGCGCCGTAGAGGGGCAGCTTCGAGCCGCGCTGCGCGGGGATGGGCAGGCCGCTGCGCAGCATCATCGCGCACAGGCCCACGGTGGTCAGCGTGATGGTCTTGCCGCCCGCGTTCGGACCAGAGACGACCAGCGCGCGCAGATCGCCGGCGAGCCGCACGTCGTTCGCCACCACGCGCACGCCGCCGAGCACCAGCAGGGGATGCCGAACGCTGAGCAGCTCCAGCGCGCCGTCCGCCGGCTCCACCGGCGGCACCTCGCAGGAGAGCTCGTTGGCGAGCACCGCGCAGGCCTCCGCCTCGTCGAGCTCCGCCGCGGCGAGCACGCCCTCCACGATGCGGTCCGCCTCGCGTCCCACCTTGTCCGACAGCTCGAGGAGGATCCGCCGCTCCTCCTCCACCACCAGCGACTGCGCGATGGCGAGGTCGTTGCCGAGGCCGATCAGCGCCTCCGGTTCGACGAAGAGCGTCTGCCCGGTCTGGCTCGCGTTGTGGACGATGCCCGGCACCTGCGCGCGGTGCTGCGCGTTCACCGGGACCACGTAGCGGTCGTTGCGCACGGAGAAGTAGCTCTCGCGCAGGTTCACCACGAACTGCTCGTCGTGGAGCATCCGGTCGAGCCGCGTCTTGATCGTCCCGTGCAGGCCTCGCACGCGGTCGCGCGCTTCACGCAGGGCCGGGCTCGCGCGGTCGGAGAGCTCTCCCGAAGGCTCGAAGCTGCCCTCGATGCGCGAGGCCAGCGGGACGAGGAGCGGCAGTCTTCGCGCGATGACCGCGAGGCCCGGCGCCAGGTGCTCGCGCTCCTCCAGGGCTTCGCGGATCCGCTCGGAGGCGAGGAGGTTCTGCGACACCGCGAGCAGCTCTCGCGGCTCGAGCATCCCGCCCTTCGTGGCGCGGTCGCAGGCGATGCGGACGTCCACCACGTTGGAGAGCGGCAGCGAGACCTGCTGCTCGGACAGCGCGCGCGCTTCACTCACCAGGGCGAGCGCGGCGCCCACCTCCTCCGCGCTGTCGAGGAAGGGGCGCACGAGGGCGCGGGCTCGGCCCACCTCGGTGCGGCAGCGCTGCGCGAGCGCCTGGAGGATGGCTTCGAAACCGAGGTCGCGGAGGGTCTTGTCCGAGGCAATCAAGCACCGCCCTTTCAACTTGCGCGCGGGCACAGGTCAAGGCGGTTGAGCAGCCGTCGCACCACCTGTTATCCCGCTCGCATGGTCCCTCCCACGTGGGTGCTGCTGACCGTGGTGCTCGCCGCAGGCGGGGCGCAGCCGCCGGATCCGGCCAGCATCGCCGCGCTCGAAGCGGAGGGAAGGGATGCGGAGGCGCTCGCGGCCGCGGATGCGCTGGTGCGCGATCAGCCCGGATGGGAGTTGCCGAGGCTCGATGCGGCGCGGCTGCGGTTGAAGCTCGGCGAGGACCTCGGGCGCGCGGAGGGGGATCTGCTCGCTGCCCAGGCCATCGCCCCGGAGAACCCGCGAGGCCACTTCCTCATGGGCCTGCTCCACGAGGAGCGTTCGCGGGAGGACCGCGCTCGCGAGGCACGTGCAGTGGAGAGCTACCGCACCGCCCTGGTGTACCGGCCGCACTACGACGAGGCGCGTTCGAGGCTCGCGGGACTGCTCTACGCACGCGGTGAACTGGAGGCGGCGGAGCGGGAGTACCGCATCCTCTCGGAGCGGCAGCCGGACGAACTGGGACCGAGGCTGCAGCTGGCGTCGGTGCTCGAGCGGATGGGGCGCGACGAGGAGGCGGAGCGGATTCTTCTCGCGCTGTGGGAGAGCGACCGGCGGCCGGTCGTTGCAGGAAGGCGCTTGCTCGCGCTGTACGAACGGACCGAACAGCGCGAGAAGGCGAAGCGGCTGCGCGCGGTGATCGAAGGGCCCGCGCCGCAGAAGCAGCACCGACCGCTGAAGCCGTCACGCCGCTGAGCACGACCACCCGGCACGACCATGAAGAGCGCGAACCTCGCCATCGTCTTCACCGACATCCAGGGCTTCACCGAGCGCACCAGCCGCCAGACGCGCGAGGAGAACCAGCGCCTGCTCGCCACGCACGATGCGCTGCTGCGGCCGATCTTCACCGGCTTCGGCGGGCGGATCGTGAAGTCCATCGGAGACGCGTTCCTCGTGACCTTCGAGAGCCCCACCCAGGCGGTGCTCGCGGGCGTGGCGATCCAGGACCGGCTCTGGCTGCACAACCGCGACCTGCGCGAGGACGAGCAGCTGCGCGTCCGCGTGGCGGTGAACGTGGGCGAGGTGCGCGTGGAGAGCGGGGACGTCTTCGGCGAGCCGGTAAACATCGCCGCGCGCGTGGAGGGGATCACCGACCCCGGTGAGGTCTTCTTCACCGAGGCGGTCTACCTCTCCATGAACAAGGCAGAGGTCCCCGCGGAAGAGGTCGGCCCCTTCGAGCTCAAGGGAATCCCGGGGAAGATCAAGGTCTTCCGCGTCCCGCACGCGCCGTACCGCGTCGCGCCGGCAGAGGGCTCGGTACCGAAGCCGGTGGTGGTGCCCATCGATGGCGCGCAGCCGCCGTTCGGGAACATGGGCCTGTCGCGCCTGCCGGAGGGCGGCCGGGCCACGCAGGCGCTCTCCCAGGCGACGATGGCCATTCGTCGCCGCAAGGTGCAGCCGAAGCTGCTCGTGGGCGGGGCGGCGGCGCTGCTGCTCATCGTCGCGCTGATCACGCTGCTCGGTGGCTCAGAGGTGGAGCGCGCGATCAGCGCCGCAGGCGAGGCCTCCGCACAGCAGCGGCCGCAGCGCATCAAGGAGGCGGAGGCGCTCATCGCGCAGCTGAAGAGCGAGCCGGAGCGCGCGCTGCGCAGGGCACAGCTGACGCTGGCGATCGGACGCGGAGAAGAGGCGGCGCGCAGGTTCACCGACGCGGCGCAGGCGGGTTCGGACGACGCGCTGTCGGAGCTCATCGACCTGCTCGAGCACCCGAAGTGCGAGGTGCGAAGCGAAGCCGCGCGAGGGCTCGGGCAACTGAAGGCGAAAGAGGCGCGGCGGCCGCTGGAGCGTCTGGCGGAGCGGGGAGGCACCGGCGATCCGAAGGAGGGGAACAAGGCGCTGCTCGGCGGGATCTTCGGGTGTGACTCGAAGGACGCGGCGAGCCGGGCGCTGGAGCGGCTGGAGTAGGCTTTGCGCATGCGCATTCCGAAGGTCCTGGGGCCGGCCCTCGCGCTGCTCTCGCTCTCGCTGACGGGAGCGGTGGCGGAGGCGCAGACGAAGTCGCAGTCGCAGTCGCAGGTGGACGGCGCGACGATCAGCGCCCACGCGCGCATTCGCGAGGTGGAGACGGCGATCCTTCGCGGCGAAGCGGACAGCATCCGCGTGCGGCTGAAGGAGGAGGTCCGCAACCGTCCGAACGACGTGATGCTCCGCGTGCTCGTCGCCTGGTGCGACATGCCGTCCGACGAGGCCTGGAACACGCTGAAGGGCGTGGCGGCGATCCATCCGGAGAACCCGTGGGCGCGGCTGGGGATGGGGCGCGTCTATCTGAAGTGGAAGCTGCGCGATCAGGCGGAGGCGGAGTTCACTCTCGCGCTGAAGACGAACGGGCGCTTCTACCCGGCGATCGGTGGCCTCGCGGATGCGGCGCGGCTCGCGGGACGACATGCGGACGCGGAGGCGCGCTACCGGCAGGCGCTGGCGATCCATCCGGAGGATCCGGACACGCTGAGCGGGCTCGGGCTCGCGTTGCTCGCGCAGGGCAAACGCGAAGAAGGACGCGCGCAGCTCGAGCGTTCGGTGGCGCTGTGGGCGGAGCAGCCGGAGGCGCTGCGGGAGTTGGCGAGGCTCGCGCGTGATGCGGGAGAGCTGGCGAAGGCAGCGGAGTGGACCGCGAAGCTCGTGGCGCTCGCTCCCCGGGATGCGGAGGCGCGGCGGGCGCTGGCGGAGCTGCGGCTGCGCGCGGGCCAGAAGCGGGAGGCGGCGGAGGACTTCGAACGCGCGCTGCGGCTGGGGCTGGTGAGCCCGGAGATCCACCGGCAGCTGTCGGCGATCTACCGCGAACTCGGGGACATGGACGGCGAGCGGCGGGCGGTGGAGCAGCTCGCGCTTCACGACCGCAACGAGCCGTCACATCCGGCGCGGCTGTCGGAGCTGGCGCAGGCGCGCGGCGACGTGGAGGCGGCCGAGGGACATCTGCTCGAGGCGCTGGAGCGGGCGCAGGGACGCGATGCGCGGCTGCTCGTGCGGCTGGCGCGGCTGAGGGCGGAGCGGGGCCATCCGCGCGATGCGCTGGAGAGCTTCCGTCAGGCGGCAGCGCTCCCGTCGGCCGGTGCGGAAGACGCAGGGGATGCGGCGATCGAGGAGGCGCGGCGCGAGGTCGCGCTGATGACCGCGCAGTTCGCGTTGCCGTCGGCGCCGGCCGGGGGAACGGTGGAGAAGATCCACGCGCAGGTCGCGAAGGGGCTCGACGCGTTCTACCGCCAGCGCGCGCTGGAGCGGCCGGAGCTCGCGGGTGAGCTGGCGGTGCGGGTGAGGGTGAACGACGACGGCACCGTGCGCTCGGCGAAAGTGGTGAAGGACACGGTGGGCGATCCGCTGCTGGCGGCGCACGCCTATTTTGCTTTGAAGGACGCGGTCTATCCGGCGCAGCGACGCGAGCCGGTCTTCGAGTTCGCCCTCGCTCCGGCGGCGGGCAAGCGCAAGGGAAAGAAGGGGACGGGGAGATGATGCCGAAGGTGCGGACGGGGCTGGACGTGTGGGTGTCGGACGAGTTCCGGGCGCTGCGCGGAAAACGCGTGGGCGCGATCGTGAACCCGACGAGCGTGGACTCGCGCTTCCGTCACCTCGCGGATCTGCTCTCCGAGGCGAAGGGGCAGGGCGTGACGCTGGCGGCGCTCTTCGGCCCGGAGCACGGCGTGCGCGGCGAGGCCCAGTACATGGTCGCGGTGGACGACGAGCCGCGCGATCCGAAGACGGGCGTGCCGGTGCACAGCCTCTACGGCTCCACCTTCAAGTCGCTCTCGCCGCGCGCGGAGTGGCTGGAGGGACTCGACGCGCTGGTGTTCGACATCCAGGACGTGGGCAGCCGCTACTACACCTACGTGTACACGATGGCGCTCTGCATGCGCGCCGCGGCGAAGGCGAAGATTCCCCTCTACGTGCTCGACCGGCCGAACCCGCTCGGAGGCGTGCAGGTGGAGGGCAACGCGGTGGGCGTGAAGTACCGCTCCTTCGTGGGGCTCTACTCGCTGCCCAACCGGCACGGGATGACCGCGGGCGAGCTGGCGCGGCTGTTCAATGCGCGCGACGCGGCGGAGGGCGTGGGGGGCTGCGAGCTCGTCGTCGTCCCGTGTGAGGGCCTCGAGCGCGGGATGCGCTGGGAGGACACCGAGCTCCCGTTCATCCCGCCGTCGCCGAACATGCCCACCGCGGACACCGCGCTGGTGTACCCCGGCATGTGCCTCGGCGAGGGCACCAACGTGAGCGAGGGCCGCGGCACCACGCGACCCTTCGAGCAGTTCGGCGCGCCGTGGGTTCGGAGCGACGCGCTCATCAAGCAGCTCGAGAGCTACGCGCTGCCCGGCGTGGCCTTCCGCGCCTGCGGCTTCACGCCGACGTTCGACAAGTACAAGGGCCAGTCCTGCAACGGCGCCTTCATCCACGTCACCGACAAGAACGAGTTCCTCCCGCTGCGCACCGGCGTCGCGATCTTCCACGCGCTGCGGCAGCTGTGGCCGGCCGAGTTCGCCTGGCGCGCGGACGCGTACGAGTTCGTGGAGGACGTGCCCGCGTTCGATCTGCTGTGCGGCACGGATCAGGTGCGGCGCGGCATCGAGGAGGGCTGGCCGCTCGACCGGCTCTTCGAGGGCTTCGAGGCCGACCGCGAGGCCTTCCTGCGCGAGCGCGCGGCGTACCTGCTCTATGGCCAGTGAGCGAAGACGGGTGGCGTTGCTCGGCGGGTCGTTCAATCCGCCGCACGTGGGACACCTGCTCGCCGCGCACTACGTCCGCGCCACGCAGAGGGTGGATGAAGTCTGGCTGATGCCGACCTTCCGCCATCCCTTCGGCAAGTCGCTGACGCCGTTCGAGCACCGGGTGGCGATGTGCGAGGCCATGTGTCGCGACGCGTCCGGCTGGATGCGGGTGAGTAAGGTGGAGCGCGACGTTCCGGGCGAGGGCCGGACGGTGGACACGCTCTCGCACCTCATCGCGCGCGAACCTGAATGCTCATTCATGTTGGTGATCGGCTCGGACATCCTCGCCGACCTGCCGAAGTGGAAGGACTTCCACCGCATCGAGCAGATGGCGCAAGTCCTCGTGCTGCATCGCGCGGGACATCCGGCGGACCGCGCGGTGGGGCCGCCGCTGGCGGAGGTCTCGTCCACGGAGATCCGCGAGCGCCTGGCGCGGGGACAGTCAGCGTCCGAGCTCGTGCCGCGCGCGGTGCTCGAGTACGCGCGGGCGCACGGCCTCTACGAGCGGGGCACTCAGAAGCCCGACATCACGTAGAGCGGCAGCTGCCCGTTGACGGTGAAGACGAGCCGCTTGTCGTCGGCGGAGAGATCGAGGCTCAGCACCGCGCCCTCCGAGCGCAAGCGCCTGCGCGCGCCGGTGGCGACGGTGACGATCTCCACGCCCTCGTCGGTGGTGGCGACGATGCGCTCCCCGTCCGAGAACCAGTCCACCGAGGCGAAGAAGCCGTCCGAAGCGACGACGTCGCGCACGTTGCCGCCGTCCGCGTCCATCAGCCGGATGAAGTTCGTCTCGCGGTCCGCGTAGACGATCGCGGTGCCGTCCGGGGAGAAGCGCGGAGAGTTTCCGCGCACCGGAAGCGGGGACACGGTCGGCGGCGTCTGCGTCAGATCAACGAGCTGCAGCGTGCTCCCGTTCACCGCGAAGACGAGCCGCGTGCCGTCGGGAGAGAGATCCGGATCGTAGGAGGCGAAACCGCCGAGCCCCGTCAGCAGCTGCTCGGAAGCACCACCACCCGCGGGCATCCGGTAGAGGCTGTTGCCGCTGAAGTAGAGCTCCGAGCCGTCCGCGCTCCAGTCGAAGCCGGTGAGGTAGCTCGCGTTGGAGCCGAGCACCGTGTGGCCGCTGCCGTCGGTGTTCATCACCGCGAGCTCGTCGTCCTGCGAGCCCAGCTGGGTGAAGGCGAGCTTCGTCCCGTCCGGTGAGAAGCGCGGGTTCACCAGCCGCTGGCCGCCATCCACGCCGAGGGTGATCTCGGTGATCCCGCCGCCGCCACCACCACCACCTCCTCCGCCGCCGCCGATGGGAAAGCCGCTGTCGAAGCCCGCATCCGGCGCGGAGGAACCGCCGCCACAAGCCACCAGCGTCACTGCACACGCCGCCGTCACGGCCCTCAGGAGAGTCTTCATCATCGCGTGCTCCAGGTTCCGGTGAGGATGGGACCGCCCTGCAGGATCGCTGCGTCCTGATAGCCGGCGATCCGCACCAGTGGGTGAAGGTAGGCGACGTACGCGCCCACGCGCAGTGGTCCGTGGACGCGCAGAGAGTAGGTGAGCCCGCCGCCGAGGTAGGGCTGGTGCAGCGTGCCCGCCGGCCTCGACAAGTGCAGGAAGTCCACCGCGCGCGCGGTGAGGAGGACCTCGTGCGCTCCCCACCGCTGACCGGCGTAGAGAGAGACCTGCGGCACGAGCTTCAGGCCTCCGCCGTAGGTGCCGGAGAAGGAGACCTGGTCGTAGGCGCTGAGCTGGGGTTCCACCGACAGCCGCAGCCCGTCGCCACCGTCCGCGGGCCGAAGCAGCGTGTGCCGCGAGAGCACTGCCGCGCCGACGGTGAAGAGCTTCGCGCCGAGCTCGTGTCCGTCCGCCACGCCGTAGCGCAGCGAGACCTCGCCGGTGGGCAGCAGCGGGTCGGAGGCATCCTGGAAGCTCCCCGGCGAATGCACACCCGACAGCGAGCCTCCCGCCTCCACCTCGCCGGCACGAAGCGCGTCGGCGGAGAGCGGCGTGCTCAGCGTGAGGCAACCCGAGGAGAGGAGAGCGACGGCGACGAGGAGAAAAAGAGCTGGGCGGAGGTGCGACACCCGCGCAGCTATGCCACGTGTCCTTCCTCCACGACAGCGGCGCGGTGGGTGAGGCGCTGGGCGAGCGCGGGCAGGTCCGGCGCGACGAGATCCGGTGCCGGCATGGCGGCGGAGAGCGCGCGCTCGCGGCGGGAGATCCAGACCGTGTGCAGCCCGGTCGCACGGGCAATGGCGAGGAGCGAGCCGCGCGCGGTGGCAAGCCAGGTGTCGCCCTCGCGTCCGAGCGTGGCGAGCATCTTGGGGGCCGGTCCCGCGTGGATGGCTCCGAAGTTCTCGCGCAGGCCGCTGCGGTCGAGGAGGGAGAGGGCCACCGAGTCGCTCGTGAGGGAGAGCGTCTCCAGCCGGAAGCCGGCGTTGGCCAATGACTGCAGCGCACCCTGCACACCCTCCAGCGGGTTGAGGACCGAGAGCCCCTTGAGGACGAGCGCCTGCCGGCCGGGATCGGTGCTCGCGCGGGGGAAGGCGGCGAGGACGCGGGGAAGCGACGCGGCGAGGACCTCCTCCAGCGGGGCCCAGTCGCCGGAGAGCGCGAGGGCGAGCTGATCCCGCTCCGCCTCGGCCAGCCACAGCTCCAGCGCGTGGTCCGGTGCGCCGATGGCCGCCAGCCGCTGGCGAAGCGGGTCGAACCCGAACACGGTTCCCACCAGATCCACGACGAGCCGAGGCATACGCACTCCGAGTGAGGGTCTCATGCACCGTACGGCCCGCCTCCGACAGGTCGCCATGTCTGCCTGTAGCGGCCTGTCGCCCAGCGGACTGGGGTCGTCTGGATGTGCGGTAGCGAGCGAAAGATCAGTCGGCTGCGACGCCGACCACGTAGACCACGGGGAGGTCCGGCCGCGTCCGCCACGCCGCCTGCGCGAGCACCGAGAAGTTCGCCGCCGACGCGTAGCTCAGCCGCAGCCGCAGGGAACCGCCCAGCGCCGCCACCGGACCTTCGGAGCGGACGTCGGTGCGCAGGCCCTCGAAGAAGCCCTCCAGCTCCAGCTGCCGGACGAAGAGCGACGAGCCGATCCAGAGGATGGAGGTGCTGCCCGCATCGATGGGTATGGGAAGCCGGTAACGCGCGCCGAGCAGCCCGACGCGTGAGGCTCGGAAGGTGACGTCCTCGAAGCCGCGCGCGGGCTCGGTGAAGGCCACGCCGGGAAGGAAGGCAGTGGGAAGCGGCGGTCTTTCGCCAGGCCCGCGTGGATCCTCCGACGTGTAACCGAAGGCGGGGGAGACGCCGCCCACCTCCAACAGGCCGCGCTGCGGAGCGACCACCGCGCGTCCTCTGAGGGAGAGCGCCAGCGTGTGCCGGCGGGAGATCGGAAGTGGGACCACCGCGCCCAGCTCCGCGCGGCCGTCGCCGAGGTTCACGTCGCTGCCGAACGCCTTCGGATAGGCGGCCAATGAGAGTGCGCCGGAGAGGCCTCGGCGTGCGCCGGCGTAGGGCGTGCTCTCGAAGGCGGACCAGCTCGCGGAGAGGGAGGGACCGAGGAGCCGGAGCCGCTTCGTCTCCCGCAAGGTCGCGTCCGCCGGGCGCTCGATCTCCTGCGTCCGGAGGATCCCGTCGAAGCCGGCGGAGAGGTTCAGTGCGTACACCGGACGAGAGGCGCGGAGCGTGAGCTGGAGGTCCCGGCGCCGGTATTCGTCGAGACCGTCCGGACGAACGGAGTCAGGCGACAGCGGTGGCCTCACCAGCGCGAGCGAAGTCTGGTGCGACGCGCCGAGCGACACGAACCACGGCGCGAGCAGCGAGGTCCCCCACTGCAGGTTCCCGTACGGCGCGCGGGTGAACGCGTCGTAGCCGAGCGTCGCGCGCCAGGTGTGCCAGCCGAGCCGATCCGAGCCGACCGCACCCAGCGCCACGTTCGGGTACACCTTCCCGCGGAGGCCCATGATCGAAAGGAACGTCGGGCCGCGTAGGCGGGGGATGAAGAGCTCGTCGAAAGGCGAGTAGGGCTCGTCGCTCTGCGGCTGCAGCTCGGCGCGGACGGCCGCGATCTCCGGACGTGGGGGCGCTTCGACTGCCCCTTCGTCGTCACCGGTCGAGGCGGTCGTGACCGCAGTTCCGTCAGAAGGGACGGCGTCCACCGTCCACCGCCACGCCTCGCGGTTGAGGAACGCGACCGAGCCGTCCGGGAGAGGGGAGGGATCGAGCGCGCTCCACGGCACTTCGGTGATCCGCTCGCTGCTCGCGGTGCCCTCCGCGCTCTTGACGTGCATGCGGAAGAGCTCGGCGCGGCCCTCGTGCTCGCGCAGGTGGACGAGCGTGTCCCTGTCGATCCAGCGCGGCGCGTAGTTGAAGCGGCCGTCGTGCGTGAGCCGCCGTGTGGTGATCTCCCCGTCTGGCTGGGATTCGCGCAGCCACAGGTCGAACCCGTTCACGCCTCGTCGCGGGAAGGCGATGCGCGTCCCGTCCGGCGATACCGCCGGCGGTCCGAGCGAATCGAACGTCTGCAGGTCCGTCAGCGCGCTCACCTCGCCGGTCTCGAGGTCGAGCCTTGCGAGGTCCGAGCGCCCCTCGATCATACGCACGAAGACGTAGCCCTGACCGTCGGACGTGGGGCTTCCTCCCATGCCGCGCAGCCCCCGCCACGTGCGCAGGTGTCCGCCCGTCTTCGCATCGAGCGCGCGCAGCTCGTAGGTGCTGCCGCCGTCGTGGTCGAGCTCCTCGCTGAAGACGTAGATCCGCGTCCCGTCGGGGCTGAAGGAGAGCCCGCTCACGCTGGTGGGGCGGCGCACGATCCAGGGCCTTCCCGGGAGCACGCGCGCGAGCAGCCGGCGGAAGCGCACGGTGCCATCGGCCTCGCGAACCTCGAGCGTCGTCGGCTGATCGAGCCCGTCGAAGATGTACGCGAGCTCGCCCCTGGGCCCGGAGGTCAGCCGCGCGAAGAAGCCCGCGTCTTCGGCGATCACGCGCTGCTCCGGCGGACGGGAACGTTGCGGGAGCGTCTCGCGCAGATGGCTCTCGTACTGATCGAGCAGCTCGTCGATCGAGTATCCGAACACGTCCTGAAAGCGCAGCGAGACGACGAGCGGGAAGACGAGGTCGCGGCCCTGCAGGTCGATGAGCGCCCAGAGCTTGTCCTCGCCGTACGTCTCCGCGAGCCAGCCGATGAACGCGCCGCCGGCGAGGTACTGCGGTCCCCACGGCAGCAGCTTCCGGTCGTTCGGATGCAGTCGCGCGGGAGGCATCGCGCCGCCTTCGGAAGCGACGCCGGACTCCAGCGCCGCCCTCCACAGCGGGCTGTGCGGCCTCCCGGAGATGTGCCCGAGCGAGCCCTCCATCCAGGTCGCGAGGCCCTCGATGAACCAGCTCTCCAGCAGCAGGTTGGGGCTAATCAGATCGCCGAACACGTCGTTGGCGAGGCCCCAGAACGCGTCGGTCTGCTCGAGCTGCACGTAGTGCACGGCCTCGTGACAAGCGATGTCGCCCACGTTCGCGGCGCCGAGATCGAAGAGGTTGAACAGCTCCACGCCCATCTGCAGCGGGAGCACCGTCTCCGTCGGCATGCCCACCGCGCGCGGGCGGACGAAGGCGTTGTTGAACTCGGCGGAGGTCAGCAGCGTCACGACCTTCGGGCGCCGCGTGTCGGAGACGACCTTCGCACGCAGGCGCGACACGCACTCTTCGAGCCGCGAGGCGATCTCCAGCGAGCGCTCGCGCGCGTGCGCCGGGTAGTACACGACGAGGTGCTCGGTCTCCATCCGCCGCATGTCGTCGCGGACGAAGGAGGTGGCGACCTCCGGGGTGAAGCGCGGGCCGAGCGGGACGCAGCTCGCCGCAAGCACCGATGCGAAGAGCAACGGCAGCGCGAACCACGGCCCTCTTCGCGAGCCCCCTTCAGTCGAGCAGCTGTTCGAGGCGCGCCTTGTCAAAGCCGAGGACCAGCGAGCCTCGTACATCGATCACCGGCACGCCACCAGACCGGATCCCCGCGCGTGCACGCTTCTCGGCGAGCTCCTTGGCCGCGGAGGGATCCCTCTCCACGTCCTTCTCCACGAACGCCACGCCCTTCCGCTTGAGGAACGCGCGCGCCTGCGTGCAGTAGCCGCACCACGTGGTGCTGTAGAGGATGACGCCGCCCTTGCCGGCCGTTCCGCCCTTTCCGCCCGACGCGACCCGCGCTTCGTCGCCGAAGCCGAACCCCGCGCCGGAGACCGGACGCGCCCGCTTCGCGCCCTCCGCCGCACGCTCGAGATCGGCCTCCATCTTCGACAGCTCCGCGCGCGACTGCGCGTGCTCCTTCAAGCGCGCGGCGGCCTCGCGACGGATCCGCTCCACCTCACCGCGCTGACCCGCCGGCAGCGATGCCGCGTCCACTTCAGCGAGCACGTCCAGCGCCGCCTGGGACTCACCCTGTCCGTGCGCGAGCTGCGCGCGGAAGAGCCGGGCATGCGCATCCGACGGCGCGGCGCGCACCCAGCGATCCGCGTACTCCTCCGACGAACCGAACTGCTCCTGCGCGAGGCTCGCGCGCGCGGCGACCTCCAGCGCGCGGGGCAGCGCCGGATCGTGTCCCAGCGCCATCTGCGCGAGCTGCAGCGCCATGAAGTCGTCCCGCGCACCCAGCGCATGCGCCCCGGCCTCCGCGAGCACGGCCGCGGCCTGCGCCTTCAGCTCACCCTCGGGCTTCACGCCCTGGAGCGAGAAGAGCACCTCGTCGATCCTGCCCGCCTGCAGGTGCGCGCGTGCCTCCGCGACGGCCGTGTCCGCGGTCGCAGCTTCCGCGGAGGGCGGGGGGGCAACTGCGAGGAGGGCTGCGGCGAGCAGGGTGAGCATGGCGCGTGACTCTACCGGAAGTCCGAGAACGCTTCGGCGGGGCGCGTCGGACGAGCCGCACGAGCCGCCCGCGTTCGGGTGACATTTCGTTGCTGCGTCCGGTTCGCGAGCGGTATCTGCGCCGCCCATGTCCGAACTCGAACTGGCCGAGACGTTGTCCAAGGAGTTGGAGAAGACGCGCTTCCCGAGTGTGTCCGAGCCCGCGGCGATGACGCTGTGGCGCGCGCCCCGGACCACGAACGACTGGCCGATGACGAGCTTCCAGTTCGCGGAGCTCATCGGCGCGGATCCCGAGGAGGACTGGCTCACCGCGAAGCCGTTCGGCGAGTTCATGAGCCCCATCACGGACGACGACGACGAGGACGCGGCCCCGGAGGAGCTGGAGAACGCCCGTCGGCTCATTGCGCTGTCGGAGCTGATGATCGCCCAGCTCTACTCGGTGCGCGTCTACCGCCGCGTCACCGACAAGTCGGAGCGCCCCTTCAAGGTGGAGTGCTTCGCGGTCGGCCGGCACGACTCGGGCGAGGTGATCGGCTTCCACACCACGATGGAGGACTACCTCGACGACGAGCTGTTCGAGCTCATCGGAGACGACGAGGACGAGGAGGGCGAAGAGGACTGAAAGGCCTCAGCCCTTCAACGTCCGCCGGAGCGCGTCGCGCAGATCGGGGGAGAGCCCTTCCTCTGCCAGCGCCAGGGCCTGCTTCGAGAGGAGCCGGTAGAGGGCCCCTACCTCGCCCGGGAGCGCGCGCTGGTGGGCCCGGACCACCTCCACGTCCCCGCGGCGAACGGGCCCGGTGAGGCCACCTGCGAGCCCACGGGCCTCCACGCCGCGCAGGGCGGAGCGGGAGAGGGGGAGGAGCGCCCGGAGCGCGTCGTCGGCGGGGACGCCCGCGTGGGCGAAGGCCTGCACCGCCGCACTGAGCAGCGACACCACGCCGCCCGCCGCGAGCACCGCGCCCGCGTGGTAGGCCGCGCGCTGCGCCTCGGAGACCTCGATCACCGGCAGCCGCAGGTCCTCCGCCATCCGGCGCAGCAGCGACTTCAACGCGCGCCCGGTGGCGCTGATCGCGACGGTGTGACCCTCGAGCGGATCGCCCGGATCGCTCACCGCCACCAGCGGATGAAACGACCCGCGCATGCGCTTGTGCACCGCCGGCGCGTCGCCGAACACGGAGAGGGGAAGGGCGCCCGCGCAGTGCACCAGCGCCGTCTTCGGCCCGAGATCTTCGAGCATCGCAGCGGAGGCCTCGGCCACGGCCATGTCCGGCACCGCGAAGATCGCCAGCCGCGCAGTCTGCAGCGCCACGTCATCCGCGATGCGCAGGCCAAGGGACGCCGCGCGCCGCAATGACTCACCGGATCGCGGAAACACGCTCACCGGCCAGCCGCTCCTTGCGAGTCCCAGCGCCAATGCGCCGCCGACCCGCCCGAAGCCGACGATGACGACCGGCTCCCGCTCCTCCTGTTCGCGCGTCCGCGTCCGCCGTCTCGGCGTGGCAACGGTGGGCCGGGGCCGGGACGCGCGCGGGGACATGACCTAGACCCTCCGCTCGCCGCGAAGGAAGGCGATCTCACCGCGCTTCACCACCGCCTGCACGAGATCGCCGGAGAGGAAGTCGCCCGCGAGGATGCGCTCCGCCAAAGGCGCCTCCACCAGACGCTGCACGGTCTGCCGCATGGGCCTTGCGCCGAGCATCGGATCGAAGCCGCCGCTCTGCAGCAGGTGGCCGATGACGTCGTCGCCCGCCTCGTAGGCGATGCCCTTCTCCGTCTCCAGCCGCTTGCTGCTCTCCGCCAGCAGCAGCGAGGCGATGCGCGCGACCTCTCCCTGCTGCAGCGGCCGGAACACGAGCCGCTCGTCGATCCGGTTCCACAGCTCAGGAGGCAGCGAACGCCGCGCCGCATCGGATGCCGCGCTCTCCGCCCGGGTCTGCTGCGCCTGTTCGTCGGCCGCGCTCGCGCCACCGAAGCCCATCGGCCGCGCCTTGCGCTCGAACATCTCCGCGCCGAGGTTCGAGGTGAGGATGACCACCGTGTTGCTGAAGTCGATGTGCCGGCCCTTGCCGTCGGTCAGCCGGCCCTCCTCGAGCACCTGGAGGAGGAGCATGAGGACCTCGCGGTGCGCCTTGTCGATCTCGTCGAGCACCACCACCGACGACGGCCGCCTGCGCACCGGCTCGGTCAGCTGTCCGCCCTCGCCGAAGCCCACGTAGCCCGGGGGCGCACCGACGAGCCGCGAGACGCCGTGCGCCTCGGACAATTCGCTCATGTCCACCCGCACCAGCGCGTCGCGCGAACCGAAGAGCACGTCCGCCAGCGCGCGCGCCATCTCCGTCTTGCCCACGCCGGTCGGGCCGAGGAAGAGGAACGATCCCATCGGCCTGCGCGAGGCGAAGCCGGCGTAGTTGCGCCGCACCACCCGCGCGATCCGTGCCACCGCGTCCTCGTGGCCGATCACCCGCTGCCCGAGATCCTCTTCCAGCTTCAGCAGCCGCGCGGTGTCGCCCATCAGCAGGCGGTCCTCGGGGATGCCGGCGAGCCGCGCGACGATCCGGCCCACGTCGTCCGGCGTCACCACGCTCTTCGCCTCACGACGGCAGCGCGAGCCGGCGAGGTCCACGATGCTGATCGCCTTGTCCGGCAGGAACCGGTCCGAGACGTACTTCGCCGCCAGCGACGCCGCGGCCACCAGCGACTCGCGCTCGTAGCGCACGCGGTGGTGCGACTCGTAGCGGCTGATGACCCCGCCGAGGATCTCCACCGTCTCCGGCACCGACGGCTCCTTCACCACCACCGGCGTGAAGCGCCGCTCCAGCGCCGGATCCTGGGAGATGAACTTGCGGAACTCGTCGTGCGTGGTCGCGCCGATGCAGGGGAAGTCCCCGCGGCTCATCGCGCTCTTCAGCTCGTTCGCCGCGTCCTGCGGTCCTTCGCCGGAGGAGCCCGCGCCGATCAGCGTGTGGATCTCGTCGATGAAGACGACCACCCGGCCCTCGGCCTTGCGGACCTCGTCCTTCAAGCCGTTGAGCTTCTCGCTGAACGAGCCGCGCAGCTGCGTCCCGGCGACGAGCGTGGCCATGTCCAGCTCGATGAGGATCTTGTCGCCGACGCCACCGCCGCCGCCGAGCGACCGCAGCAGCTGCGCCACGCCCTCCACCACCGCGGTCTTGCCCACGCCGGGCTCGCCCACGAGGCACGGGTTGTTCGTGCGCCGCTTGCCGAGGATGTCGATCACCTCGTCGATCTCGCGCTCGCGGCCGATCACCGGATCGAGCTCCCCGCGCGCCGCCGCCACCGTGAGGTTCCGGCCCAGCGAGGTCAGCATCGGGTACTCGCGCGCGTCGAGCTCCAGCGCGTGCGCACCCGCGAAGCCGCTCCCCGACGAGGCGGCACGCTGCGGCGCCGGGGCGGGGGAGGCGAGCGCCTGGGGCCGGACTTCCGGCGCAGGCTCACGCTCACGCTCCGGCTCGGCGTCCCCGTCCACGTCGATCAGATCGCGCAGCGAGTGCACGAGCGTCGGCGCGGGCGCAGGCGGCGGAGGGGCCGGCGTCGCAAGGGCCACCGGCGCAGGCGCGGCGCGGGTGGCGGTGAGCGCGCCGGAGGGCGGGCGGGTCGGAGCGCTGCGCCCGAGCTGCAGCTTCCGGGGCATCCGCCCGCTCAGGTAGTAGGAGAGCGCGGTGTTCCGCAGCACGGTGAGGTCGAGTCCCACCCTCTGAAGGAGTTCCTGCGCCGCGCACCGCATCCGCGTGGTGGCGATGAGGAAGTGCAGCGTGTCCGCCTCGGTGCAGCCGCAGTTCCGGGCGATCTCGCGGGACCGCGTGCACAGCTCGCGGAGCAGCCCCTCCTGTTCGCGCGGCGCCGTGGTCAGCGCCTGCAGCAGCGCGTCCTCGTCGATCCCGCGCTCTTTGAGGAGGAGCTGCGCGCGGTTCTCCACCGTGAACGCGGCCAGAAGGACGTGTGCCGTCGTCAGCCGCTGCGACACGCTCTGCGCGATGTCCTCGGCCTCGGCGAGAACCTGAACAAAATCCGTGCTGTCGACCATCTCGAATCCCCGCTCCCGCGCGGGAGGATGACACACCCCAGATCCCCTGCAAAACTTTCCGCTACGGCCTGCTACAGGTGCCCGCCGCGTATGGGGACCATGAGGTTTTCTCTCATCCAGACAGCGGATCTTCGACAGAGCCTTTCGCCCACATGCCATTAGATCGCGCGCCCATGACTTCCATTGGCAGTGTCGGCTTGTGGTCGGTGTTCCTCATCGCGGTGGCGGTGATGCTTGCGCTCGACCTCGGCGTCTTCCACCGCAAGGCCCACGCGCCCTCGTTCCGCGAGGCGGCGATCTGGAGCGTGGTCTGGGTGAGCCTCTCGCTCGTCTTCAACGCGCTCGTCTGGTGGCGCGCGGGTGCCCAGCCGGCGATCGAGTTCCTCACCGCCTACGTGGTGGAGAAGTCCCTCTCCGTCGACAACATCTTCGTCTTCGCGGTGATCTTCACCACCCTGAAGATCCCGTCGCTCTACCAGCACCGGGTCCTCTTCTGGGGCATCCTCACGGCGCTCATCCTGCGCGCGGTGATGATCTTCGCCGGCGCCGCGCTGCTCGACCGCTTCCACTGGCTCATCTACGTCTTCGGCGCGTTCCTCCTCATCACCGGCCTCAAGCTCCTCAACTCCTGGCGCAAGGGCGAGGAGGAGGAAGCAGAGGGCGAGGGCTGGGCGATGCGCACCACCCGCAAGCTCATCCCCGTCTCCGAGCGCTTCGACGGCTCGCGCTTCTTCACGGTGCAGAACGGCAAGCGGGTGGCCACGCCGCTGCTGCTGGCGCTGATCGTCGTCGAGATCAGCGACGTCCTCTTCGCGCTCGACTCCATCCCCGCGGTGTTCGCGGTCACGCGCGATCCGTTCATCGTCTTCTCCTCGAACATCTTCGCCATCCTCGGCCTGCGCTCGCTGTTCTTCCTCCTCGCCGGGATGCTCGACAAGTTCACCCACCTCAAGGCGGGCCTGTCGCTGGTGCTCGTGTTCGTGGGCGTGAAGATGATCGGCATCGACTTCGTGAAGGTCCCGCCGGCGATCTCGCTGGGGATCATCACGCTGCTGCTCGCCGGCTCGATCTTTCTTCCGCTCCTGCGCAAGGGCCGGACGGACGGAGCGGCCGCAGCGCCCGTTCCCGCCCCGGCGCCGGCGGTCGGCAACGAGCCCGAGCAGCGCTGACGCCGGGCGCTCGAGGAGCCCTACGACCGCATGAGCTGGCTGAACTACCACCACCTTCATTACTTCTGGACGGTGGCGCGGGTGGGCAGCGTCGCGGGGGCGGCGCGCGAGCTGTGCGTGTCGCAGCCCACGATCAGCGCGCAGGTGAAGTCGCTGGAGGCGGAGTTCGGGCACGCGCTGCTGCAGCGGCGGGGACGCGGGCTCGTGCTGACGGATGCGGGACGGGTGGCCTTCGGCTACGCGGACGAGATCTTCCGGCTCGGGCGCGAGCTGCAGGGACAGATGGCCGGCAACGCGCGCGGCCCGAAGCGGCGGGTCCGGCTCACCGCGGGCGTGGTGGAGGTCCTGCCGAAGCTCGTGGCCGAGCGCCTCCTGCAGCCGGCGGTGGAGAACGTGCCGTCGCTGGCGCTGGAGTGCCGCGAGGGCGCGCTGCCGGACCTTCTCGCGCGGCTGGCGGTGCACGAACTGGACGTGGTGCTCTCGGATGCGCCGGCCACGCCGGACGTCCGGGTGAAGGTGTTCAACCACCTCCTCGGTGAGACGGGGGTGACGTTTCTCGGCGCCGCGGAGTTCGGCCACCTGAAGGACGGCTTCCCCCGCTCTCTCTCGGACGCGCCGATGCTCCTGCCCACGCCGGCCTCGCACCTGCGCCGCGCGCTGGACGACTGGTTCGCGCAGCTCGGCCTGCAGCCGGAGGTCGTCGGCGAGTTCGACGACAGCGCGTTGTTGACGGTGTTCGGTCATCGGGGCATGGGGATTTTTCCGGTGCCCACGGCGATAGAGGCGGCGGTGCAGGGGAACGCAGCGCTGACGGTGCTCGGCAGGACGACCGAGGTCACGGAGCGCTACTACGCCATCTCCGCGGAGCGCCGGTTGCGGCACGCGGCGGTGGCGGCGGTGGTGGACGCAGCGAGGACTCAGCTGTTCGCGCGGTAGCAGAGCCGCGCTGGGAGAAGGACACGTGGAAGAGGTACTGAAGGAGCTGCTGCTGGGCCGCGAGGGCATCTTCGCCTACGCCACGGTCTTCGGCATCCTCCTGATCTGCGGGCTCGGGGTGCCGCTGCCGGAGGACATCGCGCTGCTGCTCGGCGGGTACCTCGCGCATGCCGGCGCCGCGAACGTCTGGGTGATGGTGGCGGTCGGCTACGTCGGCATCGCGGTGGGCGACTCGATGATCTTCGCCGCGGGCCGCAGGATGGGGAGGCGCTACGGCGGCGCCCGCGAAGGCTTCTGGGCGAAGGTCCTCACCGAGAAGAAACGGGAGAAGGTCCGCGAGCTCTACGCAAAGTGGGGCCCGCAGGTGGTACTGGTGGCGCGCTTTCTCCCCGGCCTGCGCGCGGTGGCGTTCTTCACCGCCGGCTCGACGGGGATGCGCTACCTGACCTTCCTCTTCTACGACAGCGTGGCCGCGCTCGCCTCCGCGCCGATCTTCGTGCTGCTCGGCTATAAGTTCGGCGGCGAGCTCGACGCGCTGGTGGACCGGATCAAGAAGGGCCAGCTCTCCGCCATCGCCACCGTGGCCGCGGTGGCGCTGATCTGGTTCGGCTGGCGCATGTTCAAGGCGCGCCGGGCAAAGCGGGCGGAGGCGAAGGCCGCCGCCAGCGCGGATCAGCTGCCGAAGTAGGCGCCGAGCCCGCGGCCTGCCGCCACCGCGCCGAACGCGAGCACGCCGAAGTAGGCGAGCGTGGCGAGGATCGCGAGGTAGCCGAGGAGGATCACCAGCCCGTCCCGCTGCAGCATGCCGAGCGAGAGCAGCAGCGCGGCGGCGGCGGGCAGGGTGTTGCTGAAGGGGATGGGCGCCAGCGGGAGCACGAGCAGCACGCCCGCGAAGGAGAGCGCCAGCCCGTTGATCCGGTTGAGGGTCGCGCCGTGGGTCAGCGCGCCGAGCCTCGGCCGGCTCCACTTGTCGAGCCGGAGCATGAGGCGCTCGCCGCGCTCCAGCGCGTTCGACAGCGAGTCCGACTTGATCATCCGCCGGCGCAGGCGCGAGGGCACCCAGGGCACCCGGTCGAGCACCACGCCGAAGCCGATGAGGATGAGCACGAGGCCGAACGCGGTGGACACGCCGGGGATGGAGACGGGGAGAAGGAAGGGCAGGCAGAACACGAGCGCCGCGACCAGCGCCCCCTGGTGACCGAGCCGCTCGAGGAGATCGCCCAGCGTCAGGCCCTCGCTGGGGAGGTTCTGGCGCAGGTTGCGCATCAGGGAGGAGACGGGCGCGGGCGTGGTGGGTGCAGGTGCAGACATGGCGGCGGATGGTAGGCGCGGGTTCGTCATCAATCCAGCGTGAGCACACATGTACGCACGCTCTCCCGGCCCCTCCGGCTGAGGTCGCACGGCTGCTGCGCTACGGGCCGGGCTCGTTCGGTGGTGGCTGGTGGTGCCGCCGCGGATGGACTTCGATCGCGCGCCCCTTCGCCCGGGTGAACTCGTCGTCGGTGAGCACCCCGCGCGCGTGCAATTCCGCGAGCCGCTCCAGCTCCTCCGCGAGGCTCGGCGCGCGCCCGAAGGCGGTCCGCCGGGCGTGCCGCCGCTCCCGCTCCTCGTCGCCCTTCGCGTCCTCTTCTTCTTCGTCCTCTTCATCGTCGTCCTCGTGCGGCCCGAGCGAGAGGATCGCGGAGCTGAGGCTGGAGGAGAGGACGGCGATGAGGCCGATGCCCATGACCATGAGCAGCGAGGCGACGATGCGCGCAGCCGTGGTCTGCGGGGTGATGTCTCCGTAGCCGACGGTGGTGGTGGTGACGACCGCCCACCACAGCGAGTCCCCGAAGCTGTCGAACCGGGGGTTGTCGTCCCGCTCCAGCAGCCAGACGACGGCGGCGAGAAAGCTCACCACGAAGAAGGAGATGACCCCGGTGTAGCCGATGCGGCTGTGGTGGAAGAGCGCGTAGAAGAAGGCGATCGTCCTGCGCGCGCGGCGGAACACCATCGACATCCGCAGCAGGCGGAGCAGGCGCGTGAACCGGAGCAGCTGCGCCACGCGAAGGAAGGCGAAGGTCTCCGCGTAGAGCGGCACGAGGCCCGGGATCTCGAACCAGCGGGACTTCAGCCACGTCGTGCGGTCCTCCGCGCGCACGAAGCCCACGACGAGATCGATCGCGAAGATGGCGACGATCACCGCGTCCACCGCCGCCGCGATCTTGAACCGGGAGTCCGGCCAGCGCAGGCCCTCGAGGTGTACCCAGGCGATGATCCCCACGCTCACCAGCGCGAGCAGGCTCAGCCCCGCGTCGCGCGCCGTCGCGCGTTCCACCGGCTGCTTCCCGCCGGAGGCTCGTCCTCCCGAGCGCGGGCGCCTGTGCCTGAGACGCTTCATCCGCAGCCGACCCTAGCCGTGCGCCGCACGCCGCAGCGGAGGCGTGTGCCGTGGACGTGCGCTGCCTGACGGGCTAGCTCCCCCACCATGTCCACGCGCTACCCACTGCCGTACCTCGGCCTCGGGCTCACCGCGAACCTCGACGGGCTCGCGCCGCCGGATCCGTGGGCGCTCAACGCGCAGCGGCCCGGCCTCTTCGACTTCGCCGAGTACAGCGCGCCGCTGCGTCACGATCCCTCCTTGTGGAAGGGCCGCGAGGGCCTGCCCGTCCTCTTCCACCCGGTGCACCTGAACCTGTGGGGCCCGGAGCTGGAGAGCCCGGAGGCATTGGCGGACCTCGACGCGCAGGCGAAGCTCGTCGGCTCGCCGTGGGTGGGCAACGACGTGGGCTGGTGGCACGCGAGGGGCGAGGCGATCCCCGGCTACCTCTATGTCGCGCCGCCGCTCGACGCGCAGGGGCTCGACGAGGCCACGCTGCACGCGCGCCACGTCCAGCGGCACCTGTCCGTCCCGCTCGCGCTGGAGAACCCGGCGGTGATCGCCGTGCGCGGCGGAATGCACGTGCTCGACTTCATGGCCGAGCTGTCGGACCGCACCGGCGCGCCGCTGCTCATCGATCTGGGTCACCTGTTGAGCCACCAGCTCGCGCGCGGCGGGGACCTGCGCAGCGGCTTCGACGGCTTCCCGTTCGAGCGCGTGATCGAGCTGCACCTCGCGGGCGGCGTGGTCACCTGGACCGGCGCCCGCCGCGGCGTGTACGTGGACGATCACACGCAGGCGGTGCGCGAAGAGCTGCACGCGCTGCTCGAAGAGGTCGTCCCTCGCTGCACGAACCTGCGCGCGGTGACCTTCGAAGGGGACGGGCATCCCGAACCCATCGCCGCACGAACGCTGCAGCGGTTGCGCGCGCTCGTTCCGCCTCCGTCGCCGGACCGGCCCTCCATCGACTGGCCGATCACCGCAAACGAAGGAAGCGCGCCCGCGTCCGCACCCGAGCCCGCGCTCTCACACCGGCTCTTCGCCGAGTCCTGGGGCCGGCTGCCGTGCGACGAGGATCCGACCGGTGCGGCGGCGGAGCTCGACTTCCGCCTCGCGGTCCTCGCGCAGACCCTCGAGCGCAGCTTCCCTCTGTCTCGGCTGCTGCTCGCCGGCACGCGTGAAGGGCTCGCGGACTTCGCGCGCTCTGACGCCTTCATCGGCTGCTTCACCGACCCCGAGCGTTCCCGCACCGTCCTCCGCGCCTTCGCCTCCTGGGGACGAGAGCAACTGCGGGAGCGAAGCGACCCCGCGGCGGAAGCGGTGCTCGCGCTGGAGACGGCCGGCATGCGCGCGCGCCTCGAGGAGGCCCACTTCGCGGCCCGGGCGCTGAGGCGGCACCTCGTGGGACGCGCCTGGGCAACCGGTGCTTTGGAGCTGGAAGCCCTCGAAGGGCTGCGTCAGGTGATCGCGCGGACGGTCCGTTAGACGCGCGGAGGCACGAGCGCCTGCGACGCCGGCGGAAAGCGGAGCGTGAAGAGCGTGCCGCGCCCCGGCTCCGACTCGCACGAGATCGTCCCGCCCATCCGCGTCACCAGCGCATGGCAGACGGCGAGCCCGAGCCCCGTCCCCACGCCGACGTCCCTGGTGGTGAAGAAGGGCTCGAAGATGCGGCTGCGCACGCCCTCGTCCATGCCGGTGCCGGAGTCCTTCACCGTCCACTCCGCCCAGCCGTCCTCACCGGTGCCCACGCCGATCTCGATCCGCTGCGCTTCCGGATCTCCCGCTGGAATCGCGTGCCCCGCGTTGATGAGCACGTTGAGCAGCGCCTGTCCCAGCTTCGCCGCGTTGCCCATCACCTTCGGCGCGGGACCGAAGCGGGTGACCACGCGCGCGCGCCGGCGGAGCTCGCAGCCCGCGATCTGCAGCGCGGCCTCCGTCACCTCCGCCAGCCCCACCTCCTGCACCGAGTCGTCCGCGCGCGAGAACGTCTGCAGGTCGCGCACGATCGCCGCCATCCTCCGGGCGCCCTCCGCCGCGTCCTCCAGCGCCTCGAGCACCGCCGGACCGGGGACTTCGCCCTTCGTCAGCTCCTCCTCGAGGAACCGCAGGTTGGAGAGCACCCACGCGAGCGGGTTGTTCAGCTCGTGCGCCACGCCGGAGGCGAGCACGCCGACGGACGCCATCCGGTCCGTCATCATCATCCGCGCCTCGAGCTGCCGGCGCTCGGTCACGTCCCGCGAGAGGCTGATGACCGCCGGTTCACCGTCGAAGTCGAAGGGCACCGCGCGCGCCTCGATCACCCGGCCGTCCTCGTGGCGGTACTCGATCGGCGCCAGCGGCATCCGCGTCCGGGCGCACTCGTGGATCCGCACCCGCGCCTGCGCCGCCGGCGCCTTCGGCATCACGTCCTCGACCGGCAGGCCGCGCCGGGCCCGCGCCTCCGTCATGCCGAAGAGCCTCATCGCCGCGGTGTTGCAGAGGATGAGTCGCGCCTCGCCGGTCCAGACGCACACGCCGTCCGGCACCTGCTCCACGAGCTCGCGCAGCAGCCGCACCTCCTCTTCCGGCGCCCGCGACCGGGCCTCCCTCACCTGCGCGGAGCCTTCGTCCTCCGGACACACCGCCGCCGACGGGGCGCTGAGGCCCTGCGTGAGAGGAGGGTGCAGGTCGCGTGAAGAGGTCATTGCTGCTTCGACTCCGTAGCAATCCCGGTAATCCGGTTCCAGTAGAGTCCGCCCGGACCCGGCCCTTCGCGGGGCGGTCAGGCAGGGCGGAGGCTGTCCTTGCGCAGTGCCGCGGTGACCGATAGACGGGCCCGCGATGCACAAGCCGCTCGTGGTGGGAATCGCCGGAGGGACCGCCTCCGGAAAGACGACGGTGGCCCGCAAGCTTCACGAAGCGCTGCGGGGCTCGCGGGTCGCGTTCATCGATCAGGACGCGTACTACAAGGACCTCTCGGACCTTCCGCTGGAGGAGCGGCGCGAGATCAACTTCGACCACCCCGACGCCTTCGACACCGAGCTGCTCGTCTCGCAGCTGCGCGCGCTGAAGGCGATGAAGGCGGTGGAGAAGCCCGTCTACGACTTCGTCACCTCCACGCGCCGGCAGGACACCATGCGCGTCGATCCGGGTGACCTCATCCTCATCGAAGGCATCCTCGTGCTGCACATGGAGGACGTCCGCAACGAGCTCGACGTGCGCATCTTCGTGGACGCCGAGGACGACGTGCGGATCATCCGGCGGCTCATGCGCGACATCAAGGAGCGCGGCCGCGACTTCGACCACGTGGTGCACCAGTACTTCCGGCACGTGCGGCCCATGCACATGGGCTTCGTCGAGCCCTCCAAGCGGCACGCGGACATCATCGTTCCGCACGGGGGCAACAACGACACTGCCATCGAAATGCTGGTGGGCGCCCTCCGGTCGAGGATGCACCAGCGCCCCGAGATGTAGCGCTTCCGAGTCGCCGCCTCCCTCGCCGTCCTTCCGGGCAGGACTTCCGCGCTCGCTGGATCGGCCTGGCGAATTCCCATATCAATCGGCCCCATGAAGCGTTCTTTCGGGCTGATCATCGTGCTCGTCGGCGTCCTCGCCGTCGGGTACTTCGCGTACGACGCGTACAAGCAGAAGGCGACGGAGCTCAATCGCTCGGCCGACCTCGCGCGCATCCAGAACAACTACTACGAGCGCATCGGCTGGCTCCGGGCGAACCCGGACGCGCGCGCCTACCGCGACGAGGTGACGACCTTCTTCCGGTGGTACTTCAAGGAGCTCAACGAGCACCAGAACCGCTACGGCGGCAACAAGGCGTTCGACGACTACCTGAAGGAGATCGAGGCCCGCGCGGAGCGTCTGAGCGACCAGCAGATCGACGAGCGCAAGCGCGTGTACGCGCAGGTGAAGCAGGTCTTCGACCAGTTCAAGAACGGCAGCTACTCGCCGGTCTACACGCACAGCGACGACGGCCTGCGCCTCGACGTGATGAGCGCGGACGTGAAGATGATCGACGGGCAGCCGAAGATCCACCTGCCCATCGTGCTCTGGGGCGCCATGCGCGAGGAGCGCGAGGACGACCGCAAGATGCGCAAGATGGTCACCTCCGCGAACTTCAGCGCGCTGTGGCGGCTCTACGACGCGAAGGGCAAGCTCGTGGGCGAGATGAACGTCTCCGGCGATCCGACGAACAAGGTCGATCACCCGGAGCGCTTCGTGAAGCACTTCCCCGCGCAGGTGGTGCTCGGCCAGTACGACATCGACCTGCTGCCCAACGAGGTCTCGCGCGTGGAGATGGAGTTCACCGTGGCCTCGCGGTCGCCGTCCGGTGGCGAGGCGCGCGGCAACTTCACCTGGAAGCTCGACGCGCCGGCCGCGTGGAAGCTGAAGGAGGGCGAGGCCTGGCGGGATGCGCAGGAGGACGTGCGCCCGCTGGAGGAGATCGATCCGGCCGCCGCCGCTGCAGCGAACCGCGGCCGCTAGACTCTCCCGCAGCGCGAAGTCCCAAAGGCCCGCCGGTGCACGCTCTTCAGAGCCTGCCCCGCGCGGGCCTTCTCATGTCCTCAACGCCGAGCAGCCGGCCAGCCGCCCCCGAGCGCCGACCGCCCACACGGATTACCTACCCAGACGCATGTTCCGCCCGCCCGAAGCGCCGCCGGCCGCCGAAGCCGACATCGACGCGCTGTGCCGCCTCTTCGAGGGCCGCGAGGTCTGCGTGCTCACCGGCGCGGGCTGCAGCACCGAGTCCGGCATCCCCGACTACCGGAGCCCCCTGCAGCGCGAGCGCGTGCGCCGGCCCATCCAGCACCAGGACTTCGTGCGCAGCGAGCGGACGCGGGCGCGCTACTGGGCGCGGAGCCTTCTGGGCTGGCCGTCCTTCGCGCGCTTCGAGCCCAACGCCTGTCACCGCGCGCTGTCGGCGCTGGCGCATGCGGGCCACGTGCGCTCCGTCATCACCCAGAACGTGGACCGGCTGCACCAGAAGGCCGGCTCGCCGCGGGTGCTGGAGCTTCACGGCGCGTTGGAGCGGGTCGTGTGCCTCGGCTGTGGCGCGCTGCTGCACCGGGACGTGCTCCAGGCGCAACTGCGCGCGCTGAACGAGGGCTTCGCCGAGCGGTTCGCGCCGGAGCTTCGGCCCGACGGCGACGCGGAGCTGCCGCCGAGCGTGGAGGACACCTTCGTCGTCCCGCCCTGCAGCGCGTGTGGCGGGGTGCTCAAGCCGGACGTCGTCTTCTTCGGCGACAACGTCTCGCCTGCGCTGGTGGAGGAGGCGTTCGAAGAGGTGGAGAGGGCGCGCGCATTGATCGTCGCCGGCTCGTCGCTGCACGTCTTCTCCGGCTTCCGCTTCGTCCGGCGCGCGCACGAACGGGGCATCCCCATCGCGGTGGTGAACCTCGGCGAGACGAGGGCGGACGCGCTGGCCCACTTCCGGGTCGAGGGCCGCGTGTCCGACGTGCTCGGCAGGGTGGCCGCGCGCCTCACCTGAAGGTCTCCCCCAGGTCATTGACGCGCCGCTCCCGGAGGGCAGCGGTTGCCGACGCGCGTTCGCGGGTCCACCTCAGGTGGGGGAGGGGATGACATGCTGGCAATCACCGCGACCGCGGCCGCCGCCGCGATGCTCGTTGCGCTCGGGCAGGCTGACGGCCCAGAGCTCACGCGCAGCCGGTCGGAGGACACAGCGCAGGCCCAGGGGGACCGCCACGCGCCGCTCGCCCTCGGCGCCGGCACCGACTTTCCGCTCACCGTCGGCGGCTATCTGCGCGCGGAGGTTGGGCCTCGGATCCAGCTGGGCACCTCGGTGGGCGTGTTGCCGCGCCCGTACCTCGAGGCCCTCAACGACGGGCTGGTGCGCTTCGACGTCATCGACGAGCGGACGGCCGCGCTGCTCGAGGCCACGCTGAAGAACTCGCTCGTGTGGCGCGCGCAGCTGGGGCTTCGTCCCTTCCGGCGCTCCGGCTTCTATCTGGTGGGCGGGTACACCTTCATCGGCCTCGGTGGAGACCTCACCGGCGCGGAAGCGGTGAGGGCGCTGGCGCTCGGCGGCACGACGATCCCCGGCATCGATAACCTGCAGCTCGACGCCACTGCGATCGCGCACCAGGCGGGCGGCGAGCTCGGGTGGCGCTGGCGGCTCGGCGACGTCGCCGCGCTGGAGGCGGCGGTGGGCGGCTTCTACACGTTCGCGGCGAACACCAACCTCACGCTGCGCACGGCAGATGGCGGGAGCTCACCCTTCGTGGAACCGCTGGTCAGCGCGGGCGAGGCGTACCTCGACGACACCCTCCGCAAGTACTTCCACGGCGGCTACCTCTCGCTGCGCGGCTACGTGGACCTGCTCTGACCCTCGCGAAGGACTTCGCTTCAAAGGACGGCAAGGCTGCTGGAGAGCCGCCAGGCGGTGAGCGAGCCGTCCTCGTCCAGCGCGTAGAGGTTCAGCTTCGAATCGACCTGCAGGCCGCACAGGCCGACGCCGGTGTGCACCTCGGCCAGCACCCGGCCGCCGCGCGGATCGACGGCGCGGGTGACCTCTCCGGGCAGGAGCACCACGCCGCGCGCCGCACGAGGCGGAACGAACGCGTGCAGGGATTCACCGCGCTCGGCGGAGGTGCCCACCCGCCATGACTGCGCGCCCTCGAGATCGAACATCGCGCCCGCGCCGGAAGGACCCGACACGACGACGCTGCGGCCCACCGCGATGAGGCCGAAGGGCCCTTCGCCGAGGTGCAGCGGCCGCTGCCAGAGCACGGTCCCGCGCGAGGTGAGACAGACGAGCACGCCTTCGCCGCCTTCGACGCCCGCCAGCAGCACCCGCCCGCCGAGCACCAACGGCCGAGACGGTGTCCCCAGCGGCAGCTCGCGCACCCAGACCGAACGGCCCGAGTGCACGTCCGACACGCCCACGAAGGTCTGCTCACCGCGCCCGCCCACGGTGACGATCCGCCGCGCCCACGGCACGGGCGCCATGAGGTACGGCGCCGGCGCGCGGTTGCGATAGCGCAGCTGCCCGTCGGCGAGTTCGAGCCCGTAGAGCAGGCCCGTGTCCGTCGTCATCAGCGCCCGGTGACCGTGCACGAGCAGGTGCGCGCGGGTGATGCGCACCGGAAGCATGCGCCACCTCTCGCGGCCGGTCAGCGCATCCCAGGCCACCGCGCCGCGGCCCTGCGCGGAGGCCACGAACAGCCCGTCCATCCGGCACAGGTCCGGGCCGATGGAGAGCCCGTCGTGATCGCGCAGCCAGCTCGCGTCCCGGCCCTCCGGCAGGCCCACCACCCGCTCCGCTTCGGCGCTGACCACGAAGCCGTCCGGCGCGACCGCCACGCCGTGGGTACCGCTGCGCGCGAAGAGGCGCTCGCCCTTCGGCGAAAGGCCCGTGACGAGCTCCGGGGTGACGACCAGCGGGCCGCGCTTTCCCAACCGCAGTGAGCCAGGCTCGTCGCCCGTCAGGTTCGTCTGCTGCCACTGCTGGGCGAAGCGGAGCTTTCGAACCCTGCCTGGACCCGGCAGCGGCTTCTCCTCGTCGACGCGTTTCCGGCGGCGGGGCGGGGCCTTCTCCGGCTCGGTGCCCGGCTCGGGTGCGACTCCGCGGTGAAGCCTCGCGAGGCCCTCACGGCAGCGGCCCTGCAGCTCCACCAGCCACGGGTTCTTCCCCTGCGCGGGCGCGTGTGCGCGGACGACGAGCGCCAGCCGCTGCCCCAGATCGAAGCAGGCCTCAGCGAGCGCCCGCGGATCGCAGTCCACTGCGCGGCCGGGAACGAGCTCCAGCCGCCTCCGCTCCAGATCGATCGTCACCGGCCGGCCCTGACCGCCCGGCGTGAAGCGGAACCGCGCATCCTCCAGCTCCAGCGCGTGAGCGAGCTCCTGTCCCTGCCGCGCGAGCTCCAGCGCCACGAGGAAGGGCGGCGCGCTGGCCTTCCACGGCGTCTGCGAGCCCACGTGCAACGAGACCGTGCCTGCAGTCAGCAGCGTGCCCAGCGCCCCGCGCTCGAGCCCCGGACGAAAGGCGCGGAGCAGCTCGGATGGGTCCTCCACCGTGAAGGCGAACCCCACCGGCTCCTGCGCCCGGTGCAGGTGGCTGAAGCCCTCCTTCTTCGACTCGTCTCCGCCATGAGGAACCCGCGCCCGCGCGAGCTTCTCGATGCGTCCGGCAAAGCCTTTGCGCACCTCGGCAGGGATGGTCACCCGCGCCTCGGCGAAGTCCGCCAGCAGCGCGCGTCCACACTCGACAGCGGCGGCGACGAGGTCCTCCAGCTCAACCGTCAGCGGCCCGTAGAGCCTGCGCGCCGGGCGCGCGAGCGAGACGACCTCCAGCTTCGCCTGACCGCCATCGCGCCGGATGAGCAGCTCGAGGTGCGCGTGCGGCAGGGGCACGCCGGTCAGCGGGACGTCACCTGCGACCAGTCCCCACAGCCCGTCGATGAGCTCGGGGACGATTCGCTCCAGCGGCTCCTCGCTCGCGCCGCTGAGGAGATCCACGCCGTCCAGCTCCAGGCCGAACGCGTCGTGCGGGCTGCCGTGCCCCTCGCGTTTCCAGGCCTGTCCGTAGCGAAAATGGATCATCCTACCTTTATTGACAGGTCACTCCGGGATGCCTAGCATCCGGCCGATCTAATTTTCCAACCATTTGAATTCACTGAGAAAAACAGAATGACCTTCTACGAGGCCGCCCTCCGGGTGCTGGAGGCGGCGGGGCATCCGCTCCATTTCCACGAAATCACGGAACGGTCCATCCAGCAGAACCTCCTGTCCCACATCGGCAAGACGCCCGAGTTGACCATGCTGTCCCGGTTGCTCGCCATGGCGCGCCGGAAGACGGACCGGAAGGTGGTCGTCACCACGAAGGACACCTTCGCGCTGGCCGACTGGGCGCTGCCGGAGGAGCCGGACGCGCTGGCGCAGACCGCCCTGTCGGAGAACCGCGAAGAGGACAACCTGCCGCCGCTGCGTCCCGCGGAGCGTCACCCGGAGCCGCGCTCGGAGAACGTGCGCGTGGCCGGGCGCGGCGTGGAGCGCAAGCGCCGCCGCGACGAGGAGGACGACGGCAAGCGCCGGAAGAAGAAGTTCCCGCCGGTGCCGGAGGTCGTGTTCGAGATCCTCAGCGACGAGGGCACGGGGCTCTCCGCGCGCGCGCTGGTGGAGCGGGCGCGGGAGCGGGGCCTTGCCTCGGACGAGTTGCGCGAGGAGCAGGTCCTCACCGCGCTGCTCGAGGACAACCAGCGCCGCATCGACGCGGGGCGTCGGCCGCAGTTCCTCTACGAGAAGGAAGGCTCGCTCATCGCGCTCGAGCGCGCGGGGGCGCCTTCGCCCATGTCGCCGCAGGAGCTGCAGGCCGCGTTCGCCGCGGCGGTGGGCGTGCCCATGGAGGCGGGCCGTCCGGTGCTCCCGCAGAAGGGCGCGCTCTCTCCCGAGGCCGCGAAGGAGCTCGGCGAGGCCCAGGCGGCGCTCAAGACGGCGGTCAAGACTGCCCGGCGCGCCACCGCGTCGGCGCTGCGCAAGCGGCTCTCGGAGCTCGACGGCGGCACGTTCGAGAAGGCGGTGGTCAAGCTCCTCCACGCCGAGGGCTTCCGCGAGCTGAAGGTCGCCAAGCGCTCGCGTGACGCGCAGGTGCTCACCGCGAGGAAGAAGGAGGGAAGCCTCGAGCTCCGCTTTGCGATCCGCGTGCTGCACAGCGGCGCGCAGATCGATCGGAAGGCGATCCAGGAGGCGCGGAAGGACGCGTCGCACCACTCCACGAACGTGTCGCTGCTGGTGACGTCCGGCGAGCTGCGCGGGGACTCTCGCGGCGAGGCGGTCTCCGGTGGCTCGCTGGTGTTCGTGTGGGCCGGTGACGCGCTGGCGGACCGGTTCCTCGACGAGGGGCTCGGCGTGACGGTGACGCAGCTGCCGGTGTTCGAGCTCGACGAGAGGTTCTTCGAGACCGCGCGGGTGGATGCGGAGGAGAGCGCGCGCCGGCGCGAGGAGCGCCAGAAGGACAAGAAGCGCGACGACCGCCGCGACCGTCCGCCCCGCGCCGAGAAGGAGCCGCGCGAGGCCCAGGGCGCCGACGAGGAGTCGGAAGAGGGGGCCGAGAAGGAGGAGGCTCCCCGCGAGCGCGCGCGGGATCGCGATCGTGATCGCGAGAGGAACCGCGAGGATCGCCCCTCTTCGATGACCGTCGAAGCTTCGCCGGAGCCGCTGTCCGAGCGCCCGGTGGGGCTCGCCGCGGACGCGGGTGACGAGGACGACGAAGGAGAGGACGACGAGGGCGACGACGAGGAGGGTTCGCGCGCCGAGAGTGAGGGCGGAGCGCCCGGAGCCGCCGGGAGTGCCGGTGAGCGCAAGCGCCGCCGCCGCCGCCGCCGTGGGCGCCGCGGACGTGGCAACAAGCCCAACGAGGGTGGGGCCGAGGCCTCCGAAGGCAATGGCAACGGTGGCCCCGCGCCTGCCGCTGCCCCTGCCGCTCCGACTGCTCCTGCTTCGTCCGCTGAGAGCGAGGCCCCGGCTGCCGCACCGGGCCCGGCCGAAGAGACGAAGGTGACCGAGGCGGCCGAGGTGTCCGATTCGACCGAAGCGCAGCCTCCGCGCGTGGCCGCCGCCGAGCCGCCGCCGTCCGAGGCCGCCGCGCAGACGCCTCCGCCGCCGGCCGAGGGCGCGGGTGAGGATGGTGCGGCGAGCTAGCGCCGCACGGCGGCTGACGGGGACGGCGCTGCTGCTGCTGCTCCTCGTCACCGCGGCCTGCTCCGGCTCCGGAAAACATCCGGTGGCCGGGGTGGAGGTGCAGGGCGCGACCGTGCAGGGCAACGCGCTGTTGGGGATGACGCCGCCGCAGGTCGAGGACCTCGTGCGCGAGGTGCTCCGGCGCCAGGGCCAGTTCACCTTCGTGGATCCGAAGAGCGCGCGCGTGCGCGAAGCGAAGGGCGGCGAGGTCCCGGTGACGCTGGCGGTGGAGGTCCCCTTCACCCGCGAATCCGACAAGGCCGACCGCCCGGGCCCGTTCGCGGAAGTGGGCGTGACGCTGACCGTGCGCCGCAGGGTGGAGGGGCTCACGCACCGCTACGAGCTGACCGGCTTCGCGGAGCGCCCCATCGAAGACGCGAAGTCCGCAGGGGCACGCCAGGCCGCCATGCGCGAGGCGCTGGAGGCTGCGCTGCGAGACGCGGCGGACGCGGTGAACGTGCAGCTGCGCGCGCTGAAGGCGAAGGACGCCCAACTGGTGGCGCAGCTGTCCGGCGAGGACGAGACCGCGCGCGAGGCGGCGCTGACGGTGCTCACCGAACGGGGTCACCCCGCGGCGGTGGACGCGCTGCTCGAGCGGTTGAAGGGCGACGCCGATCCGGAGCGGGTGCGACGGGCGATGGGCGCGCTGGCGGAGCTTCGGGAGGAGCGCGCGGTGCGGCCCCTCATCGAGAGCACCCGCGGGCGCGACGCAGGCTACGTGCGGGAGGTCGTCTTCGCGCTGGCGCAGATCGGCGGCGACGAGGCGATGGCGTACGTGTTCACGGTGGCGCAGGGCCACGACGATCCGGCGGTGCGCGCGGCGGCGGAGCAGGCGATGGGCGAGCTTCGTCAGCGCGACGCGAGCCGGTAGCGGAAGGGACGGGAGATGAGGCCTCGGTTCGGTCGGTGCTTTCTGATGTCGGCGGCTCTCGCCGCGGCGGTGCTCAGCGGCTGCGCCGGCCGGGAGGTGAAGCCCGAAGATCGCGCGCCGGAGCTGTCGGCGTACCTGCCGCTCGCGGTGGGGAACACCTGGCTCTACGAGCGCGAGCTGCTCGGCGAGAAGGGCGAGCACCGGGTCCGGCTCGTGCGCGAGGAGGCTGGCTTCTTCTACGACGAGGCGGGCAACGCGCTCAGCGTGGACGCGTACGGCATCCGCGACCCGAAGCGCTACCTCCTGCGCCATCCGGTCGAGGCAGGCCGCGAGTGGACGACGGTCGTCTCGGTCTCGAGCATGGAGCGCTACCGGATCCTCGACGCGGGCTTCCGCTGCGAGGTCCCCGCCGGCGCCTTCAGCGACTGCGTGCGCGTGGAGGCGCGCAGCCGCATCGACGCCGAGCGATCGATGGTCAACGTCATCACCTTCGCGCCCGGCGTGGGGATGGTCCGCTTCGACTTCTCGCTCGACGCGAAGGGCGAGCGCATCCCGCAGGGGCGGATGGTGCTCAAGCGCTTCGAGCCCGCGAAGCCGGGGAGCTGAAGGGTGCCGCTTCGCGAGATCGGCATCGCGCTGTGCGGCCTCGGCAACGTGGGGCTGGGGACCTACCGGATCCTCCGTGAGCACGCGGCGGTGATCGAACGGCGGCTCGGCGCGCGGATCGTCTTGCGGCACGTGCTCGTCCGCGAGCCGCGCAAGCACGCCCACGAGCCGGGCCTCGAGGGCCTGCTCACGTCCGACGCGCAGCGGGTGCTCGACGATCCGGAGGTCGCGATCGTGGTGGAGCTCATCGGCGGCACCGGCGCGGCGCGCGACCTCGTCTCGGCTGCGCTGGAGCGGGGCAAGCACGTGGTCACCGCGAACAAGGCGCTCGTCTCCGGGCACGGCGAGGCGCTCTTCTCGCTCGCGCAGGAGCGGGGCGTGGGCCTGCACTTCGAGGGCGCGGTGTGCGGCGGGATCCCCATCATCCGCACCCTGCGCGAGGCGCTCGCCTCCGACCGGATCAACGCGCTGTGGGGCATCGTCAACGGCACCACGAACTTCATCCTCTCGGCGATGGCGGACGAAGGTCAGGGCTACAGGGACGCTCTCCGGCGCGCGCAGGCGATGGGCTTCGCCGAGGCGGATCCGACGCTGGACGTGAGCGGGCAGGACGCGGCGCAGAAGCTCGCGCTGCTGGCGTCATTGGCCTTCACCGCGCGGCTGCGGCCGGAGCAGTTTCCGGTGGAGGGCATCGACGGGCTCGACGCGGTGGACGTCGCGGCGGCGCGCGAGTTCGGCTACGCGCTGAAGCTCCTCGCGGTGGCGAAGCGGACGCCGGAGGGACTGGAGGCGCGGGTCGGTCCCTGCTTCGTGCCCGCGCGCTCCCCGCTGGCGGACGTGCGCGGCGCGTTCAACGCGGTGCTCCTCGAGTCCGCGGCGCTGGGCCCGGCGCTCTTCTACGGCCAGGGCGCGGGCGCGATGCCCACCGGCAGCGCGGTCGTCTCGGACGTGCTCGACGTTTGCCGCAACGTGCTGGCCGGAATCGGCGGCCGGCTGCCGATGCCGTACGGCGCGAACCTCTCCGACCTCCCGCTCCTGCCCGCCGAGGCGCGAACGGGCCGCTGGTTCCTGCGCTTCCGGGTGAGGGACACGCCGGGCGTGCTCGGGCGCATCGCCACCGTGCTCGGCGAACGGGGCGTGAGCATCGAGTCGCTGGTGCAGCGCGGCGGAGAAGACCTGCGCGACGGCGAGGCGCGCATCCTCCTCTTCACCCACCAGACCCGCGAGGCGGACCTTCGCGCGGCGGTCATGCAGATCGACGCGCTGCCCACCACCGCGGCGCCCACGCGCTCCCTGCGCATCGAAGAGGTCTGAGCGGATGCCCCTGAGCGGCGAAGGCTCCTCGCGGACCTTCCGGCAGAACGTGACGCTGGCGGTGCTGCTCGCGAGCGTGGCGGGCGCGGTGAACGCGGTGGGCTTCTTCGTGCTCGGCACCCACACCTCGCACATGAGCGGGCACGTGGCGGAGCTCGGCGAGGCGCTGGGCACGGGCGAGTTCGCGCTGGCGAAGACCGCTGTCGGCTGGGTGCTCGCGTTCGTCGGCGGCGCGGCGACCGCGTCGGTGATGGTCGAGCTCGGGCGGAGGCGGCTGCGCCGAGGCCGCTACGTGGCCCCGCTGGCCCTCGAGGCGGTCATCCTCGTCTGGGTCGCGGCGGTGGCGGTGAAGGGCTCCTTGAGCCAGCGGGACGCCCTGGCGGCGCTGCTGGCGTTCGCCATGGGGATGCAGAACGCGCTGGTCACCCGCATCAGCAACGCGGTCATCCGCACCACGCACCTCACCGGCGTGCTCACCGACATCGGCATCGGGCTCGTCAGCCTCATCTCCTGGTTCCGGCTCCACCGCGAGGTGCTCGGAGAGGAGGGCGGCTTTTTCGCTTCGCTGCGGCGCGCAGAGCCCCTGCGGAACCTCTGGCTGCACTTCGCGCTGCTCTCCTCGTTCGTCGCCGGCGCCGCGGTGGGACCTGTGCTCCTGCACGCGTGGGACGCGCGCGCGCTGTCGCTGCCGGTGGCCGGGCTCCTCCTCCTCATCGCGCTCGATCTTCGGACGGTGCGACAGCCCGGGTGACCCGTGGTCGCAGGGCAGGCGAGGGGACTCGGGCCCCTCCGCCTCTGGCGTTGATCCTGTCGGGTGCCGCCCATACCCTCCGGGCCCATGGACCGAGTCGAGCAGACCACCGAGGAGCTCGTGCTCTCGTTCCTCGCCGAGGGCGGTGACGACTTCACCTCCGGCGAGGCCCTCTCCGGCAAGCTGGGGCTCACCCGGACCGCGGTCTGGAAGTGCGTGGCCTCGCTGCGAGAGAAGGGCTACCGGATCGACGCGGTGCCGGCGCGCGGCTACCGCCTGGTGGAGGTCCCCGACCGGCTCACCGCGCTGGAGCTGCAGCCGCTCTTGGGCACGCACAGCCTCGGGCGCGTCATCCACTTCCACGACGAAGTGCCCTCCACCAACGAGGCGGCCTTCCGGCTCGCGCAGGAGGGCGCCGCGCACGGCGAGGTGGTGATCGCCGAGACGCAGACGAAGGGCCGCGGCCGCCGCGGTCGCGTGTGGTCCTCGCCGCCGGGCGTGAACCTCTACTTCTCCGCGGTCCTGCGGCCGGAGCTTCCCCCGCAGCGCGCGCCGGAGCTGACGCTGGTGGCGGCGGTGGCGGTGGCCCAGGCGCTGAGGGATGCGGGCGCGCCGCTGGCGGCGATCAAGTGGCCGAACGACCTGCTCATCGACGGGAAGAAGTGCGCGGGCATCCTCACCGAGCTCTCCGCCGAGCCGGAGCAGGTGCACTTCGTCGTCCTCGGCGTGGGCGTGAACCTCAACCTCGATCCCGCGGAGCTTCCGCCGGAGCTTCAGAGCACGGCGACCTCGCTGATGGCGGCGCGCGACGGACACCGGGTGCCCCGGGCGCTCTTCACCGCGGCGCTGCTGACGAGGCTCGAGGAGTGGCTCGACCTCCACGCCGACGAGGGCTTCGCGCCGGTCCAGAAGATGTGGCGCGACCTGTCGGGGACCCTGGGCCAGACCGTCCTGGTCAAGACGGAGCGCCGCGAGTTCACCGGCGTGGCCGAGGACGTGGACGACGCCGGCGCGCTGCTGGTGCGGACGAGCGAAGGCCTCGAGCGCGTGCTCTCGGGCGACGTGGAGCAGCTCCGGCCGCGCGGCGCCGCACGCTCGTAGGGCCCGCATCGCGGCATGGCGGGCGGGTGGGGGCGGGGTAGACTCGCGGCCCACATGCTCCTGGCCATCGACGTCGGCAACACGAACACCGTCCTCGGCGCGTACGACGGCAAGCGCCTCTGCGCGCACTGGAGGCTCGAGACGCACGCGCGGCGCACCTCGGACGAGTGGGGCCTGCTCGTGCGGCAGCTCTTCGCCTGGTCGAAGCTCGACGCGGACGCGGTGGAGGCGGTGGCGGTCTCCAGCGTGGTGCCGCCGCTGCAGTTCCAGCTCGAGCGCATGAGCGAACGCTTCTTCGGGAAGAAGCCCATGTTCGTGGGCCCGGGCGTGAAGACGGGGATGCCCATCCTCTACGACAACCCGCGCGAGGTCGGCGCGGACCGGATCGTCAACGCGGTGGCCGCCTACGAGAAGCACCGGGGCGGGCTCATCGTGGTGGACTTCGGGACGGCGACCACCTTCGACGCGGTGACGCCGAAGGGCGAGTACCTCGGCGGGAGCATCTGCCCGGGCATCGCCATCAGCATGGACGCGCTCTTCACCCACGCCTCGAAGCTGCCGCGGGTGGAGTTCACGAGGCCCCCTCACGTGGTGGGCCGCAACACCGTGCACTCGATGCAGAGCGGGCTCGTGTACGGCTACGTGGGGCTCGTGGACGGCATCTGCGAGCGGATGCGCGCGGAGCTCGGCTTCCCCGCGAAGGTCGTCGCCACCGGCGGCCTCGCCCCGCTCATCGCCGCCGAGTCCCGCACCATCGAAGAGGTGGACGAGTTCCTCACCCTCGAGGGCCTGCGCCTCATCCACGGGAGGAACCACACGTGAACGGCGCGCCCATCTCGGCGGACTTCCTGCCGCCGAACATGAAGAAGCACGTGGACCCGGCCGCTCCGGTCGCGCTGCGGATGATGGCGGCGAAGGCGCTGGTGCCGCTGGCCGCGAGCGACATGGCGAGCATCCTCTTCATGCTCACCTATGACGCCGACGCGGCCGTGCGCGAGACCGCGGTGAGGAGCGCGGCGGGGCTGCCGGACCGGATCCTCGCCTCGGCCCTGCGCGACGAGGCCCTCCCGCCGCCGGTGCTCGGCTTCTATCTGCGCACCCTCTGGGACAAGGACGACTACGCGGAGATGCTCGTCCTCAACGGCGCCACGCCGGACGAGGACGTGGCGGCGATCACCCCTCGCTGCAGCGCCCGCGTGCTGGAGAGCATCGGCCAGAACCAGCTGCGCCTGTTGCGCCACACGGACATCGTCCGGCAGCTGTGCCGGAACCCGGTGGCCTCAGGCGCGCTGGTGGACTCCGTCTGCGACTTCGCGGTGCGCAGCGGGGTGGACCTGCCGGACGTGCCGCAGATGACTGCGGCGAAGGTGCGCATCTTCGGGCCCCAGGCCGCGTCCCAGCCGGTGCAGCAGGGTCCCACCGCCGACGAGGTGCTCACCCAGTTCCAGGAGCTCGTGGAGGAGGGCGCCTCGCCGCTGGAGGAGGGCAAGCGGCTCACCCTCACCCAGCAGGTGATGAAGATGAGCATCTCGGAGAAGATCAAGCTCGCCACGCGCGGCAACAAGGAGGCGCGGGGCCTGCTGCTCCGGGACTCGAACAAGCTCGTGGCCACCGCCGCCATCCGCAGCCCGCGGATCACCGACGGCGAGGTCCTCATGTGCGCCGCGAACAAGGGCGTGAACGACGAGGTCCTCCGCGTCATCTACTCCAACCGCGAGTGGACGAAGGACTACCGGATCAAGCTCGCGCTGGTGAAGAACCCCAAGACGCCGATGGCGCTCTCCATGCGCTTCCTCTCCACGCTGCGCGACAGCGACGTGAAGGACCTCGCGCGCGACCGCAACGTGCCCTCCGGCGTCGCGCAGCACGCGAAGAAGACGATCGAGAAGAAGACGATGCCGAACCGGAAGTAGGGGAGGGTTCCATCGCCCGTCCCCCGCCGGCCGGCCGGGGGCTATCCCTCCGCGACCTCGTCCACGTCCACGTCGACCGGCGCGCCGCCGCCCTCCTCGACGAGCTGCATCGCGATGGCGAGCGCCTTGCGCGTCTTCTCGCGCAGCTTCTCGTCCTCCTTGATCTTCGCGTAGAAGCGCGAGATCCGCTCCTCGTTCTTCTGCGCCGTCTCCTCGAGCTCGGCGATGCGGCGGCGGAGTTCGGCGGCCTCGTCGGCGAAGGCGGAGGACTGGACGGAGAGCTGGTTCTTCGCCGCGTCCAGATCCATCTGCGCCTGCTCGAGCTCGCTGCGAAGGCCTTCGGTCTCGCGCCGCAGCCCGTCGGCGCTCTCGCGCTGGGTGGAGAGCTCGCTGCGGAGCTCGGAGGCCTCGTCGCGCGCCCCCCGCAGCCCGCTCTCGAGGTCGCCCACGCGCGTGCGCAGCGACTCGCCTTCCGCCTGGGACGACTGGAGCTGCCCGCGAAGATCCTCGAGCTCCGCCTGCAGCGTGACGACGGTGGCGGACGCGGTGCGCGCCTCCTCCTTCGCCTGGAGCAGCTCGCGGTCGATGCGCTTGCGCTCCTGCTGCAGCTGGTCCGTCTTCTGGTTCAGCGTCTTGAGCTGCGCCTCCTTGCGCGCCATCTCGCCGGAGGCCTCGGAGAGCTCCTGCTCGAGCTGGAGCGACTTGTCCTTCAGCTCGACGATCTCGTTGTCCTTCTCGTTGAGCTCGTTCTTGAGGCGGAGGATCTCCTTGTCCTTCTTGTTCGCCGCATCGCGCAGCGCGAAGGTCTCCTTCGTGCTCCCGCTGCTGTGCGACGCCCGCGCGGCCTCGAGCTCCTCGGTCGTCGAGGAGAGCTGGCCCTCGAGCTCCCTCGCGCGCTCCTCGGCGCGGCCGGCCCGCTCGTCCGCGTCCTGCACCGCGCGCTCGAGCTCACCGACCCGCGTCCGCAGCGAGCGCAGATCCGCCGCCTCCGCGCCGCCGTGCGCGTGCGCGGCCGCTCCCGCAGGCGTGAACACCGAAGGCTTCACCGGCGCCGGCGCGTCGTCGCTGCGCAAGTCCGCCGGCGGGAGGAAGCCGATCATCGTCCGGTCGTTGCTGTGGTCGTCCCCGTCCTCGCCGAACTCGCTCACCGGGGACGCGGTGATCTCGCCGAGGTCGCCGATGGGCGACTCCTCCGACAGCGGCACGTCCTCCTCCTGAAGCTCTCCGGCGCCCGCCTCCTCGTCCGAAGCCAGCGTGCCGCCGCCGTCGGGGAAGACCGCGTTGAGCATGTCCAGCTCCGGGTCGCCGGTGCCGGTGCGCTCGCCGTCGTCGATCGCGTCCACTGCGATCTCCTCCGCCGCGTACTCGCCGGTCTGCGGCGCGTCGTCCTCGTCCATCAGCTCCGAGAGGTTGAGGCTCTCCTCGCCGGAGTCTGCGCCCGCCGACTCGGCGACGCCCAGCTGGCGCGTCACCGCCGCGGTCAGCGCGGTCATCACCAGCGGCTTAGGGACGTACTCGTCGGCGCGGACCTTGTTGAGGTTCCGGTGCCGCGCAAAGCCGTCCGGCGGCCCCACGATGACCACCGGCATGCCCCGCAAGGCATCGTCTTTCTTGATCTTCCCGCAGAGGATGTAGCCGTTCTGACCGTGGGTGAGGTCCACCTCGAGGACCACCAGGTCGGGCCGGGTGCGGCGCATGAGCTCGATGGAGCCCTTGCCGTCGCTCGTCTCGGAAACGGAAAAACCGCGGCCTTCCAGCTCGGCCCGCATCTGCTGCGACAGGGCCGAGTCGCTCTCGACGATCAGGATAGTCTTGGACATGGGGACGGGCGGGAGGCTATCGGCCACGCGCGCTGCCCGTCAACGTGAGGTGCCCGTCAAATCAGGAGGTTGGGTGACGGGCTGGTCACGGAGCAACCGCGGCGCCGCGCTGCAGCTGCGCCTCGAGCAGCGCCCGGATGTCCTGCTCGTCGAGGTCGCTGACGAGCTCGTAGACGATCTCGCCGTCCCGCCAGACCGCCACGTTGTACCCGAGCCGGTTCTCCACCGCCGCCGCCGGCAGCGGCCGCGCGCCGAGGTCGTTGTTCTCGTCCCCGAACACGAAGAGGCCGAGCGAGCGCGGCGTGCCCTGCCCATCCGCCTTCTCGTAGCGGATGTAGGCCGCCGGGCGGTCCTGCACGTTGGAGAGCCGCGCGCCGGCGATGGCCGCATCCCCGAAGCGGGGGACGCGCACGTGGTGGTCGAGCTTGCCGTGGAACCAGGCCTCCACGTCCTCGTGGGCGGGCGCCTGGATCTCGTGGGGGAGCACCCGCGCGTGGCGCTTCGCCGCGTCGTGCACGTAGCGGTCGAGCTTGCGCGGCAGCAGGGCGGTCGTGATGCCACCCACCGTCACCAGCACGCCGGCCGCGAGCGCGAACCGCATGCTGACCTGCACCCTGCGGCGGCGGTTCTCGGCCCGGATGCCCTGCTGAAGCTTCAGCCGGAGGTGGAGCGGCGCGGCGGGCGTGGCCCCCTGCACCTTCGCCCGGAGGTCCGCCCGGAGGCGGCGCTCGAACGAGACCTGCTGCGCGCAGTCCCGACAGGCGGAGAGGTGGCCCTCGATGTTGGCGACCTCGGGGGCGTCGAACTCGCCGTCGACGTAGGCGTGGAGGAGCTTCTCGACTTCCGAGCAGTTCATGCGCGAGCCGTGTAGCAGCGGTCCATCGGTTGCCCCTTCCGGGCGCCCGGTGACCGACTCTACCCGGCCTTGCGGCGGCGGTACTCGTCGAGATTGGTCGGCTGCCCGGGCTTCTGATTGTCGCCGCTCAGAACACCGGTGCCCTGCGCGTAATCCCGGAGATTCTTCTGCAGCAGCTTCCGCCCGCGGAAAAGCCGGCTCATCACCGTGCCCACCGGGCACTCGAGCACCTCGGCGATCTCCTTGTAGGAGAACTCCTGCAGGTCCGCGAGGATGACCACCAGCCGGAAGTCGATGGGCAGCGAGTCGATGGCCCGCAGCACGTCGTCCGAGAGCAGCCGGTCGAAGAAGTACTGCTCCGGGTTGGCGGCGAAGTCCGTGGCGTCGCGGCTGATGAACTGCTCGTGCACCGCCTCGCGCTCCGAGCCCTCGGTGACGTTCCGCTCCTTCACCTTGCGCCGGTACTTGTTGATGAAGGTGTTGGTGAGGATCTTGAACAGCCACGCCTTCATGTTCGTGCCGCGTTCGAACTTGTCGAAGAAGCGGTACGCCCTCATGCAGGTGTCCTGAACGAGGTCCTCGGCGTCACGCTCGTTCTTCGTCAGGCGGAGTGCCGCTGAATACAGCGGGTCGAGGTGAGCGAGCGCCAGCTCCTCGAACTCCTGCTTCGTGCGGTTGTTGTGACGAAAATCCAGCATGGTGTGGTCCAGGCTCCGGGAATGATTGTTCGAGTCACCCTGCGTACAGAGTTGAATGTACGCACATGAACACCTGCCGCAACGCCGCCCGCTCGACTGCTGTACGACATAACCCCCGAGCGCTTTCCGTGCCGCGCGAGAGTCTTCGAGGTTCTCCTCTGCAGAGCCCATGCCTGTCGGGCTCGCCCAGTGATTTCAAGGGTTTGAGGTCAAAAGAAAGCCGCCGCCGTGACAGTTAGCCACGGCGGCGGCGCACTCTGCGTCAGGGTGACAGCATCCGGGATGGCAGGCTGCCTGCCTCCCAGGCGTCCATTGTCCGGCGGTGCAGATCGGGCGTTCGGGGCCCGACGGGCAACCTCCTCCGGGGACTAGGTCCGCGGGGCGCGGGTGGTGTTCCGGGCCTCGGGCGCGGCCTTGACGACCTTCTTCGCGGTCTTCGGCGCCGAGCCGTTCTTCACCGCGCCGTTCGTCGGCAGGGTCTCGACCACCGCCACCTTGCCGGAGAGGGCCTCCTCCACCGGGACGTAGGCGTAGCCGAGGTCGCGGGCCACCGCATCGTAGGTCACGTGGCCGCCGTAGGTGTTGAGGCCGAGCGCCAGCGGCCGGCTGGAGCGCACCGCCGCCTCCACGCCCATGTCCGCGATCCGCTTGGCGAAGGGCAGGGTGACGTTGGTCAGCGCGAAGGTCGAGGTGCGGGGGACCGCGCCCGGCATGTTCGCCACGCAGTAGTGGATGACGCCGTGCTTCTCGAAGGTCGGGTTGTCGTGCGTCGTGGGACGGCAGGTCTCGATGCAGCCGCCCTGGTCCACCGCCACGTCCACCACCACCGAGCCCGGCGACATCTCCTTCACCAGCTGCTCGGAGACGAGCTTCGGGGCCGCGGCGCCGGGGATGAGCACCGCGCCGACGACGAGGTCCGCCTCGCGCACCGCGCGGGTGATCTGCTCCGAGTCGCTGAAGATGACGTGGACGCGGCCGAGGAACACGTCGTCGAGGTAGGCCAGCTGCTTCACGTTGGTGTCGAGGATCGTCACCTCGGCGCCCATGCCCACCGCGACCTTCGCCGCGTTCATGCCGACGACGCCGCCGCCGATGACGACGACGCGCGCGCGCCGCACGCCGGGCACGCCGCCGAGGAGGATGCCCTTGCCGCCGTGCTCCTTCTCCAGCGACGCCGCGCCGACCTGGATGGACATCTTGCCCGCGACCTCGGACATCGGCCGGAGCAGCGGGAGCGAGCCGTCGTCGAGCTGGATCGTCTCGTACGCGACCGCGGAGACCTTCTTCTTCAGCAGGACCTTCGTCAGCTCCGGGTCCACGCCGGTGAGGTGGAAGTAGGTGTAGATGATCTGGCCGGGCTGCATCCGGTTGTACTCGGGCGGCAGCGGCTCCTTCACCTTCACGATCATCTCGGCGCGCTTCCACACCTGGTCGGCGGAAGAGACGATCTCCGCGCCCACGCGCTGGAACTCCGAGTCGGGGATGCCGGAGCCGACGCCGGCGTTCTTCTCCACGAGCACCTTGTGGCCAGAGCGGGTCAGCGCCGCCACGCCCGCCGGCACCATGCCGACGCGGTACTCACGGGTCTTGATTTCCTTTGGAACGCCAATGATCACGACGGTTTCTCCGGGGAGAGGGGGCCTGAAAGGCGGCGCACCATAACGTTTGCCACTAGGCGGTCAAGGCGTGCCCCGGAGCGCGCGCGTGTCGCGTTGCGTCAGCGGAAACGGAGAACTCGCATGGGGAGCGCCGAGCAGGCGGCGGTGCCGAGCGGCTCCACCGTCGGGGGCGCCCAGCAGGTGTGGAGGAGGAGATCGTTCTCGTCGAGCACGCCCACCGGATCGCGGTCTTCCCAGAGCACGCCCACGTGGCGGGTGGAGGGGAAGAGGATGAGGTCGCCTTCGCGCGCATGCGTGATCGGCTTCTGCGTCGCGGTCGCGTAGGTGCCGTCGCGGGTGCGCTGCTCCGCCACGGCGACGAGCGGCGCGTGCTTCTCGATCGTCCAGGTGGACACGTAGGGGACGTCGGTGCGCCCCGCCCGGCGGATGCCGTAGACCGCGAGGTCCGCGCAGTCCGAGCCCACGAGCAGATCCGCCTGGTGGCTCCCTTCTGCGCCGGCGCTTCCGAAGATGTAGGGTGTGTTCGCCAGCTCCGAGAGGTAGCCCGTGTACGAGTCGCTCTTGCGGATCGCGACCCGGAACACGTGCCGGGAGAGCCCGCCGCGATCGAGTGAGTCCGCGCCCGGCGTCTTCAGCGTGGTGCCGTCCGGGAGCACGGCCTCGAGCTGGAAGGCCATCGTGCCGAGTCCCTGCAGGTGCCCGTTGCGCGGCATGTGCACAGGCGTCACGTCCGGCGTGCAGGTCCGCTGATCGCGGCACGCGGTGAGCTCGTCGGTGCGGTAGCTGATGGGCGCCCAGTGGAAGGAGGGCTGCGTGTTGTCCGCGCTGCGCGTGGTGGGCTCGATGCGGTACCAGCGCAGGGACTTCACGGCGGCAGGCGCGTCCGCATGCAGAAGGACGCGCTGGCCGCTGCGGGCATAGACCCACGCGGGCTGCGGCTTTCCGCCCTCGATGCTGCCGAGGATCCGGACCTTCGGTGAGGCCAGGGTGACGCACGACCAGAGCAGCACGCTCGCGGCGAGGGCGCGGGGGAGGGGCATGCGCGGGGAGAGAGCACCGGGCGTGCCGATGGCGTTTCAGCGTCGTCCCGCCTCTCGGGCGCTGCGGACGCCGAGCACCAGGATGACGTCGTGCTTCCGGTCGTAACGGTACAGCGCCACGAACGCGTCTCGTCCCTTGCCGATGACCAGTTCCCGCAGGCCACCTTCCGCGGGACGCCCCAGGTGGGGACTCGTGCGGAGCAGGTCGATGGCGGCGATGATCTCCGAGATGCGGCGAGGCCCCGTCGAGCCCTCGTGCTGGCGAAAGTGCTCGAGGATCCGGGTGAAGTCCGCCCTCGCCGCCGGCGCGACCGCTACTTTCGCCACGCGCGCTTCCGCGGTGCCCTCGTCTCACGACCCTCGGCGAGGTCCAGGAGGTAACCGCGAAGCTCCTCCCAATCGAGACCCTGTCCCGTCTCCTGCATCTGCAGGTGGCGGGCTTCTGCCTCCGCGAGGAAGTCCTGGCGGGCCTCGCTGAGGGTCACGGTCTCCTCGATCGCCTCGAGCATCACCGCGTGGGGCGACTTCCCCTTCCGCGCTGCCAACTGCGTCACCCGTTCCTTCAGCCCAGGCGGCAATCTCAGGGTCGTCGTGGCCATCAGCCCGAAATGTAGCACTGACGTGTCACGTCCGCAGTCTGGCCGGCGAGCAGGCAGGTGTCTCGTCATCCGCGGCGCCGGTTGCGAACGGCCGTGTTAAGCGTCCGCGCATGGCCCGCTCCCGTCGCCTTTCCGCGCCCCGTCTGCTCTTCGCCGATCCGAAGGGACAGGTGATGGAGCACCCGTACCTCGTCGCCACGCTGCGTTCGGGCGAGGAGCTGCTGCCCGCGAACGAGGCGGACGCGCCCATCCCGCTGCCGGAGGCCGGCAAGCTCGTGCACCTGCCGGGACGATTGCCGGTGGGGCTCGATCCGGAGACGGGCGAGCTGGAGCTCGTGCGCGAGATGAAGGTGGGCCAGAAGACCTTCGTGCCGCACGCGGTGGGGGCGCTGCTGCCGCCCGGCTACACGCGCACGTATCTGCCCGGCGAGGTGAAGGCGGACGGGCCCATCCTTCCGCAGTGGGCGTACACCGGCGCGGCGTGGGGAGACGACGGGCCGGTCGCGTGGGCGGTGCACACGGACAAGCGCGGGCACTGGAACCCGGAGAGCTACTCGACGCCGGAGCTGCGCAAGCTGGTGAAGGCGCACCAGAAACGCTTCCCCGACAACCGCGTGCTGCAGCAGCTCGAGACCTGCGCGCTCGTGTACCGGTGCTTCACCAGCCAGAACATCTTCTACGTGCGCGACGAGGGCGCGATCCCCGCCAGCGTGATGTGCAACGCGCGCTGCGTGGGCTGCATCAGCGATCAGCCCGCGGACGGTCCGCCCTCTTCCCACACGCGCATGGACGACGGGCCCGGCGAGGACGAGATGGGGAAGGTCGGGCTCTACCATCTGGAGAACGCCACCGGCCGCACGATGGTCAGCTTCGGCCAGGGCTGCGAGGGCGAGCCGCTCACCCGCTGGAAGCAGATCGAAGCGTCCATCCGCTACATGCGCGCGCACACGAAGCGCGGGTCGATCAACATCAACACCAACGCGTCGCTCACCCACGGGCTGGAGAAGCTCTTCGACGCCGGGCTCGACGCGATCCGCGTGTCGCTGAACTCGGCGGTGAAGGACCTCTACGAGGCCTACTACAAGCCGGTGAAGTACGGCTGGGAGGACGTGGAGCGCAGCATCGCCCTCTCGCGCGAGCGCGGCGCGTACCTCGCGCTGAACCTGCTGCTCTTTCCCGGCGTGACCGACCGCGAGGGCGAGGTCGAGGCGCTGGTGTCGCTGGTGAAGCGGCACCGCATCGATCAGATCCAGACGCGGTCTTTGGCGATCGATCCGATCCAGTACCTCGAGACCGCGCGCGATCGCGGCGCGGGCGGCGAGGCCATCGGCGTGAAGAACCTCCTCAAGGAGCTCAAGCGCGCGGCGCCGTGGCTGGTGATCGGCAACTTCGCGCGCGGGCTCGAGGAGCGGGCGTAGGTTGCACGGCCCGCAATAGAAAACGGGGCTTCGGACAAAGGGGGAAAGCCGAAGCCCCGTCAGGGCCGGAACCATTCCGGCTTGGCCCTCCACAGTCCAAGAAGCAGGCCAGCGCGGAAGCGTCCGGGCGTCGCTGTAAGTCCCCGTGATTGCTGCCGGTTCGGGACGGGCACGGGGAGGGCGAGGATGTAAAGCGGCTTGCCCGTGCTCCGGTCGGTAGGTCCGGCAGACGCGGTCTGGCGTCGCAAGTTCGCGGATTGTCTACGGTTTTGGCTGCTGTCCGAGAAGAGGACGCCCTCTGCCTCCGATCCGAACGAAAACGGCAGGGCCCCGTTCTTGACCGTTTCGGACACCCTTTCGATACTTCCGGACCCTTGACGACATCTCCCCTCCAGCAGGCGCTCGCGCGGGCGCCGGAGCGCACGACGGAAGCACTGTCGCGCCCCGAGGTGGAGCTCTTCTGCTTCAGCGCCGGTGAGCTCGCGCTCGCGTTTCCGGCCGCGCACGTGAGGGAGGTCGTGAGGCTCTCGGCGGTGACGCCGTTGCCGCGCGCGCCCCAGTTCCTGCGCGGCGTGTGCGGTCATCGCGGCGAAGTGCTGCCGGTCTTCGATCTGCTCCGCTACCTCGGGCACGGCGAGACGAGGTCGCTCCAGCGCGCGCGCCTCGTGGTCGGCGTGTTCGAGCGCTTCGTCGCGGGCTTTCTCGCGGAGGACGTGGCCGGGCTGAGGACGGTGGAGCGCGCGGCCCTGCAGCAGGCGCCGGTGGGCGCGGATCGCGCGGCCGAGCACCTCGAGTCGGTCTTCCGCCAGTCGGATGGCTCGTCGCTGCACGTGCTCGATCTGCCGAGGCTCCTGCAGACGCTGCATGCGCGCGTGGTGCGGCGATGAGCGCTGCCGCCGCGTCGGCCCCCGACGTCCGCGACACGGTGGACGTGATCGTCTTCCGCGTCGGCGAGCGGCGCTTTGCCGCGGACGCCTCGCAGGTCCGTCGCATCGCGCGCGCGGGCCACTTCTCGCGGCTCTCGGATCGGCTGGGCATGCCCTCCGAAGGCACGCGCGCGCTGGTGTTCTCCGACGAGACGGAGTCCGAGCTCTGCATCGACGCGGTGGAGGGCGTTCGCGCGGCTCCGGTGCGCGAGCTGCGCCGGCTCCCACTCGCGGCAGGACGCGTGGACGCGGTGCTCGGGCTGTGGCTCGAGGACGGCGAACGGCCGCTCGTGCTGGTGGACCTCTTTCAGACCCTCGAACCCTCCGGAGGCAGCAGCTAGCGCCATGTCCGACACGCCCACCGAACCGAAAGCCCCGGCCACACCGCCTCGCGCGCAGCCGAAGAAGAAGCGCTCCGCCTCCGCTGCCACGAGGAAAGCGGCTCCGCGGAACGAGATGGCGAATCCGCTCGACGCGACGCTTCGTGCCGCGCTGTCCGGCAACCTCGCCGCGCGCGTGCCGCTGGAGAAGCTGACGCCGGAGCAGCGGCAGACGGCTGCGCTGCTCAACACGTTCCTGCAGCAGGCCTCCGACAGCGAGGGCCGCAAGCAGCTCGCGGCGCAGGAAATCGATCGCGCGGTGGGCTCGCTGATCGAGCTCGTGCGCTCCGGCGATCTGGCGCACTGGGACGGCACGACCGACGACCCTCAGCTGGGGACGCTGCTCGCCTCGTTCAGCAAGGTGATCGAGACGCTCCGGATCTTCGTGCGCGAGATCAACGAGGCGGCGCTGCGGCTCTCCTCGTCGGCGAACCAGGTGCTGGCGGCGTCCACGCAGCACGAGAGCTCTGCCACGGAACAGGCGGCGGCGATCCACGAGACCACCGCCACGATGGAGGAGCTCAAACACGCGTCCGCGCAGATCGCGGAGAACGCGGGCGCGGTGGCGCGGGTGGCGGACGAGACGCTCGGTGCGGCGCGCGCGGGCCGGGGCGCGATCGGCGAGTTCATCCAGGCGATGCAGCAGATCCGTCGCGACGGCGCGGCGGTGGCGGACTCGATCACCAAGCTCTCGCGGCGGGTGGAGCGCATCGGCACCGTGGTGGAGGTGATCGACGAGATCGCGGATCGCTCGGACCTGCTGGCGCTGAACGCGGCGCTCGAGGGCAGCCGCGCAGGCGAGGCGGGCAAGGGCTTCTCCATCGTCGCGGCGGAGATGCGCAGGCTGGCGGAGAACGTTCTCGACAGCACGAAGGAGATCAAGAACCTCATCACCGAGATCCGCGAGGCCACCGCGGCGGCGGCAAGCGCAGCAGACGCGTCGAAGCACGCGACCGAGTCCGGCGAGAAGCTCGGCAGCGTGGCGGCGCAGGCGGTGGAGGGCATCCTCTCCGGCGTGCAGGAGACGAGCGACGCGGCGCGGGTGATCAACCTCGCCACCCAGCAGCAGCGGACCGCGACGGAGCAGGTGGTCGCTTCGATGGCGGAGATCGAAGACGTCACGCGGCAGACCTCGCAGGCGTCGAAGCAGTCCACCGGCGCGGCGGCGGAGCTGACCGGGCTGGCCACGCGGCTCGCCGAGCTCATCCGGCGCTTCAAGGCGGACTAGGCGCGCGCACGTATGGATCTGGAGGCGCTCAAGAGGTCCTTCCTGAAGAAGTTCCAGGAGGACACCGCGGACAGGCTCCAGAAGATCCAGCACGGCGTGCTGGGCCTGGAGAAGCCCGCGCCCGAGGGCACCGGCGCCGCGGAGGGCGTCGCGCGCGAGCTGCACACGATGAAGGGCGAGGCGCGGATCCTCGGGCTCTCCGCCATTGGTCAGCTCGCGCATGCGTCCGAAGAGGTGCTGCGCGCGTCGCAGGAGGGCCGACTCGCCTCGCGGATCGCGACCGATCTGCTGCTGCGCGCGTGTGACGCGGTGACCGAGCTGATGGCGGATCACGAGTCCGCGAAGGGCGGGAACGCCAACGCGCTGCAGCTCTGTCAGCGGCTCGCGGAGGCGGCGGGGCAGCCCACAGCGTCCGCAGCTCCCGTTGCGTCCGCGGCGGTTGCGCCGTCCGTTCCCTCCGCTGCGCCGGCCACGCCCGCCACGCCCGTGACGTCCGGTGCGGCCCTTCCCACGAAGCCCGCGCTCCCGCCGCCGCCGCAGGCTGCTCAGGGCTTGCAAGCAAAGCCCGCGGCGCGTCCGCTGGATCGCACCATCCGCGTGAACGTGGATCTGCTCGACGGGATGGGCGTGCGCGCGGGCGATCTTCTGGTGGAGAGCGCGCGGGCGCGGCTGCGGTTCAAGGAGCTGGACGCGATCCTCGCGCGGTACTCGCGGCTGGCGGAGCGCCTGTTGCGTACCGCCGAGGCAACCGCAACGCGCGAAGACGTGGCGCTGCACCGGCAGCTGGAGATCTACGAGAGCGACCTGCACCTGCTGCGCGACGACACCTTCCGCTACGTGCGCCAGCACCTTGATGGGCTGAACGCGCTGTCGGGAGATCTGACGCAGCTCGCGGACGACGTGGCCACCGCGCGGCTCGTGCCGCTCTCCACCGTGTTCGACGCATTGCCCAGAGCGGCGCGTGAGCTCGCGCACGCGGAGGGGAAGGAAGTGGCGGTCGAGATCGACAACCCGAACGTGGGCGTCGACCGCGGCATGTTGCAGGACCTGCGCGACGCGCTGGTGCATCTCATCCGCAACGCGGTGGCACACGGGATCGAGCCCGCGTCGGAGCGAGAGGCCCTGGGCAAGCCTCGGGCGGGGAGCGTTCGCGTCCGCGTGCGAGCCGCGGGCGATCTGCTCCACCTCGAACTCACGGACGACGGACGCGGCATCGATCCGGAACGACTGAAGCGGGTGGCGGTCTTGCGCGGTCACCTCACGCAGGAGCAGGCCGCGCTCATCGGCGACCGCGACGCGCTGGAGCTCGTCTTCCGGGCCGGCTTCACCACGCGGGAGGAGGTCAATGATCTCTCCGGCCGCGGCGTGGGCATGGACGTGGTGAAGCGCAAGGTCGAGGCGCTCGGTGGCTCCGTCTCGCTGCAGTCGAAGCCGGGGAAGGGGACGACGGTCGCGCTGCGCCTGCCGCAGTCGCTCTCGCTGATGCGCGTGCTCCTCTTCCGGCTCGGCACCGACGTGTACGGAATGCCCGCCGCAGAGGTGGAGTCGGTGGCGCGGATCCAGCCGCAGGATCGCACCGAGATCATGGGCTCGGTGGCGGTGCAGCACCGGGGACGGCCCATCGCGCTGACCGCGCTGGGACCTCTGCTCGGGCTCAATGGCGGCCCGTCGCACGACCGCCCCACCGCGGTGATCGTCCGGCACGGTCAGGACAGCGCGGCGCTGGTGGTGGACGGCTTCGTGGACGAGCGCGAGGTCGCGGTGAAGCCGTGCGGCGGCGAGCTGCTGGAGGGCGCGCCCTTCATCGCCGGCACCGCGTCGCTCGAGGACGGTCGCATCGCGGTGCTGCTGCACCTGCCGGACGTGATGGCCGAGGTGAAGCGGTTCGCGCGTCCGACCGCGAAGGCCCCGGCGGCAAAGCGGCTGCGCGTGCTGCTGGTGGACGACTCGCCCATCGCGCGGGCGACGGCGGGCGCGGTGGTGAAGGCGCTCGGCCACACGGTGGTGGAGGCGCACGACGGCGAGGAGGGCCTGCAGTGCGTGCTCGACCACGAGACGCCGTTCGACCTCGTGCTCACCGACGTGCAGATGCCGAAGATGGACGGCTTCGCGCTCACCCGGCGGCTGAAGTCGATGCCCGCGCACGCGCGCCTGCCGGTGATCATCCTCTCGTCGCTGGCCTCTCCCGAGGACAAGCGCCGGGGCGTGGATGCGGGCGCGGACGCCTATCTGGTGAAGGGCGAGCTGGGCGTGGAGTCGCTCGCGCAGACGATCGATCGACTGGTGTAGGCCTCCATGCGCGTCCAACGACAGCGACCCTTCCGCGTGCTGCTCGTCGATGCGGCGCTGTCGCTGTCCAATCGCGCGCGTCCGCTCTTCACCGGTGACGCGCTGCTGCGGGTGGGCAACGGCGTCACGCCGGGCCGGATGCCGGAGGTGGTGGAGACCTCCGAGCCCGACGTCATCCTGCTCGAGCTGCCCGCCTCCGAGAGCGCAGCAGAGAGCGCGCTCGCTGCGATCGAGGCGGTGATGGCGCAGCGCCCCACGCCGATCCTCGTGTTGCAGCGGGTGAAGGGGGCGCAGGCGTTCCGGGCGCTGTCACTCGGCGCGCTCGATCTGGTCACGCTGCCGGAGGAGGCCGCGCCGCCCGAAGCCCACGAGGCCTTCTGGCGGGCACTGCAGCATCGCGTGGAGCTGCTCGCGCAGGTCCGAGTGGTCCGGCACGTGCGAGGGATGCGGCGGCTTCGCAACGAGGCGCGCACGCGCTGCGGGCTCGAAGATGCGCCCTATCCGATCGTCGCCATCGCCGCGTCGCTCGGCGGACCGAAGGCGCTCGCGCAGCTGCTCTCCGCGCTGCCGCGTTCACTCACCGCGCCCGTCTGCATCTGCCAGCACATCTCCGAAGGCTTCACCGGCGCTTTGGCGACCTGGCTCTCGCAGGAGACGGGACAGCGCGTGGAGGAGGCGCAGCACGACGCGATGCTCGAGCCGGGCCGCGTGTACGTCGCGCCGTCCGGGCAGCACTTCCGCGTCGCCGCGCAGGGGAGGGTGCGGCTCGACGCGGAGCCACCGATCGCGGGCTTCCGTCCTTCGTGTGATGCGCTGCTCGAGTCGGTGGCGCGCAGCTTCGGGCGCCGGGCGGTGGGCGTGATCCTTACCGGCATGGGTCGCGACGGCGCTCAAGGACTGAAGGCGATCCGCGACATGGGCGGGCGCACGCTGGCGCAGGACGAACTCTCCTGTGCCGTGTGGGGCATGCCGCGCGAAGCGGTGAAGCTCGGTGCCGCGGAGCGGGTGCTGCCGCTCGATGACCTGCCGCAGGCAATCGTCCGGCTGGTGGATGAATGCTGACCGGCGCGTCCATTCCGGTGACCGCGCTGCAGGAGCTCTCCGCGCTGCTGCTGGAGCGCGCGGGCCTGCGCATTGCCTCGGACGGCTTCCGCAGCCTGCGGTGGGCGCTGGGCGAACGCATGCCCGCGCTGGGCGTGAGTGATGCGAACGCCTACGTGCGGCACCTTCGCGAGCCGGGCGGCGAGGAGGAGCTGCGCGCGCTGCTTCCGCACGTCACCGTCACCCACACCGAGTTCTTCCGCGACCCCCGCCAGTTCCACGCGCTCGAGCACCGCGTGCTCCCGGACCTGCTCGCGAAGGCGCGTGCGGAGAAGCGACCGCTGCGGATCTGGAGCGCGGGCTGCGCCACCGGTGAGGAGCCCTACAGCCTCGCCATCGCCCTCGACGAACTCGGCGCGACGCCGGACGAGTTGGAGCTGTGGGGGACGGATCTGAACGGGTCCGCGATCAGCGCCGCACGGCTCGGGCGCTTCCCGCCACGCCGCGTGCTGCAGGTGTCCGCCTCGCGCCGCGAGCGGTACTTCGATCCGGTCGATGACGGCTTCCAGCTTCGGGAGCGCCTGCGAGCGTTCGTCCGCTTTGAATCGCACAACCTCGCCGCGCCCCTGCCAGCTTTGGCGGCGCCGCAGAGCCTCGACCTCGTCCTCTGCCGCAACGTCATCATCTACTTCAGCCCGCACACCATCCGCGCGCTGCTCGACCGGTTCTTCGAGGCGCTGCGGCCCGGCGGAATGCTCGTGCTCGGGTATTCGGAGAGCCTCTTCCGCGTCTATGACCGCTTCGAGATGACGGAAGTGGAGGGCGCGTTCCTCTACCGGCGGCCGCTGTCGTCGAACACGGTAGCGGCAGCCGCATCGGCTCCTCCTCCTCCTCCTCCTCTTAGGCGCGAGGAGAAGCGGACTCAAAATCTGCCGCGTATCACGTCTGCAATACACGCCCCGCCGCCGCAGCCCCTTTCGCTTCCGGCCGCGCGGTCCCTGCCGCCTGAAGAGCGGCTCGCGACCGCGGTGGCGCTCGCCGAACGCGGCCACTTCGAACAAGCCATCGATTCGTTGCGCGCGCTCCTCCACGAGCATCCGCATCACCTGCCGGCGCGGCTGTCACTGGGGAACCTGCACTCGCTGATGGGGAGGGTGGGCGACGCGCAGGCCCTGTTCGCGCAGGTGCTGACGGACGAGCCGCTCTGCGTCGAGGCCCGGCTCTACGCGGCCATGGCGCAGGTGCAGGCCCAGCGCTACGAGCCTGCGCGGGACGAACTGCAGAAGGCGCTCTTCCTCGAGCCCTCGCTGGCCCTGTCGCACTACCTCTCCGCGCAGGTTCACGAGCGGCTTGGCGACGCGGCGGCGGCGAGGCGGGCCTACCGGAACGCGCTCGCGCAGCTGGGCTCACCGCAGCGTGTGCTCGCCGGCTTCTACCCGGACCTCCCAGAGTCGCCGGAGGTGATCTTCCGCGCCGCCCGGCACGCGCTGGCGGCGCTGGAAGAGAGCTGAAGCAACCGGAGCCCGAAGGCTCAGCCCATCATCTTGTCCACGTTGGTGTTCGGGTCGAGCGCCTCGGCGAACTTCTCCTCGAGGTACTTCCGCGCCTTGTTGCGGAAGAGCATCCCCGGGTCGGAGGCCTCACCGTTCACGCCGCTCTCGGTGATCGTCATGTGGCCGGCGAGGGTGATCCCCATCACCTTGCCGTCGAGCTTCGCGGTGTCGCCTTCCCACGCGGTCTTGATGCCGTACTTGTTGCCCCAGTACTCGAGCAGCTTTTTCGCGCGGCGCAGGGCCTCGTCCTTCTCGAGCTTGTGCGAGACGTCGAACTTGAGCATTCCCATGGTGCCTATCCCTCTCTTGCGTTGGGGCGCCGGTGTCTGCGCCCGAGATCCTGGTACGTCTTCCACGACATCTCGATCCACGCGCGCTCGGCGTCGGTCACTTCGCGCACGCGGCGTCCGGGAGACCCGAGAATGAACGAGCCGGGCGCGAAGGTCTTGCCCGGAGTGAGCAGCGTCCCCGCGCCGACGAAGCAGCCCTCGCCGAGCTCCACGTTGTCGAGGAGGATCGATCCCATCCCCACGAGGCAGCGTGGCCCCACCCGACAGCCGTGGAGGATCACCCGGTGCCCGACCGTGCACTCCTCGCCGATGATCGTCTCGCTGGTGCCCCACGTCGCGTGCGCGACCGAGCCGTCCTGGATGCTCGTGCGCGCGCCGATGCGGATGTGCCCCTGATCTCCGCGCAGCACCACGCCGGGCCACAGCGTGGCGTCCTCGTCGATCTGCACGTCGCCGATCACCCATGCGCCCTCGTGGAGGAAGGCCTCCGGGTGCACGCGCGGGATGTAGCTCTCGAACGATTCGATTGGCACGTTCGCCTCTGAAACTAGGTTCGCCCCCTCCGCTCGGCATCTACCACTGGAGATCCCGCCGTGCATCCGGGTTGCTCGGGCCGCGCGAGGTGATCTTCGCGGACCTCCGCGAGCTTCGCGCATAGACTCGCCCGCCTATGCGCACGCGTCGTCACCTTGCCGTCCCGTTCGCCGTCCTCACGCTGCTCTCCGCTCCCGCCTTCGCGCTCGATCAGGACGAAGGGGTGGAGACCCAGGAGGCCTCGCCCGTTCCCTCCGAGCAGCAGCCGAACCTCGAGCCTCCCGCCACTCCAGCGCAGGAGGCCGCTCCCTCCGGCGTGCTGCTCGACGGAGAGGTCCGCCGCGGCGCGTTCCTCGCGGGCCCGGGCAGCCTGACCTTCATCCTCCACCACACGCTGATGGGCGCCGCGAGCGGCTTTGCCACCCAGGGCATCGCCTCCGGCTTCGACGTCGCGGACCTCGGCGTGCGGCAGCGCATGCTCGCGGGCACGCTCATCGGCGCGGGGCTCGGCTTCGGCCTCTCCGCGTGGTGGCAGCACAACCACTGGATCGACATGCCGATGGCGAACTTCGGCATCGTGAACTCCGCGCTCACCGGCCTGCTGATGGTGGGCCTGATGGACCTCGTCTCGAACAACCCGCTCACGCTCGCGTGGTCCGGGGTGATCGGCGCGCAGGTCGGCGCGTGGCTCACCGCGACGCTGGCGGGCGGGAAGATGCCGCTGAGCCAGGGCCTGCTCATCGCTTCCGGCGGCCTGTGGGGAGGCATCTACAGCGGGCTCGTGCTGGCGATCCTCGGCAGCACCGGCAACGCGGTCCGAGGCGAGCGCATCTTCGACACCATGGCGATCAGCGCGGGCCTCGGTGGCGTAGCGGCGGCGCTGGCCTCCACGCGCTTCTCGCCGACCTCGGCGCAGATCCTCCGCGCGGACACCTTCGGCCTCGGCGTGGGCGCTGCGGTGTGGCTGCTCTCCGCCGCGGTGGTGGGCTTCCGCATGGACGTGGCCACGCCGCACGTGCTCGCGCTGCTCTCCTCCGCGGTGGCCATCACGACCGTCAGCCTGCTCTGGGAAGAGGCCGCCGAGCGCCCGGTGAAGGGCAACGGGTACTACCGAAGCCCGGAGCTCGACCGGCCGTACGCAACCGTCTGGTGGTAGGCGGAATGATGTCCATCTTGGGCCCATGGCCCGAGTCCTTCCTTTTCGCGCGCTCCGCTACGCCTCGCTCGATGACGCCCGGCGCAGGCTCCTGCCGGACATGCCCGGCGTCAGCGATGCCGAACGCAAACGGCTCGCGCTGAGCGATCCGCTTCACGTCGCGCGGCTCTACGAATCTCCCGATCCGTGGGCGCAGCTGCTGCGGTGGGAGTCGCAGGGCCACGTCGTCGCCGAAGATCCCGCGATGTACCTCGTGGAGACGCAGGCCGCGGACAAGCTCCTGCGTCAGCCGCCGGTGCGCTTCCTCCTCTGCGCGATGAACGTGGAGGGCGACATCGCCGAGATCGAACGCAGCCCCGGTCGGATCGGCACCGCGCCGGTGGAGCCGGTGCCCGTGCTCGCCGCGGACGATCAGCAGGTGTTCCGCACGCTGCTCGCGGAGGTCGTCTCCGACAACTTCCCCGTCTGGGAGGCGAACGTCGAGGGCTCACGCATCCGGCTCTGGCGCATCGGCAACGGCCCCTTGCAGCGGCGCATCCGCGCGACGTTGGAGGAGATGCCGGTGCGGCCGCACGGGCCGGTGCCGGAGGAGGGGAACTTCCTCGCGGCGATGGTCCCGCTCGCGGATCCCGGCCTGCGGATGGTGCCGTACCACCGGGGACTGAAGGGGCTCGGGACCTTCTCGCGGGACCGCTTCCTCGCGCTGGTGAGCGACTACGCGCGCGTGTACGAGCTGGACAAGCCGCTCGACGCGCCCGGTGGACTCGACGAGGCGCGCGAACGGCTCGCGCAGCTCGCGGTGGGCCAGCACGCGGTGATGCTCGTGTTGCCGGAGGGAGAGGGGAGGCTGCTTCGCTTCCGCATGGGCCTCGAGCTCGATCACATCCGCGCCGCGCCGAAGAGCCCGACGCTGCGGTCACTGGATCTCGCGCTGCTCAACGCGCTGGTGCTGCGCACGGTGCTGGGGATCCAGGAGCCGGAGAACGCGAGGCACCCGAACGTGTTCCCCATCGCCGGGCTGCGGCACCTCGTCACCCGCGTGAACGAGGGCGTCTTCCAGGCAGGCTTCGCGCTGAACCCGCCGCCGGTGTGGGAGGTGCGCGCGGTGATGGAGGCCGCGCAGGCACTCCCGCCGAGGACCATGCGCCTGTCGCCCACGCCGCCGGCCGGCCTGCTGTTCCTCGATCCCAGAGCGGCGACGGGGTAGCGGGTGAGCAGTGAAGTGCCCTCACTGTCGTCGCCCGTGGAGACGCTCGACGCGATCTGCGGCGGCCAGGTGCAACTGCTCCAGCCGGCGAGAGGGAAGGGCTACCGCTTCTCGCTCGACTCGGTGCTGCTCGCGCACTTCGTCGCGCAGACGGGCCGCGGCACGTCCGGAGGGATCGCGGACCTCGGCACCGGTGGCGGGATCATCCCGCTGATCCTCGCGCGCAAGTTCGGCTGGACGCGGCTCGTGGGCATCGAGCTGCAGCCGGCGCTCTTCGAGCTGGCGATGCGCAACGTCCGGCTCAACGGCGCCGAGGACACGGTGTCGGTGGTGCTCGGCGATCTGCGGCGGGTGAAGGAGCTCCTCCCGCGCGAGGCCTTCGGACAGGTGGTGGCGAACCCGCCGTACTTCCGCGCCCGCTCCGCGCGCCTGAGCCCGGACCCGCAGCGGGCCCATGCGCGACATGAAATATCCTGCAGGATCGAGGACATCGTCTCCGCGGCGAAGTACCTCCTGCGCGACCGCGGACTGCTGCACCTCGTCTTCCCGGCGGGAAGGCTGGATGACCTGATGACCGCGCTGCGCCTCGGCCGCTTCACGCCGAGGGTCCTCCGGCTCGTCCATCCGCGAGGACACGCGCCCGCGCGCCTCGCCCTGGTCGCCGCGGTGAAGCACGGGAGGGTGGGGGAGCTGAAGGTCGAGTCGCCGCTGGTCGTGCACCTCGATGACGGGCCCGGGTTCTCTCCCGAGGTGCGGCAGATGCTGGAGTGACGCAGGAATTGCGCGCCCCTCCAGCAGGCGTGCATGCGTCGCACGGGGCCACCCGCTCGTGTCCGTTGCGAATCCCTCCGGCCCGCGCTTTGTAAGGAGCCCATCATGGCCTTCCCCATCCACCGCCCGCGCCGCCTTCGCCGCAACGACACGCTCCGCCGGATGGTCCGCGAGACCACGCTCGATCCCTCGGACTTCATCTACCCGCTGTTCGTGGTGGAGGGCACCGACGTGCGCCGGCCGATCGGCTCGATGCCCGGCATCTTCAACCTCTCGGTGGAGCACGCGGTCGCCGAGGCGAAGCGCGCGCACGGGCTGGGGATTCCGTCCGTCATCCTCTTCGGCATCCCCGGCCACAAGGACGCGCGCGGCACCGGCGCGTGGGCAAAGGACGGGATCGTCCAGAAGGCCCTCCGAGCGATCAAGGACGCGGTGCCGGACCTGCAGCTCATGGCCGACGTGTGCCTCTGCGAGTACACCGACCACGGTCACTGCGGCCTCATCCACGGCAACGAGGTCCAGAACGACGAGACGCTCCCCTTGCTCGCGCAGATGGCGGTGAGCTGTGCGGAGGCGGGCGCGGACATCATCGCGCCGTCGGACATGATGGACGGGCGCATCGGCGCGATCCGCAAGGCGCTCGACGAGACCGGGCACACGAACCTCCCGATCATGTCCTACGCGGCGAAGTACGCGTCCGGCTTCTACGGTCCGTTCCGCGAGGCCGCGCAGTCGGTGCCGCAGTTCGGCGATCGCCGCGGATACCAGATGGATCCCGGCAACGTCCGCGAGGCGCTGAAGGAGACGGCGCTCGACCTCGAGGAGGGCGCGGACATGGTGATGGTGAAGCCGGCGCTCTCCTACCTGGACATCATCCGGGCGGTGCGCGAGCGCTTCGACGTGCCGGTCGCCGCGTACAACGTCTCCGGCGAGTACGCGATGCTCAAGGCCGCGGCGCAGAACGGGTGGATCGACTACGACCGGGTGATGCTGGAGGTGCTGACCTCCATGCGGCGCGCGGGCGCGGACCTCATCCTCACCTACCACGCGCTCGAGGCCGCCGAGCTGCTCGGCTGAACAGTCCCTCCGCGCTGCTTGAACAGCACGACCCTTTCGGGCGAAATGCGCCGCAACCGTGGCTCGGACCACCGCCCCCCGCAGGGCTCCCAGGCAGCAGCAGAAGAAGGCCAGCCGCGCGACCCCTCGCCAGCCGGGCGCGATCCTCCAGTACAAGGTCGTGGAGCTCTCCACCGTGGACGAGGGCACGCTCGAGCACGCGATCAACGAGTGGACCCGGAAGGGCTGGCACCTCGACGGCGTGCAGTTCGCCATGCGCGAGTCCTCCAAGCGCCCGTCGATGGCGTTCGTCTTCTTCACCCGCGACGTGCCTGACACCGGAGCGACGGAGAGCGCAGAGGCCCCTCCCGAGGCCCGCGTGGAAGCGGACGCCCGCACCTGGGAGACGCCCACCACGCGCGAGAGCGATCCCTGGACGAGGCTGCGGCGGCTCGCGTCCGACGAGGACGACGAAGGCGGCGCGACGTGAGCACGGCGGCGCAGTCGCACGGGGGCGGGCGCGTGAAGGTGAAGACGCTCCGCGACATCGAGGCGGAGAAGAACACCGGCTCGCCCTATCCGAAGTGCACGCTCTGGATGCGGCTCTCCGCGCGCGCGTTCGACGTGGCGGCGGCGTACGCGATCTACCTGGCGGGCATGCGCTTCGGCGCGGTGCTGGCGATCCTCTACCTCTTGATGGCGGACGGGATCCTCGACGGCCAGAGCATCGGCAAGCGGATCTTCGGCATCAAGGTCGTGCACCTGCCCACGCGGTCTCCGGGGCGCAAGCGCGACAGCACGCTGCGCAATGCGCCGATCGCGCTGCCGGTGCTGCTGGGGATGATGCCGGAGGTCGGTCAGGTCGCGTTCTTCGCGTCCACGGTGGTCATCGGCGGGCTGGAGCTGTGGCGCGTGGTGCGCGATCCGCTGGGGATGCGGTTCGGCGACATCTGGGCACAGACGCAGGTGGTGGACGGCAAGGTCGTCGCCGGAAACATGGAGGCGACGCGCGCGGATCGCGAGGGCGCGGCCGCCACCGGACGCGTCACGGGAAAATTCATGATGGCGGCGCGCAGCCGGAGGCCCGGCCCTCGCCTGCCGCGAACGAGGAGACAGCAGTGCGGATAGCGCTCACCTACAACCTCCGGCTCTCGGATAGCGAAGACGAGGCCGAGTTCGACACGCAGGAGACGGTCAACGCGCTCGCCGCGTCGATCGAGCGGCTCGGTCACCGGCTCGAGCGCTTCGAGGTCTCCGGGCCTGCGTCGCGGCTGGTCTCGCGGCTCGAGGCCTACAACCCGGACCTCATCTTCAACACCGCCGAGGGCAAGCGCGGCCGCTTCCGCGAGGCCTTCTACCCGGCGCTCTTCGCGGAGCTCGGGTTCGCGTACACCGGCTCGGATGCGTACGCGCTGGCGGTGACGCTGGACAAGCAGCTCTGCAAGCTGATCCTGCGCGAGAAGGGGATCCGCACGCCGGGCTGGCAGTTCGTGGAGAACGCCGCCGACTTCCGGCCGCACGAGCTGCGCTTTCCGGTCATCATCAAGCCGAACTTCGAGGGCTCGTCGAAGGGCATCACCCAGGACTCGGTGGCGGAGACGGTGGCCGACGCGCGGGTGAAGCTCGCGCTGGCGCTGCAGAGCTGGCCTTCGGGCGTGCTCGTCGAGGAGTACGTGGAGGGGACGGACCTCGCGGTGCCGTTCCTCGAGGCGGTGAAGACCGAGTACGGCGGCGTGCTCTGCCCGGTGGAGTACCGCATGCCGGAGGACGCGCTGCGCGACCGGCGCTACCGCATCTACGACTACGGCCTCAAGTCGAAGGGCGGGGTGAGCGTCCGCGCGCCGGCGCAGATCGGCAAGGACACCGCCGACGAGGTCCGCGGGATGGCGCAGAAGATCTTCGGCGCGATGAGCTGCCGCGATCTGGGGCGGATCGACTTCCGCCTGTCGAACGCGGGCGTGCCGTACTTCCTCGAGATCAACGCGCTGCCGTCGCTGGAGTCGGGCGCTGGGATCTTCGCCGCGGCGGAGCTCGAGGGCCTGCACTTCGACAAGGTCATCCTCTCGGTGATCGAGAGTGCGGCGAAGCGCTACGGGCTGAGGGATTCGTCGCGCCGGCAGGGCAAGCCCACGCGCAAGAGCGGACCGCTGAAGGTCGGCTTCACCTTCAACGTGAAGCGCGTGAAGCCCACGTGGGACGCGAGCGAGGACTCGGAGGCCGAGTACGACTCGCCACAGACGCTGCAGGCCATCCGCGAGGCGATCGCGTCCTGGGGCCACGAGGTTGTCGATCTCGAGGCGAACCAGGAGCTGCCGTCGATCCTCATGTCCACGCCGGTGGACATCGTCTTCAACATCGCCGAGGGCTTCAAAGGCAGGAACCGCGAGAGCCAGGTCCCCGCGCTGCTGGAGCTGCTCGACATTCCGTACACGGGATCTGATCCGGCGACGCTCTCGCTCGCGCTGGACAAGGCACTGGCGAAGCGGATCGTCCGTCAGGCGGGCATCCACACGCCGCTGTTCCAGCTGATGGTCACCGGCAAGGAACGCTTCCTCAAGGAGTTCACCTACCCGCTGATGGTGAAGCCGGTGGCGGAGGGATCGTCGAAGGGCGTGGTCTCGAAGAGCGTCTGCCACAGCGAGACCGAAGCCCGCGAGGTGGTGAAGGAGCTCATCGAGAAGTACCAGCAGCCCGCGCTGGTCGAGGAGTACATCAGCGGCCGCGAGTTCACCGTGGGCCTGCTCGGGGAGAGACGGCCGCGCGTGCTCGCGCCGATGGAGATCGTGTTTCTCGATCCCTCGGAGAAGACGCCGGTCTACAGCTTCCAGCACAAGCTCGAGAGCACCGACCGCATCCGCTACGACGTGCCCGCGAAGCTCGAGCCGAGCCAGGTGGAGAAGCTCAAGGCCGCCGCGCGCGGCGCGTTCATGGCGCTGGGCTGTCGCGACGTGGCGCGGATCGACTTCCGCATGGACGCGAAGGGACGGCCGCACTTCATCGAGTGCAATCCGCTGCCGGGACTGACCCCGGGCTGGAGCGACCTCGTGCTCATCGCCCAGGGGAGCGGGATGGACTACCGCTCCTTGATTGGCGAGATCATGGACGGCGCGGTGCGGCGCTATAAAGAGCGCGAGGCCACCCGGCGCGCGGCGGAGCGTCCTCCTCAGCCGGCAGGGAGCCCGGCGGTGCTGCCCGGTGACTCCCACGCGCAGGCTTCGACGAAGCCTCCTCAGGCATAACGACCGGCCGTGGCAGACAAGCGCAGGTTCGAGCTCTTCGCGCGCTTCGTGCAGGCGCGCTTCCCCGACGCGCGGCGTGTGTTCGACGTCGCCGGCGGGATGGGCAAGCTCAACGAGGCGATGACGCAGTTGGGCCTCGAGTGCACGACCTTCGACGTGCGCCACAAGCGGCTGCGGGTCCGTTACGCGGAGCGGATGTTCGAGCTGACCGAGCCGTGTGAGGCCGATGTCGTCGTCGGCATGCACGCCGACGGCGCCACGCGCGTGATCGTCGAGTACGCCGCGCTGCACCGGATCGGCTTCGCGATCGTCCCGTGCTGCTCGGACAACGGCATGCCCTACAAGCCGTGGATGCGGCACCTCGCGGAGCTCGCGCGCGAGAAGGGGATGCACGTGGAAGAGGACACACTGCAGATGGAGGGGAGGGCGCGGGTGATCTTCGGGAGGCCCTCCGCCGGGTGATCGCCTGCGCGGCTCAGGCCGCGAGTGAGCCCGGGTCCTCGCCCGTGCCCATGACCTTGCGGATCTCCTCCAGCAGGCGGTCCCGGTCGCAGGGCTTGTCGAGCACCGGCCGCCCGGTCCGGTCGAGCGCCTCCTGCGCACGGCCGCTGGTGACGCCGCCGGTGAGGAAGATCAACCTGTCCGCCTGATCCGGCGCGAGCTCCCCCAGCCGCTGCGCCAGGGCGACGCCATCCATCCCCGGCATCATCACGTCGCAGAGCACCGCGTCGTAGCGGCGCCCGCTGCGCACGAGGTCCAGCGCCTGGTATCCGCTGGGGACCTCCTCCACGTCGTGGAACGACCCGAGCAACCGGCGCAGCGAGGAGAGCACGAGCGGCTCGTCGTCCACGATGAGCACGCACGCGCGCGCCATGCTGCCTCCGCCCGTGGCAGGGGCCACCGACACCGCGGAAGCGGGCGCAGCGGGGAGCGTCACCCGGAAGGTCGTGCCCCGGCCCTCCTCCGACTCCAGCTCGATCGTGCCGCCGAGCGACCGAACGATCTCGTGACAGATCGCCAGCCCCAGGCCGGTCCCCGAACCGACCGCCTTGGTGGTGAAGAAGGCATCGAAGATGCGGTGCCGGATCTGCGCGGGGATGCCCGGCCCGTTGTCCGCGACCTCGATGATCGCGCGGCCGTCCGCCGCGGTGCGGGTGACGACGCGGAGCTCGTTCTCCTCCGGGCGCCTGCCCTCCATCGCCTGCGCGGCGTTGATCACGAGGTTGAGGAACACCTGCCCGAGCTTGCTCTGGCTCCCGGCGACGGGCGGGACCGGGCCGAACTGCTTCACCAGCCTCGCGCGCGACCGCACCTGGTGCGCGGCCATCTTTACCGAGAACTCCACCGCCGCGACCACGTCCACCGGCGCGTCCGGTGCGTCGTCCTTCATGCGGGAGAAGGTCTTCAGATCGCGCACGATGTCCCGGACCCTGTCGGTACCGATCATCGCCTCGTCGAGCGCCTGCTGGATGTCGTCGCCGGTCTGGCCCAGCTCGCGCCAGGCCTCGTCGTGCGCCTCTGCCGCGCGCGGCAGCACCTTCAGCCGTTCGGTGAGGAGGGTCTCGAAGCGGCCCCGCGTCTCGCTCAGCTCGCGCGCGACGAAGGCCACGTTGCTGCTGAGGAAGGCCAGCGGGTTGTTGATCTCGTGCGCCACGCCCGCGGCAAGGGTGCCGATGGAGGTCATCCGGTCAGCGAAGGTCAGCGCCTCGCGCATCCGGCGCAGCTCGGTGATCTCCTGCACCGTCCCCATCAGCCGCATCCCCGAGGTGCTGCACATCGCCCGCGTCCTCATGTGCACGTGCGCGACCTCGCCGTCGGCGCCGCCCACCCGGGCCTCGAGATCGAAGGGCGTCCCGTCCCTGCCGGCGCAGTCGAGCGCCTCCTCCACCCTCGCGCGGTCCTGGGGATGCACGCGGGCGATCAGGGCTTCGGCCGTGGGAGTGAAGCTCTGGGGATCGACGCCGAAGATGCGGTACAGCTCCGCGCTCCAGCTCATCGAGCCACGGTCCACCTCCAGCTCCCAGCTCCCCAGCCGGGCCAGCTCCTGCGCCTCGGCGAGTTGTTGCGAGCCCTCCACGAGCTTCTGCCGCTGCCGCTCGTTCAGCGCCTCCGCCGTCGCCCGGTGCAGCGCCGTCTCCCTCATGTCCCACACCGCGCGCCGCGTCCCGATGACGAGGAAGGTGCTCTCGAACACCACCCAGAGCGCGTGCTCGATGAAGCGCCACCACTCGGGGCTGCTCACCCCGTACACCGACTCCGGATAGAAGGTGCCGCGGAAGCCGTGGTCCAGGCCCACCACGAGCACCGCGGTGAGGAAGACGCGCGGGTCCCTGTAGAACGCCAGCAGCGCCAGCGAGCCGAACACGTGGAAGTGCGTCTCGATCCGGCCGCCGGTGAGGTGGATGAGCAGCGCCGACCACAGCAGTTGCGCGGCGGTGATCACGTGGCGGGTGGAGGTCCGTCCCGGGCGCAGCAGCGCCAGCGCCACCGGCAGACTGGAGACGATCCCGCCGAGCCCGAACGCCAGATAGAGGTGCGGGTGCAGCGCGCGCCGTTCGCCCTCCCACGTGTAGGGCGAGAGCCAGACCGCGAGCGCGCAGGCCACCAGCCACTGCGCCATGATCAGACCGGCGAACATCCGGTCCGTGTTGGTCATGATGCGGCGCCGGTGCTCTTCGAAGAGCACGCGCGCGCGGGCCCGGATGGCGGGGGGCGTGGGCTCGGCGCTCGTCATGACGCCTCCGGCGGCTTGCGCAGGCCACAGCCATAGACGGGCAGGGCGTCGCCGCCTCCGCCGGTGCGCTCACCGCGGTAGAGCGCGAGGAGGTGGTCCCGCGCGCGCGTGGCGCCCTCGTGGCCGCGACCCGGGGTCAGCCCGCCGGTGAAGCGAAGCCGCCCCTCGCGGTCGTAGCCGAGCACGTGCCCGGAGCTGTTGACCCCGAAGCGCAGCGACTCCCTGCCGTCGGCGTCCACGAGGAGGTTCACGCCCCGCACCTGGCGCGCGCGCTGCTGCAGTCCCGACTCCTCTCCCGGCGGGCGCAGGCTCGAAGGGGAGGACATGAAGACGACCGTCGCCGTCGCACCCTCCGGCGCCCGGGCGAGCACCCGTTCGAGCTCGGCGAGGCTCGCGCGCGAGCAGGCGCACTCCGGGTGCACGAACATCAGCACCGTGGCCGAGCCCTCCCCGCGCGGGATGTCACTGCCGGCCGGCCAGCCCTGCGCGGGTTCGCCCGGATCGGTCGGACGGTCGGCGTAGCGCCACACCGCGACGAGGCCCGCCGTGGTGGCGAAGGCCCACAGCCCGAGGAGGAGCCACCAGCCCCAACGTCCGCTGCGAGAGGGCCGGCTCGGGCCGGAGAACGTCTCAGTCATTGCCGCGGCGCTGTGCAGTGCACATGCCACGGAGCGGTTCATTCACAGGGTCCTCGCAGGGGAGGCGCGAACCCGAGGTCCCCTCCGACCCGGCGGGTCCGCGCGCCTGGGCCTGCCCGTTCGCGAAGAGAGGCAGCGCAACGCCACCCTCTGTCGTAAAACCGCGCACATGCCTCCGCCGAACGATCCCCACTCCGGACGCACCGCTGTCACCTCGAACGTTCCTCCCGACGGCAAGCGCGTCCGCGCGCGCGAGCTGGGACTCCCTCTCGGCCGCTTCAAGCCCGGCAAGCACAACGCGATCACCGACGTGGAGGGCGTGCTCGTCGGCCACAGCACGATCATCAGCGGAGAGGCAGGTCCGCTGAAGGTCGGCGAAGGACCGGTTCGCACCGGGGTGACGGCGATCATGCCGAACCTCGGGAACATCTTCATGGAGCGGATGGTCGGCGGCGGCTTCGTGCTCAACGGCGCGGGCGAGGTCTCCGGCATGACCCAGGTGATGGAGTGGGGCCTCATCGAGACGCCCATCCTCCTCACCAACACCATGTCCGTGGGCTCGGTCAGCGATGCCGTCGTGCGCTACATGGTCAACCGCTACCCGGGCATCGGCGACGAGCACGACGTCATCATCCCCATCGTCGGCGAGTGCGACGACTCGTGGCTCAACGACATCTCCGGCCGCCACGTGAAGGCGCAGCACGTGCTCGACGCGATCAACAACGCGTCGTCGGGGCCGGTGGCGGAGGGCTCGGTGGGCGGCGGCACCGGGATGATCACCTGCGACTTCAAGGCCGGCATCGGCACCTCGTCGAGGAAGCTGCCGGAGGCGATGGGCGGGTACACGCTCGGGGTGCTGGTGATGAGCAACTTCGGGAAGATGCACAACCTCCGCGTGGGCGGCCTTCCCGTCGGTGAGGTCCTCGCCGAGCGCTTCCGCGAGATGCCGCGCCGCCAGCAGTCCTACGGCTCGATCATCGCGGTCGTGGCCACCGACGCGCCGCTGCTCGCGCACCAGCTGAACCGGCTCTGCAAGCGGGTGGCGCTGGGCATCGGCCGGGTGGGCTCCTACGCGGCGCACGGCTCGGGCGAAATCGTCGTCGGCTTCAGCACCGCGAACAACATCCCGCGGCGCACGCAGAAGATGGTCGCGAAGGTGAAGATCCTTCTCGATCAGCGGCTCGACCCCCTCTACGAGGCGGTGATGGAGGCGACGGAGGAGGCGATCCTCAACTCCATGTGCATGGCCGGGCCGATGGACGGCATCAACGGCAACTTCGTCCCCGCGCTGCCGCTCGGCGAGGTGCGCTCCTTCGTCAACGCCTGCCGGCCGATCTTCGCCGCGGTGAAGAAGAAGCCGCACGAGTCCTCCGCGCCCGCCTCGCGCGAGAAGCCGAGGGACGTGGACCGCGAGGGCTCGGTCAGTGTGGGAAGCGCGCTCCCCACCGAGGTCGGCAGCGCCGAGGGCATCCCGTACCCCACGCGGCCGGGCGGCAAGGAGGGCTGAGCGCGACCCCTCTTGCCTCGCCCGGAGCGCTTCGATAGATGCAGCGGCCCACAACCGCCTCACCATCAGAAGAGGACTCACCCATGGCCCGCAGCAAGAGCAAGCACGTCCGCGTGCGCAACCGCATCCGCCGCGCGTGGAAGGCCCGCCGGAACCGCAAGAAGGCCGCGGCCGCCGCCGAGGGCACCACGTCGAAGAAGAAGTCCTCGTAGTTCCAGCAGTCTCGCAGCACCGACGCAGCGAGCGCCGCCGGCCCACCTCTCGAGGCTGCGGCCGGCGCCTCAGCGCACCCGCGTCGCCACGTAGGTCCCGCTGCTCGTGCACCCTCCGGGGTACGCGGCGGTGTACGTCCCCACCAGCCTGTCCTCGGTCTGCAGCGCCGCCTGTCCGGGCGCGAACTTGCCCGTCAGCGAGTGGATGACCTGACCCGCGCCTGCACCCGCGCCCGTGCCGCCGTCGGTCGGGGCCGCCTGGTTGCCGGAGAGGGTGAAGTTCCAGCTCTGGAAGATCGTTCCCTCCAGCGGGACGTCGCCGAAGGTGCCGGTGAGGCTCGAGCCCACCTGGGTCAGCTCCAGCGTTCCCGAGCCCACGTCGGCGTCACCACACGGCTTCGGCTCCGGCGCGTCGAAGGTCAGCGTCCAGGCGCCGGCGAGGTCCGGGCAGTCGTTGCAGACGGGATCCCGAGGGCCGCAGCCGGAGACCGCCAGGGCCGCGACGAGAAGGGGAAAGAGGACGAATCGCGACGAGAGGAGAGGGCGCATGGCGTTGACTTCCCGAAATGTAGCGCACGCGCGCGGGCCTCGCGCCTTCCTCGCCCGGGGCGGCGTGTCCACGTTGAGCACGGGACGGTGGCGGCTCGCGAGGTCGTGACCGCGGAGCCGGGGCGGGGGCGGGGGAGTGGAACTGCAGAAGAAGTGGTCGAACGTCGTGTTCGGCGTCCTGTTCTTCGGGGCGCTGCTGTTGTTCGGCCGGATCATGGCGCCGTTCGTGATGCCCGTGCTGCTCGGCGGGTTCCTCACGGTGCTGTTCATGGGCCTCAACGACCGGCTGGTGCGCCTCACCGGCGGCAGGCGCGCCGTCGCCGCGGCCACCTCCACCCTCGCGGTGCTGGCGCTGCTGGTGGTGCCGCTCGGGGTGCTCGTGTACTTCGTCGGCCGCGAGCTGATGTTCGTCGCCGACGGGCTGCGCGATGCGATCGCCGATCCGCACGTCCGCGCCGAGCTCGCCCGCCGGCTGCCGGCCTCGCTGGAGCGCGTCGTGCTGACCGACGTCTCCACCGAGCGCAACGCGCTGCTCTCCGCCATGGCCGGCTCCGCTGCCTTTGCGCGAGACCTGCTCGGCCGCGGCACCGAGCTCGCCATCGACGTCTTCCTGATGTCGGTGTCCATGTACTACTTCTTCATCGACGGGCGCAGGCTCTGGACCGAGGGCGCGCGCCTCATCCCTCTCGAGAGCCGCTACACCGCCGCGTTCGCGAAGGAGTTCCGCGACGTGGCCTACGCCATCGTCTACGGCAACACGCTCACCGCGCTCATCCAGGGCGCCGCGGGGCTCGTGGGCCTCTGGTTCGCAGGCGTGCCGCACCCGGTGATGTGGGCGCTGGTGATGGCGGTGGTCGCGCTGGTGCCGGTCGGCGGAACCGCGCTGGTGTGGGTGCCCATCTCCGGGGTGCTGCTGCTGACCGGCAAGGTCGCCGAGGGCCTCTTCCTCCTCGCGTGGGGCGGCCTCGTGGTCGGGACGCTGGACAACTTCATCCGGCCGAGGCTCTGCGGCAGCCGCATGGCGCTGCACCCGCTGATGGTCTTCCTCTCCATGTTCGGAGGCCTGGCGGTCTTCGGGATGATGGGCCTGCTCGTGGGCCCGCTCATCGCATCGCTGTTCATGGCGATGGTGCGGATCTACCGGCGCGACTTCCTCGGGCGCGCGAGCGCGAAGGTGCAGTCGATGGTGGAGGACCGGAAGGGCGCGGACGAAGCGGACGGAGACGCACCGAGCGAGACCGTCACCCGCGCGCCGGCGCTCGATACCGGGCGCAGCGCCTCCTCGGCAGGCCTCGCGCTCAGCGTCGCCTCGGCCACGGCGCTCCCACAGCGCGCAATTTCCGCGGCGAGCTCGACGTCGGGCTCCACCACGACGGCGACGACGAACACGGTCCCCGCTACGCCGCGCGTCGTATAGGGTCCGGAGCGCCATGCCGCTCCCGCAGCCCGCGCGCGCCGTTCTCGACGCGTACCTCGCCGCGCAAAGCGCCTCTGCCGTGCCTGCCCCGGTCGCGTTCGACGCGGACGGCACGCTCTGGCGAGGGGACATCGGCGAGGACCTCCTGCGCTTCCTCGCCGCCGAGGGCCACCTGCCGCGCCACCGGAACCGCCGCGGCGTCTATGCGGAGTACGAGCGCCGGGTGGCCGCCGATCCCGCCGATGCCTATGCCTACGCGGTCGAGGTGATGGCGGACCTGGCCGAGCCCGAGCTGCAGCGCCTGTGCGACACCTTCTTCGCCCAGCGCTTCCGGGGCCGGCTCTTCTCCTGGGTTCCAGCGCTCTTCTCGCTCCTTCACGAGCGCGGCGTTCCCACCTGGATCGTCTCCGCCAGCCCGCTGTGGCCGGTGCAGTCCGGTGCGCGCGCGCTGGGCGTTCCGGATGAGCGGGTGGTCGGCGTGACCTGCCGCCTCGACGCGCAGCGGAGGCTCACCGGCGAGGTCGTCCAGCCCGTGCCCTGCGGCGAGGGCAAGGTGCACTGGCTCCGGGAGGCCGGCGTCCGTCCCGGCCTCGCGTTCGGCAACGGCGAGCTGGACCTGCCGATGCTCGCGTACGCGGAGCGCGCGGTGGTGGTGGCGCCGCACCCTCCGCATGGCGACGCGCGCGACGACAACGCCCTCTGCCACGAGGGCCGGGCCCGCGGCTGGCCGCTGCTTCGCTGCTGAACCTCACGGATCTCTGGACGTTGCAGGGCAGGCGAGTGAACATGCCCCTCCCCGTTCGCCTCCAGGGAGCCGCTCTCCGTGAAGATCCAGCGCCACCTCGCCCCCGTCCTGTGCCTCGCCCTCATGGCGGTGGCGAGCGTGGCCGAAGCGCAGCGCGTAGTGGTGCTCGACCTGCAGGGGGACCGCGGAGGACGCGTGCGCCAGGCGGTGGTGAAGCCGCTGCTCGATGGCGGTGAGCTGGAGGTCGTCCCGCTCCGCCAGTACACGCAGGCGGCGCAGCGGCGCGGCTTCCGGGGCCCGAAGGCGAACACGCCCGCGGCGGTGGCGGCGGTGAGCGGACCGTTGAAGTTCCAGGCCGCGATCACAGGAAGGGTGACGGCGAAGAGCTTCACCGTCCGGATCCTCGACCCTGAAGGCAAGGAGGTCTGGACCCGCGCCATCCCGCTGAAGGGCGGCCGCCTCTCCGCGCAGGACGCGCAGCGCCTGGCAAAGGTCATCGTCACCGCCGCGCGCACCGAACCGAAGCAGCCCGAGCCCCCGCCGGAGCCGGTCGCCCCGCCCGAGCCGCCGCCGCCCGCGGTGGTGGAGGTCGAGCCGAAGGTCCAGCCGGATCCGACGCCCCCGACCCCCGGCCGCACGCTCCCCGGCGCGGACGTCACCCAGCCGCGCGAGACCGCCGCCGAACGCGCCCGCCGCCTCCGCGACGAGGAGCGCGAGAGCCACACCCAGACCACGCCGCTGCGCGATCAGGATCTCGACACCGGCTTCCGCCGCGCGCCGAAGGTGAGGGCGGCGCCGAAGCTCGTGACCTTCACCCTCGGCGGGACGACCGTGTGGCGCTCCTACTGCTCGCGCCCGGGCGTCGAGTCCTGTGGCGCCTACGACGCGCTGGCGGACGACGCGAAGCCGCCCGGCGACACGGTGAACTTCAGCGCCCAGCGGCCCTACGCCGGCTTCGGGCTCGGGGTGGACTTCTTCCCGCTCGCCTCGTTCGACGGCCCGGTGAACGGCATCGGCCTCTCCGGCGCCTTTGCGCGCGGCTTCTCGTCCACGCTGGTGCGGGTGCAGACGCCGACCGGAGAACAGCCGCCCACCGAGGTCATCTCGCTCGACGACGCCTGGCATGCGGCGCTGGTCTACCGCTACCACTTCACGCTCGGCTCAGGCCGGTCGGCACAGGTGGGCTACGCCGGACTTCGCGGCGGCATCGCGGCGCGCTCGTTCGAGGTCGATCCCACCGCCCAGGTCCCGCTGCCCGGCTCGCACCGCCAGTTCCCCTTCGCGGGCCTCGAGGTCTCGATCCCCATCGTCCCCCTCGCGCGCGTGGAGGCGATGGGCCTCTACTTCGTCAACCCGAAGGCCGGCGTGGACGAGCTCGCGCGCTACGGCGCCGACACCGAGGGCCGCGGCTTCGGCGTCGAGGCGGGGCTCGCCGGGGACGTCTGGGGACCTGTCGGCTACAGCCTCAAGTTCCGGCTCCAGCGCTTCGGGGATCGCTTCGTCGGACAGGGGACCTTCTGGCGCGACGGCGGGGCGGCGGAGGAGACCTATGCCGGCGTTTTCTGGGGCGTGACCGCGAGCTTCTAACCGTTGACTCCCTAGCAGGCGGGCTCCTACATTCCGCGCCCCTTGAAGCACCGGCCGGATATCTCACCTCGCCCTGCAGGAACCCCCATGAACTTCCGTATCGCTGCGCTCTTTGGCGCGCTGCTTCTCCTCACGACCGGCTGTCCCGACGGCAACGGTAACGGGGATGGCGGCGTGACGCCGGAGGAGGATGGCGGCTTCATTCCGCCGGCCGGCGGCTGCACCGGTGGCTGTGGTCCGAACCAGGTCTGTGACGAGGCGGCGCGCCGCTGCGTCAGCGCCTGTCAGCCGGCGTGCTCGCTGGACCAGCTCTGCGTGAAGATGGGCGACGCCCACGTCTGCCAGCCCGCGCAGTCCTCTTGCAGCGGCACCGTCTGCGAGCCCGGCCAGACCGCGTGCGCGGGCGACACCTGCTCCTGCCTGAGCTTCACCGAGGCCTCGCGCGACACCTGCGCGGACCTCGGCCGCGTCTGCGGACAGCCCTACAACGCGGTCACCCAGGCGGGTGGCACCTGCGAGAACCCCCAGGCGTGGCAGGCCTGCAGCCGCGAGTGCCCCGGCGGTGACTGCGGCAGCTGCCCCACCGGCTTTGCCTGTGACGAGTCCGGCTTCTGGCAGGCGTTCGGCTACTGCAACCGCACCTGCGAGGCGGACGCGGACTGCAGCCAGGAGGAGATCTGCAACACCAACGGCGGCTTCTGCTACCCGAAGAGCCTCTTCAGCCCGCCCCAGAACACGCTGCCCGGCCGCGCCTGCTTCCAGGCGCGCATGATCGACCTGCCGGACGGCGGCCAGCAGAAGGAGTACTTCCGCGTCAACCCGAGCCAGCTCTGCATCAACACCGGGCAGAACGGCGGCACGCTCAACGCAGCGGCGGACCTCAGCCCCACCGGCACCTGCACCTGGCTGAAGCTCCGGACCGACACGAAGTTCGTGGAGCAGGCCACCTGCCGTCCTCCCGGCCAGGTGCAGCTCGGCGGCACCTGCAACCCCGAGGCGCTCCAGCGCACCACCGCGAACACCTGCGCCACCGGCCTCGAGTGCATGCCCCAGGGCCGCAACGGTCAGGGCGTGTGCATGACCATCTGCAACGCGAAGCCGAAGCCGGACGGCAGCCCCGACGCGCCGCTGTGCGGCACCGGTGAGGCCTGCATCGACTTCCACCGCGTGGACACGCTGGACTCCATCCCCGGCGCCTGCGCGCAGACCTGCAACGTGTTCGCCGCCGGTGCGAACCATGGCTGCAACGACGTGGGTGGCCGCGCGACGGCGTGCGTGCCCACCACCGCCCGCGGCGACGTGGCGCTCTCCGCCACCGGCAACGGCCTGTGCCTGCCGCGGCTGCCCTCGGTGGCCGCCGAGGGCCAGGCCTGCTCGGAGACGGATCCCTTCCAGGGCGCCGCCTGCGAGTCCGGCCTCACCTGCACCCGCATCGGCACCGAGGCGCAGCCGCGTTGCGTGAAGCCGTGCGACCTCGAGTGCAGCGGCGCGAACCCGCCGACCCGGTGCGCCACGCTCCAGGGCGCGACCTGCTCGGGCGGGGCGACCTGCACCGTGGTCAACGCCGGCACGAGCAACACCGCGGGCTTCTGCCTCTAGGCTCCCCCGCCGCAGTCGGCTGAAGCACCCGGCGCCCCGCCCTCACCCGGCGGGGCGCTGTCGTTCGTGCGGGTCGTTTGTGCAGCCCGCCCCGCGTGTGAACCGGGCGCCCGGCTCCCTGCCTGCTCGTACATGCCCCACGTCTTGCGCCTCTCCCGCCCGGTTCAAACCCTTTCGTTCGAGGGGGACGTGACCTCCGGGAAGGAGAAACAACATGAAGGCAGCACTGTTGGGAGGGGCTCTGGCTTTTGCGTTGTGGGGTGCGCCGGCGTTCGCGGGCGGAGGTGCCCATGGCGGCAGCAGCATGGAGGGCCAGGAGAAGGACAAGATCGAGTCGCAGGATGTCGGCGGCTCGGGTGAGGCCGGGCAGCAGGACGAGTCGCTCCAGGGCGAGAGCCTCGAGAGCGACGAGACCTGGATGGAAGAGCCGGGCGTGGGCGGTGCCGGTGACACCGGCAGCGAGTACGACCCGAACTCGGTGAGCGAAGAGCCTCCGAGCGAGGGCGAGTTCCGTGACGACGACTTCGTCGGGGGCTCGGGCAGTGAGGGGACGATGTCCCAGCCGAACACCCAGCCGCGCAGCGACGTGTGGGTGGAGCAGGAAGACACGCAGGTGACGATGCGCGAGGAGCGCGAGGCCCGTCCCTGGGAGCGCGGCGTGACCGTGCTCCTCGGCGGTGGTGTCGAGGGTTACACCGGTGAGCTGGCTCCGGAGATCAACCCCGGTCCGGCGTGGGGTGTCGGCGCGGCGTTCAAGCCGACCCGCATCTTCGGCGTGGAGCTCGGGTACTCCGGCGCGGTGAACAACATCGAGGGCACCGCGGGCAGCGATCTGCTCGACGGCGGCGACGCGAACGTCACCCGCCACGGTGGTCACGCGGTGGCCACGCTCGGCCTGACGCCGACGGCGGTCCAGCCGTACATCCTCGGCGGTATCGGTATCGACCGGTACATCGTGAACGACGCGGCGGAGGCGCAGTTCAACAACAACACCGTGGGTCAGGTGCCGGTGGGCGTGGGTCTGCGCACCAACGTGGGCAACTTCACGGCGGACCTCCGCGGCAACTACGGCATCCTCTTCGAGCAGGGCTTCGCGCCGCAGACGGGCGGCACGGACCTCGGCGACATCGGTGACCGTACGCCGACCGGCCGCTACGGCGCGTCGCTCCGCCTCGGCGCCTCGTTCTAGGCCCGCACGGGAGAGACCGCTGAGCTGAGCAGGAGAGGTTGAGCAGTTGAGAAGGGCCGGGGACCTGAAGGGGTCTCCGGCCTTTCGCTTTGCGGGTCACAGGGCTCAGACGCTGATGAGCCCCTTGCGGATGCCCTCGGTGACGGCCTCCACGCGGTTCGTCACCTCGAGCTTCTGGTAGATGTGCTCGAGGTGGGTGCGGATGGTCGCCTTGGAGAGGTTGAGCAGCCGCGCCGCCTCGCTGTTGGACACGCCCTTGGCGATGAGCTGGAGGATCTCCGTCTCGCGTTCGGAGAGCGGGCGCAGTTGCGGCTCCGCACCCGGCTGGGCCGCGCCGCCCGGATCGCCGCCACTGCCCGCGCCGTCGCGGCCGTTCCCGCCAGAGGACTCGCCGGGCGCCGGACCGACGCGGAAGTGGCGCAGGAGCCTGCGCGCGAGGTTCGGCTGGATGACCGTGCCCCCCGCCTTCACCTCCTTGATCGCCTCGACGATCTTGTCCGCGGTCGCTCCCTTGAGCAGGTAGCCGGAGGCGCCGGCCTTCACCGCCTCGAGGACTTTGTCCTCCTCGTCGAAGATGGTGAAGATGAGGATCTCGATCCCCGGCCAGCGCGCCTTCACCTCGCGGGTGACGTCGATGCCGCTCATCCGCGGCAGCCCGAGGTCGAGGAGGATGACGTCCGGCATCGCGCGCGGAACCTCCTCCAGCGCCGACTCGCCGGAGAGCGCGGTGCCGATGATCTGCAGCTCCTGGCTCGCCTCGAGGAGCTTCAGCTGGTTCTTGAGGATGCGGGTCTGATCCTCGACCACGAAGACGCGGATCGGGCTCGGCGGTGGCGCAGCGGCGGTGTCCATGATGGGGGCCTCGTTCGCTCAGTCGGGTGGGTCAGGCGCCTGCGGGCACCGAGAAGGAGATCCGCGCGCCCATCCCCGGCGCCGAATCGATGATCAGCTCGCCGCCGATCTTGCCGGCGCGCTCGCGCATGTTCAGCAGCCCGTAGTGGCCCGGGCGCATCTGCTGGGGATCGAAGCCCTTGCCGTCGTCCTTCACCGCGAGGTGCACGCGGCCCTCGTCGAAGAGGAGCTTCACGTCGATCTCGCGCGGCTGCCCGTGGCGGACGGCGTTGGAGAGCGCCTCCTGCAGCACGCGGAAGAGCGCCATCTGCGCGTCCGGTGAGAGCTTGCGCGGCAGGCCCACCTTCTCGAAGCGGATGGGCAACTGGGTGCGCTCGCCGAAGGTCTTGATGTGGTCCTCCAGCGCGGAAGCGAGCTCGAAGTCCTCGCGCATCATCCGGAGGTTCCGGCGCAGCTCTTCGATCGACTCCTCGGCGGTGGTGCGCAGTTCGCGGATCTCGCGCTGGAGCTTCTCCTCCTTCGGCGCGAGCTGCTGCAGGTACTCCGACTGGATGATCAGCGAGGAGAGCGAGGCCCCGAGCCCGTCGTGGATCTCGCGCGCGATGCGGTTGCGCTCTTCGATCACCGCGAGTTCCTTCAGGTCCCCCTGCAGCTCCACCACTTCGCGGTGACCGGCCGCCTCGCGCTCGTTCAGATAGACGATCACGTAGACGATGATGAAGTTCAGCGCCGAGTACCAGAGCAGCGTGAGCACATCGATCGCCTGCGGGCTGCGGTTGAGCAGCAGGTCGAGGCGCGTGGTCACCGGCAGCGCGAGCAGCGGCGGGAGGATCGCCAGCGGACGCGGAAAGAGGATGGCGAAGAGGGTGGTGAAGAGCAGCTGCGTGGCGAGCAACGGGCTCTGCAGGCCACCGCCGACCTCCGGCTTGGAGACGAGCACCACCATGATCAGCAGGTCGAGGCAGAGGGTGACGTAGGTCACGTACCTCCCTGCGCCGGCGTGGTTGATCACCAGCAGGTTCGCGACGCTGTAGAGCAGCATCGTGAAGTAGCCGAGGAACGCCAGCGGCCCGGAGAGCCCGAAGTAGCCGGACCAGGCCGGCACCGCGAGGATGAGCAGGCCGAGGGTGAGGAACATCATCCGCGCGTAGAAGAGCGCGCGGGCGCGGGCGACGAAGCGGTCCTGCTCCCAGGTGCGGGAGGCCTCCTCGGCGGAGACGGTGGACTCGAGGTTCCGGCGCTCGAGCACCGCGCGGACGCGCTCGCGGATGTCGAGGCCGAGGACGAGGGGGTCGCTCACGGTGCGCGATTGTAGACGCACCACCCCGGAGGACCAACGCCGCCTTCCTACTTCTCCGGCAGGCGCTCGGGCAGCGTCATGTCGGGCGCGCACGCCTGGTGAGCCTCCGGATGCTTGCGGAAGACGTACACCAGCCGCGGCGTGGACTCGCCGGTGCGCTCGTCGAAGAGCGGCGTGCCGCCCGTGTACATCGTGCCCTCCGCGTGCCCGTACCGGTCGAGCTTCCGCTCCGCCAGCCACCTGTCCACGCAGGCCTCGGCGGGCGACGGCTCCGTGGGCTGCTCCTGCGTGCCCGCGTCGTCGGCCTCAGCCTTGTCCAGGGACCTCTTCACCGGAACCTCGACCACCGGCTCTTCGGCGGGCGTGGGCGGGGTGCGATCCTTGCGGCAGGCAAGCGAGCCGACGAGGACGATCAGCGCAGCGGCAGCGAGTCCGTTTTTCATGGCGAGCACGCGCCCCTCTTCACAGAATGCCCGGCCCCCGTCCACGGGCTCGTCGACGATGTCTCTCTCTTCTCTCCATTCCGACGCACGCAGGTCGGGCCCGGTGCTGGTGGTCGGTGCAGGTGGCCTCGGATGCCCGGTGCTGCTGGAGCTCGCGCGCGCCGGCGTGCCCGAGGTGACGGTCGCGGATGGTGACGTGGTGGAGCTGTCGAACCTCCACCGGCAGCTGTGGCACCGCGAAGAGGACCTGGGCCGGCTGAAGGTCGAGTCGGTGAAGTCGAAGGTGGAGAGCGCCTTCCCGCGCACGCGCGTGCGAGCCCTGGCGGAGCGCATCGAGCCCGACACGGTGGACGCCCACTTCTCCGCGCACGCGCTGGTCATCGACGCGACCGACGGCGTGGAGACGAAGTTCATGCTCTCCGACGCCGCGGTGCGGACCGGCATCGCGCTGGTGCACGGAGGCGCGCTGCGGATGCAGGGCCAGGCAATGCTCCTTCGCCCCGGCGGGCCGTGTCTTCGCTGCCTCTTCGAGACGCCGCCCTCGCGCGAAGACGCTCCCTCCTGCGCCCAGGCCGGCGTGCTGGGAACGGTGGTGGGGGTGATCGGCGCGCTTCAGGCGAGGCTCGCGCTGTCGTGGCTCGGAGGTGAGCGGAGCGAGAAGAGCGCTGAGGCGTGGATGCACACGTTCGATGCGGTGGCGCTGCGCGGCCGGACGGTGAAGGTGCGACGGCGTGAGGACTGCTCCGGCTGCCGCGACGCGCGATCGTGGGCGGGGAGGGCGGCATGACGAGTCCGACTGCGACCGTGGACATCACCCGCGAGGTCTGCCCGTTGACCTACGTGCGCACGAAGCTCGCGCTGGAGCGGCTGGGGCCGGGCGAGCGCCTCGAGGTCCTGCTCCGCGGCGACGAACCCCTGCGCAACGTCCCCCGCAGCGCGCGCGAGGAGGGCCACACGGTGGTGAGCCTCGAGCCGCGCGGTGACGGCTCGTTCCGGCTCTTGCTGGAGAAGGCACGATGAGCCTGCCGCGCTCGCTGACCGAAGACGAGATCCTCCGCTACTCGCGGCAGATCCTCCTGCGTCCGGTGGGAGGCGCGGGGCAGGTGAAGCTGTCGGACACGCCGGTGCGCGTGGCGGGCCTGCCCGATGCCGCCGCCTGGCTCGCCGCGGCGGGGAGCCCGGTCGCGCTCGCTGCAACCGCCCAGGCTCCTGCAGGTTTTCCCCGGCCGTCGACGCGGCGCGATCCGCAACTGCCCCATGAAGGCGTCGTGCTCTCGGCACCGCTCACGGAGGCACTTCCCGCGGAGGGCACCGTCGTCGTTGCCGGCACCAATGCGGACGGGAGGCTCCGCGTCGTCTTCGGCACCTCCGGGAGCTGCCGCGATTGTCTGACCCATGCGTGCGCGGAGCTCTCGAGGCCTCTGCCGACGGCGATCGGACTGGGGTCCGCGCTCTCGGCGCTGGCGCACCAGCGGTTGGTGCTCGGGCTCGAGCCGCGGGAGGGGGGCCTCGGAGAGACGTTCAACGGCGGGCTTGGGCGTTGCGAGGCGCTGCCTGCCTGCGAGGTGCACAGGGCCATTCCTCGCGGCGACGCCCTGACCGCGCATCTGGAGCGGGCCTGGCCGGAAGAGGGCTGCGGCGCGATCCTTCGGCATGAGGCGAGCGGCGCGCTGCGCTTCGTGCCGTTGCCGAACGTCCACCCGTCCCCGCGCACGCACTACGAGATCCCGCCCGAGGCAATGCTCTCGCTGGAGCGGGAGGCGCAGAGGGCGGGGGAGCGGCTCACCTGCTTCGTGCACTCGCATCCAGACGGGGCCGCCGAGCTGAGCGCGGTTGACATCTCGCAGGCGGCGCCCGGAGGTCAGCCGCTGTGGCCGGGCGTCGCGTACCTCGTGGTGTCGGTCGGCGGCGGGAAGGCCGGGCCTGCACGGCTGTTCCGGTGGAAGGGCACCGGGTTCGTAGGGGAGGACGTCTCGCTCGGGTGAGGCGTCGCGCGAACTTTCGAGCAGAGGCGTCCGCCTGCCGGGCAGGTAGGCGCAATGCTCCCGTTGTAGGCACGATTTGTCAAAACCGTGGCGGATCGCTTATAAGGCGACGTCTTTTTCGCAAGTCCGGAACGGGTTTGGGCCGAAAATCACGGACTTGAATCGCGAAAGGAGCCCATCTCGATGGCTTCCACGAATGGTTTCACGGTTTGGCTCACGGGGATGTCCGGTACTGGAAAGACGACGCTGGCGAACTACATCGCCGCGCGGCTGCGCCAGGTTGGACGGAACGTCGAAGTACTCGACGAGGAGCATGTCGGAACCAGCCTGTGGGCGGGGGCCACCGAGACGAAGGAGGAGCGGATCGTCTCCGTTCGCCGCCTCGGCTACGTCGCGAACCTGCTGGCGCGGAACAACACCGCGGTGCTCGTGGCGGCGGTCAGCCCCTACAAGGCCGGCCGTGACGAGGCGCGCAAGGGGAGCAACCGGTTCATCGAGGTCTACGTCGACTGCCCCACCGAGCGCCTCATCCAGCGCGACACGACGGGCAAGTACAAGAAGGCGCTGAGCGGCGAGATCCCGAACTTCATCGGCATCACCGAGCCCTACGAGCCGCCCACCTCGCCCGAGGTGACGGTGTTCTCGGACAAGGAGCCGGTGGAGGAAAGCGGGCTGAAGATCTTCCAGAGCCTGCTGGACCTCGGCTACGTCACGCCGGAGGACCTGAAGGTCATCACCGGCAAGCGGATGAAGGCGAACCCGGTGAAGAAGGCGCGCTCGGCGAAGGAGCAGCCGGCGCCGGCACCGAAGCAGATCGTCGCTGCCCCCCAGAAGGCAGCGAAGCCTGCGGCGAAGGCCCGTCCCGCGGCCCGCGCCTCCCGTCCGGCGGCCAAGCCCGCGCCGGCGAAGGCCGCGGCCCCCGCCAAGGCGGCGTCGTCCGGCAAGGCCTCCGCGGCGAAGCGGAAGCGCTAAGCCCTCGGGCACTGCGCTGCACGAAGTACCGTCCGGGGATAGGATGTGACGGGTCATGCCGCCGCCGTCCCTGGACATCGCTGAAGCCATGCGCGCCAGCGCCCCGGCGAGGCTCATCTCGGTGGACGAGTTTCACCGGATGATCGCTTCGGGGATCATCGACGAGGACGAGCACGTCGAGCTGATCGAGGGGGTGCTCGTCGCCATGACGCCGCAATCCGCATCGCACGCGCGAGTGATTCAACGCCTCACGTTCCACTTCGCGCGGTCTCTGCCCGAAGAGCTGCGGGTGCTGGTTCAGGCGCCGCTCGCCCTCGGCAATTGGTCGGAGCCCGAGCCCGATTTCGCGGTCGTGACGCGCGAAGAGGCGGAGCGTGAAGACGGCCATCCCACCGCCGCGCTGCTCGTCGTCGAGGTTGCACGGTCGTCGCTGCGGAAGGACCGGCTGAAGGCTGCGCTCTACGCCGAGTACGGAATCCCCGAGTACTGGATCGTCAACGACGCCGACGACTGCATCGAGGTGCACCGCGATCCGGATCCGACTGCGAAGCGGTACCGGACCGTCTTCCGTGTCTCCCGCGGCGAGAGCCTGCGGCCGTTGGCGGTGCCCGCGCCCGAGGTCGACGTGGGAGCGCTTCTCCGATAGAGCGGGCGCATGCTGGACCCCACCCGGATCGAGGCGCTGAAGGAAGGTTCGCGGCACAAGCTGGAGGCGATGCGGGAGGCGATCCGCGCGCGATCTTCGGTGCTCGTCGCGTTCAGCGGCGGGGTGGACTCCGCGTTCGTGCTGAAGGTGTGCGTGGAGGAGCTCGGCGAGCGCGCGGTGGCGCTGACGGCGATCAGCGCGTCGGTGGCGCCGGAGGAGAAGGCGTTCGCGCGCGAGCTGGCGAGGACCTTCGGCGCGCGGCACATCGAGGTGGACTCGAACGAGCTGTCGAACCCCGAGTACGCGAAGAACCCCCACAACCGCTGCTACTTCTGCAAGAGCGAGCTCTACGCGCTCTGCGAGGCGAAGCGCGCGGAGCTGGGGCTCGAGGTGGTGGCGGACGGCTTCAACGCGGACGACTTCCGCGACCACCGTCCCGGACAGCAGGCCGCCCGCGAGCGCGAGGTCTTCTCGCCGATGGCGAAGGCCGGACTGACGAAGGACGAGATCCGCGCCTGGTCGCACTCGCTGGGGATGCCCACCTGGGACAAGCCGGCGATGCCGTGCCTCGCCTCGCGCATCCCGTATGGGACTGCGGTGACCGCCGAGCGGCTGGGAAAGATCGGCGCCGCGGAGGGCGCGCTGAAGGCGCTGGGCCTGCGCGTGTTCCGCGTCCGCCTGCACGACGACGTCGCGCGCATCGAGTGCTCCGCGGAGGAATTGCCGCGCTTCTTCGACCCCGCCTTCCGCGCCCGCGCATTGGCTGCGGTGAAGGAGGCGGGCTTCAAGTTCGCCACGCTGGATCTCGAGCCGTTCCGCTCCGGCCGCCTCAACGAGGCTGCGGGCGTGGTGCTGCAGCTCCCCGTCGTCCCCGCCTGATCCCGCGGGATCCTGCGCGGCGCGTCACACCTCGGGCTTTGCCTTCGGGTGCGCGCTCTCCGTACAATGCCCGCCTCGCCTGCCAGCAAGCTGGGCCCTCGGAGGCACCTCCCCCAATGACCCGCTCCACTCTCCGTCACTCTGCGTCGCCTGTGCTGCTCGGCGCGATCGCGCTCTTCACCGTCGCGTGCTCCGGCAGCGGCAGCGGGTGCTCCGCGCTCGCGCCCATCCCAAGCGGCCGCTACGAGGGCCCGAAGACCGACAACGCGGTGACGGTGAGGGTCTCGCCGCACGGGATCAACTATCTGAACCAGAACTGGCAGTCGCTCCTCGGTGCGTTCGCGCCAGGCAGCGAGTTCCGGATGGGCGTGCCGTGCTCTATTCAGGATCCGCCGGGCATCACTTCGCTGGTGGTTGGTGACCAGGGTCGCCAGCAAGCGGACGGGAAGGCGTGCGCGGATGAAAACTGCGGGCTGATGGACGGGAAGTGCTGTCCCACCGCGGGCACCCCGGGCTGCAACGCAAGCATCGTCGACACGCCGAAGGAGGTCGTGATCAAGGTAACGGGCTTCAGCCTCACTCCGGTGCCGGGCGACCGCGTCCGCGCTACGGCGACGATCACCGTGAACACCGGCGACATCTTCATCGCCACACAGGGCGGAACGAACTGGTGCTTCGGCGGCCAGATGCGCTGCAGCATCGACTTCAACACCGGCCGCGCATCGCCGGCCAGCAACACGGTTGAGGCAGAGGTTCGCTTCACCATCGACCAGAAGTGGGACAAGTTGCTCGCGTTCGAGGTCGCCTCGATCGAAGGCACGAAGATCTGCGGCTCGGGCGCGCCGGCGAAGCCGCGGTGCCTGGACCCCGCGGATCTCGACGTCAGTGGTCGGAACTTCTGCGGAAGCTCGTACTGCGGCACCTTCGATTGGGCGCCGATCAAGACCTTCATCCTCCAGCAGATCTCTCCCATGTTGCAGACGGAGATCCGTAAGGCGCTGGACACGCAGTCCTGCATGGCCTGCGGCACCGGGCTTCCGGCCTGTCCGTCCGCGGGTGGCACGCAGAGCGTCTGCCAGAGCGGCACGTGCATCGATCCGACGAACAGCAAGTGCGTCCCGCGCTTCCTCGGCATCGAAGGCCGGCTGGCGCCGGGGATGTTGCTCTCGGGCTTCGGGGTGCCGCTCTCGTCGCAACTGGATCTGTCGGTGGCGGCGGGCAGCAGCGTGTCGGTGGATCAGGGCATCAACCTGGGGACGCGCGCGGGGATCCAGGCGGTGGAGACGGCGGCGTGCGTGCCGACCATTCCGGCGCCGCAGCTGCAGCCGATGACCGCGCCGAACTTCGACGCCGAGGCGCCGATGGGCAGCTACCACGTGGGCGTGGGCGTGGCCTCGTCGTACCTCGACCTCGCGATGCACCACGCGCACCAGTCGGGGACGATGTGCATCGGCATGTCGTCGGCGAACTTCGGCATCCTCAACACGGGCCTGTTCAAGACCTTCCTCCCGTCGCTCGGGCGGCTGGCCACGCGCGACGGCAAGGACGCGCCGATGATGATCGTCCTCAAGCCCGCGCGCGTGCCGGCGATCGCGATCGGCGAGGGCACCTTCGACCCGGTGACGAAGAAGCCGGTGAAGCCGCTCATCACGCTGACGATGACGGACCTGACGATCGACTTCTACGCGATGATCGACGACCGCTTCGTGCGGCTGTTCTCGCTCACTGCGGACGTCTCGATCCCGCTCTCGCTCATCTTCGAGAACTGCTCCAGCGTGACGCCGGCGCTGGGCGATCTGAACCAGCTCATCACCAACGTGCGCACCGCCAACAGCGAGATGCTCGCTGAAGATCCGAAGGTGCTCGCCGACCTCATCCCGGCGGTGATCGGCCTCGCGGAGCCGGCGCTCGCGGGGGCGCTGCAGCCCTTCGAGCTGCCCGCGATGGGCGGCTTCAAGCTGAAGGTGAACGCGACGAAGGGCCTGACGAAGATCGCCGGCACCGAGCGTTACGAGCACCTCGGGCTCTACGCGGAGCTGCTCGCGGGCAACGCGCAGTGCTCCACCGTCGCGCCGAAGGCGATGGCGCAGCTGGTGGACACGCAGATCCCGTCGGGTGACGAGATGCGCCTGCAGGGTCGGCCGCTGCAGTGGCCCACCGCGACCGTGCGCGTGGATGCGCTCGGGGCAACCGGGACCGCCGAGTACGCCTGGCGCGTGGATGGCGGCGTCTGGTCCACCTTCCTCGCCCCGAGCAGCGGCGGCGAGTTCCGGATCTCGCACCCGCGCTTCCTCCTCCAGGGCCGGCACGTGATCGAGCTCCGCACCCGGCTGGCGGAGAACCCGCACGGCGTCTCCGAGCCGGTCAGTGTGGAGTTCGTCGTGGACTACGAGGCGCCGGAGGTCACGCTCATCGCCGACCGTCAGAACGGCGTGCTCAACGTGACCGCGCGCGACTTCGTCACCCCGGCGGACAAGCTCCTCTACGCCTACCGCGTGGGCAGTGAGCCCGCCGGCGAGTTCGGTCCTGCCCGCGTGGTGGACCTCGCGGCGGTGGAGGCGCAGGGCGGCCTCGAGGTGCTCGTGCGCGACGAGACGGGGCTGGTCGGAACGGCGCAGTGGAAGGTCCCGACGATCGCGCTGCGCCCGGACGAGGACGGCTCGAACGGCGCGGGCTCGACGACCGGCGAGGGCACCGCGCAGGACGGCGGCGGGTGCTCGGGCGCTGGCGGCGGGCTGGCGCTGGGTGGGCTGGTGGCGCTGGTCGGGATGCTGCGAAACCGGCGGCGCGCGCGGGACGAGCGTCACATTTCTTGATCTGCAACCGGCCTGTGAGACGCTGTGCGCACCTGTAGGAGGTATCGCACATGTCGGACTCGTCCCGCCTCACCTCGATCGTCTTCCGGCTGCAGAAGGACCGCCTCGACGCACTGAAGGAGCTCTCGAAGGAGACCCGCATCCGCCAGAGCGAGTACCTGCGCGAGGCGATCGGCGACCTGCTCGAGAAGTACGACGGGCACCTGTCGCAGTAGCCGCCACGACGAGGCTCAGAGCGCGCGGAAGGGCGGGGCGTCCGGAAGCCGGGCCTCCGCCTCGCGCCGCAGCGACTCCTGGCCGAACGGATCCAGCGCCAGCGGGTAGTCCACCTCCCACAGCACGAGCCCCTTTGCCGGGGCGCGCAGGGAGGGGAAGGGCACCGCGTTCTCCAACGAGGCGGCGAGCTGATCCACCGTCGCCCGGCCCGCGGCGACCGCCACGCACGCACCCACGAGCTCGCGCACCTGGTGACGTCCGAACGCGTCGCCTGCGAACTCCAACTCCATCAGTCCGTCGTCGCGCGCGCGCACAACCTCGGCGAGGTGCAGCGTGCGCGGCTTCTCCACGCTCGAGGCCGCGTGGAAGGCGCGGAACGTTCGCGTGCCCGGCAGCAGGCGCAACGCCTCGCAGAAGGCATCCGCCGAGAGCGGCAGGCCGCGCAGAGGCTCGCACTCGCGCGCGGGGAGCCAGGTGAACGGGGCCCACTCCGCGCAGACCTCTTCGTCACGCAGCGAGAGCCGGTACCGGTAGGTGCGGCCCTTCGCGCTCCACAGGGCGTGGAAGCTCGGCGCGTGACGCACCGCCAGCGCCACGCCCATCGCGTCCGACTCGTCACCCGGAGCGAACGCGAGGGTCTGGGCGACCTCGGGCGAGGTCCTCACCGACACCACCTGCATCCGCGCGTGCACGCCGCGATCGGTGCGGCCCGCGGCCATCACCACGTCCCGTGCGCCCGCGCGCCGCAGCGCGTCCTGGAGGCTTGCTCCGACGGTGCGCTCGCCCGGTCCGCCACCACCCGCCTGGAAGCCCGCGAAGCGGTCGCCGCGGTACCAGAGCCAGAGGGCGGCGCGGGGCTTTTCCATGGGGCAGGGCCCGGTAAGATACCGGCGGCCCATGAGCACCGGAAAGACCTTCGACGATCTCGCAAGTGGCGGTGGCGACTGGCTCTTCCGGCAGGAGGGGCTGGTGCTGGGCCCGGTGCCCGCGAAGAAGCTGGTGGAGATGCTCTTCGCCGGCGAGGTGGACGCGCGCACCGAGGTCGCGCCGATGGGCTCCTCCGAGTTCCGGCCCATGGCCCAGGTCGATGGTTTCCGCGTGCACTGCGCGAAGGCCGAGGCGAAGCGGCGGGTGGAGGTCTCCGACGCGCAGGACCGCGCGCGATCGGCGAAGCAGCGCAACGTGAAGGCGGCGGTGATCGGCGGCGCGGGGCTGGCGCTGCTCGGGGCGACGGCGGCGGGCGCGTGGTTCCTCGCCACGCACACCGGTGAAGACGACCTCGAGGCCTACGCGCTGGCGAACATCACCGTCGAGCCGCCGCAGATCTGGGGCGCCTCGCAGAACGCCGAGGACGACGAGCTGGTGGACTACCCCGGCTCGAACCCGCCGCCGAAGAAGCCGGTGGCCGTCGCCGCGGCAGCGCCCAACGCGCCCGGACCCGCGGCCTCGCCGAGCGCGCCGGTTCCCACCCAGCCTGCGTCCGCCAGCGCCGCGCCGCCGAAGCCCACCCGCCGGGCGCCGTCGCAGCCCTCGAGCAAGGGCCTCTCCGCCGCGAGCAGCGATCCGGACGGGATGCAGACCGCGCAGTTCGACCAGTCGGCGATCAACGCGGTGGTGGCGCGCCACCAGAAAGGGCTGTTCTCCTGCTTCAAGCAGGAGGCGGAGCGCGAGCCCGGCTTCGGCGGACGGATCCCGCTCGAATTCGTCATCGGCAACGACGGCAAGGTGGCGAAGCTGTGGGTGGACAACCCGCGCTACAAGAACGGACCCATGTACGACTGCCTGCTCGCGGAGCTCCAGCGGTGGCCCTTCAAGGCCTACGAAGGCGAGCGCGCAACGGTGGGGCTGTCGTTCAACATCGGAAAGCGGTAGTTCCCCCCGCGAATCCAGAGCAGAGGAGAGGGACCTTTGGGAGTGGTGGCAGCGGAGAAGCTGGAGGCACCGGCAGGCCTGCGGGACGTCGTTCGTGACGCGGCGCGCCGGTTCAAGTCGAGCTGGGTGGAGTTCGGGAAGCTGCTCGTGCAGGTGCGCGACGAGGGCCTCTTCGATCAGTGGGGCTACGCGACCTTCGAGGCCTACTGCTCGAAGGAGTTGCACATCCGCAAGGCGACGGCGGACAAGCTCGTGCGGTCGTTCGGGTTCCTCTCGCGGCACGAGCCGCACGTGGTGGACCAGGTGCAGCCGGAGGCAGCCTTCGAGGCGCCGGCGCAGAAGGTGCCCGCCTTCGAGGTGGTCGAGGTGCTGGCGGGCGCCGAGGCGCGCGGTCAGCTCTCCGCGGAAGAATACCGGAGCATCCGCGATTCCATCTGGGACGAGGAGCGGCCGGTCGCGCAGGTGAAGAAGGAGCTCGACGGGCGGTTTCCGAAGCCCCCGCCGGAGCCGCCGGGGGAGGCCGCGCAGCTGAAGCGGATGGCGAGCATGGCGGCGAAGCTCGCCGCGGAGCTCAAGGCCCACCCGAAGGTCAACAAGGCTGTCGCAGAGCGGGCAGCCGCGCTGGCGGAAGATGTCGAAGAGCTGGCAGCTCAAGTCCGCGGCAGCTAGTCGAGTGGGCGGGCACTTCCTGCGGTGGGGCACGCCGCCTATATTTTTCTCCGTGGCGGCCTCCGGTCGCCGGCAGCACGGATTCAGGGGCGGGTGGGGGCTGTATTAGGATGGTTGGTCGGAATTTCGGCGCCGAGCAGGGGCCACGGAGTCTGGAGGCAGCGCAGTGAAGAAGGAGCACCACGTCAACCTCTCCTGCAGTTTCTGCGGCAAGTCGCAGCGGGAGGTGCGCAAGCTCATTGCCGGGCCCACCGTCTACATCTGTGACGAGTGCATCAAGCTCTGCAACGACATCATCGCCGAGGAGTCCGAACGGGACGACGGCAAGCCCCAGGTCTCGCTGCCGACGCCGGCGGAGATCAAGGCGTTCCTCGACGACTACGTGATTGGGCAGGACATGGCGAAGAAGGTTCTCGCCGTGGCCGTGTACAACCACTACAAGCGCATCTACCAGAAGAAGCCGGCGCAGCGGCCGAGGCCCGGGGTGAAGGCCCAGGGCGCGGACGACGTCGAGCTGACGAAGAGCAACATCCTCGTCATCGGGCCCACGGGCTCCGGCAAGACGCTGCTCGCGCAGTCGCTGGCGCGGTTCCTCAACGTGCCGTTCACCATCGCGGACGCCACCTCGCTGACCGAGGCCGGCTACGTCGGTGAGGACGTCGAGAACATCATCCAGAACCTCCTCCACAACGCGGACTACGACGTGGAGAAGGCGGCGCGCGGCATCGTGTACCTCGACGAGATCGACAAGATCTCGCGCAAGGGCGACACGCCGTCCGCCACCCGCGACGTGGGCGGCGAGGGCGTGCAGCAGGCGCTGCTGAAGATCATCGAGGGCACCCGCGCCAACGTCACCCCGCGCGGCGGGAAGAAGTACAACCAGCAGGAGTACGTTCAGGTCGATACCTCGAACATCCTCTTCATCTGCGGCGGCGCCTTCCACGGCATCGACCAGGTCATCAAGCGGCGCGTGGGCGAGAAGGGCCTCGGCTTCGGCGCCAAGCTGATGAACAAGGACGAGCGCAGCGTGGGCGAGCTGCTCAAGCTGGTGGAGCCGGAGGACCTCATGCGCTTCGGGATGATCCCCGAGTTCGTGGGCCGTCTGCCGGTGCTGGCGACGCTCAACGACCTCAAGGAAGAGGATCTGATCACGATCCTCACCCAGCCGAAGAACGCGCTGATCAAGCAGTACCAGAAGCTCTTCGAGATGGAGAAGGTGAAGCTGACCTTCACCAAGGAGGCCCTGCGCGCCATCGCGAAGGAGGCGATGCGCAGGAGCTCCGGCGCCCGCGGCCTGCGCGCCATCCTCGAGGACGCGATGCTGGAGATCATGTACGACGTGCCCTACCGCGACGGGATCAAGGAGTGCCGGATCACCGAAGGGGTGATCACCAAGCACGAGGGCCCGCAGCTCGTCTTCGAGAAGGAGAAGAAGACGGCGTAGCGGTCAGTCGTTGTGAAGCATCGGGCGGGGCGGCTGCAGGGATGCGCCGCCCCGTTTTCGTTGCGGGAGCCCGTTCAGCTCTGGGTGACGCGCACCGTGGTCTTCATCTCGCGGCCGGTCTGCGGGTCGCGGGCGTTGATGGTGAGGATGCCCTCGATGTTCACGTCGAAGGTGATCTCCACCTGCACCGCGCCGGCCCGGTCCCGCCGGATGCCGCTGAAGGAGAAGTGCCCGAGCAGCTCGTTGTCCGCGACCTTCGGGTGGTCGCCCTGGAACATGCGGATGGCGAGCTCGGTCTGGTTGTCGAACGAGGTGGTGGCGAGCAGCTGCTTCGCGTTGGGGATGGCGGCGTTGCGCGGGAAGACGACGTGGAAGGCGCCGCCGGCGCGCTCGAGGCCGATGGCCATGGGGATGACGTCGAGCAGCTGGATGCGGAGGTTCGTGTCGTCCTCCAGCGAGTGCGCGTAGAGCGCGGCGCCGATGGCGACGGCCTCGTCGGGGTGCACGCCCTTCGACGGCGGCTTGCCGAAGAACTTCGTCAGCCGGTCCTGGACGATGGGCATGCGCGTCTGGCCGCCGACGAGGAGGACCTCGTCGATGTCGCGGGTGGAGAGGCCGGAGTCCACCAGCACGCGGGCGACGATCTGCAGCGAGCGATCGATGTGTTCCGCGGTGAGGCGCTCGAGGAGCTTGCGCGAGAACTTCATGTCGATGTTCAGCGGCTGGCCCTGCGCCGTCATCGTGATGAAGGGGATGTTGAAGGGGACCTCCTCGCGCGCGGAGAGGTCGATCTTCGTGCGCTCGGCGAGGTCCTTGATCCGCTGCATCGCCACCGGGTCGGTGGAGAGGTCCACGCCGTGCTGGCGCTCGAACTCGCCGAGGACGTGGTGGATCATCGCGTTGTCGAAGTCGATCCCGCCGAGGAAGATGTCGCCGCCGGTGGCCTTCACCTCGAAGACGCGGTCGCGGATCTCGATGATCGACACGTCGAAGGTGCCGCCGCCGAGGTCATAGACGCACACCGTCTCCTTCACGTTGTGCGCGGCGGTGAGGCTCTTCACGCCGTAGGCGAGCGCGGCGGCGGTGGGCTCGTTGATGATCCGCACGACCTCGAGGCCCACGAGCGAACCGGCGTCCTTCACCGCCTGGCGCTGCCGGTCGGTGAAGTAGGCGGGGACGGTGACCACCGCGCGCCGGACCGGGAGGCGCAGGTAGTTCGAGGCGACGTCACGGATCTTGTTCAGCAGGCGCCCGGCGATCTCCTGGAGGGAGAACTCCTTCTGCGCCACGTCGATGACCACGTCGTCCTTGCCGCCGGGCCGGACGCTGTAGCCGACGACCTTGCGCATGGTGTCCACGACGTCGCTCTTGTAGCCGCGGCCCACGAGCCGCTTCGAGCCGTACACCGTGTTGCGCGGGTTGAGCTGCCACTGGCGCTTGGCCTCGTGGCCGATGAGCTCGTTCCCCTTGTCGTCGATCGCGAAGATGGAGGGGATGGTGTAGTCGCCGCCCTTGTAAGGGATGAGCTTGACGTTGCCGTCGCCCTCAACGATCGCGGCACACGAGTTCGTCGTCCCCAGATCGATGCCGATGATGGGGTCGTTGTTGGTCGAGTCCATGCGGTCCGCTCAGTGTACCTAGGGCGAGACCCAGCGCGAGTATGCAGTCACGCCTACACCGGGTTCTCGGAGGCCGCCGGAGGCCGAACCGCCCTGAACGGAGAGCAGCGTGACGCGGAGGCGCGGGTTCGGCTCGGAGGCCGGATCGCTTCCGCCGACCGACGGTGAGGCGGGCACGGCGACTGCCGTTTGTGCGCCCTGCGCGCCGAACCAGATCCGGTGACGGTTCTCCGCGCCGAGCAGGTCGACCCTCGCGAGCGCGCCGCCGGCGGAGTGCGCGGCGTTCCAGGCGGGCTGGCCGGGGAGGAAGGTGCGAAGGCTAGGGTCCCAGGCGCTGCCTTCGGCCAACGGAAGGAACGGCCCGAGCGCGACCTGCGTGTCGAGCCGGCCCCCTTCCGCGTCCGTGAGGTGGAGGCGTCCTGAGGTCGAGCCGCCTGGCGCAGCGGCCGCGACGGCCTGGGCCCAGATGCCGGGGACGCCCGCTTCAACGCCACCGCGCTCGGCGCCGCTGCGAAGGAGGACCTGGCCCACGGCGCGGCCTCCTCCGGGACCTTGAGGACCGGCGGTGCGCGAGGTGAAGCCGAGTGGAAGAAGTCCTGACTCCTCCTCGGCGGACACCGCGGCGACGATCACCGTGTCCAGCTGCGCCGGCAGCTCGGGGACGAGCACCTCGGTGCGGCGCGTCTGCTCGAAGCGCGGCGTGAGCGAGAGCGGGGTGAAGGCGGCGTAGTCCGGCACGCGCTCGGTGCCGAGTTGGCAAAGCTGCGGGTCTTCGCAGAGGCCGTCGCCGTCCACGTCGGTGAAGTCGGGCACCAGCGGGCGGCGCGAGAAGCTCTGGAAGGGCTGGACGGTGAAGTCGAAGCTGCCGGTGTAGGCGAGCAGATCCGCCGAACGCACGTTGCCGACCTGCGCGGAGGTGGTGCGGCCGGCGAAGGCGACGGTGGCGCGACGGCCCGGCTGCGCAAAGGAGAGCGAGCGGTCCTTCACCTTGTTCTCGATGCCGAGGCCCGGCGAGGTGGAGAGGACGAAGGCGCCGGGCACCGGCACCCGCTGCGGAATGCCGGGCAGGCTGACCTGGAAGGGATCTCCCAGTAGCTGACCGAGATCCGAGTCCGAGGGATCGCCGACCGCCGCCGCCGCGAAGCCGATCCAGTAGTTGCCGGTGGAGCGCACCTGGCTGAACGACACGATCGCGTTGAAGCCGGCCGCGCTTTCGACCGGGTTCTCTTCCAGCGCGATGAGGGTGTCGGCGCTCGAGGGCTGGAGGATCGTCACGCGCTCGTAGCGGGGGAGGCCGTCCGCGCGCAGCTCCGGAGAGCTCACCGAGACCGAGGCGCTCGACGTGGTGAAGGAGGGGAAGAGCGCTTCGCCCATGGCGTCGGTGGCGACCTCCACCGGCGCGGTGCAGCCGCCTTCGGGGAGAGGGAGATCGCAACCGAGCACCGCCACGCCCGCGAGCGGTGCGCGGGTCGCGGCGTCCACCACGATCACCCGCAGGCCTGTCGTGTTCGGGGCGTGAAGCTCGAGCGTCGCTTCAGCGGGCGTGACCGCGGCGCCGGGCAGCGTGACGCGGACCCGGACGCGGCCGGGCGCGTTCGCGGTCACGGTGCCCTGTGCGTGCACGGTGGCCGAGGAGCTCGGGTTGCCGGAGGCGTCGAGGACCTCGAACTGCGCTGTGTCGAGTGGGAAGGAGCTGCCGTCCAGTTCATAGGCGACGACGCGCAGGCGAGCGGTTCCACCGACGGTCAGATGCAGCCGGCGCGGCGTGACGACGAGCTGCGCGATGTCTCCGGGTGGGGGAGGCGTTCTGCATTCGCCGCCAACGCAGGCCTGCGGCGCGGTGCAGTCGGCGTGGCCTCGACAGCCGCCGGGGACGCATACGCCGCCCACGCAGGCGGAAGCGCCGGGAGAGGTGCACTCCGCGTCGGAGGCGCAGCGCGTGGAGGGCTGGCAGTGGTTGTCGCGGCAGTAGCTCGCGGTGTTCGGCTGATCGGGCAGGGCAGTCTGGCAGTCGCCATCCACGAAGCACTGCGGAAGCGCGCGGCAGATGGCGGTGGTCTCGCACGGGAAGCCGGGCGGACAGTCGATCGTGCCGAAGGCGCGGCACTCGGTGTTCGCGGGGCACTGGCCGGTCTCGCCGTTCTCCGGATCGCAGACGGTGAAGGGTTCGCAGCGGCCGAAGAGCGCGCTCGTGCAGTAGCGGCCCGTGGGACAGTCGGAGAGCGTCTCGCACTCCGCGGTGACGCAGAGGCCGTCCTGGCACACGAGCCCGGCGCCACACGTCGCATCGCCGAGGCAGCGACGCGAGCAGGTGCCGCCGACGCACTGGTAGAGCGCCAGCGCCACCTGCGGATCGAGGCCGGGGCCGCAGTCCACCGACGAGAAGCAGGGCGCGAGGCAGAGGCCCTGGGTGACCTCGCAGCGTTGCGGCGGCGGGCACTCTTCCGTGGTCGTGCAGCGAGGCCGCGTCTGGCAGCGCCCCTGCGTGCAGGTCTGGTTCAGCGCGCAGGCCGCGTCGCCCGTGCAGCGGCAGGTGCCGTCGGTGCAGGTGAAGCCGCGCGCGCAGTCACCGTCCGCGCTGCACTCAGGTGGAGGCACGCAGCGACCGTCGCTGCAGATCTGGCGCGAGCCGCAGTCGAGATCCTCCTCGCACACCGGGCGACACGCGCCGAAGCGGCAGCGGCCGTCGGGACAGTCGGCGTCGGTCTCACACGGATCGGACGCGGTGGGAGGACAGCCCGCGAACAGTGCGATCGCGAGGAGGGGAAGAGACAGGCGCGCGACGGGTTGAAGCGACACTCTGAGTGGGCGCCTCATGACAGTGCTCCGGCCCTCCGTGCGACGGGTTTTGACCTGCGCGCGATCGAGGGCTGTAGTGAAAAGAGCAGAAGGGAGATCCGGGTGGAAGCCAAGCGGTTTCTTCAGGTCGTGGGTGAGGCGGTGTCGTCGGACTTCGTCCGCAACAGGAACATCCTCTCGTTCGAGGAGTATCTCGCGCTGTTCATGGCGGAGCCGCGCAGCCACGCGCGTTCGTCCGCGCAGTACCTCAAGGACGTGATGGATCACTTCGGAACCGAGGAGCTCCGCCACCCGCTCGGGAAGCTGCGGCGCTTCAAGGTCTTCGACCAGACGGACAACGGGCGGGACGGTCGCGTCGCCGGACAGGAGGAGATCCAGAACGCGATCTACCGGCACCTCTCCAACTTCGTGCGCGCGGGGAAGGTGAACAAGCTCATCCTCCTGCACGGGCCGAACGGCTCGGCGAAGAGCACGATCGTCGATGCGCTGAAGCGCGGGATGGAGACGTATTCGCGGCTGCCGCAGGGCGCGCTCTACCGCGTGAACTGGATCTTCCCGACGGAGAAGCTGGTGAAGGGGAGCATCGGCTTCGGCGGTGAGCGCAGCGCGGAGGGAGAGCTGGGGACGTACGCGCACCTCGATCCGGAGAGCATCGACCAGAAGGTCGTCTGCGCGATGAAGGACCACCCGCTGTTCCTCATCCCGCATGCGGAGCGCAAGAAGCTGCTCGAGCAGATGTGCGGCAAGCGCAAGGAGGACGCGCCGACGGACGAGAACGACTACGTGCTCTCCGACTACATGCTCGAGGGCGAGGTCTGCGCGAAGTGCCGGAAGATCTACTCCGGGCTGCTCGCGGCGTACGGCGGCGACTACCTCAAGGCGCTGCGCCACGTGCAGGTGGAGCGCTTCTACATCTCGCGGCGCTATCAGGTGGGCGCGGTGACGGTGGAGCCGCAGATCAGCGTCGATGCCGGCGTGCACCAGGTCAGCGCGGATCCGAAGCAGATGATGCTGCCGGCGCCGCTGCAGGCGCTCGCGCTCTTCGATCCGCACGGGCCGCTGGTGAACGCGAACCGCGGGATCATGGAGTACTCCGACCTGCTCAAGCGGCCGCTGGAGGCGTTCAAGTATCTGCTCGGCGCGAGCGAGACCGGCGAGGTGCCGCTGGAGCTCTTCGTGCTGCAGCTGGACGAGGTGCTCATCGGCTCGTCGAACGAGAAGCATCTGGGCGCGTTCAAGGAGCTGCCGGACTTCGCTTCGTTCAAGGGACGCATCGAGCTCGTGCGCGTGCCGTATCTGCGCCGGTGGCAGACGGAGAAGGAGATCTACGACGCGCAGATCACGCCGGCTTCGGTGGGCAAGCACGTGGCGCCTCACGCGACCGCGGTGGCCGCGATGTGGGCGGTGCTCACGCGCCTGAAGAAGCCGATCCCCGACCGCTACAAGGGCGACGTGCGCGACCTCGTGGATGGGATCCGGCCGCTGGAGAAGCTCTACCTCTACGCGGACGGGAAGGGGCCGGACCGCCTGGGGACCGCGCAGGTGAAGGAGCTGCGGCGGCACCTCGAGGACATCTACTCGGAGAGCGACGCGTACCCGAACTACGAGGGCCGGAGTGGGGCCTCCGCGCGCGAGATCAAGACCGCGCTCTTCAACGCCGCGCAGAGCCCGGACTACCCGTGCCTCAATCCGCTCGGCGTGCTCGAGGAGCTCACCGCGCTGACCCGCGACAAGAGCGTGTACGAGTTCCTCCAGCAGGAGGTCGTGGACGGGTACCACGCGCACGAAGACTTCGTGAAGACCGTGCAGGGCGAGTACCTCGAGTGGGTGGACGCAGAGGTGCGCGACTCGATGGGGCTGGTGAGCGAGACGCAGTACGAGCAGCTCTTCGCCCGCTACATCCAGCACGTGTCGCACTGGGTGAAGAACGAGCGCATGCGCAACCGGCTCACCGGCGAGATGGAGCGGCCGGACGAGAACCTCATGGGCGAGATGGAGGCGATCATCATGCCGAAGAGCGAGGACCCCGGAGAGTTCCGGCGCGGCCTCATCTCCTCCATCGGCGCGCACAAGCTCGACAACCCGGACGTGCAGATCGAGTACGTGCGCGTGTTCCCGGACGTGTTCCGCAGGCTGCGCGACCACTTCTTCCAGGAGCGCAAGCGGACGCTGGAGCGCAACGCAGGGCATGTGCTGCGCTACCTGCAGGACGAGGCGGGCGGGCTCACGCCGAAGGAGCGGTCGCAGGTCGAGGACACCCTGCGCGTGATGGCGCAGAAGTACGGGTACTGTCCCAACTGCGCGAAGGACGCGATCCTGTTCCTCACCCGGCAGCGGTACAGCTGACAGCTGGCGGCGAGGGCGAGCTTCCTCCTCAACTCCCGCTCACCGGAGCGGTTGCGCGCGCCGGCCACGCCGTGAATGTCTGCGGCCATGCTCGACGCGCTGCTGCAGGAACCCCAGCTCCGTCCGTTTCTCCCGCTGCTCTACGTCGCGTGGGCGGACGGGGATCTCTCCACCGAAGAGCGCGAGCTGCTCCGAAGCCGGCTCGCCGCGCAGCCCTGGCTCAAGCCGCGACTGAGAGAGCAGCTGGAGCAGTGGCTCGATCCAGCCTCGCCGCCCAGCGCGGGGGCACTGGCCCGCGTTCATCTGGAGCTGCGTCGCGCGGCCGCCACGCTCTCACCGGAGGCGCGGCGGAGCGTCGGTGAGCTGGCCCGCGCGATGGCGGATGCCGGCTCTGCGGTGGGCCCCCAGACGCTCGCCGCGGTGGACGAGCTCGCGCGGATCGTCGGCCCGGAGGTCACCACGCTGCACCTCGCGCAGCCCGCGGCGGCGCCCGAGGACGAGGCGCGCTTTCGCGGACCGCCCGCCTTCGACGTGGCGCTGCTGCAGCGACACCTCGACGGCCGCTTCGCTCAGGTCAGGGACCGCGTGCGCGCGCTGCTGGCGGAGCCCGAGTGGCGCGCCGCCTACGGCTTTCCGAAAGAGGAGCACCGGGCGCGCGCGCTGGAGAGGCTGAAGGCGCTGGCGGACGCAGGCTTCGGGGAGCTCGCCTATCCGGGCGTGACGTCGCCGAGGGAGGTGGGCGATCTCGGGCCGTTCTTCGCCACCTTCGAGACCCTCGGGTTCGGTGACCTCTCGGTGCTGGTGAAGTTCGGCGTCCAGTTCGGGCTGTGGGGCGGAAGCATCTACTCGCTGGGCACCGAGGAGCAGCGGCGCGCGCTCCTGCCGAAGATCGCGTCGGCGCAGGCGCTCGGGTGCTTCGCGATGAGCGAGGTCGGGCACGGCTCCAACGTCGCGGACCTCGAGACGACCGCCACCTGGGATCCGCAGACGCGCGAGCTCGTCATCCACACGCCGTCGGAGTCCGCGCGGAAGGACTGGGCCGGAAACGCCGCGAGGGACGCGCGCTGGGCGACGGTCTTCGCGCAGCTCTGGGTGGGCGAGAGCCTTCATGGCGTGCACGCGGTGGTGGTGCCCATCCGCGACGGAGGAGGCGAGCCGATGCCCGGCGTCCGCATCGGAGACTGCGGGCACAAGATGGGGCTCAACGGCGTGGACAACGGACGGATCTGGTTCGACCACGTGCGGGTACCGAAGGAGAACCTGCTCGGTCGCTACGCGCGGATCACGGATGCGGGCGAATACGAGAGCCCCATCGAGAGCCCCAGCCGTCGCTTCTTCACCATGCTGGGGACGCTGGTGGGCGGCAGGGTGAGCGTGGCCTCTGCCGCGGTGAGCGCCGCGAAGGTCGGGCTGGCGATCTCCATTCGCTACGCCACCGCGCGCCGCCAGTTCGGCCCGGTGAGCGAGCCGGAGACGCTGCTGCTCGACTACCCCACGCATCAGCGCAGGCTGCTGCCCGCGCTCGCGGGAACGTATGCGTGGCACTTCGCGGTGGATGCGCTCCGGGAGCAGTTCCTCGCCACGCCGCGCGAGGGAGACACCCGCGAGCTCGAGGCCGCGGCGGCGGGCATCAAGGCGGGCGCTTCCTGGCACTGCACGGAGGTGCTGCAGCAGTGCCGCGAGGCGTGCGGCGGGCAGGGCTACCTCTCGGTCAATCGCATCGGAGACCTCAAGGCGGACAGCGACATCTTCACCACCTTCGAGGGCGACAACACCGTGCTCATGCAGCTGCTCGCGCGCGGGCTTTTGACGAACTTCCGCCAGCAGTTCCAGCGCGGCGGGCCCAGCGCGCTGGTGCGCTACGTGGCGGACCGAGCGATCAGCGCCGTCCTGGAGAAGAACCCGCTCACGGTGCGCGGGACGGACGAGGAGACGCTGCGCAGCTCCGCGTTCCAGCTGGGCGCGCTGCGGGCCCGCGAGGAGCGGCTGCTCTCCACCGCGGCCAGGCGAATCAAGCGGCGGATAGACGGCGGGATGCCTCCGGAGCTCGCGTCACGCGAGGTGCAGGAGCACCTGGTCGCGCTCAGTCAGGCACACGTCGAGCGGCGGGTGATGGAGGCGTTCGTCGAGGGTGTGGAGCGCGCGCCGGAAGCGCTGAAGGCGCCGCTGGAGCGACTGCGCGCGCTGCACGGGCTCTGCACGCTGGAGCGGCGCATGGCGTGGTTTCTCGAGCACGGCTACTTCGAGGGCGTGAAGGCGCGCGCCATCCGCAAGGGCGTGCAGTCCCTCTTCTCCGAGCTCTTGCCCGATGCGGTGCCGCTGGTGGACGCGTTCGGGATCCCGGATGCATGTCTCGCCGCGCCGATCGCGTTCAGCGATCCCGCGCATCCGCGGTGGTGACGGCCTATCCGTTGAGCAGGCCCATCAGACCGCCCTGGCCCTTCCGCTGCTCGAACCAGAGGAGGTCCACGAGCATCGTCGCCGCGAGGAGGAGCTGACGCAGGCGAGCGTCGATCGGCGCGTGGAGCTCGAGGCCGAAGTTGTCCGCGTCGGTGAAGAACTCGCGCCCGAGCCCCGACCACTTCTTGCGGATCGTGGCGATGCGCTGACCCTTCTGCTCGACCTCGAAGGTCCAGGGACGGAACACCGGGCCGATGATGCGCGCGAGCTCGTTCCCCCCGGGCGTGAGCACGTCGAGACGGCGGCGCAGGAAGGTGAAGCGCTGCTGCAGGATCCCCATCGGCTCGCCGTTCCAGGCGGTGACGACGCCGCGGCCGAAGAAGGGGCGCCAGGGCCGCTCGAGCTGCATCACCCGCGTGCCGGAGGTGGTGGTGAAGTCGAGCCGGATCGTCCGAAAAGCCCAGAAGTTACGGGCCAATGCGGCCAGCGCGCCCTCGCCGGTCTCGTCCACGAAGAAGAGGGTGCGCGCGTCCTCCGCGTCGATGACGTAGCGGTTCGCCTGCTCCCAGCCCATGACCCATTCGGCGGTGTGCTTCTGCTGCGCGGCGCGGAAGAGCTGCGACTTCATCAGCGGCTCGAGCGCGAACTGCAGCTCCATCGGCATGCCCTCCCAGGCGCCGGGTGGGCCTGAAGCGCCTCGACGAGCCTCGCGCGCGGGGGCGACCTCAGCCGAAGGCAACGGCGACGGCAACGGCGACGGCGTCACCGGCTCGGCCGGAGCGTCGGCCCCGCGCGGCGCCCGGCTTCCCCAGTCGAGCTCGAGGCCTGAGTCCTGATCGTCGGGAGGAGAGGGCGGTCTGCCGGAGCGATTCATGCGCGGGCACTTCACCACGACGGCTGCCCCGCTGCCTCGATCTCGCGCAGATCCCTCGCCTTGATCAGTGCGCGGCCTGGAGCCAGCCGTCGTCCTCCACCGGCAGCCGCAGGCGCGCGCGGAGCTCGGCCTCTTCGCGAGGATGCAGCGGCTCGAACTTCCTGCGTCCGGCGTCCGCGGGACAGGCCCACAGCTCGCGGCGCTTGTCGGAGACGGCCTTGAACATCGGCCCCAGGACACGCCTCGCGGCTTCGAGCTGCCGCAGCCGCGCGAAGAGGGGCAGCGGCGCCGGCACGAGGCTGTCGAGCACGTGCGCGATCGTCTCGCCGCCCTTGATCCGCCGCCCATCTCCGGTGATCGCCCACACGGTCTCCACCGCATCGTCTTCGCCGATGCCCACCAGCGGCAGGAGCCCCGGCGTCTGCAGCGGCAGCCAGCCCACGCGGCCGAGCACGTCGATCGCGGCGATGGTCTGGTGCAGCTGCGCGCAGAGCCCGCAGATGCCGTCGTAGAGCACCACCAGCTGCCCCGGTCGGATTCGCTGCCGTGCGCGCGTCATGCGTCACCCACCTCTCGAAGGAAGTCGCGGAGGAGTCCGTTGAACGCTTCGGGGTGGGACAGGTAGGGCAGGTGGCCCGCGGCGGAGATGACCTCGAAGCGCCCGTGCGGGATGCGCTTCGCGGCCTTGCGCGCAGCGGTCACCGGCACGAGCAGATCCCGTCGCCCGTGCACCCAGAGCGTCTTCGCCGGCAGCTCCGCCAGCCGGTCCTTGAGGTCGAGCTTCATCAGCGCGTGCAGCCGCCGCTTGAGCTCGCGGGTGGTGAAGTGGCGCGCCTCGCGGACGATCTCGTCGCGGCCGTCCCGGTCGAGCCCGAACCCGCCCATGATCTGCACCGCCATCGGCGCCATGAACTGGGCCACGCTGTCCGGCGCCTCGAGGAAGTTCACGAACTGCGGGAAGGCCAGCGGGATCTGCGAGCGCGCCACCACCGGGTTCGCCAGCACCAATCCCCCGAGCCGCCCCGGCCTGCGCAGCGCGAGCACCGCCGCCACCGCACCGCCGAACGACGAGCCGAGCACCACCGGGCGCTCGAGCCCGTAGATGTCCAGGAACTCCTCCACCGACTCCACCGCGAAGAGCAGCGGATCCTCGTCGCGAGGCGTCTCGCGGGGGAGGTTCAGCATGAGGAAGAACCGGTCGTCCGAGAGCGGTCGCTGGCGCACGAAGGATCGCCCGTTGGCGCCCATGCCGGCGACGCACACCACCGCGCGGCCCGGGTCCTCGCAGCCGCCCACGAAGCGCAAGGCGCGCGCGCGGACGCCGTGGAGCCACAGCTCCTCGTGCCAGACGTCGCTCTGAAACGACTCAGGCGGGCTGTGCGGCAGCGCCGTCATGCGCGAAGCCCTCCTCTGCGTCCTGCGAGCTTTCGACCTGCAGCCCCAGCAGTTGCTCCACGCTCCGCTGCACGCGCACCTTGAAGCGCTCCAGCCCGTCCAACGTCGGCGGCGGCAGCAGCGGCGCCCCGAGCCGGAAGTGGAGCTGCACCGGCAAGGGCAGGGGACCCAGGCCCAGGGCCAACGGCGCCGCGTACCGGCCGAAGAGCCTGCGCGCGAGCGGCGCGTGGCCGAAGTTGAGGAAGGTGTCGTCCACGCCGAGGCCCGCGAAGGGGATGACCGGCACCTGCGCCTCGATCGCGACCCTCGCGAACCCTCGGGCGCGCTCCCACTGCAGCGCGTAGCGGCGCTCGGGGCCCTTGAAGACCTCGCGCGAGCCTCCGGGGTAGCAGACGACCACCCGCCCCGCGCGCAGCAGCGAGAGCGCGTTGTCGCGCGTGCCCGGCACCCCGCCGAGCTGCTCGAGGATCTGCTTCACCGGTGGCGCGCCGAAGACCGTCTTGTCCGCCAGCCCCACCGGCACGCGGCCGGTCTGTTGATACACGAGGTAGAAGAAGACCGGCGTCTCGAGCCCGAAGAGCCCGTGGTTGCCCACCAGCAGCGCCGGGCCCTCGGGCAGGTGCTCACCGCCGCCGAGCGTGGCCCGGTGCCAGTTCGCCGCCGCCTTCGCCAGCTCGCGGCCCGCCTTGAAGAGCGGGTGTCCCTCGTTCGTGCCTGCGTGCACCATCGGAGAGAGGGTGGGGACGCCGCGCGGAGGATGCCGCGTTGCGTGATGCGTCCCGCCAAAGCTCTGCCGCAGAGCGAGCGGGCCGGCTCCACTTGCGCAAGCGCGCTTCCGTGCGCGGGAAGATCACGAAGCCGCGAGCCATTGGGTTTCGCATGTTCAAACCCCTCCTCTCCGCCGCCGCACTCTCCGCGCTCTCCCTCGCTTGTGCGACGACCTCTGCGCAGACCGCGACCGACACCGCCTCGCAGCGCCGCGTGCAGTCTTCGCCCATCGCCGCGAAGGTGCAGCAGACGAGCGCGTTGACCGACGCCTCGGGCACCTCCGAGCGCACGCCCACGCCGCGCCGCGCGATGATGCAGCGGGTCCTCTCCTCGAACGTCCGCCTCTTCGTCTGGGACGAGGGCACCGCCAAGCGCTCCGCCTCCGCGGTCGTCGTGGGCAGCGAGGCCACCTCCTCGGGCACCGCGACCTACCTCGTGACCAACGCGCACGCGCTCGACGTGCGCGGAATGAAGGCGCCGGAGCTGCGCGTGGTGGTGGACCGTCCGTGGGAGGCCGCCTCCGCCGAGCCGATGGAGTTTCTCGCCCAGCCGGTGGCGGTGGGCCGGGTGCCGGAGATGGACCTCGCGCTGATCAAGGTCATCGGGATCCAGCTCGATGCGGCGGAGCTCGCCGCGGACGAGGAGCTCGTGCCGGGTGACAACGTCGTCGTCGCCGCCGCGCCGTTCGGTCGCGCGGTGTCGCTCAGCGGTGGCCTCGTGTCGCACGTGGAGTGGGACCGCAAGACCGGCGCGCCGCAGGTGGTGAAGACCGACGCGCCCATCGGCTACGGCGCGTCCGGCGGCGGCATCTACTCGGTGGAGACCGGGCGCCTGCTCGCGATCGTCGAGGGCTACCGCACGGCGAAGATCAACCTCGCGGTGGCGAAGGAGAACGTCAGCTTCGACGTGCCGATGCCGGGCGAGACCTTTGCCGCGCCCGCCGCGAAGGTCCGCGCGTTCATCACCCAGAAGGGTTTCGGCCGCATCCTCCAGCCGGCTGAGCCCGCGCCCGCGCCGACCCGCGCCGCGATCCGCTAGCCGCGCCCAGCGCACGCGCTCGGTTCAGCAGGGCTCGAGCCACTCCGCGGTGGGCCACACCCCGTCCGCCACCGCGGCGCAGACCGAGCCCCCCAGCGGCAGATCCGACAGGCTGCCGAAGCGCCCGCGGACGAACACCGCGGTCCCGGCGTCGGTGCGCACGGTGAGCGTGGAGCCCTCGAGGGCCAGCGTCACCGTGCCCCGCGCCAGATCCACGCCGACGAGGTAGCCCTTCGCCCGGACCGGCGCCGCCGGGTGCTTGCCGTCCTCGGCGCCCGGCAGATGCGACAGCGCGGAGAGCCCGCCGGTGCCCCCGTACCAGCCGAAGGCGAGGATCCCCAGGCTCGCGACGCAGGTGAGCGCCACCGCCACTGCCAGTTGAACCTTCCGCCGCATCCCCCGCCGCCCCCTCGCGCCCACTGCGCTGCGGAAGCGAGGTAGCGAAAGCGGTGCCAGCACTCGCACCTGCCCTGCGGGCGATGGGTGGGAACTCCTTTTCCCTTCGTTGACACCCGGGCGCCCCTGTGGGGAAAGGCCGGTGCCGCAAGCGCACGTCGGAGGAGGAGCCGTGGCAAGGGATCGCAGCTCGTGGGACCAGTACTTCATGGATATCGCCACCCAGGTGGCGACCCGGGCGACGTGTGATCGCAAGCACGTGGGCGCGGTGCTCGTGCGCGACCGCACCATCCTCTCCACCGGCTACAACGGCTCCATCCGCGGCCTCCCCCACTGCGACGAGGTGGGTCACATGATGGAGAACGGGCACTGCGTGGCCACCGTGCACGCGGAGGCGAACGCGATCATCCAGGCCGCGAAGAACGGCGTGGGGATCGACGGCGCGACCATGTACACGACCGCCAGTCCCTGCTGGCCCTGCTTCAAGCTCATCGCCAACTCGGGCTGCCGCCGGATCGTCTTCAGCGAGTTCTACCGGGATCCGCGCATCTTCGAGTTCGCCTCGCGGCTGGGCATCGAGCTGACCGCGCTCGGCGAGGCGGCGGCACAGGCGCTCCCCGAGAGCGCTCCGAAGGGCTCCCTGTAGTCTTTACCGAAGTCTTCCCGAAACCGGCTCCGGACCCCGTGCCAGGCTCTCCGGCAGGCGGCGGAGCGCCGGAAGCATCCTGAAAAGTTTCCCGTTTCACTTTTACCGATCTGCACGGAAGCGGACGGTGCAGGTGCCCGATTCGTGGTGGCGGGTTCACCTGTGGACGGAGTGACTGGCGGGCACAGGACGGCTTCCGGCGCCGCAGGGAGGCGCACCGGGGGCGTTGGTTGACCACCTGTGGGTGGATCCCTAGATCCGGGGCCACTGGGCGGCGGCGGCGGCGGGAGACACGGACAACTCAGGAGCCTCCTTTGGCAAACAGTTCTGCGGCAGGGCTCACCCCCTCCCTGCCTCGCGACACCGAGGCCGATTCGGCAGCGAAGGTCGCCATCGACGCGGCGCGCGGCGCACTCAATCAACGGTTGATGGACAGCCTGCTGCACGACGTGCGCAACCCGCTCAACGCCTTCTCCATCAACCTCGACGTGCTGACGGAGAAGATCCGGCGCGAGCACGGCGAGATCCCCGCCGCGCAGGAGAAGAACCTGCGGGTGATGCGCGAGCAGATCTTCCGCATGGACGGGATCCTCAAGCACTTCGCCGAGTTCATGGGCGCGCCCCGCCAGGTGGGCCTTCACAGCTCGGGGGCGGTGGACCTCAGCGCCGCGCTGGCGGACGTGGTGACGCTGCTCGGGCACGAGAGCCGCCGGGCGATGATCAAGGTCCGCCAGATGGTGGAGCCGGGCCTGAAGGTCTCAGCGGGCCTCGACGACCTGCGCTTTCTGGCGATGCAGGCCGTCTATCGCGCGCTCAGCCGCGCCGGCACCGAGGGCGAGGTGGACGTCACCCTCCAACGGGACGGCGAGCGCGCGCTCCTGCGGGTGAAGGACGGTCACCCGGACGCCTTCTTCGAGCCCTTCCCGCACGCGCCGGACGCGCTCCGGGCGGTGGCGGAGCGGGCCGGCGCGGAGGTCCGCATCGCCGGCGCCGAGACCGTCATCACGCTTCCGCTGTCCTGATCCCCTTTGTCGCTTCCCCCTGTCGCTTTCGTAGATCCGAGGTCGCATCCTTGAGCGCTGCACGCATTCTCGCTGTCGACGACGAGCTGGCCACCCTCGAGGCCATCGCCGAGGTCCTCCAGGCCTGGGGCCACAAGGTGGAGACCGCCACCGATGGTCACGAGGCCCTGAAGAAGGCCCTCGAGTTCCGCCCGGACGTGGTCCTCTCCGACGTGGTGATGCCGGAGACCTCCGGCCTCTGGTTGCTTCGCGCGATGCGCGAGGAGCTGCCGGACCTGCCCGTCATCTTCCTCACCGGCCGCGCGACGATCGACACCGCGGTGGAGGCGATCCGCGAGGGCGCCTACGACTTCATCGAGAAGCCGCTGGACACCGCGCGGCTGAAGGTCTGCATCAGCCGGGCGCTCGAGCGCCGCGACACCGAGCGCGAGGTCCAGGGCCTGCGCCGCCGCCTCAAGCAGCTCGGCGGGACGGACTTCATCGGCCAGGCGCAGGTGATGCGGAAGGTGTTCGACCTCATCGAGAAGGTCGCGCCCTCGAAGGCCTCGGTCTCGATCACCGGCGAGTCCGGCACCGGCAAGGAGGTCGTGGCGCGCTCGCTGCACAACCTCTCGCCCCGGCGTGAGAAGCCCTTCGTGGCGATCAACTGCGCGTCGATCCCCGCGTCGCTGATGGAGTCGGAGATCTTCGGCCACGAGCGCGGCGCGTTCACCGGCGCGGACCAGCGGCGCGCGGGCGTGTTCGAGCTCGCGCACGGCGGCACGCTGTTCCTCGACGAGCTCGGCGAGATCCCCATCGAGCTGCAGGCAAAGCTCCTCCGCGTGCTGGAGGAGGGCAGGCTCCGCAGGCTCGGCGGGAAGGTGGAGATCGAGGTGGACGTGCGCGTGGTCTGCGCGACGAACCGCGACCTGCGCCAGGAGATCAAGAACGGGAACTTCCGCGAGGATCTCTTCTTCCGCCTCAACGTGTTCCAGATCGCGCTGCCGCCCCTGCGCGACCGGCGCGAGGACATCCCGCTGCTCATCCAGCACTTCGTCGAGAAGTTCAACGGCGACAGCGGCAAGCGCGTGCGCGGCGTGCAGGCGGAGGCGCTGGAGGTGCTGCAGGGCTACGACTGGCCGGGCAACATCCGCGAGCTGCGCAACGCGGTGGAGCGGGCGGTCATCCTCTGTGACGGCGAGTTCATCGGCCGGGACCACCTGCCGCCGGACATGGCCGGCCGCCAGCCGGAGAAGGCGTCGTTCAGGCTCCCGTACGGCCTGACGCTGGACCTGGTGGAGAAGGAGTACATCCTGGGCAGCCTCGAGCGGAACGGCGGCAACAAGGCGCGGACCGCGGAGATGCTCGGGGTGTCGGAGAAGACGCTCTACAACAAGCTCAACCGCTACGCGGCGGAGGCCCGCGGGGAGCTTCCCGGGGTGCGCAAGGTGGCGGCCGGGCCCTCGCTGTCGGCGGGCGGCGCGCTGTCCCGCGGCTAATCAAAACGGGCGGTTGGGACGCGAGACCCCGCGTCCCGGCTTGACTTTGTGCGCTCCAAAGAGGGACTCTTGCGGGCCTTGTCGCTCCGCTGACGCTCGCGCGCGCGGCGGTCCCCGACAGGACCGGGCAGAGCCACTTCCGCATCCTCCGCGCACGAAGGTCAAGCCACTATGAGCGACGGACGTATCCTCCACTTCTTCGCCGGAAAGGGTGGCGTTGGCAAGACCACGCTGGCCGCCGCCTACGCCATGAACCTGGCGGAGAAGTACCCGAAGGAAAAGGTCCTCCTCGTATCGCACGACGCATCGCAGGCGCTGACGGATCTCCTGAAGAAGAAGGTGGGCCCCAAGCCGGTGCGGCTGACGCCGGGCAAGGCCGGTGGCCTCTTCGCCCAGGAGTGGAGCCCCGCCGCGCAGATGGGGCCCTTCCTCAAGCAGTTCGAGCCCGCGGTGAAGAAGGCCGTGCAGAAGGGCGCGCTGCTGAGCGAGGACGAGCTCTCGAAGATCCTCACCCAGAGCCTGCCGGCGCTGGAGGAGACGGTGTTCCTCTTCGGGCTGCTGGAGGAGCTCGAGGACAAGACCTGGGACCGGATCGTCGTGGACGCCGCGCCCACCTCGCACCTCTTGCGGCTGGTGGATCTGCCCCAGGCGCTGCGCAAGTACCTCGGGCTGGTGAAGCCCATGCCCAAGACCACGAAGAAGGACGCACCCACCATGGGCGGCGTGGGCGGGTTCCTCGAGGAGGTCGGCGGGAAGGTGGACCGGCTCCTCGCGCTGCTGAAGGACGGCGGTCGCACCGCGTTCCACATGGTCGCGCTGGCCGAGCCCGTGCCCGAGGCGCAGACCCGTTCGGCGTTCGCGAAGCTCACCGAGCGCGGCCTGCCGGTGGCGGGCTTCGTGGTGAACCAGGTCGAGGACAAGACCGGCTGCCCCGCGTGTCAGGGCCGCCGCGGGCTGCAGGCGCCGCACGTGCGCAAGCTGCTCGGGGTGGACAAGGCGGTGGGCGTGCAGCTGGTGGCGAAGCGCGAAGAGGCGCCGCGCGGGCTGGACGACCTGAAGAAGCTCGGCAAGGAGTGGGCGAGCGGCAAGGAGACGAAGGCGCTGGAGTTCAGCGCGGCGGAGGGGCCGCCGGCGCTGGTGCGCGCGCCGTCCATGCCGCCGATCACCGCGCCGCCGATCCCGCCGACGCGGCTCATCTTCTTCGTGGGCCATGGCGGCGTGGGCAAGAGCTCCTGCGCGGCCGCCGCGGCGGTGACGCTGACGGAGAAGGAGGGGCCGGTGCTCCTCATCTCCACCGACCCGGCGCACTCGCTGAGCGACGTGCTGCAGAGCCGGCTGACGGACACCGAGACGCAGGTGAAGGGGACGAAGGGCCTCTACGCGCGCGAGCTCGACGTGCAGACCTGGTTCGCGAACCTGCGCAAGCGCTGGAAGGAGAAGGCGGAGAAGGCCTTCGAGGGCGCGGCGGCGAAGGGCGCGGACGTGGCGTACGACCGCGAGGTGCTGCGGAACCTCCTCGACACCGCGCCCGCGGCGATCGACGAGCTCGCGGCGCTCTCCACGCTGACGGATGCGATCGTGCAGGAGCGGTTCAAGCGCATCGTGGTGGATCCGGCGCCCGCCGGGGCCATGGTCCGCGTGGTGGAGCTGCCGGCCATCGCCATCGGCTGGCTGGAGGCCATTGCCGCTTCCATCGCGAAGTACCGTGCGAAGGGCATGGCGGAGCTGGCGGACGACGTGGCGGGGATGATCAAGCACATCCAGCGCTTCGAGCAGGCGCTGAGCACGCCGGCGGAGTCGCGCTTCCTCGTGGTCTCGCGCGGTGAGGACATGGCCGCGGCGCGCACCGAGCGGCTGGTGGCGGCGCTGCAGAAGCGGAAGCTCGCGGTGGAGCGCGTGCTGGTGAACCGCGTGCTGCCGAAGAGCACCTGCGAGAAGTGCGAAGAGCGCCGCAAGAACGAGCTCGCCGCGGCGAAGGCCATGGAGAAGAAGATCGGCCTGCCGGTCACCGTGGCGCCCGCGCTCGGACGTCATCCGGCGGGGCTGCGCGAGCTGAAGGCGTTCCGCACCTCCTGGTACGCGCTCAGCGCGCCGGCGGCGAAGATCAAGGTCGCTTCGTAGTCCGGCGCTTTTCAGTTCCGAGTCGTGGGAAGGCCCGGTGCGCATGCGCCGGGCTTTTCTCGTTTTGGCGAGCCCGGCGCGGAGTGGCTATCTTCTGGGCATGCGGCAGCCTTCGCACGGCCAGGCGACGATTGAGGACTACCTCCGGTGTGATCCGGAGCGCAGGCTCGAGCTCATTCGTGGCGTGCTGGTCGAAAAGGCGGCGCCGTCGGGCGAGCACTCTCACGCGCAGGTGCGGCTCGGTCGTCAGATCAGCTGGTTTTTCGACCGGAAGCCCGGCGGGCGATCCCCTGGAGGCTGGTGGATCTTGTCGGAAGTGGATGTGCGGCTCGGTGCCGAAGTCGTCCGTCCGGATGTCTGTGGTTATCGGCGTGACCGGATGCCGAAGCCACCGCGCGGACGGCTCATCGACCTTCCGCCGGACTGGGTCTGCGAGATCCTGTCGCCCTCGAACGAGGATCGCGATCGCGTCGAGAAGCTGGAGACGTACTTCCGCTCGGGCGTGCCTCACTACTGGATCCTCAACCCGGTCGCGGGGACGCTCGAGGTCTTCCGACGCACGGAGCTCGCGTACGCGCTGGTGCTCCCTGCGCACCGTGGCCAGAAGGTGAGGGCGGAGCCGTTCGACGCGGTGGAGCTGTCGGTGGACGAGCTGCTGGGTGGCGATCCGGAAGAGGACGAGACGTAGCGCTCGCGCGAAGCGGGGACGCTGACGCGCCGCGCCGAAGAGGTGTCTCGCGTTGCGGTCACAGCAGACGGGTGCTAGCACCCGCGAACCCATGGCCACTGCGAGTTCGTTCGCGCTCGACTTCGAGCGCCCGCTGATCGACCTGGAGAAGAAGATCGAAGAGCTGAAGGTCCTCTCCCAGACCGGCTCCGTCGACTTCACCTCCGAGATCTCCCGCCTGGAGAAGAAGGCGAAGAAGCTGCAGCAGGAGATCTTCAGCGACCTGTCCCGCTGGCAGGTCGTGCAGCTGTCGCGTCATCCGGCGCGGCCCTACTTCCTCGACTACGTGAACACCCTGTTCACCGACTTCTTCGAGCTCTGCGGCGACCGGCACTTCGGCGAGGACCCGTCGATCGTCGGCGGCTTCGCGCGGTTCGACGGCAAGCCGGTGCTGGTGATGGGCCACCAGAAGGGCCGCAACACGCGCGAGAACATGATGCGCAACTTCGGCATGCCCAAGCCCGAGGGCTACCGGAAGGCGCGGCGGCTGATGGAGCTGGCGGAGCGCTTCGGCCGGCCGATCTTCACCTTCGTGGACACGCCGGGCGCGTATCCCGGGCTCGGCGCCGAGGAGCGCGGTCAGGCGGAGGCTATTGCGGTGAACCTCGAGGTGATGGCGTCCTTGAAGGTGCCGGTCATCTCCACCGTGGTGGGCGAGGGCGGCAGCGGCGGCGCGCTGGCGATCGGCGTGGGGAACCGGGTGCTGATGATGCAGAACAGCATCTACTCGGTCATCTCGCCGGAGGGCTGCGCGTCGATCCTCTACCGGGACGCGACGAAGGCGGACAAGGCGGCGGACGCGCTGAAGCTCACCGCGAAGGATCTCCTGCAGATGGAGATCGTCGACGAGATCGTCCCCGAGCCGCCGGGTGGCGCGCACCGAGATCCGGCGAAGACCGCGGAGACGCTGGGGCGCACGTTGCGCAAGCACCTGCAGCAGCTGGAGACGCTGTCGCCGGACGCGCTGGTGGAGGACCGCTACGCGAAGTTCCGCGCGCTCGGCGCGTTCACGGAGAAGGCCTGAGCCCACGATCATGCGTTCCCTCGTCGCACCGCACATCGAGTCGCTGCACCCGTACGTTCCCGGCAAGCCCATCGAGGAGACCGAGCGCGAGTACGGCATCACCGACGTGGTGAAGCTCGCCTCCAACGAGAACCCGCTCGGGCCCGCCCCGCGCGCGGTGGAGGCGATGCGCGCTGCGCTGAAGGACCTGCACCTCTATCCGGACGGTGCGTCCTTCCACCTCGTGCGCGCGCTGGCGAAGAGCCTCGACGTGCCGCCGGAGACGGTGATGGTGGGCTCGGGCTCGAACGAGCTCATCGAGCTGCTCATCCGCACCTTCACCACGCCGGAGGAGGAGACGATCCTCAGCAAGGGATCGTTCCTCATGTACAAGGTCGCGCTGCAGTCGCACGGCCGGCCGTACCGCGAGGTGCCCATGAAGAGCGGGTACCAGTACGACCTCGACGCGATCGCCGCCGCGGTGGGACCGAAGACGAAGCTCATCTTCCTCGCCAACCCGGACAACCCCACCGGCACCGCGTTCACGAGGGCGGCGTTGGACGCGTTCCTCACGAAGGTGCCGGAGGACGTGCTCGTCGTCCACGACGAGGCCTACTTCGAGTACTGCGACCTGCCGGACTACCCGAACGGCGTGGAGTACGCGCGGCGGCACAGGAACGTCATCGCGCTGCGGACCTTCGCCAAGGCGTACGGGCTCGCGGGTGCGCGCGTGGGCTACGGCGTGATGGACGCGAAGCTCGTCTCGTACCTCAACCGGACGCGGATGCCGTTCCACCTCACCTCGCTCGCGCAGGTGGGCGCGGCTGCGGCGCTGGAGGACGGGGAGCACGTGCGGCGCACGGTGGCGCTGGCGCAGCAGGGCCTGCGCTACCTGGAGACGGAGCTGGGCAAGCTGGGGGTGACGGTGCCGCGCTCGCACACGAACTTCGTCTTCGCCGACTTCGGCCGGCCCGCGGCGCCGATCTACGAGGGGCTCCTGCGGCGAGGCCTCATCACCCGTCCGGTGCCGGGCTACGGCTTCCCCAACGCGCTGCGGATCTCCACCGGGCTGATGCCGCAGAACGAGCGGCTCGTGGCCGCGCTGCGGGAGATCCTCGCTTGAGCGAGAGCGGCAGCGAAGGGACGGAGCGACCCTTCATCGTCGCCATCGACGGCCCGGCCGGAGCGGGGAAGAGCACCGTCTCGAAGATGCTCGCGCGACGGCTGGGCTTCCAGCTGGTGGATACCGGCGCCATCTACCGCTGCGTGGCGCTGCACGTCGAGCGCACCGCCGTCCCGCTCGAGGACGACGCGCAGATGGCCCACGTGATCGCGAACATCGACGTGCGCTTCGAGTCGCAGGGTGACGACAACCGCGTGTTCCTCGCCGGCGAGGACGTGACCGAGGCAATCCGCGCGCCGGAGGTCTCCATGGGCGCCTCGCGCGTGTCGCAGCGGCCGGTGGTGCGTGAAGGGCTGCTCGGCTTGCAGCGGCGGCTGGCGCTGGCGTCACCGAAGGGCGCGGTGCTCGAGGGCCGAGACATCGGCACCGTGGTGTTTCCCGACGCGGACGCGAAGTTCTTCCTCGAGGCGAACCCGATCGTCCGCGCGAAGCGGCGCCACGAGGAGCTCGCGCAGAAGGGCGTGGAGAAATCCCTTGAGGAGGTGCTCGAGGAGCAGAACCGCCGCGACGCGCAGGATCGGGAGCGGGAGATCGCGCCCCTGCGTGCGGCGGAGGACGCGGTGGCGGTGGATTCGTCCGCGCTGCCGCTGCCGGAGGTGGTGGACCGGCTCGAGCGCGAGATCCGCGCGCGCATGGCGGGCGCTCAGGCCTGACCTCGTCGTCCAGCGCAGCGAGGCGCCGCGCAGCTGGTTAGATTCCTCCGGGAAACGAAGGAGGTCCCCATGTTCCGGTGCTCGGCGTGCGGTGCGCTGAACCGCGTCGCGCAGGGGCGGACGGGCAGCCCCGTGTGCGGCAAGTGTCAGAAATCATTGGACGTTTCGGGTGCGCCGCAGGAGGTCACCGTGGCGGCACTCGACCGGGCGATCGCCCGCTCGCCCATCCCGCTGCGCGCCGGCGCACAACCCCAGGCTTGACGAGCGAGCGAGGCGAATGGGCACGCGCGACGTGACGAACGAACCCGAACGGCCCTTCGTGGTCGATGAACGCACCATGGTGGTGGTGATGACCGGCGCGGGCGTCTCCGCGGAGAGCGGCATCCCCACCTTCCGCAGCGCGGGCGGGCTCTGGCAGACGCACCGCTTCGAGAACCTCGCGTCGCCGGAGGGCTTCCGCGCGGATCCGGATCTGGTGTGGCGCTTCTATTCGCACCGCCGCGAGCTGGCGAAGAGGTGCCGGCCGAACCCGGGTCACATGGCGCTGGCGGATCTGGAGCGGCGGCTGGGAGATCGCTTTCTCCTCGTGACCCAGAACGTGGACGGGCTCCACCGCGAGGCGGGCAGCGAGCGCATCGTCGAGCTGCACGGGAACCTCTTCACCACGCGCTGCGCGGATTGCGAGCGGCCGCCGTTCCACGACCCGGCGCTGCACGAGAAGGGCACGCCGAGCTGCGAGCTCTGCGGAGGAAAGCTGCGCCCGCACATCGTGTGGTTCGGCGAGTGCCTCGAGTCCGAGCACTTCGATCGGGTGGAGGCCTTCTTCGGTCGCGCGAAGCAGGAGGAGCAGCGGCTGGTGTTCCTCGCCGCGGGGACCTCGGGCGTCGTCTATCCCGCGGCGGGGCTGGTGGACTTCGCCGCCTGCTTCGGCGCGGAGACCTGGCTGGTGAACTCCGAGCCGCCGGACAACGCGCACTGCTTCCGCTACTTCGTGAAGGGGAAGAGCGGCGAGGAGCTGCCGCGGCTCTTCTCCGGGATGTAGGCCGCCCGCTATTCGAAGACGGGGATCTCCGTCTGGCCCTGCGGCGGGCGCTTGGGCGTGTTCGACGGACGGGTGGGCCCCTGCGCGGCGGCGGGCGCGGGCGCGTTCTTGCGCAGCGTCACCGCCATGGTGATCCGGTCCTCCGCGTTGCGGCTGAAGTCCACCGTGCGCGCCTCGGTCTGGTGGCCCGCGAGCTTGAAGGAGAGCTGGTGCTCGCCGCGCTCGAGCCGCAGGTCCGCGGGCGTCGTCCCAAGCCAGGTCTCGCCGTCGTAGATGTCCGCGCCGGCGGGCTGCGAGGTGAACGCCACCACGATGTCCACCGGGGCGGAGGGCGCGACGGGCTCCGGCGTCACCCGCGCGGGCTCGACGGGAGCGGGCGTGGGCGAGGGCGGCGCCACGGCGACGGCCGGCTCGGTGGCCGTGAGCGGGACCGGTGCGTTGGGACGCTGGGTCACGGCGACGGGCGCGGGCGGCGCATCGTCTCCGCCGAAGACGATGAACCCGGCCACCGCGATCGCCACCAGCAGCAGCGGCACCGCGACGAGGACCGGCGTGAGGGACTTGCGCTCGGTGCGCGAGGACGAAGAGGCCTGCGGCGGCGCTTCTGCGCGGGCGCTCTCCGCGCGCGGGCCACCCGAGCCGGAGCGGGAAGGGGACCTCGGCTCCTGCAGCTTCGAGTCGACGATCACGTTGGAGCGGACGCTGCCGCTTCCTGCAGGGCGCGCGCTCGCGGAGGAGGGCTGCGACCCGCTGCCCACGCGACGGCCGGCGACGGTGCCCCGGGGCCTCGCGGCGGAGGCGGACGAGCCCGAACCTTCGCGTGCGCTGGACGGATCCACAGGGCCGGGCAGGGCGTCGAGTTCGCGTGCGCCGAGGCCCGCGACGGCATCCCCCATCGCGGCGATGAACTCCTCCGCGGACTGGAAGCGATCCGGCTTCTCCGGCGCCAGCGCCTTCTGGAAGAACGCGTCGATCTCGGGCGGCACCGGCGCGCCCTGACGCTTGCGCGCGACGGGCGGCACCTGCTGGGTGAGGCTCAGCTGCAGCGCCTTGCGGACGGTGTTCGCGCCGAAGGGAGAAGAGCCGGTGAGGCAGAAGTAGAGGACGCCCGCGAGCGAGTAGAGGTCGCTGCGCTGATCGACGTGCTCACCGCCGGCCTGCTCGGGCGGCATGTACTGCGGCGTGCCGAGCACCTGTCCGGTGGAGGTGAGCTGCTCGTTCTCGTCCTGCTCGAGCGCCTTCACCAGACCGAAGTCGAGCACCTTGACGAAGTCCCGCTCGTCGAGGCGCTGCACCATCATGTTGTGCGGCTTGAGGTCCCGATGGATGGCGCCCATCTGGTGCGCATGCGCGAGCGCGCGCGCGGCCTGCTCCACCAGATCCACGGCGCGGCGCAGCGACAGCGGGCCGTTGCTCTTCACCAGCTGCTTGAGGCTCACGCCCTCGAGCAGTTCCATCACGTAGTAGCAGACGCCGTCCTGCGTCCGGCCGAAGTCGTAGATGGTGATGATGCCCGGATGCCTCAGCCGCGAGGCCATCTCCGCTTCGCGACGGAAGCGCTCGAAGAACTGCGGCGCGGCCGCGAGCGTGGGGTGCAGCGTCTTCACCGCGACCTCGCGGCCCATGGAGGTCTGGGTGGCGCGGAACACCATCCCCATCCCGCCCTGACCGAGCACGCCGTCGATGCGATAGCGGCCGTCGAGCACCTGGCCGATGAGCTGCGTGTTCTGCGCGGGGCAGAGGTGATCTTGACCTTCGGTGCTGCCGCAATGGGCACAGGGAGCGCGGGGCATCAGGACTGCGACTATACCCGGCGCTCCCCGGGACCATCACACGGCTGTCTAGCCACCGTGCAGGCGCGTGCGCTTTCGCGGACCGCCCTTGTGCTTCACGTTCATCTCGCTGGGCGCCTTCTTGCGCCCGCGCAGCGTGGTCTCCATCCGGCCGCGCTTGTATTCGGTCTCCTTCGCCGCGGGACCGAGCTTCATCTCCGAGAGCGCTTTCTCGCGGCGCTGCAGCGCCGACTCGTCGCGTGGGAGCGTCCTCTTTCCCTTCGTCGCCCCCGTGCTGGGGAGCGCGCTCTTCACGCCCACCTTCCGCTTGTTGATGACGCCTGCCTGGTCGGTACGAACGGCCATCTGATCCCTCCTTCCCGTTGAGATAGGGACGCTCGCGCGCGTGAGGAACCGTGCGTGCTTCCGCCGCGCCATGGGCGACGGAGGTGCGATCGGCCGAGCGCGCGCGGCACCGCGGAGGGGTGCGTCCCTACCGTCAGTGCGACGCCACTTACTTCTCGTTTCAATCCCCCTCAGGAGGAGCCGCCCCATGAAGAGCGATCACACGCACCACGAAGAGCTCGAGCGCATCCGCAAGCTCATCGAAGGCATCGAGTTCGCCATGCTCACCACCGAGGAGGACGACGGCCATCTGCGGTCTCGTCCGATGGCGACGCTGCAGTTGGACGGCGACGGTGCGCTCTGGTTCTTCACCGGCGCGGGCTCGCACAAGATGGAGGAGATCGGCCACCACCGGCAGGTGAACCTCGCCTACATGGACAAGGGCCGCGACAGGTACGTGTCGATCAGCGGGCGCGCCGAGCTCGTGCGCGACCGGGCGAAGATCGAGGAGCTCTGGAACCCCATCTACAAGGCCTGGTTCCCGGAGGGCCTGAACGACCCGGACCTCGCGCTGCTGAAGGTGTCGGTGGAGCGCGCGGAGTATTGGGATCCGGTGTCGAGCAAGGTCACCCAGGCGCTCGGCTTCGTGAAGGCGCTGGTGACGCGGCAGCGCGCGGAGCCGGATGGGCACGGGAAGTTCGCGCTCGACGAGCAGCACCCGGCGCACTGAAGCGCCTCGTTTGCGCCGTAGAGGGAGCGGGGCAGGTCGGGTATCACTCCGGCCGCCATGAGCCTGCTCTCGGTCCGTGACCTTTCCCTCGCCTTCGGCGACCGCGTCCTCTTCGACGAGGAGACGTTCGCGTTGGGCCCGCGCGATCGGGTGGGGCTGGTGGGGCCGAACGGCTCGGGCAAGTCCACGCTGATGAAGATGATCGCCGGGCGGATGACGCCGGACGGCGGCGCGGTGCAGTACGCACGCGGCGCGAGGGTGGGCTACCTGCCGCAGGAGCTGCAGGAATTGCCGAAGGGCAACGTCGTCGAGTCGGTGATGGCGTCGGTGCCGGGCCGGACCTCGCTGGAGTCGCGGCTTCTGCAGACGCAGGCGGCGCTGGACGCGGCGACGGATGAGGCGGATCAGCTCGAGTGGGCGCAGACGCTGGCGGACCTGCACGAGGAACTCGATCACTTCGAGGAGCGCTACGGCCGCCACCGCGCGGAGCGGATCCTCAAGGGGCTCGGGTTTCCGGATGCGTGGCTGCTCAAGGGCTCGGAGACGCTGAGCGGTGGCTGGCGGATGCGCGCGGCGCTGGCGGGACTGCTCCTGCAGGATCCGGATCTGCTTCTGCTCGACGAGCCGACGAACCACCTCGACCTGCCGACGCTCGCGTGGTTCGACACCTTCCTCAAGGGCAGCCGCAAGGCGATGATCCTGATCTCGCACGACCGCGAGTTCCTCAACCGGCAGATCAACAAGGTCCTCTCCATCGAGGTCGAGGGCCTGCGCTCCTATCCGGGCAACTTCGAGGACTACAAGCGCCAGCGCGCGGACGAGCTCGAGCAGCTGAGGGCGGCGGCGGCAAAGGTCGAAGCGCGGCGCGCGGAGCTGCAGGGCTTCATTGACCGCTTCCGCGCCAAGGCGTCGAAGGCGAGCCAGGCGCAGAGCCGGGTGAAGATGCTCGAGCGGCTCGACGAGGTGGTGGTCATCAAGGACCGCGCCACGGTTTCCTTCCGCTTCCCCGAAGTCCCCGCGCCGGGCCGCGAGGTCATGCGTGTCAACGCGGTGTCGAAGGCCTACGGACCGCTCACCGTGTACGACCGCGCGAGCGCCACCGTGCAGCGCGGCCAGCGGATCGCGATCGTGGGCGTGAACGGCGCGGGCAAGACGACGCTCCTGAAGATGATGGCGGGCGAGCTGCAGCCGGACTCGGGCAACGTGGAGCTCGGGCACAACGTGACGCTCGGCTACTACGCGCAGCACCACGGCGACACGCTCGACAAGCGGAAGACGATCCTCGAGGAGGTCCACGCCCTGGTGCCGGACCGGCCGCAGTCCTACGTGCGCGGCGTTCTGGGCGCGTTCCTCTTCACCGGCGACGACGTGGAGAAGCCCATCGGCGTGCTCAGCGGTGGCGAGCGCGCGCGCGTGGCGCTGTCGAAGCTGCTCCTGCGGCCGGCGAACTTCCTCCTCATGGACGAGCCGACGAACCACCTCGATCTCGACTCGTCGGAGGCGCTGATCGAAGCGCTCTCCGCCTACGGCGGCACGCTGGTGTTCGTGTCCCACAACCGGAGCTTCCTCAACCGGCTGGCGACGCACGTGTGGGAGGTGAAGGACCACAAGGTCACGCCCTATCCGGGGAACCTCGACGACTACCTCTACCACCTGCAGCAGGTGGCGGCGGCGGAGGAGGCGGCTGCGCGCGCGGAGGGATCTCAGCAGCAGGCGAACGGCGCCACCAGCGGACCGGCCCCGGGCGCGAAGCTCAGCGACAAGGAGCGCAAGCGGCTGGAGGCAGAGGAGCGCCAGCGGCGGAGCAAGGTCGAGGGGCCGATCAAGAAGGAGATCGCGCAGATCGAAGCGCGGATCGCAGAGCTGGAGGCAGCCCAGAAAGCGCGTGAAGCGGAGCTCGCGGATCCGGCGCTGTACGAGGACTTTGCGCGCGCGCGCCCGGTGATGGACGCGGTGGCTGCGGCGAAAGCGGAGCTCGAGTCGCTCTACGCGCGTTGGGAGGATGCGCACGCGCGGCTCGAAGGCGGGTAGACTCCCGGGTCTCTTGGCCCTCTCAGCTCAGACGCGCTTTCTTTCGAGTTCCGTCGTTGCTGCGGTGGCGCTGCTGATCGGCGCCTGCTCGGGGGGTGGCATCCGCTCGGTCTGCGTGGAGGACACCGACTGCGGCGAAGGACTCTGCGTGCAGGGCCGGTGCGAGAAGACGCGCGCGCAGCCCACGCCGCCACCCGATGCCGGCCAGAGCGTGTACGAGTGCGCCGAGCCGTGCGGCAACGTCTGCTGTCCCGACGCGTCGATATGCATGCACGGCGCGTGTGTCCCGCGGTGCGACACCATGTGGTGCGGCGACGTGGGTCAGGAGATCTGCTGCGCGGAGGGCGAGGTCTGCGGCGACGACAAGCGGTGCATCACGCCGCCACCGCCGCCACCGGACTGCGGCACCCAGGTGTGGGACGAGACGCTGCAGGCCTGCGCCGCGCGCGTGCGTCTCCGTCACTGTGAGCGACCGGCCGCCGAGTTCGAGCCCGAGGTCCTCTGGCGCGTCACGCCCGCCGACGGCTTCGATCAGGTCGTCGCCACGCCGATCGTCATCGACGTGAACGGCGACGGCATCAGCGACGTGGTGGCGCCCTTCTACAACGGTGCGCTCGGGCACGACGGTCCCGCGGTGCTGCGCGCGCTGTCGGGGCTCGACGGCCGCGAGCTGTGGTCGGTGCCCGCGACCGAGGGCGGGGCGCGTGGCGTGTCGCAACCGGCGGCCGCGGTCCTCGACTTCTGGGAGCCGGTGACCGTGCTCGTTCCCGGCACCGACGGACTGCTGCGCGCGTACGACGGCGCGACCGGCGAGCTGCGCTGGCTCTCGCGCGATCTGAACGGGCAGGGCGTCCTCTGCGACGTGGGCTGGGGCGCGCCGGCGGTGGCGGATCTCAACGGAGATTCACGTCCGGAGATCGTCTGTGGCTTCACCGTGTTCGACCGCACCGGCGTGCTGGTCTGGGAGTCCGAACCCGCCTCCGGTCCGCTGGGAGGGATCGTCTCCATCGCGGACCTGGATCTCGACGGACGGCTGGAGCTGACCGACGGCACGCGCGCGCTACGGCACGACGGCACGGTCCTCTGGAAGCTGCGTGAGACCGGCGGCCTGGCCGCGATCGCGGACATCGTGACCGCGGACGGACGCATGGGCCCGGACGGTCTCCCGGAGGTCGTCGTCGCTCGCGCCGGACAGCTGGAGGTGCGTCACGGTCTGACCGGCGAGCACGTGCTGCCCACCATGCTGCTGCCCACCTGGGACGGCAGCGCCTGCTACCCGGAAGCGGGCGCGCCCGGCGTGGGAGGTCCTCCGGCGGTGGGCGATCTCAACGGCGACGCCGTGCCCGAGGTGGTGGTCGCGTCCGGCCAGTGCCTCGCGGCGATGGCGCTGGTCAATCCCTTCCAGCCGCGCTGGCAGACCTACTGGGCGTGGCCGGCGGTGGATGGGACCTCGTCGGTGACCGGCGCGGCGCTGTTCGACTTCCACGGCGACCGCAAGCCGAGCGCACCGGGCGGCAGGTTCCTCGACGTGGTGCACGCGGACGAGACCCTGCTGCACGTGCTGCGCGGCGACAACGGCGCGTATCGATTCCTGGGCGATCACTGCTCGGGGACGATCTACGAGAATCCGGTGGTCGCGGACGTGGACGGTGACGGGAGCGCGGACGTGGTGCTCGGCGTGAACACCACCGGCGGCAGCGCGGTCGGATGCAAGGCGGACATCGAGCCCGGGGTCGTCGTGCTGCGCGAGCGCAAGAGCCGCTGGGCGAACGCGAGGTCCATCTGGAACCAGCACGCGTACACGCCATGGAGCGTGTGCGACGGAAGCGACGAGGTCTGCACTGCCAACGGCGAGTGGACGCAGCACGGACGGATCCCCTTCGAGCCCACGCCGCTGTTCGAGCAGACGGTTGCGCGCGCGAACTCGCATGGAAGCCTGCGGCCGAGGGGCGCGGCGAACGCGGTGCTGAGCGATTGGAAGATCGTCCGTGACCGGTGCCCGGAAGAGCTCTCGCTGCTCGTGCGCGTGATCAACGAGGGCGAGGCGCCGCTGCGTGCCGGGACGGTGGTGCAGGTGCTGCGCGAGGGCGTGCTGCTGTCGGAGACGAGGCTCGACCGGCCGCTGCCGCATGGCTCCGCGCGCGTGCTGTCACTCCCGCTCCCCACGAGCGACACCGCGGGCGAGGATCTGGGCAACGTCTTCATCGTGCTCGACCCCGACGACCGCACCGCGGAGTGCGCCGAGGAGGACAACGTCGAAGGCCCGATCTGGGTCTCCTGCGAGTAGGGCCAGCGGCCCAGCTGATCAGCCCGCCTTGCGCCGGCGCTTCTCCGCCTTCTTCTGGGGCGGAGAACTCTTGTTGCGGTCCTTCTCGCCGTTGGCCTCGAGTCCCGCCGTCGTACCGGCGCCCGTTCCCAGAAGCGACATCGACGCGTCGGGGAAGGGCGTCCCGTCGATTGGTGGGGTGTGGGCGGGGAGCTCCACCGGGATGCCCGGCAGCCGGATGGTGAAGTGCGCGCCCTCGCCGATGCGGCTCTGCACGGTGACGGAGCCGCCGTGGTTCTTCACGATGCGCTGGCAGATCGCCAGCCCGAGCCCGGTGCCCTTCTGCTTCGTGGTGAAGAACGGCACGAAGATGTTCAGCTGCTGATCGCCCGGGATGCCCGGTCCGTCGTCGATGACGTGGACCTCGATCGTCTCGCTGGCAGAACCGCGAAACTCGCTGAACCGGTCCTGACGGTCGGTGCGGACGGTGAGGTGCCCGCCCTTCTCGTCGAGCGCCTGCACCGCGTTCTGCACGAGGTTGATGAGCACCTGCTTGAGCTGCTCCGCGTCCGCGTCCACGCGCCCGAGCGACTCGTGGAGCTGCACCTCCAGCTTCACCCGCTGCGGGATCTCGTTCTGGATGAGCCGGATCGTCCGCGTGACCACGTCGTTGATGTCGGTGGGAGCGAAGTTTTGCTTCAGCGGCCGCGAGTAGTCGAGGAACGCGCTCACCACGCCGTTGAGCCGGTTCACCTCTTCGACGATCACGTCCATGAACTCGCGGTCTTCGCCGGTGATGTTCGCGGGGTTGAGGCACTGGGTGGCGCCCTTGATCGCGCCGAGTGGATTGCGGATCTCGTGCGCCAGGCCCGCGGCCATCTCACCCAGCGCGGCGAGGCGATCGCGCTCGCGCATGCGCTCGTAGAGCTTGGAGTTCTCCACCACCACCGCGACCTGCTCGGCGATCTCCAGCACCAGGGCGATTTCGTCGGAGGCGAAGGCCTCGGGCACGCGCTCGTCCCAGAGGTTGAGGAAGCCGATCACCCGGTCGTTGCCCACCAGCGGCACGGTGATTCCGCTCTTCATCTGGCCCATCGCCTGCCGGATGTCGTTGATGCGCTTGAGCTCGTCGCGGTGCCGCTTGTGGTCGCCGGGGTTCTGCCGCAGCTCCAGCGTCCTGCGATCGAGGTGCTCGAGCAGCACCGCCTTCTCTCCACGCGCCAGCGCCGAGTTCACCAGCCCGCGCGCCATCGCCTGATCGAGAAACAGGGCCGGCTGCGGTCCGCGGAAGTTCAGCAGCCTGAACCCGGGCCGGTCGTCCGCGAGGAGGTAGAGCGAGCCGTGCGTCACCCGGCGCGTCTCGTTGAAGCCATCGAGGATGACCCGCGCCAGCTCGTCCACGTCGATGATGTTGGCGATGCGCGCCTTGAGCTGGGTCAACGCGCGCAAGAGCTCGAAGCGCTCGCGGAAGAAGATGGCCACGACCTGCTCCTCGACCTTCGCGCGCAGGGGCTCGACGAGGATGATCATCACGAACGCGGCGACGACCGTGTTGAAGAGGAAGAGCGGCGCGTTGCCGTCCACCCAGATCGTCAGCGTGGCGAAGACCGCGGCGAGGATCACCGCCAGCACCGCCTGCGACGCCACCTTCCCCAGCAGCTCGTGCAGGTCCATCAACCGCAGGCGCAAGAGCGTCTGGGCGAGGAAGAAGAGGAAGAGGGTGACGACGATCGGCCCGAGGGAGGGGAAGGGGATCCCGAACCTCGGCAGGAAGTCCAAAGTGGCGAAGAGCACCGACGCCGCGACGCCCACCGCGAGGTAGCTCAGCCGCGCGCGCTCGATGCGCGACTCCACGACCGCCACGCGACGCACCACCAGCGACACGGTGACGAGCAGCGCGGCCATCACCCACGCGGTCAGCGCCACGCGGGCCCACAGCAGGTTCGACAGCGGCGAGAGCCCCACCGCCAATCCGAACAGGGCCGAGAGCAGGGCGATCCGGCGGCCGTACCGCAGCACGCTCGCTCGGACGGAGAGGAACTCGAGGAAGAAGGCGAGTGTCAGCGCCGGCACCAGCGCGCCGAGGATGAGCTGCGTGGACACGCCGACCTGCGCCATCCACGGCCACTGCTCGGCGGGGATGATCGCGTAGAAGAACTGGGCGAAGTAGAAGCCGCCGACGGTCAGCGCGAGGATCGAATACGCGGTGACGACGCGCGGACGCCCCGCCCGCAGGAGCATCGAGAGGCCGAGCGCCAGGCCCACGATCGCGGCCAGCAGCGCGCTTTGAGTACGGATGTCCACGGTCTGACCGTACACCCAACGAATGCGCGGCGGCCGATAGTCCCCCGGCGGAATTTCCGAAGCTCGCGCGGCATTGGGTGGGCGTCTTCGTGCCCGCTGCCCAAACGCGCCCTAGGATCCGCCGCGCATGACCCCCTCCCTGTTCGTCTGGCCGCTCCTCGGCGCCGCCGCGCTGCTCGCTGCGCTCGAGCCTCCCACGGCCCCCGACAGCGCAGCCGAAGCGCCGACGGTCACTGAAGCCCCCGCCTCAGCAACGCAGGACGAGGACGGCGAAGCTCTCAAGCCGACCCCATCTCCCGCCGAGCGTCCGGTCAGCTCGCGTGGCTTCGTGCTGGTGAAGAACCCGGCGTTCCCCTTCGAGCGCGCCCTGGAGAAGGCGGCGAAAGCGCCAAAGCCCGCGGTGGATCGGGGCATGCGGTACGAGGAGAAGGATCTCTCCCCGTACTTCGCCGAGGGCCACCTGCTGGAGGCGCGCACCGCGTTCGGGAAGGGGCAGTACGCGCGCGTGCGCGAGCTGCTCGCGGAGGAGACGTCACTGCCCGCCCGCTACCTCCGTGCGCTGGCCGCGGTGCGGGGTGAACTGCACGAGCCCGCCGCCGCGGAGATGGCCGCGCTCGCCGACGAGTACGGGCCGATGCGGGATCGCTGCCTCGCGCACGCGGCCGCGTCCTTTGAGCAGCTGCGCCAGTTCGATCGCGCGGCGGAGCTCTACGGTCAGGTCCGCCGAGGATCGCGGGTGTGGGTGGACGCTCAGCTCGGGCTCTTCCGCACGCTGAAGGCGACGAACCGGCTCGACGAGGCCGCCGACGCGTTGAAGCCCCTCACGGAGCTGCGCGCGCCCGGCTGGGGCCGCAACGTTCCCGCGGAGGCGCTGCTCGCTTTGGCGGAGCTGGAGCGCGCGCGGAAGCGGCCGCAGGCAGAGCGGGAGGCGCTCTGGAAGGTGTGGGCGCAGAACCCGCTCTCGCCGGTCTCGAAGCGGATCGAAGCCCGGCTGGACCTGAAGAACGTGCCGCTGGAGCGCTACGTCGACCGGGCCGAAGCGCTGATCGAGTCGCACCGCAACCAGGCGGGCATCACCTATCTGGAGCCGAAGCTCGCGGAGTTGAAGCTGCCGGACCCGCTCGCCTGCCGCGCGCGCTTCGTGATGGGCAAGGCGCTGCGGAAGGAGCGCCAGCACCTGCGCGCGATCGAGGTGCTCGAGCCGGTGGTGGAGAAGTGCCGCGACCCGGACCTGCGTCCGCGCGCGATGTACGTGCTCGCGTCGTCACGGTCGATCGCCACCGCCGCCTACGGCTCGAAGGTGTACGCCGCGCTGGCGCAGGACTACCCGGAGCACTCCTTCGCGGACGACGCGCTCTTCTACGGCGCCGAGCTCGATCTGAAGAACGGCGACATCCCCTCCGCGCTGGAGCGGCTCGAGCTCATCGGCCAGCGCTACCCGGAGGGCGACTACGCCGCGGAGGCGCTCTTCAAGTCCTTCTGGATCCGCCGCGCGCAGGGCGACCGCGAGGCCGCGCTGGCGGTGCTCGACCGGATCGACGCGCTCTTCGCCGACGCCTTCGAGAGCTACGAGCGCGAACGCTCCCGCTACTGGCGCGCGCGCATGCACGAGGGCGCGGGCGAGACGAAGGAGGCGGTGCAGCTGCTCGAGCAGCTCGCGGTCGATCACCCGGCGACGTACTACGGCCTCATCGCGCGCAAGCGCCTCGCCCGGCTCGATCAGGCCGCGAGCGCACGGGTCGCGGAGCAGCTCACGTTCCCCCCCGCCGGTTCGGTGTGGCCGATGCACGCGGGCCCCTTGAGCACGGATCCGCACTTCCTCACCGCGGTGGAGCTCTACCGGCTGGGCTTCCCCGAAGCGGTGACGACGGAGCTGCTCGCGGCGAACCGCACCCGCGCACCCCCGGAGGCGGTGCGGCTCGTCGTGGTGCTGCTCGACAAGGTGGGCGACCAGCGGGCGGCGCACGGCGTGGCGCGCACGAGCCTGCGCGGCGACATCACCGGCCGGATCACCGCGCAGAACCGGGCGGTGTGGGAGCTCGCCTATCCGCGCGCGTTCCGCCCGATGATCGAGAAGCACACGAAGGATGCGGGCATCGATCCCGACCTCTTGCAGGCGCTGATGCGCGAGGAGAGCGCGCTCGATCCGAAGGCGATGTCCTGGGCCGGCGCGCTGGGCCTCACGCAGCTGATGCCCTCGACCGCGAAGAGCGTGGGAAGGCGGCTGGGGATCAAGAACATCACCCACCAGCGGCTGCTCGAGCCCGACCTGAACATCCGTATCGGCTCCGCCTATCTCGGCGAACTGATGAAGCAGTTCGACGGCACGCACGAGTACGCCATCGCCGGCTACAACGCGGGCGGCGGGGCCTCGGTGAAGTGGCGGCGCGAGCGTCCGACGCACGAGGTCGACGAGTGGGTGGAGGAGATCCCCATCTCCGAGACGCGCGGCTACGTGAAGCGTGTGCTGCGCACCTACAACACCTACCAGCTGCTCTACCGCCCGCCCGCCTCCCCGGCGACTCGGACGGCAGAGAGGTAGCGGCCCGAGGGAGGGGCTGACTATTCTTCGCTCGTCGTGGAAGACGAGCCAGTAAGCACTCCGGCGGCCAGGCGGCAAACGCTGCTTCGCGCGCTCCCTTCGGTGGATGAGCTGCTGCAGCGGCCGTCCCTGCGTTCCCTTCTCTCTGAACATCCGCGGGCCCGGGCGGTCGCCGCAGTGCGCAAGGCGATCGCCACTGCGCGCTCGCGCGTCCTCGCCGGCGATGCGCGGCCCTTCGACGAAGCAGACGTCCGCGACGCGCTGGGCGAGCTGACCCGTCCGCGGCTGACGCGGGTGCTCAACGCCACCGGCGTGGTGCTGCACACGAACCTCGGTCGCGCGCCGCTGGCGGAGAAGGCCGTGGCGCGCGTGGCGCAGGTCGCGGGCAGCTACTCGAACCTCGAGTACGACCTCGACGAGGGCGCGCGCGGCAGCCGCTACGCGCCGGTGGTGGAGCTGCTCCGCTCGCTGACCTCGGCCGAGTCCGCGGTGGTGGTGAACAACAACGCGGCGGCGGTGCTGCTGGTGCTCGCGGCGCTGGGGCAGGGCAAGGAGGTCATCGTCTCCCGCGGCGAGCTGGTGGAGATAGGCGGCGGCTTCCGGATCCCGGACGTGATGCGCCAGTCTGGCGCGCGGCTGGTGGAGGTCGGCACCACCAACCGCACGCGGCTGTCGGACTACGAGAACGCGATCACGGCCGACACCGCGCTGCTCCTCAAGGTGCACCGCTCGAACTTCGCGCTGGTGGGCTTCACCGAAGAGGTCTCCACCCAGGAGCTGGCGGGGCTCGCGCACGCGCGCGGGATCGCGATGTTCGAGGACCTCGGCTCGGGCTCCCTCTCTTCGTTGTCCGACGTGGAGGGCCTCACGCCCGAGCCCACCGTGCGCGGCGTCGTCGAGCGCGGCGCGGACGTCGTCTGCTTCTCCGGCGACAAGCTCCTCGGCGGTCCGCAGGCGGGGATCGTGGTGGGCCGCAGCCAGTTGATCGACAAGGTCCGCAAGCACCCGCTGAACCGGGCGCTGCGGGTGGACAAGATGACCGTGGCCGCGCTGGAGGCCACGCTGGAACTCTATCGGGACGAGCAGCACGATCAGATCCCCACCTTGCAGATGCTGCGTCAGCCGCGCGAAGCCCTGCGCGCGCGCGCCCACGGCCTGAAGGAATGTCTCTCGCGCGAAGGTGTTGAGGCGGACGTGGTCGAGACCCGCGCGCAGGTCGGCGGCGGGGCGATGCCGCTCGCCGAGCCCGTCTCCTTTGCCTGCGCCGTGCGGCACGACTCGCCGGTCGGGCTGCAGGAGCGCATGCGGAGCGCCGCGGTTCCGGTGATTGGCAGGATCAGCGAGGAGCGGTTGCTTCTCGATGTGAGGTGCCTCGCAGATGCCGAACTGCCAGAGGTGGCCCGGGCCGTCTCGGGCTGTCTCCGGCAGAAGGACGATGGGAGCACGGGATGAACCAGACGGCGGTGCTGAACAGCAGCGTGTTGGTCCTCAACCGGTTCTATCAGCCGGTCCACGTGACCTCGGTGAAGCGCGCCTTCGCGCTGCTCTACCAGGGAGTCGCCAAGGCCATCGACCAGCAGTACCGCCTCTACGAGTTTCACGACTGGGCCGCGCTCGCCGCGGCTCACCACGACAGCATCGGCACCCTGCAGCGGCGCATCCGCATCCCGCGCGTGGTGGTGCTCATGGCGTACGAGTACCTGCCGAAAGGCCGCGTCCGCTTCTCGCGCCTGAACATCTACGCGCGCGATCACGACACCTGTCAGTACTGCTCCCGCAACCTGCCGCGCAACGAGCTGAACCTCGACCACGTCGTGCCCCGCGCGCAGGGCGGCAAGACGACCTGGGAGAACGTCGTCTGCTCCTGCATCACCTGCAATCTGCGGAAGGGCGGCCGCACGCCCGAACAGGCAGGCATGCGCCTGCTGAAGAAGCCCGTGCGCCCGAGGTGGACGCCGATCACCCGAGGCATCTCGCGCCGGGTGACCTACCGGGAGTGGCTGCCGTTCCTCAACGTCGCGGATGCGTCGTACTGGAACGTCGAGCTGCTCGACGAGTAGCAACCGCGGTTTCGCCCCACGAGGTGCGGTGGTAGATCGCCGCGCCGTGCAGGGGACTCAATCAGTCGGTGGCGGCGGGCCCGCTCGCAGATCCGCGCCGCGGCTGGTGGCGGTGGGCGGCGGCAAGGGCGGCATCGGCAAGACGCTGGTGTCGGTGAACCTCGCGGTGGCGCTCGCGCAGAGCGGGCAGCGCGTGGTGGTGGTGGACGCGGACCTCGGCGGCGCCAACGCGCACACCTGTCTCGGCATCCCGCAGCCGCAGCACACCCTGAGCGACTTCGTGCTCCGCAAGGCCCAGAAGCTCGAGGACGTGCGGATGCCCACGCCGGTCCCCGGGCTCACGCTGATCGGCGGCGCGCACGACGCGCTGGATGTGGCGAACCTCAAGTTCCAGCAGAAGCAAAGGCTCCTGCGGAACCTCGGCGGGCTGGACGCGGACACGGTGGTGCTCGACCTCGGCGCGGGCACGTCGTTCAACGTGCTCGACTTCTTCCTCCTCGCGCACCACGCGGTGCTGGTGATGCTCCCCGAGCCCACCTCGATCGAGAACGCCTACCGCTTCGTGAAGAGCGCGTTCTTCCGCCGGCTGCAGGACATGGCGGAGGAGCTCGGCGTGGAGGGGCTGGTGGAGCATGCGCTCTCGTCGAAGGAGGGCGCGGTCCGCACGCCGCTCGAGCTCATCAGCCGCGCGCGTTCTGTCGATGCGGCCGCCGGTGCGAGGCTGGAGCGCGAGCTCGAGTCCTTCCGCGTGCGGCTGATCGTGAACCAGGTGCGCGGGCCGGGAGACGTGGACGTGGGCCACGCGGTGGTGAAGGCGTGGCGGAAGTTCTTCGGGCTGAACCTCGACTACCTCGGCGCCGTGTCGTGGGATGACGACGCGTGGCGCGCGGTGAGGAAGAGGCGGCCGCTGCTGCTCGAGGCCCCGCAGAGCGCGGCCGCGGAGGGCGTGCGGAGGATCGCGCAGAACCTCCTCGCGCTGGAAATCCCCGAACCGGATCCTGCGCTGCTGAGTGAGCCGGACACGCCATCGTCGAGCGAGGAGACCGGGCAGTGAAGCCGTACCGCGAGCAGACCTATTACGAACTCCTCGAGGTGCCGCACACCGCATCGATGGATGAGATCCGCGCCGCGTACGAGCGCTCCGTCGCGCTCTACGATCCGGAGAACCCGGCGCTCTATCCGCTGGGCGATCCGGAGCAGGTGGAGGAGCTGAAGAAGTTGCTCCTCGAGGCGATGGAGATCCTCACCGACCCGGACCTGCGCGTGGAGTACGACCGGTCGCTGCGCGAGGGAGAGGGACACGGCGCGCAGGGCGTGGAGGCCGCCGAACTCGACGCGCGGGCCAACGAGGCGCGCAAGCACGCGGATGATGCGCTGGAGCGGAAGGCCCATTCGCACGCGCCGACGCATCCGCGCGCTTCCGCGAGCCATTCGACCGCGCCCAGGTTCGCGATCTCGTACATCCCGGCGGGTGGCACGGCCGCTGCCGTGAGCGCGGAGGGGCAGGGGACCGCCGCCGTCTCCACCGGCACCCGCGCGCCCGCGGTGGGTGAGCAGTCCGTGCAGGTGCCCGTTCAGCCGCAGGCCGCAAAGCCGCAGAAGGTCGCGCAGGCAGCTCCGGCGGCCTCGCAGGTTCATCCGGCGGTCGAGGCGTCCCCTCCGGCGATCGAGGCGGCCCCTCCGGCGGTCGAGGCGGCCCCTCCGGCGGTCGAGGCGTCCCCTCCGGCGGTCGAGGCGTCTGCTCCGGCAGTCGAGGCATCTCCTCCGGCGGTCGCGCAGCCTTCTCCGGCGGTCGCGCCGCCTTCTCCGGTGGTCGCGCAGCCTTCTCCGGCCGTCGCGCAAACTCCTCCGGCCGTCGCGCAGACTCCTCCGGCGGTCGCGCAGGGTTCTCCGGACGTCGCGCAGGCTTCTCCGGCGGTCGCGCAGCCTTCTTCGTCAGTCGCGCAGACTCCTCCGGCGGTCGCGCAGCCTTCTTCGTCGGTCGCGCAGCCTTCCTCGTCGGTCGCGCAGGCTTCTCCGAACGTCGCGCAGGCTTCTCCGGACGTCGCGCAGGTCTCTCCGGACGCCGCGCAGGCTCCTCCGGACGCCGCACACGAAGTGGCCGACGCCCCGCCTGCCACTCCCGCCGCGGCGGCCACGGTGGAGGTGATCGCCACGCCCGTCGCCGTGACGGAGATCCCTGCTGAGACCGGGATCGTGCACGTGCCGGCGCCGGCGGCCCCCCCACCGCGTGTCCCTCCTGCGCGCGAGAACCCGCCGGCTCGTCCTCGTCCGCTGGAACTCCCTGCGGACACCGAGTTCAACGGGGAGCTCATCCGGCAGATCCGCAAGAACCGCGGGATGTCGCTGCAGGTGCTCGCGGAGCGGACGCGGATCGGGACGCGGCACCTGGAGAACGTGGAGGCGGATCGCTACGACGCGCTGCCGCCGGCGGTGTACCTGCGCGGGATCCTGATGAGCCTCGCGCGGGAGCTGGGGGTGGATCCGGTGCGGGTGTCGAAGAGCTACCTCGATCTCGTGGAGCGGGCGAAGAGCCGGTTGAAGTAGCCCTTGCCGTGGGCCACACTCCCCGCACATGACCGAGGAAGAGAAGGCCAAAGCCATCCGACTCGCCCGCGCGATCGCCTCCGACATCTCGCTCTACAACGAGCAGAAGATCGTGAAGGGCATCGAGCAGGACAACCTGTTCGAGGTCCTCAAGGAGGAGCTCGAGGAGGGCCGGGAGCTCTACCGGAGCCGGGTCAGCCCGGAGCTCTACCGGAGCACGAACTTCTTCGACCGCGCCGTGGTGGACATCGTCGTCCGGTCCAAGGCGCACATCCGCTCGAAGATTTGGTAGCGCCGCCCGCAGCTCCGGACGGCGCATCCCTCCTGCGACACACCGTCCCGCCCGAAGCGAAGGGCGATCGCGTCGATCAGCATCTGGCCGAAGCGTTCCCCGACCTCTCGCGCTCTCGCCTGCGCGCGTTGATCGACGAGGGCCGGGTGCTCATCGACGGCCGCACGCCGAAGGCCGCGGCGCGTCTGCGCGGCGGCGAGTCGGTCGAGCTCACGCTCCCGGCTCCCGCGCCCGCCGAGCCCATCGCGCAGGATCTCCCGCTCACGCTGCTCTACGAAGACGCGGACCTCGTGGTCCTCGACAAGGCGCCGGGGATGGTCGTGCATCCGGCGGCGGGCCACGCGGACGGGACGCTGGTGAACGCGCTGCTGCACCGGGTGACGGACCTCGGCGGCATTGGCGGGACGATCCGGCCGGGGCTCGTGCACCGGCTCGACAAGGACACCTCCGGCGTGATGGTGGTGGCGAAGAACGAGGCCGCGCTCACCGCGCTGCAGGCGGGCTTCAAGGGCCGGCAGGTGGAGAAGACGTATCTCGCGATCGTCCACGGCCAGCCGAAGACGGACGAGGGCGTGATCGAGACGCTCTACGGCCGTCACCCGGTCCACCGCATGCGCTTCACCGGCAAGGTCCGCGAGGGCAAGCCCGCGCGCACCGGCTTCCGGGTGCTCGAGCGCTTCGCGGAGCCCGGCACGCTCCCCGGCGCCACGAGCGGCGCCGCGCTGGTGGAGGTCGATCTCTTCACCGGCCGCACCCACCAGGTCCGGGTGCACCTCTGCGAGGCGGGACACCCGCTGCTGTGCGACGCGCTCTACGGCGGCGGGCGGAAGGCGAAGGGCGCCGTGGCCGAGGCGCAGGAGGCGCTCGGGCGCCAGGCGCTGCACGCGTGGAAGCTCGCGTTCAGTCACCCGGTGACGGGAGAGCGCCTCTCTTTCGAGGCGCCGATCCCGCGCGATCTGCTTCAGGCGTTGTCCCTGCTCCGCGCCCGCTGAGCGCGTTTGAAGCGTCGGACGGCTCAGCCCGCGCGGCGTGCGCGCAGCGGCACGGGCGCCGGCGGCTCGGAGAGGTAGCTCGCGGCCGAGTCATCCAGCTCCTCCATCCACTTGCGGCGGTGCGGCACCGCGCGCGTGCCGGTGACGATGGAGGTGAAGGTGCGATCGCGGTAGCCGAGGATGTCCTCCTGCTTGTCGCGCAGCCACTCCTTGAGCATCGCGGCCACCTGCTCGACCTCGAAGCCCGGGTAGTCGGTCCGGTCGAGCAGGTCGCGCACGTACGCGGTCTGGAAGTCCACCGCCTCGAAGGAGCTGGAGACGGCCTCCTCGCGCTGCACCCACTGCGCGATGTCCCGCTCCATCTCCTCGCGAGAGGGGAGCGCGAAGCGGCCCATGATCGCGTCGCGCACGAGCCAGGCCTGCGCGTCGAACATGTTGAAGGTGTAGTACTGGTCCTGCGCGCCGAGGTACGCGAGCCGCGGCTGCGCGCTCCAGAACACGCCCTTGTAGAGGCCCTCGGGGTAGAGCCGGTTGGGCGACTGCAGCCGCAGCGCATTGGGCAGGAACCGGTACTTGTGCAGGTAGCCGGTGCAGAGGATCACCGCGTCCACCTCCTCCGAGGTGCCGTCGGCGAAGTGCGCGCGGCGGCCCTCGAAGCGGGTGAGCAGCGGGACCTCCTTCATGCCCTTCGGCCAGCGGAAGCCCATCGGGCTGGAGCGGTAGCTGATGGTCACCGACTTCGCGCCGAGCTTGTGGCACTGCACGCCGATGTCCTCGGCGGAGTAGCTGCTGCCGACGAGCAGGAGCCGCTTGCCCACGAACTCCTCGGCGCCGCGGAAGTCGTGCGCGTGCAGCACCCGGCCCGGGTAGTCGTCGATGCCTTCGAAGAAGGGGACGTTCGGGGTGGAGAAGTGGCCGGTGGCGTTGACCACGTAGTCGAACTGCTCCTCGCGAACCTCGTGCGTGGCGAGGTTGTCCACCGTCACGGTGAAGCGGCCCGTCTCCTCGGAGAAGGAGACCCAGCGGACCACCGTGTTGAACTGGATGAACTTCCGCACGTCGCTCTTCTCGATGCGGCCGCGGATGTAGTCGTAGAGGACCTCGCGCGGCGGATACGAGGGGATGGGCCGGCCGAAGTGCTCGTCGAACGAGTAGTCGGCGAACTCCAGCGCCTCCTTCGGCCCGTTCGACCAGAGGTGGCGATACATGCTCCCGTGCACCGGCTCGCCGTGGCGATCCAGCCCCGTGCGCCAGGTGTAATTCCAGAGCCCGCCCCAGTCGGCTTGCTTTTCAAAACAGACAATCTCAGGAATGTCTGCGCCATGCCGGGCGGCGGATTCGAACGCACGGAGTTGTGCAAGGCCACTGGGTCCGGCGCCAAGAATTGCAACGCGAATGGTCATTTTTGACATCCCAAAGGTGAACGCGCGCGCACGGGTGCACGTCGCGCCGGAGTCGTCGGACCCCGGGTGATCGGAAAGCCGGCGGACCTGCGGCCGCGGCACGAGCGCTCAGGACGGCGAGGGTGCACGCCCTGAACGAGACTGAGGCGCACGCCCGGGGGCGAGGCCAATCCCAGCGGGCACGACGGCCCGGTGACCCGCGCACGCCGAGAACGCGCACCGGTCACACGTCACTGAGAGCTCCAACCTTCAACAGGATTTACGCTGATTGGTCAAGGAGATACATGCCACGCCAAGCCTGGCCGTCTGCTCTCCAGGCGCAGATTTGGTACGGTCTGACACATGTCCGTCAGCCCCTCCCGCAGCGTGTCTGCAACCCTGGCGCTTCTTCTCGCCTCCCTCGTCGGGATCGGCGCCTGCTCCAGCAGCGAGTCGAAGGGCGAGGGGGACGCGGGCCGCGACGGGGGCGGAGGCGTTCCGGACGGCGGCGGGACCGACGGGGGGATGCCGGGGAACGCGGACCGGGCGCGGTGGGAGGCCCTGCTGCAGGCGCTCCCCACCGCGGCGAACGACGGCGCGCGAGGAGAGCTGGTCGCCGCCTTCCAGCGCGAGGTGGAGCTCGAGGGCGGCGGCTTTCCCATCCACGAGCCGGGGCGGTTGACGTTCGTGTTCTGGGACCCCTCGCGCATTCCGGGCGCGCTGTCGGTGGCGGGCGACATGAACGGCTGGAGCGCGGACGCGAACCCGATGCTGCAGCCGCGCCCGGGCTTCCCTCTCTATGTGGCGGAGGTCGCGGTGCCCGAGCCGCTCGGGAGGACCGGCTACAAGTTCGTGCGCGACGGCGCGACCTGGTTCGCCGATCCCGCGGCGCGTCGCTTCACGCACGATCAGTTCGGAGAGCTGTCCCTCTCATCGAGCGGAAGCGGCGGAAGCGGCCCCAGCGGTGCGGGCCACCTCGAGCGCTGGCGCGGCTTCGAGGGCGGCACGCTCGAGGACCGGACGATCTACGTGTACGTCCCGCCCGAGCCCGGTCCGCATCCGGTGATGTACCTGCACGACGGCCAGAACGTGTTCCACCCCGAGGCGATCCACGGCGGCTGGAAGGCGGACGACTCCGCCGAGGCCATGCGCATCGACGGCACGAGCCGGCCCCTGCTGATGGTGGGCATCCCCAACTCGGCGGCGCGCATGGACGAGTACACCCACGTGACCGACAGGATCGGCGGAGGTGGGACCTCCATCGGCGGACGCGCGGCGGAGTACGAAGCGCTGGTCCTCTCGGTGAAGGCGTTCATCGATGCGCGGTACCCGACCCTCACCGGCGCTTCCGAGACGGCGGTGGTGGGCTCGTCGCTCGGCGGGCTCATCAGCCTCTGGCTCGCACAGCGGAACCCGAACGTCTTCGGCCACGCCGCGTCGCTCTCCGGGACCATCGGCTGGGGGAGCATCGGCGCGACGAACCAGACGATCATCGACGTGTACCGCGCGGGTCCGCCGACCGGCACGAGGCTCTATCTGGACTCGGGCGGCGGCGCGGGCTCGGGCTGCGTGGATCTGGACGGCGACGGCCTGCGCGACGATGGCGACGGCGCGGACAACTACTGCGAGAACCTCGACATGCGCGACGCGTTGCTCGGGCTCGGGTGGCAGCAGGGATCGACGCTCACCTACAGGCACGATGTCGGCGCGCCGCACAACGAGGCCTCCTGGGCCGCGCGCTTTCCGGCGATCCTCACCGGGTTCTTCCCCGGCCCGCGCAAGTAGCTGGAGCCTCCGCGCGCAGAGGCTAAGGTCGCCTGCGTCATGGAGCGCCTCGAGCCGTTTCTCTCCCTCGGACTCGCGCTGGCCGCGGGGACCCTCATCGGCTTCGAGCGCGAGCAGTCCCGCCCCACCGACGAGACGAAGGAGAGCTTCCTCGGCGGCGCGCGCACGCTCCCGCTCTTCGCGCTCGTGGGCGCGGTGAGCGTGCTGCTGTCGGGGAGCGTGGGCCTGTGGTTCCCCGCGATCGCGTTCGCGGGCGTGGTCTCTCTGCTGGCGCTCTCGTTCGCGGCGGACCTGCGGACCGGCAGGCACCGGGGCCTCACCTCCGAGGCCGCGCTGCTGCTGACCTTCCTCCTCGGCGCGCTCTCCGCGACCGACGCTGCCTTCGACTCCACCGAGACGAAGGTGTACGTGGTGCTCGCGGTGACGGTGGTGGCCACGGTGCTGCTGAGCCTCAAGCCGCGGCTGCACGCGTTCCTGCGCAAGGCCTCGGTCGAAGACGTCTCCGCCACGTTGAAGTTCCTCCTCGTCGCGGTGGTGGTCCTCCCGCAGCTCCCGCGCCGGACTTTCGGCCCGCTGGACGTGCTCAACCCCTTCGACATCGGCCTGATGGCGGTGCTGATCGCCGGCATCAGCTTCACCGGCTACGTGGCAATCCGGCTGCTCGGCCCGAGCCGCGGCGTGCTCGTCACCGCGGCGGTGGGCGGGCTCGCTTCGTCCACCGCGGTCGCGCTGTCGTTCTCCGGGCGAGCGAAGCAGACGCCGGAGCTGCGCCATGGGTGCGCGCTGGCGGTGGTGCTCGCCTCCACCATCATGTTCCCGCGCGTGCTGGTGGAGGTGGCCGTGGTCAACGCGGCGCTGCTTCCCCGCGTGGCGCTGCCCATCGCGGCGATGGGCCTCGGCGGCCTCGTGGCGAGCTTCATCCTCTGGCGGCGCACGCAGCACCGGCAGGGCGCGCCGGAGGTCGTCTTCCACAACCCCTTCGAGCTGGGCACCGCGATCAAGTTCGCCGCGCTCTTCGCGCTGGTGCTCCTCGGCGCCAAGGCGGCCACCACGTTCTTCGGCAGCGCCGGCTCCTATCTCGCGGGCGCGCTGGCCGGCCTCACGGATGTGGATGCGATCACGCTGTCCATGGCGAACCTCTCGCGCGAGTCCATCCCGCACAAGGTGGCCTCGACGACGATCTTCATCGGCGCGGTGTCGAACACGCTGGTGAAGGCGGGCATCGCCACCGTCGTGGGAGGGTGGGCCTTCGGGCGTGAGGTCGCGCTCGCGTTCGGAGGGATCGTTGCCGCGGGCGGACTGGGGCTGGTGGTGATGTGGCTCGTCTGAACGCTCAGGGCCACGCGCTGCGCCACGCGGGATCGTCGGTCGCGAACTGACGGAGCCATTGCGAGAGCGACACGCCGTCGCTGCGCGCGAGCCGGTTGGCGATCACCACGTGGCCACCTCCCGAGACGACGAAGGCCTCCACCCGGCCTCGCGGAAGGGAGTCGATGCGTCCGCGCAGTTCGGTCATGCGCCGCGACAGGTCGTCCGCGTGCACCTCCGCGTAGAGCGCCAGAACGGCATCCCGCTCCGATGCGAGCAGGCCCACGCGGGCGTTCGGCTGAGCGGTCACCGCGTGCTCGAGGATGCGCTCCGGTCGTTCGGCGCACTCCACGCAATCCACTGGCAACTTCAGGCGCCAGCGCTCGTGCCACGCCTGGACGAGCGGTGCCGGCACCTCGAACGGCGGTCCCGAATCCGAGAGCACGTCCACCCTCACGCCGGCGAACGCCTCCCTCACCGTGTGCGCGTTGAAGAGCGCGCCGAAGCCGCCGGCGGAGGCGCCCACCAGCCACACCCTTTTGGCGTCGGGGAACGTCTGCGTCACACGGGTGAGGAACTGGCGGAGGTTGTGGCTCCCGCGATGCTCGGCGATGCGAGGCCCTTGCGGCGTGTCGTAGGTGGCCGCCGCATCGCCCGCGTGGAGGTCGCCGGTGCAGTACGGCACGAAGACAAGGTTCGCCTCGCGGAACGGGTTGTCCTGCGCGAGCTGGTCGAGGAACACGATGCCCGACAGGTTCGCCTCGGCTCGGAACTGATCGATCCCGTAGCCGGTGGTGAGGTTCGCCGCGCCCGGGACGGGACCGAAGCACTGCTCGCCGCTCGAGCAGGCGCCGCCGCCCTGCAGGTAGATGAGGACCTCCCGGCTGTCGGCATTGAGGTTCACGCCGAGGCCGGTGGCGCTGCCGTTCGCGCAGCGAGACTCGGGGAAGGGGACGAAGGTCCACGTGCGCGCCTTCGCGGTGATGGGTCCCTCGCCTTCATCCTGCGCGGGCAGGCAGGCGGTGGTGACGAGCAGCGCCGTCACGAGCAAGCGCAAGGAGAGCGGGAACGGGGACACGCGCGGACTACAACTCGGCGGGCTCGGAAGCGCCAACTCCCCGCTCGGGTGTACCGTTCGCGCGCCCACCCCCGAGGTCCCATGTTCAGGAAGCTCCTCGTTGGTCTGGTCGTCGTCGTCGTCGCGTTCGTGGCGGTCGTCTCCATGCAGCCGGCACACTTCAAGTTCGAGCGCTCGGCGCTGATCGACGCGCCGCCGGAGGTCGTCTTCGCGCAGGTCGCGGACTTCTCGAAGTGGGCGGGCTGGTCGCCCTGGGAGAAGCTCGATCCGCAGGCGAAGAAGACCCACGAGGGCACGCCCGGCACCGTCGGCGCCTCCTACGCGTGGGACGGCAATGATCAGATGGGCGCGGGGAAGATGACCCTCGCCGAGCTGAAGGCGCCGGAGTTCATCCGCATCCGGCTCGAGTTCTTGAAGCCGATGGCCGCGGTCAACGACACCCGCTTCACCTTCGCCAACGAGGCGGGGAAGACGCGCGTGACCTGGACGATGGAGGGCGAGAACGGGTTCCTCTCCAAGGCCTTCGGCCTCTTCGTGAACATGGACGAGATGGTCGGCAAGAGCTTCGAGGAGGGCCTGACGGCGATGAAGTCCATCGGCGAGACCGAGGCGAAGCGCCTGGCCGACGCCGCCGCCGAGGCCGCCGCCGCCGAGGCCGTTGCGCGTGAGGCTGCCGCGAAGGCCGCTGAAGAGGCCGTCGCCGCGCCCGCGGTGCCGTAGCGCCCGTCACGAGCGGTCGTCGAGGAACGCCGCCAGCGCCTGCATATACGTGTCGAAGGCCTCGACCTGCGGCACGTGTCCCACGCCCTCGAGCTCCTTCAGCGTCGCGTGCGGGATCGCCGCCGCGGCCTTGCGCCCGAGCTCGGGGTAGTTGCCCATCGTCGCGGCGATCTCCTTCCTCGCCCACGGCCGGCCGACGGCGGTGCGATCCCGCTGGCCGATGATGAGGAGGGTGGGCGTCTTCACCAGCGGGAGATCGTCCACCACCGGCTGGGTGAAGATCATGTCGTAGGTGAGCGCCGAGCACCACGCCACGCGCGGGTACTCCGGGTGCTTCGTCCAGCCCGCCGCGGCCTCGATCAGCGCTTCGTATTCGGGCTTCCACTCGCCCGCGTAGTAGCTCTGCCGCTGGTACTCGCGGATGGACTCCGGCGTGGCCCGGAGCTCCTGCTGGTACCACGCGTCGATCGATCGCCACGCCACGAGGTCGTCGTAGTCCTCGAGCCCGATCGGGTTCACCAGGACGAGCCGCTCCGTGCGCTCGGGGAACATCAGCGCGAAGCGCGTCGCGAGCATCCCGCCCATCGAGTGCCCCACCACGCTCACCCGGTCCACGCCGATCGCATCGAGCAGCGCGCCCGTGTTCGTCGCCAGCTGCGCGAAGCTGAACTGGTAGCTCGAAGGCTTGGTCGACTTGCCGAAGCAGACCTGATCCGGCGCGACCACGCGGTACCCGCGCTCGAGCAGCGCCCGCATCGTCTCGGCCCACGCGTAGCCGCCGAAGTTCTTCCCGTGCAGCAGCAGCACCGTGCGGCCGTTCCACTGCGCGGGGCGCTCGTCCATGTACGCCATGCGGAGCGGCTGGCGCTGGGACTCGAAGGTGAAGTCCCGGACCGTGAAGGGATAGGCGTAGGTGCTCAGCTCCGGATCGAAACCTTCAGTGGACGCCGAAGTGGGGGAGGACGACGGCGTGGTGGCACAGCCCGTCAGCACGGCGAAGAGGAGGAGGCTCAGGGTCGCGGCTCGCATGCCGCCGTTCTGCATCAGGGCCCGTCCGGCGCCAATGACACGTCCGAACGAGACGCGTATCCCTTGAACATTGCAGTGGTTTCGGACGCAGCCGCGCGAGTTGTAAAGCCGCCATGCAGCAGGGGCCTGCCCCTTCTCGGACAGGTGGGGCGCGCCCAAACCAACTTTCTCAAACTCCAAGAAAGAGCCCGCCGGCGGGGTGATTCTCGTCTGAAACGAGGTCCAGGTCGGGCCCGTTCGACGGCTCGGGGCGGCTGGGGCGCTGTCCTCCTTCAGGACAGTGGCCCCTCGTAACCTCCTGAAATGACGTCTTCCGCTCGACCGGCACGCCGCGAGCAATACGGCCGCCTGTCTGAATTGGCGTCAGCCCCCCTGAAAGGCAGGACCATGCGGGTCGTTCAAGCACTGATGATTTTGGGAATCGCGGCGGGTCTCTCCGGCTGTGGAGAGACCGCGCTGACCCTCACCCAGGCGGAGCCGGACATCGAGCGGCTCTCGGATCCGGCGGAGGCGGCGGAGGCGGCGCTGCGCGCGGACAGCACCTACGACACGGTGTTCGACAAGGCGGGCCGTGAGTTCGGCATCCCGCCCGCGGTGCTGAAGTCGATCTCCTTCGCGCAGACGCGCTACCAGATGGTCGAGGGCCACGAGGAGTTCGAGGGCCGCCCGGTCTCCGTCGGTCTGATGGGCCTGTCCTCGGCGCACCTCGAGCGCGCGGCGGAGCTGACCGGCGCGACGGCTGAAGAGATCCGCACCGATCCGCTGCAGAACGTCCGCGCGGCGGCGGCGCTGCTCGATGCGGCGGCGAAGGAGCTGTCGGTGGATCGCTCCGACGTGCGCAACTTCGCGCCCGCGGTGGCGGAGCTGATGGACGTGGGCGACGCGGAGGCGCGCCGCAACTTCGTCAACGACGAGGTCTTCCACACGCTGCGCCTCGGCGTGGGCGCGCCCTCCGAGGAGCTCTCGCAGTCGGGCCAGGCGCTGAGCCTCGAGCTCGAGGGTGACCTCGGGACCTCGAAGCAGGCGCTGTCGGTGGCGCCGGACTACGCGAAGGCGGTGTGGCGTCCCTCGCCGAACTACAACGCGCGGCCGTCGGGCAACATCGGCAAGCCGGGCATGGTGATCATCCACACCTGCGAGGGCGGCTACTCCGGGTGCTGGGGCTGGCTGAACAACCCGTCCGCGGGCGCGAGCGCGCACTACGTCGTGAACTCGAACGGCTCTGAGATCTCGCAGCTGGTGCGCGAGTCGCAGCGGGCGTGGCACATCGCCGCCAACTACGACTGCGCGAACAACAGCAGCGTGGAGTGCTGGCGCAACGGCTACTCGTCGAACCACTTCACCATCGGCATCGAGCACGCGGGGTATGCGTCGCAGTCCTCCTTCCCCGACGGCCAGCTCAACGCGTCGGCGGCGCTCGTCTGCAACATCACGAAGAAGTACGCGATCCCGCGCGACCGCTACCACGTGGTGGGTCACGGCAAGCTGCAGCCGTGGAACCGCACCGACCCGGGCCCGAACTGGCCGTGGACGACCTACCTGAACAAGATCAACAGCTACTGCGGCAGCGGCGGTGGGACGGCGCCGGCGGCGATCATCGTGGACTCGAACAACGGCAACAACGACAAGACGAAGGGCTACATCCAGGTCTCCTCCAACTGGACGAGCTCCAACGCGACGCCCGGCTACTACGGCACCGGCTACTTCCACGCGAGCACCGCCGCGGTCTCCGACGGCGCGACCTTCTGGTTCTACCTGCCGACCGCGCAGACGCGGACCATCGACGCGTGGTGGGTCGCGGGCACCAACCGCTCGCCGTCCGCGCCGTTCGTGGCGTTCAACGCGCAGGGCACGAACCTCGGCACCAAGAGCGTGAACCAGCAGATCAACGGCGGGAAGTGGAACACGGTCGGGACCTGGAACTTCACCGCCGGCTGGAACAAGGTCGTCCTCTCCCGCTGGACCGCCACTGGCCACGTCGTGATCGCTGATGCCGTTCGTATTCGCTGATCCCTTTTCGAATCGTGCTGACCGCCGCGCGCGCTCCTTCCGGGGGGCGCGCGTCGGCGCGTTGATGGGGCTCGTGCTGCCCGCGCTCGTCGTGGCGGGCGCTGGCACCGGTTGCCGCCGCAACGAGCCGCAGCAGGCCGCACAGGTTCCTCCACCTCCCACCGCGCGCCCGGATCATCCGGTGCCCGAAGCGCCGGTGGAGATCGTCTCCGCCGCGGCCGAAGAGGGCCCCGGGCTGTCCGCCGAGGAGCGCGCCTCGCTCCCGGGCCTCATCGCCTTCGTGCGTGAGATCGATCACCGCAAGGTGCCGCACGTGGTGCGTCCGGATGGCTCGGGCCTGCGCGCGTTGCCGTCGCCGCATGGCCTGGACGCGGTGGTGATGGCCGCATCGCGCGACGGGCGTTACCTCGCGGGCGTGGCGGCAGCGGGGGAGGGCGAGGAGCACGTCGAGCAGCTCGTGCTGTGGACGCTGCCGGAGCTCACCCTGCGCGAAGTAGGCCCGAAGTCTCGGCGGGCGCGGCATCCGGTCTTCTCGCCGGACGGCACGAAGCTCGCGTTCGAGTCGGGCCACGAGCGCTTCTCCAACCTCTACGTGGCGGAGCTCTCGAAGGGTGGGGAGGCGACCGGTGCGGTGACCGTGCGTCGCGTGACCGACGCCGAGGCCGGTGACTTCGAGCCCAGCTGGTCCAGCGACGGCGCCTGGCTGACCTTCGCCTCCAGCCGCGAGGGCGATCCGGAGATCTTCCGGGTGCGCGCGGACGGCTCGGAGCTGCAGCGGCTGACGGCGTTTCATCGCGAAGACGTCTCGCCTCGGTGGAGCCCGACCGGCGCGCAGATCGCGTTCCTCTCCGACCGCGCGGGAGACGACGCGCTCTACCTCATGGCCGCGGATGGCACAGGTCAGCGTCGCGTGGGCCCCGAAGGCGCGGCGCGTGAACACGTGTGGTCGCCGGATGGCAGCCGTCTCGCGTTGGCGGTGAAGGCGCAGGGAGGTCGCGCGCGCGTGGCCACCGTGGAGGCGAAGGACGGGCGCGTCACGCTGCTCACGGGAGGAGACGCGGTGGAGGACATGCCGGCCTTCTCGCCGGATGGACGGCACCTCGTGTTCGTCTCGGATCGCGGAGGGCTGCCGCGGCTCTATCTCATCAGGGCGGATGGGACCGGCCGTACGCCGCTGTTCGCCCCGAGCGGGAGCGCAGGTGCCTCGCACGACTGGCTGCCGCTGTGGTTCGACGCCGCTCGCGCACCGAAGGAGTGAGCCGGGCCGGCGAGGTCACTGCGCCTCCTGCCCTTCTTCGGCGCGGCGCTCGGCGATCAGATCTCCGACGACGCCGAGCGGCCGCTTCGCCCCGTAGAGCTTGTCCACGAAGGACTGCAGCTCACGGGCGCCCACGGTGCCGCGCTTCTCGGTGACGGCGGCGGTGATGATCTCCCGCGCCTCGGCCTCCGCGCTCCTGCCGGCGCGAGCAGCCCGGAGACGCAGCCGCTGCAGGACAGCATCGCTCAGCCCTCGCACCATCAGCGTGGCCACGGCCTACAACCCCCCCAGCGTCATCGACCGCTGCCGGCGGGTCATGACCTTCACCGGCTGGATGGCCATGACCTTCATGAAGACGGAGAGCAGCTCGGGGTCGAACTTGTGGCGCAGCTCGGTCCACATGAGCATCAGCGCGATCTCCGGGCCGTACGCGTCGCGGTAGGGCCGCTTCGAGGTCAGCGCGTCGTAGGTGTCGCAGATGGCGATGATCTTCGCGTAGAGCCCGAGGTTGCTCTTCGGGATGATCATCTGGATGTTCCCGCGCGCGTCCCGCACCGGCGTGCCGAACTCCACCTTGTGCTCGATCGTGGTGACCACCCGCATCAGCGTGGAGCGGGTGATCGCCTTCTCCATGAGGATGTTGCGCACGGTCACCAGCGGCACCCGCGCGATCTGCGCCTTCTCCTCAGGGGTGAGCGCGCCCTTCTTCGTGGTGAAGCCGTCCGGCGCCGACGCCATGCCCGCGTCGTGGAAGAGGGCGATGTAGCCGAGGTCCCGCAGCTGCGGCTTCGTCAGTCCCAGCTCCGCGCCGAAGACCACCGCCATCAGGCACACGTTGACCTGGTGGAACACGAGGTAGTCGGCCTCGCGCTTGAGCGTGGTCATCCCGAGGAAGTGCGTGCGCTGGTCGTAGCTGATGTCCACGAAGTCCTGGATGATCCGCAGCGCCTTCATGGTGGAGATGGGCTTCCCCGCCTTCACCGACTCCATGTACTTCGTGAGGTAGAACACCGCGCGCGCGTAGACGGTCATCGCGTACTTCTTGCGATCGACCTTCTGGTCGTCGGGCGTGTCCAGCTCCTCCTTGTCGAGCTTCTCCTTCAGCTTCGAGTACTTCGCGACCTTCATCGAGAGGAGCTTCCGCCCCCCGATGCCGTCCTCGTCCGAGAGCGCGTTCTGCTCCTTGGCGAAGATCCAGATGAAGTTCTCCAGCTCCTTCACCGACACCGGCTTGGTGAGGGTGAACCCGCCCACGTCCTTCGAGCGGAGCTCGGCGACGAGGAAGCGCACGTTCTCCAGCGCGTTGAGGTCCACCTTCACCAGCATGTTGTTCAGGTAGAACGACTCCTTCACCGTCATCAGCTCGAAGCGGCTCTCCTTCTGGATGACGGCGTTGATGTTCTCCGCCAGCGCGGCGAGCGGCTTGTGGAACACCGCGTTGTCCGGGTCGTACATCTTCACCGACCGCACGAGCATGTAGAGCCCGGACACCGTGTTGCGCGCGAGGTGCTGCAGCTTCTCCGAGTGATCGCGGCCGTAGTCCTGCAGGCTCTCCTGGCCCTCGCCGTGCGTGATCTTCAGTGCGTCCGCCATCGTCGCTCCGGGTTCAGACCTTCGTGCCTACTCCGCCGCGGCGGCGTCGCCGAACAGCGCCTTCTTCGTGACGTAGATGCCCTTGCGCGCGGCCACGAGGACCTCGGTGGGCTGCCCCTTGTCCTCGACGAGCACCTGCAGGAGCTTCAGCGCGCCGATGCTGCGTGCGCCGGTGAGCCCCGCGACCGCGAAGAGCTTCTCCTCCAGCACGCGCTTCTTGTTCAGGAACGTCGTCTTCTGCCCGAGCATCTGCCCGAACAGCGAGAGCGCGCCCGCCTGTCCCGTCGCGCCGAGCGCCGCGTAGAACGCCGCCTTCTCGTCGTCCTTCCGCTTGTCGAACGAGGGCTCCTTCAGCGCGCGCATGAGGTCGAGGTACGACTTCTCCGGATCGAGCTCTGCCAGCAACCGCGCCGCGAGCATCCGCACCTGCGGCACCGGGTCCGCAAGGCCCAGCACGAGCAGCCTGCGCGCTTCGCCGGTGCGGCCCTTCGCGATCACGCTCATCGCATCGAGCCGCACCGCGAGGTTCTTGTGCGCGAGCACCGTGGCGAACATCTTGATCCGGTCCGGGTGCCCGCTCTTTTCGAGGATGTAGACCATGTCCCGCACCGTCTGCGGGCGCTCGGACTGGAGCCGGTTCACGAAGGGCTCGGTGATCTCGCGCACGTGTTCGGCGAGGACGTCGCAGAGCAGCTGGCGGTTCTCCGGCAGCTCGATCGTCTCCAGGATCGAGAGCAGCGTGGGCACCGCGAGCCCCTCCACCGCCTGCAGGTAGCGCACGAGGTCCTGCGGGTTCTTCGGCCGGCTGGTGCGGAGGATGTCGCCGAGCCGTGAGAGCCGCTGCTCCTCGCCCATGCGGGTGACGAAGGACATCTTCAGCCGGGCGACGACCGCGTTCTGCGGATCGCGCTGCTCGAGCGCGCGCAGCTTGAGCACGATGTTGTTGATCGTCGCGAAGTCCTCTTGCAGCAGCATCGCGTCGAGCAGCTGCGCGAACATCGCCTCCAGCACGCCCGCGTCGTCCACGCCGGACTCGACGACCTGGAACACCGCGCTGACGAGCTTGGGGAAGAGCCGCGACTGCTCCTCCTCCATCAGCTCGCGCTGCACCTTCGCCTTCAGCTCGTCGCTCGCCGGCGTGCCTGCGACGACGACGCCGCGCATCGTGTCCACCTCGTCGATGCGGCCCTCGAGATCCTCCGCGCTCACCCGCGCGAAGCGGAGGAAGTCGTCCGAGTGCGTGCGCAGGCGGTTGTAGAGATAGCCCACGATCTTGTCGACCTCGACGGCGACCTCCTCCTCGGAGAACTCGTCCATCTGGAAGCCTTCGACGACGACGTACTCGATGTGCGCCAGCGAGGCCTTCCACAGCTGCGCGAGCACGTCCTCTCCGCGCTCGTTGTCGCTCACTGCGATGAGCGTCAGCGTGACGAGCTCGTCCACGCCGAGCCCCGGCCGGAAGATGAGCTGGCGGATCCCGTCCTTGTAGAACTTGTAGGGGAGGGGGTTGTCCTCGCTGAACAGCGGCTGCCCGTAGAGCTGCAGGTTCTGCGGATCGATCTTCAGGGACAGCGCGCCGTGCTTCTGCGTGTACGCGCTGATCGACTCGTGCGCCTTGCCGAGGAACTCGCCGTACTTGCCGTCGGCGTGCCGGTACATGCCGATCTGCTTGATGCCCTTCACCAGGTGGAACGCGAACGCGCGCGCCATCTCCACGCGCTCGCGCTTCTCCGGATCGGCCATCGGATCGGCAGCGGGCGCGTCCACCGGTCCCGCCGCCTTCTGCTGCAGCGCCTGTCCCTGTGCCATTGCCGCGGGAGTGTACGCCAGAGTCGCGGGTCACCCCATGGGGCGAGCGTGACCTACACCCGCGGCCGCGCCTCAGAAGCGGACGCTGAGCCCCGCGTGGAGATGGAGGAGGTTGAGCACGTCGGACGACGACCTCGTGAGGTGCCCACGTGCCGCCATCCGGTCCTCCTCCGAGACGCCCTCCCAACGACAGGTGGACGGCTCGTAGCGGGTCGTGCCCCTTCGAAGCGGAGTCCAGTCGTCTCTGCCGATCGCGCTCGGGTCGATCTCACCGAGCGTGCAGCCGTTCAGCTTCTCGATCCGCGTCGAGTAGAAGAGGTTCCTCGCCTCCACGCGCAGCGTCACCCGCTCGGAGAGGCCGGCCTGCATGCCGATCGCGGCCTGCGCCAGCGGGCGGAGGCCGGAGTCCGCGTAGATGGCGCCGGTCTCCCGATCATTTCGCAGGAAGATACGCGTCCCCGCCACGCCAACGCCCCCGCTGAGGAAGCCCGCGTACCGGAACTCCGTGTTCCCGAGCTGGATGGTTCCGCGCGCGGGGACGACCTCGGTTCCAGCGGTCACGCCCCAGCGCATGAGGTTCAGGGTGGCCGCCTGGCCTTGTTGGCGCACGCGATCCGTCAGCTCCCGGTTGAAGCTGGAGGTACGCGCGGCCCAGTTCAACTGGCCGAGCAGCTGGAGTCCCACCCCCTCGCGCACGCGATACGTGTAGGCGAGCGCGCTCCCGACGTGCTCGCTGAACTTCCCGTTGAGCTGCGGCGCGACGGGGTAGAGCGTGAGCTCGTGCGGGAGCGCCGGGCGCAGGTTCGGCTCGGCGGAGGCGACCACCGCGGCGACCTCGGCGTCGGAGGCGGAGGCAGCGGGCGCGACGATCACCAGCAAGAGGGACAGCGCTAGACGCCGCATGGCGACTCCTCGCGAGAGCTGAAAGAGCCGTCATCATGCGCAGATCCGCGACGTCGCTCAACCGCTCGAGGTGCAACCAACCCGCGCGACAAGTGAATCGCTACGCCTGCACGTTCCTCAGCCGGCGGGTGAGGACCTTGATGATCCCCACCGCGATCTCCGGCTTCTCGCCCATGATCTCCTGGAAGTCCTCGCGCGAGATCTTCAGCACGTTGGTGTCGGTCAAGGCGGTCACCGTGGCGCTCCGCGGCGCGGCATCGAGGATCGCCATCTCGCCGAAGCACTCGCGCTCGCCCAGCTCCGCGAGCACGCGGTCCTGCTTGTGGACCCGCACCCTGCCGTCGAGCACGAGGTAGAGCGCATCGCCCGACTCGCCCTCGGCGAAGATCTCCTCGCCGGGCTCGTGGGTCTCCTCCGACGACACCAGCGCCACCTGCGCGAGGTCCTCTCCGGGGATCTGCGAGAAGAGGTCGATCGACTTGAGGAAGAGGACCTTCTCGACGGTGGACAGCATGGGCGCGCGCGAGCCTACAGCAGTCCGCGCCCGCCGCGGCCTGGCTCAGCGCCGGATGAGCTTCCCCGACCCGGCGTTCCCGACCACGTCCACGGTCCCGTCTCCGGACAGCTCCACATCGCCCGATCCGTCGATGCGCACCGACGCGACGCCGCCGTTCACCGTCGCGCGAATGAGGCCCGAGCCGGAGTTGTGCAGCGCTGCGTCATGCACCGGCAGCGCACCTGCGTCCAGCGAGCCGCTCCCCTCCACGGTGCCCTTCAGGCGGGTACCCGCACCGCGCAGCGTTGCCGCTCCGGAACCGACGAGGGTCACCTCCGCGGTGCCGAGCTCCCCCGTCCAGGTGAAATCTCCGGAGCCGACGCTGCGGAGTGCGAGCGTCTCCACCGCCGCCCCGTCTCCCGCGCAGGTGCCGATGTCGCCCGAGCCGGAGAGCTTCACGTCCAGGCTGAGCATGCCACCGCACAGCTCCAGATCGCCGGAGCCGCTGGACTCGATGACGAGCGCCTCGGGCGCCTGGCTCCCCTCGGCGCGGAGGTCGCCCGAGCCCGTCAACTCCACGCGGCGCACCCGCGGCAGGTACACGTCAACGCGTCCCTCGCCGTCGTAGTCGAGCCACGAAGTCGAGGTGTCGATCCGAAGGGCGCCATCCGCGATCTCGAGCTGCACCGCGTCCTGGAGGTTCTCGTCGAGGAAGACGTCGACGCGGAAGTCCTCGCTGCCGCGGTGAAGCACCACGTCGAGCGAGGTCGTGTTCTCCAACGCATCGAAGTTCGAGAGCTCGTGTACCCGCGTGACCTTCGTCCCGTTGCCTCGCATCCCGGGGCCGCAGGCAAGGGTGAGGGCGAGGAGGAGAGACAGCAGGGGGAGTCGCTTCGCGTTCACGGCATGCTCCATTCGGGTGGCCGCCTGGCCGGTTCGGCAGGTGGAACACCGGACGAGCGGAGAAGTGTCACCGAATTCTGTGGACGGTGCCACGAACGAACGCACGCGACCAGGGGCGGCCGAAGCGGGCGCGGGCTGCTACCTCACGCTCGCCGGCAACAACACGGTGCCGCGAGGCCGCGCCCGGCCGTCGGCGGAGCGTTGTTCCTCGTCGTCTTCACCGACCTGCAGCGGCTCCGGCTGCGGCGGCAGGCCACGCTTCTCGCGGTCCTCCATCAGCACCCGGCTCACCAGCGCGGCGTCCGGTCCGATGAAGAAGAACGCCAGCGGCGGCCCCAGCGCGGCCGTCACGAGGAACACGAGGTAGAACATCGCCTTCTTCAGGTCGAAGCCGGCGCGCTCCTTCAGCAAATCCACGGTGACCAGCAGCAGCGAGTCGCCCTCGGTGACCTTCAGCGTGCTGCCGCTGGGGAGATCCACGAACCTGCGCCCGCCCTCGGTGCGCACCGCCTCCGCCGGAAGCGGCTCGAACGCGCCCTTCGGCCCACCGGCCTTCGGCTTCTCCATCACCGCCAGCGGCGGCGGGTAGAAGCGCACGGAGTCTCCGCGCCACTCGGCGATGGGATAGCTCTCCGCGCCGTCCTCCAGCTGGAAGCCGAACAGCGGGTAGGTCGCCTGCTCGTCCACCCCGGCGACGACGGTGCCGTCCTTCCGGGAGTAGCTGCGGGCCTCGGTACGCATGGTGCCCCACGTCTGGCTGAACCAGAGGCGAAGGCGAGGGTCGGACGGTGCCGCGGACACGTTGCTCACAGTGTACCCGTGACAGCCGGCCGAGCGAGATTGTTCCCGCGCTGCTCGGCCGTCAGGTGTATGGACGCCGCATGGATTGGAAGCTCGTGGGAACGACGTTCGTGGCCATCTTTCTCGCCGAGCTCGGCGACAAGACCCAGCTCGCCACGCTGACCTTCTCCGCCTCCGGCACCTCGCGTTGGGCGGTGTTTCTCGGCTCGGCGACGGCGCTGGTCCTCACCTCCGCGATCGCGGTGCTCGCCGGCGAAGCGATCGTTCGCGTGGTGAGCCCGAAGATCATCCAGCGCGTGGCCGCGGTGGCCTTCCTCGTCATCGGCGGCTGGATGTTGTGGAACACCTTCGCGAACCCGGGCGAGCAGCTCTAGCCGCTCTCTAACCGGCCGCGCGCCTGGCCGAGATCACCAGCGCCGCCTGCCTTCGCACCACTGCGGCCTCGTCGGTGAGCCGGCCCTCGGCCATGGCCCGCGCCCCGTTCGTGCCCGCCCTGACCGCGCACACCAGCGCGATCTCGCGGACGAAAGGACTGGGATCCGCCACCGCTGCGTTCAGCCGCTCCGTCAGCACCGCCGCGTCGATCACGCCCTCCGCATTGGCGGCGAAGTAGATCGCACACGCGCGGACCCAGGCGGTCTCGTCTCCCAGTAGCGCGGCCACGGTCTCGCCCGCGCCCAGCGTCGGAAGCGTCAGCACCTCCGCCGCGCTCTTCAGCTTCTCCGCGCGCGGCAGATCGTCGCTCAGTGGCAGGAGCTTCCGCTTCAGGTCGCGCTCGAGGAGGTTGTCGAGCAGCTCCACCGCGGTCGCTCGACGTCGCGGCGCATCCTCGGCGGTGGCGTCGCGGATGCCGGCGTGGATGCGCTCCATCTCCGCCTGCGGATAGAGCACCGCGAGCAGCGTGAAGATCCGCCGTTCGCACGCGGCGACCTTCTCCGACAGGGCAGAGGAGAGCAGGGCGGCGGCGGACTCGGTGCCCACGCGGGCAGTCGCCGAAGAGACGCCCGCCCCGAGCCCCAGCGTCTGCGCCGCGGCCAGCGCGCCGTATGCGCGGACGAACTCGCGATCGAGCGCGGCGAGCACCGCGCTTCTGTCCACCGACGCGCGCACCTGCGGGACCGGCGAGCGCGCTGTCTTCGCCAGCGCCCGATAGACGAGCGTACGCAGCTCCTCGTCCCCTTCGTCGAGCGCGCGGCACAGCACCGCCACCGCCTCGGTCGTCGCTAGCCGTCCGAGCACCCTCGCCACCGCGCACCGCATGGGCTGCGCCTCGAGCCGGTTCGCCAGCACCTTTCCCAGCACAGGGACGATCGAAGGCCCGAACTGGGAGAGCGCCTCCACCGCCTCGCGTCCGGTCTGCGGCGAGCGCGTCTTGTAGATGAGCGGGATGACCAGCTCGCTGTTGCGAAGAATGCCCGCCGAAGCAATGGCCTCGCGCCGCACCGCGGGATCCGCGTCGTTCATCAGCTCCAGCACCGGCTGGTAGAAATTGGAGACGCCAATCGCGCCGAGCACGTGCGCCGCGTGTCGCCGCATCACCGGATCCGGATCGGCGATGAGCCCCTTCAGCGCCTCCGCCGCCATCAGCACGCCATCGAGCCCGCCGTAGCGGATCATCCCGGTGATCGCCGCGCCTCGCACCGCCGCGTCCGCGTCGCGCAGGAACGGCTTCACGCTCCGCACCGCGCGGTCCTTGCCGATGGAGCAGAACGCGTCCACCGCCTTCGCGCGCACCGCCGGATCCGCGTCCTCGAAGCGCCGGAAGATCGAGTTCGCGAACCGCACCGCCTCGCGCCGCTTGTAGTAGTCGAGCGCCGCGATCCGGATCTGGGGGAGGGGATGGTCGAGCAGGGCCTCCACCCGATGGTCGAGCCCGATGTCCTCCACGTGCGGCAAGAGCTCCAGCGCGTTGAGGACCTCGCGCGGGTCGCCGCTCTCCAGCGCGCGGGTGAGCACGCGGATCGCCGCGCCGTCTCGAACCTTGTAGGGCGCGCTGGCCAGATCGAGCCTGCGGTGACGCAGGTTCTCCTGCAGGCTCTTCACGTACCCCTTGCGCAGCGCGAGCACCGCCCCCAGCCACAGCACGCACAGCCCCACCGCCACCCACGCGAGACGCCACGGATCTCCGCCGAACACGGCGCGGTAGCCCAGCAGCGCGAGGCCCGCGGCGCCGATGCTCACCGGCTTCACCACGCTGTCGATGAACGCCTTCGCCGACGCGCGCGCGTGAGGGGAGAGCGGCAGGTAGAGGATCTGCGAGGTCGCGTCGTTGATGGAGTAGCGGAAGAGGTTGTCCGATCCCTTCACCATCGCGGCGGCCCACAAGGCGGGCACCAGCGCGAGCACCAGCGATCCTCCGCCGAGCGCCAGCGGCAACACGCTCAGCGCCCCGACCACACCTACCCGCTCGAGGATCCGCCCGGTGCCGAAGAGCTGCAGCGCCAGCGCGAGCACGCCGACCACCGAATAGAAGTAGCCGAAGAACGCCGCGAGCTGATCGACCGGGAAGCTGTTCCCCGCGATCACCTTGAACTGGAAGTCCACGATGCTCGTGGTGAGGAAGGTCAGCGCCACCAGCGCCGCCACCATGCGCAGGTGCGGATTGCCGAAGACCCGGCCTGCGCCGCCCGCGGAAGCGCCAGCCCCTGAACGCCTCGCAGGACGTGCCACGCCCCTGGACCCGCCACCGGAAAGCGCCGCCGCGCGCGCGAACATCCGCTGCCGCCCGAGCCTCCCCGCGAACATCGCCGACACCGCGGTCCCCGCCAGCAGCACCGCGCACATGAGGAGGATCGCGCTTGCGCCCAGGCCCTTCGCCACCTGCGCGGTGAGGAACCCGATGACGATGTTCGCCACCATCCCGCCCGAGCCGATGAACCCGTAGAGCCGCTTCGCCTCGCGCGCGTGGAAGAGCTCGTTGGCCAGGGTCCAGAACTGCACGAGGGTGAGCGCCCCCATCACCTCCACGTACACGTAGAGCAGGTGGTAGACGAAGGGCACCTCCGCCCGCTGCGCCGCCCACGCCACGAGGTACAGGCCGCCGAAGAGGATCGCCGAACCCACCGCCATCCGGTCCCGGCGCACCCTCGCCGCGAACGGTGCATACAAAAGACCCACACCGGCCACCGCCGCGGCCGACGCCACGTACATCCAGGGGAGGGTGGCCCTGTCCGCCCCCGCCAGAAAGAGCGCGTCCCTCACCGCGCGCCCGGCGGTAAAGGCCCCGACCGCGAAGAGGTTGTGAAGGAGGAGCAGGCCCGTGAGCCCGCGTTCGCCTCGACGGACGGGGAACGCGCTCTGGAGCACCCGCAAAAGCAAGCGGCCCGAGCCTAACAGGCCTCGGACCGCTCGCCGATCTCCCACCCCTGAGAGAACCCTTAATTCGATCCCTGCAACAGCGGATACGTCACTGCATTTCCATCATTTCAGGGTCGACTTCCGTCATCAGCTGCGCGAGCTCCATCTTCAGCTTCTCCTTCGCGCGAATCTCCAGCTGGCGCGCGCGCTCGCGGCTGAACCCGAAGTGCTCGCCGAGCTCCTTCAGCGTCATCGGCCGCTCGTTCATCACGCGCTGCTCGATGATGAAGCGCTCGCGCGGGTCGAGCCTGCGCAGGGCGGTCTGGACGCGCGCGGAGACGATGCCCGCCTCCTCCTTGTCCGCCACCTCGTCGTCCTGTCCCACCGCATCCGACACCACGAAGTCCACGTGCGAGTTGCCGCCGTCCTCGCCCATCGGCGCGTCGAGCGACAGGTCCCGGCCGCCCATCCGCTGCTCCATCTCGCGGACCTCGGAGGGCTTCACGTTCAGCCGCTTCGCGATGTCGTCCACGTTGGCGATGGTGCTCTCGCCGGCGCCGTTGAGCTTCTCCAGCTCACGCCGCGTGCGCGCGAGGCTGAAGAACAGCTTCCGCTGCGCCTGCGTCGTGCCCAGCTTCACCAGTGACCAGGACTTGAGGATGTAGTTCTGGATGTAGGCGCGGATCCACCAGACCGCGTAGGAGATGAGCCGGATGCCCTTGTCGGCGTCGAACTTCTGGACCGCCTTCATCAGGCCGATGTTTCCCTCCTGGATGAGGTCCGCCATCCGGATGCCGTACGAGCGGTACTCGTAGGAGACCTTCACCACGAAGCGGAGGTTCGCCGTGACCAGACGGTGGCCGGCCTGCAGATCGCCCTTGGCGTACTTGCGCGCCAGCGCCTGCTCCTCCTCGACGGTCAGCAGCGGGTAGCGGTTGATCTCCGCCAGGTACATGGAGAGCGAGCCGGGGCTCGAGGACTCGGTGGACATCTGCATGGGCTTCTCCCTTTTCGACCTTCTCGAAGGCTTCTTTTCCGACGCCACTCCCCAACCTCCCGTGTGTGCCTTGCCTTCAGCAATGCGGGTGCCAAAGGCTTGTCATCAGAAAACGCTAGTGAATACGGCAGCTTCGCGTCTCTCGACGCCAGGACGGCTCCTCCTTTCCGTAACTCTTACCGATCCGGCTCGCCCCGCTCCGGCGAGGGGTCTGTAGATTCTTCCGACGTGCGCCGTGGGGGGGCCTTGACGGGCACCGCGTCCGAGGGCCGCCAGCCGTCGGGACTGCTGGAGGGCCCGGACGGATCCACCAGGCGCTCATGTCGTGCCGGGACGAAAGGCCTCGGCTTCTTCTCGGTGGAATCAGTTGCCATGGCGCACCTCCAGAGAGGCAGCCTAGGCACGTGGCACTCCCGGTTCAGCGGGACCGCAGATGCAAGCCCGCAGGGCAGGCAGGCACCGGGACGTCACCTCTGGCGCAGCGCTTCCTTCAGCGCGACGAGCAGCCGCCGCCGTTCGACCGCGGACAGCTCCCGGCCACCGAAGCGGGCGGCGGTCCAGGCCTCCACCACCTCGCGGAGGGCCGACGCCGCAGCGTGACCCTCGGCGCGCATTCGCTCCGCACGCTCTTCGAATCCCTCACCGGCCACCGCGGGAACGCCGGCCCGGGCGAGCATCGCCTCGGCCAGGTCGCGCAAAAGCGTGGCCGGATGGCTCGACCGCCCGCGCGAGAGCACGCGCCGCAGCCGCCAGTACCCATAGAGGAGGAGCGCGAACGCCCCGAGCAACATCCAGAGCTCGCGCGTCGGCTTCGGCAGTCCGCCTGTCGTCCCCGAGCCGCTGGAGGCGACCTGCGCGCCGTCGCCCCGGACCCGCTCCCACGCGCGCATCACCAGCCGCGCCTGATCCCGCAGCGAGTACTCCAGCACCGAGTTCCGCCACATCCCCTCGACCGCTTCGTACTGCCGCAGGAGCCAGCCGAGCACCGCGGAAGGTCTCGCCGCGCGTCCCGCCGCCGGCGTCGCATCGAGGTTCACGAAGCCGCGGCCGTCCACCCAGACCTGCGTCCACGCGTGCGCGTCACCGGCCCGCAGAACGTAGGTGCCGTCGTCGTCGGTGCGCTCGCCGCCGTAGAAGCCGGTGGCCACGCGCGCCGGAATGCCCTGGGTGCGCAGCATCACCGCCAGCGCCGAGGCGAAGTATTCGCAGTGACCCGCGCGGCGCTCGAAGAGGAAGTGCGCGAGCGGATCGCCCTCCGTCTCCGGCAGGTCCAGCGTGTAGCGGAAGGTGGACTGAAGCCACGTCTCCAGCCGGCGTCCGGCGCGCAGCGGATCCTGCTCTCCGGCCAACTGCGTGCGGGCCAGCTCGGCGATGCGCGGATCGAGCCCCTCCGGCAGCGAGATCAAGGCCGCGCGTTCGGCCTCTTCCAATGGCGGCGGCGCGGGGAGCTCATCCGGCTTGCGCGCGCTGAGCGCCACGTAGGCGTAGAGCTCGGCGCGGTCGCGGAAGCGCACGTCCTGTCCCGGCCGGTGCACGAGCCGCGTCTGTCCGTGGCTCGAGCCCGTCTGCGTGCGCGCGCCGCTGAAGGCGACCGTCTCCACCATCCCCAGCGCCACGTTCGCGCCCAGCGCGGGCAAGAGCTCGAAGCGCTGGCGCAGCAGCGGGGTCTGCCCATCGAGGTAAGGGCGCACCGTCACCCGCTGCGACGGCGCGGTGTCCTCTGCGCTGCCGGTCCACGCGGTGCCGGTGAATGTGCCGAAGGTCGCCGCGAGGAAGTAGGCGTCCAGCCTGTCGGTGCGCGGATCCGGCGAGAGCTCCACCCGGGCCACCACGCGCGGGTTCGTCTTGATCGTCCCGCCGCCGGAGGTCAGCTGCAGGCCCGCGCTGTTCAGTCCCGTCGCGCTGCCGAGGCCTCTGGAGACGCGCCCGCCGGCCACGTTCCACGAGAGCCGGGGGAAGACCGCGAAGAGCACGACCGCGCCTCCCAGCGCCGCCGCCATGCCCCACGCGCCGAAGCGCAAGGCCGGCCCCGATGCCACCCGTTCGCCCGGACCCGCCGAGCCCTCCATCACCGCCAGCAGCAGCGAGAGGCAGGCGAGGGTGGCGTACACCGCGAGCGCGACCGCGAAGAGCAATTCACCGGAGAGCGCCGCGCCGCCGGCGATCATCAGCAGGCCGGTGAGGTGCACCTGCTGGTCGGTGCGCGCGGAGGGCTCGGACAACATCCGCTGCGCGGTGATCAACGCGGCAAAGGCGCAGGCCGAGACGACGAGATCGAGCCCGCCTGCGGCCGCGGAGGAGTAGAGCGCGATCGCCCCGACCACGAGCACGACGCCGCTCGCTCTGGGCACCAGACGAAGCACCCGCCGATCGGCCAGCGCGCACAGAAGCGCCGTGCCGAACGCAGCGATCGTCCACAGCGGCAGCTCGCCGGAGAGCGCCATGGAGACGAACGCCGCGCCCGCCGCCAGATCGCGCAGCACGAGGCGCAGCCGCGAACGCCTCGCGAAGCTCACGCGGCCTCCCGCTCTGGCATCGACTCCGCGCCGCTCTCCGTAAAGCCCAGCCCGCACAGCGCCCGGAGGATCCGCCGCTCCTGCGCCACGCCCGCCGCGGGTCGAAGGGCAATCGACTCGCTCTCGAAGCCGACCTCGTGGCCCGCCTGCACGAGCCTGCGCGCCTGCGCCGCGAGCCGCTCGCACTCGCGCTCCAGCGCCTCGGAGGGGATCTCCGTCGTCGCGCGGAGGATGACCTGCCGGCGCTCGTCGCGCGCGCGATCGAGCTTCACCCACTGCCCGAGCGATGCGCTCCTCGGCCCGTGGATCCGGCGCGCCTCCTCACCGTCCCGCAGCGGCGAGAGCCCGGTCACATCGCCCACGCCTCCCACCGCGCGCGGGTTCGGGTTCTGTCCATCCTGCGGATCCGTCGCCGACGCCGAGCCTCGCTCCTGCGGCAGCCGGCGCGGGTAGACGTGGAGAACGCCCGGCGCCTCGACCACGAGGCTCTTCTGGAAGAGGCCGAAGGGAAACTGCGTCGTCACCCGGATGCGGACGAGCGCATGCGGTCCACGACGTGCGGCGATCAGCTCGCCTCGGACGATCCGCTCCTCGCCCGGCGGTAGGTGCGCGAGCCTCCCCGCGCCCTCCACCGCCGCGTCCGCCTCAGCGAGCTCCAGCGCGAAGGCATGACCGCGCTGACGGGAGACGGCCCAGCGGAAGGAGAAGGGCTCGCCCGCGAAGGCCGCGTCCGCGCCGATGCGCCGGACGGTGAGGCCGCGCAGCACGCGCTCGGAGAGGATCCCGGAGATGACGATGAGGCTCAGCTGCAGCGCGAGCACGAGGTAGAGCAGGTTGTTCCCCGTGTTCAGCGCCCCGAGCCCCACGCCCACCGTCACCACGAGGTAGGTCCTCCCCGCCCGGGTGACCTTCAAGGTCCGCGGCGGCCGGAGGGCGCGCGACAACTTTACCCTCCATTTCGGGAGCTTGCGCTGTCCGGTGATGAACGGCTGCTTCGGGAGGGACATCGCGCGCCAAAGGCTACCGGGGCTCGGGGACCTGCTGCGCCAGCTCCGCGAGCAGCAGCGCCGCCTCGTCGCGCGAGTACCCGCCCATCACCGCCGACCGAAGCAGGAGCCGGTGCGCCATCGCGGGACCGAGGCACTCGCGCACGTCCATCGGCGTCGCGTAGTCGCGGCCCTGGGAGAGCGCCTGCGCCCGCGCCGCGTCCGCCAGCGAGAGCAGCGCCCGCGTCGAGGCCCCGCGCTCGATGTCCGGATGGGTCCTCGTCGCCTCGCCGAGCCGCACGATGTACTGCGCCAGCGCCTCCTCGAGCCGCACCGCCGAGGCCGCCGCCTGCAGCGCCTCCAGCTCCTCCGGCCGGCACACCGCGCCGATGCCGCGGAGCGGATCCGCCCCCGCGCGCGAGGTGAGCAGCCCTGCCTCCACCTCCGCCGAAGGGTGTCCGAGCGAGAGCCGGAAGAGGAACCGGTCGAGCTGCGAATCCGGCAGCGGATAGGTGCCCGCGAGGTCCGTCGGGTTCTGGGTGGCGATGACCGCGAACGGCCGCGGCAGCGCGTGCGTGGTCCCGTCGAGCGAGACCTGTCCCTGCGCCATCGCCTCCAGCAGCGCGGACTGGGTGCGCGGCGGCGCGCGGTTGAGCTCGTCGGCGAGGACCACCTGGTGGAAGACCGGGCCCTTGCGCAGCTCGAAGGACTGCGTCTGCGGCCGGTAGAGCTGACCGCCGAGGATGTCCGCCGGCAGCAGGTCGGAGGTGAACTGGACGCGCGCAAAGGAGAGCCCGAAGGACCGCGCCAGCGCCTCGGCGAGGGTCGTCTTGCCCACGCCCGGCACGTCCTCGAGCAGCAGGTGTCCCCGCGCCACGAGGCACACGATCGAGGCGCGCACCTGCTGCGGCTTGCCCTCGACCGCGCGGGAGACGTTCGCGCACAGCCTGTCGATCAGCGCGCGCGCCTCGGCGGGCGAGGGGAGGTTGGGGGTCGCGGGGAGGGGACGCGCCGGAGAGCTCACGGCGGCGGACTCTAACAGGCAGCGCCGCACCACCCGCCGGCTTCTGGCCCGTCATCATCAGGGCCTGCTACGGCCGCTGCACGGCCAGGGAGGCACAGGCGACCTCCTCGAGCAGCTCCACGTGCCTCGCCGCCGAGCGCTCCACGCTGAAGAGCAGCGAGGCGCGCGCCGCCGCGTTGCCCCCCAGCCGGCGCGACAGGTTCGGCCCGTCCATCAGCAGCCGCAGCGCCGCCGCCAGCTCGCGGTGGTTGCCCGGCTCGACCAGAAGGCCGCTGTCGCAGTCGATCACCCACTCGGGCGCCGAGCCCACCCGCGTCGCCACCACCGGCAGCCCACTGGCCATGGCCTCGCCGACCGAAAGCCCGAAGCTGTCCTCGCTCACCGCCGGCCGCACGAACACGTCCGCCGCCCGCAGCAACGCGGGCACGTCTTCGCTTCGAACCGGCAGGAACCGCACCCGCTCCCCAAGTCCCAGCTCCGCGGCGAGCCGCTCCAGCGCCGGCCTCTGGGGGCCATCGCCGAGCACCGTCAGCCGCGCGCCGTCACCCAGGAGGCCCGCGGCCTCGAGGAGCACGTCCACGCCCTCCCCACCAGAGAGCCGCGCACGGGTGACGAGCTCCAGCGGCCGGTCGTGGTCCCTCACCGTGCGCACGCAGGCGAAGCGCTCGCAGGCGACGCCGAGCGGGATCGCCACCGCGCGGCCTTCAGGCAACGACCAGCGCCCCTCGAGCCTGTCGCACACGTGCCTCGAGACGCCGACCACCCGAGACAGGCGCCTCGCCGCCATCCGGTCGCACAACGCGCCGACGCTGCCCCGTCTCCCCGAGCCTCCCCGAGCCGCGCGGTGCCCCACGAACACCACCCGCGCTCCCGCGGCCGCGTAGCCCAGCAGCGGCGCCGCATCCCAGAGCCCGAAGTGGTGGACCTGAAGCACGTCGTAGGCCCCGAGCCTCCGCACCGCCCGCAGCGGGCGCTCCCGCAGCTCGCCCAGCGGCCGGATCGAGTCCTGGCGGAGGAGCTCAGGGCCCTCGGCAAAGACGTCCAGCGCGTGCCCTCGGGCCTCAAGCCGCGCCCGCAGCGCGGACACGAACGCGCCGAATCCCTCTGCGTCCCCATCCGCGGCCTCGCCCACCATCAGCGCGACCTTCAGCGGCGGAGGAGGAAGCGGAGGCCTCCCCAGCGCGGCGTTGCGCCTCGGAGCCGGAGCCGGGGCAGGGCAGGGCTGCGCGCCCGCCACACCCGAAGTGGGCCGCTCGAATGCGCCTTCACCGTGCTGCGCCGGCCCGCTCTGACTGGGCCCCCCGTCGTGCATCGCCGTCCCCGCTCGCCCTCGACAGGGAAAACTGCGGCCGGTCGTCCGGTCAGGTAGCTGCCCCAGAGATCAGTCGGTCTGCTCGGTTGCTGACGTCTCGCGGCCGGAAGATCGAAAAATGCCCTTCCGTTCGGAGGCGGACACCCGGGAGCCTCACGTGGTCACTTCACGCGGGGCGAGGAGGGGTGGAGATGCCTGTTGAAAAGCCAGACCCTCGGCGCGCTCGCCGCGCTCTCACTCGTCGGTGCGGGACTGACCGGCGCTGCCCTCGCGGCCCCGGTGTTCGTGGGTGACTTCGAGACCGGAAACCTCGGGCAGTACCAGACGCTCGACCTGCAGGCGCAGGACCGGATCCAGGTGGTGCAGAGCCCTGTGAAGCAGGGCCAGTACGCGGTGAAGACGACGGTGCAGCCGGGCGACTACATCAAGCTCGGCGCCCGGGCGGAGTACGTCATCACCAACCCCATGTTCGAAGAGGGCCAGGAGCGCTGGTTCCACTGGTACACGCGCTTCCCCGAGGACTTCCGCACCAGCCCGAAGTGGCACCTCTTCACCCAGTGGCACTCCGGCGAGTTCGGCGTCCCGCTCTACTTCAGCCTCCACGGCGAGCAGATGGGCTTCCGGGTGATGGGCACCCAGTACGACCAGAGCGGCCGCTACGATGCGGGCTACCTCTGGACCGCGCCGCTGCAGCGCGGCGAGTGGATGGAGTTCCTCCTCCGGGTGAAGTTCAGCTCGAACCCCAACGTGGGCTTCGTGGAGCTCTGGAAGGACGGCAAGAAGGTGGTGGAGCAGACCTTCCACCAGACCCTCTACCCGGGCGGCTCGGTGTACGTGAAGCAGGGCCTCTACCGGGACCGGAGCATCGACTGGAACCAGTCGGTCTTCCACGACGGGATGACGGTGTACTCGGGCTACCCCGACCACATCTTCGCGCCGCCGCCGCAGCAGCCTCCGGTCGCCACGAACCCGCCCGCCACGCCGGGCCCGGACACAGGCGGGGGCCACATCCCGTTCCCCGAGACGCCGACGCTCGTCCCCGACAACCCGCTCGAGGCCACGCTCCCGCGCGCCGAGGGCAACGTGGGACTCGGCAGTGCCGGCTGCGGCTCGGCGAGCATGGCGGGGATGCTCTTCCCGCTCGCGGCCCTCGCGTCGCTCCCGCTCTTCCGGCGCCGCCGCAGGTAGCTCGCTCTCAGGACGCTCCGGACACGACAAAGCCCTCTGCCCGGCACCGGGTAGAGGGCTTCTTCACGTCACGTCAGCTCAGGTCTTCGCGCCCGAAGCCTTCGTGTCGGTTCAGGCCACCAGCAGCTCTTCCGGCGTCCAGTACGCGCGCGAGGAGGCGCCGGTGGGGATGCCGAAGTACTGGAACATGCGCTCCTGGTGGCTGCGGAGCCCGCGCAGGTGCACCGGACGGCCGGAGAGGGAGTGCGTGAGCACGCCGACCGAAACGTCCATGAACTCGCGGACTTGCGAGAAGTCCACCTCCACCGCGACGCCCGGGTCGAGGTCGCTGATCAGCCCCTGGAGGAGCCGGGCGGCGTCACCGTCCAGCGTCCCGCGAGGACGGAAGATGACCTTTCCCGAAGACTCTTCCCGAACCAGTTCAAAGCCCGCCATGTCGTGGTGCTCCTTGATGCGTCAGGTGCCCGATGCCCGAGATGCCGGGGCACACTGCGCTCTGCCACGCACGTGCGGAAGTGCCCCCGCGTCGGGTGCAGGGGCTTCGTCCGATAGGCGTTGAGGAAGTTGTCCTCCCCCCGACAACCCTAGCCGCGACCGTCCGGAACCGGAGCTTCGGCCCCGACCGCCATCCGGGCGTCGGCCGCGCGCCGCAGCTTCTTGTGCTCGCCCATGACCTTCGCCGGGTAGCCCGCCATGAACTTCGGGCGCACGGTCTCCGAGGCGAGGATCTTCCGCGCCCCGCCCGGGCCGGCGTTGTAGGCGACCAGCGCCCTGTCCACCGAGCCGAAGATCCGGATCATGTCGGCCAGATAGAAGGCGCCGAGCTCGATGTTCAGCTCCGGGTCGAAGAGGTTCTGCGCCCGCCCGAGCTTCCGGCCGCGCTTGTCGAGCAGCCACTTCCCGGTGTCCGGCATCACCTGCATCAGCCCCATCGCCCCCACGTGGGAGACCGCGTAGTTGTTGAAGGAGCTCTCCACGCGGATGACCGCCACCACCAGCAGCGGGTCGAGCCCGTTCTTCTTCGCCTCCCGGACGATCGCCACCGCCACCCGGCGCTGCTGGCGCTCCGGCAGGCCCGACGCCTTCACCGCGTCCACCACCCCCAGCGCGAGCGCCTCCTCATAGGTCTCGCGCTCCTCCAGCGCCTCCAGCGCTGCGCTGAGCTCGAGGATCTTCGCCTCCCGGTCCGCCAGCGCCTTCGCCGCCGCCTCCAGCTCCGCCGCGCGCACCGCCGTCACCGCCGTGTCGCTCTCGCAGGCCGCGCCCCGTCGTCCCGCCCCACCACCGCCCGTGCCCACCGCCAGCACCCCGAACCCCGCCAGCGCCACGCACAGCCCCACGCCCCGCACCACGTTCCGCATCCTGAGCCCCCCGGCAGACCGGGCCACCTGGGCAAGCGTGGTGCCACGCCCGCAACCCCGCGGATTTCCTGACACGCCTGCCCGCGGAGGGGGACAACGGGAGAAATGACAGCCTCCGCCTGGGCAAAAAGTTTCCCACTCGGGGCGTGCGGCGGGCGCTTGGCGGCAGTGCGGGCGGTGCCTACGTTGGCGCGTCGTTTCCCATGGAGGGGCGACAGGAGGCCTGTTTCGGAATGCTTTGGACGATGGCGGCGATCCTCCTGGTCCTGTGGGTGTTCGGGATGGCCAGCGGTGCGGCGCTGGGGATGTGGATCCACCTCTTCCTCGTGCTCGCGCTGGTGTCGGTGACGCTGGCGGTGACCCAGCGGGCGAAGACGGCGCTGTAGCTGCAGGGCAGTCGCAGTAGCAGTAGAGGAACGCGCGGGCGGGGACGGGAGAGGGGGCGGGGCGTGGGACGCAACAGGGTGCAGGAGCAGGTGATGTTGCCGGTGGATTCGGGGGGCTTTCTCCGCAGGGAGTGCCCGCATTGCCGCCGGCAGTTCAAGGTGAAGGGCGGTCCGTGCGACGGGGCGACGGTGCAGCGCTACCTGGGGCGCCACCTCATGTTCCAGAACCCGCACGAGATCGCCTGGGACGACTGTGAGACCCACTGTCCCTACTGCGGCCGCGGCGCGCCGACCGACGCCTGGTGCACGCCCCAGCAGCGCGCGTGGCTGGAGAAGGTGGCGCGTGTCCTCTCGGAGGCCATCCGCTACGAGCAGATCGCCTATCCCTTCCGCACGCTCTCGAAGAACCCGGGCGTGACCTACGTGGCGGTGCCGCCGCCGGAGCGCCTGCCGGAGATGCGCGCCGAGGACGACGACATGCGCCGGCAGAACTTCCTCTGCTGCGTGGAGGAGGTGAAGGTCGAGTCCCACTGGTCGCAGCCGGTGCACTGCCCGGGCTGCGGCTCCGAGCACCAGCACGTCCCCCGCATGGCGAAGCGGGTGGACGCGCAGCCGGCGCTCGCCTGACGGCCGCGCCCTTGCGGCCGTGATACCTCTCGAGGATCCATGACTGTGCGTCTGTCCCTCCCCGTCGCGCTCTGCGCGCTGCTCGTTCCGTCCTTTGCGGCGGCGCACGACGCGGACATCGTCTTCATCCAGCTCTCGAGGCCGGACGCGGCCGCGGAGGCGGTGAAGGCCAAGGTGACGCTCACCGCGCAGAGCCTGCAATTGCTCGCGCCGGTGGACGCGGACGAAGACGGGAGGCTCACGGCGGACGAGCTGCAGCGCGGCGCCGCGGCGATCGGTGCCGGCCTGTGGAACCAGATGCCCCTGCGCGCGGCGTCGGGGCCCTGTACGCGGACGGGCGACACCGCGCTCCTGCGCGACACCTACGTGGAGCTCCACGCGGACTTCGCGTGCGGCGAGGGCGAGCTGACGCAGACCTTCCGGATCCTCGACGTGCTGCCCTCGAACTACCAGGTGGTGCTCGGCGCGTACGGTGACGGCGGGCTGCGCAACCAGGGCTTCGCGCGCGGCCACAGTCAGACGCTGACCGTGTTGGGGACCGGCGCCACCCCATCCTCGACACGAGGCCTGGGCGGCTGGATCGCCCTCGGGGTGGAGCACATCTTTCTCGGGATCGACCACCTCGCCTTCGTGCTGGCGGTGATCCTCGTCGGCGGTTCCTGGAAGCGGATCCTCCTGCTGGTGACGTCCTTCACCCTCGCGCACTCGATCACCCTCGCGGTGGCGGCGCTGGGGATCGTCTCGATTGGCGAGAGCGCGGCGCGCTGGGTGGAGATCGCCATCGCGCTCTCCATCGTCTGGGTGGCGGTGGAGAACCTCGTGCTGAAGGAGCACCGGCACCGGGCCCTTCTGACCTTCCTCTTCGGGCTGGTGCATGGGTTCGGGTTTGCGGGCGTGCTCGCGGAATACGGGCTCGGTGAGCAGGTTGTGTCAGGGCTGCTCGGCTTCAACCTCGGGGTGGAGCTGGGCCAGGCCGCGGTGGTGGGGGTGCTCTTTCCCATCATCCGGATCCTGAGGCGGCGTGAGACCGCCGGCAGGTGGACGGTGCGGGTGGGCTCGGGGCTCATCCTGTGTATGGGCGCGTTCTGGTTCGTGGATCGCCTGGTCGGTTGATGGAGCCGGGGGGCGTTCCTACTTTCTGGCTGGACCTGGATCGTGGGGAAGGTGCTGGATGGGGGCGAGACACAGCCGGCTGGCGGCGGCGCTTGCGGCGGCCTGGGAGGCGGAGCTGACGTCCGCCCGCACGCTGACGACGATTGCGGAGCGGACGGAGGACGTGCGGCTCAAGGCGCGGCTGCTGGTGCTGGCGGCGTTCTGCCGCGCCCACGCCTCGAGGCTTCTCGCCCGGCTCTCCGCCATGGGCCGGGGCCCCTTGCCGGTGCCGCCGGACGAGGTCGAGGTCGAAGGGGACGTGCGCATCGCACTGCGCGCCGAAAGCGTGGCCGCGCGCGCGTCCGCGGCCCGCTACGAGGACATGGCGGAGACCGCGCGGATGCAGGCGGACTACTCCTCGGCGTGGGTCTGCGAGCTCAACCGCGCGGAGGAGGAGGACCGCGCGAACGAGCTGCTGCGCCTCTCCGAGGGCCGGATCCCCGCGCACGAGGACGCCGCTGCCGGCCTTCCGGCCTAGGCATTGCGTGTTAGAAGCCCCTCCCCATGGGGAAGGGGAACTCGTACAACGAGCTGGTCTTCCAGCTCGGTGACCTCGCGCGCGAGCGCCTGCCGAACAAGCCCAACTGCCCGCAGTCGATGCAGCGCGTGTATCGCGCAGAGGACGCATTGGTCGCGCGCCGGGAGGAGCTGGCGGAGCTCGAGGGCCAGATGAACGACGAGGACGCGGCCTGGCAGGAGTTCCAGGACCGCCTCGCCGCCGAGCGCGCGAAGCTGGACGTCGTGGTGAAGCGCTTCAGCCGCGCTGTGGAGGCCATCGAGGGCAAGGTCAAGGACCTGCGCAAGAAGGTCGCGAACAAGAAGGCGGACCACCGCTACGGCGGGGTCAGCCTGAAGAAGGAGGAGGCGCGGCTGGCGGACCTGGAGATGACCACCGACGACCCGGTGAAGCTCCAGACGGCGAAGGAGAACATCAAGAAGCTGCGGTTGGCCTACATGCGGCAGGGGCGCGAGGTGGAGCAGCTGGAGAGCGACCTCGAGCACGCGCTGACCCCGCGGCCGGGCCAGCCGGGCGCGGACGGCATCCTGGCGCACAAGCGGATGCTGGAGCTGGAGGACGAAGAGACGGCCAGGAAGGCGGACTTCGAGCAGTTCATGGCGGACCTCGACCAGGCGATCGCGGAAAAGGAGCAGGAGGTGCTCGCCGCGGAGGATTACCTGGATCAGGCACTGTTCCTCCTCGGCGAAGAGTGCTACGCGCAGCGCATCGCGGATCCGGCGCTGGCGGCGCTGTACCCGCGCATCGATCGGGCGAAATAGCGTCCGGTTTCACGCGTGGCTTGCACATCGTGTGGCATGTGGTAGGTTCCGCCGCCTTTTTTCGGGCCGGGAGTTCTTTCAGCCCCGCGCGCCGCAGTTTGGAGAAGTCGTCATGTCGAAGGGCTTGATTGGCAAGAAGGTCGGGATGACCCAGGTGTTCACCGAGGACGGCAACGTCGTCCCGGTCACCGTGGTGGACGTCTCGTCGTGCGTGGTCGTGGGCAAGCGGACGCCGGAGAAGGACAAGTACTCGGCGCTCGTGCTCGGCTTCGGCGAGGTGAAGGACAAGGCCCTCACCAAGGCGAAGATCGGCGCGTTCAAGAAGAACGGCGCTCCGGCCCGGCGGCACCTCAAGGAGTTCCGCGTCTCGGCCGAAGAGGTGGCAGGCCTCAACGTGGGTGACGCGGTGAAGGCGGACCTGTTCGCCAAGGGCCAGCTGGTGGACGTGACCGGCATCACCAAGGGTCGCGGCTTCCAGGGCGTGATGAAGCGGTGGAACTTCCGCGGCTTCAGCACCCGCGCGAGCACCCACGAGTACCTCCGTCACCCGGGCGCCATCGGTCAGCGTAAGACGCCGGGCCGCGTGTACCCGAACAAGAAGCTCCCCGGTCACTACGGCGTGGAGCAGGTCACCACCCAGAACCTGACCATCGTGGACGTGGACGTGGAGAAGGGCCTCGTGCTCGTGAAGGGCAACCTCCCGGGCCACAACGACGCGCTGGTGTACCTCAAGCCGTCGGTGAAGGCGGCGCTCCGCGCGTCCCACAAGGCGGCGTAGCTCCCCCTCGGGAACGTCAGAGGTCGGCGGCCGCGGCAGGCACCTTCGGGTGGCCTCCGCGGCCGTTGCCATTGCGGGTTCTCCGAGCGCCGGAAAACCCCGCCCCCGCCTTGGCTTAGAGCGTCGAGTAGAAGATTTTCGCCCGCCTTCCCGGCGGGCAGGCGGTCTCGCCGCGCCGGAAGGGGAGGACTTTCCGTGCAGCAGCGGCGCTCGCTCACTCTCGCGTTTTCCCTCGTCACCGTGCTGGCTGGCCTCGGATGTGGTCCCACCGAGCCGCCGAGGCTGCAGATCGGCGAGGCCTGTAGCCCCACCGCCGCCGGCGAGACCGCGCCCGAGTGCGCCACCGGCCTCTGCGTCGCGCTGGACACCGCGTCCGGCTTCTGCACCGCGCCCTGCGACTCGGACGAGCAGTGCCCTCCCGAGGGCTTCGTCTGCGAGGCCGCGGGCAAGTACGGGAAGATCTGCAAGAAGCTCTCGGGCTGCGAGCGCGACGGCGAGTGCCCCGCGGGCCACTCCTGCAACACGGAGACGGGCAACTGCTACCTCAAGGTGCAGCGGACGCTGTGCTCGCCCTGTCAGGACGCGCTGCAGTGCCCGCAGGGCGGCACCTGCTTCACCGCGGTGGGAAGCGGCGAGCGGTTCTGCACCAGCCCCTGCGCCGCGGGCGACGTGTGCCCCACCGGCTTCGAGTGCCGGGGCATCCCCGCCGGCCAGAACGGGGCGATGATCAAGCAGTGCGTGCCCCAGACGCAGACCTGCAGCGCGGGCCGTCCGGTGTGCGCGCCCTGCAAGGGTGACGCGGAGTGCGGCGGCCACTTCGACCTCTGCGTGCGCAACGTGGTGAGCGGCGAGACCTTCTGCGGCCGCGACTGTCACCCCTCGCGCGCGGGCGACTGCCCCACCGGCTTCTCCTGCGTGGACATCGGCCAGAGCGACGATCCGAACAAGGACGGGCCGTTCCAGTGCGTGCCCAACGCGAACACCTGTGAGGGCTTCTGCAGCGCCGCGGACGAGCTCGGGCAGATCCGCGAGTGTGGACTTGGGCGCACCTGCAACGCGGCCGCGAACCAGTGCGAGCCGGCGGCGGACGGGCGGATGTGCTCGCCCTGCACGAACAACGACGACTGCCGCAGCGGCGGACATCCGGAGAACCGCTGCATCCAGAACGACTGCCCGGACTGCCCGTTCAAGGGCGAGTCGTTCTGCTCCACGCCCTGCCTCGACGACGCGGCCTGCACGCGCTCGTTCGGGCCGGGCTTCGTCTGCCGGCCGGTGGCGAACGCGGCGGGCGGCACGGACAACTTCTGCATGCCGCAGCGTGGCTCGTGCGCGGTGGGCCTCGGGCGCGTGGGCGACGACTGCAGCGTGGGCGGCGCGGAGGACTGCGTGGCCGGCGTGTGCGTCGTCGCGGGGCTGACGGAGATCTGCTCGGCGCCGTGCAGCAAGGACACCGACTGCGGCGACTCGCGCTTCCGCTGCTGCGAGAGCGCCGCGGAGGGGCAGGGCGGTTACGACTGCGATCCGTCGAAGCGCAATCCGGACGGGCCGGTCAGTGGCTCGGGCGTCTGCGCGCCGATGGGCGGGCTCTTCGGTGACGACTGCACGCCGGGGCGTCCTCCCTGCCAGACGGGATCGTGTCTGGACCTCGGCACGAGCCGCGTGTGCACGAGCGTCTGCGCAACGGACGGCGACTGCCCCAACGCGTTCACCTGCCGCACCGCGGAGCCGCTCGGCGGCGGCGCGCAGGTGAAGGTCTGCTTCCCCGAGGGCGGCGGCGGCGCGGGTGCGGACTGTTCCTTCGGACCTGCGGCGTGCGGCACCGGCCTCTGCATCAAGAAGGACTCGGGCAACGTGTGCACGCAGCTGTGCCAGGCCGACGGCGACTGCCCCGACGAGTGGTTCTGCGACATCCTCGCCACCGTCGATGGCCAGTCGGTGCAGGCCTGCCTCCCGCCCTCGCTTCAGTAGAACAGTGCAAGACCGTGATTTCCGTGGAGGCCACACCATGCATGTGCTAGGCAGCCGCCCCCAGTCCATGGCCCCTCTCGCGCGCATCCAGCTCTGCGTCGGCCTCTGCGCGGTGCTCGTGATGACGGCGGGTTGCGAGGACCGCTCCGGGAAGACCACGCGGGTGCGCGAGGAGTTCGCGATCGTCCCCGGCAATCCGCAGGTGGAGACGGGCGCGCCGGAGGTGAAGGTCGATCCGGCGAAGCACACCGATCACTTCCGCCTCAACACGCCGGTGCAGTGCGACCTCTTCCGTCAGGAGACGGTGCGCAAGGTGGACATCCTCTGGGTCGTCGATTCGTCCGGATCGATGGGCCCGAAGCAGCAGCGGCTCTCCGGCCAGCTGCAGAGCTTCATCCAGCAGCTCGTCGAAGCGGACCCGCCGATCGACTTCCGCATCGCGGTGACCACCACCGACACCGACGACCCCGCGCGCCGCGGACGGCTTCTCGACTGGCAGATGGGCGCGACCGGTGGCCGCTACATCGGCTGCACGCCGGATGCGGCGGGGACGACGACGACCTGCACCGCGGGCGCAGGCTCCACCGGCGAGGCGGTCCAGGCGTTCCAGCAGCTGGTGGGGAAGGTGGGCAACACCGGAAGCCCGGTGGAGCGCGGCCTCCTGCAGATCTACCTCGTGCTCGAGAACGACGAGAACCGCGAGCGCCCGGGCCAGCCGGGCTTCATCCGCGACGACGCGGCGCTCTACATCGTCGTGCTCTCGGACGAGGACGACTCCTCCTGCAACCCGATGGCGCAGCAGCTTCCCTGCACCGCGGACCCCGGCTGCCGGTGCGCGGCGGACGGCGCGCTCGCATCGCCGGGCACGTACGGATCCACCGCGTACTTCTCGCGCTACATCGAGACCTTCAAGGGCTACGGCAACGAGGACCGCGTGGCGCTGGCGGCGATCGTCGCGCTCGACGGGACGAACCCGGTGCCCTCGCAGTTCGGCGATCCCAATCCGCACTCCGGCTGCTGCCGCCGCGCGAACGGCATGGCCTGTCCGCAGGGAGGCGTCGCCGACGGGACGATGGAGGTCTCGTACTTCGCGGGCCGCTACATGGGCGTTGCATCGCAGACCGGCGGAGTGGCCGTGAACATCTGCGACGCGGACTTCAGCGGCGCGCTCTCGGCGCTCGGATACGCCGCGAGTGGTTTGAGGCGCGACTTCCGCTTGACCCGCGGGCCGGATCTGAAAGTCTCCGGCACGCTTGCCACCGGGCTGGACGTCTTCGTCTCGCGTCACGACGCGGCGAACTGCGCGGTGGACGGGAACTGTCCGTCGGGTCAGAAGTGCCGCGCCGGCCGGTGCGCGGAGGAGAAGTCCGTCAGCACCCAGCCCGCCCCGGATGGCGTGCGCTACGTCCGCTGCGACGGCTCGTCGTATCGCAACGTGGTGCGCTTCGACGGGACCGCCATTCCGGAGTCCCTCGCCACGGTTGAAGTCTGTTACGAGGTCGCGCCCGAGTTTTCGACCACCTGCCAGTAGGACCTATGACAACGATGAACCTTACGCGCCTTCTGATCGCCACCCTCGCGCTCACCGCAACGTCTGCGACCGCGCAGGTGGCGACGGACTCCCAGGACCTGCTCGAGCGCACGGTGGTGCGCAACCGCCTCTACAACGTGAAGGGCCGGTTCGAGGTCGCTCCGCACGTCGGCTTCACCATGGTGGACCGGCTGACGAACCACTGGAACTTCAACGTCTCCGCCGCCTACAACCTGCAGGAGACGTTCGCGCTGGAGCTTCGCGGCGGCTACGCGCTCTCGCGGCACACGGGCCTTGCGCGCCAGGTCAGTGAGCACCTGCTGCAGCGCAACCCGGCGAACGAGGTCCAGATCACCAGCGATCTGAAGAACCTCTGGGAGATGAAGGCCAACGGCCTCGTGGGCGCGCGCTGGGCGCCGCTCTACGGGAAGATCTCGCTCCTCGCGGAGCTGCCGGTGCACTTCCAGGCCTACCTCTGGGCCGGCGGCGGCGCGGGCATGTTCCACCGCGAGTCGATCGTCTATTGCCAGGGTCAGGCGGACCGCGCGCAGGGCATCTGCAACGGCGGCTGGCTCGAGGACGACAAGGTGTCGTGGCTCGCGTCGGGCGCGGCGGGCTTCCGCTTCTTCACGCACCCGGGCGGTGGCCTGCGCGTGGAGGTCCGGAACTACGTGTGGCCGGACTCGTTCCTCGAGGACATCAACCGGCGCCAGGCCGAGGCCGGGCAGCAGACCGGCGTCGAAGCCAGCAACCCCGGGCTCTCCCAGATCGTGCTGCTCGATCTCGGCTACACCTTCATCTTCTAAGTGAAAAAGGGACCTTCCGTGACGCTCAGGCCTTTCGTCCTCGCCGCGCTGCTCGGCGCCGCGACCGCCCAGGCTGGATCTGCCAGCCGGACCTTGCAGACCCAGACCTCCGACATTCCGCTGCGCGTGATGGCGCAGACCGGTGAGGAGGGTGAAGGGGAAGAAGAAGAGGGAGAAGAAGAGGAGGGCGGGCTGCAGACGCCCACCCCGCAGGAGAAGGCCGAGGTCGGTCCTCCCGCGCCCACCACCAGCCCCTCGGCGGATCCGCGCGCGCAGCAGCTCGTCTCCGGCGCGCCGCTCTACAACCCGAACGTGGCGGTGCACATCGTTCAGCGCAAGCAGTTCACCGACAAGGGCAAGCACGAGCTCAGCCTCTACCCGGTGATTCCCCAGGTGAACGGCAAGTTCACCAACCACTGGGGCTCGGCGCTCTCGTACACGTACCACCTGCAGGAGAACTTCGGCTTCCAGATCACGCCGCAGTTCAACTGGTACAACAACGAGTCCGCCTTCAACCAGGAGCTCATCACCAAGGTGCGTGAGCAGGCCCAGGCGGCGACCTCGCTCCTGCTCCCGTACGGCGCGATCGCCGGCGTGGAGGTGGCGCCCATCTACGGCAAGTTCGCCTGGTACGAGGGGAGCCTCGCGCAGTACGCGCTGGTCGTCACCGGCGGTGCGGGCTACGGCATGTCGCGGCACCAGCTGAAGCCGGAGAACGAGGCGGGCCCGGCGACGTTCGGCGACACCGGCGGCCGTTTCCTCGGTCAGGTGGGCGCGGGCTTCCGCGTGCTGCTGGGGAACCGCTTCGCGGTGCGACTCGAGGTGCGCGACATCGTGTACACCGCGCGCGTGGACCAGGTGAACGGCTGCGACCTGCAGGACCTCACCGAGATGGACCGCGTGCTCCGCCAGGGCCGCCCGGTCACCGCGGCGAACACCCAGGCGAGCTGCAAGATTGCGAAGTTCGACGGGACGGACGATCGCACCGGCCACAACCGCTCGGCGGACGTGCCGCTGGCGCTGGCGCTCGTGAAGGAGCCCTCCTCCGACGTGCTGAACCTCGTCAGCTTCTACGGCGGCGTCAGCTTCATCTTCTAGGTCGAAAGCGTCATGCGAAAGATCATTGCCCTCACCGTCGCTCTCTGTGCCGCCACTGCCTCCGCGCAGGACGTCGGCATGTACCAGAACGCGCTCTCGTCCTTCAATGCGGGCGAGTTCGACAAGGCCGCGCGCACCTTCTGGGAGCTCTCCGAGACGTCCACCGATCAGGACATCCGCGCGCGCTCCGAGTACTACCTCGCGCAGTCGCTCTCGCGGAAGCAGCTGCCGTTCGCCGCGTACATCTACTACTTCTCCATCCTGCGCTCGGGGCCGAAGCACCCGTTCTACCTGCGCGCGGTGGAGGGCCTGGTGAACGTGCAGCGCGAGCTGAACGACCAGTACCTCATCCCGAACACGCTGAACCGCGAGTACAACGAGCAGTGGGCGACCCTGCCGCTCGAGACGCTGGCGCGGATCAACTACATGATCGGCATCATCGAGCACCGGCGCGCGCGCTTCGAGGAGGCGCGGGACTTCCTCAGCGCCGTGCCCCGCGAGACGACGATCTACGCCAAGGCGCGCTACCTCCTCGGCATCGTCTACGTGGATCCGCGCTTCCCGGGCGGGCCGCAGTTCAAGGACGGGCTCGATGCGTTCCAGGAGGTGGCAAACCTCCAGGGTGACCGTTTCGAGGGCCTCGCGGAGACGAAGCAGCTGGCGACGCTGGCCATGGGCCGGACCTACTACGGCATGGGCGAGTACCAGAACTCGGTGAACGCCTACGAGAAGATCCCCCGCTTCAGCCGCTACTGGGATCAGGCGCTGTTCGAGAACGGCTTCGCCCGGTTCCAGAACGAGGACTTCGGCGGCGCGCTCGGCTCGCTCCAGGCGCTGCACGCGCCGCAGTTCGCCGGCGCCTTCCAGCCGGAGTCGTGGATCCTCAAGGCCACCGTCTTCTACTTCTCCTGCCTCTACGAGGAGTCGAAGGCCTCGCTGCAGTCGTTCGACGAGCGCTACCTCCCCATGGGCGAGGCCATCCGCAAGCTGACCGAGGGCGAGGAGGAGCGGGACCCGTCCTACTACTACAACCTCGTCGCCTCGCCGGAGAGCAAGCAGGTGCCGCGGCCGGTGCTGCTGTGGGTGCGTGGGAACGAGCGGATGCTCGGCCTGTTCGGGATGCTGGCGCAGATCGACAAGGAGAAGGCGGCGATCGCGGCGAACACCGCGTGGCAGGGTTCGAAGATGGGCCCGGACATCACCACCTACCTCGACCAGAACCGCGGCACGCTGACCCAGATCGCCGGCACGGTCGCCCGGAACCGGCTCCAGGAGGCGGCGCAGAACATCCGCACCTACTCGGACGCCTCGGAGATCATCCGGTTCGAGACCACGAAGGCGGAGAAGGAGCTCTTCGAGGGCGGCATCGACCAGACGCGGATCCTCAACGCGCAGAACCTCTACCGCCCGCGCATGCCGGCGGAGGACTGGAACTACTGGCGCTTCCAGGGCGAGTTCTGGATCGACGAGATCGGCTACTACCAGTACACCCTGAAGCGCGGGTGTCCTGAGGGGCGGCAGTAGCGCCTGGCGTACCGGCCGAAGACCGGCCGAATAGACAGGGAGGCCGACCGTTACAGGTCGAGCCTCCCTTTTCTTTCGAAAAAGGCTTGTGTAGGGTGCGCCCTCTTCAACGGGACGCTGCCTCTCCACGGCCGCGAAACCACGAGGGAATCCGCGGTGTCCCAGCGGATTGAGGCCTCGTAGCAGGAGCTAAGACCGCATGAAGTCGCCGTTCCGCCGTTTGTTCGTCGCCGCCGTCGCGTTCGCGGTGGCGCCCACGTTCCCCGTGTACGCCCAGCAGAAGCGCGGCGCCACGCAGACGAAGACGCAGAAGGCCCAGCAGCCCGCCGCGGCCACCAAGGCGCCGGCTGCCGAGGCGAAGAAGGATCCGGAGGAGCGCAAGGGCCCGGCGGCCATGCAGCCGTCCGGTCCGAACGTGAAGGACTTCGACGAGACGAAGGCCGCGGCGGCGGACAAGAAGCGCGACGAGGCGATCGAGGCGCTCAAGCGCATCATCCCGCGCATCGAGGACGGCTCGCCGCAGAAGGCGGACCTGCTCTTCCAGCTCGCGGAGCTCTACTGGGAGAAGCAGAAGTACCTCGCGCTGAAGGCGAACGCGAAGTACTCGAAGGACATCGAGGCGGCGAACGAGGCCCAGAACCGCGGCGAGAAGGTCGCGGATCCGAAGCTCGACCTGCGCGAGAGCGAGCTCTACCGCTCGGAGACGATGCGTCTGTACGAGACGATCCTCCGCGACTACCCGGCCTACAACCGGAAGGACGAGGTCCTCTTCGCGCTCGGCTACAACCTCTACGAGCTGAACAAGAAGGGCGACGCGGTCAAGCGCTACGAGGAGCTCGTCAAGAACTACCCCGAGTCGCGCTTCCTCTCCGACACCTACGTCCAGCTGGCGAACCACTGGTTCGACAACAACCAGCTCGCGAAGGCGAAGGAGAACTACGAGAAGGCGCTGAAGACGAACAACCCGGAAGTCTACGGGTACGCGCTCTACAAGCTGGCCTGGTGTGACTTCAACGCCGGCGACCACGTGGCCGGGCTGGACAAGTTCCACAAGGTCGTGGAGTTCAGCGAGAAGCAGGGCAAGGGCGGGGCGATCCTCAAGAACGAGGCGCTGCGCGACATGGTCCTCACCTACGTCCAGCTCAACCGGGCGGACGACGCGGTGGACTACTTCAAGCGCAAGGCGCCGAAGAACCGCCAGAGCCGCCTCATCAGCGCGCTGGCGAACCAGCTCGCGGACGCAGGTCACCACGAGAACGCGATCAAGGTGTTCCGCGGCCTCATCAACGACGAGCCGAACCGCGCCGAGGCGCCGGACTTCCAGCAGTCGATCATCAAGAGCTACGAGAAGCTCCGCCAGCGCGACCAGGTCCGCGCCGAGGTGAAGAAGCTCGCCGAGCTCTACCGCCCCGGCTCGGGCTGGTGGAAGGCGAACGAGTCGCGCCCGCCGGTCCTCAAGCAGGCGTTTGAGGTCTCCGAGGAGGCGATGCGCTCGGTGGTGACGGAGTACCACCAGGAGGCGCAGAAGACGAAGCAGGTGGAGACCTACCGGCTCGCCCGCGACATCTACAGGCAGTACATCGACTCGTTCGCGAGCTCGGCAGACGTGAACTTCGTCTCCGACCACGCGTTCTCGATGCTCTACTACTACGGCGACATCCTCTGGGCGCTCGAGGAGTGGCAGCCGGCGGCGGAGATCTACGAGCGCGTCGTGGCGTTCCAGGTCCCCGAGCGTGAGCTGGCGAAGGAGCTCTTCAACGCCGAGTGGAAGATGCAGGCCGCGTACAACGCGATCCTCGGCTACGAGAAGCTCGTCAAGATCGAGCGCGGCGAGCTGAAGGAGACCGAGCTCAAGGACGGCCAGAAGGTCGACGAGAAGAAGAAGAAGGGCGAGGTCGAGCGCAAGAAGCAGCTGACGAAGCGCACCGCGAAGGAGCTCGAGGCCCAGCCGCTGACGAAGTACGAGCAGAAGCTCGTCGAGGTCTGCGACAAGTTCGTCGGGCTCTACCCGGGGAACAAGGACGAGATCGACGTCCGCTACCAGGCGGCGGTGACGTTCTACGACAAGAACCACTTCGTCGACGCCGGCCGCCGGCTGACCGAGATCATCAACAAGTGGCCCGAGGAGCGCCGGTCGAAGGACGCGGCGGACCTCACCATGGGCATCCTCGAGGAGAAGGAAGAGTGGCTGGAGCTCAACAAGAGCGCCCGCACCTTCGCCGCGAACAAGAAGCTCATGAGCGGCAGCGGCAAGGACGCGCAGGAGTTCATCAAGCGCGTGAACAACGTCGTCGAGGGCTCGCAGTACAAGTACGTGGACGAGGTCGTCTACAAGAAGGAGAAGAACCCGGCCCGGGCGGCGGAGCTCTTCCTCGAGTTCGTGAAGGAGTTCCCCAAGTCGGACAACGCGGACCGCGCGCTGACCTACACGGTGTTCATCTTCCAGGACGCGCTGCAGCTCGACCGCGGCATCGAGGCGGGTGAGCGGGTGCTGAAGGAGTACCCGCAGTCTCCCTTCGAGCTGAAGGTCCGCTACGCGCTGGCGAAGTTCTACGAGCAGACCGCGCAGTTCCGGAAGTCGGCGGAGATGAACGAGGCGTTCATCGCGGCCACCGACCTCGCCACCGGGGTGACGAAGCCTGCGGCGGCGAAGGGCCGTGCGCCGGCGAGGGGCAAGGCGGCGGAGAAGAAGACCGTGCTGTCGGCGGAGGAGCTCAAGGGCCTGCACGACGAGGCGAAGGGCTGGCTCTCGGACGCGCACTTCAACGCGGCGCTCTGGTGGGAGGGCCTGGGTGAGTACGAGAAGGCGGTCACCGCCTGGAACACGTACATGACCCGGTTCAAGGACGCGAAGGACATCCCGGACATCCACTTCAACATCGGGATGATCTACGACCGCCAGAAGAAGACGGCGGAGGCGCTGAAGCACTTCGAGTCCTTCAACAAGACGTTCGACAAGGACAAGCGCACGACGGCGGCGCAGCACTACCGGGCGAAGTACCGGCAGTGGATGGCCCACCGCGACCTGAAGAACGAGACCGAGCTCAAGCGGCTGCAGACGGACCTGCTCCGCAGCTACGCGCAGCTGCCGGCGGAGGACAAGAAGGACCGCCGGGTGCTCAACGCGTACGCCCACATGCGGTTCCTCGACAGCGAGGCGCAGTGGAAGAGCTACACGGACATCAAGTTCACGAAGGTCTCCACGCTGAAGAAGGACTTCGGCGCGAAGCAGAAGCGGATCCAGGACATCGAGAAGATGTACACGGAGATCCTCGCCATCGGTGACGGTGAGTACGGCATCGCCGCGCTGACCCGAATCGGCCTCGCGTACGCGGACTTCGCGCAGAACATCGTGTCTTCGCCGGACCCGCGCGGGCTCGACGAGGAGCAGCTCGACATGTACCGGTCCGAGCTCGAGAACATGGCCTTCCCGCTGGAGGAGAAGGCGATCGAGGCGCTCGAGAAGGCCACCGACAAGGCCTACGAGCTGAACATCTACAACGACTGGACGCTGATGGCGCAGGACCGGATCAACAAGTACCGCCCGGGCTTCTACGCCAAGGCGGTGCCGGTCCAGACCTTCCAGGGCTCGGAGTTCTTCGTCACCGCGCCGGTGCAGAAGAGTTTCAGCACCGCGAAGGTGGCGCAGCCCGCGCCCGCGCCTGCCCCCGCGAAGGAGACCGAGACGGTCCCCGCGAAGGGCGAGCAGAAGGCCCAGGAGACCACGTCCACCCAGCCCGCCGCGGCGAAGCGCTAGGACCGGGAGCGATCGCAGATGAAGACGATGAACCTGATGGAGACCTACGCCATGAAGTCGCTGCGCATCGCCGCGCTGTCCGCGGTGGCCCTGGGCGTCGGTTGTACGACTGCCCCCGAAGTGAAGCCGGACCCCACGCCGGTGGTGGTGGCGCCGCCGGAGCCGCCGAAGGAGAAGGGCGCGGACGAGCGCTTCGCCGACGCGGTGAAGGCGTTCGACGCGGGGAACCTCGACGAGGCCGCGGAGCAGTTCGGCAAGGTGCTGGAGAAGGCGCCGGACAACGTGTCCGCCCAGTACAACCTCGGCGTCATCGCCGAGCGGAAGGGCGACATGGCGGCGGCGCGGACCGCCTATGAGAAGGCGCACAAGCTCGACGCGGAGCACACGCCGACGCTGCTGAACCTCGGCAAGGTGTACCGGCTGAGTGGCCAGTTCGACCAGGCGATCGCGCTCTACGAGACCGCGCTGGCGCTGCCGGGCCGCGAGTTCGACGTGCAGCTGCTGAACAACCTCGCGGTGAGCTACCGGCTGGCGAAGCAGTTCGACAAGGCCGAGGGCGCGCTGCGGAAGCTGCTCTCGCGGACGAAGGACAACCCCGAGGCCTACAAGAACCTCGCGCTCGTCTACTACGACCAGGGCAACTACCGGCTGGCGGAGTTCATCTCGGCCAACGCGCGCAAGCTCGATGAGAAGGACCCGGGCGTCTACAACAACCTCGGGATGATCTACCTGAAGCAGGACCAGAAGCCGCTGGCGCTGGTCCAGTTCCAGAAGGCGGTGGAGCTCAATCCGCAGTTCGCCCCGGGTCACCTGAACATCGGCGCGCTGGCGCTGTCCTACCGGGACTACGAGGCGGCGGAGAAGGCGCTGCGCCAGGCGATGACGCTCGACGGGAACAACCCGGAGACGTTCCTCTACCTCGGCCACACGCTCGACGGGCAGCGCAACCGCGACTCGAAGAAGGGCATCGAGGCGGGGCAGTTCTTCGAGAAGTACCTCGCGTGGCGGCCGGAGAGCCCGGAGGTGGTGTGCGCGGCGGGCTTTGCCTTCGCGGCGGACCGCACCGGGTACGAGAAGGCGCTGGGCTACCTCGAGAAGTGCAAGGACTTCCCGACGACGGGCCAGACGGACAAGCAGCTGGCGGAGGCGACGATCCGCGGCCTGCAGGCGGCGCTGAAGAGCAACACCGCCGCCGCGCAGGAGGAGACGCCGGTCCGCCGCGAGGCGCCGAAGCCGGGCACCGGTGGCACGTCGATCCTCGACAAGGTCTCCGCCGAGGAGGAGGCGCGCGAGGCCGCCGAGGGCCAGACGGCTCCCGAGGCCGCGCCGCAGGGTGGTGAGGCGCCGGCGCCCGCGCCCGAGTCGGCCCCCCAGTAGGCCAGGCCATTGGACCGGGTGGGAAAAACCCTGCCCACCCGAGTCCTGCGCGTGACAGCGGAGGTGGAAACCTCTTATAGTCCGCGCCCTTCCGGCAGGTCCGGAGGGTGCAAGCAACGGAGGCGGGAACCGGGACGGGTGGCCGGCTGTCTCACCCGGGTAGATGAAGCAGTCCGTGGGTCTTCCCCGGATTCAACCGTGACCTTGTGACGTGAAGGAGTTGTCGATGAAGCGTTTGACGGCGGCATTGGTGCTGGGCGGGTTGATGGCGGGCGGGGCGGCGTTTGCCCAGAACACCGAGAAGGTCATCCAGCAGGAGGACCGGACGGTCTTCCGCAAGAACACCACGATCGACTTCTCCGACGTGGCGGTCGAAGGTGAGCTGACGAAGCCGGAGGGTTCGTACTCGGTGTCGAAGAAGAAGACCCGGTTCGACTCGCTGATCAAGGTCCGCGACAACTTCAATCCCGAGCTCCAGAAGTCCGTCGAGAACCTCTAGACCGTTACCGCAAGCAAGGGGCGGCCATGGCGACGAAGAACAATCTCATCCTCCGCATCACCGGTCCGGACGGGGCCACCACCGAGTCGCAGTCGGATCTCGAGAGCGTCATCCTCGGGTCGGGCGCGGGGGCGGCGGTGCAGCTCAGCGATCCGAAGGTCTCCAACCTGCACGTGATGATCCGGGTGGAGAAGGACGGCGCCGTGACGGCGATCGACCTGGGCTCCGAGCACGGCACGCGCGTCGGCGACAGGGTCATCACCGACCCGGTGGCGCTGAAGCCCGGTGACGTGCTGACGGTGGGCGGGTCGCAGGTGGCGGTGCTCTTCGGTCAGGAGGGCGCGGTGGCCACGGCCAGCGTGCAGACCTCCGCGGCGCACCCCACGACGCAGCCGGCCAGTGCCCCGGCCGAGAAGAACGCGAAGAAGAACAACAAGAAGAACGGACACGTGATGACGCCTACGGTGACGGAGCCGGGCAAGAACGGCGCGAAGGCGCGCGGGCTCGCCGGGACGGGAAGGAACGCAGCGGCGCTGTTCAACGAGCCGCTGTCGGCGGAGGCCACCCCGGCCGAGGATTCGAGGATCCTCCAGGTGGCGCTGCTGTGGGGCGACACCCTCATCAACGTCTCGCACTTCGCGGACGGGCAGCCGGTGACCATCGGCGAGGGCCGCCAGAACAAGTTCAGCGTGTACTCGCCGGGCGTGGGTGACAGCTTCACGCTCGTCACGCCGAGCGCGGGCAAGATGCTCGTGAACGTGCCGTCCGAGGCGGGGCTGGTGGTCAGCGCGCGCGGCGAGACGTTCAAGAGCAAGGAGCAGCTGAAGGGCGAGGGCAAGCTCCGCGCGTCCGACGGTGCGACGCGGGCGGACGCGATCGAGGTGGGGCTGCACGACAAGGTGCAGGTCTCCTTCGACAACGTGGCCTTCATCCTCCGCTACGTGCGGCCCTCCGCCGCGGTGCCGGCCGGGTCGATGGAGGAGGCGGACTTCGGCTTCTTCAAGATCGTGTCGATCTGCCTGCTCGCGCTCTTCGCGTGCGTGGCGGCGTTCCTCCTCAGCCCGCCGATGGAGGGCGGGATGGGCGACGACATCTTCGCCAACCCCTCGAAGTACGTGAAGCTGCTGGTGAAGCCGGAGAAGAAGCCGGAGCTCGTCCAGAAGCTGTCCGGCGCGGAAGAGGGCGCGAAGGCGAAGGACGACGAGGGCAAGTTCGGCAAGCAGGACGAGAAGAAGAAGGAGGCGGATCCTTCGAAGAAGGGCGCCCCCGTGGTGGACGCGAACAAGCGTGAGGAGGACCGCAAGAAGGTGATGAGCGCGGGTCTGCTCGGCGCGATGGGCGGTGCGTCCGGCGCGGCTTCGAACGTCTTCGGTCCGGGCGGCCTGGGCACCGGCATCAACAACGCGCTCGGCGGGCTGCAGGGTGGCGCGGGCCTCGGTGATGCGCACGGCGTCGGCGGTCTCGGCGCGCGCGGCACCGGTCCCGGTGGCGGCGGCACGGGCCTCGGGCTCGGCGGTCTCGGTACGAAGGGCGGCGGTCGTGGCGCGGGTGGCCACGGTCTCGACCTCGGCGGCCGCGGCAAGGAGGTCACCCGCGTGATCCCCGGCAAGACCACGGTCATCGGCGGTCTGGACCGCGACGTGATTGCGCGCGTCATCCGCCGTCACCAGAACGAGATCAAGTTCTGCTACGAGCAGGAGCTGAACAAGGATCCGAACCTCGCGGGCAAGGTCGCGGTGATGTTCACCATCGACCCGGCCGGTGCGGTGTCCGACGCGTCGGTCAGCGAGACCTCGCTGAACAACGCGACGACCGAGTCCTGCATGCTCAGCCGTATCCGCCGCTGGAAGTTCCCCGAGCCGAAGGGCGGCGGCGTCGTCACCGTGACCTTCCCCTGGCTCTTCAAGCCGGCCGGCGCCGAGGGCGACGAGTAGCAGCGGTTCAGAGGGAGCGGCCCAGGGCCGCCCCGCAGTGAGAAACCCCCGGCGCCTTCAAGGCTCCGGGGGTTTCGTCTTTCCGGCGTTTGACGTTGTATCCGCCCGTGCGCCCGGGTAACTTCCGCCGCCTTTTTCAGCCAGTCTTCAGGGAGGCATACGTGCGCCAGGTCGTCCTCGCCCTCACCCTCGTCATGCTGCCGGCGGTCGCCGCCGCGCAGACCCCGCCTGAAGGCGTGGCGCTGACCGTGCGCCGCGGGTTCTTCACGGAGACGGACGTGGGAGTGTTCTTCACGCTCGGCGGGAAGAACCAGTACTCCAACGGCCAGACGTACCTGCAGCTGGGCGTGGGCTACGACCTGACCGAGCACATCGAGCTCGGCGCGCACTTCGGCATCGGGGCGAACGCGCAGAACTGCTTCGTGAACCCGTCCGAGCGCGACGTGCCCTGCACGGTGGGGAGCGGGACCTCGCGCCGGGAGTACCCGGACAACTTCACGGTGATGTTCCTCGACCTGAGCGCGGCCTACCTCTTCAAGCTGGCGGACCGCTTCTACGTCGCGCCGAAGATCGTGGGCGGCTACACGCTGCTCGGCCCGGCGCCGCTCGAGGACGACGCGGGCAACCCCATCTCGTCGGGCGTGAACATCGGCGGTGGCGTGGGCGTGGAGTACGCCACGCACATGGACCACTTCTCCATCGGCGCGGATGCGCTCGTCCGCTACATCGCGGGCCCGAACATCCCGACCGTCGCCATCTTCCCCCGGGTCAAGTACACGTTCTGATCCCGCTGCTGTTCACCTCCCAGCGCACGGTGCAGGTCGCCGACGCCAGCTGCGCGTCGTGGGTGACGAGCACCAGCGCGCCGGGCCACTGACGGAGGAGCGCCTCCAGCCGCTCCACCGACGGTAGATCCAGATGGTTCGTGGGCTCGTCCAGCACCAGTGCGTGGACGCCCCCGGCCATCGCCTCCGCGAGCACGAGCTTTCGCGCCTCGCCCGGTGACGGGCGGGCGGTCGCGAGCAGATGCTCCGGCTCCACCCCCAGGGCGGCCACGAAGCAGAGGACCCGGCCCCGCGCGTCGCGCGGGAGGGCGTGGAGGCGAGCCACCGCGGCCGACACCTCCCGGTCCGAGAGGTCCTGCGGGAGGTGGAGGATCCCGGAACTGCCCGGGCCCTCGTCGCTGGCCGGGGCCTCGTTGCCGAGCAGCGCGCGCAGGAGCGTGGTCTTGCCCGCGCCGTTGGGCCCGGCGAGGTGGATGCGATCCGTCCGGCCGACGTAGTGGCGCAGCGGACCTTCGATGATCCGGACGGCCTCGGGGCCCTCGCCGGCGAAGAGCGCGTCCCGCTCGAGGCGCAGGAGGACCGGGCGCGGGGAGGGAACCCAGTCGGCGAACAGCTCGGCGCCGAGGGGCTTGTCCACATGGAGGGTGGCTACGGCGTCGGCGGCGCGGGACTCGGTGCGCTTCGCCGCGGCCTGGCTCTTCGCGAGGCGCTTCTCGGCCTGTTCTGCCCGGAAGTCGGCGCCGAGGGTGCGCGCGTCGCTGTCGTACTTGTCCTTCATCCGGGTCGCCACCGAGCGCGAGGACTCCGCCGAGGCGCGGGTCTGACGGGCCTCCTGGAGGCTCCGCTGGGCCTTGCGGTGGGCCGCCCTGGCCTCGGCCCGTTCCTGCGCGCGCTGCTCGCGTTCGGCCTCCCAGGCGGCCCTGGCGGCGCCGTACGGGCCGGGGAACTCGCGCAGGCCACCTTCGCCATCCAGCTCCACCGTGCGGGTGGTGAGTCCGTCGAGGAGCGCGCGGTCGTGGGAGACGAGCACGCCGATGCCACGGAACCGCGAGAGCGCGCGCCCAAGCCAGCCCGTCGCCTCCGCGTCGAGGTGGTTGGTGGGCTCGTCGAGGAGGAGGACGTCCGGCTCGGCGGCGAGCGCGGCCGCGACCTGCCAGCGCTTGCGTTCACCCGGGGAGAGCGTGGACCAGCGCTGGAGCTGGCCCTCCCACAGGCCGAGCTCGCCGAGGATCCGGTGCGCGTGCGGCGGCGGATCCTCGGCCACGCGGCGGAGGTCGTCGCTCAGGGCGTCCACGCGCTGCGGGCAGAGGCGGATGAGCGGGCGTTCGGGCGTGAAGAGGACGCGGCCCTCGCGCAGGGGCAAGATGCCCGCCAGCAGCGAGAGGAGGGTGCTCTTGCCGGCGCCGTTGGGGCCGACGATGCCGGTCCAGCCGGCGGTGAGCTGGAGGTCCGCGTCCTGGAGGAGGAGGCGGACGTCGTCAAACGAGAAGGCTGCGCGCACGAGGCGCACGGACAGCAGAGGGGATGACACAGCGGAGCTCCGAAAGACCTTGTCTGACCAGGCGCCTGCTCAGGGACGCACGGGCACGCGAGAGGGCGTGACGGGTGCGGCGGCAGCGGGCGCGGGACGGGTTTTCAGATGCTCAGGCGCAAGGGAGTCGAGACCTCTTCGGGCGATGCTTTGAAACGACAACGGCGGGAAGGTGATTAACCCTCCCGCCGCGGGACTTCAAGAAGACAGCCGGGCTAGTTGCCCGCCGCCTCCATCTCGCGCTTGCGGTCGCGCTCGACCTTGTAGCGGTCGTTGAGCGAGAGCGCCTTCTTGCGCAGGCGGATGCTCTTCGGGGTGACCTCGATGAGCTCGTCCTCGGCGATCCACTCCAGGGCGCGCTCGAGGCCCATCTCGCGCGGCGGGGTGAGGATGACGTTCTCGTCGCGGCCGGCGGCGCGGATGTTCGTCAGCTTCTTCTCGCGGCAGGCGTTGACGTTGAGGTCCGACGGGTGCGCGTTCTCGCCGATGATCATGCCCTCGTACACGGGCACCTGGGCGCCGACGAAGAGCTGTCCGCGCTCCTGGATGCTGAAGAGCGCGTAGGGCACCGTCTCACCCGCGCGGTCGCTGATGATCGCGCCGTTGCTGCGGCGGGGGATGTAGCCGAACCAGGGCTCGTAGCCGTCGAACTGCGAGGACATGATGCCCTCGCCGCGGGTGATGGTGAGGAACTCGCTGCGGAAGCCGACGAGCCCGCGCGCGGGGATGCGGAACTGCAGACGCGTGCGGCCGGAGCCCAGCGGGCTCATGTCCACCATGCGGCCCTTGCGGGGCCCGAGGCGCTCGGTCACCACGCCCACCGAGGTGTCCGGGATGTCGCACACCATGAGCTCCATCGGCTCGTGGACGACGCCGTCGACCGTCTTGGTGATCGGCTCGGGGTTCGAGGCGGTGAGCTCGTAGCCCTCGCGGCGCATGGTCTCGATGATCACCGCCAGCTGGAGCTCGCCACGGCCGACGACGCGGAAGGCGTCCGGGGTGTCGGTGTCCTCGATGCGGATGGCCACGTTCCGGTAGGCCTCGCGGTAGAGGCGCTCGCGCAGGTTGCGGGAGGTGACGTACTTGCCCTCCTTGCCCGCCAGCGGCCCGTCGTTGACCTTGAAGATCATCATCATGGTGGGCTCTTCCACCGTGATGCGGGGCAGCGCCTCGGGACGGTCCGGCGAGGTGATGGTGTCGCCGATGCTGATGTCCTCGATGCCGGCGAGGCAGACGATCTCACCGGGACCCGCGTCGGGGATCTCCACGCGCTTGAGGCCCTGGTAGCCGAAGAGCTTCACCACCTTGCCCTGCTGGAGCTTGCCGCCCTCGCGGATGACGGTGACCGGCATGTTCGGCGCCACGCGGCCGCAGTGGATGCGGGTGATCGCCAGACGGCCGACGTAGTCGTCGTAGTCGAGGTTGTCGACGAGGAGCTGGAGCGACTCGCTCTCGCCGGCCTCGGGGCAGGGGATGTGCTCGAGGATCGCGTCGAACAGCGGGCGGAGGTCGGTGCCCGGCTCCTCGAGCTTGAGCGAGGACTGGCCCTGGCGCGCGACGGTGTAGAGCACCGGGAACTCGAGCTGGGTGTCGTTCGCGCCGAGGTCGATGTACAGCGAGTAGACCTGGTCGAGGATCTCCTGCGGGCGGGCGTCCTGCCGGTCGATCTTGTTGATCACCAGCACGGTCTTCAGCCCCATGGCCAGCGCCTTGGAGAGCACGAAGCGGGTCTGCGGGAGCGGACCTTCGGCCGCGTCCACGAGGAGGATGACGCCGTCCACGAGGCGGAGCGCGCGCTCGACCTCGCCGCCGAAGTCCGCGTGGCCCGGGGTGTCCACGATCTGGACGTGGTGGCCCTTGTAGGTGATGGCGGTGTTCTTTGCGAGGATGGTGATGCCCTTCTCTCGCTCGAGGTCGTTCGAGTCCATCACCCGTTCGGTGAGCTGCTCGTTCGTCCGGAAGGCGCCGCCCTGGCGGAGCATGTGGTCGACCAGGGTGGTCTTGCCGTGGTCAACGTGGGCGACAATGGCGACGTTGCGGATCTTCTCGCGTGCGATCATTCAGGACTGCTCTTCTTTCGTTGATGGGATTCGACCGGTAACAGCCGCGATACGGCCGGTTACTCCGCCGACCCCCTGAGGCGCGCGGCTTATATGCCGGGCAGGGGGACGGGAGCAACGAACGCCGTGTGACGGACGTGTGACGGCTGGGGGGCAGGAGGGCGTCCGAGCGCCATCAGAAGGGCACGCCGAGCGTGGCGTAGGGCTGCAGGAGGCCTCCGGAAGAGAGGCCCTGCGCGAGCCCCAGGCGCAGCTGGGCGGAGAGCGCGTACGCGACGACGAAGTCCGTGCGCAGCTCTGCGCCCACGCCCACCCGGGGAGCGTCGAGGGTGAAGGCCTCGCGGCCGGTGGCGCCCACGTCCACGAAGGCGGCCGCATGGATGCGACGGAGGAAGAGCGGGATCGTGTCCACGCCGCGGTCGAGCCAGGTGAGCGGGAGCCGGTACTCCGCGCTGCCGAAGGCGAAGGTGTTTCCGGCGAGCGAGCGCGGCGCGTAGCCACGCAGGAGCCCGCCGCCCACGCGCCCGCCGAAGACGAGCTGCTGCAGCGGGTCCGCCACGCCGATGCCGCCCAGCGCGTACACCGGCCGGCCGCCGAGATCGCCCACCGCCACGCCGCCCAGCGCCTGCAGCGCGAGCACGTGGTGCGACCGCCAGGGCATTTTCAGGTAGCGCTGCGCGCGCACGTCCGCGGAGGAGAAGGTGAAGGTGCCCAGCGTGAGCGGGCTCGAGTGCCGGATGCCCGCGGAGAGGCTGAAGCCCTCCTCGTTGCTGACCGAGTGCGTGTAGCTGCGCGCGTTGGTGAAGGCGAAGGAGAGGCCGGCCACGCCGGTGCGGCCCTCGCGAGGAAGCGTGGGGACGACGTCGTCGGGGCGGAGCGTGGGACTGAACTGCGGGTCGAAGGTGCGCAGCTCGTAGGAGAGGGTGACCGCGGAGGTGCGATCGAGTCTCGTCGCCGGCAGCCGCGTGCGCGCCCCGAGCACCCACTGCCGGTCGTAGAGCCCCGCGCGGAAGCCCGCCGCCTGGGAGACGGTGGTGCCCGCCCAGGCGTCGAAGCCGGGGTGGAAGGCGCGGCTGGTGTAGCTGGCGGAGAAGGCCGGTTCGCGCGAGGCGAGGCCGATGCTCGCGTCCAGGGACCAGAGGTGGCGGTCGAGGATGTCCGCGCCGCCGGTGGAGATCCCCAGCGTGGTGCCGATGGGATCCGCGCCGAGCGTCGGCAGCCAGTAGAGCGGGCGGAGGGAGGGGAGCGGGTTGTAGCGGCGCACGGGCAGCGGCTGCGGCACTTCTGCTTCGTTCCAGACCGCGGGAGGGCGAGGCGGGCGTTCGCGGAGGGCGGTCTCGGCCGCGGGTGTCTTCGCATCGTGCCGATCTGAGGCGTCGAGAAGCGACACGTCGTAGCCCTCGTGCGTGTACGAGAGGAACGCGATGCGGCCGTCCGGCGCGGGCGAAGGGTGGAAGGCGCCGGTCTCCACGTTGGTGAGCTGCCTCAGCGCGCGCGTGTCCGGGTCGAGCGACCAGAGGTTGTAGATGCCGGTGCGGTCGCTGCTGAAGAGGATCGTCCCGTCGGGCGCGAGTCGAGGCTGGAGGATCAGCGCCTCGCTCTCGAGGAGGGTCTCGGGCTCCGCGCTTTCTTCGTTCAGGGGGACGCGTGCGAGCCGGTGGCCCACGCCGCGCTTCTGGCTGAACACCAGCGCGCTGCCGTCGAGGGTGAAGACCGGGCCGTAGAGGCGCTCGCGTTCGGTCGCATCGAGGACCCGGCGGACCTCGCGCGTCTGCCGGTCGAAGAGGCCGAGGTAGCTCCGCCCGCCGCCGCTCCGGCCGACGAAGGCGATGAGCTTCCCGTCCGGCGAGTAGGAGGGATCGGTGGCGCGCAGGCCCTCGGTCAGCCGCTCCATCTTCCCGGTCGCGACCTCCACTTCGTAGAGATCGTCGAAGACCTGGTACTCCTCGAAGACCTCAGGCTGCGAGATCACGACGTGCGCGCCGTCCGGTGAGACGTGCAGCGGGCCTCCGGACCAGAGCGCCTTCACCAGGCGATCGTCCGTTCCGTCCGGCTTCATGCTGCGAAGCTGCGGGCGGCGGTCGGTGCCCCCATTCAGGTACACGATGCGCGCGCCGTCAGGCGTGAAGTGCGGTGAGTCGGTGCCGTTGGCCGAGCGGGTGAGCCTCGTGGCGCGCGTGACGCCGGCTTCGCGGACCGGTTGCAGCTGCGCCTCGTAGCGAGTCCGCGTTTCGGTGAGCCACGCGTCGTAGAGCGCGACGAAGTCTTCTCCCCAGACGCTGTGGGATGCGTCGTTCAGCGTGCCGGGGATGAGGCGGCGGCCGTAAAGCTCGAAGAAATCCGGGACCTTCTCGTCGCCCACCCTCTCGCCGATGAAGGAGAGGAAGTGCCCGCCGTAGAGATAGGCCAATGAGCCGCGCGGCCAGTCGTGCGGGACGTGCGTCACTTCATCGAGCCGGAAGGGCGCCTCCAGCACGCTCGCGCGCAGCCACATGTCGAAGAGAGACGAGCGCAGACGCCCGGCGTTGGAGTGCTTCGACTCCTGCCAGGTCGCGAAGCCCTCGGTCATCCAGCGCGGTACGTACGCGTTGGGGATGAGCAGCTTCCCGAAGACGGCGTTCACCAGCGTGGGCAGGCCGTGCACCTTGTCGAGGTGCAGCACGTGCGCGTACTCGTGCACCACGAGGATCCAGAGGTGGTCCTCGTAGTCGTTGAGCACCGACTGCGCTTCCGGTGCCTCGGCGTAGAGCCGCATCCAGGGGCGGTAGAGCGTGAAGGCGGACCCGTTCGCGCTGTCCACGTCGTCGGTGAGGATGACGTCCGTCTTCCGCTTCGGCTGCCAACGCAGGCTGGGGGAGAGCAGGGCGTGTGCCGCTTCGCTCGCGGCCGCGGTGCGCTGCGCGAGCGCCTCCATGTTCGGGCCCTCGTGGAAGTGGACCCGGAAGTGCTCGGTCTCGATCGTGTGCCAGCGCAGATGCGGAGAGACCGCGTGCGCCGCCGTGCCCGCGACGAGGCAGAGGAGGAGGGTGAGGACTGCTCCCGCGCGCTTCACTCCGCCGAGCCGGTCTTCCGGCGGGTGGAGGGCTTGCGCTTCTTCTTCGGCTTCGGCTTCGGCGGCTCGCTGACGGGCTCCGCGACGGACTCGCTGGCCGGCTCGCTGACCGGCTCGCTGACGGTCTCGGCTTCGGCCACCGGCGCGCGGGGCAGCGGCTGCGGCTCTTCGTGCGGCCCGCTCATCAGGATCCGCGTGCGGAGGAAGCGCTCGATGCGCTGTCCCACCAGCTGCGGCTGCTCGAGCGGCGCAGTGTGGCTGCCGTGGGGGACGATCATGAACTCGCTGTTGGGGATGGCCTCGGCCATGCGCCGGCTGAGCCACATGGGCGTGAAGCGGTCCCGCTCGCCGCCGATGATCAGCGTGGGGATGTCGATGTTCGGCAGGTGATCCCACGCGGTGTGCTCGGCGAGCGACTCCAGCGTCCGCACGAACACCGCGGGATCCATCTTCGCGAGGTGATCGAAGTACGGGTAGAGGTCGTTGCGCTGCATGAGCTCGCGGTTGAGCTCCAGGGAGAGCGCGAGCTGCAGCGTCAGCTCCGTCCGCATCGCCAGGCGGTTGAGGAAGCCCACCGGCTTCGGCAGCAGCTCCACGATCGTGCGCGCGAAGGGGAACACCTTCCGGAGCAGCGTGTCGTCGTGCACCGTGTCGAGCGGGAAGCCGTACGAGCCGCAGAGGAGCACCAGCCCCAGCACGCGCTCGGGATGACGCCGGTGGAACTCGAGGCACACCTGCACGCCCATCGAGTGCCCGAAGACGAGCGCCTCGCCCACGCCCGCTGCGTCCATCACCCGGATGAGGTCGTCGGCCGTGTACTGGAAGCCGATGCGCGAGGTGTCGTCGGGGACGCTCGAGCAGCCGTGGCCGCGGTAGTGCCAGCGGATGACCCGATGCGTGGCGGACAGCTGCGGGAGGAGGTACTTCCACGCGAACCCGTCGCAGCCCAGCCCGTCGCACATGACGATCGCGGGGCCGCCTTCGCCGTGCACCTGGAAGTAGATGCGCGCGCCGTCGGGCGTGGTGAGGAAGTCCTGGCGGAAGTAGCGGGCCACCTACGCGCTGACCTCTTCCGCGTCGTCGTCGCCCATTCCCGGCCGTCCCAGCCCGTACTTGGCGATCTTGAGGATGAGGTTCGACCGGCTGATCCCCAGCTCGCGCGCGAGCCGGCTCTTGTTGTGACGCGTGCGCTCGAGGCCCTGGCCGATCATCTCGCGCTCCAGCGCCTCTACCGCGTCGTTCAGCCTTCCGGTGGCGCTGCGGGTGGCGGTGGGCAGGTACACGCTGCCGCCCGGCTGCACCGCGTCGCGGATGCGCGAGGAGATGAGGTCCCCGGGGATGACGTCGAGGTCGCTTCCCAGCACGAGCAGCCGCTCGATCTCGTTCTCCAGCTCGCGGATGTTCCCCGGCCAGGCGTAGTTGAGGAGCACGTTCATGGCGTCCGGCGCCATGCCTCGGGCGCGCTGGCCCTCGCGGTGGTGCTTGCGCATGAAGTGGTCGATGAGGATGGGGATGTCGTCGCGGCGCTCGCGCAGCGCGGGCACCTGAACCCGGATGACGTTGATCCGGTAGAAGAGGTCCTCGCGGAACTGGCCCTTCTTCACCAGCTCCGACAGATCCTTGTGCGTGGCCGCGATGACGCGGACGTTGACCTCGCGCGTCTGGGTGCCGCCCACCGGGATGAAGGTCCCCTCCTGCAGCACGCGCAGGAGCTTCACCTGCAGCGAGGGCGACATGTCGCCGACCTCGTCGAGGAAGAAGGTGCCGCCGTCCGCGACCTCGAACAGTCCCTTCTTGTCGCGCAGCGCGCCGGTGAAGGACCCCTTCGTGTGGCCGAAGAGCGCGCTCTCCAGCAGGTTGTCGTTGAAGGCGCTGCAGTTCTGGACCACGAACGGCATGTCCTTGCGCGGGCCGTTGTAGTGGATGGCGCGCGCAACGAGCTCCTTGCCGGTGCCGCTCTCGCCGTTGACCAGCACGGTGGCGTCGCTGTTCGACACCTTCTCCAGCAGCCGGAAGATCTCCAGCATCGGGCCGGACTTGCCGACGATGTTCTCGAACTTGTAGCGGTCCGTCTGCTCGGCGGAGGGAGGCGCGGGCGCCTGTTCCTTGCGGGTGAGCTCGAACTCGAAGTGGGCGACCTCGTTCACCGCGAGCTTCAGCAGGTCGGTGAGGCGGGTGATCTCCTCCTCGGAGAGCACGGGGATCCGGCCCACCGCGCGGTCGAGGTCGGTGGCGCCCGGGTTGATCTCGGTGATCTTCGCCTTCAGCCGCTCCGCGTCGCTGCCCTGGGGCGCCGAGCGCGCGAAGCCTTCGACGAAGAGAAAGCCCTCGTACTCGTTGTCGATGTAGAGCGGCGCGCCGACGATGCTGAAGCCGAGGTGGCAGTCGTGGAAGAGCGGGTCGCGCAGCTTCTTCGAGGACTTGAACTTCTCGTGGAGCACGCGGACGGAGGTGCTGCAGCGCCGGAAGCCCTCCTTGGAGAAGAGCGACAGCCGGCAGAAGTCGTTGGGGGGCGGGACGATCTCGCCCTTCTGCCAGTCGGGCACCACGCCGTTCTTGTCGGCGTAGCTCAGCTCGAAGCGCCACCACTTGCGGATGACCTCCTTGAGCATGATGATGGTATGTAGGTTTTGGTGCTTCTCGAAGTCCATGAACCTTGCCTGGCGTTGACCCAAAGTCGGACAGCGAGGCCCGAAGGGTGTCCGAACTTTAGCCGGAGGATGTAGGGATCCTCAACTATCCGGAGGCGGTGCGGGCGCGGTGACTACATCCTCAGACAAGGGCAAGGCGGGCGGCGGACCAGGTCACGGTCCGGGCGAGTGGCACTCGCATGCGCACGACCATGGTCACGGCGATCACGACCACGATCATGGTCACGGCATCGCGCACGGGCCAGGGGCGGCGAAGCGGCGCGCGGAGCGTCAAAGGGACCGCAAGCGGCTGATCGCGGCGCTGATCTTCACCGGCGTGGTGGCGGTGGCGCAGGCGGTGGGCGGATATCTCACCAACTCGCTGGCCCTGCTGTCGGACGCGGGCCACATGTTGACCGACGTCTCGGCGATCGCGCTGGTGCTTCTGGCGCTCTGGTTCGCGGCCAAGCCGGCGACGGTGAAGAAGACGTACGGCTACTACCGGATGGAGATCCTCAGCGCGCTCGCCAACGGCGTGGTGCTGCTGGGCATCACCGGGTTCATCGTGTGGGAGGCGATCGAACGCTTCCAGGCGCCGCAGCCGGTGGACGTGGGGCCGATGCTCATCGTCGCGGCGGTAGGCCTCGTGGCAAACCTCATCGCGCTGGCGTTCCTGCACAACAGCCACTCGCTGAGCGTGCGTGGCGCGTTCCTCCACGTGCTGGGCGACACGCTGTCGTCGGTGGGCGTGATCATCGGCGGCGTCGTGATGTGGCGCACCGGCTGGATGCTCATCGATCCGATCATCTCGATCCTCATCAGCGTGGTGATCGTCATCGGCGCGTTCCGGCTGGTGCGCGACGCGGTGGACGTGCTGCTCGAAGCGACGCCGGCGCACGTGGACATGGATGCGCTCCGGAAGATCATGCTGGAGGTGTCCGGGGTGATCGGCGTACACGACCTGCACGTGTGGACCATCTCCAGCGGCATCTACGCGCTGTCGGCGCACCTGGTGGTGAAGGATCCGCTCACCTGCAACAACGACGAGATCCTCTCCGCCGTGAAGCACGAGCTCTACGACCGCTACGGCATCGATCACACCACCATCCAGATCGAGAGCGAGACCTACGCCCACCTCGGCGAGGTCCACTAGCAGGGTCATGAGCGCGCCCTCTCTTCCGCTGGACCGCGTGCTGGCGCTGCGGCCTTCGAACACCGTGGCGAGGCTCGGGGAGAAGTCGAAGGTGCCCGTGCTCGGCGCGCGCGAATTGCTCTCGGTGCTGCCCTCCGGGATCGCGCTCGCGTGTCTGCCCGCGTATGCCGACGAGGCGGTGCCGGCGCTGCTCAAGGCCTCGCGTGACGAGGACGCCGCGCTGGGCCTGTCACTGTCGTGGCCGCTCGCGGAGGGTGATTCGCCTTCGCGCGTGGTGGGGCTCGTCGCCGAAGAGGCGGAGAGCGTCCGGCACAAGGCGCCGCTCTTCCTGCAGGCCGGGCCGCTGCCGTACGGGGGCGTGGGCGTGGGCGGGCTGACGGCGGAGGTCGTCTCCCTGTTCCTCGACGCGGGGTTCACCCATTTCTGTGTCGATGCCTCCTCGGTGAAGGCGAAGGCGGAGGCGACACCCGAGGCGCTGGCGGAGCTCCTGAAGCCGGTGCTCGAGCGCGGCCTGTCGGTGGAGCTCGCGCCGCCGCTCGCGGATGACGGGGAGTGGGATCCCGAGCGCGCGCAGGCCTTCCTCGAGGCGCTGGTGCAGAAGGGTGTGACGCCGCTCTTCGTGCGGCTGCCGTCCTCTGCCTACGCGCTGCGCGAAGACGCGCGAGAGGTGTACGAGCTGGACCTCTCCGTGCTCGAGGCGGCGCGTGCGGTGGCGCAGTCTGTCGGTGCGGCGCTCTCGGTGGTGCAGTCCGGCCGGCCGACCGCGCGCGTGCTGCGGACCCTGTGCGCGGCGGGCGTGCGGAAGATCGACGTGGAGGATCCCTTCGCCCGCGCGGTGCTGCAGAGCTGGCCTTCGGAGGCCGCGGAGCTCTTGCGCGGAGAGGCCGAGTCGCAGAAGACCGCGCCGCAGCGGCTGCTGCGCAAGCTCGCGGGAGAGCTGCAGGTGGAGGTCAGCGCTGCGGCGCGAGACCGGTCCGAGGCCACGCAGTGGGCGGACGCGCACGACGTCCTCGCGGCGGTGGGTGGTCGAGGGACCGGAAGCCTCTGCGTGGCGCGGCTCGCCGAAGGCCGCGGCAGGCCGTGAAGGGGAGCGTCTGATGCGGATCGTCGCGGGGAGCGCGAAGGGCAGACCGCTGAAGGGGCCGAAGGGGCAGGGGACGATAAGGCCCACCGCGGACCGCGTGCGCGAGACGCTCTTCAACATTCTCGGGCAGTGGACGGACGGGCTGCGGGTGCTCGATCTCTACGCGGGCACCGGCGCGCTGGGCCTCGAGGCGGTGTCGCGCGGCGCCGCGGGCGCGGTGCTCGTGGATCGCGATCGCGAGGCGGTGGCGCTCTGCCGCGAGAACGCGCAGGCGCTCGGGCTCGCGGATCGGGTGGAGGTCCGCTTCCAGCCGGTGGAGCGCGCGCTGTCGGAGCTGGGGAAGCTCGGGCGGCCGTTCGATCTCGTCTTCGCGGATCCGCCCTACGCGGCGCGCGTGGTGGAGACGGTGCTGGATGGCGTGCGCGCGAACGGGCTGCTGAGCGAAGAGGGCACGCTTGTCGTCGAGCACGATCGCCGCGAGCCCGCGCCTGAGGTGCACGCCGGCTTTGCGCGCGTGGATCAGCGCCGCTTCGGCGACACGCTCTGCTCGTTCTACCGGACGCAGGGTGGAACGCAGGACGCAGCGGACGATTCTTGACCCGAGAGGGGTCGGGGCCGATGCTCCCGCGTCATGCCGACGACGGCGATCTACCCCGGCTCCTTCGATCCCCTCACCAACGGCCACCTGTCGATCATCCAGCGCGGGCTGACGATGTTCGACAGGCTGATCGTCGCCATCGCGGTGAACCCGAAAAAGCAGCCCCTCTTCACCGCGCAGGAGCGCATGCAGCTCATCCGCGAGGCCTGCCCGGATCCGCGCGTGGAGGTGGACGCGTTCGAGGGCCTCCTCGTGGGCTATGCGCGGCAGCGCGGCGTGAAGGTGCTCCTGCGCGGCCTGCGCGCGGTCTCGGACTTCGACTACGAATTCCAGATGGCGAACATGAACCGCACGCTCGCGCCGGACGTCGAGACCGTGTTCATGATGACGGGCGAGGACTACTTCTACATCTCCTCGCAGATCGTCCGCGAGGCGGCGGCGCTGGGCGCGAACGTGGACAATCTCGTCCCGAAGAACGTGCTCAAGCGGTTGCGCGAACGCTTCGGTCAGGGCACACCGTAGGGCATGACGACCTCCGCCAATCCGGGACAGGGACAGAGCAAGGGACCTTCACCCATCCGGCTCGCGCCGCGGGTTCAGACGCTGCAACCGTCGCCCACGCTGGCGCTCAACGCGCGCGCGAAGGCCATGGCCGCGAAGGGGATCGACGTCGTGAGCTTCGCCGCCGGCGAGCCGGACTTCGACACGCCCGCGAACGTGAAGCAGGCCGCGGTGGAGGCGCTCGCGCGCGGGCAGACGAAGTACACCGCCACCTCCGGCATCCCGGAGCTGCGCGCGGCGATCAGCCGGAAGCTCCAGCAGGACAACGGGCTGTCGTACGCGCCGGAGGAGATCGTCGTCTCGGTGGGCGCGAAGCAGGCGCTCTACAACTTCTTCCAGGCGCTGGTGGGCGAGGGCGACGAGGTCGTCATCTTCTCGCCCTACTGGGTCAGCTACCCGGACATGGTGCGGCTCGCGGGCGGCACGCCGGTCATCGTGGAGACGCGCGAGGAGGACAACTGGGCCCCTTCGGCGGAGGCGCTGCGCAAGGCGCTCACCCCGCGCACGAAGGCGGTCGTCCTCAACAGCCCGTCCAATCCCACCGGCGGCGTGCTCACCGAGGCGAACCTCCGCGACATCGCCAACGCGATTGCGGACCACTCCTGCGTGGTCGTGTCCGACGACATCTACGAGAAGCTGCTCTACGGGACGCAGCCGTTCCGGAACATCCTCCACGTGGCGCCGGAGCTGCGCGAGCGCACGGTGGTGGTGAACGGGTTCAGCAAGGCGTTCTCCATGACCGGGTGGCGGCTGGGCTACGCCGCGGGCCCTCGCGCGATCATCGCCCCGATGCAGATGATCCAGGACCAGTCCACCTCCAACGCGACCTCCTTCGCGCAGGCGGGGGCGGTGGCGGCGCTGACCGGGCCGCAGGATGAGCTCGAGCGGATGCGGGTGGAGTTCGCCGCGCGGCGAGACCTCATCGTCAACGGGCTCAACGCGATCGAGGGCTTCCCCACGCGCTCGCCGGACGGTGCGTTCTACGTGTTCCCGCACATCCGCGCGCTGTGCGACCGCCGCTACAAGGGCGAGCGCATCGGCGGGTCGGTGCGGCTGAGCGAGATCCTCCTCGACGAGTTCCACCTCGCCGCGGTGCCGGGCGAGCCGTTCGGCGCGGAGTTCTACCTGCGGCTGTCGTTCGCCACCTCGCGCGAGGTCATCAACAAGGGGCTCGAGCGCCTGCGCCGGTTCGTGGGCGAGCTGGAGTAACCCGCCCCCCTAGTCGTGGAACCCGGCGAGGAGCAGTTCACCGGGCGCGACCTCCTTGAAGATCGCTACGGCGGGGCGGCCGCTGAGGTTCGCCACCGCGATCCACACGCCCTTGTCCTTCCACGGCAGGCCCTTCAGCCGCTCGGGCGGCTTGCCGTGCTTCTTCTCCATCTGCTCCGGGGTGAAGACCTCGATCCCGTAGAGCACGTGGAGGTCGAGCCGCTTTCCGCGCAGGTGGCGGATCCACTCCGCTTCCAGCTCCTCGCGGGTGCTGACCCGGCGATCCTCCAGCGCGAACGGGACGACCGAACCCTTCGCGATCGTCCGCGCGTCGCCTGCGAGCAGCGTGGTGAAGAAGTCCAGCGCCACGCCCGCGGCGAGCTCCTCGGGTGAGGGCAGGCCTTCACGGACCGCCTCTTCGAACTCGAAGGTCAGGCCGCCGGGGAGGTTCTTCGGCACCTTCGGCAGGGGCGGGTGCGTGTGCTCGTGCTGATGATCGTGGTCGTTGTCGCGGGCCTTGCCCTGGGCGGCGGCGGGCCCTGCGAAGAGGAGCGCGGCGGCAAGAGCGGAGAGCGAGAAGCGACGGAACATGGCCAAAACTCTAGCAGATTGCCCCATGGGGAGCCTTCCTCTAGCTTGAGCGGCCAGGCAGGGCGCCGTGGCCCGCCGCGTGTGGAGGACGCGATGAAGGGGACGTTGAAGGCGCTGACCTGTGTGCTGGCCGCCGCGCTGCTGGCTGGCTGTCCGGACAAGCCCGAGCCCGAGGTCCCGGACGCGGGTGGTGGTGGTGGTGGCGGAGGCGGCGGCGGTGGTGGGGGAGGTGCGGCCGCGGCGCGCGCGTGGTGCAAGGAGTTCTCGGCCACCTATTGCGACCAGCTCATCGCCTGCAACCTCGTGCACGCGAGCGCGAAGGCGGGCTGCGTGGACGTGATCGAGCTCCAGTTCTGCCAACAGGTGGAGGCGGTCGCGCTCGGCGCGCGCACGTTCGAACCGGCGACGGCGGAGGCCTGCCTCACCGCGTTCAAGGCGTCGGTCGGTCAGTGCAATGACAACGTGCTGAGCGGTGGTGCGTGTGGCGAGCTCTTCGAACCGGCGGCGGCCCGCGGCGCGCGCTGCACGGCGAACAGCGACTGCACGGGCGACAGGGACGTGTGCGTCGGTCCCAGGTGCGGCTCGGTGTGTCTCGCGAGCGGCGGCCTCAATCAGCCCTGCTACCACAACGACTGCAACGACGGCCTGCGCTGCCATCCGGACACGGACACGTGCGTGCCGCCCTCGCCTGTGGGTGAGGCCTGCAGCGACTCGGGCTACTTCAGCGACGACTGCGACCGGAACGGCCGCTGCGACGGAGAGACCTGCGTCGCACTTCCGACCGCCGGCGCGGCCTGCCGCACCGACTACCAGTACCGCTGCGCGGCGAATCACTACTGCGACGGCACCACCTGCCGCGCGGTGGTCGCGGTGGGCCAGGCCTGCTCCCAGCACGACGCCTGTGGAGACGAGGGCCGCTGCGCGTTCGGAACGGCCTCGCCGGTGTGTGAGCCGCGCCGTCCTGCCGGAGCCATGTGCACCTCCGAGCGCGACTGCCAGACCCCGCTCGCCTGCCGGAACGGGCTCTGCGCCGCGCGCGGCGGCGAGGGCGCTCCGTGCGTGGACAGCTTCAGCTCCTGCGAGCCGGGGCTGACCTGCGACTCGGTCCGCCGCACCTGCGAGCGCTACCGCGCGGTGGAGCCCGGCGAGGCCTGCACCGATCACACGAGGTACTGCTCGGGCACCGCGTACTGCGACGGCTCGAGCACCAGCACCGACGGCGGCACGGGGACCGAGGGCATCTGCCGCGCGCGCATGGTGGGCAGCCCCTGCCAGTACGACTACGAGTGCCCGTCGCCGGGCTTCTGCGAGGGCGCCACCGAGACCGATGATGGGGCCTGTCAGGTCGCGACGCTCGGAAGTCCGTGCGAGTCCACCTCGCGTTGCCAGCCGCAGCACTACTGCGCGGACGACGGCATCTGCACCGAGCGGCTCGCGGTGGGTATGGCGTGCACGGAGTCGGACGCATGCGAGCTGCCGAATGAATGCCTCGGTGTGCTCCCGGATGGTGGCACCGGCCGCGTCTGTGGACCGCGTGGCGCGGAGGGTGCGCCCTGCTCGCGCGCCGACGACTGCCTCTTTCCCTACTTCTGCACCGCGGAGGGTGGCGACGGCGGGGTGGGGACGTGCATCAGCGCGGGCAATCCGGGGCAGCCCTGCATCAACGGGTTCTGTCTCGGCGGCGCGTGCGACCTGCCCGACGCGGGCACCGAAGAGGGCACCTGCGGTCCGCTGCGAGCAGAGGGCGCGGCGTGCGGCTCGCAGTTCGATTGCGCCTCTCGCGTGTGCATCGAGGGCATCTGCGTCGGCGCCTGCCCGTGAGTGGTTCCTGAGAAGCCCGTGAGGGATCCGTCACGCCGCAAGCGGGGCGTGCAGGCAGGCGCGCAGGGCCGGGTTGAGGCCATCGGTCGATGAGCCCACAAACTCGGCACGAGCGTGTTATCTGCGCCGCCCGATGCCAAAGCGAGCGGACATCCAGAAGGTGCTGGTGGTCGGGTCCGGCCCGATCGTCATCGGTCAGGCGTGTGAGTTCGATTACTCGGGCACGCAGGCGATCAAGGCGCTGAAGGAGGAGGGGGTGCAGGTCGTCCTCCTCAACAGCAACCCGGCGACGATCATGACGGATCCGGAGTTTGCGCACCGGACCTACATCGAGCCGATCACGGTGGAGGCGGCGGAGCGGATCATCGCCGCGGAGAAGCCGGACTCGCTCCTGCCGACGATGGGCGGGCAGACCGCGCTGAACCTCGCGAAGGCGCTGGCGGAGCAGGGCATCCTCGAGAAGTACGGGGTGCGGCTCATCGGCGCGTCGCTGGAGGCGATCAACAAGGCCGAGGACCGCCAGCTCTTCAAGGCGGCGATGGAGAAGATCGGCGTCTCGCTGCCGAAGAGCGCGTACGCGAGCACCCTCGACGAGGCGATGAAGGCGGCCGAGGACATCGGCTTCCCGGCGATCATCCGGCCCTCGTTCACGCTCGGCGGCACCGGTGGTGGCATCGCCTACAACCGCGAGGAGTACGAGACCATCTGCCGCGCGGGCCTCAAGGCCTCGCCGAACAGCACCATCCTCGTGGAGGAGTCGGTGCTGGGGTGGAAGGAGTACGAGCTCGAGGTGGTGCGCGACACGGCGGACAACGTCGTGATCGTCTGCTCGATCGAGAACCTCGATCCGATGGGCGTGCACACCGGCGACTCGATCACCGTCGCGCCGGCACAGACGCTGACGGACAAGGAGTACCAGCGGCTGCGCAACGCCTCGTTGGACATCATCCGCGAGATCGGCGTGGACACCGGCGGCTCGAACATCCAGTTCGGCGTGAACCCGAAGGACGGGCGCGTCGTGGTGATCGAGATGAACCCGCGCGTATCGCGGTCGTCCGCGCTGGCGTCGAAGGCCACCGGCTATCCGATCGCGAAGATCGCCGCGAAGCTCGCGCTGGGGTACCGGCTCGACGAGCTGAAGAACGACATCACCCGCGACACGCCGGCCTCGTTCGAGCCGACGATCGACTACGTGGTGGTGAAGATCCCCCGCTTCAACTTCGAGAAGTTCCCCAACGCCAACCGCACGCTGAACACGCAGATGCGCAGCGTGGGCGAGGTGATGGCGATTGGCCGGACCTTCAAGGAGGCCTACCTCAAGGCGATGCGCTCCATGGAGGGGACGCGGCTGGCGCTCGAGTCGCCGGACCTCCCGTCCGATCCGGGCGAGCGCGACGAGGCCCTTCGCGAGAACCTCCGCATCCCGCGTCCTGACCGGCCCTGGTACGTGGCGCAGGCGCTGCGTGACGGGATGAGCGTGGAGGAGATCCACGCGCTGTCGAAGATCGACCCCTGGTTCCTCCGGCAGCTGCGCGAGCTGGTGGAGGAGTCCACCGCGCTCGCCGCGCACGGCAGCCTGGAGAAGATCCCGGACGAGACCTTGCGCGCGGCGAAGTCGCACGGGTTCAGCGACCGGTATCTGGGGCAGCTGCTCGGGGTGAGCGAGGCGGACGTGCGCCAGAACCGCCGGGCCCGAGGCATCCGGCCGGTGTTCAAGCGCGTGGACACCTGCGCGGCGGAGTTCGAGGCCTACACCCCGTACCTCTACTCCTCCTACGAAGACGAGGACGAGGCGCCGCCGACGGATCGGCAGAAGGTGCTCATCCTCGGGAGCGGCCCCATCCGGATCGGCCAGGGCATCGAGTTCGACTACTGCTGCGTGCACGCGTCGTTCGCGCTGCGCGAGGCGGGCTTCGAGACGGTGATGGTCAACTGCAACCCGGAGACGGTGAGCACCGACTACGACACCTCCGACCGCCTCTACTTCGAGCCGCTGACGATCGAGGACGTGCTGGAGATCTCCGATCGCGAGAAGCCCATCGGCGCGATCGTGCAGTTCGGCGGGCAGACGCCGCTGAAGCTGAGCGTACCGCTGGAGAAAGCCGGCCTGCCGATCCTCGGGACCTCGCCGGACGCGATCGACCGCGCGGAGGATCGCGAGCGGTTCGCGCAGCTGATCGAGAAGCTCGGGCTGCAGCAGCCGGAGAACGGCGTGGCGCGCTCGCCGGAGGAGGCCTACCGGATCGCCGAACGCATCGGCTACCCGGTGATGGTGCGGCCCTCGTACGTGCTCGGCGGCCGGGCGATGGAGACGGTTTACGACCAGGTCTCGCTGGAGCGGTACATGCTCCACGCGGTGCAGGCGTCGCCGGAGCACCCGGTGCTCATCGACCGCTTCCTCAAGGAGGCGATCGAGGTGGATCTGGATCTCGTCGCCGACCGCACCGGCCGCGTGCTCATCGGCGGGGTGATGGAGCACATCCAGGAGGCGGGCGTGCACTCCGGTGACGCGGCCGCCACGCTGCCGCCGCACTCGCTCTCGCCGGACATCGTCGAGCGGATGAAGGATCAGGCCGCGGCGATGGCGAAGGAGCTCGGCGTCGTCGGGCTGATGAACGTGCAGTTCGCCATCCAGGGGAAGCAGATCTGGATCCTCGAGGTGAACCCGCGCGCGTCCCGCACCGTGCCCTTCGTGGCGAAGGCGACCGGCGTGCCGCTGGCGAAGCTCGCGGCGCTCTGCATGGTGGGCAAGACGCTGGAGGAGCTGGGCTACCTCGACGAGGTGCACTTCCCGCACAAGGCGGTGAAGGAGAGCGTGTTCCCGTTCATGCGCTTCTCAGGCGTGGACGTGATCCTCGGGCCGGAGATGAAAAGCACCGGCGAGGTGATGGGGCTCGCCGAGGACTGGCCCTCCGCGTTCGCCAAGAGCCAGCTCGCGGCGGGCGTGAAGCTGCCGAAGACCGGGCGCGTGTTCATCTCGGTGCGCAACGACGACAAGCCCGCGGTGGTGGATCTCGCGCGCAGGCTCCGGGCGCTGGGCTTCACCATCGTCGCCACCGGCGGCACGCACCGGTACCTGCAGCAGAAGGGCATCCCGTCGGATCCGATCCTCAAGGTCGGCGAGGGCCGTCCCAACGCGGTGGACCGGATCGTGGACGGCGCGATCGCGCTCGTCATCAACACCACCACCGGCAAGAAGGAGATCGCCGACAGCTTCTCCATCCGCCGCGAGGCGCTGATGCACGGCATCCCGTACTACACGACCGTGCAGGGCGCGCGGATGGCGGTGGGTGGCCTCGAGGCGCTCGCGCGGGGCGACCTCCCGGTGAAGCCGCTGCAGGCGTATCTCGGCCGGTAGCCTTCGTTGGCGTAGCCTCCGCGCATGGGCACCCACCTCTCCGCGGAGCGCTGTCCCTCCTGCGCCGCGGCGCTCCCGCCGGGCGCCGGAAAGTGCAGTCAGTGCGGGTGGTTCCGGTTCGTCGCGCCGCTGGAGGCGCCCGTGAACGCTCCCGCCGCGCCCGCTTCAGCCTCCGCCTCGCAGACGGCCGGAGTGGGCGAGGCCGCCTGTCAGCAGCACCCGGACGCGCCCGCGGCGTACACCTGTCAGCGCTGCGGCGCGTTCGCGTGCAAGGACTGCCTGAAGCAGACGCCGGACGCGCAGCAGCAGTGGGTGTGTCCTCCGTGCATGGAGCGCCTGCCGCTCGGCGAGGTCCCGTGGGAACAGCGGACGGAGCTGGGCTTCTGGCGCGCGTGGTGGCGCACGACGTTCGGGGCGATGATCGCGCCGCACCGCACCTTCCACGCGAGGCCGCGCGATCCGCAGCTGGCGCAGTCGGCGTACTTCGTGGCGCTGCAGTCGTTCCTCGCCGCGCTGCCCACTTGCCTCCTCTACGTGGGCATCTTCCTCGTGGTGGCGCTGACCGAGAGCGGGGACAAGGACTTCGGCGAGCGCTTCGCGCCGGCGATCGTCTTCGCGGTGTGGGCGGTGCTCGCGCCGCTCTTCACGCTGGCGGCGGTGTTCGTGGGCGGGTCGCTCGATCACCTCATCCTGCGCATGCTCGGGGGGACCGGTTCGTGGGCGATGACGATCCGCGCCGCGTCCTATGCGCAGGCCCCGATGGCGCTGGGCGTGGTGCCGCTGTGCAGCCTCTACGTCTGGCCGATCTGGACGCTGGTCACGCGCTTCTTCGCCTACCGCGCGGCGCACGAGGCCTCGACTCCGGTGGCGCTGGCGGGGGCGCTGGGCACTCCGTTGTTGTTCTGTGGCGGGTGGAGCGCGCTGTTCGCCATCGCGCTCGCGGCGGGCTGATTCTTGACCGGACCGCTGGGGTTCGGGATGACCCGGCGCATGTCCGAAATGATCGTCACTGCGATGGGGCCGGACCGGCCGGGTTTGGTGGGCGACCTCACGGGGATCTTGCTGGAGGCAGGCCTCAACGTGGCCGACTCGCGGATGGTGAACCTGCGCGGCCAGTTCGCGCTGGTGCTGCTCGCCGAAGGTTCGTCGCCGGCGATCGCCGGGGGCCGAGGCCTGCTCGAGGAGCGCGCCGCGAAGCTCGGGCTGCGCGTGTTCTTCGGCGACGCGTCGGAGGCCAACGCCGCGGTCTCGCGCGGGCTCCCGTTCCGGCTGAAGTCGTACTCGGTGGATCAGAAGGGCATCGTGTTCCGCGTGAGCGACCTCTTGCGGAAGCACGGCGCGAACATCGAGGAGCTGGAGACGCGGCTCGAGTCGGCGGCCTTCGCGGGCTCGCCGATCTTCACCCTGGAGCTCCTCTTCAAGGCGCCGGAGAACACGCGCGTGTCGCAGCTCAAGCGGGAGCTCGGCGCGCTGTGCGACGAGCTCAACTGCGACATCGATCTCGAGCCGGCATAGAGCCCGCGGCGACCGCGCGCGTTTCAGTTTCCGCAGCGCGCGTTGTTGCAGAACAGGCCGCTGCAGCAGTCGCCGTCCACCGCGCAGTCGTCGCCGAAGGCCTGGCAGGTGCTCTGGCCGCCGGTGCACACGCCGCCCTGACAGACGCCGGTGCAGCACTCGGTGCCCTGCGCACAGGCCGCGCCCGCGCCCTTGCACGGCGGAACGCAGAAGCCTTCGGCCCCGCAGAGCAGCGGCGCGCAGCAGGTCTCGTCCGGGCTGCAGGGGTTTCCGGCGCCGCCGCAGGTGGTCGCCGCGCAGCGCTGCGACGCGTTGCAGACGCCGCTGCAGCAGTCGGTGCCCTTGTCGCAGAGCTGGTTGCCGCCGCGGCAGCGCGCGTTCGAGCAGAGCCCGCCGCTGCAGATCTGCGAGCAGCACACCGCGTCCACCGAGCAGTTGCGCTCCAGCGGCAGGCACTGCTGCTGGTAGGCCTGGCACGTCCCGTCGAAGCAGCCCTGGCGCCGCGAGGTGCAGTCGTCACAGCGCGCGCCGGCGAGGCCGCAGCTCTGGGGGCTCGAGGCGCGGCACATCCCGTCCGCGCCGCAGCAACCATCGGGGCAGGTCTTCGCGGAGCAGGCAGCGTCACCGCCACACGCCGGCGCGAGCACGCCCACCACCGCGGAGAAGGTGAGCGCGAAGAGGAGCCACGGCAGGGAGAGCGTCTGGGTGCGCATGGGCCCAATCCTGCCCGCCTGTCGGAAGAGGTCACCGCATTTTCTGCGCGAGGCCGCCGAGTGTCTTGAAGCGTTGACGGGCCGCCGCGGCATTCCCTATACCCGGCCGCGAAATGAGCGACTCGATTCCGATCACCGCGGCCGGCCTTCGCAGGCTCAAGGAAGAGCTGAAGATCCTCACGGGCGAGGAGCGCGTGAAGATCTCCCGGGAGATCGAGGTCGCGCGTGCGCACGGCGACCTCCGCGAGAACGCCGAGTACCACGCAGCGAAGGAGAAGCAGTCGCACATCGAGGGTCGGATCATGAACCTCAACGACTGGATCGCGCGGGCGGAGGTGGTGGACGTCTCCAAGCTCTCCGGCGATCGCGTCGTCTTTGGCGCCACAGTGGTGCTGCTCGACGTGGACACCGAAGAGGAGAAGACCTACCGGATCGTCGGCGAGCTCGAGGCGGATCTGAAGAAGGGCCGCATCGCGATCACCTCGCCGCTGGCGCGCGGGCTGGTGGGCAAGAGCACCGGTGACGTGGCGACGATCCAGAGCCCGAAGGGGCCGAAGGAGTACGAGATCCTCGAGGTGCGCTTCGAGGAGGAGCCGGACGAGCCCGCGCCGGCGAGCTGAGACGCCTTTCAGCGCGCGTGGTGGGGACGGTCTTCCGCCGCGTCGTCACCGCGTACGAGCAGCTTCGCCTGGTACGCGGTGACCAATGAACCGACGAGCAGGGCCAGGCCGAGGCCGGCGAAGAGGAAGCGCTCGCTGGTGAGGATCGCGTTCGGCAACAGCCAGCGCAGCTCCCGCGTGTAGACGAGCCAGTGCGCCCAGAGGGCCACGCTCGCCAGCGCGATGCTCAAAGACCAGGTGCCGAGGTGATCCGCCTTCACGCCGCCGCCACGCGCCATGCGGGAGAGGTGGTGTCCGCAGGTCGCACCGGCAAGCGTCAACGTGCGGTGGCGGTCACGGCTTCGTCCGGTGGACGGCGAGCACCGTCAGCTCCACGACGCGCGGGCCGGGCAGGGTGACCTCCACCGACTCGCCGGGCTCTCGTCCGACCAGCGCACTTCCCACCGGCGCGTTCACCGACACGAAGCCCTGGCGCGGAGAGGCCTCGTCCGGACCGACGATGCGCCACAGGCTCTGCACGCCGTCCTCGTCCTCCACCTCCACCCAGCTGCCGAAGGCGACGCGACCCTCCGGCGCGCTCTCCGGCCCGAGCACCGTCAGCTGCGCGAGCGTGGCGTCGAGCACCGAGAGGCGTGCGGCGGTTTCGGGAGAGCCGGCGGTGAGGGAGGCGCGCAGACGGTCTGCCTCTTCGCGAAGGGCGGCGTGGCCCTCGGGCGTCACGTAGCGGATCTCGCCCGGCGCGAGCGTGGGCGCGGTGCGCAGCAGCGGCGGTTCGTCGGGCCCGTCTTCACGGGTGAAGGCCTTGGACACCCGCGGAATCTATGAACAAATGTCCCGGGCGTGCACCCTCTCCAGGCCCTCGTGGGCCCGCTCCGCTACGCGAGCCAACGCAACTTCGCCCTCCTCCCCAACGTGAAGAACCTGCGGGGGCTTCTCGCCGGGGCGCTGGACATCGCGCGCGCGAAGAAGGTCACCGGCGAGTGGGAGGGGCGCATCCGCGCGGAGCTGGAGGAGGTGGACAGCCCGCAGCTCGAGCGTCGCAAGGCCGCGCTGCGTCGCGTCATCCGCGCGGTGGGACAGGCAGGCGTGGTGCTGCCGCCGGAGCTCGTCGCCGCGGGGAGTGAGGAGGGCGCGCCCGTTGCGCAGCCGCCGATGGAGGCCCGCGCGCCGGGTGAGGATGTGCGGCAGGGATCGCTGCTCGAGCTCTCCGCGCGCGCCCAGGCCGAGGCGAAGCGAGAGGTGGAGGTGCCGCCGCACGCTGCCGAGCTCAAGGTTCCAGCGCCGCTGATCCCTGCGCCAGTGCCTTCGACGCCGACGCGTGGCTCGTGGCGTTCGGAAGTGGTGCCGCCTGCTGCTCCTGCTTCAGCAGCTGGGAAGTCGAAGGCGAAGGCTCGTGCTGCGAAGGTCGCGGCGGAGGGCGGGGCGGAGGACGGCTCTGAGGCTCCGGCGGCGAAGCGGACGGGGAAGAAGGAGAAGCGCCCGCTGCCGAAGCCGGACATCCGCGCCGAGGCGAGGCTGCTCTCCATCGCGCCGAAGTCCGGACCGCTGGCCACGCCGCTGCGCAGCGTGGGCTGGCGGATGAACCCGAAGCTGCTGGGCACGCTGAACCGCAAGGGCCTGCGCAAGGTCGGCGACATCCTCTTCCTCCTGCCGCGCGTGTACGAGGACCGCCGGCGGATGCGGAAGATCATCGAGCTGGTGCCCGGTGAGCGCGGCGTGACGGTGGGCACCGTGCGCCAGGCGGGCGATGCGTTCGTGCGCGGCGGCAAGCGGAAGATGTTCCGCGCGGTGATCGCGGACGAGACGGGGAGCCTGTCCGCGACGTTCTTCCAGTCCGGTCCCTGGCTGAAAGCGCGCTTTCCGGTGGGCAAGAGGCTCGTGGTCTCCGGCGAGCTGCGCGCGACGCCGAACGGCCGCGAGATCGTGCACCCGGAGATCGAGCCCGCCGACGACATGGAAGGCTCGGCGATCCACTTCAACCGGATCGTCCCCATCTACCCGGGCTTCGAGCGCCACGAGCAGCGCGCCTTCCGCGAGCTCGCCTTCAAGATCGCGCAGAGCTACGCGCACTACCTCGACGAGCCGCTGCCGGCATCGCTGCGCGAGAGGCTCGGGCTGTGGGGCCTCGCCGATGCGCTGAAGCACATCCACTTCCCGGATGGGGTCGAAGGCGCGGACGGGCTCGAGCTGCTCGACAAGCACATGAGCCCCGCGCACCGCAGGCTCGCGTTCGACGAGCTGTTCTTCCTGCAACTCGGCATGGCGCTGAAGCGGCAGGGCGTGAAGGTGATGCCGGGCATCTCCTTCAACGCGGGCAAGGAGGAGCTGGCGAAGGCACAGGGCCTGCTCCCGTTCAAGCTCACCGACGCGCAGACGCGGGTGGTGAACCAGATCGCGCGCGACATGGCGAAGCCCGAGCCGATGAACCGGCTGGTGCAGGGCGACGTGGGCAGCGGCAAGACCGCCGTGGCGCTGGTGACCGCGGCGCTGGCGCTGAGGGACGGCTACCAGGTCGCGGTGATGGCGCCGACGGAGATCCTCGCCGAGCAGCTCTCGCGGAACTTCGCGCGGTGGCTCGAGCCGATGGGCGTGAGGGTGGGGCTCGTGTCCGCGGGCGGAAGCGCGAAGGTGAAGCGGGAGATCCGCGAGGCCGTCGCGTCGGGCGAGATCCGCTGCGCGGTGGGCACGCACGCGCTCATCCAGGAGAGCGTGGAGTTCGAGAAGCTGGGGCTGGTGATCATCGACGAGCAGCACCGCTTCGGTGTCATTCAGCGGCACGCGCTGATGAGCAAGGGCAGGAGGCCGGACGTGCTGGTGATGACCGCCACGCCCATCCCTCGCACGCTGGCGATGACGCTGTACGGAGATCTGGAGGTCTCCTTCATCGACGAGCTGCCGCCGGGCCGCACGCCGATCAGCACGAAGGTCTTCAGCGATCGGGCGCGCGGCCGCGTGTACGAGGCCATCCGCAAGGAGCTGGAGAAGGGCCACCAGGCGTACGTGGTGTACCCGCTGGTGGAGGAGTCGGAGAAGATCGACCTCGCCGACGCGACGAAGGGCGCCGAACAGCTCTCCGCGATCTTCGAGGGCTACTCCGTCGGCCTGCTGCACGGGCGCATGAAGCAGGAGGAGAAGGAGGCGGTGATGGGCTCCTTCCGCGCCGGAGAGATCCACCTGCTCGTGTGCACCACCGTCGTCGAGGTCGGCGTGGACGTGCCGAATGCGTCGGTGATGGTGATCGAGGCCGCGGAGCGCTTCGGGCTCTCGCAGCTCCACCAGCTGCGCGGACGCGTGGGACGTGGCGCGGCGCAGAGCTACTGCTTCCTCGTCGCCGGCTTCGCGCGGTCCGCGGAGAGCTCCGAACGGCTGGCGGTGATGGAGAAGAGCACCAACGGGTTCGTCATCGCCGAGCACGACCTCGAGATCCGCGGTCCGGGAGAGTTCCTCGGCACGCGGCAGAGCGGGGTGCCGGAGCTCGCGGTGGCGAACCTCGCGCGGGATTCGGACCTGCTGGCGACCGCGCAGGAGGAGGCGCGCGCCATCGTCGAGGCCGACCCGAAGCTCGAGCGCGACGTCAACGGTCCCCTGGTGCGAGCCCTCGAGGAGCGCTGGGAGGGCCGGCTGGCGCTGGCCCGGGTGGGGTAGGCCGCCTCTCCGCTGCGCGTTCAGGGCGCGCAAAGTCCCGTCATTGCTGGGGTTTCGATGGCCGCCGCAGCGCGGTTGCCGAACCCGTTTGACATGCGTGGTGCGTTCGTTGTAGTCCGCGCTCTGGGTCGAAGTTGAGAACGATAATCAAAATAGAAGTCAGGCGGCGATGACGATGAGAGCCCTGCGAACGAGCCACCGGTGCACGACCGCTTCCGCGAGGGCGGTGGCGCTGCTGTGCCTCCTCTCGTTCGGTGCCGCCGCCGCGCAGGCGGAGAAGGGCAGCGGGGTGCTGACGGCGCCGGTGCTCCTCGCGCAGCCGGTTGCGCCCTACACGGCGGAGGCGGCCGCGGCGGGGATCGAGGGCGCGGTGAAGCTGCGGGTGACGCTCGACGAAGAGGGGCGCGTCACGCTGGCCGAGGTGACCGAGGGGCTCGGATACGGGCTCGACGAGGCGGCGGTGAAGGGGCTGATGGAGGCGCGCTTCAGTCCCGCGACGCTCGACGGGAAGGCCGTGGCCTGCGTCTTCGAGTTCGTCCTCCACTTCGTCGCGCCGCGGCCGGCTGTTCTCGTGGAGGAGGCGGCTTCCTCTTCGCCGCAGCCCGAAGCCGAGCCCGCGCCCACGCCGGCGGAGGCGGAGGCGGACCGTTTCACCACCACCGTGCGCGGTTCCGGCTCGACGGCACGGGCCCTGGTGCGCGGGTCCGAGGCGGTGAACGTGGTGCGGCTCGAACGCGCACAGGAGCGCGCCGAGGATCTGGGCGAGGTGCTCACGCGCAGCTCCGCGGTGCAGGTGCAGCGCACCGGCGGGATGGGCAGCCGCACGCAGCTCTCCCTGGGCGGGCTCTCCGGCGATCAGGTGCGCGTGCTGCTCGACGGCGTTCCCATCGAGTACTCGCCCTACGTCTTCGGGCTGGGGAGCGTGCCGGTCTCGCTCGTGCAGCAGCTGGAGGTCTTCAACGGCGTGGTGCCGGTGCGGCTCGCGACCGACGCGCTGGGCGGGGCGATTCACCTGCGTTCGGATCTGGCGCCGGCGGAGACGGGCACCTCCGTCTCGCTGCAGGGCGGCTCCTTCGACACGCTGCGAGGAACCGCGCGGGTGACGTGGCGCGCGCACGAGCGGCTCTTCGTTCGCGCCACCGGCTTTCACGACCGCGCGGAGAACGACTACCTCGTCACCGTTCCGGTGGACGATCCGGTCACCGGTCGCGTGTCGCAGGCGCAGGTCGCGCGCAACCACGACGCGTATCGCGCTTCGGGTGGAAGCCTGGAGGTGGGGCTCGAGTCGTTGCCGGGGATCGACCGGCTGGTGCTGCAGGCGTACCTCGGCCGCTACGACAAGGAGGTCCCGCACGACAGCTTCATGATCCGGCCCTACGGCGGGGTGACCAGCGCGCAGGACAGCCGCGGGCTCGGGCTGCGCTGGGAGACCACCGCGCACGAGCGGCTGAAGGTGCTCGCGCTCGCGGGCTACAACCGGCGCCGGGGCGAGCTGCTCGACGTCTCCGACTGTCTCTACGACTGGTACGGCGAGTGCCGCGCGCAGCAGGCCCGCGGTGGTGAGATCGGCGCCTTCCCGCTGGAGAACACGCAGCTTCGGCAGACCGGCTTCGGGCGCGTGCGGCTGCTGGGCACGGTGTTCGACGCGGAGGACCTCGAGCTCTCGCTCGGCGCGGACCACAACACGCGGCGGGGTGAGAACGCGTACCTCACGCGGCTCGAGCAGGAGGATCCGCTGCGCGTGCCGCTGTCTTTGACCTCGCTCTTCGGCGGGCTCTCGCACCGGCAGCGCCTGTGGGGCGACAGGCTCGAGAACACGGTCTTCGCCAAGGGCTACTTCCAGCGCTTCGCGTCGGGCACGGGTTCGGTGGGAGACGGGGGCGCCGCGGACACGCGCTGGGCCGGCGGGTTCGGCGACACGGTGCGATTGAGCGTGACGCGCAGGCTCCTGCTCAAGGCGTCCTACGAGCGCACCACGCGGATGCCGCGCGTGGACGAGCTCTTCGGTGACGGCGGGCTTTTGCTGGAGAACCGCGCGCTCGTTCCGGAGACGAGCCACAACGGCAATGCCGGCGTGGAGCTGCTGCCGGTGACGACGCGCGCGGGCGTGTTCGGTGCGACCGCGATGGTCGGCGTGCGCGAGGTGCGGAACCTCATCCAGCTCTTTCCCGCGGACGCGACGCAGGCCTACGCCAACGTGGATCGCGCGCGCTCGCGGATGGCGCACGCGGGCCTCGATTGGACGTCGCCGGGCGAGTGGGTGGGCCTCGGCGGCACCGTCACCTGGCTCGACTTCCGCAACCTGGCGGAGGAGGGACAGTTCGCGCGCTTCCACGGCGACCGGATGCCGAACATGCCGTGGCTGCAGTCGTCGGCGACCGCGCGCCTGCAGTGGAAGGGCGTGGCCAGTGCGGGCGACGCGCTCGTGCTCGAGTGGACCACGCGCTACGTGGAGGCCTTCTACCGCTCGTGGGAGAGCGCCGGCCGCCAGAGCTCCAAGGCGCAGGTGCTCTCGCAGCTCCTGCACTCCACCGCGCTGACCTGGCGCGCCCGTACCGAGGCGTGGGGCTGGTCCGCCTCCCTCAACCTCAACAACGTCACCGATGCAGACGCCTACGACGTCGTCGGCGTCCAGAAGCCGGGCCGCGCCCTCTTCGCGCGGGTCACCGTCGAACTCTGAAACCGCAGTCCCGTTGCTGCTCCCTGGAGAACGCCATGAAAGTGAAGCTCGCTCTGCTGTCCCTTGCTGCACTCGCCGCACTTGCCGGTGCCTGCTCCGGCCCCGAGACGCCCGATGATCCGGATGGAGGTGGCGGGGCCGTCACCGACGGAGGCGTGGCGGATCCGCTCTACGCAGTCATCACCCAGGTGGCGCTCACCGCGGGCGAGACGCAGTCGTACCTGCTCACGGTGGACGACCTCGTGAAGGAGCAGACCGTCGGGCTGACCGACGCGATCGAGCTGCCCGCGGACTCGTACATCGTCGCGGGGATGCCGGGCGCGCGCCGGTTCTTCATCAGCTCCTCGAAGCAGCCGACGATGACGCCGTACACGCTGGAGAGCGACGGGACGATCGCCGCGGGGGATGCGCTCTCGTTCCTCGGGCAGGGCGTGGCCGCGACGGGCGGCTACCAGTCGCAGCACCACTTCGTCAGCGAGACGAAGGCCTACTACTTCGATCACGTGAACTACCGGCTGGTCATCTGGAACCCGAAGGAGGTGGCGATCACCGGGTCGAAGGACCTGACCGCGCAGCTGAAGAACGGCGACTTCACCTTCCGCTACTCGCAGAGCACCGCGACCCCGGTGGGCAAGAGCGTGATCGTTGCCGGCGGCTGGCACGCGGCGGACGTGAAGACGGTTCCGGCGAAGACGGCGCTGGTGATCGTGAACACCGAGACCGACGAGGTCCGCGTGGTGACCGACGACCGCTGCGGCTGGGCGCGCGACGGCGTGGTGCACGACGGGAAGATCTACTTCGCCACCGAGTCGCTCGGCAGCGGCGCGCACTTCGTCTCGCCCCAGACCACCGCGGCGCCCTGCATGATCCGCTACGACATCGAGGCGGGCGCGTTCGATGGCTGGTTCACCACGCTCGACGCGTTCGTCTCGCCGCAGACCGACCGTGACGTGGCGGGGATGCTCCTGCCGGGCGCCGCGGGGAAGGCCTACCTCCGCGTGATGAACAAGGCCGCCGCGCAGAACGCGATGGATGCCGCGGTGGGCGCGGGCAAGCCGTTCCACGGTTCGCACGCCGCGACGGGTGCGTGGTGGAGCCTGTGGGAGGTCACGCTCGGAGATGCGCCCGCGGCTTCGCCGGTGATGCGCGACGACCTCGTGCCCATGAACGGCCGCACCATTCCGCAGAGCCCTGGCGACGCGCTGCTGGTGATGCCGGAGTTCATCAACGGCAACGCGCAGACGCGCTTCCGCATCGTGAGCCCCGAGACCGGACTGGGCGATGCGAAGACGGTCGTCGAAGGCCAGGTCCGCGGGCTGCTGAAGATCCGTTAGGCACTCATGGCCCTCTTCGTCTCCCTTGCGCTGGCGCTGTCCGCCGCGGGCTGCGCCAGCCTCTATCTCTCGTCGCGGCATCAGCTCCTGCTGAAGAGGCCGCTCACCGCACGGCCGTCACGCGGGGTGGGTGCGCTGCTCGTCGCGGCCGCGTTGCCGCTGCTCTGTGCGGCGCTGCGGCCGGTGGTCGCGGTCTTCGTGTGGGGGGCGTGGGTGACGCTCCTGCTGACGCTGTTGCCGTATGCGGCGCTGCTCGCTGCGGGGGCTCTGCGCGGTCGTCGAAAGGAGGCGCACGGATCATGAGCACGGCGACCCATACGCCTCAATCGATCCGGCCCGACTGGATCTCCAAGACCTTCGCCGGCGTGGCGCTGGGCATGGCGCTGTCGGTCGGTGCGAGCGGCCTGCTGGTGCTCGCGCTCACCGCGGCGGGCGTGCCCTCGAGCCTCCGCAACCAGCTCGCCATGTGGTCGGTGATGCCGGTGTGGATGACGGTACTCGGCGGCTGCTTCCTCTTCCGCTCCGGACTGCGCGCCTGGCTCTGGCTGGGCGGCGCGACCGCGCTCGTCTGGGGCGCGTTCCTCTTCCTCCGAATGCTGTGAACGACGCCCATGCGCTCTGCGATCATTCGTCTCTACAAGGTCGTCCACACCTGGGCCGGACTCGTCGCGGGGCTCGGGCTGTTCATCTGCTTCTATGCGGGAGGCTTTGCGGTCTTCAAGGACGCGCTGAACCGCTGGGCCACGCCGCCCTCCGAACGCACCGCGCCCGCGAAGCTCTCCGCCGAGCAGATGCACGCGCTGGTCAGGACGACGCTCGCCGAGCACCCCGAGGTGGGGAAGGAGTTCACGCTCTACCTCGCCGACTCTCCGGTGCATGGCCCTTCGCCGATGACGTGGGAGGCCGCGGGCGAGGGCGGTGACGACGAGCACGACGAGCTCACGGCGCGCCACTTCTACGCGACGCTCGGCGCGGACGGCAGCTCAGAGGTGGCAGAGGCGAAGCCCAGCAAGGTCGGCGAGTTCATCGACGTGCTGCACCGCGTGGTGGGCCTGCCGTTCGACACCGAGGTGGGCCGCGTCCTCACCGGGGTGATCTCGATCCTCTACGCACTGGCGCTCATCTCGGGCCTGGTTTTCGTGCTGCCCTCGCTGGTGAAGGACTTCTTCGCGCTGCGACTGGGCAAGGGACTCAAGCGGCTGTGGATGGACGTGCACAACGTCGTCGGGATCGCGAGCCTGCCGTTCCACCTGATGATCGCGCTCACTGCCGCCGGCTTCGGGCTGCACGACGGGATCTACTTCGTGCAGGACGGGCTCATCCACGGCGGCACGCTGCGCTCTTCTTTCGGTGGGCCGCGCGGTGAGGTGAAGCCTCCGGATCCGTCCGCCATGTTGCCGCCCGCGGAGCTCGTCGCGCGCGCGAAGGAGGTCTCGCCCACGTTCGAGCCTTCGTCGCTGCAGTACCGGCAGGTGACCTCTCCGCGCGCGCTGGTGCGGGTGTGGGGCGAGGACCCGACCGCGTACTCACCGCGTGCGAGGGGCGGGTTCGTGGCGCTCGATCCCTACAACGGAGAGGTGAAGAGCGCGGACTTCCTGCCCGGCAAGATGAGCGCGCCGGCCACGGTGGTGGGGAGCTTCTTCGCGCTGCACATGGCGACCTACGGAGGCACGCCGATCAAGTGGGTGTACTTCCTCCTCGCGATGAGCGGCGCGTGGCTCTTCTACAGCGGCAACCTCCTCTGGGTGGAGACGCGGCGGAAGAAGGCGAGGGCGGAGGGCGAGAGGCCGCTGCAGCGTCGCGACGTGCGGTGGGTGGCGGCGGTCACCGTCGGCGTGTGTCTCGGGTGCGTGGCGGGCGTGAGCTTCACGCTCGTGCTCGCGAAGTGGTTGCACGGACACGTGCCCGACCTGCGCCCGTTCCACCAGTGGGCCTACTACGCGGTGCTCTTTGCCGCGATCGCGTGGGCCTCGTGGCGCGGCCCCGCGCGCGCCGCAATCGAGCTGCTCTGGTTCGCGGCGATCGTCACGCTCGCGATCCCGCTGACCTCTCTGGTCGCGTGGCTGGTGCCGTTTGTCGGGATGTGGGCTTCGACCGATGCGCTGGGCGTCGACCTCACCGCGCTGGCCGGTGCGTTCAGCTTCGCGTGGATGGCCCGGGTCACCGCGAGGCGCGCGCACACAGGTCCCGAAGACAGCGTGTGGTCGCTGAAGGGTGCGGGAGTGGGTGATGGCGCGGAGACGGTGCACGGGGCCGTGTCCGGGGCGAGGGCAGCGTGATGCGGCTCTTTCTCATCGTTGCGATCGGTGTGTTCGTCAGCGCGTGCGCGACCGGCGGCGGCGCGACGAGACCGCAGCCCGAGCCTGAGCTGCGGCCGGTGACCCTGCCGGACACGTTCGAGTTCGATCTCGACTCGCTGCACACGGGTCGCACCCACCGGATGTACGTGTCCGTTCCGGAGGGACCTGCGCCCGTCGCGGGGCGGCCGGTGCTCTTCCTGCTCGATGGCGGCTCTCACTTCGCGTCGCTCGACCGGCTCGCGCGGACGTTGCCGAGGCTCTCGCGCGGGCTCGGCGTGGCGGCGGATGCGCCGATCATCGTCGGACTCACCTATCCCGGAGATGGGGACGCGGTGAACCAGGCTCGCGGAGAGGACTACACGCCGCCGGCGAGAGAGCTCGCGGACACGGGCGATCGCTACTCGAAGAAGCAGGGCGGGGCGGACCGGTTTCTCGACTTCGTGAAGAGGGAGCTGGAGCCGACGCTCGCCGAACGGCTGCCGATCGATCGGACCCGCACCGCGTTGATGGGCCACTCGTACGGAGGGCTGCTCGTGCTGCACGCGCTGTTCACGCGGCCCGACGCGTTCCACACCTTCGTCGCCGGCAGTCCTTCGATCTGGTGGAACGGGCGCCACGTGCTCAATGGGCTCGAGCCGTTCCGGGCGCGTTTCCCTGATCTGAAGATGAAGCCGCGGGTGCTGATCGCGGTGGGGTCGCTGGAGCAGACGCCTCGGAAGTCTGCCGGTGAGCGCGGCGGCGCGGTCGTCGAGCGGCGCATGGTGGACAACGCGCGTGAGGTTGCCGAGGCGCTGTCGGTTCGTGGTGACGAACACGGGCTGGAGGTCCTGTTCGTCGAATTCCCCGGCGAGGACCACTACAGCGCGTGGCTGCCGCTGATGAACCGAGGGCTCCTCTTCTTCGTCGCTCCCGCGCTGCTGCCAGGTGCCTAGCGGCTGATCCTCTGCCTGACCCTCGCGTCCTCTGCGACGAGCGCGCGCGACGCCTACATTGGAAACATGGACTGGGAAGTCGAGCAGCTGATGGAGGCGCTGCGCGATCGCGGCATCCGTGACGAGCGCGTGCTCGCGGCGATGGCGCGGCTCGACCGCCGCCTCTTCGTTCCGGAGGAGCTAACGCGAGAAGCCAACGTGGACACTGCGCTGCCCATCGGGTTCTCGCAGACGATCAGCCAGCCGTACGTGGTCGCGTTCATGACCGAGGCGTTGCAGCTGCGCGGCGACGAGCGCGTGCTCGAGATCGGAACCGGCTCCGGCTACCAGGCGGCGGTGCTCGCGGCGCTATGCCGGGAGGTGTACTCGATCGAGATCGTCGAACCGCTGGCACGTCGAGCGCGGTCGGTGCTGATCGACGAGCTGGGACTGACGAACTTGCACCTGCGTCACGGCGACGGGAATCAGGGCTGGCCCGACGCTGCGCCGTTCGACGCCATCCTCCTCACCGCGGCGCCGGAGCGCCTGCCCGAGCCGCTCCTCTCACAGCTCACCGACAACGGCCGCATCGTCGCGCCGGTCGGACCGGTGGAGGGCTTCCAGGAGGTCGTGCGCGTGCAGCTTCAGCCGGGCTTCGGCGGCCTTCCGCGCGAGCCCATCGTGGAGAGGCTGCTGGCCGTGCGCTTCGTGCCCATGACCTCGCATGGGTCCATGGACGGCTTGTCCTAGGGACTCCCACTGCCGCTCGGGCAGAGGTCCGCGGAGCGCCTCGAGCTCGCGCAATCCACCAGCTCGCCCACGCCGGTGAGGCCGTCGAACACGAGCCGGAAGGGTTCGGGCTGATAGGGCACGCGCACGTTCGAGATCCACTCTTCAGCTGCAGACGGCGGTGCGGCGCAGGTGATTCCGGATGCGCGGAAGGCGATGCCGGTGCCGCCGCGGAAGCAGAGCCCGTGCAGCTCCGTCGCGTCGATCCCCGCCGGAAGCTCGATCTCGGGTCCGGTCTCGTTGCAGGCACATCCGGTGCGACAGGTGGCGGTCTCACACGAGGGCGCAGGACACGCGCCGCCCCAGCCGGCCGAACAGGGAGGACGTTCCCAGCGAACGACCTGCACGGAGCGGCCGCGACGGGTGACGGATTCGACCACCAGCCGCGTCGTCTGGCCGTGCGCCACCGCGCGCTGCCGTGCCTCGAGCGACGCTGCCCACAATGAGCGGACGGATCCGGCCTCGCGCCTTCGCGCGAGCACCTCCTGCACGCCCACACCTGCGAGCCCCGACACGACGCCGATCACCGCGACCGTCGCCATCAGCTCGATCAGCGTGAGGCCGCGCGCTCTTCTGCATTCACCGGTCGAGGAGCTCATGGCGCGAGGAAGTTCCTGGGCGTGACCCGGAAGGTGAAGGTGCGGCGCTTGAAGCCGTCCTGCGGGAAGCCTTCGTCCGCGTCGGGCGGAGCGCCTTCGACGCGCAGCTCCGAAGCAGAGTGGCGCGTGCGCAGGGTGAGCGTGACCTCGAGCTCCTGCACCTGCCGCCCGAGCTCCGCCCGCAGCGCATCGTCGGTCGTGGGCAAGGTGACGAGCCATGGCACCGCGCACTCACCGCCAGCGCCCATCTGCAGCAGCGTGCACTGCGAGAGCGCGCGCGTGCGGCCCGTCTCCGGATCGGGGAACCAGCGGCGTACACCGGTCGAGGGATCCACCACCGCCTGCCGCACCTTCATGCGCTCCACCGCGCGGCTCACCGCGGTCCAGTCTCCAGGCGGCGTCTCGGGACGGTCGTACTCGAGCACCGGCTCTCCGCTCGCCCAGTTCACGCGCCAGGCAGAGCCGACGACGCGCATCGCCCTCCATCCCGCGCGGGTCCACGCCGCATCGGTCAGGGTCGTGCAGAGCCCGGAGGTCGCGCCGGCGTTGCCCATGCCGGGCTGGAAGGTGAAGCCCCACGCGTTGATCGCGTGCGCGGTGACGCTGCAGCCTGCGCCCAGGTCCGGGTTCACGAGCATCACCGGCACGCCGCTCCACGACGGGTTCACCGGCGTGCGCGTGCAGGCCCCCACGCCTCCGGGCTGGATCACCGACTCGCCGAAGCAGCCGGTCAGCTGGAGCAACGTGTCGAGGTCCGACCACCACAGCTGCAGCGCATCCGAGGCGAGGTAGGGCGCAGGAGGCAGCGCAAAGCTCGAGTCCGCGGGGAACAACGAACCGGCGGCGCTGGCGAGGTTCGGCTCGTGGAGCACGTTGAGCGCGAGTCGCTGATCGAGCAGGCCGCTGAACGTCAGCTGCGCGTTCTTCATCCCCGCGCCGGCCCCCGCGAGCTCCGAGGCGAGCACCTCCTTCAGCGCGCGCCCCGCGACCTGCGCGGACATGACCTCCTGCTCCAGTTGCGAGCGACGCTGCAGGCCCGTGGCCACGCCGACACCACCCGCCAACACCACCAGCGCGAGTGCGGAAGCGAGGAGGAGCTCCAGCAGCGAGAACCCCTTCGCGGCGTTGCTGCGTGCGTGCTGCGTCATGGCGTCAACCTCGTCTGCAGCACCACCGAGTGACTGCGCGGTTCGCCCGGCTCGGTCCAGCTCACGACGACGCGCACGTTGACGAGGCGGTCGTTGAAGAGCGCCACGCCACGCACCTCGCGGCCCAGCGCGGGGGATCCGGTCTCCGTCCCTTCGAACGGGGGATCCACGTCCACGCGCACGTCGTAGCGGCGCGCGGCGATTGCCGGTTGCTGACGCAGGGTTTCGCCCGCGGCGGTCTGCCACACGCTGTAGCCCGTGCCATCGAGCGGGTGCAGGTTCAGGCAGTCGTCCTGCTCGCGGTCGCAACCGACGGAGCGGATGCGCTCGAGCTCCACGTCCGCGATCAGGAGGGCCTGCTGCTCGGAGAGCGCACGCCGGTTCTGCTTCGACGTCTGTCCCACCACCAGCGCGGCGCCGGTCATCCCGGTCACCAGCACCGCCATCGTCGCGAGCACCTCGAGGAAGCTCACGCCCCGCTGAGCGGATCTCTTCATCGCGGCAACCTCCCGTCCTGACGGCTCTTCCAGATGAGCACCCGCGTGCCCTCGTTGCCGCCGAGCGCGGTGTCGTTGTTCCAGTTGTCCTCGCCCACCATGCGCGGTGTGCCGTCGGCGCCGAGCACGAACACGTGATCGTCGTGGACCACCGGCGGGCTGATGCCGTGTCCGCCGATGACGCGCTGATCGCTCGTTCCGGGCGCGGGGAGGTTGCCCACGGTGGGCTGCTGCTTCGTCACCACCAGCACGCCGCTCTCGGTCTGACTGAGGTTGCACGCATCCGCGGCCGCGCCCACCGCCGTGGTGAGGAGCACCTCCGAGTCGCTGAGCATCACGCCGCCCCACACCGCGTGGCCCGGTGCGAGCGCGCGCGTATAGAGGACCTGCGCCGGCGTGCAGCTCTGCGAGAGCGGGCTGCGGTCCTCGTAGGCCATGAGATGCCACCGGTAGCTCGAGCGCTGCGCCGGACCATCGGTCGCGTCGTCGGGGTTGTCGCCGGTGCCGAAGTAGAGCCGTACGGAAGGACCGTCAGGACCGCGCTCGACCTTCACCGCCACGTTGGAGTGCAGCTGCTGGAAGGCCGGCTGCGGGACGCCGCGCAGCGCGAGATCCACCGGCGCATCCGCCACCGCGCACTTGCTCACCACGCTGCCCGCGGGCCTCGAGGGATCGAGCTGCGAGAGGTTCAGCCGCCACACCTTCCCGGAGGTGGAGGGCACGTAGGCGAGGTCGTAGGTGCCGTCGAGATCGACGTCCACCAGCGCGGGAGGACCCGCCACGCCGAAGCCGCGCTCGAGGGTGACGACGCCTGCGAAGGCCGCGTTGCCCTGCTGCTTCGGCGCGCCCGTCTTGAGGTCCATCAGGTACACCGCGCCCGCGCGACCGGTGGCGGGCGAGTAGTCGGTGGCGAAGGCGGCCATCCACGCGGTGTCGCCTCCCCACTTCATGCGTCCCACCGAAGGCGCGTGACGGCCGCCTCGGTGATCGGGCAGCAGCGGCGCGGTGTTGAAGGCGGAGAGCAGCGCGGTGTTCTGCAGCGAGTACTCCCAGAGCGGGAAGGGCCACTCGGGACGATCCGGGTTCGTGACGTCGAGCGCGAAGAGGACGGGGCTGCTCGCGCCGGTGGAGGAGACGAGCACCGTCTTCGCACCCTGCGTCCTCGTGGGCGCGCCGGTCTCTCGCGTCCAGGCAGGCTGGCCGATGATCCCGAAGTCCACGTTCGCCACCGTCGCCGACGCGTTCATCGACGGGCGCGGAAGGCTCGTGGAGCCGAAGTACTGCGGGTACGCGTTGACGTATTGCGAGAGCAGGCCGCGCGGAAGGAACGCGAACGCTTCCTGCCCCGTGCCGTAGCGGCGCTGTCCGGGCGATTGCGCCGTGCCGCACTGACCGCTCTTCGCGAAGAAACCGCGCAGCGCGCCGTGACCGCAGTCGTCCTCGGGACGTTGGCCGCTGGGTGCGCGGAAGGCGCCCGCATCGAAGGCGTGAAGGAAGCCGTCCATCGTGCCCACGAAGGCGAAGGAGGCGCGCGACTGCAGCGGCTCGACGAAGTTGCGGCGGTAGCGATCGCGCTCGGCGGAGGGGAGGGTGAGCGCGAAGGGATCCATGTACGGCGGCAGCAGCAGGTTCACCGTGGAGTGCTGGATGCCACCGAGCGGCCAGCGCCTGCGCGTGTTCGATCCGGCCGGTCGCGCGGGCGGCGGGTCGTGCATGTCCTCCCAGCCGTAGAGCCACTCGCGGAAGAAGTGACGGTCCGTGTGCGTGTCGCCGGTGCGCTTGTTCGGATGCGTGATCGTGCGGCAGGCACCGTCGCGGTTGAGGTCGAACGGATCGCGCCCGGCGACCTGCGCCACGTCGCAGAGGCTGTCGGGGAAGAGCGGTGAGGTCGAAGCGTCGTCGCCGAGGAGGTCCTTCACCTCCACGCGCGTGCCGTCCGCCGCCATCGTGTAGAGCCGTCGCGTCATCGGATCCGCGGCGCTCTCCATCTGCAGCGCGAGCACGCGGCCCGCCGACCAGCGCGTCTGCACGTTCGTGCGGTCGGGCGCTTCCGGATCGTAGAGGCTCTTGAGGTAGAGCTGCCCGCGCGTGGACCAGTCTCGGCGGTCGTCGTAGGCGCGCAGTCCGGCGGGCGGCGTGGAGTCCGCGGCAGACGGCCAGCCGTTGCCCCAGCGCTGACCGGGCGTCTGGTAGCCGCCGTACACGATCGCGTTGCCGAGCGTGGAGGGCGCGGCGCGGGTGAAGACGCCGGCGCGCACCGCCTGGTAGCCGACCTCGACGCGATCGACCGTGGGCGTGCAGCGCTCGTTGGGCGAGGTCATCGTCACCTGCCAGCACAGCTGCGAGCCGTGGATCCCCATCGCGACGAAGTCGAGCTCCACCTCCGTCTGCGGGTTGTTCGGATCCACCGGAGACGCGAACGGCACGCGCACCCAGGAGGGGTTCGGGTTGTCCGTCCAGGTGTTGCCCGACTTCAGCCGGCAGTCCACCGCCACGTGGTAGTCGATCGTCGGCGGCGGATTGAGCGCGCAGGCGCCGGGGACGGCGGCGGTGAAGCACGGCGCGGTGGCGCACTTCCGCGTGTTGTCGTCCGCGCGCTTGAAGCGGACCTTGGTGATGGAGAAGTCGTCCGCGATCTCCGGCGACAGGTCGCTGGACATGAGGCCCGAGCGCATCCCGCCGCCGTTGATCTTGTTGATCATCACCACCACGTCGTTGAAGTCGCGGTCGCCGCCGCCGGGCAGATCCTCGAAGCCGAGGATCCAGCGATAGGGATCGGTGGAGGGCGCCCCCACCATCACGTGCGGCATCGCGCCGTTCGCCGGGCGCGGCAGGCGGGCGCGCTCCATCGGCATGGAGAGGTTGTTGTAGGCCGCGGTGTTCAGCCGGCTGAGCGTCGCGCTGTCGAGCCAGCCGCACAGCCGCGTCCCCGTGCCCGGCCCGCTCGTCACGGGGCAGGACGAAGAGGAGCCGGAAGGGTTGTCGCGGTTGCAGCCCGCCGCGTAGCCGCAGCCGATGTTGCGCTCCGCGACCGGGTTCGTCCCGAGGATGTCCTGGTCGAGGTTCCATGCGGACTTGGAGAAGTACACGTTGGTGGAGGAGCGCAGGTGCAGCGTGCACTGGCCGGACGTGTTCTTCCGCAGGCACGGGTAGATCTGCCCGCCCGAGGGCTGGAAGTCCGCGCTGTGCCAGACGACGAGGAAGAAGACGAGCTCCTCACCGCCCTCGATGGTGCCGAGGTTCACCGTGCGGTCGAAGGTGGTGATGCCGGTGTCCGGGTTCGTCGCGCGCTGCAGTCCGGTCGCGTCGTACGCGCTGACGTCGTAGTCCGGCACGCCGTTGGAGGACGCGTTGCCGTCGTTCACCGGCGAGAGGCTGCGGTGCACGCTGGTGTCGCCGTCGTCGTCGGCGAGGAGGAACACCACCCGGCCGAGGCCCTCGTTGCCGTTGTTCGGGTGCGCGGGCTCGAGGAGGTTCGGCACGCGCGCGTGCAGGCCGTTGTCGCTGAAGCCGTTGCCGTCCACCGGGTCCTCGGAGAACTGGCCGATGAAGTCGATGTTGCGGCCGTTGTAGCTGCGCGACGCCTGGAAGGTCGCCGCGCAGTTGCGGTTCATGCCCAGCTCCGGCTCCGAGTAGGTGAAGCCGCCCGAGTTGAAGGTGCGCGAGCAGCGGCGCGTGGTGCCGACGTAGGGGCGCGCCCGGGTGGAGGTGGACGGCGCGAGGTTGAAGATGTCCTCGTGCAGGTCGTAGATGCCGTTGGTGTTCGTGTCGCGGAGGTTGCCGTTGGCGTCCACGTAGCCGCGCTCACGCAGGTCGCGCAGGTACACGTAGCCGAGCGCGTGCGAGGCGCCGGCGCTCTCGTACACGTAGCTGATCGTCACGTGCTGCGTGAATGGGAAGTAGATCCGCTCCGCGTCCAGCGGGGTGAGGTTCGTGTCGAGCTGCAGCCTCGAGTTCGAGGTCAGCTTCATCGCCGACGCGTTGGTGAGCATCGAGGAAGTGAAGGGACCTTGACGATCCTGCGCGAGGCTGTCCTGACAGAGCTGCGCGACCTGGGCCTCTGCGCTCGCGGCGCCGAGGACGAGCGCGCACAGCATCACCACCGACCCTGCGCGGTTCATCGCTTCGCTCCAGGCTGCGTTTGACGAGGGTCCGGCCGAGGCAGCTCATCCGTGCGAACGCCTCGGGCCTTCAGCGAGCGCGAGAGGTTCCTCTCCAGCTCCGCATCACGAGACGCGGTGGCGGGTCGCGCGAGGGTCTGCAGATAGGCGAGCAGCGCGGTCCGCTCGTGCTCCTCGAGGATGCGCGTGTCACAGCCGGTGTCCGGATTCACCCGGTGTGGTCCGGCGACCCACAGGCTCAGCGCCTCGAAGCTGCGCGAGGCAGCGACGCGACCGAGATCCGGTGGAGTCCCCGGTCGAACGTCCACGGACGGCCGGCGAGCGGGCGAGGACGCTGTGTTCGCCGAGGCCTCTGCGACCTCCGGCACCGCAGTCGCTGCGTGACAGCGCGCGCAGGCACGGGTGAAGGCGTCGCGGCCCTCGTCCGCTTGCGCGCCGAGGGGGAGGGCGGATGCGCCCAGCAGGAGCAGTCCGAAGACGCGAGAACCTTTTCTCACAGCGACCTCACCGTCGTTCCGGCCGCCAGACCGCGGACCTCGGCCGAGTTGTTCGACGACATGTCCGGGCCGCAGTGCGCGCCCACGCAGCCGATGGTCCGGCGGTTCGTCGGCCGGCCGCGATCGATCAGCGCCTGCACCACCGCGCGCGTGGCCTGTCCCTGAGCGGAGGTGACCTCGCCCACCGCGACGAGCCACACCTGCCCGTTGCCGTCCTCCGCAGGGTTTGCGTCGTCCGCGTCGTCGCGAAGGAAGACGCGGTAGCGCACCGCGCGCTGCTCGGGGAAGGAGAGGAACGGCTGTCCGTTCGGAGCGACGAGCTCGCGTCCGGCCGCGGTGACGTTCGCGTCCATCGCGCCGTCGAGCAGCGTGTACGCCTGCCATCCTCCGAGCACGTCGAACCAGGGATCCGAGGCCGGACCTGCGCCGAGCCCCGGCTCGTTCACCGCCTGGCCCAGCCGCTCGATGGCCGGGTTGAAGGTCACCGCGTTCACGTCCTGCAGCTCGCGAAGCACCGCGCGCGCCTCCGCGAGTCCCGCCTCGGCCGCGAAGAACGCCTCCCGCTGCCGGCGCGAGGCCGCCTGTGCGCTCGCCTCACCGCCGACCACGGAGAGACCCACCGCGACGGCCAACGAGGAGACCGCCACCAGCCCGAGCGCCAACAGAATGGTGAAGCCCCGCGGTTGCGAGCGCGGCCGCGCCATCGCGAGAAGGGGATGAGGGTTCGGCATGTGCCGCGGATGAGCAAGGGCCGGACCACGCCTGGCGCCTGTGAAAGAGCGCGACGCTGCCGGGTGCGCGCGGACCCGCCTCGGGGTGAAGCCGAGCGTGCATGCTCGGTGAACGGAGAAGGTGCCGCGCTGGCGGGGTGCGGTACGATCGGCCTCGATGATCGTTTGTCCGGTGTGTGAGCACGCGCAGTTGCACGGCAGCGAGTGCGACGTGTGCGGGAAGAGCTTTCCTCGCGGCACTGCCCGCGAACTGCCAGTGGAGCGGCTGCCGGGCCTCGAAGTGACGCGGGTCGATGAGGGCGAGACCACAGCTGGGCTGCCTGTACGGGTCGCTCCGGTGGAAGGCCTCGAGCACACGCCGCTGCAGGGCGGCCCGGATCTGCCGGTGGTGCCGATTCCGGAGCTGGAGCGTGCCGCGGATCGAAGCGCGGCTTCGGTTCCGGTTCCGGTGATGCGGCTCGGCGAGCTGGAAGTGCACCGCGAAGAGCCGGCCCCTCCGACAGAGCGCACGGCCATGCCCACGCCCGGAGCGCCGATCACCTGTCGCTACTGCAGGAACGTGCAGGCGCAGGGCCTCGTGTGCGATCGCTGCGGCATGCGGCTCGTGCGCTACATGAACGACCCTTCAACTTCGGCTTCGGCGTCCGCTGCCGCTTCCGGCCCCGTCGCCCGTCGTCGCGCGGACGAGGGCACGGTCGTCCTCCACAAGTGCGGCGTGCGCACGCGCGTGGGGGCTCCGTGCACTTCCTGCGGCGTCTTCGTCCCCGACCCGGACGCGGCATGACGCTTCCCTCCGAGAAGAGTCACTTCGTCTGCTCCGAAGGCTGCGGCTTCGAAGCCCCGCTGAATGTGGTCGTGTACCGCTGCCGCACCTGCGGTGGACTCCTCGAGGTCAGGCATCCCGCCTACATGAGCAGTGGCACCGCGATGACCGGTGAAGGCTGGCGCCGCCACTTCGACGAGCGCTGGGGCACGGTCCGCGGCCCGCATGCCTCCGGCGTGTGGAGCAAGAAGGCGTGGGTGATGCCGGACCTTCCGGACAGGCACATCGTCACGCTCGGGGAAGGGCGCACGCCGCTGCAGTCTCTCCCACGCACCGCGCGCGAGATCGGCGTGGCAGAGCTTCACCTCAAGCAGTGCGGCATCACCGCCACCGGGAGCTTCAAGGACCTGGGGATGACGGTGCTCGTCTCGCACGTGGCGCGGATGAGGGCCGAGGGTGTGCCCTTGCGCGCGGTCATGTGCGCCTCCACCGGCGACACCAGCGCCGCGCTCGCGGCCTACTGCGCGGCGGCGGACATCCCCTGCGTGGTGCTCCTCCCGCGCGGAAAGATCACCCTCGCGCAGCTCGTGCAGCCGCTCTCGCACGGCGCGCACGTGCTCTCGATGGACACCGACTTCGACGGCTGCATGCGCGTGGTTCAGGCGCTGTCGGAGGACGCATCCCTCTACCTCGCGAACAGCATGAACGCGCTGCGGCTCGAGGGACAGAAGACGGTCGGGATGGAGATCTGCCAGCAGCTCGGGTGGGAGGCGCCGGACTGGATCGTCATCCCCGGCGGGAACCTCGGCAACGTGACTGCGCTCGGGCGTGGCCTCGAGGAATTGCGCGCGCACGGGCTCATCGAAGGCGACCGGCTGCCGCGCATCGCGGTGGCGCAGGCCGAGCGCGCGAACCCGCTCTACCGCGCCTTCAAGGCCGGCTACCTCGCGCTCGAATCCACGCAGGCGCAGAGCACGCTGGCGTCCGCGATCCAGATCGGCAACCCGGTCTCCTTTCGTCGGGCGGTGAGGACCCTCCAGCGCTTCGACGGCGTGGTGATGGACGCGACGGAAGAGGAGCTGGCGAACGCGGCGGCGCGTGCGGATCGCGAGGGCGCCTTCGCGGATCCGCACACCGGCGTGGCGCTCGCGGCGCTGGAGAAGCTCGTCGCCGACGGAACGATCCGGAAGGGGAGCCGCGTGGCGGTCGTCTCCACCGCGCATGGGCTGAAGTTCGCCGAGTTCAAGAGCGGCTACCACGCCCGCTCGCTCGAAGGGTTGGAGGCTTGGCACGCGAACGCGCCGGTGGAGGCGGGCGCTTCGGTGGACGCGGTGCGGTCGGCGTTGGATCGCATCCTCGACCGATAGGGGGCCATCCGTTAGATTCGCGGCCGCTTGAACCCGCCTGTCGCCGATCCCGCCGCCCACCCTTCGTCCCACCTCGCCTCCGCCGGTCCGCGCGCGGAGCTGGATCGCCTCCAGGAGAGCCTCGCCACGCGTGGGAGCACCACCTGCTTCGCGCAGTTCGCGGTCGGCCTGATGGTCGCGATCATCTTCGCCGGCGCGTCCGGGAAGCTCTTCTGGGACTCCGTCCGTACGCCGCTGCTCGCGCTCGCGGGCACGCTCGTCGCGCTGGGCCTCGCCGCCTTCGCGGTGTCGCGCTACCTCCGAGGCAAGCGGCTGCTCGCCGAGGAGCTCGCGCAGTTCGAGCGCATGGAGGGGCTCCGCCGTGAGCTCCGCCTCGACGACCCCTCCGCGCTGCTCCCGGATCGATGACGCGCGGCCGCTTCATCGTCCTCGAAGGGCTCGACGGCGCCGGCACCACCACGCAGGCAGAGCGCCTCGCCGCCGCACTGCGCGCCCGAGGCCTCACCGTCCGCGTCACCCGCCAGCCCTCGGATGGTCCGGTGGGCTCATTGCTGCGGCACGCGCTGACCGGTCGCGTCGGCCTTCCGCAGTCGCGCGGACCGCTCTCCGAGGACACGCTGGCGCTGCTCTTCGCGGCGGACCGGATCGACCACCTGCGCGCGACGGTGGAGCCGGCGCTGGAGGCCGGTGAGATCGTCCTCTGCGATCGCTACGTGCTCTCGTCGCTCGCGTACCAGGGCTCGTCCTTGCCCATGGCGTGGGTGGAGGCGATCAACGGACGCGCGCTGAAGCCCGACCTGACGCTGTTCCTCGAGGTGGACGTCGGGGTCGCCGCGAAGCGCCGCGCCGCGCGTGGGGCCGCGCAGGAGCTCTACGAGGCCGACGAACGACAGGCGCGGATCGCGAAGCAGTACCTCGCGGCGATCCGCCGGCGATCCGGCAAGGAGCGCATCGTGCGCGTGGACGGCACGAAGCCGGTGGAAGAGGTCACCCAGGCCGCCCTGGCGGTGCTCGACCGCGCGCTGTCGCTGAAGGGCACACGGGCACGCCGGAAGGGGCGCGGCACCGCATGAGCGGACACGGCCTGTCGGCGATCATCATCGGCAACGAGGTGCTCTCCGCGAAGGTCGTGGAGCAGAACGGCGCGCACCTCATCGCCGAGCTGCGCCGGCACGGCATGCCCCTTCAGCGCATGCTCTTCGTGCCCGACGAGATCGACGCCATCGTCGAGGCGGTCTCGCTCGCACGCCGCGTGTCGAAGTGGGTGATCACCTCCGGCGGCATTGGCCCCACGCACGACGACATCACCGTGCGGGCCGTGTCCCTCGCGCTCGGACGCCGCGTGGTGCGCCTGCCGCAACTGGAGGAGGGCGTCCGCCGCTACTACGGCGCGCGCGCGACCGCGGAGGCCATGCGGCTCGCCGACGCGCCCGAAGGCGCCGAGCTCCTCACCCGCACCGGCGTCTGGTACCCCGTCCTCTCCTGCGACGGCGTGTTCATGCTCCCCGGCGTGCCGCAGCTCTTCCGGCTCCAGCTCGAGACCGTGCTGCAGCGCCTGCCGTCCGCGAAGCTCGTCACCGACGTGATGTACCTGCGCCTGACCGAGCCGGAGCTCGCCAACGTGCTCGACACCGCGGCCCTGAAGATGCCGGACGTGGCGTTCGGCTCGTATCCGCAGTTCGACCCGACGCTCGACTACCGGGTGAAGATCACCATCGAGGCGTCCACGCCCGAGCGCGCCGCCGAGGCCGGTGAGTTCCTGCGCACGCGCTGGCCGCAGGACGCGATCATCCGCAGCGGGCGGGAGTAGGCCTCCCGCCTCGCGCCTCACGCACCGGCGCTCCCTCGCGTCAGACCACCATCCCCATCTTCTGCCGCACGCGGAAGAGCTCGTCCGAGAGCGCGAACCCGAGCAACTCCCTCAGATCCGCCCGGGCCTGCACCGCCGCGATCACGCCCTCGGTGGTCTCCGGACGCGCGCCGCCGTTGACGTCCTCGCGCAAGAGCACGCCGAGCCCCGCCGCGACGTCACCGCAGAGCGCGAGCCCCGCCCGATCTCCGGAGAGCGAGAAAGCCTCCAGCAGCCGCGGCAGCTCCACCGTGCCCATCGCCCGCAGGCTCCCGGCCACCGGCTCCAGCGCCTTCAGCGCCTTGCGCGAGTAGGCCTTGCGCAGCGCCTTCGCCCGCTCGTCGCTCCCGCGTCCCGCGAGCTGGTAGTCCGGATGGAAGATCCGCACCGACGAGCCGAAGAGGTCCGCCAGCTCGCCATCCGACAGCTTCTGCAGCACCGCGCCGTTGTTCAGCAGCACCAGCGCCGCGCGCGCGAAGAGGAACTTCTGCTCCCGCGCGTTGAACTTCCGCACCACGTCCCCGCCCACGCACACGGCCAGCGGCTCGCCCGTCTCGAGGAACACGCCGATCCGCTTCGCCTGGTACACCTCCAGCGCCTCGATCCCGAGCACGCCCGTCACCGAGCGCATCGCCTTGTGCACCGCGTGATCCGGCTTCAGCCTGTCCGCGCGCTTGTCGATCCCCGCGCCCTCGAAGTTCGGCGGGTGCACCTTCACCAGCTGATCACCGATCGCGCGGAGCACTTCGACGATCGGGTGGCCGCGCAGCACCGGGTGCATGAGCAGCTCGACGTCCGGCGGAGAGAGCCTCGCGCCCGCGTCCTGCGGCAGCCGGCGGAGCGCCTCCTGGTAGAAGTTGCCCTCGACCTCGTTGTGCGCGCGGAAGAACTGCAGCACGCCCGCGGCGCAGAACGCCTTGTCCGTCTGCCGCTGCGCCTCCCACGTGCGGAAGAGCTCGTGCACCGAGTCCAGGCGCGACGGCTCGAGCCGCAGCACGGTCCGGTGCTGCTCGATGCCCATCGCCACCGTGGTCGTGTCGCGCATCAGCGCCCGCGCCAGCCCCTCCTGCGCGGCGAGGTTCTGCGGCTCCACCTCCACCACGCGCCGCAGGTGGTGCACCGCCTTGTGCGGCTGGCCCAAAGACGCGTCGAACATCTCCGCCACCCGCATCCGCAGCGCGAGCCCCTTCGGCTGGTCGCCCCACGCCTCGGCCTGATCCTCGAGCAGCTTCGCCAGCTCCGGCAGGTTGCCCTGGCGCTCGTAGAGTTCCACCAGCCGCAAGAGCACCTGCTCGTTGCCCGGCGCCAGCTCCAGCGCGCGGCGGTAGAGCGCCGTCGCCCGCTGCGCATCACCGAGCCCCGCGTCCACCACCTGCGCGTACGTCAGCAGATGCCCCGCGAGCGACACCGGCACCGTCACCGACTCGCACAGACGCTCGAGACAATCGACCGCGGCGGTCCAGTTGCGCGCCTGCACGTGAATGGCCGCGAGGCCCTCCAGCGCCTCGATGAGCCCCGGGTTCAGCCCGAGCGCGGTCTGGAAGTGCGCCGCCGCCCGCGTCGAATCGGACAGGTGCGCGTCGTAGAGGCCTCCCAGCTTGAGGTGCAGCGCCGCCAGTTCCTGCGCGCTGCCGCCCTGGGCGATGCGCAAGGACAGCGCCGCCGCCGCATCGGGATAGCGCTCGCTCTCGATCCACAGCGACGCCCTCAGCTCCAGCGCACCCGGATGGGTGGCCTGCGCCGCGAGCGTGCGGTCCACCGCGTGCGACGCGCGCTCCCGGTCGCCCACGCGATCGAGCCACGTCCGAGCCGCCGCATAGAGCTCCGCGCCCGCCGCGACCGTGTCCCGCTTCGCGAGCAGCGCCTCGCCGCGCTTCTCCTGCAGCTCCGCCAGCTCCTTCGCGCCGCCACGCTGCGCGAGGATCTCCTCCACCGCCGCAGACGCCCGAGCCTCCAGCGGATCCCGCTCCAGCGCCTTGCGGAAGCACGCCAGCGCGCCCTCCGCGTCGTCCCCACGCTTCCACGCGAGCTCGCCCGCCTCGACGAACGCGTCGATCACCGTCTCCTCGTCGCGCGCCACCTCACCCAGCCGCTCGCGCAGCGCGCGCGCCTCGACGTGCTCGTCCGCCGCGTCGTGCGCCGCGATGAGCCCGTGCAGCGCGGGCAGGTGACCGGGCAGCGCCTCCAGCACCGCGCTCCACGCCGCCTTGGCCCGCGCCGGATCAGCCAGCCGCGTCAGCGCCAGCTCCGCCACGCGGCCGAGCACCGGCGCGCGCTCGGAGGCGTCCTCGGTCAGCTCCGCACGCTTCTGCAGCAGGTCCGCCAGACCGGCCCAGTCGCCCTTGCGGCGCAGCGCGCGCTCCACCGAGAACGCGAGCCTCCCGTCCGTCGGATTGGCCTCCCACGCCTCGCGCAGGGCCTCCAGCGGCACGTCCGTGGAGCCCACCGGCTCGCGATCGATCGCCGCCGACAGCCGCAGTGACGTGGCCAGCGCGGCATTGCCCGCCACGCGCTCGGACAGCTTTGCCCGCAGCTCCGCGCGCCGCGTCCGGTCACCCGCGCGCACCCGCTCCAGGAGCTTCAGCGCCGAGAGGTTCTGCCCATCCAGCGCCAGCGCCGCCTCCGCGTGCTTCGCCGCGCGCGCCGCGTCGTTGAGGCGATCCAGATGCAGGTACGCGAGCTTCAGCTGCGCCACCACGCGCAGGTCCGAAGAAGGCGCGCTCTGCGCCGCGCGCTCGAGCACCGACACCCGCTCCTTCACCTCGCCGCGCGCCCCGTAGAGCCGCTCCAGCCCGCGCAGCGCCGCCGCGTGCCCCGGCACCAGCCGCAGCACCTCCTGCAGCCCCTCGATCGCCATCTCGTCGCGCCCGAGCGGGTGCTCCCAGATCTGCGCCGCCTGGAAGAGGGCGTTGGCCCGCTCCACCGGATCCGCGCGGTTCGCCGCCTCCGCGCGCAGCACGTCCACGAGGCTCTCCCACGCGCCCTGCGTCCGGTAGATCCGCCCGAGGGCACGCAGCGCCGGGAAGTACGACGGCGCGAGCGTGAGCACCTCCTGGTAGCTCGCGATGGCCTCGTTCTCGTCACCCAGCCGGTGCTCGAACAATTCGCCCACGCGGTGGATGAGCGCCGCGGCCTGCTCGGGAGAAGGGGAGATCTCCGCCTCCGCCCGGTACATCTTCACGAGGTCGTGCCAGCGGCCCTCCTGCGCGTAGAGCCTCCCCAGCGCCTTCAGCGCGGGCAGGTACGACGGCGACAGCGCGAGCAGCCGCTCCCACTCGGCGGTGGCGCCCGGTCGATCCTTCAGGTGCTCCTCGAGGATCTCTGCATTCCGGTGGTGCAGCGAGAGCACGAGCTTCGTGTCGCCGACCAGCGCCGCCTCCGCCTCGTTCAGCGCGATGAGGTCCGCCCACTTCCCGGTGCGCTCGAGCAGTGCGCCCAGCTTCCGCATCGCCGGGAGGTGATCGCCCGCGATCTCCAGCACGCGGCGCATGCTCTCGATCGCGCGATCCAGATCAGACAAGCGCTCCTCGAAGAGCGCCGCGGTGCGGAAGAGGATGGCGATCATCTCGTCGCGATCCGCAGTCTGCAGCAGGTCCTGCTCGTACATCGCCGCGAGGTCCGCCCAGCGCCCCGCACCTTCATAGAGCCGCACCAGCGCCTTCTGCGCCGGCAGGTAGCCCGGCTGAAGCTGCAGGCACCGGTTGTAGCGCTCGATGGCCGCGTCCTTCTGCCCGAGCCGCTCCTCGAGGATCTCCGCCGCCTTGAACATGCGCGCGGCCTGCTGACGCGGATCCTCCAGCGCCGCGATCTCCGCGTCGAACACGGAGACCAGCGCCTCCCAGCGTCCCAGCCGGTGCAGCAGCCGTCCCATCCCCGCCAATGCCGCCGCGTGTCCGGGCACCTTCGAGAGCAGCGCCTCGTAGCGCGCGATCGCCGCCTCGTCGTCCTTCAGCGCGTCCTCGTAGAGCGCCGCCAGCCGCAGGTTCAGCGCCACCAATTCGCTCTCGTCCGTCACCGCCGCCACCCACGCGACGAGCACGTCCGCCAGCGCCTGGTGATGGCCCTGCGCCTCGTGGATCTGCGCCAATTCCGAGAGCACCAGCGGCTCGTTCGGACACGCCTTCCGCGCCGCCTCCAGTGCGCCCTGCGCCTCCTGGGGACGCCCCGCACGCTCGTAGAGCTTCGCCAGCCGCAACCACGTGGGCGCGCCGCCTTCACCCGCCCGCTGGGCCTCCGCCTTCAGCGCCGCGAAGAGATCGTCGATGCGACCCTCGCGCTCCGCCGTGCGCACCTCCGCCGCGAGCAGCAACGGATCGGCCTGGTGCAGCGCGAACGCCTGTCGCAGCGCCTCCGAGGCCTCGTCCGAACGCCCGAGCCGGTCCTCCAGCAGTCCCGCCGCGAGCGTGAGGTAGTGCGCCTTCAGCTCCGCGTCCTCGAGCGCTTCAGCCAGCAGCCGGTACACCGCGACCAGCGAGCCTGCGTCCCCGCGCTCCGCGAAGTGCGCCTCCAGCTGCACGAGCAGCGGCACCGCGCGCGGCCGCTCCGCCACGCACGCCTGCAGCGCCGCGAGCGCCTCGTCGTCGCGCGAGAGCCGGTCCTCGAGCACCACCGCCTTCTCGAAGAAGAGCTGCGCGCGCTGCGGACCCTCGGCCACCGCGAGGAGCTCCGCGTCGATGAGCTGGACGACCATCGCCCAGTTGCCGACCTCGCCGAAGAGCCGGCGCGCCGCCTGGATGTTGCCCACGAACATCGGCGAGAGCCGGTACGCGTTCTGGTACGCCACCGCCGCGTTGCGCGGGTTCTTCAGCGGGTCTTCCCAGAGCAGGCCGATCTCGTGGAAGAGCAGCGCCGCCGCCGGATCGGTCCCCATCGCGCGGGCCTCACGGTCGAGCAGCGCGATCTTCCGGCGCGCGGACTCCTCGGCGGCCGTCGGCGGGGGAGGGGCCTTCTGTGCGGCCTCAACGAGGTGCTGCACCGCGCCGTCGACGGACGCGACGGGCGCGTCGGGCGTGGCAGGGGTATTCGGAAGGTCGTTCCGCGCAGTCATTCGGGCTCCGGTGGGTGGGGCGGACCCGAGGTCGTACCACGCGGGGGAAACCCGCTCAAACGTCCGGTTTTCCTAGGCAGTTGCCTGCCGCGCAGCCTCCAGCAGCGTCCCGGAATCGACGAGCTTGCCTACTGCCTCGATGTCCAGGTGCAGCTCACGGTCGCGCTCCATGTGGGGAACGGTCGCACGCACCAGATCCCACGCCGCCTGCACGCCCTTGCCGGCCTTCAGCGGCTTGCGGAAGTCCAGCGCCTGGGCCGCGGCGAGGATCTCGATCGCGATGCACGCGCGCAGGTGCTCGGCGACCGAGCGGGCCTTGAGCGCCGCGGTCATGCCCATGGACACGTGGTCCTCGCGGCCGGCCGAAGACGGGATCGAATCGACCGACGCCGGATGCGAGAGGATCCGCGACTCCGCCACCAGCGCGGCGCTCGTCACCTGCGCGATCATGAAGCCGGAGTTGAGCCCGCTGTTCTGCGTGAGGAACGGCGGCAGGCCGGACAGCGACGGGTTCACCAACTGCTCCATGCGGCGCTCGCTGATCGACGCGAGGTGGGTCATGGAGATCGCCAGCACGTCGAGGCCGAGCGAGATGGGCTGCCCGTGGAAGTTGCCGCCGCTGACGATCTTCTCTGTCTCGGGGAACACCAGCGGGTTGTCGGTGCCGCTGTTGACCTCCACCTCGAGCATGCGCCGTGAGAACGCGATCCCGTCCCGCGCCGCGCCGTGCACCTGCGGCATGCAGCGCAGCGAGTAGGGGTCCTGCACCTTCGCGCAGTTCGCGTGGGAGGCCTCCATCTCGCTGTTCGCGAGGATCCGCCTCAGGTGCTCCGCCACCTGGCGCTGGCCCACGTGCGGGCGCACGTCGTGGATCTCGGGGATGAACGGCTTGTGGGAGCCGAGCAGGCCCTCCAGCGTCATCGCGCCCGCGAGGTCGGCGAGGTCCGCGAGCCGCTCCGCGCGAAGCTGCGTGATCGTCCCCACCGCGCACATCGCCTGGGTGCCGTTGACGAGCGCGAGGCCCTCCTTCGCCTCGAGCACCACCGGCTGCAGCCCGGCCTTCTGCAGAGCGTCGCGACCCTTCAGCCGCTGGCCCTCGAAGAAGGCCTCGCCCTCGCCGATGAACACCAGCGCGAGGTGCGCGAGCGGCGCCAGATCGCCCGACGCGCCGACGCTGCCGCGCTCCGGAACGACCGGGACGACGCCGCGGTTGAGCATCTCGATCGCCAGGCCCAGCGTCTCCGGCTTGATCCCCGAGTGCCCCTTCGCCAGCACGTTGCAGCGCAGGAGCAGCAGCGCGCGCGCCTCGGGGATCGACATCGGCTGTCCCACGCCGGCGGCGTGCGAGAGGATGAGGTTCCGCTGCAGCTCTCGCAGATCCTTCTTGTCGATCCGGACCTCGGCGAGCGTTCCGAAGCCGGTGTTGATCCCGTACGTCGCGACGTCTCCGTTCGCTATCCGGTCCACCAGCGCGCGGGCCGTCACCACGCGGGCGAGTGCAGAGGGCGCGAGCTCGACCTTCGCCTCGGCGCGGGCGACGAGCGCGATCTCCTCGAGCTTGAGGGTGTCTCCATCGATGAGGACGCGGGGAGTGGACACGGTGTGGGACCTCCTGAGGGCGGCGCGTATCTACCCCACCTTTACACCCCGTCCACCGGCCTTTAGTGTCCCGCGCCCTTTCGAGAGGAAGCTGTGGCACTCATCGTCCAGAAGTACGGCGGGACGTCGGTCGGCGACACCGAGCGGATCAAGAACGTGGCCCGCCGCTGCATCGCCGCGCAGAAGGCCGGCAACGACGTGGTGGTGGTGGTCTCGGCGATGTCCGGCGAGACGAACCGGCTGCTCAAGCTCGTGGCGCAGATCACCGACAGCCCGAGCGAGCGCGAGCAGGACGTGATCGTCGCCACCGGCGAGCAGGTGAGCATCGGCCTCGTGGCGCTGGCGATCCAGGCGCAAGGCGGGAAGGCGCGCTCGTTCATCGCGCCGCAGTGCCGGATCGTCACCGACAGCGCGCACAGCAAGGCGCGGATCAAGAGCATCGACGGCGAGCGGATCTTCGGCGCGCTGAAGCAGGGGAACATCGCGGTCATCGCCGGCTTCCAGGGCGTGGACGACGAGGGCAACGTCACCACGCTCGGGCGCGGCGGAAGCGACACCACGGCGGTTGCCATCGCCGCGGCGCTGAAGGCGGACGCCTGCGAGATCTACACGGACGTGGACGGCGTCTATACGACCGACCCCAACGTGTGCCCCGCGGCGAAGAAGCTCGAGAAGATCAGCTACGAAGAAATGCTGGAGCTGGCGTCGCTGGGCGCGAAGGTGCTGCAGATCCGCTCGGTGGAGTTCGCCATGAAGTACCGGGTCCCGCTTTGGGTGAAGTCGTCCTTCACGGACGATCCGGGGACCCTCGTCTGCGAGGAGGACGCATCGATGGAGCACGTGGTGGTGAGCGGGATCGCCTACGACAAGAACGAGGCGAAGCTGGCGATTCGCTCGGTGCCGGACGTGCCGGGCGTGGCGGCGCGGATCTTCGGACCGCTCGACGAGCAGAACATCGTGGTGGACCTCATCGTCCAGAACGTCTCCAAGGACGGCCGGACGGACCTGACCTTCACGGTCACGCGCGCGGACTTCGCCAAGGCGAAGGAGGTCGTGCGCAGGCTCGCGGAGGAGATCGGCGCCGAGAGCACCGAGTTCGACGACGACATCTCCAAGGTGTCGATCGTCGGCGTCGGCATGCGCAACCACTCGGGCGTGGCGGCAAAGATGTTTCGCGTGCTCGCCGGGGAGGGCATCAACGTGCAGATGATCTCCACCTCCGAGATCAAGGTCTCGTGCGTGATCCAGGCGAAGTACACCGAGCTGGCGGTGCGCGCGCTGCACACCGCGTTCGGGCTCGACCGCGGGCCGGAGAACGAGACCGGCGACGCGTCACTGACGAAGGCGTAGGCGCCCGTGAACCGCACCGGCTGGCTCGGCGTTGCGCTGCTCTGCCTCATCGGGATCGGCTCGTACAGCGCGCTCCGCTGGCCGGGCACCGACAGCGCGCTGGACTGCCCGCCGGAGGAGGTCGTCTGGGTGGGGGAGGGCGCACAGCGCATCGCTCGCTGCGCGCGGCCGGACGACCCGCCCGAGCTCCGAGCGCAGAGGGTGCCCGCCGGTCAGGCGATGACGGTGGGACGGAAGCTGGACCTCAACACCGCCACCGCGGAGGACCTCGCGCGGGTGTCGGGCGTGGGCGCGCGGCTGGCGCAGCAGCTCGTCGAGGCACGTGAGAGGCTCGGCGGCTTCCGGAGCTGGGATGACGTGGACGCGCTGCCCGGTGTCGGCGCCCGGCGGATGGACAGCCTGCGCGAGGCGGCGGAGCTCCGCCCCACCGAGCCCGCTTCGGAACGCTGAGGCTGTAAAGGCTCGCCGCCACTGAGGAGCGGCGGGCAACCGTGATACGTACTCCGCGTGCAGATCTCCTGTCCCAGGTGTGGGGCTGTGTACGAGCTCGAAGAGCGCCTGCTGCCTCCGGGTGGCGCGCCGGTTCGGTGCACTCGCTGCGCTCACGTCTTCACCGCCGCGCCCGCGGGATCGTCCTCCAACACGGGCGGCACGCAGATCTTCGGGCGGCCAAAGACCCTCCACGAGACGCCCGCCGCCTCCGCGCCCTCGCCGAGCGCCTCGCCGGACGAGGTCGACACCGGCGAAGACGACGCCCAGGAAGCGCCCTCGCGCGAGCGCACGCAGATCTACGGGAAGAAGACCGGCACGCCCGAACCTCCGGCGCAAAACCTCCGCAGCACGCTGGTGTTCGGCGCCCGCCGGCCGCTCCCGAGCGCCGAGCCCTCCGCGCCCCCGAAGCCCCCCGCGCCGACCGGACTCGAGGACACCGCCGCCGCGCCCGTGCCCGAAGCCTTCCGCGCCACGCCGCGCGCAGGTGGCCCCTCGCAGCCGGAGCCCTCCGAGGAGCGCGACTTCCTCCGCAACACGCAGATCTTCGGCGGCAAGGCCGCCCGCGCGCCGGATCCCCAGCGAGGCGGACCGAGGCTTCACGTGGGCCACACGCCGTCGTCGCGAGACGTCGTCGCCAGCGGTGCCTCGCCGCTCTCGCCGACCTCCAGCCCGTCGGGTCTCCCTCCCGCGCCGTCCCTCGCCGCGCCGGTGCGTGCGGTGTCCCCGACCGCTCCCACGCAACACGATCTGCAGCGCTCGGCCGCCTCCGCCGTCGCCGCCGCGAGCGCGCCTCGCGATCCGCTTCGCACCACGCAGCTCTTCGGCACCCGTCCGCAAGCCGCGCCGGCCCCACCGGCGATCACCTCGCAGACGCTGCACGAGCTTCCGGTTCCGCCCGACTCGCGGACGATCGATGCGGACCTCGAGGACCTTCGCGCCGCGCAAATGACCGAGCACGAGCGTCACTCGCCCTTCGCCGGCGACGACGACGCGCTGCCGCCCGAGCACATGCGTCCGACTGCGCCGGGGCTCCCCGCGCTGCAGGGCTCCGCGCGCGAGCCTTCGCTGGTCAGCCCCTCGCCGGGCGCATCGTCGTCCCATCCGCCGGTGCCGCTCGCGCCGTCGCTCGGGCCCGGCGTTCCCGAGGAGCCTGCGTTCACCCGGTCGCTCGCGCCGTTCGATCCGGCGCTCGGAAGTGGTGGCCCGGTCCCCGCCGAAACGAAAGCGAAGACGAAAGCGAAGAGCCGCGCCGGGCTGTGGCTGTTGCTCCTCCTCCTGCTCGCGCTCCTCGGCGCCGCGGGCGCGTACCTCTATCGTGAGTACGCCGCCGGTCCGCAGCCGCCCTCCGCCGAGGCCATTGCCGCGCACGAGGCCGCGCTGCGTGCGGTCCGTCGGGATGACGCCCACTCGCTCGCGCAGGCCGCGCAGCAGCTGGAGGCTGTCACCGCCCGCTGGCCCCACTTCGCGGAAGCGCGGGTCACGCACCTTGTGGCGGTGCTCTTCGCGTGGGAGGACGCGCGCGTGCGGCTCGAGCTCACCGAGGCGCAGCGCACGGCGGTCTCGCAGCAGCTGGCGCGTCTTCGCGAGCGCCGGCAGCCCTTCGATTGGGAGGCGCAGGCCGCCGCGCTGGAGGAGACGCTCGCCGGACTCGAGGCCCGCGCCCTCCCACTGCGCACCGAGACAGAGCGCTGGAAGGTGCAGGTGGACGGGGTGTGGGGGGCGCTGCAGTCGTCGTCGCTGAGCGAGAGGGAACCGCTGCAGTGGGCTCGCGCGCAGGCGATCCACGGCGGCGTCTTCGGGACGGAAGGGGGGCTGCGGATGAGCGAGGAGTACCGCGCGCAGGGCGGCAGTGGCGGCTGGGCCGAAGTCGCGTTCGCCGAGTACACGCTCAACGCGAAGGTGGCCCCCGAGTCGTGGCGGAAGGCGCGTGGGGGCCTCGAGGCGGTGCGTGAGCAGGACAGCTCGTGGACGCGGCTCCACGTGATGAGCGGGCGGCTAGCGCTGAAGGAGCGCAACGCGGAGGCGGCGACGACCTCGCTGGAGAGCGCGCTCACGTTGAACGCGGAACACGAGACCGCGCGGCTGCTGCTGGACGGCGCGCGCAAGCTCCGGGGAAGGCTCGCCGCCGAGCGCTGACCGCCGTACTTTCTACAGACCCGTCGCGCCCCACGCGCTGCGCTCCCTCTGAGCCGGCCGGGCATGGGCCTTGCTCAACCCCCGCCCGTCAATTCGGAGGGGAAGGGGAAGGCGGATGATGGCGGAATGGATCTTCTGGGTCAGCGCCCTGCTGCTCCTACACACGTACTTTTTCTACCCACTGTTGCTCGTGCTGATCGACGCGGCGCACCAGGCGGTGGGCAACCTGCGCTTCATCATGAGTGGTGACGAGCGCCGCAAGCCGCGCGCGGTGGACGTGGCGCCGCCGGTGTCGCTGGTGGTCGCCGCCTACAACGAGGAGTCCTGCATCGCGGAGAAGGTGAAGAACAGCCTCGCGCTCGACTACCCGGCGGACCGCTTCGAGCTGCTCATCGGCTCGGACGGCTCGACCGACCGCACCAACGGCATCGTCGCCGCGTGCGCCCAGGCGGACTCCCGGGTGCGCCTGTCGGTGGCGGACCGCGCGGGCAAGACCACCGTGCTCAACCGCTGCATCCCCGACGCGAAGGGCGACATCGTCATCCTCTCGGATGCAAACACGATGATCGACGCGGCGGCGGTGAAGAAGCTCGTGCGCCACTTCCGCGATCCGGAGGTGGGCGTCGTCGTGGGCAAGCTGAAGCTCTTCAACCCGACGAAGAAGGACTACGAGGAGAGCGCCTACTGGACGTACGAGTCGCTCATCAAGTTCTACGAGGGCAAGCGCGGCGCGGTGATGGGCGCCAACGGCGGGCTCTACGCCATCCGCCGCAGCCTCTTCACCCAGCTTCCGCCGGGGACGATCGTCGACGACTTCGTCATCCCGCTGCGGATCCTCGAGCGCGGCTTCAAGGTCCTCTACGACCCCGAGGCCGTGGCGGAGGAGGAGACCACCGAGGACTACGGCAAGGAGTTCGGCCGCCGCGCGCGCATCGCCGCGGGGAACTTCCAGAGCCTGCGCATGCTGCCCGGGCTGCTCTCGCCCGCCGCCGGCTTCCGCGCCTTCGCCTTCTGGTCGCACAAGGTGCTTCGCTGGACCGCGCCCGCGCTGATGGTGTTCGCGCTGATGGCGAACGCGGTGCTCGCGCTGGTGGGAAGCCCGCTCTACTTCGGGCTGCTGCTCCTGCAGGGGCTCTTCTACGGGCTCGCGCTGATGGGGAAGGGCGGGCTTCGCGCGCCGGGGCCGGTGCGTCGCGCCGCGCAGGTGGCCTACTACTTCGTCAGCATGAACGCGGCGCTCGCGGTGGGCTTCTGGCGCTTCCTGCGCAACTCGCAGCGCGCCGCCTGGGACCGCACCGCGCGGCCCGCACACTAGGCGCTGGGTGGGGGGCTTTCGGCGGTCTGTAAGACGCTGTTACAGTCCCTCGCCATGCCCGCGCTCCTCCTGCTCAGCGGTCCCGCCGCCGGCCTCCGCTACGACGTCGTCGGCGAGGCGATTCTCGGCCGCAGCCCCTCCTGCGAGATCCCGCTGGAGGACCACAAGGTCTCGCGGCGTCACGCGCGGATCTACGTGGAGGAGGGGCACACCCGCATCAGCGATCTCGGCTCGCGCAACGGGACGCTCGTCAACGGCGAGAAGCTCGAGGCCGAGCCGGTCATCCTCCTCGCCGGCGATCGCGTCCAGGTCGGCGAGACGACGATCCTCTTCGAGCCTCCCGCGCACGCCGCGTTCAGCGACCGGGACTCGGGCGAACTGCAGGGCGCGCTGGTGGAGGAATTGCTCCCGCGCACCGGTCCCGAGGCCGCGCTATGGGGCCTCTCCGTCCAGCTCTTCGGCGCCACCAGCGAGGCGATGGTGCTGCGCCGCGCCGCCCTCGAGTGCCTGCGCGCGCTCAACGCGGACCGTTCCGCCGCGCTGCTCGGTGGACCTGAAGGTCTGTTGACCGCGGCGGTCGTCGGCGCGGACGCGGTGGAGGTTCCCCGGTCGCTGGTGCGCGCGGCGATGGAGCGTCGCGAGGCCGCGCATGCCGGCGGCTCGGCGGTGGCCCCTCTCGCGGGCTCCGGCGGCGTTCCCTTCGGCCTGCTCTACGTGGAGCGCCCGCAGCCCTTCACCGGCGCCGATGATCGCCTGCTCGCCGCGCTGGGACGAATGGTGGGCGAGGCCTACAGCGCGGTCCACACCGCCCGAGCGGGTGAACGCCCGGAGGTCGTGCTCGTCGGCACCTCGCGCCAGCTGCGCAAGGCGGTGGAAGGGGCACGGCGCGCCGCCGCAGGCCTCGAGCCGGTGGTGCTCCATGGCGAGGCCGGCACCGGCAAGGCGCTGGTCGCTTCCTACATCCACAGCCGCTCTGTGCGCGCGTTGGGGCCGAGGGTGGAGGTGGACTGCTCGGGCCCCGCAGCCGAGGTGGACGAGGCCCTCTTCGGCCGCGCCTCCGCGCCCGGGATCCCGCCTGCGCCCTCCGCGCTGCTTCGCGCCGACGGCGGCACGCTGATCCTCCGTCACGTCGAAGGCCTCTCGCGGCTCGCGGCGGACCGGCTCGCGCGCTTCATCAGTCGCAAGACCGCGCCCCAGGCCGGCGGCGGCGAGGAGCCGGTGGACGTGCGGGTCATCGCCACCGCGCCGGTGCCGTTGGAGCAACTGACGGCGAAGGGCGAGCTCGATCCCGCGCTGGCGAGCGCGTTGACCGGTGCGTTGATCGAACTGGTGCCCCTGCGCGATCGCCGCACGGACGTGTCCGCGCTGTTCGAGCACTTCGCCTCTCGTTCGCCGCGGCCGTCGCGGAAGGATCCGCCGGTGCTCACGCCGGACGCGAAGCGGCTGCTGACCGACTACGGCTGGCCGGGGAACGTGCGCGAATTGCGCCTCGTCACCGAGCGCCTCGCCGCGCTGCACGCGGGCACCGAGCTCACCGCGCTGAAGCTCCCGCCGGAGATCCAGGAGGGCTCCGCGGTGACGCAGCAGGCCGCGCGGTCGCTCCAGGCGATGATCCAGCGGCTCGAGCGCGACGCGATCAGCGAGGCCCTGCGCGAGGCCCGCGGGAAGAAGATCCGCGCCGCGGCGCTTCTGGGGATCAGCCGGCCCACGCTGGACAAGAAGATCGAAGACTACGGTCTGGTCGTGGAGAAGCGGCGGGGCTAGAAGCCGCCTCGTGCGGCTCTCGATCTCGAAGGAAGTGTCGGAGGCGCTGGCGCTCAACGCGCCGGTGGTGGCGCTGGAGACCTCGGTGGTGGCGCAGGGCCTGCCCTATCCCCATAACCTCGAGGCCGCGCGCGCGTGCGAAGAGGCCATCCGCCGCGCCGGCGCCGTCCCCGCCGCCACCGCGGTCATCGACGGCGAGGTGAAGGTCGGCCTCTCCGACGAGGAGCTGCGTCGCCTCGCGGAGAAGAGGGAGCCGCTGCTCAAGCTCGGCAGCCGCGACCTGTGCGTGGCCGTGGCCCAGCGCCGCAGCGGAGGCACCACGGTGAGCGCCACCTGCGAGATCGCCGCCGCCGCCGGCATCCGCGTGTTCGCGACCGGAGGGCTCGGAGGCGTGCACCGCGGCGCGTCCGAGCACTTCGACATCTCGCAGGACATGGGCGCCCTGGCCCGCTTCCCCGTGGCAGTCGTCTGCGCGGGCGCGAAGAGCGTGCTCGATCTGCCGAAGACGATGGAGGTGCTCGAGTCGCTCGGCGTGCCGGTGGTGGGCGTGGGCACCGACGAATTGCCCGCGTTCTACAGCCAGAGCTCGGGGCTTCGGTTGGAACACCGCGTGGAGGACGCCGCCTCTGCCGCCGCCCTGGCCCGTGCGCGAATGGAGACGCTCGAGCAGGGCGGGATGGTCTTCGCGCTCCCGCCGCCCGCCGCGTCCGCGCTGCCGTCCGCGCAGGTGGAGCTGCACCTCTCCCGCGCCCTGCAGAAGGCCGCGGAGGGAGGAGTGAAGGGCAAGGACGTGACCCCGTTCCTGCTGAAGGAGCTGGTGGAGAGCACCGGCGGCAAGACGCTGCGCACGAACATCGACCTGCTCGTGAACAACGCGCGCTTCGCCGGAGAACTCGCCGCCGCGTGGACCGCCGGGCGCGCTTCCGCAGCCTCGTCGCCGGAGTCGTAGCGAGCCCGCGTGGTGCCGCCGCTCTCCCGGGATGCGCTCGAGGCACTGTGGCTCCGCGCCTACGCGCTGGACGATCAGGACAAGCCGCGCGTGGCGTTCCGGCTTCTCCGTCGCGCCGCCGAAGCGGGCCATCACGGAAGCCAGCTCCACCTGGGCGTGCTCTACGACACCGGCCGTGGTGTACGACGTTCACGCGAGCGCGCGCTCCACTGGTATCGGAAAGGCGCTCGCCGCCGTGAGGCCGCCGCCGCGAGCAACATCGCCACCCTCTACCGCGACGAGGGCCGCATGGGCCTTGCGGTACGGTGGTTCGAGCGCGCGGTGGAGTGGGGCGACGCGGATGCGCTGCTCGAGCTGGCGAAGTTGTACCTGGGGCCGCTTCAGGACCGTCCGCGCGCGCGTCGGCTCCTCGCACGTCTGCGCCGGAACAAGGGAAGCACGACGCCACTTACGCAGGAGGAGGCAACGCTGCTCCTCGCTGGATTGGAGGCTTCGACGCGCACCTGAGTGTCGACGCACAGAGATCCGAACAGTCCCGCCGCACGTTCACCTCGTCCATGCTCGGCATGCCTACCCGTTACACGAACGTGCTCGCCCTGATCGTCGCCTCGATCCTGCCATCGGCGGCCACCGCGCAACGGCACGAGGCCATCGGCCCGGCGCTGCACGAGCTGCGGCCGTCGCAGCTGGTTCTGCTCGAGAAGAGCCCGTTTCCACACGGCCCCGCGCCTGGGCGAGCGTGGCTGATCTACGTCTCCGCCGGACTTCCGCCGCCGCAGGACGAGGTCGGGCCCGTGGCGTACCTCGAGTACCTTCCGTGCACGAACGCGGGCGGCCTCTGGGGCGTTCGCGACTCCGCGTGGCTCTGCCCGGAGCCGAAGGGCGAGCGCGGCACCTTCTGGATCGCCGACGGAGGATTCCGCCCCGGCTCGCCTGAGTCGATGCCGGAGTTCGCCCACGAACGAGGGGCGGCGCTGACGGTGCGGCGGCCATCTGCTGGAGCACCGTGGCGCGCCCTCGATGTGTCGGACGTCAACGCGCGGGTGCGTGGCTTCTACTTCGACCTGTACGTCAGCTCGCAGGAGCCCGCGCGCCGTCCGTGACCGTGACCAGAAACTTAGAACGCCACGCCCTCCGCCCTCGGCTCCGGAATGGTCAGCGGCATGTACGCGACCTTCTCCGGCGCCTCGTAGAGCGACTGGTAGAGGTGGTAGTCGCCCATCACGGTCTTCACGTAGCCGCGGGTCTCCTTGAAGGGGATGAGCTCCACGAAGAGGTCGAGCGGCAGGGAGCCGTTCGTCTTCACCCAGCCCATCACCGCGTTGGGCCCGGCGTTGTAGGCGGCGGCGACCAGCGCGGGATGGCCGAACCGCTCCTTCAGCTTCCCGAGGTACCAGGCGCCGTACCGGATGTTCACCTCGGGCGAATACAAAGCGTCCGGCGCCGGCGGCGTCTCTCCGAGCTGACGGGCGATCTCGCGAGCGGTGGGCGGGATGACCTGCATCAGCCCTCGCGCATCGGCTCCGGAGGTGACCTCCGGCCGGAACGCGCTCTCCCTCCGCATGATCGACCACACCAGCCAGCGTGGAACGGAAGACGCGGACGCCTCGCGCTCCACCGCATGCCGGTAGGCGAGGGGATACATGAGCGACACCGCCTCGGGCCGCTTCTCCGCCAGCGCCGCGCCCCACAGGTTCCGCACCGCGAGCTTGTACGCGTGCCCGTACGCGCCGATCCCTGCCAGCGCGTGTCCCCATCTCACCGAAGGGTCCACGCCCTTCACGCCGGACAGCCGGGTCTCGACCTCGAGGTGCGCGTCCCGGAACAGGCCTACGGACGAGAGACGCTGCGCGACGGCCAGCTCCGCGGGCACCGCCACGTCCTCCCGCGCGCGAGGCCGCTCCTCCGGACCGAACGCCACCGGCACCGGCGCGCCCAGCTCACCGAGCCGCACGCCCGCCAGCGCACCGTAGAAGGTCTGCCCGTGCAGCTGCGCGACCTGCGAATACGCCGCCACGTTGTCCTGCGCCTTCGCCCCGCCGAGCTGTCCCGATCGGGCGCTCCAGTACCGCGCCTGCGGTACCAGCGCCGAACGTCCATGCTTCTGCACGAGGTCCCCGAGCACGGTGCGCGCGCCCTGCCACTGCTCGGCGCGAAGGTGCGACAGCGCGCGGAACCAGAGGACCTCGTCTAGGCGGCCGGAGGTGGGGAAGCGCTCGCCGAACAGGATGAACGTGTCCACCGCCTCCTTCGTCTCCCCCTGCTGCAGCGCGATCCAGCCGGCGAGGTAGAGCGCGTCCTCGGCCGGCCGCTCCTGGCCGAACTCGTCCGCCACCGCCCGCATCAGCGCCTTCGCCCTCGGCCTGTCGCCGGCCCTGAGCGCACGTCGCGCCCGCGTCATGGCGGCATCCGCGGCGATCGCCTTCGGGCCCTTCATCGCCCGCCCGACCGCCTCGTCGCCCTTCGCGTCGTCACCCAGCGCGTAGTGCGCCTGCGCCTGGACGAGCGCGAGCACCGGCGCCTTCGCCGCGCCCTTGAACTCCTTCAGCGCGCCGAGCGACTCCAGCTCCGCCAGCGCCTCCTTCGCGCGACCCGCGTCGAGCAGCGCCCGCGCGCGTCCGAGCCGCTGCTCTCCCGTCGGCCGCCACGCAGGCTTCAGCTTCCCCAGCTCCGCCCACGCCTCTTCGCCCAGCGGATGCGCCGGATGGCGCAGCGCGAGCAGCACCCGGTCCGCCTGCGCGTCGGCCTTCTTTCCCGCGGCGAGACGAGCCCGAAGGCGGAGGTGCAGGAGCTCCGGCGTCTGCGCCCGAGCGGTCTGCTCGATGATCGGCAGCGCCGCCCTGGCGTCACCGCTCTGCAGCAGCGCCTCGCCGTACCTCGCCCGCGCGCGCGAGGAGAGGGAAGGGGGCCCGCGCTTCTGCGCCTCGGCGAAGGCCACCGCCGCCTCAGCGTACCGGCGCGAGTAGAAGAGCGCCTGGCCCCGGTAGAAGGCGTGCCAGGCCTCGAGGCCGGCCGGCGCCGGCGCCTGGTCGAGCACCCGGAGCGCCTCTCCCGCGTCGCCCTCGCTGAGGGTGAGAAAGCCCTCCAGCAGCGTCAGCTCCGGAAGCCTCGCGCAGGCGGGCGTCGCACTCGCACAGGCGGCGCGTTCGGCGGTGGCGAGGCTTCGGGCGTCAGGCGCGTGCAGCCGGACGGCCTCGCGGAGCTTGTCGCCCTGGGCCCATGTCGAAAGGGGAACAGTCAGACCGAAAAGCACTACCCCCAGCGCGCAGGTCCGCCTCCACCCCATCCGCCCGCTCTCACTCTGGCGCATCCGCCCCTCCGTCACCTGACGAACCATCAACTGTCCCCGGGGGCCGGTTTGACTCGCGAACGCGCCCCGCCCTAAACCACGCCGCGTCCGCACTCCATCCCCTCCAGTCGGCCTCTGCAGCATTCGCAGAGCGGTTTGGATCCATTAGCAGAAGCGATCAGGTGGGGTGGTGTCGGGTTGTGTTCAGCGGTTGACCGTCGGTAGTGTCCGCCCGCTTTCCGGCAACTTAGGAGAGCGAGTGGGTGTTCCCAGGCACGGGGGGGATGCATCCAAGGGAGGGCTGTGTCTATGAAGCCGTGTCCAGCTGATCTGCCGCAGACCATCAATCCCGAGGCTGGCCCGAAGAAGCCGGGCGTCGAAAGCCATCGGAATCTCAACTGCCACCACTACGACAACTGCCTCGACGAGGCGGTGCGCCGCGGCTGGCAGTCGTTCACCTGTGCGAAGTGCCCGCTCTACGCGCAGGCCGCCCCCCCGCAGGTGGGCATCGAGGCCTACGCCACCCAGCGTCGCGCGGTCATCTAGGCGTCACCGGGCCTCAGGCGCTGAGGGTCACCACCCCGCGCCGGACCAGATCCTTCAGCGTCTCCTCGACCTCCAGCGGGGACGCCGACGCGCGGGCGATGATCTCCCGAGGCGGCAGGCGCTCCTCGCAGATGAGGCGCGCCGTCTCCAGCCACCCGGCAGGGCCAATCTGCGTGTAGAGCGCATAGAGGTCCGGGTTCACGTCGATCCGGGTGGCGTGGACCATGAGGCTCTCGCGGACCCGGCCCTGGTTCGTCGAGAGGACCTCGATCGCGTGGGCGATGAGCGCCTCCGCATCGCGCTGAAGGTTCGGCTCCACGCTCACCGCCTGCGGAACGAAGCGCCCCTGCACGCCGCGCGAGGCGATGAAGGCGGTGAAGGCCTTTTCCCGCTCCGCCACGTGCCGGCCGGACTGGGCCACCGCGTGCACCGGTTGTCCGCCGCTGAAGGTGAGCCGGTAGCCCGCCCAGTCGTCCGCGCCCTCGAGGATCCCCGTCAGCCGCAGCGCCGCGCACTGCCGGACCACCCACTGCGGCCCGAGCGCGCCCACCGGAATCGCCACCGGACCCCTCGATGAGAGCGCGACCTTCGCCTGCCGCCGCGGCTCGAGCAGCGAGCGCACGTGCGCCGCCAGCGCCTCCAGTCGCGTGCTCTTCGACAGGTAGGCTTGGGCGCCCGCGTCCAGTGCCCGGAGGCTCTCGCGGTAGTCGTCGTGCGCCGAGAGGAAGGCGACCGGCAACTCGCGGGTGCGGTAGTCGTCGCGCAGCACGCGCAGGAGCCCCCAGCCGTCGAGCCTCGGCATGTTGAGGTCCGCCACCACCGCCTCGAAGGGCGCGGCGAGCGCGGCCTGGTAGCCCTCCATGCCGTCCTCCGCCACCGTCACGTCGAAGCCGTGCTTGCGGAAGAGGATGCCCAGCATCCGGGCCAGGGCCTCGTCGTCGTCCACGAGGAGGATGGGCTGCCGCGCGCGCAGGCCGACCGGGACCTCGATCTCGCCGGTGACGATGTCGCCCATCTCGAGGGTGACCACCACCTCGTCTCCGTCCTCGCCCGCTCCGCCGTCGTCTCGTCCCGTCATGGTCACCCCTCGGCTCGTTGCGCCGACCCTTCAGTGTGGCGCCGCGTAGATCACCACGATCCAGTACTTGCCCGCGCCGTAACGCTTCGAGTCTCCCCGAGCCATCCCCACGCCGACGAGCGCGTTCTCCTTCGCGCCGGTGGCTTTCGTCACCTGCACCAGGGAAGGGCTGTCGGCGACGAAGAAGTCGATCGACGCGCCCTTCACCTCGCTGAGCGCCTCGAACACGCGCTCGTGGAGGTTCGAGCCCGGCAGGTCCGCCCGGGGCTCCTCCGCCCGTAACGCCCTCCGCGCGTGGTCCGCCGCCAGCCGCTCCAGCTCCGCCACCCGTCGCAGCGACGAGAGCCCGCGGTCGCGCCGCCCCGCATCGAGCACCGCGTAGGCATCCGCGAGCGGGTCGCCGGTCTCCTGCAGCGGCTCGACGAAGATCTGGGTGAGCAGCACCCGACGGGAGCCCTCCGGTCCCTTCGCCTCCGCGAGCCCGATGCCCACCGCGGTCCACTTCGACTCGAGGATGTTCTTTCGGTGTCCGGGGCTGTGCTCGAGGCCGAAGTGCGCGGCCAGCGGACCGCCCGCCATCCCGAGGTTCTCGCCCGCGGTGCGGAAGCCGTAGCCCGCGTCGCGCAGCCGCTGACCGACCGCGCTGCCGTCCGGCGCCACGTGCGCGAAGAAGTTCTCCTTCGCCATCTGCGCGCTGTAGCCGTCCGCCACCGCCGTGACCTTCGGATCGAGCCTCACCGGCCTGAGCCCATGCGCGGCGCGCAGCGCGTTGATCCTCTCGAGGATCTCCTTTCGCGCCGCCTCCGGATTCGAGGGCTCCTCTCCCAGCGGCGCGTCCCTGCGCACCGGCCGCTCGCCCACGTCGGCGAAGAAGAGGGCGGTCACCTCCGGGCCCGAAGGCCCTCGCCCGAGCACCTCCACCGTGTGCCGGCCTTCGGTGCGCAGCGAGATGTCCGCGCAGAAGGCACCCTCCCTGCGGCGCTCCACCCGCGGCCGCACCACCCGGCCCGAAGGGAGCGTCACGTACACCTCCGGCTGACCGAACGGCGTCTCCAGCCGCCCGCAGAGCGCCCTCGGCGAAGAGGGCCCCTCCTGCGACCGCGCGAAGGGCTGCAGCGTCATCCGGCGCTGCGCAAAGAGGACCACCACCGCCGCGATCTTGCCGCGCGTGGCCACGCCCACCCCGAGGTGACTGGCCGGCTCGTCCGCGAAGTCCCGCCGGCCCTCCAGCGCCTTCACCGGCTCCGCGTGCGGGGTGCCCTTGATGATCACCGCCTTCGGTGACGGGTCGTGGCCGCCGGCGTCGGAGACCGCCTCGGTGAGGGTGACGAGGTCCGCCGCCGCGCGCGCGTTCTGCTCCAGTGCCACCTGCGCGAGCTCCCGCGCGGCCCGGCTGAGAACAGCGTCCCGCGCCGGCGTGCGGCGTCCCACCCGTTCGAACTCGGCGACGACCGTGCGGTAGGCGCGATCCTCCAGCTCCGAGCCCGAGGCGCTCGGCGACGAGGTCCCCAGCAGCGCGGCCGCGAGCAGGGCAGCGATCACTTCGGCTCCACCGCTTCGAACACCAACCGCGTCACCGCGCCCGCCCCGAGCTTCTGGGCCAGCCGGGCGAGGATCTCCTCCGACTCCGCGGTCAGCGCCTGCGCCCAGCGGGGGCTCTCCACCTCCACCACCAGGGTCTTGTTCTCCAGCCAGCGCGGGCGGGAGTGTTTCGCCGAGACCTCGCCCACCGCCTCTTCCCAGAGGGGGCGCAGCGGACCTGCCTCGCCGCGGTCGCGGGCCATCCGGAGGAGGACCTGGGGGAGCAGTGCGCTCGCCGGCAAAAACGCCTTCCGCTTCATGTGCGCCAGCGTCCTCCGGGGCTCTTCAGCCGACAAGCACGGATGCCCTGAAGGTAGATGTGCGCTGACGGCGGCACCCTGGCTACCTGCCTTGACTTTCAAGGGCCTGCTCCGTTGAATGCCCGGCCTTTCCTGGGCCGAACCACTGGAGTCAACACGAATGAGAGTACAGACGCGTCTGGCGCTTTTCGCCAGCCTCGCCGCGGGCGCAATTGCCCTGTCGGCTTGTGGCGGCGGTGAGGGTGAGGGCGACGGCGGGGTCGATTCCGGCACCGCCTGCGACCCCCGCACCGAGACCTGCGAGTGCATCGGAGACGAGGACTGCCCCGGCGACGGGCTGTTCTTCTGCAACACCACGTCCTTCACCTGTCAGCCGGCCTGCCGCTCGAAGGCGGACTGTACCGCCGAGGCCCGCGGCGAGTTCGCGCTGGACTTCTGCTCCGGCAACCTCGGCTGCGTGTGCGACGAGGGCACCTGCATCGCGTCGCTCTGCTCGGCGGACGCGGACTGCGGCTCCACCTCCGTCTGCCGCAACGGCGCCTGCGTGGCCGCCCCGGCCGCTGCCTCGGCGCAGAAGTGCCAGATCACCCCTGACTTCGCGATCGTGAAGGAGGGCCAGCCGGCGCAGTTCTGGGTGTCCTTCTGGAGCGCGGACAACCAGCCGGTGGTGCTGAAGGACGGCATCACCTGGAGCGCTGCCTCGGACCGCGTGGCCGCCCCGATGTCGAACGGCACCTCGGCCTCCTTCAACGGTCTGACCGCGGGTGACGCGAACCAGGCGGTGAAGGTGACCGCGGGCTCGGCGGAGTGCTTCGCCACCGTGCGCACCCTCAGCGCCAACGTGACCTCCACCGACCTGCGGGTGACGGTGATCAACGAGCTGACCGGCCGCCCGGTGGAGGGCGCCACGGTGCTCCTGTCGAACCCGGCGAACGGCAGCGCCATCGGCAGCCCGGCGCAGACCGCGGCGAACGGCTCGGTGTCGATCGACTTCGGCGGCAACGCCAACGTGACCGCCACCGCGTTCCACAAAGACTACACCTACGTGTCGGTGGTGAACTACCCGACGAGCGGCAGCCGCGACCTGATGATCGCCGTCCGCCGCAATCAGGTGGACAAGTACGGCGGCTACAAGGGCACCTTCAACAAGGTCCCGACCACGCCGAACGTGCACGCGGGCATCGCGGGCATGAGCATCCCCGGCGCGGTGACGGACCTCTCGGTGACGCAGCTGCTCGGCCACAGCGTGCCGACGGACGTGAAGATCGGCTCGGCGATCAACCAGGAGGACGTGCCGCTCCCCGCGGGCGTGTTCCTCCACTTCAGCGAGCAGGACATCAAGAAGGAGATCAGCGCCCAGGGCGTGGCCGGCGTCTGCACCAGCGAGCTCTCCGGCGTGGGCGATGCCGAGGCGGCGATCCGCGCGGGCGACTGCGGGACCCGGACGGCGTGGGCGCTGGCGGGTGACGTTCCCATCGGCGAGCTGCCGATCGACGCGGTGGCCGGTGGCCTCGACAACATCGACTTCGGCAAGGTGCTCTCGCGGATCATCCCGATCTTCCGCCGCTTCTCCTCGTCGGTGCAGCGCGACGTGCAGTTCCGCCTGCAGCCGGTGGCGAACCCGGAGGACCCGGACTTCAGCAACACGGCGCACTTCACCCCGAACGTGGATCACGAGTTCGGCCAGATGCCGCTGGGCTTCGCCTTCGCGGTCGCGGTGCCGGACCTCCCGCAGTTCCGCAACCAGTACGTGGACGGCGTGCTGCTGCTCGGCGGCGCGGACGTGAAGGGCCGCGGCGTGGTGCCGCTCGGTCTGGCGGCGGGCGTGAACACGAAGGCGCCGCAGGACAGCAAGCTCGACGCGCAGGAGCCGCTGCCCGCGGGTCAGGTGCTCATGCGCATGGCGCCCACCCACCACGGCCTCGAGGGCTCGCAGTACGCGATCACCGCGCTGGCCGTCTCGCTGCAGAGCGTGAACGACGCGTCGGCGGGCCTCGCGGTGTCGGCGCTGTACCACCGGCTGGCGGAGAACAAGCTCGTGTTCGACCCGAAGGGCGAGACGCCGGTGCAGCTGTCCGGCCAGTTCCTCAACTTCCCCGAGGGCGCGCGCTACAACTTCGTCAACACCGCCCAGGGCGGCCTTGCGGCGCGGACCTTCCGCTTCGTGGGCGGCAAGGACCTCACGGCGGCGAGCGTCATCCGGGTGCAGTTCACGGATCTGGGCGAGCGCCGCTGGGTGGCGGTGGCCTCGCCGGCGGACGCGGCGGCGGGCTTCGTGCTGCCCACGCCCCCCATGTCCATGCGTGACCGGACCTTCCGGACGAGCAACACCATGGGCGAGCGCAGCGACGTGCTCGTGCAGGCGCTGCAGCTGCGGAACGGGACGACGAACGTGACCTTCGCGAACCTCGTGGAGGCCAACGGGACGAACATGGACCGCTTCGGCGACTTCATGACCGCGTTCAGCGCGATCGACTACGGCCGCCCGGAGATCTCCTGGGTGACCCCGACCGAGGGCGCTTCCGTGGCCGCGGGCTCCACGCTGCGGATCGACGTGTCGAACATCCGCGTCGGCACCGCGATGGGCGACGACGGCGTGATCGAGATCACCTTCGGCGGCGGCGCTTCGGCGGGCTGCACCGCGGTGACGATCAACCAGGACGCGTCCGGCGGTAAGGGCGAGCTCTCCGCGGCGCTGCCGTCTGGCTGCACCGGCACCGGCGTGCAGATGACCGCCACGCTCCGCAACGGCTCGGGCCCCGTCCAGCCGGCGGTGGCGAAGACGATCACGGCGAACATCAACTAGCCGTCCGTTGAAGCAATGATCCCGAGGGGGGAGCGCCGCGTGCGTTCCCCCCTCTTTCTTTTTGGGCTACAGGTTTTGGCCTCGAAATCTGGAGGGGAGCTCACATGGCGAACGGCAGCATCGAGCTGGATCTGAACCTGGCGACGAAGGACGGCATCGGCGAGGGCGGGCTCTCGCGCGAGGACTTCACCGCGCTCGCCCCGCGGGTGAAGGCCATCCACGAGGACCTTCAGGCGAAGCGGAAGAGCGGCACCCTGCGCTTCTTCGATCTGCCCGGCGACCGCGAGGCGGCGGACGCGGCGAAGCGGATGGCGGAGGAGCTGCGCCGCGAGTTCGACGACCTGCTGGTGCTCGGCATCGGCGGCTCGTCGCTGGGCGCGAAGGCGCTCTACACCGCGCTGTGCCACCCCCTGAACAACCTCCTGCCGAAGGAGAAGCGGAAGGGGATGCGGCTGTTCTTCCCCGACAACGCGGACCCGTCGACCTTCAGCGGGCTGCTCGACGTGCTCGACCTCGACCGGACCGCGATCGCGGCGATCACCAAGAGCGGCGGCACCGCGGAGACCTGGTCGCAGATGCTCGTCTTGCGCGAGAAGTGGAAGTCGCGCGGCGGCGAGAAGGCGATGGGTCGCCACGTGGTGGGCGTGACCGATCCTTCGAGCGGGACCCTGCGGAAGATCAGCGAGCAGAGCGGCTGGCGGACCCTGCCGGTGCCGCCGGCGGTGGGTGGGCGGTTCTCGGTGCTGACCGCGGTGGGCCTGCTGCCCGCGGCCGCGGCGGGGATGGACGTGGACGGGCTGCTCGCCGGCGCGGCGGAGATGGTGAAGCGCTGCGAGACGGACGACGTGCTCAAGAATCCCGCCTACGCGCTGGCCACCGCGCTCTACCTCATGGACACGAAGCGCGGCCGGCGCATCCACGTGTTCATGCCGTACGCGGACGCGCTGCGCGAGACGAGCGACTGGTTCGTGCAGCTGTGGGCGGAGAGCCTGGGCAAGAACCCGAACGTGGGGCCCACGCCGATCCGCGCGGTGGGCGCGACGGATCAGCACTCGCTGGTGCAGCTCCTCATGGAGGGCCCTGACGACAAGTGCACCGTGTTCGCGCGGGTGGACAAGCCGTCGCGGGACCTCTCGCTGCCGCCGGGCTGGGAGGAGATGGGCGACGTGAAGTACCTCGGCGGGCACCGGATGGGCGAGTTGCTCAACGTGGAGCACCACGCCACTGCCGCCGCGCTGGCGGGGCAGGGCCGCCCGTCGATGACGCTGCGGATCAGCGAGCTCAACGCGCACACGGTGGGGCAGCTGCTCATGCTCTGGGAGATCGCCACCGCGTACGCCGGGCCGCTCTACGGCGTGAACCCGTTCGACCAGCCGGGAGTGGAGGCCGGGAAGCGGTTCATCGGCGGGCTCCTCGGGCGCGCGGGCTACGAGAAGTACCGCGAGGAGCTCGAGCAGCGGCCGCCGAAGCGCGAGTGGGTGCTGTAGCCGTCGGGTTGCAGCTGCGGCCCCCGGCTGGCGCCGCCGGGGCGCGCGGCTAGAATCATTCCCGTGCCCCGGCTGAAGACCGTCGTCACGGTGATCTCGAAGATCTCCGAGCGCCCCGCGCATCCGCATTCGGCGGTGGTCGTCATCTACGGCCACGAGCTCGGGCGGAAGTACGACCTAGTGGACCAGACGCTGGTGGTGGGGCGCTCGTCGAAGGCGGACATCCAGATCGATCAGGAGTCGGTCAGCCGCAACCACGCGAAGATGATCGCCGGGCCGAAGGGCGTGACGGTCGAGGATCTCGGCTCGACGAACGGGACCTTCGTCAACGACGTGCCGATCAGCGGCGTCGCGCAGCTGCGGAACGGGGACCTGATCAAGATCGGCCGGACGATCTTCAAGTTCATCGCCGGCGGGAACATCGAGGCCGCGTACCACGACGAGATCTACCGGCTGACCACGGTGGACGGGCTGACCCAGGTCTTCAACCGGCGCTACTTCGAGGAGGCGCTGGACCGGGAGATCAGCCGCTGCAACCGGTACGGGCGCGCGTTGACGCTGGCGCTGCTGGACATCGATCACTTCAAGAAGATCAACGACACCTTCGGGCACCTCGCGGGCGACAGCGTGCTCAAGCAGCTCGCGGGCGCGGTGAAGGCGAAGATCCGGCGCGAGGACGTGTTCGCGCGCTACGGCGGCGAGGAGTTCGCGCTGCTCCTCCCCGAGGTGGATGTGCCCGGCGCGCTGAAGCTCGCGGAGAAGGTGCGCAGGCTCGTGGAGGCGCACACGTTCACCTTCGAGGGGCAGAAAATCCCCGTCACCGTGTCGCTCGGGCTGGCGTCCCTCTCGGCAAACCAGGCAGGGCCCGAGCTGATCAAGGCCGCCGACGCGCGGCTCTACCAGGCGAAGAGCGCCGGCAGGAACCGCGTGGTGGGGAAGGGCTGACGGGCGCAGTCGGGTGCGCAGGCCCGAGCCCGGTCCGGCGCAAGCGCAGGGCTCCCGGCGGCGCGTGCAGTTGGGCTCGACGCGCGCGGCGCAAGCGGCTGGCCCAGCTCAGGCCGGTCCGCTCGGCTAGGCGAAGACGCCTTCGCGCGCGTTGAGGATGGCGTCGAGCATCCCTTGCACCGACTCGCGGGTGCGCTCGTTGAGGCGGTGGACGAGCGCGATGTCCTCGTGCGCCGCCGGGTCATGACCGTCCACACGCAGGGGTTGCCCGAAGCGGATGATCCAGCGCGCGGGCAGCGGCACCGGCGAGGTCAGCGGCACATAGGGAAGCCCGAGCGGTCCGCCCGGCAGTCGCCCGAGCAGCGGCATCGACTCCTCGGCGCCGACGATGGCGACGGGGACGATGGGCGCGCCGGTCCGCAGCGCGATCTTCACGAAGCCGCCACGTCCGAAGCGCATCAGCCGGTAGCGCTCCTTCCACGGCTTGCCGATGCCCTGCAGGCCCTCGGGGAAGACGATGACGGGCCGGCCCTCGCCGAGCAGACGCAGCGCGTTCTCCGGACAGGCGCGCACCGCCCCCAGCCGGTTGAGCAGTGTGCCGAGGAACGGCGCTAGGTAGACCTGATCCTCCACCAGCCACCGCGCATCGAGCAGGTCGGGGCGCTCCCTCATCAGCGCCGCGTGCAGCACCGGCCCATCGATCGGCAAGGCGCCGGAGTGGTTCGCAACGAGGATGACCGGGCCGGCAGGGATGTTCTCCGCGCCCTCGACCCGGACCCGGAAGTAGCGCTCGTAGAGGAAGGCGCCGAGCGGCTGCAGATCCCTCGCGAGCCCCGCGTCCCGCCCATAGGCATCGAGGTCCGTCGCCGCCGCCCCGCCGAGCCCCGTCTGCAGCGCCCGCCACACGCCCCAGGCTCCGCCCAGCGCCGCCGACAGAGGACCGCCGGATACCGCCTGCGTGAGCAGGTCCCGCCCCAGCACCACCGCCCCCACCGCTCGCGCACGCAGGGACGCGTCTTCCGTCACGGGCGCGTCGGCGTCGGTCGCGGTCGCAGAAGCATCCTCCTCGCCCGCTCGGGTGAGAGGGGTGAGGTGAGGGGAATCGGAAGCCTCCGCCGAGCGGGTGAAGCCTTCCGCGGACTGCTCCTCGGCATCGGGACGGGCTGCCGGAGTCTCTGCGGGAGCTGCCGGAGTCTCTGCGGGGGCTGCCGGAGTCTCTGCACGGGCTGCCGAAGTCTCTGCGGGAGCTGCCGGACGCTCTGCACGGGCTGCCGGACGCTCTGCACGAACTGCCGGATGCTCTGCACGGGCTGCCGGATGCTCTGCACGGGCCGCCGGATGCTCTGCGCGGGACGTCGGAGCTTCTGCGCGAGCCGTCGGAGCTTCTGCGCGAGTTGCCGGAGCCTCTGCGCGAGTTGCCGGATGCTCTGCGCGAGTTGCCGGATGCTCTGCGCGGGTTGCCGGAACCTCTGCTCGGGACGCCGGAGCCTCTGCGCGCGACCTCGGGGCTTCTGCACGGGACGTCGGAGCTTCTGCTCGGGACGTCGGAGCTTCTGCGCGGGACGTCGGAGCTTCTGCGCGCGACGTCGGAGCCTCTGCGCGCGACGTCGGAGCCTCTGCACGGGACGTCGGGGCTTCTGTGCGCGACGTCGGGGCTCCGCTTCCCGCCCGTGACGGCTTCGCTCGGCTGGCAGCGGCCCTCGTCCTCGGTGCCGCCGCTTCGCGAGAGGTCTCGGCTGGCGCGCGGGGCTTTGCCGCTCTCGTCGCCTTCGCTGCGCCCTTCGCAGCACCACGTCGTGCACTCCCGTCGGCTCCCTCCGACTTCGCCGTGTCGCGCGGGGCTGGCTTCTTCTTCGCCGGCTTCCCGGCCGACTTCGGCTCGGCCTTCTTCGCCGACGCGGTGGCCGCGACCGGCCTCCCACCCGAACCCGAACCCGCAGCCGGCTCGCCCTCCACCGGCTTCGCGGCCGGCGCGGCGCCGCGCTTGAACGGATCGTTTCCCAGCACTCCGCCCCGAGCCATCACGCCCTCTCCTGTAGCGCAGCCGCCGCGGCGCGGGTGTCGTACCGGGGCACGAAGCCCAGCTCCCGCTCGGCGCGGCTGCCGTCGGCGACCCAGCTGTAGCGGATGTAGTCGAGCAGCCCCGGCTTCCCGCTCGACAGGCCGAGCCTCCCCAACACGCCCAGCGCTGCCCTCGCTACGCCGCCCGGCAGCGGGACCACGTGCCCTCCCGCCAGCCGCACCAGGCCGCTGAAGGAGACCACGCCCGGACCGACGACGTTCAGCGCGCCCTCCGCGCCCGCGTGGACGGCCCGATGCAGCGCCTCCACCGCGTCCTCCTCGTGCAGCGCCTGCCAGTTCGGATCGAAGCCCAGCAACGTCGGCACCGCCCGCGTGCGCAGAAGGCGCATCACCGGGTTGTCCACCCTCGGCCCGAGCACCGGCGCGAAGCGCAGCACGAGCACCTTCGTCTCCGGGTGCGCCTTGCGGAAGCCCTCCACCTGGCGCTCGACCTCGACCTTGTCGGTGACGAAGCGGCTGCCGGGACACCCGTAGAGCTCGGCGCCTTCGGAGAGGTAGGCGGGGTTCTGTCCGCGCGCGCCGTACACCACCGTGTAGGAGGCGACCACCAGCCTGCGCACGCGGGCTCTCGCCGAGGCGCTGAGGACGTTGAGCGTACCGGCCACCTCCAGCTCGTGCGCGAGCGCGCCCATCCCCGCCGGCGACAGCGGCAGCGCGAGGTGCACCACCGCGTCGATCTCCGACTCCTCGAAGGCCTCGACGAGCAGCCGCTCCGACTCGGGCCTCGCGAGGTTCACGCGGCGGAACTGCGTCTTTGCGCCCAGCCGCTCCGGCCGGCTCGTGTCCAGCGCGAGCACGCTCTGCACGCCCTCGTCCCTCTCGAGCAGCGGCAACAGGAGCGAGGCCAGATCCCCGGACGCTCCGGTGACCGCCACGCGCAGACCCTCTCGCCGCTCCGACTGACCCGTCGCCATCGCGCGCGCGTGATAGCGCAAACAGGCCGCGAAAGGGGTGATAGTGCTCGCCGCGATGGCGAACGTCGCGGTCCTCCCCGACAACCTCATCAACAAGATCGCGGCCGGCGAGGTCGTCGAGCGGCCCGCGTCCGTGGTGAAGGAGCTGGTGGAGAACGCGCTCGACGCGGGCGCCTCCTCGATTCGCGTGGGCCTCTCCGCCGGGGGCCTCGCGCTGGTGGCGGTGACCGACGACGGCCGCGGCATGTCGCGCGAGGACGCGACGCTGGCGATGACCCGCCACGCGACGAGCAAGCTGCGCGAGCTCGACGGGCTCTTCACCCTCCGCACCATGGGCTTCCGCGGCGAGGCGCTCCCGGCGATCGCCTCGGTCTCCCGGTTCTCGCTCGTCACCAGCGAACGCGACGCGCCGGTCGGCACGCGCACCTTCTGCGAGGGCGGCGGTCCGCTGCTCGTCGAGGACGCGGCGCCGGTGGGCGGCACGCGCATCCGGGTCGAGGACCTCTTCTTCAACACGCCCGCGCGCCGGAAGTTCATGCGCGCCGAGGCGACCGAGCTCAAGCACTGCGAGGAGGCGGTGGCGCGGGTGGCGCTGGCGCATCCGGCGGTGGCCTTCAGCCTCGAGCACGAGGGCCGGCCGCTGCTCTCCAGCCCCGCCTGTCCCGACGACGTGCGCGAGCGCATCGCGGCGATCCTCGGCGCCGACGTGCACCGGCACCTGCTCCCGGTGGAGGAGCGGAGGCTGGGCATCGCGGTGAAGGGCTATATCGCCGCGCCGGAATACAACCTCTCCAACGCGCGCGGGCTCTACCTCTTCGTCAACGGCCGCTACGTGCGGGACAGGGCGCTCAACGCCGCGATCAGCCGCGCGTTCGGCGACGTGCTCCCCTATGGGCGCCAGCCGGTGGTGGTGCTCTACCTCGAGCTCGATCCGCGCGACGTGGACGTCAACGTGCACCCGCAGAAGATCGAGGTCCGCTTCGGCGACGTGCGCGGCGTCTCGGACGCGCTCTTCCACGGGATCTCCACCGCTCTGCGACGCGCGGAGGCGGAGGCCCTACAGCAGAACGCGCCGCCTCCGAGCGACGCCGCCCACTACGCGCTGGCGGTGGACCGGTTCCTCGCGCGGGCCCGGGGAGAGGAGGGCCCGCTGCCCGCTGCGGAGGACGCAAGCCCGTTCTCGCGGCTCGACTCGGACCGGCCCGCGGCGATGGGCGAGGCCCGGCCGGGGCTCAACGAGGCGCCGCCGCCGGGCTTCTATGCAGGCCTGCGCCATCTCGCGCTGCACGCGCGCCGCTACTGGCTCTGCGAGGGCTCGGGCGGGACGCTGGTGATCGTCGATCCGCACGCGGCCTGGGAGCGCGCGCTGTTCGAGAGCGCGCTGCGCCGCATCGATCGCGCCGAGGGCACGCGCGAATCCGGAGGGCTCTTCAGCGCCACGGTGACGGTGCCGGCCGCGGAGGCGAAGCGGCTCTCTTCTGCGCTGCCGGCACTGGAGGCGCTGGGGCTCGACGTGGAGCCGTTCGGTCGCGACACCTTCGCCATCCGCGCGGTGCCCGCGGGCTGCGAGACGGTCGATGGGCGCGCGCTGCTGGTGGAGCTCGCGGCGGCGGTGCCGCTCGGTGAGGGGCCTCATCCGCGCGCGGCGCTGGTGCCCGCGGCGAGAGCGCTGGCGTGCGCGGCGGCGAAAGCTCAAACGCTGGAGCCCTCGGCGGAGGCGCGCGCGGCGCTCTTCGCGCAGCTCGATGCGGCGGGCTGGGAGCACGCGGCGCGGCACGGCCGGGTGGTGCTGGAGGAGCTCCCCCTGCTGATGCTCGAGGCCCGCGCGCGCGGGATGGAGGTGACCTGACATGGCCAGGCAACTGCCGCCTTCGAGGTTCCACGCGGAGGGTCCCTTCTCACCGGCGCTCGGCGCGCAGGGGCCGCACGCGCAGACGATCCTCGGCTCGCTGATGAGGCCCGGCCGCCACGTGCCCGCGCGACGGGAGCGCTGGACGACGCCGGACGGGGACTTTCTCGATGTCGATCACGTCAGCGCGCCCGCGGAGGCGCCGCACGTGCTCGTGCTGCACGGCCTCGAGGGCTCGTCGCGCGCGGGCTACGTGCTGGAGACGCTGCGCGGGATCGCTCGTCGCGGCTGGGGCGCGGTGGCGCTGAACTTCCGCTCCTGCAGCGGCGAGCCGAATGTGCACGCACGCTCGTACAACTCGGGCGATCCCACCGACGCGCTCTTCACCGTGAAGCAGATGCGCGAGCGGCTGGGGATCCGGGGGCCCGTGTTCGGCGTGGGCTTCTCGCTCGGCGGCAGCGTGCTGCTGAACCTCCTCGCGCGAACGGGGAGTGACTGCCCGCTCGATGGCGGCGCGGCGGTGAGCGTGCCGTTCGAGCTCGGCACCTGCGCGGACCTTCTCGATCGGGGGCCGGGCCTGACATTCATCTACAAGCGCATGTTCCTCGCGTCGCTGAAGGCGAAGGCGCTCGGGCGCACCGGCAGCGAGGGCGGGGCGGTGCTCGATCCGAAGCGCATCCGCGAGGCGGACGGCATCCGCGCCTTCGACGGGGCGGTGACCGCGCCGCTCTTCGGCTACCCCAGCGCGGAGGCCTACTACGCGGACTGCTCAACGGCGCCGAGGCTGCGCGACATCGTGCGGCCCACGGTGCTGGTCACCGCCGAGGACGATCCCATCGCGCCCGCGCGCTGCCTGCCGGACGACGTGCTGGACAACCCCTGGCTCTCGCTGGTGCGGACAGAGCGCGGAGGACACGTGGGCTTCATCGGGGGATCGCTCGCGCGGCCGCAGTGGTGGGGCGAGGCGCAGGCGCTCGCGTTCTTCGATCACCTGCTCGCGGCGGCGTGACGCTTCGCGCCGGGCCGCGAAAATTGACCGATCCCTTTGCGCTGCTACCTTCCGCGACAACGCTGTAGCGCGGGAGGCACCCGACGATGCGAGGCGTGATCACCGGCCGAGAAGTCCTCACATGAGCATCCCCACGCCACCGCCGCTTCCAGATGCCGCGCTCGCGAGTGCGCTCAACGTGCCGCCGGGCGCGCAGGGGCTGGTGCCGTCCGGCTTCGCCGAGAAGGCCATGGCGTCGCTGATGCAGATGCACGGCGAGCTGATGGAGGAGAAGGAGCGCCGCGTCGAGCTCCACCGCCGCCTCATGGAGCGCGAACAGGCCCTCGCGGAGATGCGGATGTACGTGCAGCTGCTCGAGGACCGGCTCCACGCTTCGACGCAGCCCGCGCCGGCGCCGGCGTCTGCGCCCGAGCCGATTGCTCCGGTGGCTGCGCCCGTCGAGGCTTCGAAGGCCCCGGTCCCCGAGGCCGCTCCGGCCCCGCGCGCGCCGGCACAGGCTCCGCGTCCGCCGCAGGCCTCTCGCGCTGCAAAGGCTTCAGACGGTTGGAAGGTGTGGTGAGCCGCCGCACGCTGGCGACGCTCGGCGCGGTGGGTGCGCTGGCCGCGTGCGCGTCGAGTGCAGAGGCGAGGGCGCAGTCGCTCGAGGGCACCGGCCGGGTCACGCTCACCGGCGGCTGGCGCTACACGCCCAACGACTACTTCCAGGGCCGCGCGGCGGAGGCGGGCTTCACCGCATCGCCCTCGGCAGGCGGTCCGCAGGCGGTGGGCACCTTCGCGTACGCGGCGACGTCTTCATTGGAGGTCGCGGTCGATCTCTTCGCCGGCGCAGAGCGAATCGAACTCGCGGGGACGAAGCCGCTGAGCAGCGCCACCTACGGCGCGATGATCGGGTTCCGCTCCTTCTGGCCGCTCGGCGCGGAGGGGACAGTCGTTCCGAACGCAGGCCTCGCGCTGGGGCCGATGCTCGCCTGGACGACGGGCGGACCGGAGGACGTCTCCACCGAGCGGCTCGCCACCGTCTATGCCGCCAGCGCCGGCGTAAGCGTGCGCCTGAGCGAGACGTTCGGCCTCGCGCTCGATGTGCGCTACCTCCTCGCGCGCGGACTCGTGCCCGGGATCTCCGGCATCAACATGGGCGGGCTGTGGGCGGGCGTCGGCGCCACCTGGTTCCTTCCGGGCGAGCCGTCCCGTCGCGGTGCAGTCCGGTAACCCCAGCGGAAAACACGCCCGGCTGCTCCACGTGCGGCCGGGGCGCGTATGAACCAGGGAGAAAGAATCCGGATGCGGAGCGCGTTGAGCGCCGGTAACCCTTTGCCGCTCTGGAGAAAAGCGTGGCCCGTCTTCACCCCGACGTCAGCGAGCCCAAGAGAATCATGCCCGAGCCGAAGAACGACATCGACCGAGAGCTTGGAGACATCAAGCGCGAGGTGATCGAGAGCCGCAACCTCGTCATCAAGACCGACAACCTCCTCAAGGGCCTGCACGCCGAGCTCAAGGCGGTGGGCAAGAAGCAGGAGGAGTTCGAGAAGCGAAAGCTCTTCTCCTCCGGCGTCGCCTACGCGCTGTTCGTCGCGCTCGTCGTGGCCGCCGCGGTCGGGATCACCTCCGCGCGCAACGCCTCCGTCAGCGGCGAGCGCGAGCGGTCGGAGAAGACCATCGCCGAGCTCACCGAGCGCCTCGAGCAGCAGAAGAAGGAGCTGGGGGAGCGGCAGGCGGTCGCGTCCCAGGCCTACGAGGTCTACCGGATGATGACCGAGCGCCCGGGTGACGAGCGCCTCGCGGGCGTGGAGGCCTGGGCGAAGATGGACACCCAGAAGCTCACCCCGCTCGAGCGCAACGCGCTGAAGGACCGCGCGGAGAGCCTGCGGGTGGAGGTCGGTCAGGCGGCGTTCGAGCGCGGCAAGATCGCCTTCCGCCGCAACGACATGAACGAGACCGTGAAGGAGATGACCCGCTACCTGGCGATGAACCCCTCGCCGCAGGACGCCGCGGACGCCTCGTTCTTCCTCGGCGTGGCCTACAACCAGCTCCGTCAGCACGAGCTCGCGGTGCAGCACCTCTCCAACTTCGTCAACGCCGACCGCAAGGCGAAGACCCGCGACTACGCGATGCTCCTGCTCGCCCAGTCGTACGAGCAGACCGGCGCGCTGGACAAGGCGATGAAGACCGCCACCGACGCGGTGATGCAGCACCCGGCCTCCGAGTTCATCCCGCAGCTGCGCGGCCGCATCGCCACCGTCCGCCGCGCGATGAACGCCGCCAATGGCGTGCAGCCCGCCGCACCCGCAGCCGCGGCCACCGTCCCGGCCGCTGCCACCGGTGGCGCCGGCACCGCGACCGCGCAGTAGCCGCGGCACACGAAGGCTTCCGGTAGCACACGAACGCTCCCTTCCGCCGCGCGTGGAGGGGAGCGTTCTTGCGTCTGGAGGGGGCGGCGGATACACCCGCCGGCGCCGTGGCGAACCCGAAGATCGATCCGAAAGATCCGCGCTTCCGCAGGTACCGCGTGACCGCCTACAGCGTGTACCTCGTGGTGGTCACCGTGTTCAGCCTCGGGATCATCGCCAGCGTGTTCCGCTCCGTCGCCGACATGAGCCCCCGCCGGCCCGCGGAGAGCGCCGGGGTGCTCACCCCGCGCGAGTGCGGAGAGGGCCTCGAGGGCTTGTGGCAGCGGCTGGAGAGCGAGCGCCGCGTGTGGAGCGAGCAGCAGCCCGCCCACGGCGCCGACGACCGCTACACCATCTTCCGCAACGGCTGGATGCGTGAGTTCCGCGAGCTCGAGGGCAAGTGCGCCGTCGATGCACGCTCGCGCAGCGGCCTCAAGACCGCCTTCCGCCGCCTCGAAGAGGTGCAGGACGCCTACACCATCCTCGCGGCCCAGTACGCCGGACACACCGGGCCGAAGGTCGAGGGCTTCGTCCAGGCGCTCGAGGCCGCGAAGAGAGGCCAGGACGCGGCGGAGTAGGGCGCGCCCCGGTCTTCTCGCTCCCGCTACCGAGCCGGCTTCGCTGGCGTCTTTGCCGAGCGGGGGATCTTCAGCTCGCGCAAAAGGCCGTCCGCGTCGTCCACCATGTCGAGCAGCCAGAGCATGTAGCGCACGTCCGCGTTCACGTTCCGAGCGATGTCCGGGTTGTAGCCGAAGTCGTTCGCCACGTTCTCCCACACGCGATCGAAGTTCACGCCCACCAGCTGGCCGCGCGCGTTGACCGTGGGGCTGCCGCTGTTGCCGCCGGTGGTGTCGGCGTCGGAGAGGAAGTCCACCGGGATGTCCTTCAGCTGCGGCGAGAGCCAGCGGCCCCAGCGCTTCTCCGCGGCGGCGGTGCGGATCTTCTCCGGCGCGTCGAACGGGGGCTTGCCGGTGTGCTTCGCGAGCATCCCGCTCAGGGTGGTCATGGGCGTGTAGATGACCCCGTCCGCGGGCGAGTAGCCCTTCACCCGCGCGAAGCTCACCCGGAGGGTGGAGTTCGCGTCCGGATCCACCGGGCGGCCCGCGTGCTGGATGACGAGCGCGCGCCAGAGCGGACGCAGCCGCGAGACCGCGCCCTCCATGCGGTCCAGCCGCTCCCGCCGCGCAGTGACCTCGTCGGCCAGCGCGAAGCCCAGGTCGAGCAGCGGGTCCTTGCGCGCGCGCAGCTCGGCCTCGGTCTCGCCGAACATCTTCAGGCGCTCGGACACGTCGAGCACCTTCGACTGCGCGTAGAGCCTCTCCAGCGCCGCCGGCAGCTCCGCCGCGGGCACCTGCCCGAAGACCTTGTCGATCGCCGCGATGCGCTGGTCCTTCGGCAGCGCCAGCGCCTTCTGCACGAGGGAGAGCGTCACCGCGCGGTCGGAGGGGAGGAACAGCCGCTTCTGCTCGCGCTCCAGCGCCTCGCGCACGCGGGGGAGGTTGCGCTCCATGAAGGTCGGATCCCGCTCGAGGTCCTCCTTTGCCCGCTCGCGTGCGACGCGGACGAGCGTGACCGGCAGGGCCAGCGATTTCGAGACCATTGGCGAGGAGGGCCCGAGGTGGTCGAGGAGGAAGTCGCGCTCGAAGGTGCCGCGCTCCTTCTCCACCAGGTGCTCCAGCTCCATGCGGGCCTGCAGCGCGCCCTCGTGGCCCCGGCGCGCCTTCGCCCACGAGATGACGGCCTCCTCGTGCGCGCGGCGCTTCTCCAGCAGCTTCCCGCGCGCCATGCCCGCGAGCTGGCCCTCCGCGTTCTTGCGCCGGTTGGAGAGCGACTTGGTGTCGTCGGCGATCGCGATGCGCGCCGCCGGATCCTTCGAGGCCTCCGTCGCGTCCTTCATCAGCCCGATCCACTCCGCGTACACGGTGTTCCGCGCGGGGAAGAACTTCTCGGTGCGCTCGGCGACCTCGGCGGCGATCAGCGCCCGGTAGGTGCGGCCCGGGTACCCGAGCACCATCACGAAGTCGTCCGGCTTCACCCCGTCCGCGCTGATGGGGAAGAAGTGCTGCGGCCGGTAGGGGACGTTCTCCTTGTTGAAGGTCGCGCTCTCGCCGCCCTTGCCCACGTACGCGCGCGCGATGGCGAAGTCGCCGGTGTGCCGAGGCCACTGCCAGTTGTCGATCTCGCCGCCGTACTCGCCCACCGCGCGCGGCGGTGCCCACACCAGCCGGATGTCCGAGAGCTCGAGGGTGTCCACCAGCGTGTACCAGAGCCCGCCGTCGAAGCTGTTCACCGAGCAGCGCGTGGCCGGCCTCTTCTCGCACTCCGCCACCAGCTCCTTGCTCTTCCGCTCGATCGCCTTGTTCCGCTGCAGATCGTCCGCGCCCTGAGGCACCGCCGCGAGGACCTCCTTCGTCACGTCGGTGAACCTTCTCGGAACGCGGATCCGCGCGGACATCCCGGGCAATTCCTCGTCCCGCGAGCGCGCGAGGAAGCCCGTGGCCATGAGGTCGCGCTCCGGCGTGGAGTGCTCCTGGAGCAGCGAGAAGAGGCAGTGGTGGTTCGTCACCAGCAGGCCCTCTTCCGAGACGAAGCCGGCGCTGCAGCCGTTGATCCACACCGCGCCCGCGAGCAGGCCGGTGCCCTCTTTCGGGTCCCACAGCTGCCGCGCGGAGAGCCGCAGGCCGAACTCGCGCAGGCGCTTGTCGCCGAGCTCGAGCACCTGCTGCGGCGTCCACTTGCCTTCGTACGCGTGAGACGTTGCGGGCAGCGCCGCCGCGCCGAGGCCGAGCACGAGGACCTGTCCGATGAGCTTTCTGAGAGCGCGCGTCATGCGCTCTCGTCTAGCAGACCTATCGCGTGGGCAGGACCACGGAGTACCGCCCGCTCACGTCCGCGGTGGTCTCGGCCAGCAGCAGCGAGGACCTCTTCCCGCCGAAGGTGACCACGCGGAAGAACTTCACCGACGCATACGGCGCGGGCGCGGTCTCCGGCTGCACGAGCCTCCGCGGCACGGCGCTGATGCTGCCGGTCACGGTGCGGCCGCGCGAGAGCGAGAAGGGCGGAAGGCTCACCGCCTGCAAACGCTCGGCGCTCGCGTCGAGCTCGGCGCGGATGGTGACGAGCCGGCTCACCCGAGGGTGCGTGTCGGTGGGGAGGAAGTCGAAGCGGTAGGTCGCCGGATCGAGCAGCAGCGTGAAGCGGCCCAGCTCGTCGGTGACGGTCTCGGTGTTTCCCGACGGGAGCGGCGCGCCCTCCACCGCCTCGAACGGCACCGCGACCACCGCCACGCCCGGCGCGGGACTGCCATCCGGCCGGTTGAGGATGCCGGTCACCGTCAGCTTGTCCGGCGCCACGAGGTCGCCCACCTCGCCGCCTTCCGCGCTGATCTCCACCGGCTGGCGCAGCACGCCCGAGTTGTCCTTCGCCTGCGGTGCGACCCAGATCTCCAGCCGCCCGTCCTTCGACGAGGGCAGCGTGCGCAGCACGAAGCGTCCGTCCGCGTCCGTCTGCACCGGGTCCGACTTGAAGCGCCCGCCACCGCCGACCTCGCCGTCCGTGAAGACGACCGCGCGCTGCAGCGGCTTGCCGTTCGTCGCCACCGCGCGGCCCGTCACCGTCACCGGCGCGCCGAACTCGCCGAGCTCCAGAGGCTCCATCAGCTTCGCGCCGTGCCGCACGAGGAAGGTCTTCGTGGGCACCATCGCGGTGGCGTCCTTCGGCGTGGCGCGCAGCTCGATCCACTCGGTGCCTTCCGGCGGGTCCATGTAGAAGAAGAAGTCCCCGGTCGCGCCCGCGTGTCCCGAGCTCACCGGCACCCGCTGCGACAGCGCGCGGCCCGTCACCGGATCGAGCGCCTGCAGCTCGAGCGCCGCGGTCTTCACCGGCACGGAGGGATTGGCGGTCTGCACCAGCCGCCCGTCCACCCGCACCAACGTCTCGAACGAGGGGAGGGTGATCTCCACGTACGCGCTGTCGCCCGGGTGGACGTCCACGCCGTTCTGGTAGGAGGGCGCGTAGAGCGTGTCGTTGGTGGGCGTGGCGGTCAGCGCGTAGCGCCCGGTGGGCATGAAGAACTGGAACGCGCCGCGGTCCGGCGTCACCCGGTAGGTGAGCGAGCGCTTCTGCCCAGGGATGATGAGGCTCTCTCCCGAAGCGCGGAAGGTGACCTCGTTGGTGTAGCCGAGCACGTTCGCGCCGCCCGCCGACTGCACCTGCACCACGCCCTGGATCACCGCCGGCTGCTGCACGGGGAAGTTCTGCACCGCCTCCAGCCGCTCCACCGCGAAGTCCTGCGCGAGGTGCCCGTTCACCGCGTTGACGGTGATCTCCACCGCCACGTTGCGATCCGGCTCGCCGCAGCCGTCCGCGAAGCAGACCTGGTTCTCGCCGCACTCTGCGTCGGAGGAGCAGAAGGTGATGGGCTCCGTCGCCTCTCCAAAGGTGCAGCCCGCGCCGGTCGCGCCGACCGCGAAGAGGAGCGCGAGAAGGGGGAGGCGCAGGCTCACGGCAGCTCCCCATCAGGGCCGCAGTCGTTGCCCAGCTCCATCTGCACCGTCCACGTGTGGTAGGCGGCGAAGCGCGGGTTGAAGCCGCCGTCCGTGCCCGGAATGGGATCGGGATCCGGCATGTCACCGGGCCCCTGGTTGCCCAGCAGCACGCCGTCGGAGACGAGGACTTGCACGAGGTAGAGCCCCGGCTGCGCGAGGTAGTTCACGACCTGGTCGCGCTTGAAGTCGAGCGTGAGCGGGTCCCGGCGGGTCCTGCCGTTGGGACGGAGGTAGCCCTCGTCCGGGACACGCCTCTCGTCGGGCGGCTCGAGCCGGGTGACGAGCCAGCGGTACTGCAGCCGGTCGTCGACGTCCGGATCTTCGGCGACCGCTTCGAAGGAGATGGCGCAGCCGGTCTGCAGCTCCACGTAGTCGCCGAACTTGCCCGACACCCGCGTGGTGTCGGCGACGATCCACGGCGCCCGATTGAGCTGGATGAGCGGCGGCAACAGGTCGTCGTCCTGCGCCGCGAGACACCCGGACGCTCCGACGGACAACGCTGCGCTCGCACCGATCATCGAGGCCCTGCATAGCAACGCCCTTGCCACGCGCCGTGCGCCCGCAACCGCCCGTTTCGACAGGCTTTTCTGCCTGCCGGAAGGGGCCTTCACGAAGCGGGTGAGCGGGGAGCGCGACATGGGCGTCAGTGCAGGAGAGGGGCTGGCGAGCGGGCCTCAGACCTCGTCGGGATACTCGCCTTCATCCGGCCCGAGCTTACGCCCGGTGCGCTCCGCCTCCAGCTTCTCGAGGTGCCGGAAGATCGTCCGCGGATCCACGCCGAGGTCCTTCGCGGTCTTCGTGCGGTTGCCGTTGTTCCGCTCGAGCACCTCGTTGATGTACCGCTTCTGGAACTCCTCCTTCGCCTGCGCGAGCGGCATGATCGGGTCGAGGTTCTCCGGCTTCAGATCCAGATCGTCCGGTCCGAGCAGCGGCTTGTCCGCGAGCACCACCGCCTTCTTCAGCCGGTTCTCCAGCTCGCGGATGTTGCCCGGCCACGAGTACTTCTTCATCGCGATCACCGCCGCCGGCGTGAAGCCGCGGGCCTTGGCGTTGAACTCGGTGGCGTACTTCTGGAGGAAGAACTTGCCCAGCACCGCGAGGTCCTCGCCGCGCTCGCGCAGGGGCGGCAGGCGCAGGTTCACCACGTTGAGGCGGTAGTAGAGGTCCTCGCGGAAGCCGCCCTTCTTGACCTCCTCCTCGAGCACCCGGTTGGTGGCGGTGACGACGCGGATGTCCACCGGCTCGCCGCGGTTGTCGCCGACCTTGTAAACGACCTTCTCCTGAAGGGCGCGGAGCAGCTTTACTTGCAGTTGCAGCGGCATCTCGCCGATCTCGTCGAGGAACAGCGTCCCGCCGATCGCCGCCTGGAACTTGCCCGGCTTCGTCGCCACCGCGCCGGTGAAGGAGCCCTTCACGTGGCCGAAGAGCTCGCTCTCCAGCAGGTTCTCCGGGATGGCGCCGCAGTTGATGGTGATGAACGGGCCCTTGTTGCGCGGAGACCGGCGGTGGATCTCGCGCGCGATGAGCTCCTTGCCGGTGCCGGTCTCGCCGGTGATGAGCACCGAGATGTCCGTCTGCGAGATCTTGTCGATCCGCTTGTACACCTCGACCATGCCCTGGCAGGTGCCGACGATGTCGCCGTAGCGCGTGTCCTCCAGCCGCTTGCGCAGCTCGGTGTTGTCGAGCTTCAGCTCGTTCACCAGCATCGCGTTCTGCAGCAGCAGCGACGCCTGCGCGGCGAACACGGTGAGCACGTCGAGCGAGCGCGGCTCGAAGCGGTTCACCAGCCGGTCGTTGCCCACGTAGATGAGGCCGAAGAGCTGCCCGCGGTAGCTGAGCGGCGCGCACATCACCGAGAGCAGCTTGAGGTTCACCACCGATTCGGAGGCCTTGAACTCCGGATCGTCGAGCGCGTCCGAGATGATCACCGGCTTCTGCGTGCGGACGACCTTGGCGACGATCGAGTCGCTCACCCGCTCGATGGCGTCCTCGATGTTCTCGCGCGAGACGTTGCGGGCGACCTTCACCCGCAGCTCGTTGTTCTCCATGAGGATGAGGAAGCCCTTGTCCGCGCGGGTGACCTCCACCACCTCGTCCATGAAGGACTCGAGCAGCCGATCCAGGTCGTAGATGCCGAGCAGCCGCGCGCTGAAGTCGGTGAGCTTCTGCAGCATCGCCAATTCGCGGCCCGGCACTCCCGGCAGCTCCGCGGTGTGCGAGTCCGGGTTGAACGAGTCGCGGCGTGCCTTGCTCTGGATGATCGCCGGCTGCGCGCCGGAGTCCGATGAGAGGGCAAAGGAGAAGTCCGTCTCACCGGCGCGGATGAGATCGTTCGGCGCGAGCACGTGCTCGTTGCGCTTCTTTCCGTTCACCTGCACCGGGCCCTCGTGCGACGCGACCTGGTACTTCGCGCCGTCGAAGACGATGTGGAACGCGTCCGAGGGCGCGGCCGGATCGTCGATGCAGATGTCGTTGTCGGGGCTGCTCCCCACGGTGGTGATCCGCTTGAGCAGGTTGACGACACGGACCTTGCCGTTGGGGGTTCGGACGGTGAGGCTGGCCATGGTGGGTCTCGCTGGGTGTACGTGAACGGCTCTAGAACCGGAGGTGGAAGCCGGCGCCGAGGCCGCCAGCCGTGGGGAAGAGGAAGAGCTCGCCGCCGTTCTGCGTGCGCGGCGGCAGGGGGATCTCGCGCGGGGTCTCGGGCTGCGGGCCGTCACGGCGCGGAACGATGGGCGAGGGCGCCGCCGCATCCGAGGGCGCGTCCTCCTGCGGCAGCGGCACCACCAAGGTGGTCGTCTGCACCACCTCGGACTGGTGGTTGTAGATCGCGTCCGCCACGCCGAAGCCGTAGAGCGTGTAGAAGGCGCCCGCGCTGAGGTACTTCGTGAGCACCCACGCGTCGCGCTCGGCCTCGCGCTCGGACGGGATGCCGCGGCGCTTGATCTCGGTGCGGCCGTCGGCGCTGTCCACCCAGACCTTCTGCTCCACGATCATCGATTCGATCATGAAGTACGCGACCACCGAGGTGATCGCCGCCACGCCCTGCGACGCCGCCATCGCCGCGCCCATGCCGGGGCGCTTCTGCTGGAACTGGCCCGCGCCGAAGGGGACGAAGTTCACGAGGAAGGATCGCTTCTCCACGTTGCGCACCGTGACCTGCCTCGTGAGGTCGTCGAGCCTCCGCCGGCGCTCCTCGTCCTCACGCTGCCGCCGCGCGCGCTCCTCCGCGTCCTGACGCAGCCGCTCCGCCTCCACGCGACGCTGCTGCCGGATGATCTCCAGCTGCGGCTCGAGCTCCGCCTTCACCGCGTTGAAGAGGGCGACCGCCGGCGGCGCGACGCTGAAGGGATCGAGCCCGAAGTCCGGGTCGAGCCGCAGCAGCACCGTGAAGTGCCGCTTCGCGCCCTCTTCGTCGCCGAGGTTGAAGGAGGCGAGGCCCGCGTACTGATGCAGCTGCACCAGCTCTTCGCGGGAGAGCGTGCCGCGGTCGATCCGTGCGCGCGCCCGCGTGAGCACCGTCTCGTAGTCGCCGTGGTCGTAGAGCGAGGCGATCGCCTTGAGCTCCGGATCCACCACGACCGTCTCGGCGGGCGGAGCCGTCTCCTGCGCGCGCACGGGCAGCGCGGCGCCGGCGAAGATGATCGCGGCGGCGGCGACGAGCGAACGCTGGCGGAGGGGAGACGTCATGGCCGGTCGAGCGTCAGCGCCCCCGTCTCGATCTTCGTCTCACCCGGCCCGAGCTCCAGCTTGCCTCTGCGCGTCTGGTAGTCCGGGTGGCTGATCTCGTAGGTGACCCGGTGCTGCAGCGTGGTCTGGGACCGCGGCGCCCTGATCTCGAAGGGCCGCACCGCGGTCTCCGCCACCGTCCGCGTCTCGCCCCGCACCGTCACCCGCGCGTCGCGCGGATGGACCTCGAAGGTCAGCGTCGCGGGCTTCGGTTCGACGAAGATGTGGATCACCGGATCCGTCTCGCCCTCGGCGACGGTGATCTTCTCCTCGGTCGTGTTGCAGCCGTTGCAGCCCACGGAGACCAGGTGCTCGCCCGGCAGCAGCGACACCTTGTGCCGCGGCATCTCCGTTTCCCCGATCCGCTTGCCGTCGATCATGAGGAAGCCGAAGGGACGCAGGATGATCGTCACGTCCACCGGCTTCGGCCCTGTAGGTCCGCCAGGCCCTGTAGGCCCCGTCGGCCTGGGAAGACCACTGCCCACCACGGCCGCCACCGCGGGGTTCTGACGCACCTGCGTCTGCGCCTGCGTCTGCGCCGCGGCTGCCACCGTCTGCGGCTTCTTCGGCGGCTTCACGCTCTCGACCACGGGAGTGACCACCGGCTCCACCGGGGGCTGCACCGGCTGGGAGGGAGGCTCCGGTGGCTTCGTGTTCTCGGCCGGCGCCGTCACGAGGACAGCGGGCTCGCTCGGCGCGACCGCCACGCTCTCGCCTTCGTCGGCGACAGTGGGCCGCTGCGCGATCCAGATCCCCACCGCGGTGATCACGGCAATCAGCGCCACACCCGCCGCGCCCCACACCGCGCGCTGCTTCCAGGCCTGCGTCCGCTGCTGCCGCTTCCGCGCCGCGTTCATCTGCGCGAGCAGCTCCAGCGCGCGCGCGTGCTGCGGATCGAGCGCGAGCACCTGGTTCAAGGCCCCCAGCGCGCGGGCCGGCCTCTTCTCCGCGAGGAGGGCCTCGCTGCGCGAGACGAGCGCGCCGCACAGCCTCGGCTTCAGCGCCTTCCGGTAGCCGGTGGGATCCGCGAAGAAGTGCTGCACCTCCTCCTTCGTGCGTCCGAGGCCGAGCTTCTCGAGGTACCCGTGCAGCGCCTCCTCGAGCCTGGATGCGTCCGCGTAGCGCGAGGAGGGCTGACGCGCGAGGCACGTGGCGATGATCTCCGCGAGGTCGTCGGACACCGTGGGCACGAGCTGCCGCGGATCGTCGTACACGCCGTCGAGGATCTTCTTCAACGTCGCGGTGGTGTTCGAGGCCACGAAGGGCAGCCGCCCGGTGGCGAACTGGTAGAGCATCGTGCCGAGCGAGAACACGTCCGCTTCGGGCCCGGCCTCCTCGCCCTCGATGATCTCCGGCGCCATGTGCGCGGGACTTCCCACCAGCGCGCCGGTCTGCGTCATCCGGTCGTCGCGGTCGATGATCTTGGCGATGCCGAAGTCCATCAGCTTCACCACGCCGTCGTCGCGGACCATCACGTTCTCGGGCTTGAGATCGCGGTGGATGACGCCGGCCTCGTGCGCCTGCGCGAGCGCGCTCGCGACCTCGTGCACCACGAGCGCGGCGATCTCCGGGGGCTCGAAGCCCATCGTCTCCACGTAGTGCCGCAGCGTCTGGCCGCGGATGTACTCGGTGACGATGTAGGCCTGCTCCGCGTCCTGCGCGGCGAAGTCGTACACCTCGAGGATGTTCGGGTGGTGCAGCCGCGCCACCGCCTTGGCCTCGCGCGCGAGCCGCTTGCGCGACTCCTCCTTGCCGGCGAGGTGCGCGTGCAGCACCTTCACCGCCACCTCACGATCGAGCGCGGTGTCCAGGCCCTTGTAGACAACGCTCATGCCGCCCTGGCCGAGCTGCTCCAGGATCCGGTAACGACCGATGTGGCGGCCGACGAGGGACATGGTGCGCTGGGCCTAGTCGTCTCCGAAGCTGGTGCCGAGGCTCTTGGCGAAACGGACCGCGTCGCTCTGCGGATCGACCTTGCGCTCCTTCATCGCCTCCTGAAGCGGAGAGGAGACGATCTGCCCGCCGCGCAGCGCCACGAAGTGGTCCCACTGCCCGTCGCGCACGAGGTCCAGCACCTTGCACCCGTACTGGGTCGCGAGCAGCCGGTCCGCCGCGGTGGGCCCGCCGCCGCGCTGCAGGTGTCCGAGCACCGTCACCCGGATCTCCGCCTCCACGTGCCGCGCGATGAGGTCCGCCGCGACCTTGCCCGCGCCGCCGAGCCGCACCACGCCTCGGCCCGGAACGTCCTCCGCGCGCTCGAGCACCGCGAGCTGTCCGCCTTCCGGACGCGCGCCCTCGCTGACGACGATGATGGAGAAGGAGCGCTTGCGCTGCCCACGGCGCTTGAGCTTGTCGACGATCGACTCGACCCGGTACGGGATCTCCGGAATGAGGATCACGTCCGCGCCGCCGGCCACGCCGCTGTCCAGCGCGAGGAACCCCGCGTAGCGGCCCATCACCTCCAGCACCATCACGCGGTCGTGGGACTCGGCGGTGGTGTGCAGGCGATCGACGGCCTCGGTGCAGATCGCGCGCGCGGTGTCGAAGCCGAAGGTCTGGTCGGTGCCGGTGAGATCGTTGTCGATCGTCTTCGGGCAGCCGACGACGTTGAGGCCCTTCTGCGCCAGCCGGTGCGCGATGGAGAGCGTCCCGTCCCCGCCGATGGCGATGAGCCCGTCGAGCCCGAGCTCCTTGTAGCGCTGCACCGCGAGGTCGGAGAGATCCTTCTCCACCCAGCCCGCGCCATCGCGCACCGCCCAGAGGAAGGGGTTCCCCTTGTTCGAGGTGCCGAGGATCGTGCCGCCCTTCGGCAGGATCCCGCGCGTGTGCTCGACGGTGAGCGGGAACGCCATGTCCGGCTCCATGAGGCCGGTGTAGCCGTTCTCGAGGCCGACGAACTCGTAGCCGAATTCGTGGCTTCCGCGCTTCACCACCGCCCGGATGAGGGCGTTGAGGCCGGGGCAGTCGCCGCCGCCCGTGAGCACACCGAGTCTGAGGGGTCTGGTCATAAAGTGTGGCGAAGCTGTCAGGAACGTCGTGTCGCCTATGACACGAACGTCCGGGTGGAGATTGTAGAGGGCTGTCGGTACGAGGAGCAACGAACGTTCATGGCAGGGATGTCACACCCGCCGCCGGGCCGCTACACGTTCGAGCAGGCTCTTCAACAGAGCCTCGGCGCTGCCTCGGGAGGCCACCTGTGGGCGAGGGGGCAGGCTCACGGGCTTCGTCGAAGGTGCCGACTGCGCGACCCGGAAGATCTCCTCCAGCCGTTCGCGGACGAGTTCGCTGTCCGGCCGCTGCTGCAGCGCCTGCCGGTAGGCCGCCATCGCGCCCGCATGATCGCCGAGCGCGAAGAGCCGCTCACCCGCCTGCTCGGGCGTCTCGCGAGAGCCCCCCGTGGAGCCGGCGTCCGCGTCGTCGAGCGAAGAGGCCGCGCGCGCCTTCGGGTGCTGCAGCTCGGAGGGTTGCAGCGTCTCCGCGAGGTCCATCAACCGCTGCGCGAGCGCCTGGTCGTCGGGGAACTGCTGGAGGAGCCCGCGGAGCACGGCGACGGCCTCGGCCATCTCGCCGCGACGGATGAGACGATCTGCGCGCGCTTCGGCCTCTGCACGTTCCCCCGGTGACATGGGGGCGCATCGTATAGGCGAGCCTAGGTGGGAGGAAGTTCGCCGAAGCGGGTCTGCTGCACTCGGTTGTCGCGCAGCTCGAACACGCACCCGAAGTGGCGGCCCAGCGCGTCGCGGGTGACGCGGCGCTCCTGCGGCACTGCGTCCGGCGCCGAGACGAGCTCCAGCGTGAAACCCGCCTTCTGCGCGCGGGCCTCGAGCTGCGGCAGCGGTTCCCCGGTGCGGGTGGTGTTGCAGAGGGTGTGCACGCTGTTCTTCGCGTCGCTGATGGAGGAGACGATCCACGCCACCGTGCCGGCGAGGATCGCGACCGCGGCGATCATGATCTGGAGGAACTTCATCTGGTCGGTGCGAGAGCGTAGCTGAAGCCGGCGTTTGGCGCGCTACGCTGTGGCCCTTCTCGCCGGCATGTACTCGCTCCTCCCGCTCGCGCTCGTCGTCGCCCTCGCCCTTGCCGCGCCGGCCCGCGCACAGGAGCCCGTTCCGCTGGGCACGCCGCTTCGACAGGACGGCTACACCTTCCGCCCACCCGAGGGTTTCCGCATGGCGCGCATGGACGCGTTCCTCGGCACGCGGGTGGGCGCGGTCCCGTTTCCTCCCGGCGGCGCGCGCTTTCTCTCCGCGGCGCTGCAGCACGGGGAGGGGCCGGACGCAGACTCGCTGCTCGTCGCGGTGGTGGACGGCACCTTCGTGGCGAATGAGCGGACGCGGGATGCGTTCAGCGCCGCCGCGATCCGGCACTTCTCGGAGGAGCTGGGCATGCCGCTCGCGCTGGATCGGGCGGAGGTGATCGCAGGCCCTGCGCGGCGCGTGGAGGTGCGCGCCACGCTGAAGCAGCGCGATCAGGTGAGAGGGATCCTCGTCGCGGCAATGGAGGGCGAGGGCCGTCACGCGGTCGTGACCTTCAGCGTCCCCGCGTCACGCTTCGAAGCGGAGTTGCCCACGCTGCGTGCGTCGCTCGACACGTTCCGCGCGGACCGGCCGCCCGCTTCCGACTGGACGCGCAACCTCACCCGCGCGGCGATCCCGTTCATCGGGCTGCTCCTGTTCGCCTCGTGGTGGCTCTGGAGAAGGCGGCAGCTGCGGCGCGAGGAGGCGCTTCATCCATGAAGGGGTTCCGATGCTGAGCGGTGAGAAGGAGGGGAAGGAGGTCCACGAGTTCGCGACGGCGAAGCAGTTCGCGCAGTGGCTGGCGAAGAACCACGCGAAGTCGAACGGGATCTGGCTGCGCCTCTACAAGAAGGGGAGCGGGCACAAGAGCGTGAGCTACTCGGAGGCCGTGGACGAGGCGCTCTGCGTGGGCTGGATCGACGGCGTGAAGAAGCGCTTCGACGAAGAGTCGTCGGTGCAGTGGATCTGCCCGCGCCGGCCGCGCAGCGTGTGGTCCCGCCTGAACATCGGCCGGATCGAGCGCCTCACCGCGGAGGGCCGGATGCAGCCGTCCGGGCTCGCGCAGGTGGAGAAGGCGAAGGCGGATGGACGCTGGGCGAAGGCCTACGACGCGCCGTCGCAGATGAAGGTGCCGGAGGACTTCCTGGCCGCGCTGTCGAAGGACCCGAAGGCTCGCGCGTTCTTCGAGACGCTCAACCGCGCGAACACGTACGCGATCGCGTGGCACCTCCACAACGCGAAGAAGCCGGAGACGCGCGAGCGCCGGATGCAGAAGTACCTGGAGATGATGGCGCGCGGAGAGAAGCCGCACCCGTAGTCGGCGACTTTGTGGAGCGACGGGGCGCTGGTTACGATTCTGACATGGGAGTCGGAGACCACTCTGAGACGAAAGAAGCGCAGGTGGGCGAGCGCACGGTCGCTGCCTTGAAGGCAGAGCATCGTGAGGCCTCGATGCGGCGTTTCCAGGCGCTTCCGCTGGTTGAACGGCTTCGCATGGCTCTCGAAATGGTGAAGCGCCGGTCGGATGAGCCTCTCGAGCGCGAATGACGCGGCTGACGTCCTTCGGCGATTGCTGGAGGCGCTCGGGCGACTCGGGGTGCGCGATGTCGCCCTGACCGGTGGAGTCGCGTTCTCCACCTGGGTGACGCCGCGCTACACGCGAGACTTCGACTTGTGCGGCGTGGTGCCTGAGCCGTCAGTGGACCTGATACTCGCTCGATTCGACGGGTTTCGTGCCGGACCCGCGCGGCTGCCGAGCATCATCCGGTTCGCTTTTGGCGGCTGGGACGTCGACCTCTTCGTTGCGGCGACTGACTACGACCACGCCTGCCTTGCCCGTGCAGTCCAGGCGGACGTCGGCGGCACAGCGGTTCGCGTCGTCTCCGTCGAGGACCTGCTCATCCACAAGGTGACGAAGCTCAGAAGCGACAAGAGGAAGGTGCTTCAGGATGCCTCGGACATTCGACAACTCGTCGATGACTCCGCATCCGGTGAGTTGGATGAGTTCTACCTCCGCAAATGGCTTCCTGAACGGGATGCGGAGCTCCTCCTGCGCGTGCCTTCCCTGGACGACGTCGAGCTGGTCACGCAGTTGACCGCCCTCTGATGATCATTCCTGAGCGGCTGGCCGTCCGCTTCCGCAGCGGCCGCGCACCGTCGGGCCGCATTGCGCTGCGCAGCAGGGTCGCCAGCGTGGTGATCGGCGCCTCGAACTTCGTGCGCTTCGGCCACACGAGCTGCCAGGTCCTGCGCATCCCGCTCCGACCGAAGGGCCGCGTCACCAGGTCCCCGCGCTCGAGGTACGGCCCGAGCGACCAGCGCGAGAGGAGGGTCAGCCCCTGTCCGGCGCGCACGAACTAGATGATCGCCTCGGTGAGCGGGAGCCGGATCAGCCGCGCGTGCGGTGCGCTCTTCGGAAAGAGCTGACGGTTGAGCCGGCGCTCGTCGGCCTCTGGCAGTTCGTAGAAGTAGACGCGCTCGCGCAGAAGCTCCTCTCCAGTGATGAAGCTGCGGCGCGCGAGCGGGTGCAGCGCCGGCATCACCACCACCAGCTCGTCGTCGAACAGCGGCACGCTCGTGAGCCGGCGGTCGCGGACGGGGAAGCAGCAGAGCGCCGCATCGAGCCGGTCCTCGAGCATCGCCTCCATCGGCGCGCGGGTGGCCTCGGCGATGAGCTGGATCTCGAGGCCAGGATGCTCCGCCGAGAGGTGCAGCGCCACCTGCGGGAACCAGTGGTAGCAGGTGTAGCACTGCGTGCTCAGCCGGAGCGGGGGACGCTGTGCGCCGAGCTCCCCGGCGAGCTCCGCCTGCGCGAGCGCGAGCCTCGGCAACAGCTCGTCCGCCAGCGTCTGGAGCCGGAGTCCCGCGCGGGTGATCTCCATCCGCTTGCGCACGCGGTCGAAGAGCGGGACGCCGAGCCTGTCCTCGAGGTTCGAGAGCTGGTGGCTCACCGCCGACTGACTGAGGTGCAGCCGCCGCGCGGCCTGGGTCACGCCGCCTTCCTCCGCGATGGCCTTCACCAGCCGGAGGTCCTTCGCCTCGAGGTCCGTCATGGGTCATGACGCTGATCGATGATCTGGATGAAATCAATGAGCTGTCGCGAACGACCGGGCCGCTGCACCCTCCGCGCTCCTCAACGAACGGAGACACCAGATGCCGACCCTGTACTACGCCCCGAAGGCCTGCTCGCTCGCGCCGCACATCCTCCTCGAGGAGTCCGGCCTGCCGTACCGCACCGAGCGTGTGGACGTGTTCGCGGGGGAGAACCTGCGCCCCGAGTACCTCGCCGTGAACCCTCGCGCCCGCGTGCCCGCGCTGAAGCTGGACACAGGCGAGGTCCTCACCGAGGTCACCGCGCTGCTCCACTGGATCAGCGAGCAGGTCCCCGAGCGCGCCTTCATTCCGGCCGCCGGGATCGCGCGAGCGCGCTGCAACGAGCTGATGGGTTTCCTCGCCTCGCGGGTGCACCCCTCGTTCGCGCAGCTGGTCCGGCCGGACCGCTTCTCCGAGAGCCCGGAGGATCACCCGCGCATCACCTCGCTCGGCGCGCGGACCTTCCGGACGAACCTCGCGCTGCTCGACGCGATGCTGTCGAAGGACGGCCCGTGGGCACTGGGCCCCGACTTCACCGCGGCCGATCCCTACGTCCTCGTCTTCGCCCGCTGCGCGGACTACGTGGGCGCGGAGACGCGGGACCTCGCGAGCCTGCAGCGCTGCGTGACGCACCTGATGGAGCGCCCTGCCGTGCTGCGGACGATCGCCGCGGAGGGACTCGAGGACACGCGGACGCTCAGGGCCGGCTGAGAAGCCCGCGAACGGCTAACGGGACGAACGCACCGAGGCGTTGATGAGCCCCGCGAGCCACGCATGCTCGTCGCCGGTGATCTCCTGCGCCACGTGCTGCGACCGCGAGGGGAGGGCGCCCGCCACCTGGTAGCCGCTCTTGTCCCGGGTCATGAACCCGTAGTCCACCAACTCCCGGCGCAGGGTGGCGACGTCCTCGTGCGCCACGCGGAGCAGCGCGTTGACCTCCCGCTCCGGATAGGTGTGCCCGGCGCTGAAGCGCTCCAGCAGCTTCTGCAGGATGATCACCCGCTCCTTCCTCCGCGCGGGGATCGCCTTCAGCCGGTCGCCGACGAAGAAGTTCCGTATGACCTTCTCGCGCGCGTTGGCGGCATCCGGCAGCGCGGTCCGGGAGGGGGACTTCGACGACCGCGGCGCCTCCGCCCGCCGCACGTCGCGCAGCAGAGCGGTATTCAGCGCGTAGAGGAGGCGCTGCCCGTCAGGCGTGCTCGTCACGATGGATGCCTCGGTCAGCTTCCGCATGTGGTGGCTGACGGTCGGCGGCGTGAGCTCGAGCGCCTGGGCGATCTCCGTACCCGTGCGCTCCCTCTCAGAGAGCAGCCCGAGGATCCGCAGCCGCGTCTCGTCGGCGATGACCTTCAAGAGCTGCACGTGGCGGGAGAGCGAGTCGTCGTCGGCGGTCACGGTCATGGCGGCGGGCTCCTTCATTCGATGCTCGTCTAATTCGACGGCTGTCTAATTCGATGCGCGTCGAACTTCAACCGCGCCGAGGCTGCTTTCGGCCCGGGTTGTGCCCGACGCCCGTTCGGGCCTACAGAGCCCCGGCGCCCCCGCCGTGGGAATGGGGGCGCGGAGGCCTGCACATGGATCGGCTCGCGCAGTGGTGGATGGAGGGCGGCTGGGGGATGTACCCGATCCTCCTGCTCGGGCTGTTCGGGGTGCCGGCCGCGCTGGCCCTGGTGCCGGTGGGCCTGCTCTCGAAGCGCGCGAAGCCGGCGGTCATCTGCGCAGCAATCCTGCTCGGCATCGGGGCGCTCGCGCTGGTGCTGGGGATCGCCGTCGAGCGCTACAGCACCGGCCAGGTGCTCGATGCGGTGGCGGGCGGGAACGTCCATCCGGCGGACCGCGACACCATCGTCCACGCCGGTCTGGCGGAAGCGCTGACGCCGCTGATGTTCGGTCTCTGGGTGGCCGTCCTGCCGCTGGCGGGCGGCGCGCTCCTGGCGATGCGGGCCCGAGCGCTCCGCAGGGGACTGGGCACTGGCGTCTGGCCCGGCGTCCTGGCGGCAATCCTCGTGATGGTGCTCGGGGGCGTGGCGCTCTCCTCCGTCTCCACCGCGAAGAGCGAGCACGAGGAAGCATCACTGCGCGCGCCGGAACGGCCCGTCGAGGAGTAGCGCTCCCGCGCGTCAGCGCACCCGCGGGTCCGGAAAACGCCACGCGGTGTCCGGCCGCTCGAAGGTGAACCGGAACGCGTCGAGGATCGCCGGCCACCGGTCTTCGAAGCGCGACCAGTCGTACTCGGACGCGGGCGCCGTGAAGGGGTTCCCGTCCCGGTCACCACCGCGCCGCGCGAAGGCGTCGAACGTCCACAGCCTGCCGCCCACGTCCACCTGGACCACCGGCGTCATCGCCGCCATGACCTCGGCGCGCTCCAGCTCTCCCGGACGCTGACCTTCGAACGCAGGCTGCACGGCCTCGAACTGCTCGCGCCACGCCACGAGGTTGTTCGCGTGCGCCACCAGCGCGTTCTTGCGCGAGAGCTCCGCTGTCGAACCCGCCAGCGTGTAGAGCGCGAAGGCCGCGCGCACGACGTCGTTGCCGATCCCTTCCGAGGTGAACTGACGGAAGTCCGTCGGCGGCGGCGACTGATCGAAGGTCCGCAGCGCGTGCTCGTACACGCGGCGCGCGCCCCCCGCGCTGGACTGCGGCAACGACAGCTCGCGCAGCACCGTCTCCGGCGTCACCCGTCCGCCGTGCTGCTCGCGCAGCTGGAGGAACTGCGCACCGGACGCGCCGATGTCCTCGAAGATGGCGCGGTTCCCGTCCGCGAGCACCGAGCGATAGGTCCGGCACAGCGCCGCCACCCGCTCCAGCACCGCGGACTCGCGCGCGGCCGCGTTCCCGCCGAAGAGCCCGCGCACCGCGTCCACCACCGTGCCGATCACCCCGCGCCCCTCCGGCTTCACGAGGTTCCACAGCCTCCACGCGGTCGCGACCGCCAGCCTCGGATCCCGCGCCACGCCGCTCGTCGCCGTCGCCCGATCCGAGGCCGTCACCAGCGTCGCCGCACACGCGAGCGCCGTCGCCACGGACGAATCCACGCCCGCGGCCTCCAGCGCCTTCGCCACCCCGTTCGCCAGCCGCAGATCACCTCCGCCGAGCTTCAACGCTGCGAACGTCTCGTCGCGGCCATGAAGGTGCGGCGAGCCCTGCAGCAGCCGCACGGCCTGCAGGGTCCGCTCGGCGGCGACCATTGCCCGGCCCACCTGCGGCGACGCGTGAGCGCCCACCCCGAACCAGTTCGGATAGACGCCCGCGCGAGGCCCTCGGAAGGAGAAGCCCGGGTCCACCGCCTCCTGGATGCCCGCGCCGAGCTGCTGGTACGCGTGGTTGAAGGCTTCGTTGCGCGCCACCGGATCCGGATGGGCGCGGATGATCGCCGGCACGTCCGGAATCCCCCGGGGCGCGAGGGCCGGGGCCGAAGCCAGTGACCGCGCCACGAGCTTCCGTTCCGAAGAGGCGACAACCTTCGGCGGCAGGTGAGGGCGGACGGTCGCGGTGGGGCGGAGCACGAGGGATTCTCGCGCGCTGAGAAGGCGAGTTCCCTAAGCTGAAACGTCAAGGCTCGTGACAGACGCCTGCAGCTACAGGCGGAACGCCTCGCCGCGGAAGACCTTCCGCTTCCGCAGGGCCTCGGGATCCGCCGGGAACTGGGCGAGGAACTGCTCGTACTCCTCCGGCGTCATCGGCCGGCGGCCGTCAGCCCGCATCGCAGCACGGTCGGCTTCCGACGCCCACGGCCCGAAGTCGAAGTCAGCGTCGCTGCTGGTCGCGTGCTTCGGCGAGTTCATCGAATCGTGCCTCCAGTCCGTGACGTTTGAACTGAGCACGAACGAACTGCAAGTCGATCTCCGGCACATCCATCAGGAGTTGAATGTCCGCCAGTTCCTTGAGCGAGCGGGACGGGTCGTTCTTCATCGCCAGCACCTTCATTGCCGCCAGGTGCTCTGGCTTCGGAACCCTGACGCGCAGTCCAGGAAAGAGTGCGACCTCGCGTGCCTCCGCGAACAAGCGCGTGGCGGTCGCCTCGTCCACGTAGATGAAGTCGAGCCGTCCCAGCGAACCCAGCCTGTGCACATGGTTCGAGAAAGACGCTGACACGTGGAGTTGCTCATAGCCGAGCCGGTCGAGGAACGAGAGCAGGTCCGGCTGCGCCTGCTGCTCCACCACGAGGTCGAGGTCCGCGGTGGCGCGCGTGATGCCGTACGCATGCAGCGCCAGCGCTCCGACGACAGCGAAGCGGTGGCCGCGCGACGAGAGGTGATCGGCCACCTGTTCGAGGACCCGGGCGAAGTTCACGCTGCACCGACTCTATTCAAAGCAGCGCGGTCGCGCCCCATCTCCCTCGCCCGCAACGACGAAGCCCCTGCCTCCTCGGAAGGAAGCAGGGGCCTCGCTCGCACCACAACTACCCGGCGACTACGCCCGGATCTCCGGCGCCGGCTTCTCGGCGACCTCGCCGGTCGGGGTCATCTCGGTGCCCGGCTTGAACGGCGGCTGCTCGAGCGCGGCGTTGAGGACCTCGTCCATGCGCGACACGAAGATGAACTCCAGCTCGTTGCGCGCCTGGTCGGGCACGTCCTGGAGATCCTTCCGGCAGCGCTCGGGCAGAATCACCCGCTTGATGCCCGCGCGGTGGGCCGCGAGGACCTTCTCCTTGATCCCGCCGACCGGCAGCACGAGGCCACGCAGCGTCGCCTCGCCGGTCATCGCGGTATCGCTCCGCACCTTGATACCGGTGAGCAGCGAGGTCAGCGCGGTGAGGATCGTCACGCCCGCCGAAGGGCCATCCTTGGGGATGGAGCCCGCGGGGAAGTGCAGGTGCAGGTCCGTCTTCTCGAGGAACGTGGGCGAGATCCCCAGCACGTCCGCCTTGCTGCGCAGGTAGCTCAAAGCCGCCTGCGCCGACTCCTTCATCACGTCGCCGAGCTGGCCGGTGAGCGTCATGCCGCCCTTGCCCGCCATCTTCGTCGCCTCGATGAAGAGCAGGTCGCCGCCCGCCGCGGTCCAGGCAAGGCCCGTGGCCACGCCGGGCACCTCGGTGCGCTCCGCGACCTCCGAGTAGAACATCTCGGGGCCGAGGATCTCCTGCACGCGCGCCTTGTCCACGACCTGCTTCTCGGTCTTGCCGCCCGCGACCTCCACCGCCACCGCGCGGCAGATGTCCGCCACGCGCCGCTCGAGGTTACGCACGCCGGCCTCGCGGGTGTACGCGGTGATGACCGTGAGCAGGCCCTCGTCGGTGATCTCGATGTGATCCCCGTTCAGCCCGTGCTCCTTCAGCTGCTTGGGGATGAGGTGGATCTTCGCGATCTGCTGCTTCTCCTCGAAGGTGTAGCCGGACAGCTCGATGATCTCCATGCGGTCACGGAGCGGCCCGGGGATGGGCTCGAGCTGGTTCGCGGTGGCGATGAACATGACCTTCGACAGGTCGAACGCCACGTCGAGGTAGTGGTCGCTGAAGGTGTTGTTCTGCTCCGGGTCGAGCACCTCGAGCAGCGCCGCCGACGGGTCGCCGCGGAAGTCCGCGCCGAGCTTGTCGATCTCGTCCAGCATCATCACCGGGTTCTTCGTCCCGGCCTTCTTCATGCTCTGGATGAACCGGCCGGGGAGGGCGCCGACGTACGTACGCCGGTGGCCGCGGATCTCCGCCTCGTCACGCACGCCGCCCAGGGACAGGCGCACGAACTTGCGGCCGGTGCTCTTCGCGATCGACTGACCGAGCGAGGTCTTGCCCACGCCCGGCGGACCGACCAGGCAGAGGATGGGGCCGCGCATGTCGTTCTTCAGCTTGCGCACCGCGAGGTACTCGAGGATGCGCTTCTTCACCTTCTTGATGCCGTAGTGATCCGCGTCGAGGATCTTCCGCGCGTTCTCGATGTCGAGGTTGTCCTCGCTCATCTTCGACCACGGCAGATCCGCGATCCAATCGAGGTAGGTGCGCGCGACCGTGTACTCGCTGCTCGCGGCCGGGATCGTCTTCAGCCGGTTGAGCTCCTTCTGCGCGACCTTCTCCACGTCGGGCGGCAGACCGGCCTTCTTCAGGCGCTCCTGCAGCTCGTCGAGCTCCTCCTCCTCCTCGCCGATCTCGCCGAGCTCCTCCTTGATCGCCTTCAGCTGCTGGCGCAGGTAGTACTCGCGCTGCGTCTTCGACATCTCGCCCTTCACGGCGCTGTCGATCTTGTTCGAGAGCTTGAGGATCTCGCGCTTGCGGTTGAGCAGCTCCAACACGAGCTTCATCCGCGCCTTGAGGTCCACCGTCTCGAGGACCGCCTGCTTCTCCTCGATGGGGACGTCCACGTTCGCGGCGATCAGATCCGCGAGGTGGCCCGGGTGGGTGATGCTCTCCACGAGCTCCGTCGCCGCCGCCGGCAACTCCGGCATGAGCTCTATCACTTCGCGCGCGAGCTTCTTGAGGTTGATGCCCAGCGCCTCGACCTCGACGTTCTCACCCGCGGTGCGGTCCTCCACCGCCTCCACGCGCGCCTTGAGGTACGGCGCCTCCTGCACGAGCTCCATCACGCGGAAGCGCGCGAGGCCCTGAACCACGAGCGAGTAGTTGTCCTCGCCCATCTTCAGGAGCTTCACGATCCGGGCGACGGTGCCCATGGAGTAGAGGTCCTGCGCGCCCGGATCCTCCTCCTCGGCGCGGCGCTGGGTGACGACGCCGATGACCTGGTCGTCCCTCACCGCGTCCTTGATCAGGGCGATGGTCTTCTGACGGCCCACCGCCAGCGGCAGCACGCCGCCGGGGAAGAACACGCTGTTCCTCAACGGCAGGATGGGGAGGACCTGCGGAATGTCCTCCTTGTTGATGGTGCCCGGAGGCGTCATTGCGGTGGCCATAGCGGTGGCGCCCGTTCCCTTCTTCTTTTCGTCGGACATGTGCCCCAATCCCTTAACGGCAAGCCCGGGGAATCACTGGGATTTTTCCCGGGATGAACCTTCCCAAAAAGCTGACGCCTGCATCCTCGGTACGACGGCAAGCTAGCAACCACATGGCGGGGAGAGGAGCCCCGTTGCTGGAGCACACCCTAATGGCGATCCGCCCTGTGGCAAGGGAGGCGCAAAAGCAATTGTGCGCTGGACGTGTGGAGCGGGCTCTTCGCAAGGCCGGCCGGTGTCCGGTCCCTGAAGCGAGCGGCAGGGATGACGCGGAAGGGGCGTACCTAGCTTTGCGCGCATGGAATCGATCTGGCTGGACACGACCTCGGACCGCACGCACGACGCCTTCCGCAGCCCGCCCCGCGAAGGGCTGTCGGTGGACGTGGCGATCATCGGCGGAGGCATCGCCGGCGTGACGTGCGCGTACCTCCTCAAGGAGGCCGGGCTGAAGGTGGCGGTGCTCGAGTCGAAGCGGATCGCCTGCGGCGAGACCGGTCACACGACCGCGCACATCACCGCGATCCAGGACGCGGACTTCACCACCCTGCGGCGCAAGTTCGGCAAGGACGGCGCGCGGCGGATCGCCACCGCGGGGATGGAGGCCATCGACTTCATCGAGCGGCTGGTGCGGGCGCGGCAGATCGACTGCGACTTCGAGCGCATGCCGGCGTGGATCTACTCGGAGCACAAGCGCGACGTGCTCTTCATGAAGCGGCAAGTGAAGGCCGCGCGCGAGGCCGGGCTCGACTGCGAGCAGGTGGACATGGTGCCGCTGCCGTTCGACGTGGCGGGCGGCATCCGCTTCGAGCACCAGGCCCGCTTCCACCCGCGCAACTACGTGCTCGCGCTGGCCCGCGCGGTGGACGGCGACGGCTCCTTCGTCTTCGAGGGCGCGCACGTGCACGCGGTGGAGGACGGAAACCCCTGCCGGGTGAACCTCGCGGACGGGACGCAGGTCATTGCGAACCGGGTGGTCAGCGCGGCGGACGCGGTGGTGCTCAACCGCTTCTACATGCAGCTGAAGCTCGCGCCGATGCGGACCTACGCGATCGGCATGCGGCTCGATGCGGAGCTGTCCGGGCTCTTCTACGACACCGACGATCCCTACCACTACATCCGGACCCACCCCTCGGCGGAGGGCCCCATCCTCATCGTCGGCGGCGAGGACCACCGGGTGGGTGAGAAGAGCGACACCGAGGAGTGCTACGCGAACCTCGAGGCGTGGACGAAGGCGCGCTTCGGCGAGGGCGAGGTGCTCTATCGCTGGAGCGGTCAGGTCCTCGAGCCGCTCGATGGGCTGCCCTACATCGGCAGGAACCCGCTGTCGCAGAACCTCTTCGTGGCGACGGGGTTCAGCGGCAACGGGATGGTGAACGGGACGCTGGCGGGGATGGTGCTGACCGACGTGATGCTCGGGCGGGAGAACCCGTACGCGCGGATGCTGCAGGCGCGGCGGATGAAGCCGCTCGCGTCCGCGGCGGCGTTCGTGATGAACAATCAGGACTTCCCCCGGCACATGCTGACGGACCGGCTGCCCGCGCGGCACCGGCACATCGCGGACGTGCCCCCCGGCGAGGGCCGGCTGGTGGCGGAGGGCGGCAAGAAGGTCGCGGTCTTCCGGGAGGAGGACGGGACCGTGCACAGGCTCTCGCCGGTCTGTTCGCACATGGGCTGCCACGTGCAGTGGAACGGCGAGGCGAAGAGCTGGGACTGCCCCTGTCATGGCTCGCGCTTCGAGGCGAAGACCGGCGAGGTCCTTCACGGTCCTGCGACCCACGCGCTGGCGAAGGTGGACGAGGACGAGGGCCGCTACGAGCCGGTCATCGGCGCGGACCAGCCGGGACAGCACGGGTAGTGCTCTTTGTCAGGAGAGCGCGTCGAACCTTCGCGTGTCGGGCAGCTCCAGCACGAAGTCCGCCCCGAAGGCGCGGGAGGGCGTGAGCGCGCCGCGTGGGGTGAAGGCGGGATCGAGCGTCTTCTCCACGCAGCGCACGGAGGCGGCGGCGGTGAAGGCGTAGCCCTCGAGCGTGGAGAGCCAGGCCTCGGCGGTGCGGCCCTGGGCGTCGGTGGCGCGGGCCCAGACGTGGGAGCGTCCCCTCGCGCGCGCGGCCTCGTCGGGGCCCTTCACGTTGCGCTCGATGAGGCGGTGCGCCAGCGCGCGCAGCGGCTTCGCCTTCAGCGCGAACGGGAGCAGGGGGCCCGCGATCATCTGCACCCGCGCCTGCGACGGCGGCATGGACATGTAGGTGGTGATGTCGGGGGCGCCGGTGGAGTGGAAGGCGGTCTCGAGGTCGCCCCAGGGGATGGGCACCGCGGTGCGGGTGCGGTCGTCGAAGCGGATCTGCGTCGCGCCCCGGCCGATGCGCCAGGGCACGAGGTGACCGCCCCGGCGGACCCAGCCGCCGTGGGGGAGCCCTTCGAGCGCCGACTTCATCGTCCCCGCCGAGGCCTGGCCGATCGCCGCGAAGGCGATGTCGAGGCTCCTGGGCGTGCCGCCAACCCGCTCCGCCACGTAGCGCGCGAGGCAGTCGGTGGGCACGACGTCGAAGCCCACGCCGGAGAGGATGACGATGTCCCTCTCGCGGGCCTCGCGGTCCCTCTTGAAGGAGGCGCGGAAGACGGGGATCTCGCCGGTGATGTCGAGGTAGTGCGCGCCCGCCTCCAGACAGGCCTCGCGCATCGGCGCGGCGGTGTGGATGAAGGGACCGGCGGCGTGGAGCACCAGCGGGACGCCTTCGAGTGCCCGGCGGATGCCGGCGCCGTCCTCCAGCGAGAAGGCCCGGAAGGGGAGGTCGAGCCGCGCGGCGAGGGGGCGGAGCTTCTCCTCAGAGCGTCCGGCGAGCACCGGCCGGTGACCGCGGCGCACCGCCTCCTCGGCGATGAGCGCTCCCGAGTACCCGGTGGCCCCGTAGAGCATCCAGCCTTCGTCGTTCATAGGGGCGGGGAGCCTAGTACCCCTCGCGCCCGTCCGATCGCGCCGGAGGCCGACAATCCGGCCCCGGAGTGGATGTCAGACCGGCTTGCATACTGAACGCGCGTGTAGCACCTTCATCCGCAGAGGTCAGCATGAGCGCCGCGGCAGCAGGCCAGAACGACGGGGTGGTCCAGAGGCTCCGGGAGCAGATCCGCAAGCTGGAGGCGCAGCCGCGGCGGTACCTCACCGCGCTGCGCACCGGCATCGCCCCCTTTGACGGGCTCTTCGCCTCAGGCGGGCTCCCGCTGGGCCAGGCGGTGGAGCTGTGGGGAGAGGCCGCGTCGGGACGGACCTCGCTCGCGCTCCGGGCGGTGGCGGCGGCAGGGCGGGAGAAGCGGCTGTGCGCGTGGGTGGACGGGCCCAAAGAGCTCTATCCGCCGGCGGCGCAGGCGCTGGGCGTGGACTTGAAGTCGCTGCTCATCGTGAGGCCCAGGGCGCCGGGGCAGCTGGTGTGGACCGCGGTGCAGCTCCTGCGCAGCGGGGCCTTTGCCTGCGTGGTGCTGGATCTGACCCACACCGGCGTGCGGCCGGGGCTGGCGGAGGGGCGCAAGCTCCATGACGCGGCCCAGAAGGGCGGGACGCTGCTGCTCCTGCTGACCCCGCCGGAGGCGCCGGCGGACGGCATGGTCCGGCTGCGCACGCGCGCGGAGGGAGAAGAGGGCCTCACGGTGGAGATCGTCCGTGGGCGGGCCGGCGCGGACGGCACGCGGGCAGTGTTGCCCTGGGCGGCGCTCTACCCGGGACGGGCGCCCCTCTTCCCCGCGGCGGCGCCCCCCCAGGTCGCGCAGCCCTCCCGGCCCAGGCGGCCGGCGCTGGCGGCGGTCCCCAGGCTTGGGGAGGTCGCGGCGCGGGAGGAATCCACCCGCCACCGCGTCTTCCCCTGCTCGGTGCACGGCAACCGGCCCGGGCGGGACTCGCCGCTCCACGTGCAGTAGCGCAGCCCGAAGGCCCCTCCCATGCGGCGGCTCTACGTCCACCTCCCCCGGTTCCCCGTGCAGCGGCGCGTGCTGGAGACCCCGTCTCTGGCCGGACAGCCCCTGGCGCTGGTGGAGAACCAGCAGGGGCACCTGCGCATCGCCTTTGCCTCCACCGCCGCGCTGAAGGCGGGGGTGAAGCCGGGCATGACGAAGACGGCGGCCTGCGCGCTTCTGCCGGACCTCGCCCTGTTCGACTACGCGCCGGACCGGGAGCGCGCGGCGCTCCTCTCACTGGGGGAGGCGCTCCTCTCGGTGGGGCCGCAGTTCCAGCTCTCGCCGCCGGAGGGGCTCTTCGTGGACGCGGCGGCGGCGCACCTGTGGGGCGGGGAGGAGGGCCTGTGCCGGAAGGCGCTGGAGGTCTGCGCGGCGCACGGCTACCGGGGCAAGGCGGTGGTGGCGGAGGACGCCTTTTCGGCGCGGGCGCTGGCCCGGCACGGCGAGGGCCGGACGCGGGTAGTGCCAAAGGGCGGCGCGCCAGGCCACCTCGCACCGCTGCCGCTCTCCGCGCTGGAGGGGCCGCTGGGGGCTCCCGGTGGCCCGCTGCGGGGCCTGGGGCTCTCGTCGCTGGGGGAGGTGGCGGCGCTGCCGTCCGGGGCGCTGGCCGCGCGGCTGGGCGCGGAGGGCCTGTGGGCGCACCGGCTCTGCCGCGGCGAGGACGACACGCCCTTCGTCGCCGAGCCGCTGGCGGAGGCGGTCTCGGAGCGGATGGACCTCGACTGGCCGGCGGAGTCCATGGAGCCGCTGCTCTTTGCGCTGAAGACGGCGCTGGACCGGGTCTGCGCGCGGCTGTGGGGGCGGGGAAGGGCGGCGGTGGGGCTGGACCTCGTGATGCACCTCGACCCGTCGGGGGAGACGCGGGTGCCCCTGCGGCTGTCACGGCCCTCTTCACAGGGGCGGATGCTCCTCGAGCTGTGCCGGCACCGGATCGCGGACCTCACCCTGCCGCAGCCGGTGGCCGCGCTCACGGTGACGGTGACCGAGAGCTCGGAGGACCGGGGCCAGCAGCTGCCGCTGGGGGAGGACGGTCCGGCGGGGGATGCCTCCCTGGAGGTCGTGCTCTCGCGGCTGTCGTCCACGCTGGGGGAGGAGACGCTCTTCTCCGCCGCGCTGGAGGAGGCGCACCGGCCGGAGATCGCCTGGAAGACGCAGACCTTCTCCCCGCCGCCGCCCGCCCGAGGGCTCTTTGCCGAGGCGGTGGGGACGGCGAGGGATGCGGTGGAGCTCGAGGCGGAGGCGGGGTGGGCGGACGCGCTGTTGGCGAGGCCCTCGCGGTGTTTCGGCCAGCCGGCCTCGCTGGAGGCGGAGGTGGGGGAGGACGGCGCGCTGCGCGGGGCGCGCCTTCTGGGGAAGCGGCGGCGGGTGGAGGCCTGCGCGGGGCCGGAGCGGTTGTGCGGTGACTGGTGGGAGGCGGCGTATGCGAGGGACTACTACCGGGTCCACTTCGAGGGCCTGGGGCCGGTGTGGATCTTCCGGGACGAGCGGGACGGGCGGTTCTACCTCCACGGCATGTTCGACTGAGCCCGGAGGCGGAGGGCCTTCAGGGCGCGGGGGCGGCGCCGGCCGTTCCGGCGGCGGGCGCGAAGAGGGTCCGGGCAAACTCCGGCTCCTCGAGCAGCCGGCGCTCCACGTCCTGCTGCGTGTAGCGGCGGAGCAGCTGCGCCCAGAGCGCGAACGGCACGTCGCGGAAGAAGAGCGCCAGCACCCGGGGCTCGCCCCCCTTCGGCTCTGCGAAGTAGGCGGCGGTGAGGACGCCGGGGAGGCTCCCGCCCTTGGTGCCGAAGCGCTCGAAGCGGCCGTTGACCGCGGGGCGCGTCATGGGCCACTCCAGCGCCTCGGCCATGTGTTTCGCCCACGCGTCGCCCTCGGGGGCGGTGAGGACCTTCGCCATCAGCGCCGCGTAGCCGCGGGCGGTGCCGCGGGGGCCCAGCGTCTGCGCGTACTGGACCTGCTCCGGGAGGTTCAGGCCAATGCCGTCCCGCTCCACCCCTTCCCGCTGCGCCTGCGCAAAGGCGGGGTCCTCGGCGAGCCGGCGCTGGATCCGCCAGGCCTCGTCCGCGGCGTGCTCCGGGCCCTTCTGGGCGAGCTCCTCCATCCAGCGGGCGGGGAGGGTGCCCTCCGGCGGCGTGCGGGCGAGGAGCATCGTGCCCGCCAGCGGGACGGGGGCGGGCTCGTTCAGGCCGAGCCAGGCGGCGGTGGAGGAGACGGCCTCGCGGCCCAGCCGGTGGAGGAGGAGGTCGGTGGCGGCGTTGTCGCTGTGGACGATCATCGCCCGGGCGACCTCGGCGAGGGTGGCCTCGTCGCCCTCGAGTCCGCCGCTCTCGCGCAGGGCCTCCAGCGCGCGCGGGTGGGCCCGGCCGTCGGTGCCGGGGAGATAGAAGGCCTCCCACTGCGCGAGGGTGACCCGCTCGTTCGGGTCGAGCCGCCCCTCCGCGGCCTGCCGCGCGTACTCGGCGAGGACCAGCGCCTTCACCGTGGAGGCGATGCCGGTCGGCTCGTCGGCGCGGTGGAGGACGGCCTCGCTCTCGCGGCCTGGCGTCCAGGTGGCGAGGAGCACCTTGTCCGGATGGGCGCGGATCCACTCCACCAGCGCCTCGCTGCTCTGGGCGGCGGGGGCCTGTTCGGCGCCGTCGCGGAGGACGTGCCAGTTGTCGGCGAGGGCCCGGATGCGCTCCCGCTGCCACACCGCGGTGGCGGCGACGGCGACGAGGACGACCAGCAGGCCCAGACCCATGAAGCGGAGTACGCGCACGGGGCGCGTTTCGCATGGTGGGCCCGGCGGCGCCAGCCTCTAGAAGGAGAGCCCGCCCTCCTGCACCAGCGCGCGCTGGAGGGTGGCGGCCCCGCGCTCGGCGAGCTCGGCGCGGGAGGCGAAGTCCACGCCCGCGTCCTGCAGCCGCCCATCCAGCTGCGCGCGGGCCTCGAGGATCCGCCAGGTGGCGGCGCGCTGGACGGTGAGCATGAGCAGCCCCTCCAGCTCCAGCACCCGGCTCAGCGGCGAGTAGTTTACGAGGCGCCCGTTGAGCTTGAACCGGCCCATCCCCACGCCGAAGCGGGCGCCGCGGTTCTTCAGGAGGGAGGGCTTTACCTCCACCGCCGCAGCGGTCTTCCGCAGATGCAGGAGGTCCTCGCGCACCGCCACGTGGAGGGGGGCCAGCAGGCGTCCCAGCGGGGTCTCGCGGTTGGGCTTGAGGCACCGGCGGAGCAGCGCGGCGGTGGCGTGGAAGGCGGCGAGGTGGTCCTGCAAGAAGATCCGGAACAGGCGGTCGTCGCGCAGGTGAACGGTGGGGGCAAGCCTGAGCTCCATGTGGGGAGGATCGGCACGGAGGGCGCGGGGTGCAGAGGGGAGGCGCCTGAGCGGGCGGCAGGCGAGCGCGCAGTACAGGGGTGTCCGTCTCCGCGGGCGGGCTCAGGTTCGCGGTCGGGCGACGGAACCGGGAGGCTGGCAGATGGAGCGCTGCGACGTTTGTGGGAACGAGTACGACAAGACGTTCACCGTGACGATGGGAGGCCGGACGCACACGTTCGACAGTTTCGAGTGTGCGATCCACAAGCTCGCGCCGACCTGCGACCACTGCGAGTGCCGGATCGTGGGGCACGGGGTGGAGGCGCAGGGAAAGATGTACTGCTGCGCGCACTGCGCCCACCAGTCCGGGCACCAGGACCTGCAGGACCGGGTGTAGCGGCTGCGGGCCGAGAGGGTGCCCTCGGGGGCGCTGGCAGACTGAACGCGCGAGCAGTAGGGTGCGGGCCGTGTACGCCGAGCTGGTGACGCGGTCGAACTTCTCCTTTCTCCGGGGCGCCTCGCACCCGGAGGAGCTTCTGGCGCAGGCCGCGGAGGCGGGCGCCACCGCGTTCGCCCTCACGGACGACGACGGGCTCTACGGCGCGGTGAAGGCGCACCTGGCGGCGAAGCGGGTGGGGCTGCGGTACGTGCTCGGCTCGCGGATCACGCTGACGGACGGGCCGCAGGTCTGCGTGTACGTGGAGGACGCCGAGGGCTACGCGAACCTCTGCCGGGTGCTCTCGCACGGGCGGATGACGCACCCGAAGGGGGAGGCGGGGGTGCCGCTCTCGTTTCTCGCCGAGCACACCCGCGGGCTGTGGGCGGTGCTCCCGTCGGCGGGTCCGGTGCCGCAGGACCCCACGGTGCTGCCGCGGGGCGTGCGGGGGCTGGCGGAGGCGTTCGCCGGGCGCTTCTACGTGGGCGGGGTGCGCACGCTGAGCGCGGGGGACGAGGCCCGGCTTCAGTGGGCGCAAGAGGTGGCGAAGCGGCTGGAGGTCCCGCTGTGCGCGCACAACGACGTGCACACCCACGTGCGGGCCCGGCAGCGGCTTCAGGACGTGCTCACCGCAGTGAGGCTGGGCAAGCCGCTGGGCGCAGTGGGACGCGGGCTGTTCCCCAACGCGGAGCGGACGGTGAAGGGCCCGGCGGAGATGGCGCGGCTCTTCGCGGACCTGCCGGAGGCGGTGGGGCGGTCCCTGGAGATCGCGGACGCCTGCCGGTTCACGCTGGACGACGTGCGCTATCGCTTCCCCGAGCAAGACCTGCCGCCAGGGCACACGAACGAGTCCTGGCTGCGGCACCTCGCGTTCGAAGGCCTGCGCGAGCGGTATGGGGGGGGCGTGCCGGAGGGGGTGCGGCGGCAGGTGGAGCACGAGCTCGAACTCATCGGGAAGCTGGAGGTGGCCGGCTACTTCCTCGCGCTGTGGGACATCGTCACCTTCGCGAAGGGTCGGGGGATCCTCTGCCAGGGGCGCGGGTCGGCGGCGAACTCGGCGGTCTGCTACGCGCTGGGGATCACCGCCATCGACCCGGTGCGGATGGGCCTGCTCTTCGAGCGCTTCATGAGCATGGAGCGCAAGGAGCCGCCGGACATCGACGTGGACTTCGAGCACGAGCGCCGCGAGGAGGTGCTCCAGTACGTGTACGAAAAGCACGGCCGGCACCGCGCGGGGATGGTGTGCGAGGTCATCTGCTACCGCGGGAAGCTCGCGCTGCGCGAGGTGGGCAAGGCGCTGGGCTTGTCGCTCGATCAGGTGGACCGGCTGGCGCGGGCGCTGGACGGGTGGATGCACGAGGGCGCCACCGAGAAGATGCTCGTGGGCGCGGGCCTGTCGCCGGACGATCCAAAGGTGCGGATGACGGTGGCGCTGGCGGGAGAGCTGGAGGGCTTTCCCCGGCACCTCTCCATCCACGTGGGCGGCTTCGTCATCACCCGGGACCCGCTGATCGACATCGTCCCGGTGGAGAACGCGGCGATGAAGGGGCGCACGGTCGTGCAGTGGGACAAGGACGACCTCTCGGCGCTGGACATCCTCAAGGTGGACCTGCTCGCGCTGGGGATGCTCACCGCGGTGAGCAAGTGCCTCGAGCTGGTGAAGAGGCACCACGGGCTTGACCTCTCGCTGGCGACGATCCCGGCGGAGGACCCGGCGGTGTACGACATGCTCTGCGAGGCGGACGCCATCGGCGTGTTCCAGGTGGAGAGCCGGGCGCAGATGAACATGCTCGCGAGGCTCAAGCCGCGGACGTTCTACGACCTCGTGATCGAGATCGCGATCATCCGGCCGGGGCCGATCATCGGCGACATGGTCCACCCCTTCCTGCGAAGGAGGGAGGGGCTGGAGCCGGTGACCTATCCGTCGGAGGCGGTGCGGGGGATCCTCGAGAAGACGCTGGGGGTGCCGCTCTTCCAGGAGCAGGCGATGCGGCTGGCGATGGTGGCGGCCGGGTTCACCCCGGCGGAGGCGGACGCGCTGCGCAGGACGCTGTCGCACAAGCGTTCGGAAGAGTTGATGGTTCCGTTCGCGGCGAAGTTCGTCGAGGGCTGCGTGAAGAACGGCTACCCGCGCGACTTCGCGGAGAACACGTTCCGGCAGTTCAAGGGGTTCGCCAACTACGGGTTCCCCGAGTCGCACTCGGCCTCGTTCGCGCTCATCGCCTACGCCTCGTCGTGGCTGAAGCGCTACTACCCGGGCGCGTTCTGCGCGGCGCTGCTCAACTCGCAGCCCATGGGGTTCTACGCGCCGCACACCCTCGTGGAGGACGCGCGGCGGCACGGGGTGGTCGTGCGGCCTGTGGACGTGCAGCACTCCGGCTGGGACTGCACGCTGGAGCCCTGTGAAGGGTCGGACGGAGGCGTGGCGCTGCGTCTGGGGATGCGGATGCTCAAGGGCCTGCGCGAGGACACCGCGCGGCGCATCGAGCGGGCGCGCGAGGAGGGCTTCGTGGGCATCGCGGACCTCGCGCGGCGAAGCGGGGTGCCCCGGTTCGAACTGGCGCGGCTGGCGCTGGGCGGGGCGCTGCGGTCTCTGACCACCGGCAGGCGGGACGCGCTGTGGGAGATCCAGGCGCTGGGGCCGCTGACGGAGGAGGACCTCTTCTTCGGCGTCCCCATGGACAACGTGGAGGTGGAGCTGCCGTCGCTGAGCGTGGCGGAGACGGTGACCGCGGACTTCGAGACCGTTGGCCTGTCGCTGGAGAAGCACCCCCTGGCGCTCCTGCGGCCGGAGCTGGAGCGGAGAAGGGCGCTGACCGCGAAGGGGCTGACCGGGGCGAAGCCAGGGAGGCGGGTGGCGGTGGGGGGGATGGTCATCTGCCGCCAGCGCCCGCCCACCGCGCGGGGGTTCACCTTCCTCTCGCTGGAGGACGAGACCGGCATCGCCAACCTCGTGGTGGAGCCGGACCTCTTCGAGCGCTACCGGAAGGAGGTCGTGACCTCGATCTTCCTCTACGCGGAGGGCGTGCTGGAGCGGGCGGGGAAGATCGTGAACCTCAAGGTGAAGCGGCTCGAGCCGATGATGGGGATGGCCGGAAGGCCCACCCCTCCGGTGGCGCGGGTGCCGATGGGGCATCGCTGAAGCCGAGTCACCTCGCCGCAGGCAGCGCCGTGGCGACAGACCGTCCGGCTGCGGGATGGGCGCAAGACCGGCTAGTCCTCGCCTCGCCACCAATGCCCGGTGCCGGTGGCCGCCAAGTCCATGCGGTGGATCGCCCCCTGCGCGCCGGTCGATCACTTCATGTGTGCCGGCCGAGCACCTCGAGCGCGTTGGTCGGTCACGTCGTGGCCACGGCGACCTCCCGCAGTGCTCCGCGACCTCGTGCGAGCTGGCTGCCTCCATGCGTGTCCGTCGCAGATTTCGTGCGCCCCGGGCGGCTGCCTAACACCGTGATCAGTTGATTCGCGCCTGCTCGAGCGCGTGACGGAACCAGCCGGCGATCTTCTGGTAGGGAACGCGTCGCCCGAGTCTGCGTACAGCACGGCAGAGCGGTGCTTCGTGGTTGAGGGCCAGCTTCCGGAGGTCCCTCTTCAGGTCGGCCCAGAGCAACTCGATGGGGTTGAGCTCCGGGCTGTAGGTGGGGAGGTAGACGGCAACGGCACCTGCGGCGGCGATGGCGTCCCTGACCGTGCGCATCTTGTGCATGTTCAGGTTGTCCATCACGACAACGTCGCCTGCGCGCAGCCATGGGACGAGACGCTGTCGGACGAACTGCAGGTAGACCGCTCCGGTCACAGCGCCCGGGTGAGTCATCAGTAGGGGCTTGCTGCCGAGCCGGATGGCGCCGATGACCGAGATCGTCTTCCAGCTCCGGCAGGGCCGCGTACCCACCACGCGCTTGCCACGTGGGCTCCAGCCGTACTCGCGACGCATGCCGGTCTTCACGAAGGACTCGTCGATGAAGACCAGGCGGCCGCTGTCGATGGCCCGAATGAGGGCGCAGAAGACGAAGCGCCGCTCCAGGTTCTCCGGCGTGTCTCGCTCTATCGCGATGAACTTCTTTTTTTTCGCGAGTAGCCCAACCGATGCAGCGCGCGCTGCACGGAGGATCGACTCGTAGCGACCCCCTCCGCCTTCGCGAGCGCATCAGTGAGTTCCGCCACCGTCGAGTCGGGAAGTGCTTCTACGAGGCCCCGAAGCTTCGCTTCTACCTTCCCCCGGATGGGCGAGAAGTTGCCGCCGCCGGCCTGCTTCGGCTCCGTCGACCCGTGCTCGCGATGCAGCCGCAGGATCCGGTTCACCGTCGCGACGCCCAACCCTACGGCATCCGCAATCTCGTTGTAGGCAGGCCGCGTTCGCGAAGCCGGACGATGACTCGTCGAACCTGTGGAGGCGTGGGAGGTCGCATCGACGACCGTAGATCACGCCTCCGCGATCGAATCAACCGACGGCAGTGTTAGTTGGCGCTGGTCGGTTGCTTCGCGCGTGCCCGTCGGCGACCTGGCCATCTCCGTCGACGCGTCGGTCGGTCACCCAAGCGCCCGGTCGGTCACCCAAGCGCCCGGTCGGTCACCCAAGCGCCCGGTCGGTCACCCAAG
>JAFAFL010000026.1 GCA_023423535.1 Pseudomonadota bacterium
GCACAGCGCAGTCGTGACGACCGACTTGCCCGCGTCCGAGGTCGTCCCCGCGATCATCAGCCGCGCGCTCATCGCCGCCCAGCCGTTCCCGCGGGAGACGCAGGATGTGCTTGTGTGGTTGTTCTGGCGACCACGGAAGCACATCCTGCGTGGCTCGCGGCGCGGATCATGACGGCTTCCGCAGGAGGGCGAGGTCCATGATCCAGCCGGCCTCGGCCTTGACCCGGTCGCGGGCAGCGCGAATGTCGGGCAGTACCTCGGCGACGGTGCCGTGGGCGAGGGCCTCGTGAGCAGTGCCGAGATTGCCGCCCCACCAGACCGTCCAGTCCGCCAGCTCGGCGAAGGCGTCGATCGAGGACAGCAGCATCGCCGCGATATTGCCCTCGCCGCGCTCGACGGCCTCAGGCAGCTTGCGGCCGGTGGTCAGGTGCAGCGGCCGGCCGATCTCGTGCAGCACGATGGCGTGCCGGGCGGCGAGCAGTTGCAGACTCGAGACGCCGGGGATCACGTCGACATCGAGGGATCGGTCCGCCGCCACGCGATCGAGGATGCGGAGGGTCGAGTCGTAGAAGGCGGGGTCGCCCCAGACGAGGATCGCGACATCGCCGTCGGCCTCATCGAGGGCGGTGGCGAAGCGCTCGGCTCGTGCGGCATGCCAGTCAGCGACGGCTCGCTGGTAGGCGGACTCGTCGCCGGCCACCCGGGCGCTGCGGTCCCTTTCGGGGTCGCGGACGGTGATCATCGGCGGCGGGTCGGGGACGTGGCGCGCGATGATCGCCTCACGGGCGGCGACGAGGGGATCGTCCTCGCGCTTCTCGACGACGAGATAGGCCGAGACCGATCGCAGCGCTTCAGCCGCCTCGACCGTCAGCTGATCGACGCCCCCCGGCCCGATCCCCACGACCCGCACCCTCATCGCACACCCCCGGTCGCGACCGACGGAAGATGTGATTCCGCGGTCGCCATAGCAACCACAGGGTCACATCCTGCGTCACCCGACGACGCGAGATGTGCTTCCGCGGTAGCCATAGCAACCGCAGAGTCACATCCTGCGTCTCGTCCCCGCGCTCCGGTCACTGGCGGTCCTCGAGCTCGCCCTCGACCTCGAGGTAGACGGATTGGAGGGCGGCGAGGGTCTCGGGGTCGGGCTCGGCCCACAAGCCCCGGTCGGCGGCCTCGTGCAGGCGCTCGACGATGCCGCGCAGCGCCCACGGATTCGACTGCCGCATGAACTCCTGGGTCTGCTCGTCCAGCACATAGGACTGCGCGAGCTGCTCGTACATCCAGTCGTGCACCACACCGGTGGTCGCATCGAAGCCGTAGAGATAGTCGACCGTCGCCGCCAGCTCGAACGCGCCCTTATAGCCGTGCCGCTGCATCGCGCCGATCCAGCGCGGGTTGACCACGCGCGAGCGGAACACCCGGCTGGTCTCCTCCGACAGCGTGCGGGTCTTGACCGCATCGGGCGTGGTCGAGTCGCCGACATAGGCCTTGGGGTCCTTGCCCGTCAGCGCCCGCACCGTCGCGCCCATGCCGCCGTGGTACTGGAAGTAATCGTCAGAGTCGGCGATGTCGTGCTCGCGGGTGTCGATGTTCTTGGCCGCGACCTGGATGCGCCGGTAGTTGGCGCGCATGTCGTCGGCCGCGGGGGCGCCGTCGAGGTCCCGGCCGTAGGCGAAGCCGCCCCAGGCCGTGTAGACCTCGGCAAGATCATTGTCATCGCGCCAGTTGCCCGCCTCGATGGTCTGCAGGATGCCGGCCCCGTAGGACCCCGGCTTGGAGCCGAAGATGCGGGTGCGGGCGCGGCGCTCGTCTCCGTGCTCGATCAGATCGGCCGCGGTGTGGGCGCGGACGTAGTTCTGCTCCTCGGGCTCGTCGAGCTCGGCGACGAGGGCGACCGCGTCGTCGAGCATCGCGATGACATGCGGGAAGGCGTCGCGGAAGAAGCCCGAGATCCGCACGGTCACGTCGATGCGCGGACGTCCCAGCTCCTCCAGCGGCACGATGTCGAGGCCGTTGACGCGGCGCGAGGCCTCGTCCCAGGACGGGCGCACGCCGAGCAACGCCAGCACCTCGGCGATATCGTCGCCGCTCGTGCGCATCGCCGACGTGCCCCACACCGACAAACCGACCGAGGTGGGGTACTCCCCCGTCTCGTCGAGGTGGCGCGGGACCAGCGAGTCGGCCATCGCCACGCCGGTCTCGTAGGCGAGGCGCGAGGGCACGGCGCGCGGGTCGACGGTGTAGAAATTGCGCCCGGTCGGCAGCACGTTGACGAGCCCGCGCAGCGGCGAGCCCGAGGGGCCGGCGGGGATGAACCCGCCGTCGAGGGCGTGCAGGACCGCGTCGAGCTCGTCGGTGGTCTTGGCCAGCCGCGGCACGACCTGCGTGGCCGCGAACTCCAGCACCCGCACCACCTCGGGGTCGTCGTGCAGGCCGGTGGCCGCCGAGGCGTCCCAGCCGGTCTCCTCCATCGCGAGGACCAGCTCGCGGGCGCGCTGCTCGATCTCGTCGACGGCTCCCAGCTCTCCGGCGCCCTCCTTGAGCCCGAGCGCGGCACGCAGTCCCGGCACCGCCCCGGCTTCACCGCCCCAGACCTGTGAGGCACGCAGGATCGCCAGCACGAGGTTGATGCGAGCCTCGCCGTCGGGGGCCTGGCCGAGCACGTGCAGGCCGTCGCGGATCTGCGCGTCCTTGACCTCGCACAGCCACCCGTCGACGTGCAGCAGGAAGTCGTCGAACTCCTCGTCCCCCGGCCGTTCGTCCAGACCGAGGTCGCGGTGCATCTCGGCCGCGTGCATGAGCGTCCAGATCTCGGCGCGGATGGCGGGCAGCTTGGCCGGGTCCATCGCCTGGATATTGGCGTACTCGTCGAGCAACTGCTCCAGCCGGGCGATGTCGCCGTAGGACTCGGCGCGCGCCATCGGCGGGATCAGGTGGTCGACGATCGTGGCGTGGGCACGACGCTTGGCCTGCGCGCCCTCGCCCGGATCGTTGACGAGGAACGGGTAGATGAGCGGCATGTTGCCGATCGCGGCGTCCGTCGCACACGACGCGGACAGGCCCGCGTTCTTGCCGGGCAGCCACTCCATCGAGCCGTGCTTGCCCAGGTGGACGACAGCATGTGCCCCGAAGCCGCGCTCGAGCCAGCGGTAGGCGGCCAGGTAGTGGTGGCTCGGGGCGAGGTCCGGATCGTGGTAGATCGCGACCGGATTCTCACCGAAACCGCGGGGCGGCTGGATGAGGATG
>JAFAFL010000079.1 GCA_023423535.1 Pseudomonadota bacterium
CTTCAGTGCCCGCGGCCGAGAGCTCCGGAGGGTCTTCGTGATTCCACAGTCCCAGCGCCCCGTTACGCTCGCGTTCGCCCTCCTGGCGGCGGCTTTCGGCGCCGGCTGCGCGGCCTCCTGCGGCGGCGACGAGGAGCCCCTCCCCGGCACCGACGGCGGCGGCCCGGTCGCTCCGGACGGCGGGGTGAGGCCGCCCATCGCCTGCCTCGGCTCCGACTTCGAGCGCTGCGCCGGCGAGTGCGTGAACACCGCCGCCGACACCCGCCACTGCGGCGCCTGCGGCGTCTCCTGCAACGAGGGTGCGGTCTGCGCCTTCGGCACCTGCTCCTGCCCCTCCGGCCGGGCCTCCTGTGCGGACGCCTGCGCGGATCTGCAGACCGACAGCCGCCACTGCGGCGCGTGCGGGACGGCCTGTCCTGTGGGCACCGCCTGTCAGGGCGGCGAGTGCCGGGTCCAGTGCCCCGCCGGCGAGACCCGCTGCGGGACGCTCTGCGCAGACCTCCAGGCGGACAACGGCCACTGCGGCGGCTGCAACGTGGGGTGCACCAACGGCCGCTCCTGCCAGGGCGGCGTCTGCAAGTGCGGCCCGGACGAGACGGTCTGCGGCGGCAACTGCACGAACACGAAGAGCGACGTTCAGAACTGCGGCGGGTGCGGGACCGCCTGCTTCAGCGGCTACGCCTGCGTCGAGGGCAAGTGCCTCTGCCCCTCGGGGATGACCTCCTGCGGTTCGTCGTGCGTGGACACCCAGTCGGACCCGAACAACTGCGGCGGCTGCAACCTCTACTGCGCGCCCGGGCAGCAGTGCGTGAGCGGCGTCTGCGACACGCCCTGTCCCACGGGCTTCCTCAAGTGCGGCGCGCAGTGCGTGAACCCGCAGACGAATCCCAGCCACTGCGGCGCCTGCGCCAACGCCTGCACCGGCGGGCTCTCCTGCGTCGGCGGCGGGTGCCAGACCTGCAACATCGCTACGACCGACTGCGACGGCGACGGCTGGACGGTGGCGGACGGCGACTGCTGCGATGTGCCCGGCGGCTGCGGCAACGACCCGGCGATGGTGAACCCCGGCGCGCTGGAGCTTCTGGGCAACGGGATCGACGACAACTGCAACGGGCTGCTCGACGGGGCGGACACCCTCGACACGACCCACTGCGACGTGGGCCTGCTCTCGAACAGCACCAGCGCCGAGGACTATGCGCGGGCGATGGGCATCTGCCGCACCGCGCAGGAGAACGCGCCCCTGCCGAGCCGCACCTGGGGCCTGCTCTCCGCGCACCTGCTGCGCGCGGACGGCTCGCCCCTGACCTCGAACGTGGGGCGCAGCATCCGCGACAAGTTCGGCGGAGCGCTGGTCCCGCAGGAGGGCCGCTCCTTCGCTGTCATCTCCTCCGGCGCGGCGGCGGATGCCACCCAGACGAACCCGGGACCGAACGGAGGCCCCTCGAGCACGAGCATCGACCACGGCGGCTTCGGGCTCGGGGTGAACATCCAGACCTGCACCCAGCCCTGGTGCATCAGCGACTGGTTCAACACCGGCAACCCGCCGCTGAAGATGGCGACCCGGCTCCCCGAGGCCCCCGGCTGCCCCGGCGGGCTCTTCGGCCACGAGGAGGCGAACGACTCGGTGATGCTCGTCCTGCGGCTGCGCGCGCCGACGAACGTGAAGGCCTTCCAGTTCAACGGCTACTTCTTCTCCAGCGAGTACCCCGAGTACGTCTGCACCACCTTCAACGACCAGTTCGTCGCCCTGGTGGACACGCCGGGCGGAGTGCCGGTGGGCGCGGTGAACCCGGTGGACAAGAACCTCATGACCTACTTCAGCGCCGGCCAGCGCTGGCCGGTGGGCATCAACGTGGCGAAGGGCACCGGGCTCTTCCGCGTCTGCGAGACAGTGCAGCAGAACGCCAACTGCTGGGACCCGGACGTGAGCACCCAGTCCTGCGCCCACGGGCCCTCCCAGCTCGTCGGCACCGGGTTCGAGTGGTGGGGAGGCTCGCCGGGCCAGGGCAGCTGCCTCAACGGCGGCGGCACGGGCTGGCTCGTCACCTCCGGCAACGTTCGCCCCGGCGAGGTGGTGGAGCTGCGGCTGGCCATCTGGGACGTGGGCGACACCCAGCTCGACTCGACCGCCATCCTCGACGCGTTCCAGTGGCTGCTCACGCCGGCCACGCCCGGCACCACCGACTAGCCCTCTCGCGAGCCTGCCCGCCTGCCTTCCTTCGGCTCGGGCGCTCTGGCATGGGCGCGCGCGCCACGTGACGTGGGGCGTGCGCACCGTGTGCTCATGGGCGAGGGAGCAGAGGTCAAGCGGAGGCTTCTGGTGGTGGAGGACGAGGCCCGTTTCCGCGAGCTGGTGAGCGACGTCCTCGAGGAGCACGGCTGGGCGGTGCGCGCGGTGGGCTCGGCGGAGGCGGGGCTGGAGGCGCTGCTCGAGGAGCCGGTGGACGTGCTGCTGACGGACTTCGAGCTGCCGCGGCACAACGGCGGGTGGCTCGTCCGGGAGGCGCGGGCGCGGGGCGTGGCCCCGAGGGGCGGCGCGGTGCTGGTGACCGCCACCGTCGGCGTGGAGCGGCCGGAGGGCGTGCCGCTCCTGCAGAAGCCGGTGGACCTCGGCGAGCTCCTGCAGACGCTCGGGCGGTGCGCGTGGCGGGCCCGGGGCGCGCAGGCTAGACACGCGGAATGATCGCATTTGTCACCGGCGCCACCGCCGGCTTCGGCGCGGCCATCGCCCGCCGCCTCATCCGTGACGGCGCGAGGGTCGTTGCCACCGGCCGCAGGGAGGAGCGTCTTCAGGCCTTGCGCGGCGAGCTGGGGGAGCGCCTTCTGGCGGTGCCGCTCGACGTGCGCGACAGGGACGCGGTGGAGCGGGCCTTCCGCGAGCTCCCGCCGGAGTTCGCCGAGGTGGACGTGCTGGTGAACAACGCCGGGCTCGCCCTCGGGCTCCAGAAGGCCCAGGACGCGGCGATCGCGGACTGGGACGTGGTGGTGGACACCAACGTGAAGGGGCTCCTCTACTGCACGCGGGCGGCCCTCACCGGGATGGTGGCGAGAGACCGGGGGCACATCGTGAACCTCGGGAGCATCGCCGCGGAGTTCCCCTACCCGGGCGGCAACGTCTACGGCGCCACGAAGGCGTTCGTGTACCAGTTCTCGCTGAACCTCCGCGCGGACCTGCTGGGGACGAAGGTGCGGGTGACGGACATCGAGCCCGGGCTCTGCGGCGGCACCGAGTTCTCGACCGTGCGCTTCGGCGGCGACAGGGCGAAGGCGGACGCTGTCTACGCCGGGACCGAGCCGCTCACCGCCGAGGACATCGCGGACACGGTGAGCTGGGTCGTCTCCCGGCCGACGCACGTGAACATCAACGCGATCTCGATGATGCCGGTGTGCCAGGCGTTCGGGCCGCTGGCGGTGAAGCGGTCGGAGTAGGCTTCGGCCCTCTTCGCGGAGGGCCTCATGACGGCGACAGTGACGCGGGCGTTCTGGGCGGTGGCTTTGGGTGGGCTGCTGCTCTCTGGCTGCGGCAAGCCGGAGTGGGTGGAGCTCGTGGCCGGCGGGACGAGGACCTGCGCGCGCGCCGACGACGGGCAGCTGCGGTGCTGGGGCGGAAAGCTCGTCCAGGGCGGGAGCGTGCCGCAGCTGCAGGGTTCGAACGAGCCGGTCGCCCCGCCGAAGCTCGAGGGCGCCACCTCGTTGTGCGCTGGCCAGAGCTTCGTCTGCGCGCGGGTGGTGGGCGGGACGGTGAAGTGCCTCGCGGCGGCGCCGGAGAGCACCTGGGGGGAGGTGGGCGGGCTCAACGACGTGTCGATGCTCGCCTGCGCGGACGGCGGCGGCTGCGCCCAGACCGCGGGCGGCGAGGTCGCCTGCTGGAGCTGGACGGACACGGGCGCAGGCAGCGTGGTGACGGTGAAGGGGCTCGCGGACGTCTCTGGGCTGGCGGTGGGCGGTGGGCACCGGTGCGCGGTGAGGGCGGACCGGACGGTCGTGTGCTGGGGACGGAACGGCGCGGGACAGCTCGGGGTGCCGCCGGAGGACGTGGCCCAGAGCGACCGGCCGGTGGAGCTGCGCGGGGTGACCGACGCGGTCTCGGTGGCGGCGGGGAGGCACTTCACCTGCGCCGCGAGCGCCGACGGGAAGGTGCGCTGCGCGGGCGACAACCTCGTGGGGCAGCTCGGCTATCCGGGACCGTCCACCCACGCCGCGGTGGAGGTGCGCGGGGTGGAGGGCGCGGTGGAGGTCACCGCGGGCGAGTACCACGCCTGTGCGCGCCTTTCGTCCGGCGAGGTCCGCTGCTGGGGGAGGAACCTCAACGGGCAGCTCGGAGACCGGACGGGCGAGGACCGGAAGGAGTCGGTGCTCGTGACCGGGCTCGTGGGCGCCACGCGGGTCGCCGCGGGGACCGACCACACCTGCGCGATGGGGGTGCCGGGCGAGCTCTACTGCTGGGGCGCCAACGCGGCGGGCCAGCTGGGCGACGGGACCCACGAGGACCGGCAGGAGAAGACGAAGGTGAAGGGGTTCGGGGGCTAGCGGTTGTTGCCGGTCCGCGGGAGGGGTGCTAGGAGCGCCGCGCCATGGCCAACGTCTCCATCGCCCGCCGCTACGCCCGCGCCCTGATCGACGTCGGGGTGGAGGCCAACAAGCTCGACCGCTTCGGCGACCAGCTCCACGCGTTCGCCGCGGTGCTGCAGGGCAGCCGCGAGCTGTCGGACGTGATGGAGAACCCCTCGTACGGCCGCAACGACCGGCTGGGGATCCTCGAGGGCGTGATGAAGGCCGCGGGGCCCTTCGACGGCGAGCTGCAGAACTTCCTCCGGCTGCTGGTGGAGCGGAACCGGCTGATGTTCCTGCCGGACATCGCGCGGCTGTACCGGGACTTCGCCGACACCCGCCTCGGGCGCGTGCGCGGCAAGCTCATCACCGCCGTGCCCCTCCCGCGCGAGATGGCCGAGCGCCTCGCCCAGAAGCTCGCCCAGGCCACCCAGCAGAAGGTCGTGCTGGAGACGAAGGTGGACCCCAGCATCATCGGCGGCGCCGCCGCGCAGGTCGGCTCGGTGATGTACGACGGCTCGCTCCGGACCCAGCTCGAGGAGCTGCGCCGGACGCTGCGGGCCTAGTCGGGCCGCTCAGCCGCTCTCTCAGATCTCTCAGGTCTCACGGAAACGGGAAGGGAACCTCCACCGCCACCGGCTCGCCCGGAGGCGGGATGGTCAGCGTCAGCCCGAGCTGCTGGTGCAGGCACACGTGCACCGCCTCGGGCGTCCTGCCCTCGTCGTCCACCACACCCAGCGAGGTCTGCTTCCCCGCCGCGTCGAAAGCGAGCGCGAGGCGGATCGGCAGCGGGCCCTCCACCGCGGCGCCACAGAGGTCACGCAGGCGGGTGCGCTGGGCCTCCACCGCGGCGCGCGCGTGTTGCTGCGGCGTCTGCGGCGTCGGTTCCGGCTCCGGCAGGTAGCGATCGAGCACGTCGGTGCGCAGGACGACCGCCACCGAGAACGCCATCAGCAGCGCGCCCGCAATGGCGAAGATGAAGAGCTGGCGGTGGGACACGGCGTGCAGTGTGGCTCAGGCGTTTCAGAACACGAGGACCGTGGTCTCGGCCCACTCGTTGTTCGTCCAGTTCGCCGAGATCGACGAGCCACAGAGGCCGAACTCCACCTCCCCTGTGTAGTTCGTGCTGAACCCGGTGACGGTGAAGGTCGCGCGCTGGTTCGCACCCTGCGTCAAGCCGAACAGGCCGGACGTCATGATGGAGAGCGTCGTCGTTCCCGCCGGCCGGGAGCAGATGTAGAGGTTGAGGTTCGTCGCTGCTGTCGAGCCGGCGCCGAACGCGCCCGTGCCGACGACGTGGATCTGGCGGGAGGCCACCAGACCGTTCACCCGAACGGGTGCGCCGAAGAACGAGACCGTGCTCGTGACCGGTCCCACGGAACCCGCACTGCGTCCGCCGAGAACGATGCTTCCCGAGCCGGTCGGCCCCATCGCGCCGGTCGCGCCCGCGGGACCGGCCGGGCCCTGTGCACCGGCCGGGCCTTGAGAACCGGTGGCACCCGTCGGGCCGGTAGAGCCGGTCGGACCGCGCTGGCCTGCCGGACCTGCCGGCCCCTGAGCGCCGGCGGGCCCCTGGATGCCGGTCGCGCCCGTTGGACCGGCCGAGCCCTGCGCACCGGTGGCGCCCGTCGCGCCGGTAGAGCCGGTCGGTCCACGCTGGCCGGTCGGACCTGCCGGACCCGCGGGACCCTGAGCGCCGGCCGGACCCATCGGCCCCATCGGCCCCTGCACGCCCATCGGTCCCTGGGGACCTGCCGGACCCTGCATGCCGGCGGGGCCCTGAGAGCCCGTCGCACCGGTCGGGCCCGCCACGCCGCGCTCGCCGATGACACCCTGCGCTCCGGTGGCGCCGGTCGGACCCATCTCACCGGTGGGGCCCTGCGGACCGACGGGGCCCTGCTCGCCGCGTGGACCTGGTTCGCCGCCACCGGCGCCGCCTTCGACGCAGGCGAGAGTGGTGGAGGCAAGCGCTGCAAGGACGAGAGTACGCAGGGTCATGACAGCCTCGGCGGCCGGGGGAGCAGGAGGTGAGTCTAGCGTCCACATGCCCCCGGAAGGAAGAATGCCCCCGGATGCGCTTTCCCCTCGCGTGCGCCGGCGCGGTCGTGGCCTTCGCCCTCGCCTACGGCAACTCGCTGCAGAGCCCGCTGCACTTCGACGACGACCACGTCATCGCGCGGAACCCGCACATCCGGACGCTGTCCGCGATCCCCTCCTTCTTCACCGATGCGCGCATCTTCAGCGTCCTCCCGCAGAACGCGACCTACCGGCCGCTGTTGAGCACGTCCCTGGCGGTGGACGTCGCGCTCGGCGGTGGGCTCTCGCTCCGCACCTTCCACCTCACCCAGTTGACGCTCTTCGCGGGGGTGGGGCTCTTGCTGTTCCTCGTCGCGCGCGCGCTGCTTCGCACGGCAGCCGGTGATCGCGAGGAGCCGTGGCACCGGTGGGCGGCGCTGCTCTCGGCATCACTGTTCTGCCTGCACACCGCGAACACGCAGCCGGGAAACTACATCTCCGCGCGCAGCGAGCTGCTCTGCGCGCTGGGCGTGCTCGGGGCGCTGCTCGTGTACCTCCGCGCTCCGCGGCTGCGCGCCTGGGGCCTGTGGCTGCTGCCGATGGTCGCCGGCGCGCTGGCGAAGACGCCGGCGGTGATCGCCGTGCCGCTGGTGCTCGCGTGGACGCTTCTCGATCCGCAGGCGCGGCGGCGTCCTCTGCGCGCGGCGCTCCCGCTCGTGCCCGCCTTCGCGATCGCCGCGGCTGTGTTCCTCTTCGTCGAGAGCATGAACCCCGCCGGCCAGACCTACGGCGGCGGCTCGCGGCTCGAGTACCTCTGGACGCAGGCCGGCATCTGGCTCCGCTACGCCGCGCTCTTCGTCCTGCCCACCGGGCTCTCGGCGGACACCGACCTCGGGCTGTTGCCCTCGCCGCTGTCGCCGCGGGTCTTCGGCGGTGTGCTGTTGCTCGTGGGCTCACTCGTCGTCGCGCTTCGGCTCGCGCGTCGTGCAGAGTGGCGGCCCGCAGGGTTTGGCATCGTCTGGTTCTGGCTCGGGATCGCGCCCACCTCTTCGGTCTTCCCGCTCGCCGAGGTGACGAACGATCACCGGATGTTCCTCGGATACCTCGGGCTGTCGCTCGCGTTCGGGACGCTGGTGGCGGAGCGGCTCCATGTGCTCGGGCTCGCGCGGCCAATCGTGCGCCGGGCCGGTGCCGCGGTCTGTATCGCGCTGCTCTGCGCGCACGCGGTGGGGACCCACCTGCGCAACCGCATGTGGCAGTCGGAGGAGGCGCTCTGGGCGGACGTGGTGGAGAAGAGCCCTCGCAACGGGCGCGGCTGGATGAACTACGGGCTCACGCAGTTGGCGAAGGGAGAGCTGCAGCGGGCGAAGGCGCTGTTCGATCACGCGGCGACGCTCACGCCAGACTACGCCGTGCTCGAGGTCAACCGCGGCATCGCCGAGGGCGCGCTGGGAGATGCCGCTGCCGCGGAGGGCCACTTCCTCCGAGCGCTCGCGCTGTCCCCCCAGAGCGCGGCGCCGCCCTTCTTCTACGCGCGCTGGCTCGTCGATCAGGGCCGCGCCCCGGAGGCCCTCGGACAGCTCGATGCGGCGATCGCGCGGGACTTCGGGGACCTCGCGCCGAGGAAGCTGCGCCTGTGGCTCGCTGCCGCCCGGGACGTGCCGCCGGGAGGGGCACGGGCACTGGCGCAGGAGCTGTTGCCTCTCGGAGGTGGGACGGACGCGGAACTCCGGGCCTTCGCCGAGGGCCGTCATCCGTTCGGCGTCGAAGACGGTGCCGCCGCGCTGCTCGCGGATGGCCTCGCCGCCACCGGAAGGAACGAGCACCTGCGCGCCGCGGTGAGCTACCGAATGGCGCTGGCGAAGGACGCTTCGTTGGCGGACGCGTGGAACAACCTCGGGTGGGCACTGCTGCAGCTGGGCTTTGCGGAGGAGTCGGTCGCCCACTTCGAGCGGGCCGCCGCGCTGAACGGAGCCGACGAGCGCCCTCGCAACAATGCCGCCGAGGCCCGCGCGCGCATTGCCCGCCGTGAGCTGCAGGTTGCCACCGCGGCCGCGCGCGAAGGTCGCCATGACGAGGCGCTCCGCTCGCTGTGGGGTCTCGTCGTGGCCTGGCCGGAGTGGGCGGCCGCCCGCGCGGAGCTGGGCATGGTGCTCGCGGCGATGGGCCGCTGCAGCGAGGCCCAGCTGGAGCTCGCGCGCGCCACCGAGACGCTCCCCGAGACGGCCGCGATGAGAGAGTCACTGGAGCGCTGCCGCCGCGACGCCCCCGTCTCCGCCGCCGGGCGGTGACCCGCTCGGGCGCGCCGAAGAGACACTGTCCGAGACCCGGCGATGTGGGCGTCACTGGAGCGCTGCTGCCGCGGATGGAGATCGCGCTGCTCGGCCGCAGGGCTCGGCGGGCTGCCGGCTGCGCTGTGCGGCGCGCCGGGTTAAGACAGACAGACATGTTTTTCGACTCCATGGCGAAGAAGGTCCGCATGCCCACGCGCGAGCAGGCGCTCCCGGGCCGCGCGGAGAGGATGCCCATTCCGGACCGGCACGAGGTCCTCGGCACGCCGCTCGACGGGCCGTTCCCGGGGATGGAGTTCGCGCTGTTCGGGCTCGGCTGTTTCTGGGGCGCGGAGAAGGCGTTCTGGAAGCTGCCGGGCGTGGTGAGCACCTCGGTCGGCTATGCGGCGGGCTACACGCCGAACCCCACCTACCGCGAGGTCTGCACCGGAATGACCGGCCACAACGAGGTCGTGCGCGTGGTCTTCGATCCTCAAAAGACCTCGTACGAAGCGCTGCTGAAGGCCTTCTGGGAGTCGCACGACCCGACGCAGGGGATGCGCCAGGGCAACGACGTGGGGACGCAGTACCGCTCGGGCATCTACACCTACTCGGAGGGCCAGCGCGCGGCGGCGGAGGCGTCGAAGGCGGCGTACGGCGAAGCACTCCGCAAGGCCGGCCGGGGCGAGATCACCACCGAGATTCTCCCTGCGCCCGAGTACTTCTTCGCCGAGGACTACCACCAGCAGTACCTGTCGAAGAACCCGGACGGCTACTGCGGCCTCGGCGGCACCGGCGTCAGCTGCCCCATCGGCACCGGCGTTCGCGCGGGCGCCTGAAGCACCAGCGCGCCACCGGCCACTGACGACTACTTCGCGCGCGGCGTGCGCCAGAGCACGTAGAGCAGGTCGAGCCCGAAGTAGTTCCGCGACACGCGGCGCATCCCGGCGCCGTCGGGGACCTCGAAGTCCGCGCCGAAGAGCACGTGGTAGCCCGCGCCCACTCGGAAGGTCTCGAAGTCCACGCCCACCTGCGGGTTGAGGCCGAAGAAGCTGCCGCGATCCGCGGTGGCGCCCTGCCCGCCCGCGCCCGGGGACTGGAAGCCCTGTCCGGTGATCGAGTGCACGCCCGCGCCGAGGCCGACGTACGGCCGCCACCAGCTCTGCGGGAGGAGATAGCCCTCGACCTTGCCCAGCGCGGCGACGCCGCTGCCGAGCGTGAACGAGGAGCCCTCGGTGCCCACCCTTCCGCCGCCGCGGATGCCGCCGTCGAGGCGCGCGCCCAACGCAACGCGGTCGTGAGGTGACCAGCGGACCTCCGCCGCCGCACCGAGGCCGTACGACTTCGACGACGGACCCCACAGAAAGCCGATCCCGCCGTCCACGCGCACGAGGTCATCGCCCGGGCGTCCGGTCATCGCCCCCGGAGCAGCGGGGACGGGCGCCGAGGAAGGCTCACCTTCGGCCTCCTGCGCGAACGCCGCGCCGCCCGTCGCCAGACAGGTGCCGGCGACCACCACCTCCAGCCACAGCCGCTTGCGCATCGAGTCGCCTCCCTCAGCGCCCGGGGCTTATCACGGCATCGCTGTGTGGGAGCCCTCGGCGGTGGAGGCAAGCCTGCGCGGGACGGGCCGGACCGCGCGCTCGGAGGAGACGCGGAAGCTCACCGGATCGAGGTGCACCGCGTCGCGCTTCACCTGGTAGTGCAGGTGCGGCCCGGTCACGCGGCCGGTGGCGCCGCTGAGGGCGATGGGCTCTCCCGCCGCGACCGTCTGCCCGCGCTTCACGCTGACCTCGGCGAGGTGCATGTACTGCGAGCGCACGCCTCGCCCGTGGTCGAGCTCCACCCACTTCCCGTTCACCCGATCCTCGGCGGCGCGGCGCACCCGGCCTTCGACCGGAGCGGTGACGACCGTCCCCTCCGGCGTGGCGATGTCCACGCCGCGGTGCTCGGAGGGGACCCCGCGCACCGGGTGCCAGCGAGGTCCGAAGGGGGAGGTAATCCGCCAGGTGCGCTCAACCGGCCACACGAGTCCGAAGAGCATCGCGCGGGTCAGCGCTTCGTCCGCCAGGGCCAACTGCGCGCGTTCGCCGCGGCCGCGCAGGTGCGGGCGCAGCCGAAAGGTGGTGAGGCCTTCTGCTGGAACCCGGCGCAGGGGGCGGCGCGCGAGGGCGAGGGCATCCGGGCCAAGGAAGAGGGCCGCCGCGGCGAGCTCCGGTGTGCCCAGCTCCCGCGTGTAGAGCTCGAGCACGTCTCGCAGGGCCAGCTCGTCGGCGCGCCAGACCTCGAGGGCGGCGCTCAGCGGCAGCGGATGGGGACCTTCGAGCAGAGGCTCCGGACCATGGGGCCAGAGCGGGGCGAGGATCCGGTCGCGCTCCGAGGGCTCGAGCTCGTCGAGCACGGTGCCCGCGGCGTGCGCCAGCGCGGCGAGCCCGTCCAGATCCGCCGGCACCGACTCGCGGGCCACCCGCTCCGTCCACGGGCTCCAGCCTCGCGCCGCGCCGCCCTCCCGCGCGTTCCGGTCCGCTCGCGGAGGACGCTGGCAGCTCAGGGAGAGGCCGAGCGCGCAGCAGAGGAGGAAGAGGCAGAGCGGACGGGACAAGGCGGCGGGGGCAACGCGTTACCCGCAGGCACGATTCCCGCGCTTGTGACGACGGGACCTTGGTGCTAGACGCGCCCCGCCTCTACTCCCCGGAAAAATCCATGGAAATTCGCGCCGACGAAATCAGCAGAATCATCCGCGACCAGATCAAGGACTACGGCAAGAAGGTCACCGTGGCGGAGACGGGGACCGTGCTCTCCGTCGGCGACGGTATCGCCCGCGTGTACGGCCTCGACGGCGCGCTCGCCGGTGAGCTCGTCGAGTTCAAGAACGGCGTGAAGGGCCTCGTGCTCAACCTCGAGGAGGACAACGTCGGCATCGCCATCATGGGCGAGTTCCGCGACATCCGCGAGGGCGACACGGTGAAGCGCACCGGCACCATCGCCTCGGTGCCCGTGGGCAAGGGTCTGCTCGGCCGCGTGGTGAACGCGCTCGGCGAGCCGGTGGACGGTCAGGGTCCGATCCAGGCCACCGAGCAGCGCCGCCTCGAGATCAAGGCGCCGGGCATCGTGCAGCGCAAGTCGGTGCACGAGCCGATGCAGACCGGCGTGAAGGCGCTCGACGCGCTCGTTCCCATCGGCCGTGGCCAGCGCGAGCTGATCATCGGCGACCGCCAGACCGGCAAGACCGCGGTGGCGATCGACGCGATCATCAACCAGAAGGGCCTCAACGTTTACTGCATCTACGTGGCCATCGGTCAGAAGCAGTCCACCGTCGCCCAGGTGGTGGACAAGCTGAAGGCCCACGGCGCCATGGAGTACACCACGGTCGTCGCCGCCAACGCGTCCGACCCGGCCCCGCTGCAGTTCTTCGCGCCGTACGCCGGCTGCGCGATGGGCGAGTACTTCCGCGACAACAAGATGCACGCGCTCATCGTGTACGACGACCTGTCGAAGCAGGCCGTGGCGTACCGCCAGCTCTCGCTGCTCCTCCGCCGGCCGCCGGGCCGCGAGGCGTACCCGGGCGACGTGTTCTACATCCACTCCCGCCTGCTCGAGCGCGCCGCGAAGCTCTCCGACGAGGAGGGCGCCGGCTCGCTGACCGCGCTCCCCATCATCGAGACCCAGGCCGGTGACGTGTCGGCGTACATCCCGACGAACGTCATCTCCATCACCGACGGGCAGATCTTCCTCGAGACGGACCTCTTCTACGCAGGCGTCCGCCCGGCCATCAACGTCGGCCTCTCGGTGTCGCGCGTGGGTTCGGCGGCGCAGATCAAGGCGATGAAGCAGGTCGCCGGCTCGATGAAGCTCGAGCTCGCGCAGTACCGTGAGCTGGCGGCGTTCGCGCAGTTCGGCTCGGACCTCGACAAGGCGACCCAGGAGACGCTGGCCCGCGGCGAGCGCCTCGTGGAGCTGCTGAAGCAGGGCCAGTACGCGCCGCTGCCGGTGGAGAAGCAGGTCATCCAGATCTACGCCGGCACGAACAAGGAAGACCCCAAGAAGCGCGGCTGGCTGCGCGACGTTCCGGCGAAGGACGTGCCCCGCTGGGCGCGCGAGTTCACCGAGTACGTGGACGCGAAGTTCCCGGACCTGCCGAAGAGCATCCGCGAGAAGAAGGAGCTCACCGCGGAGATCAAGACGATGCTGAACAAGGCGATCACCGAGTTCAACGACGTCTTCCAGCCGACCGGCAAGGCCTAGCTCGACAGAGCAGACCTGGCAGTCCCCGCGCCCCGCTCACTTCTTTCGGAAGTGGCGGGGCGCAGTCGTTTCAGAAGCCGCGTGGAGGCGGTGGAGGGCCCGCGGAGGGGGGCGCGGCGAAGAGGTCTCGGTGGCGCTCGACCCAGCGTGCGGGCGCGTGGCGGGCCTGGCGCACGTCCCAGACGATCCAGAAGAACCAGCCGAAGATCGCGTAGGGAACGAAGGGGCCGACCACCAGCAGCGCCAACCGCCCGAGCCCCGTCCAGAGGAACCGCTTCCAGTCACCGTTGAGCAGGTCGCCCATCGCGGGGCCGAAGTTCATCAGCACGATCCCGCCCAGCGTCCCCACCCCCACCGCCGAGCGCTGGGTGAGGAAGAAGGAGCCCAGCAGCAGCCCGGTGCCGGTCAGCGTGGTGCCCAGCGACGCCCACATCGCGCTCTGCGGCGAGGTGGGTGCCCACTCCAGCAGCGCGGTGTCGATGACCGGCGGCGGGTGCCCGAAGCGGCGGGCCCACTGCGAGGCGTCGAGGCCGATGAAGCCCTCCGGCTCGGGCTCCGGCTCTTCCCTTTCGATGACCCGAGGTCGCGGGGCGGGCGCTGTTTCGGCGGTCTCTTCCACGGCCACCGGCGCGTCGACCAGCGGCGGCGGCGAGGGAGCGGGCGAGGACTGCGCCACGAGCAGTGCGGCGAGGAGCGTGCAGAGCGCCATGGCCGCAGACTCTAGCGCTACATCCGGAAGAGGCCCGGCTCTCCGGGGACGGCGGAGGGCGGGCGGCGAGAGAGGTCCGGCGCGGCGCCCAGCTGCCTCGCGCGGTTCTCGCGGTCCACCCAGCGCTGCGGCGCGAAGGCCGAGCGCACGAGGTCCACCAGCCCCCACCCCACCCAGCCGAACCCCAGCGCGGTGGTGAAGAGCACGCCGAGGACGACCGCCGCGGGCGACCGGCTCCACTGCCCCTGCAGCGCCATCACCGTGCCGTAGCCGAGCGCCGCGATCAGCGTCCGGCCCCCGGCGCCGATGAGGAAGCCCGCGCCGTCTCCCACCAGCAGGTCGCCCATCGAGGGGCCCACGCTCATGAGGAGGAGACTCGTGGCGATGCGGCCGTGCAGCGCGAGCTCGCTGCCGGGAAGCGACAGCGGCGGGCCGACGAAGAGGGTGAAGAGGTTCAGCAGTCCCGTGAGGCCGGTGACCGCCGAGACCGCGAACGCGGTGCCCGCGCCGACCGGCGCATCGCGCAGCGTGACGCGCTCGAGGCGGAGGGCTTCGGCGTGAGGCTCGGTCAGCGAGGGCGCGCCCGGCAGCGGCGGCGGGGTGAGGACATCCGAGGGGCCGGCCTGCACGAGCCGGACGTGCGCCGGACGGGAGGGGGTGAACGGCGAATCTCCCGCGGCGGGCGCAGGCGCGGCGGCGACGAGGAGCGCGACGAGCGGGGAGAGCATGTCCCCCTCAGTGTGCCCTAACTCTGCCGGCGCTTGAGCGTCCCGAGCACCCGGTCGATCCAGCGGTGGCTGATGCCGTAGTTGTGATCGGGGACCGCGAAGTGGTGCGCCATGTGGTGGGCCCGCAGCGCCTTGCCCCACGCGGTGCGCGGCTTGTGGTGGTGCACCGAGTAGTGGAGGTAGTCGTACCAGAGGTACGCGGAGACGATGCCGCAGAAGAAGGGCAGCGTGGCCTTCGGCACGCCGACGAGCCAGAGCAGCAGCGCGATGACGATCGCCAGCGGGATGCTCGCGCCGAGCGGCATCACCAGCCGCTGCCCGTCGTCCGGGTACTTGTGGTGGTAGCCGTGCGCGATGTCGTGCAGCCGCCGCGTGAAGGGCCCGGAGCCCTCCCAGTGAAAGAAGTGGCGGTGGATGAAGTACTCCATGAACTGCCAGGTCACCCACCCCAGCGTCACGAAGAGCGCGCTCCACGCGAAGGTGGTCACGCCCGTCCACAGGCCCCAGGTCATCAGGCCGATGACCAGCGGGATGTAGAAGGCGAACGGAACCGAGGGGTGGACGCGCGAGGCCGCCTCGAGGAAGTCGCTCTCGAACATCCGGCCGGACTGGTGACGGAGAAACGTCTTCACGCGCGGCGTCTTAACGCCGAGTGGCGCGGGCTTCAATCACTCGGCGCGGCGCGGCCTAGCCTGCGTGTACCAGGCCGAACATCGCCCCGTACGCGGCGACGGCGAAGAGGCAGTAGAGGCTCCACAGCCGTGGGCCACTTCCGCCCGCCCGCGCGTCCGCGTAGTGCCCTCGTGCTGCCCTCACCGAGATCGTCAGGAGCGCCGGCAGCGAGAGCGCGAGGTGCACGGCGTGGAGAAGGAGAAAGGTCCGGTGCGTGGAGCCGAACGCATCCTTCCCTCCCACCGCGCGCGCGGCGAGAAACACCTTCAGCTCCATCCCCACCGCGGCGAGCACGAGGACTCCGCCCACGATCCACAGCGCGGTGGCGAGGCGGCGCTTCGTCTCCAGCGAGAGGCCCCCTCGCGCCACGGTGAGGAGGATCGCGCCGAGGGAGAGGGTGCCGAGCACCAGCGCCTCGGGACCCGTCTGCAGCGCGCGCGCACCCGGCGGCGGCCACGCCTCCGCCTGCACCCGCACGAACAGGAGCGTGAACAGCAGCGACACGAAGAGCATCGCCCACGCCACGAGGACCACCGCCATCAGCGCGCTCGCGCCGGGCCGCACCCCGCCCACCCCGCGCCGATCAGCGCTCAGTCCGTCGAGCTCGCCGGAGCCTGCACCGGAGGCTTCGCCAGAGGGCCCGTGCGCGCCCGTCCGCTGCCCGTCGCGCCGCCGCAGGGGAATGACCTTGTCCGCCACGCGCCGACCATCCGATGCGCGCGCTCCATCGTCCAGCAACTATGCCCTCGCGTTCGGGAGTGCCTGCCCTCCGGGCGAGAGGGAGCGGTCCTCGCCGGTGGGCCGACGCCGGTTGACCACCCGGGGGCCGAACGGTACGCACGCACCCGCGATGACCCCTCCCGCCGAGCCCAACTCCCGTCCCGCGCCGCCGCTGCTCGCGAAGGTCGTCTTCCACCCGCTCTTCTGGATCGCCGCGCTGGCCGCGGTGGTCGCCGTGCCCGCGGTGCGTCACCTGCGCGCGGAGAGCGCGGGTCCGCCTCCGCCGGTGCTCGGCACCCTCCCGCCCTTCACCCTCACCAGCCAGGGCGGAGAGCCGTTCGGCGCGGAGACGCTGAAGGGCCGGGTCTGGGTGGCGAACTTCATCTTCACCCGCTGCCCCACCATCTGCCCGCCCTTCACGAGGAAGATGGCCCGGCTGCAGGAGCGCGCGCGGCCGCTCTCGAACGTGCACCTCGTCTCCTTCAGCGTGGACCCGGGCTACGACACGCCGCAGGTCCTCACCGAGTACGCGGCGCTGCACGGCGCGGACGCGGCGCGCTGGACCTTCCTCACCGGCGACGAGAGCGTCATCAAGAGCACCGTGGTGGACGGGCTGAAGGTGATGCTCGGGCGAGAGGGCCCCGCCGACGACCTCAACAGCATCTTCCACGGCACCCACTTCGTGCTGGTGGACGCGGAGCTGAAGATCCGCGGCTACTACGCCTCCGACGACGACGAGGCGGTGGAGCGGCTCTTCCGGGACCTGCGCACCCTCTCTGCCGCCACGCGCTGAAAAGCTTCCCGCTCGTCCGCCTGCCCCTCGCTCGACCCGACGAGGCGATTCACGGCCCGATGCCATGCGTAGCTTTGACGCATGAAGACAACCAAGACCGTGAAGGCGGTAGCGGCGAAGGTGGGTCGGCGGGCGCTGAAGTCGAAGGTCGCCACGCGGGTGCTGGCGGTGGCGACGACCGCGAAGGACCGGGCGCTGAAGACGACTGCTGGCAAGCGCGCGGCGAAGCGGGCCGAGGGCGTGGTGGGCAAGCTCGAGACGTTCGCGGGTGAGGCGGCGCCGGTGAAGCGCGTACGCGAGTCGGTGAAGCGCGTGGCGGCGAAGGCCAGCCCGAAGGCGAGGACCGCGGCAAAGCGCGAGCTCGAAGAGGTGATGGCGCCCCGGAAGAAGATGCCGGAGACGATCAAGACCACCAGCGGCGGCAAGCGGCTGCCGGGCAACGTGGCGGCGCGCGCGGTGAGGCTCGGGGCCGACGACTTCAAGCCGAAGAAGGGCAAGAAGTAGCGGCCGCGCGGCAGTGTCCCTCAGCGCTGCTGCGGTGAGCGCAGCACCGTGCGCACGTCCCACAGCTCGGGGAAGAACGTCTGCTCCACGGCCTTCTTGAGGAAGGCCACGCCGGAGGAGCCGCCGGTCCCGCGCTTGAAGCCGATGACGCGCTGGACGGTGAGCATGTGGCGGTAGCGCCAGAGGCTGAAGCGCTCCTCGAGGTCCACCAGCTTCTCCGCCAGCTCGTAGGCGTCCCAGTGGCGGGCGGTGTCCTCGTAGACGGTGCGCAGCACGTCGACGACGGCCTCGTTGCGCACGTGCGGCTGGGTGAAGTCGCGCTCGAGCAGCTCAATCGGCACCGGCAGGCCGCGGCGCGCGAGGAGGCGGAGGAACTCGTCGTAGAGCGAGGGCGCGCGGAGGATGGACTGCAGCTCCGCGTGGATCTCCGGCCGGTGCGCGTGCGGCGCGAGCAGCGCCTCGTCCTTGTTGCCGAGGAGGAACTCGATCGCTCGGTACTGCCAGGACTGAAAGCCGGAGCTCTTGCCCAGCTCGTCGCGGAACTCGAGGTAGTCGGACGGGGTGAGCGTCTCCAGCACCGCCCACTGCTCGAAGAGCATCCGCTGGATCTGCGCCACCCGCGCGAAGGCCTTGAACGCGGGCTGCAGCCGGTCCGCGCGAATCTCGCTCAGCACCAGCCGCAGCTCGTGGACGAGCAGCTTCATCCACAGCTCCGAGGTCTGGTGCTGGATGATGAAGAGCAGCTCGTCGTGGTGTTTCGAGAGCGGGGCCTGCGCGCTCAGCAGCTGGTCGAGGCGAAGGTAGTCGCCGTAGCTGAGCGAGTTGGCCAGGTTGAGGTGGATGCCGCTTTCGAGCTCGCGCCGGGACATGCGCGCACCAAACCGGAAAGCCCCCGGTGCGGCAATGGGGACCCTCCGGCGGTCTGCGTTTGAAAGCCCGGCTGCCTGCTGTCTGCGGCCGGGGTGAGGCGGCTACTGCTTGTTGCCGTTGCCAGCGTTGAGACCACCCGCCGCAGCCTTCGCCTTCGCGGCGGCGCGACCCCGCGGCAGCACCACGTCCTCCACGGTGTGCGGCTGCGGGAAGTCGATCCAGTCGGCCGGGCGCTGACCGCGGAGCGAGAGCGTGCGGAGCTTCTGGTAGTGCGCGGCGCAGTAACCCTTCGAGCGCGAGGGACGCGGGCAGGCCTTGATGCCGCAACCGGCCTCGCCGCCGGCGGAGGTCTGCGCGGAGGCGCTCTTCGGCGGACGGCCGCGGCGGCCCTTGCGAGCGGTCGCGCCCTGGTTGCTCACGGCGCCGCGCGGTGCGGAGACGCCGCCGCCAAAGACGGAGGTGAGGGGCGCCAGTCGCGCGGCGAAATCATTGAGCTGGTTCACCGCGTCCTGCAGCGGGCGCAGCTGGCTCTCGATCTCGTTGCGGATGAGCGTCCGGAAGGCCTCTTCGACAGACATGTTGTTTGATTGATTTCTGGGGGGCATGCGCGGGCCTATAGCGTGCCTTCCCCAGTCTGTCGAATTGATCTCTTTGACAGGCCGTCGTCAAAGAGCGCTCGCGGATAGTCTGCGCGTCAGGGATTGGCGGCGACGCCGGATGGTTTTGCACCGCGGTTCAGGGTGCCGGCGGCGCGGCCTCGGGATCGATGAGCTCCCGCGGTTCGACTTCGCTCGAGGCATCCCGCGTCGCCTTCAGCTGCGCGGTGAGCGCGTCGAGCGTGGTGTCTCCCAACGCCTGCCGCGCCTTCGGGAAGAGGTCGCGCTCCTCCTGTGCCACGTGAGACTCGACCATGCGTCGCAGGTTCTCGAGGCGTTCGGAGAAGAGCTCGTCATCCATGGACATGGAGAGCAGCCGCCCAAGGCATTGCCTGACCTCCGAGTGGTCGTCGAAAAAGCCTTCCACGAGGTCCGGCGCCTGGCTGCGCAGAGCGGGATAGAAGTGCTGCTCCTCGAGCATGCCGTGGACGACCAGACGCCGCGCCAGCTCCTCCATCAGCGAGCGCCGCCGCTCCGGCACGTCCGTCACCTCCAGCGAGTCGAAGAGGTCCTCGACGTCGCGGTGCTCCCGGGTCAACAGCTCGATCGCGTCCATGGGCCCCATGTCCTCCGGGGCAAACGTCGTCACGAAAAACGTCTGCGGCAACGCGGTGGCAGAGGTGGGGCGCCGCGCCCGCCTGCACCCCTCGGGGTGTCCCGAATCAAACAGACAGGATGGAAAGGAAAGACATCAGCGGTAAAAACCGGAGACCGCCCGGCCGTCCGGCAGGACTGCCGCGCGCGCCATCCGCTCGGTGTCGAAGCCAAAGCCTATCGACCCGTCCCGGGCCACGAGGATGAGCCCCGCCCCGCCGCCGAAGCGGGAGAGCGCCCTCACCGCGGCAGCAGCGGCTTCGTCCGCCCGCATCCCGTCCGAGAGCAAGCGGACCGCCTCGCGGCAGAGTCCGGCGCGCAGGATGACCTCGCCGTGCCCGGTGGCCGAGGCCGCGCCGCCCAGATCGTCTGCGTACGCACCAGCGCCGGGGACAGGCGAGTCCCCCACCCTTCCGCGCCACTTGAGGAGCATCCCGCCGGTGGAGGTCGCCGCCGCCACGTGCCCCGCTTCGTCGAGCGCCACCGCCCCCACCGTGCCGCCGGAGGTCACCTTCGGATACGCCGTCTTCGCCTTCTCCTCGCTCCAGCGCTGCCGGGTGAGCGGCGTCTTCAGCGATTCGGGATCGATTTCGGGAAGGCCGATCCGCCGGGCGAAGAGTTCCGCGCCCTCCCCCGCGAGGAGCACGTGGGGGCTGTGCGCCATCACCGCCCGGGCGAGCGCCACCGGGTTCTTCACCGTGCGCACGCCGGTCACTCCACCTGCCTTCAGCGTCGCGCCGTCCATGATGAGCGCGTCGAGCTCCACCTCACCATCGAGCGTGAGGCACGCACCCGTCCCCGCGTTGAACAGCGGGTCGTCCTCCAGCGCGCGGACCGCGGCCTCCACCGCATCGAGCGCGGATCCGCCCGAAACGAGCACCGCGTGTCCGGCGCGAGCGGCGGCGAGACACCCCTCCTCGGCGGGACGTGGCGCTTCACCGGGACGCGCTGGCCCCGCTCCCCCATGCACGGCGATCGAAATGGGCACGGGCGGACGCTACGCGGCGCGCCTTTCGACCCGCAACGTCCGCCAGGTGCCGCTCCCCCGATCGAGCCGTGGCCGCTCCGGGCATCGACACTAGATTTCGATCGTGTCTCGCGAAGTCGTGACCGCTCTTCCGGGCTGGGCCTCTCGCGCCGCGGCTGCGCTGGAGGAGGCGCGCGAGCGGACGCTCTCTCTCGTTCGGGGCCTGTCGGACGAGGCGCTGCGCCGGCAGCACTCCTCGCTGATGTCGCCCGTGGTCTGGGACCTCGGGCACGTGGCGAACTACGAAGAGCAGTGGCTCGTGCGCGCGCTGGGTGCGCCGCCCGTTGCGTCCCCGGAGATCGACACGCTCTTCGACGCGGTCCGGCACCCCCGCTCCACGAGGGAGCGCCTCGCGTTGCCGTCGCCCGCAGCGGCGTTCGAGTACCTCGCGGCGGTGAGGGCGCGGACGCTGGAGTGGCTCGAGCGCATCTCATCCGGGCGCGCACTTGTGCCCGCCGCGGCGGAAGGCCTCGTCCGGGAAGGCTTCGTCTGGGGAATGGTCGCGCAGCACGAGCACCAGCACGCGGAGACGCTGTGCGCGGCATTGCAGCTGATGACCGACCCGCCGTGGAGCGCGCCGGAAGACCCTCCGTTCGCCAAGCCGAATCCGCGGCGTGAAGTGGATCCGCGCGCGGAGGTCTTCGTGCCCGCGGGCCCCTGCCGCATCGGCACGCGCACCGACCCGTGGGCCTACGACAATGAGCGCGGCGAGCACGAGGTGGAGGTCCCTGCCTTCTACCTCGACCGGCACCCGGTGACCTGCGGCCGCTACCTCGAGTTCATCGAGGACGGCGGATACCGGCGCCGCGAGCTCTGGTCGGACGAGGGCTGGGCCCACGTGCAGCGCGAGGGCCTCGCTTCACCGCTCTTCTGGGAGCGCTCTGCACGGTCGGGCTCGGGTGCTTCGGGGCGCTGGGTGCGACGGCGTTTCGGCACGGTGGAGCCCATCCCGCTCGACGAGCCGGTGATGCACGTCTGCTGGTACGAAGCCGCCGCCTTTGCGCGCTGGAGCGGCCGGAGGCTTCCCACCGAGCTCGAGTGGGAGAAGGCCGCGTCGTGGGACCCGCGCACCGCTGCGCGCCGCCGCTATCCCTGGGGCGACGAGGCGCCGACGCCCCAGCGCGCGAACCTCTGGACGGGGCGCTTCGGGCCGCTGCCGATCGGCAGTCATCCGGAGGGCGCTTCGGCGGTCGGCTGTGAGGGGATGCTCGGCGACGTGTGGGAGTGGACCGCGTCGGAGTTCCGTCCCTGGCCCTGCTTCGCCGCGTTCCCCTACGACGAGTACTCCGCGCTCCACTTCGGACCTCGCTACCGGGTGCTCCGCGGCGGCGCGTGGGCCACGCACCCGCTGACGATGCGCAACACCTTCCGCAACTGGGACTTCCCCATCCGCCGGCAGATCTTCGCCGGCTTTCGCTGCGCGCGTGACGGCTGAAGCCGCGACCGCGGACGCAGACCTCGCACCGGGAGCGCCACCATGACCATCGCCCACCAGATGCCCGACACCGAAGATCGACTGACGGTGCAGGTGCTCGTCGACCAGCGGGCCCTGCGCCGCGCGCTCCTCGATGAGGTCCGGCGCGGACTGCTCTCCTCGCCGCGCGAGCTCTCGCCGCGGTGGCTCTACGACGAGCGCGGCTCACAGCTCTTCGAAGCCATCACCCGGCTGCCCGAGTACTACCCCACGCGGCGCGAGCGCGAGATCCTCACCCGCCACGCCGCGGACATCGCCAACGCCTCGGGCGCGGACACGCTGATCGAGCTGGGCAGCGGTTCGTCGGAGAAGACGCGCCTGTTGCTCGGCGCGATGCGCGCGTGCGGTTCGCTGCGCCGGTACGTCCCGTTCGACGTGTCGGAGAGCATGCTCGTCCCCACCGCGCGCGCGCTGGCGGAGGAGTACGAGGGCCTGCGGGTGCACGCGGTGGTCGGCGACTTCGGACATCACCTCGGCGCGCTGCCGCGCGGTGGCCGGCGGATGATCGCCTTCCTCGGGGGAACGGTCGGCAACCTCAAGCCGGCGGAGCGCGCGGCCTTCTACCGGGAGCTTTCCGCGGGGATGGGGCCGGAGGACTGCTTCCTTCTGGGAACGGACCTCTTGAAGGATCGCGCGCGGCTGCACGCGGCCTACAACGACGCGGCGGGGATCACCGCGGAGTTCAACCTCAACGTGCTCGAGGTCATCAACCGGGAGCTCGGTGCGAACTTCGACCGCGATGGCTTCCGTCACCTCGCGCGCTTCGACGAGGGGAACCGGTGGATCGAGATGCTCCTCCTCTCCGAGCGGCGCCAGGAGGTCTTCGTGCGCACGCTGGACCTCACCGTCACCTTCGAGCGGGGCGAGGCGCTGCGCACCGAGGTCAGCTCGAAGTTCACGCCCGACGACGTGGCGCGCGAGCTGCGAGCCGCCGGCCTCGTGCCGGAGCGGCGCTGGACGGATCGCGCGGGAGACTTCGCCGTCACGCTGGCAAGGCGCGCCGACGCGACGGACGCTGACGCCTGACGGTCGGGCTACCTCGGAGCGGGCGTCATCGCGCGGGCGCGGGCGGTGACGCCGAAGCTCTGCTCCACATGCTGCAGCTCGCCGGTGAACCGCGGATAGCGCCAGTGGGCGAGCGCCTCGCGCAGGCAGCGAGAGAGCGGCGAGTCCTGCAGGTCCTTGCGGTCCATCTCCATCCGGATGACCCGGCCGTCGTTCTTCACCGACCAGCGCACCGTGTACTGCTCGTGCGCCGGCGGCTGGAGACGCTGGGCCTGCGCGGCGAAGCAGGCCTCGAACAGCGGCGCGTAGTGCGCGTTGACGGTGCGGACCGTGTCCGGCGCGAGGCCTTCGGTGAGGGCCTGCTGTTTCGCGGTCTTCGCACCGTTGCGACGTGCCTGGGCTCCCGGCGGCTGCTGGGAGAAGTCCCGGAAGTGGTGACGCCCCAGCAGCGCGCGCTCGAGCTTCCGGCAACTCCCGACGCCGGCGGCCGCGTCGTGCGCGAGGCAGCTGCGTTCGGCGAGGTCCGTCCAGGCCCACGTCCGCTCCGCTGGCGGGAGTGACTCGGCGTTCAGCCCCACGTCGCGCAGCGCGGCGCGCGCGGCCGCCTCCGTCCTCTTCTCCGCGAGGTGGAGCTGCGCGAGCCGCTGCAGCAGCCGACGACGCACGTCCTGGCAACGCGGCTCGGTACAGAGCGCCTCCGCCCGCTCGAGCTCACGCTCCGCGCCGGGCTGTTCCGCCCTCGCCTTTGATTCCGCGCGCGCGGCGGCAGCGCGGGCGGTCATCAGCCGGTCGCCCTCGCGCCGATAGAAGTCCTGCGCCTGGGCCAGACAGGGTGGCAGCGCCGCGTCCCTTTTTCTCGCCGCGCCCTCCGCGGTGCGAAGACAGCCGTCGTGCGCGCGGACGTCCGCGACCCTCTGCGCCACCCGCTTCGGCTCCGCCGCGCCCTCGGCGGTCCGCTGGACCTCCGTCAACGCGGAGCGCCTGCAGCCATCGACCTCCGTTGGGCCGCACGCCTCCAGCCAGCGCCAGGCCAGCGCGTGCGCGGTCGTGAGATCTCCTTCGGCGCGCGCTGCCGCGAGGTGTAGCTGCACCGCTCGTAACGACTGCTCCGGTCCGAGCGCGCGCGCCTTCTCCTCCAATGCGGCCCCACGCGCCCCGAGGCCCGTGCCCGGCTCCGCCGCTCCGCGCTTCGGCACTGCCGCTTCGAGCGCCGCGGCCTCCTCCTCGAAGGCGCGGGCCGAGGCAGTGAACGCCTCCTCCTGCGGGCTGGGCGCCGGGTCGCCCACGGCCGTCAGATCGCTGCCACCGTCCGAGCGGGCGCCCCCGCCGCCGAAAGCGCTCTCCAGCTCCTCGTCCGTCGGCTGCCGTTCGGGAGGAATTCGGCCCTCCCTCCTGAGCGTTCCCTCTTTCTGGTGCGCGCTCTGGAGCGCCTCCGGTTGAGCACTCCGCCCGGCGCAGGCGAGCTGAAGGACACAGGCGAGCAACGCGAGAGACGGGCGGGAGGATCGAACGGTCACGCATTGGCGATTGTACGCCGGCCTGGCAGACGCGTTTGTGTTCACCGCCTTACGGGGAACGGTTGGGGGCGAAACGAAATATCGATCGACCGCCCCCGGTCGATCAGAATGGGAACCTTGATGGACCGCGTGCTGATCGTCGACGACGACTTCGACATCTGTGAGGCGCTCCAACTGGTGCTAGAGAGTCGCTACCAGGTGGAGATCGCCTACAACGGCGAGCAGGCACTGCAGCGCCTCGCGTCAGAGACCTTCGACGCCATGGTGCTCGACCTGATGATGCCGGTGATGGACGGCGAGGCCCTCATGGTCGAGCTGAAGGCGCGCGGCATCGAGATTCCGGTCGTGTTCGCCTCCGCTGCCACCCACCTCGCCGCCCGGGCAAAGAGCGCCGGCGCCGCGGCGTGGCTCTCCAAGCCGTTCGAGGCCCACGAGCTCGAGGCCGCTCTGGAGCGCGCGCTCGGACGGGGCGGGGGGCCCAAAGGTGGCTCCGAGCCCTCCGGCAACTCCGGCCGCTCCGCGCTCGGCTTCACCGTGAGCCTCGGGTTCGGGATGTCGGCTGTAAAGCACCCTTACACTCTCGTCCCCACAACCTGATCGGCCGGCGCCGCGACAATGGGGCTCAACCCCGGTCCCGGAGCCGCCATGCCCTCGCCGATCGACACCCTCCGCACCCGCCTCTCCCAGGCCTCCGCCGACCGGCGGATCACCGCCAGCGAGACCGCCGGCCTCCTCCACGCGGCGCGCAAGGACGGCCTCTCCGCCGAGGAGGCGCGTTTCCTCGCCGCCTCCCTCACCTCCCACCGCGACCAGTTCGAGCCCGCCGCCGCCGAGGCCCTGCGCGCCGCCCTGCAGCCGGTCCCGCCCGGCACCCGCCGCGACCTCGCCGACCCGGCGGTCCTGAACAAGCATGCCGGCGCCGCCACCCACAGCTGGGTTCAGGGACAGCTCTTCGTCGGCGGGGTGGGCGCGGACGACGTCATCCAGGGCAGCATCGCCAACTGCTACCTCGCCGCGGCGCTCTCCTCGGTGGCCTCGCAGAGCCCGGGCGCCGTCGAAGACGCCATCCGCGACAACGGCGACGGCACCTTCTCCGTCCGCTTTTTCGAGCCCTCGTGGGGCCGGACCGCGCCCCGCGAGGTCTACGTGACCGTGGACGGCCAGCTGCCCACCACCGGGAGCGGCTCGCTGCAGTACGGCAAGGGCCGCGACCGCTCGGAGCTGTGGGTCGGCCTCATCGAGAAGGCCTACGCTCAGTGGAAGGGCGGCTACGAGGCCATCGGCAACGGCGGCTCGCCGGGCGCGGTGATGGGTGCGCTCGTCGGCCGGCGCGACACCTACGTGGGCCTCTCCGAGGGGATGAACACCCAGCAGCTCGCGCGGCAGCTCCGGGAGGCGCTCGCGAGCGGCAAGTCGGTCGCCGCCTGCACCCACGGCAAGGACCGCGATGCCCTCTACCAGGGCAGCGGCCTCTACGCGTGGCACGCCTACTCCGTGCTGGGCGTCTCCGAAGAGGGCGGGAAGACCTACGTCACCCTCCGCAACCCGTGGGGCAACAGCGAGCCGGGCAGCGACGGCGCCAACGACGGCACCTTCCGCCTCACCGTGGAGGAGTTCGCGAAGTTCTACGCCGGCGCCTGGCTGAACTAGGCCCGCGGTCAGGGTCGCCGGTCAGGGTATCAGCGACCGGCGGCGCCCCACCGGAGGGCCGTGCAGATGCCGACCGCTGCGCGGGCGTCCCCTTCGGTGGCGCCGGGCAGCGTTCCGAGGAGGAACACACCCGCCTCGCCGACCCGCTTCGCGCAGAGGGCGATCACCGCCGAGCCAGTTGAGCCGGTGCCCTCCTCTTCGACGACCCGGCCCATCCAGGCCACCGCGTCCGTCAGGCCCTCCGCTTCGGGAAGCGGCAAGGCCTCGAGGGTGCGCCCACTGGGGCCAAGCTCCGCGGCGACCGCCGACTGAAGCTCTTCGGTCGTGGGAAGCTCCCGCGCCGCGCTCTGCTCCAGCCGCGCGAGCGTCCTCCCTCCCCGTCCCAGCGCCAGCGCTTCCGGCCCTTCTGGCCGCGCGGTCCAACCCGGCGGAAGAGAGAGCCTCAACCCGTCGGTCGGGGCCTCGGGTCGGAGCCCAGCGGCCGATTTGCCGCCCGCGTCTGCGCCCTCCTCCACTGGCTTCGGACAACCGCCCGCACCGAGCGCGAGCAGCGCGGCCGCCGCCGCGAGGCCGAAGGGGTTCGCGCGCCGGGCGGGCACCTACTTGCGGGCCGCCTCGATCGGCGTGGGCGGGGCGACGCTCTTGGAGCCCTCCATCTTGGAGGTGCCCTCGAAGGTGGCGCCCTTCTGGATGGAGAGCGCCGGGCTCTCGAGGTTCCCCTTCACCCGGCCGGTGGCGTGGATCTCGATGAGCGCCGCCGCCTTGATGTTCCCCTCCACCTGGCCGTGGATGACGACCGTCCCCGCGCTGATCTCCGCGGTGACCTTCGCGCTCTGGCCGATGATGAGGGTGTCGCGGGTGTTGATCTGCCCGTTGAACTTGCCCTCGATGTGGACCTGGCCCTCGAAGGTCAGCTTCCCGTCGAACTCCGAGCCCTTGCCGATGAGGGTCTGGATCACGTCGCTCTCCCGTCGCACTCGATCATCCTCCCGCCGGACCGCGGGCGTCTCGCCGCCGGCCGCCTTGTCTGATTTGTCGAAGAGGCCCATGGGCTACTTCCCTCCGCTCCGGAACAGCGCGATGAGCCGGTCGAGGTCTTCGAAGGAGAAGAAGTCGATCTCCACCGTCCCCTTCCCTCCGCCCCGCTCCGTCAGCCGGACCTTCGTGCCGAGCAGGCGCTGCAGTTCCTCCACCAGGGCGCGGTGCTCGGGGCCCTTCTTCTTCTCCGGCGCCGCGGGCGCGTCCCGCTTCGCCTTCACCATCCGCTCGGCGTCGCGCACCGACAGCTTGTCCTGGCTGATGCGCTGGGCGAGGTCCACCATCTCCGGGATCCGCGGCACGCCGAGCAGCGCGCGCGCATGTCCCATGCTGATGCTCCCCTCGGCCACGAGGCTCTTCACCTCGTCCGGCAGCCCCAGCAGCCGCAGCGCGTTGGCCACGGTGCTCCGGTCCTTCCCCACCCGCTGGCTCACCTGCTCCTGGGTGAGGCCGAACTCCTCGGTCAGCCGGCGGTAGCCCTCCGCCTCTTCGATGGGGTTGAGGTCCGCGCGCTGGAGGTTCTCCACCAGGGCGAGCTCGAAGGCCTGCGCTTCCGAGACCTCCTTCACCAGCGCGGGGATCTCCTTCAGCCCGGCGAGCTGCGCCGCCCGCCACCGGCGCTCGCCGGCGATGAGCACGTAGCCCTCGCCGTCCTTGCGCACGAGCACCGGCTGGATGAGGCCCTGGCTCTGGATGCTGTCCGCGAGCTCGCGCAGGCGCGCCTCGTCGAAGAGCTTGCGGGGCTGGCCCACGTCGCGGCGAATCGCCTCGATGGGCAGGCGCAGGAGGCCCTTTTCCTTCAGCTCCCCGCTCACCGGCACGCCGCCGGCCTGGGGGATGAGCGCGGAGAGCCCGCGCCCGAGCGCACGCTTCGGGGTCTTGTCGAGGCCGATCACTCTGTGTCCTCAGTCGGGGGTGAGGGCCGGTCAGGCCGCGCGCGCCTTCTCGCGGCGCAGGATCTCGTTGCCGAGGGCGAGGTAGCTCTCACAGCCCTTCGACTTGATGTCATAGAGGAGGATGGGCTTGCCGAACGAGGGGCTCTCCGAGAGCCGCACGTTCCGGGGCACCACCGCGCCGAACACCAGCTCCTTGAAGTAGCCGCGCACCTCGTCCGCCACCTGGTGGGCGATGTTTGCCCGGGCGTCGAACATGGTGAGGAGGATGCCCTCCGTCTGCAGCTCCGGGTTGAGGCCCTGCTTCACCAGCTCGATGGTCTGCATCAGCTGGGAGAGGCCCTCGAGCGCGTAGTACTCGCACTGCAGCGGCACGAGCACCGAGTCCGCCGCGGTCAGCGCGTTGAGCGTCAGGAGCCCCAGCGAGGGCGGGCAGTCGATGATGATGTAGTCGTATTCGTCGACGACCGGCGCCAGCGCCTCGCGGAGGCGGAACTCGCGGCGCTCGCGGCCCACCAGCTCGACCTCGGCGCCGGTGAGGTCCTGGTTCGCCGGCACCACCTGCAGGTAGCGGAGCTCCGAGGGGTGCACCAGCTCAGTGATCGCCCGGCCGTCGATCAGCGCGTCGTACACGGTCCCGTGGAGGTCCTCCCCCTTCAGGCCGAGGCCGCTGCCGGCGTTGCCCTGCGGATCCATGTCCACCAGCAGCGTCCGGCGCTCTGCCGAGGCCAGGCTCGCCGCGAGGTTGATGGCGGTGGTGGTCTTACCCACGCCGCCCTTCTGGTTCGAGATACAGATGACCCGTCCCACCGTACTTCCTCCCCTACTGCACTCGTCAGAACCCCGCCGCGTTCGCCCCGTGCAGCCAGCGGCAGGACGGCGGTGCTAACACGTCATTTGCCAGACGTTCAAGCTGAGGCTGGACCGCCCCAGCAGGTCCCACCCTACGCCGCCGATCTGACATCTGACATGGCGTGACGCTACGTTGCCATAACAGCTCGCGGCTGCGGCTTGTTCCACGTGGAACAGGAGGTTGGCAGGGGGGCTCTGGGGAGTTCGCCGTTCCACGTGGAACATCTTCGACCCCGCCGTTCCACGTGGAACACCCTCTAGGCGCCCCTCAGCCCTCTCCGAACACCAGCGCGGCACGCTCTGCCCCACTCCACGGGAGCCGATAGGCGCGCTGCGAGAGCAGCTTCAGCGCGGACCCGGCCACCGCCGCCTCGATGGCGTTCCCCTCCGCCGCCTGACCGAGCATCGCCACCACCCTCCCGCCCTCCTCCCGGTACTTCGCCGCCAGCGGCACCCACCGCGCCACGTCGGTGAAGGCCCGGCTGATGACGAGGTCGGCCTTCTTCAGGCCCTCCCGGTCGGGGTCACCCTCGACGCGGACCTGGGCGGCCCGGCAACCGGCCGCTCCACCGGCCAGGCCGAGTCGGGCGATCGCGTTCTTCATGAACACGACCTTCTTCCCCACCGTGTCCACGAGGGTCACGTCCAGTCCGCGTCGGGCGAGTTTCAGTGGGATCCCGGGGAAGCCGCCGCCGGCGCCGACGTCGAGCACCGTTCCCGCCCCTTCGACCTCCGGCAGCACCGCCAGCGAGTCGAGGAGGTGCTTCTCGAGGAACTCCTTCGGCGCGGTGATCGAGGTCAGATTCACCCGATCGTTCCACTTCAGCAGCTCGTCGCGGAAGAGGAGCAGGTCGCGGATCGCCTCCGCACCCACCTCCAGCCCGAGGGCCCTGCAGCCCTCCCTCAAAAGCCCTGCCTCGTCGGTGTTTTCCACAGCGCCACTCCTCGTGAAGGTGTCTAAGTGCCTGAGAACACTGGGACAACCGGAGGCCCTCCGTTTGTCCACACGTTTTCCACAGGCCGTTCTAGCGCGAGGCCGGACTGCCCGCGCGCCGGAGATGAATGAGCAGCAGGGAGACCGCCGCCGGCGTCACGCCGGGCACCCGACGGGCCTGGGCGAGCGTCGCAGGCCGGTGCCGCTGGAGCTTCTCCGCCGCCTCCCGGGAGAGTCCCTCCACGCCGGCGAAGGAGAAACCGTCGGGGATACGCCAGTGGTCGAAGGAGTCGCTCTCCCTCGCCGCGGCGCGGGCCGCCTGGGCCACGTAGCCCTCGTACTTCAGCTCAACCTCCACCTCCTCCACCACGTCCGGAGCGAGGTCCGGCCAGCCGTTCCGAGCGGCGAGGCCGCTCCAGGTCTCGCCCGGGCGGCGAAGCACACCCGCCCACTGGCTCCGGCGAAGGCGCCCCAGTTCGGAGGCGATGGCCTGCCGGCGGGCCTCGGTCTTCCGGAGGGCCTCCTCGGTCACCAGACCCACCCGGTGGCCGTGCCGGCGCAGCCGCAGGTCCGCGTTCCCCTCCCGGAGCACCAGCCGGTGTTCGGACCGGGCGGTCAACATCCGGAACGGCTCGTCCACCCCACAGGTGACGAGGTCGTCGATGAGCACCGCGCCGTGGGCCTCGTGGCGGCCGAGCACCAACGCCGGCTCACCCTTCACCGAAAGCGCCGCGTTGATGCCTGCGATGAGTCCCTGGAATGCCGCCTCCTCGTAGCCGGAGGTGCCGTTGAGCTGCCCGGCGAGATAGAGGCCCCGGAGCGACTTCGCCTCCAGCGTCGGCCGCAGCTGGGTCGGCGGGGCGTAGTCGTACTCCACCGCGTAGCCGAAGCGGGCCACCTCCACCCGCTCGAGGCCGGGCACGGTCCGCAGAAACGCGAGCTGCGCCTCCGCCGGCAGGCTGGTGGAGAGCCCCGCCGGATAGACGAGGTCCGAGTCCAGACCCTCGGGCTGGAGAAACACCTGGTGCCGCTCGCGCTGGGCAAAGCGGACGACCTTGTCCTCGAGGGACGGGCAGTAGCGCGGACCGGTCCCCTCGATGCGGCCCTGGAAGAGCGGGGACCGGTGGAGGTTCTCCGAGACGACCCGGTGGGTGCCGGGGTTCGTCCAGGTGATGTGGCAGGTCAGCTGTGGGAGCGCGGGGAAGAGGGCCGCGTCGGTGCGGAGGGAGAACGGACGCGGCTTCGGGTCGCCGGGCTGCGGCTCGCAGAGGTCCCAGTCGATGGAGCTGCGGAGGAGCCGCGCGGGGGTGCCGGTCTTGAAGCGCCCCAGCTCGAGGCCGACCTCCCGAAGGCTCGCCGAGAGCCCGGTGGCCGCCGCATCGCCCAGGCGGCCCCCCACCTCCTGCGCCTCGCCGACGTGCATCACCGCGGTGAGGAAGGTGCCGGTGGTGAGGATCACCCGCGACGCCTGCGCCTCCCCTCCCCTCGCGAGACGGACACCCCGAACCTCGCCGTCCTCGTGGAGGAGGGCGGTCACCTCGTCCTCGACCACCGTCAGCCGGCCCTGCCGCGCGACCGTGGCCCGGACGCCCTCCGCGTAGAGCCCGCGGTCGCAGAGGATCCGCGTCGCGCGAACCGCCGGGCCCTTCGACTCGTTGAGGGTCTTCACGTGGGTGGCGGCCAGGTCCGCCGCGAAACCCATCTCGCCCCCGAGCGCGTCGAGCTCTCGAACGAGGTGCCCCTTCGCCGTGCCACCCACCGCCGGGTTGCAGGACATCAGCGCGATCCGGTCCTCGCGGAGCGTCACCGCCAGCGTCTGCAGTCCCATCCGCGCGCACGCGAGCGAGGCCTCGACCCCGGCGTGCCCCAATCCCACCACGATGACGTCCCACCGATTGCCCATGCGAGGCGGGCGATTGTCCCACGCCCGAACGGCCTGTCAGATTTCTTGACGTCGCGGTGGAGCGTGCCTGTCCGCCCCGCGTCCGGCGCCACGGGCGCGCGGCTATATAATGATGCGGGAGAGGGTGATGAGGCGCGCAGTACCCCTCGCCTCCCGCCGCGGCGAATTCGGTCGGGCAGCTCGGCACATCCGGGGAAGTGATTCGTACGCCTGCGAGACGCCATGCCGGATCGACACTGCCCTCGAGGGGCTCGTCGGCTGGCCGGGGTCAGCTTCGCGGAGCGAGCGCCGGCGGGTGTGCTCCTCGCTGAACGCCAAGGTGCACGCCTCCGCCCCCTGGTCCTCCGGTTCAGGCCCGCCGGCACCGGGCCGTGCGGCGCTAGTTGTCCGCCGACCTCGGCCTCCGACAAGGGCGCGCGTCCGGCGCGGGCCGACGCCCACGCTGCCGCGCGCGTGGCTCGCACGGAGAGTTGCGCGATCGCGCTCGCCGTCACCCGCGTCCGCCGATCTCCCAGTCAGGAACCCGCTCGGAGCTGCTCGACGAGGGCCACCACCACGCAGGTGCCCGGCGCGCGCAGTGGCCACGCGCACGGGAAGGAGGAGCGAGGCGCCCCGGACAATCCGATCCCCGCGAGCACGCTCGCCCTGGTGCTCGACTGCGCACAGGCCATCAGAGACGCACGTCGCAGCTCGGAGTCGGATCGCGGTCGCGGTCGCGGTCGCGGTCGCGGTCGAAGTCACAGTCGGCGGTCGCAGTCGCAGTCGGCAGTCGCAGTCGGCAGTCGGC
>JAFAFL010000161.1 GCA_023423535.1 Pseudomonadota bacterium
GTCCGGTGACATCGACGCGATCAACCTCAACCAGCCGTTGATCGACAAGGACTGGCAGAAGCGCCTGGCCGACAACAGCACACCGTACACCTCGACCATCGTGTTCCTGGAGCGCAAGGGCAACCCCGAAGGGATCAAGGACTGGGATGACCTGGTCAAACCGGGCGTCGAAGTGATCACGCCGAACCCGAAAACTTCCGGTGGCGCACGCTGGAACTTCCTCGCCGCCTGGGCCTACGCGCAGCAGAAATACGGTAGCGAGGAGCAGGCGCAGGCCTTCGTCGAGAAGCTCTACAAGAACGTCCCGGTGCTGGATACCGGCGCCCGCGGCTCGACCATCACCTTCGTCAACAACCAGATCGGCGACGTGTTGCTGGCCTGGGAAAACGAAGCCTTCCTGGCGCTCAAGGAAGAGGGCGGCGAGAACTTCGAGATCGTCGTGCCGCCGCTGTCGATCCTGGCCGAACCGCCGGTCGCCGTGGTGGACAAGAACGTCGACCGCAAGGGCACCCGTGAAGTCGCCGAAGCCTACCTGAACTACCTGTACAGCGAAGAAGGCCAGCGCATCGCCGCGAAGAACTTCTATCGTCCGCGTAATGAAGCCGTGGCGGCCGAGTTCAAGGACCAGTTCCCGGCATTGAAGCTGGTCACCATCGACGATGACTTCGGCGGCTGGAAGGTCGCGCAACCGAAGTTCTTCAACGATGGCGGCGTGTTCGACCAGATTTACCAGGCGCACTAAAGCTGCGATCGCGACGCTTCAGTCGATACATGGAACGGGTGGATCACGCTTTACCGATCCACCATCGACCCCACAGGGCGTCGGTGGTGGAAGTAAAAAGCGACTTCCACCCTACATGAGCTGCGTTCCCGACGCTTCAACCAACAGATTGCTTGACCGTTCGTAGGGTGGATCACGCTCCACCGATCCACCATCGACCCCGCAGGGCGTCGGTGGTGGAAGTAAAAGGCGACTTCCACCCTACATGAGCTGCGTTCGACGCTTAAACCGACAGATTGCTTGACCGTTCGTAGGGTGGATCACGCTTCACCGATCCACCATCGACCCCGCAGGGCGTTGGTGGTGGAAGTAAAAGGCGACTTCCACCCTACGAGTCGGCCTCCATGCTCCACCAGACAGAGCCTCAACCAATGTCTAGCCGATCCTCCTCCGTCATACCCGGCTTCGGGCTGACGCTGGGTTACACCCTGGTGTACCTCAGCCTGTTAGTGCTGATACCCCTGGGTGCGCTGTTTCTCAAGACCACCGAACTGACCTGGGATCAGTTCATCGCCATCATCAGCGCCCCGCGCGTGCTGGCGGCGCTCAAGCTCAGTTTCGGCACCGCCTTCGTCGCGGCGGTGCTCAACGGCATCATCGGGACCCTGCTGGCCTGGGTGCTGGTGCGCTACACCTTCCCCGGCCGCAAGGTCATCGAGGCGATGATCGATCTGCCGTTCGCGCTGCCGACCGCCGTCGCCGGCATCGCCCTGACCGCGCTCTACGCCCCCAATGGCCTGGTCGGCCAATGGGCCACGGCGATGGGCTTCAAGATCGCCTACAGCCCGCTGGGCATCACCCTGGCACTCACATTCGTCACCCTGCCGTTCGTGGTGCGCACGCTGCAGCCGGTGCTCGCCGATATCCCCCGCGAAGTCGAAGAGGCCGCGGCCTGCCTGGGCGCCCGACCACTGCAGGTGGCGCGTCACGTGCTGCTGCCGGCGCTGCTGCCGGCCTGGCTGACCGGCTTCGCGCTGGCCTTCGCCCGCGGTGTCGGCGAGTACGGCTCGGTGATTTTCATCGCCGGCAACATGCCGATGAAGACCGAGATTCTGCCGCTGCTGATCATGGTCAAGCTGGACCAGTACGACTACGCCGGCGCCACGGCGATTGGTGTACTGATGCTGGTGGTGTCCTTCATTTTGCTGCTGCTGATCAACCTGCTGCAGCGCCGCATCTCGCACCCATAAGGAGGTCGCCATGTCTTCTGTTTCGCTAACCGCGACAGCCAGCACCTCCGCCAACGCCGCGCGTCGCGGCAATGTCCTCGGGCGCCGGTTGCTGATCATTTCCGCCTGGCTGGTGTTTGCGCTGTTTCTGCTGCTGCCGCTGGTGATTGTCGTCAGTGAGGCGCTGAAGCTCGGTTTCGGCACCTTCTTCGAGGCGATCTTCGAACCCGACGCCCTGGCCGCGCTGAAACTGACGCTGATCGCCGGGGGCATCTCGGTGCCGCTCAATCTGGTGTTCGGCGTGGCCGCGGCCTGGTGCGTGAGCAAGTACGAGTTTCGCGGCAAGAGCATCCTGGTCACCCTGATCGACCTACCGTTCTCGGTGTCGCCGGTGATCGCCGGCCTGATCTACGTGCTGCTGTTCGGCGCCCAGGGTTATTTCGGCGAGTGGCTGAGTGACCTCGATGTGCAGATCATCTTTGCCGTGCCGGGCATCGTGCTGGCCACGCTGTTCGTCAGCGTGCCCTTCGTTGCGCGCGAACTGATTCCGCTGATGCAGGAGCAGGGCACCACCGAGGAGGAGGCCGCGCGGCTGCTTGGCGCCAGCGGCTGGCAGATGTTCTGGCACATCACCCTGCCGAACATCAAATGGGGCCTGGTCTACGGCGTGGTGCTCTGTACCGCGCGGGCGATGGGCGAGTTCGGCGCGGTGTCGGTGGTG
>JAFAFL010000021.1 GCA_023423535.1 Pseudomonadota bacterium
TTTCTGGCGAGGTCCGGAAACCGGCGCGAGACTGCCGCGCGTGCCCTTCCCCTCCAAGAAGCGCCCACGCCGCCGCTGCGCACTCTGCGGGCTCGCCGAGCTCGTCGAGGTTGCCGATCACGGCCGCTTTCTCTTCGTCCCCGATCCGCACGGCCGCGGCCCCGTCTGCCCCCGCGGGCGCGGCTGCAACGACCGCCAGCGCCAGCTCTCGCTGCTCTCCGCCGTGGCCATGCGCTGAACAGCGCCGCACACCGGCACCAAAAGGGCGTTCCCGAACCGCACCTGTCGCGCGTAGATCCGCCGCATGGAGGGGTCATCTATGCGCACGTCCCGCAACCACCGTTTCGCTCTCACCGCCGCACTGGCTGTCTCACTCGCCTCTGGAGCCGCGCTCGCCGCCACGGATGCGGACGCGCCCGCCGCGCCGAAGGACAACGGCATCGAGCTCTCGCAGACCGGGGCCGCCCGCAAGGCCTCGCTGCTGATGGGGCTCGGGCTCGACGCTTCGCTGAAGCCCTCGGAGGCGCCGGCGCTGCGGCTCACCGACGGGCTCCGCTTCGACCGTGAAGGCCTGCGCGCGCTGGACTCCGGCGGCGGCGTCAGCAGCGACCTGCGGCAGATCCTCGCGCTGATCCTCGGGTTCATCCCCGGCTTCGGCATCGGCCACCTCGTCGCCGGAGACCGCGACGGGTTCATCCTCTTCCTCGTGATCGACGTGGCGCTGTACGTGCTCTGGGGCGTCACCTGGGGCGTGCTCAAGTTCGGCCCGTTCGGCTACATCGGCGGCGTGGTGTGGCTCGTGGTGCACATCATCCAGGCGCTCGACGCGTACGGAGAAGCGGGAGGACCGCGCATCGTACAGGCCATCCGCGAACGGGCGGTGGAGCTGGCGGATCTCGGCCCCGGCCGCGAGACCGCACGGCCCACGGTGAGGGCGTTCTCCTTCTCGTTCTGATCCCTTCAGGGGAACGCGGCGCAGGGCTCTGTGTTAGAGCGCGCGCCATGAAGCGGCTCATCTTCCCCGTCCTCGTCGCGGCCGTTGCCCTCTCGGCGGCCGCCTGCCGTTCGCACACGCAGATCCCCGAGTCGGATCGCGCCACGCTGGAGCGCGATCTCACCGGGCGCGAGTCGGAGCGCTTCCTCCGGCTCTCGTACTTCGTCATGCCGTTCTTCGGCGACGCGTCGAAGCTCCTGCTCTCGCACGTGCCGCCGGAGGAGCTGCGGCTGCTCGAGCACCCGGACGGAACGCCGGTCAATCCCGGTCCGTCCCAGGGCATCGTCCCCGCAGGAAGCCGGGTGCGGATCACGAAGGTGGAGTTCCCCACCGCGTGGGTGGTCACCGAGCGCATCCCCTACACGCCGCGCACGCAGCCGTGGGTGTACCTGGAGATCGAAGGCCAGCAGCGGGACCGGCCCTACGTGCTCGTGCTGCGCCAGGGCATCGAGACGAACGAGCAGTTCCTCTCGGAGCTCGAGCGCTACCTCGTGAAGGCGGACCCCACCGCGAAGCTCGCCGCGTGGCCTGCGGAGGTGCAGGAGGCGGTGCGCACGAAGAGGGCCGTCAACGGCATGCCGCAGGAGGCGCTGGAGATGGCCTGGGGCTACCCGGAGGTCGTCCGGCGCGAGCGCGAGGACGGCACGGTGCGCGAGACCTGGACGTATCCGGGCCGCACGCGCGTGGCGTACCTCGTGGACGGCGCGCTGGAGCGGACGGAGGTCGCGAAGGGGCCGTAGCGGCGCGCGCCGCTCAGCCCTTGATCCACTGGCGGCGGCGCTTCTTCTTGTTGCGCTTCTCGACCTCGCGCGCCTCGCCGGGACGGGTGAGCCGCGGGAGCTCGCCCATCTGGACCGGCCAGTACTCGCCGGCGGCCAGGGCCTTCACGAGGTCCTCCTGCGTGGCGAGCGGGTGCTTGAACAGCGTCGCCGCCCAGCCGATCTCGTCGAGCGAGCCGCGCGCGTCGCTGCCGCCGATGCAGGGGAGCTTGAGCTTCTCCGCCGCCTCCACCGCGAGGTCGTTCTGGCTCTGGCGGAGCTTCGGGTTGAAGCCCTCCACCGCGCTGAGGGTGCCCTCGAGCTGCAGCACGTAGTCCTGCGCCGGGTAGCCGAAGTCCCGGTCGTACGGACGCGCCGCGACGATGACCGCGCCGAGCGCCTTCACCTTCGGCAGGGCCTCCTCCGCGCTCCACGGACGCTCGCGGTTCGAGCCCCACATCTGGACCGGCTCCGGCGCCTCTTCAGGCCGAGGGAAGAAGCAGAGGTACTGGCCCTTGTCGGTGTTCAGCTCGAGCCCGACGAAGACCTTCACCTTCGACTTGCGGCCGAGATCGAAGAGCTCGTCGCAGCCGTCCTGCGTGTTCGTCTCGGTGAAGCAGACCCCGTCCAGGCCGTGCTGCGCTGCCCGCTCGAGCACCGCGCGCGGATCGAGTGTGCAGCCCTGGGAGAGGAACGAGTGACAGTGCAGGTCGACGAGCATCGCGCGCGCTCTTAGCACAGCGCCCGCGCAGGGCTACCTTCGCCTGCTGCCCGCCCCTCTCGCGGGGCGGCTACGCCTCGGCCGGCGCCTGCTGGAAGGTGATCTGCGGCCGGCGCTGGCGCTTCTCCTCGTTCACCCGGATGAGGTAGCCCATCAGCATCAGCGACGAGGTGTTCTCGAGGACGCGCTGCGGGTCCTTGGAGATGAGGTTCGCGCTGTAGCTGAGGAAGAACTGCGCGAGGTCCTCACCGGCTTCGCGGACGATCAGCGCGTTGAGGAGCGACGGCTCCATCGTCCGGATCGCGTTGATGAAGTCCACCGCCAGTTCCTTCTTGCTCTTCGTATCGTCCACGCCCGCCCCCTCGAAAAACCCGCCCTGCGACGCAATCTGTGCACCGCGTTCGCGCTGTGAAGCCCACCCGGATGTCTCGCGGATTGTGTTCATCATTTTTGACACCCCAAATCAGCGCATGCGATAAGCCGTTCTAAATCATCGAAATGGTGAGGTTCCGATGTTCACGGGCGTGAAGGTGTTCTCGGCCACGAAGGCCAAGGAACGGGAAGAACTCGGGGAGAACGTGAGCCGTTGGCTCCGCAGCAACTCGGATCTCGAGGTCGTCGACCGCGTCGTCTGCCAGTCGAGCGACAACGAGTTCCACTGCTACACGCTGGTGTTGTTCTTCCGGACGCGTCAGGCGTCCTGAAGCTGAAGCGCCACTAGGGCACCTGCACCCAGACACCGGACGCGCGCGCGGGCAGCGTCAACGACACCCTGCCGCCCGACACGGTGGCGGTGCGTCCGCTGATCACGTCGGTGAGGATGGCGCCCTCCGCCGCCGCGAGCCTTCCGCGCAGGGGCAGTGAGAGCGGAGCCTCATTGCCGGCGCGGTTCACCGTCACCAGCGCGCCCTGCCCCGTCGCCGCGTCGTCGCGCTGGTACACGAGCGTGTCCTGTCCCGCGAGCAGCGTGTAGCGGGCGCCGAAACGCAGCGGCCGGTGCGCGCGGCGAGCCTGCCCGACCTTCTGCACGTGCTCGAGCAACGCGCGCTCACGCGGAGAGAGCTCCGAGCCCCACTTCATCATCCGCCGGTTGTCCGGATCGCCCGCGCCGGGCAGGCCCACTTCGTCGCCGTAGTAGATGAGCGGCACGCCGGGCAGCGTGAGCACGAAGGTCAGGCCATCGCGCAGCCGGCGGAAGGGCTCGTCCGCGTCCACGGAGGGCGGCGGCTTGTTCGGGCTCCACGCCTGGGACTCGGGGCTGCTGTCGCCGCGGATGTGGCCGGCCGCGTACGAGATGAACCGCGCCACGTCGTGGTTGCCGAGGAACGGCGAGTTCAGCGCGAAGGGCGCGTAGAAGGCCTCGTTCTGTTTCACCGCGTCGTCCACCTGCTGCAGCGATCCGCCGCGGCCGAAGGCGTCGAGCAGCGGCCAGTAGAGCGGGAAGTCGAACTGGCCGTGGAGCTCGTCGGGCGAGATGTATTCGGCGATGAGCGCGCGCCCGTCGCTGCCGGTGAAGGTTTCGCCCACGAGGTAGAACGGCGTGCCGGTCGTGTTCGTGATCGCGTTGAGCTCCGCGGCGAGCGTCCGGCCCGCCACGTGATCGAGGTGCTTCACCGCGTCGAGCCGGAAGCCGTCGAGCCCCGCCTCGCGCACCCACCACAGCGCATCGCCGATCATCTGATCGACCAGCGCGGTGTTCCGCCAGTTGAGGTCCGGCAGATACGGCGTGAACCAGCAGTCGAGCCTGCGCGCGTCCCAGTCGCAGCCGTTGGAGCCGCAGGTGCAGGCGTTGGAGACGTTGTACCAGCCCTCCTCCTTGTGCTCGGCGAACCAGGGGTGCTCCTGGTGGGTGTGGTTGATGACGAGGTCCGTGATGACGCGGATGCCGCGCGCGTGGGCCGCGTCGGTCATCGCGCGAAGCTCCTCCAGCGTGCCGAAGCGCTTCTGCGTCGTGCGCGGCGCCGAGGGCCAGTAGCCGTGGTAGCCGGTGTAGCGCTGGTTGTTGCTGCCGGCGAAGTGGCCGTCCGGGTTCTGATCCACCGGCGAGATCCAGATCGCGCGCACGCCCAGCGCATCGAAGTAGCCCTCCTCGATCGCCATCCGGATGCCGGCGAAGTCGCCGCCGCGGTAGTCCACCATCGGGTCCACGCCGCCCACCGGCGCGTCGTTCGTGGGGTCTCCGTTGCGGAAGCGGTCGGTGAAGGCGAAGTAGAGGATCGCCTCCTGCCAGTCGAACGGCTCGTCCTCGATCCAGAACGGGAGGTAGTGGAGCTTCGCTTCGCGGCCGCTCGCATCCTTCGCGGTGACCCGCAGCTCGTGCTTGCCGTGCGCGATGTCCGAGAGGGCGACGCGGATGGCGCCGGTGGCGGGATCGAACGCGTTGGGCACCTCCGCGCCATCGAGCGTGACCTTCACCTCGCCCGGCCCCGCGGCCTCCGAGCCGTCCACGTACTGCGCGCGCAGCGCCACCGTGCCGTCGTTCGCATTGCGGAAGTGCTCGAGGCGGACGATCGGCTCGCCGCAGTCCTCCACCTTCAGCCGCGAGTACTCCTTGCCGCCCACCCAGCGCGTGTAGGGGTTCTTCGGGTCGCGCGTGAGCACCGGGCCCGGCGAGGCGGAGGGCACCGCGTCCACCAGCTCGTACGCGTAGGCGCGAGGCTCGAGCTCGACGCGCAGGCGCCAGGTGCGCTCGCCGGTCTTCTCCATCGGCTGCGCCGCGAAACCGTTCCACTCGCCGGCCACGCGCGGCTCGGTGACGAGGTCCGCCGGGGCCTCGAAGTGGATGTCCGTGTGGCAGGCGCGCACTTCGTAGGGGTGCACCGGCGCCGGACAGCCTGCGAGCGCGAGGAGGGCCACGGGCGAGAGGAAGGCAAGCAGGGCCGGGCGGGACATGACGGCCCTTCTACCCTCCGGGATGGTAGGGCCGCCACCCGTCCAACTTCTGTCTATGCTGCGGGTCCATGGTCACACTCTCCGACGAAGCGCTCGCCCGCCGCCTGCCGGTGTGGGACGCGTTGTCGGAGCTGTTCCTCGACACCGAGACCCGCTGGTACCTGCCGCGGGTGGCGGGGGTGCTCGCGCAGAGCGGCTACTCGCCCGAGGAGCTGGAGCGGATCTGGCGCTGGGAGATTTCACCGGAGTGCGCGTTCAACCTTTTGGCCGTCGCCGGCGAGTGGGCGGCGATGCCGTACAGCGTGGAGGCGCTCGCGCGGCGGGCGGCCTCGCGGACCTTCCACCTGCGCGACTTCATTGCCGCGGCGCCCGCGCGCAGGCTCCTGCAGCCGACGTGGAAGGCGCTGCTGGCCCTCCGCGCGCTGCTCGTGCCGTTGGAGCCCGCGGAGCGCTCGCAGCGGGTGGCGGTGTGGGGCGCCCTCCTGCACGCGTACCTGGAGCGCTCGTTGGACAAGCTCCTCTTCATCGACCGCGAGCTGGCGACGCTGAGACAGAGCGGACTGACGGCGGAGGAGCTCGAGCGCCTGTTCGAGACCGAGCTGCGCCCGCGGGTGAAGGGACTGCTCGTGGGCGACGAGCGGCGCGACGAGGAGCGGCGGGCGGTGAACGTGCGGGAGCTCATCTCCCGGGCGTTCCTCGGCGGCGTGGCCGGCGCGTCGTGAACGCTCGGGCTACTCCAGCTGCACGGTGACGCCGAGCGCGTGCAGGCCCGTCGCTGCGTCCCAGCCGTCGTTCGCCCACTGCACCGCGTACTCGGACCGCGCGCGGAGCGAGGGCGACGCGTCCGGCATCCACAGGGACAGCGCGTACGCGCCCGGCGACACGCTCATGGGCAACGACAGCGTGAGGTCCACCGCGTGCTCGCCGGGGAGCCAACGGCGCGGGTCGACGTCGAGCAGCGGCAGCTCCACGCGCGGGGCGCCGTCGCGATGCAGCACGAGGAAGACCGGGCGCGGCTTCACCGGTGCCGCGAAACCGTCGTTGCGCAAGCGGAGCTGCAGTTCGAAGGACTCGCCCGCACGAGCGCGTTGTGGCGCCGCGACCTCCAGCAGCGCGAGCCGGTAACCGAGCCGCCGCGCGATCTCGTCAAAGCAGCCCGCGCCCTTCCAGCCTGAGATCACGTCCGGGTGGTAGTCGTGGTTGAGGTACGTGTAGCGCTGGCGGGCGAGCTCCTGCAGGGCGTTGGCGCAGCCGCTGAAGGTCGAGGTCTCGCAGGTCTCTCCGCCCACCGGCGCGAAGCGGCCGTCCTCCGCGATGAGGGCCTTCCACTTCTCCACCTGCGTCGTGCTGTAGCTCAGCGGCGAGTAGGTGCCGTGGTCGGTCGCGTTGGCGAGGAAGCAATCGTTGTGGTGCCCCACCCTCGCCTTCGCGTCGGACGAGAACGCGCGGGAGGAATCGATCGGCGAGTCACCGTAGAAGTGCGCCTTGTGCGCCGGGTAGCGGAGCTGGACGAAGTGCCCTTCCGGCAGCGCGTCGAGCAGCGCGGTGAGGATGTTCCGCGCCGCGTCCGGGCGCTGCGCGAAGTCGAGCAGCCCGTTGGTGGACGTGTGCCACTCGCCCCACGCGCCGATGAAGCCCGCCTGCACGAAGGCGATGACGTCCGCGTTGTCCGCGAGCACCGGCTGCAGCTGCGCGATGTGCCCGAGGATCCGCGCCTCCGAGGCGTCCGGCTGCGAGTTCGGGTAGGGGCCGTCGTTGTAGGAGAACTTGAGGACGAGCTTGAGGCCCGCCGCCCGCGCGTGACCGAACTTCTGCTCGAGGTCCGAGAGGAACTGCGCGGAGATCTCACTGGCGCGGAAGGCGTCGAGACGCACGACCAGAATCCCGAGCGAGGAACCCGCAGCGCGCACCTGCGCGTAGGCGTTCGCGCCATCCGACATCGACAACCAGCGGTGGATGCCTCGCTCCGGGTTCAGCAGCGCCCGCTCGTGCGGGGTGTGCGTGACCACCTGCACACCGCCATCGAAACCGGCGTCGAAGCCCGAGCCCGCGTCTGCCGGGACTTCGACGCCGCCGTCCTCGATGTCCGTAGAGCCGCCTGCGTCGTGTGCGCCGACATGCGGCGGTGATCCGGCATCGCTCGCGTCGCCACCGCCCACCCGCCCGCCGCAGCCGGAGAGCAGCAAGACGAGGCCGACGGCACCACCCAGCATGATCCTGTTCATCGTTCCCGGCTCCATCCGCGCGATTCAGGGCACTTTACGGTACCGACCGGACCGCGAAGCCTTCCGAGCGCATCCGGGAGACTGCTCGGAGCGTCCGGGAGAATGCTCGGAACATCCGGGAGACTGCTCGGAGCATCCGGGAGACTGCTCGGAGCATCCGGGAGACTGCTCGGAGCATCCGGGAGACTGCTCGGAGCGTCCGGGAGACTGCTCGGAGCATCCGGGAGACTGCTCGGAGCATCCGGGAGAGTGCTCGGAGCATCCGGGAGAATGCTCGGAGCATCGGGGAGACTGCTCGGAGCAACCGGGAGAATGCTCGGCCGCGCGGCCCCGTCCGGTCAGCGCGGTGGCGTGCAGGTGTAGCGGGCGACCTCCACCACCGAGCCCTCGCGTGAGGCGGTGACGGTGTATCGCGGCGGCGCGGCCTCCACCTTCAGCTCGAGTTTCTCGCCCTCCCGCGGCACGTACTCGCCCTTCCAGTGGCCCGGCTCCTTCGCGTCCGGCGCCGGCAGACGCAGGTCGGCACTCCAGGCTGGGAAGTCGAGCACCGCGTCATCGAGCGCCTCCGGTCCGGTCTCTTCCCCGGCGCCGGTGCATTCAATGCCGGGCATCCCCGGGCCAGCGAAGCACGCGGGACGCGTCGTCGGCAGCAGGCGGCCGTCCGCGGTGTGGACCGCGACGCCCAGATGCAGCGAGCTCGCCTTCCCCGAGCGGTTGACGCCCCCGCCGATCACCCGGAACGACGACGGAAGGAGCCTCACTTTCCCTTCGCTCCGGCACGTCTGCGGCACCGACAGCACTCGGAGCTGCTCGGGCAGCGCGGTACCGTCCTGAACGACCGGCTCCGGCCCTGGCGATGCGCGGCTGAACTTCACCTCCGCGATGCAGGTGTCCGCATACTTCGTGCCCGCTTCGACGCGCGCGATCCGGAGCCGGTAGCGGCCCGGCTCGAGCGGGAGGGCGAACTCGTAGTGGCCCCTGTACCGGTCGCCCACCGCGAGGCGCTCGAGGACCTTTCCCTCCGCGCTCACCACCTCGAGCACCGAGGGACGGCCGTTGCTCCGGTACACCGCGAGGCTCTGCGCGAACCACCGCTCCCACTGCTCGTGCTCGAAGCGCTCCGCTGCCACACCCCCGTCGCCCGACAGCGCCAGCTTCCGGAAGCCCGGGACGATCTCCACCTTGTCGGTGGCCTGGAGGAGCTCCACGCCGAGCCACTGGCCCGTGCCGCGGCCCTCTGCGCCCTCGCACCAGGCGGTGGCCTCGGACCCGTCCATGGCGCTCTTCGCCGTGAAGGAGGCCGGCCGCCAGTCGGGCCGGCCGTCCTTCCACTCCATCACCTTCGTCTTCGTCGCGAGGCTGGAGGACGCGCCGGTCACGCGCGCGACGGGAGCCTCACCTGCCTCGGCACCGAGGACGACGAGCCCGGCGATCCACCACGCGATCATCGACTGCTCCTCACCCGACGCGCGGCGCCTAGAAGTCCGCCTGCCGCGGCGCGCGCGGGTACGGGATGACGTCGCGGATGTTCTCGATGCCGGTGAGGTACTGGATGGCGCGCTCGAAGCCCAATCCGAAGCCCGCGTGGGGAACCGTGCCGTAGCGCCGCAGGTCGCGGTACCACCAGTAGTTCTCCTTCGGCAGCTTCATCTCGTCGATGCGCGCGTCGAGGACCTCCAGCCGCTCCTCGCGCTGGCTGCCGCCGATGATCTCGCCGATGCCCGGCGCGAGCACGTCCATCGCCGCCACCGTGCGCCCGTCCTCGTTGAGGCGCATGTAGAAGGCCTTGATGTCCTTCGGGTAGTTCGCGACCACGACCGGACGGCCCACGAGCTCCTCGCTGAGGTAGCGCTCGTGCTCGCTCTGCAGGTCCATCCCCCACTTCACCGGGAAGTCGAACTTCTTCCCGCTCTTCTCCAGCCGGGAGATGGCCTCGGTGTAGTCGAGCCGCTCGAACGGCGCGTCCACGAACGCGCGCACCCGGTTGACGCACTCCTTGTCCACGTGCTGCGCGAAGAAGGCCATGTCGTCGGCGCGCTCCTCGAGCACCCGCGTGAAGATCGCCTTGAGGAAGCGCTCCGCCAGCGCGATGTCGTCGTTCAGATCCGCGAAGGCGATCTCCGGCTCGATCATCCAGAACTCCGCCAGGTGCCGGCGGGTGTTCGAGTTCTCGGCGCGGAACGTGGGCCCGAACGTGTACACGCGGCTGAGCGCGAGGCAGTAGGCCTCCACGTTCAGCTGACCACTCACCGTGAGGTTCGCCTCCCGGCCGAAGAAGTCCTGGCTGAAGTCCACCTTGCCTTCAGGCGTGCGCGGCAGGTTCTGCAGGTCCAGGGTGGAGACGCGGAACATCTCGCCGGCGCCCTCTGCGTCGGAGGACGTGATGATCGGCGTGTGGACCCAGAAGAAGCCCTCGCCGTGGAAGAACTGGTGCACCGCCTGCGCGAGCGTGTGCCGCACGCGGGTCACCGCGCCGATCACGTTCGTGCGCGGACGCAAGTGCGCGACCTCGCGGAGGTACTCCATCGTGTGCCGCTTCGGCTGCATGGGGTACGTCTCGGGATCGTCCACCCAGCCCACCACCTGCAGCTCGGACGGATGCAGCTCCACCGCCTGCCCCTTCGCCGGCGACTCCACGAGCTTCCCGCGCGCGATGACCGCGCAGCCGGTGGTCAGCTTCGTGACCTCGCTGTCGAAGTTCGACAGCTCCTTGCCCGCGACCACCTGGATCGGCGCGAAGCAGGAACCGTCGCTGAGATGGATGAAGGAGACGCCTGCCTTCGAGTCGCGCCGCGTACGGACCCAGCCGCGGACCTCCACCTCGGAGCCCACCGGCACCTTGCCGCCCAGCGCTTCGACCACCCGGATGACTTGCATGGAACGCCAGCTAGCGTGACGCGTTCCCCCATGCAACAGGGGCGATGCGTCGTCACCGCAAGGGACGCTCCGGACCGCCCGCGCGACAAGTCCCGTGGCAGCGGGCTCGTCCTCGACAGCCCGGCCGCTCCACGATCCGCCACCTCGCGCCCCGCGCTCCGGTCGCTGTTCAGCGAGTGACGCGGGCGACCTCAATACCCACCCATCCCCTATGCGATCCGTATTCTCCCCGCCCTCTATGGCGGAACGCATCGGCAGCATCGTGATCGAGAACGTGCAGCCCTCGATCGATGGTGGGCGGTACGCGGTGAAGCGGGTGGTCGGCGAGAGGGTGGACGTCTCCTGCGACCTCTTCAAGGAAGGGCACGACGTCCTCGTCGCGCGCATCGCCTGGCGGCAGCTCTCTCCCGAGAAGGCGAAGACCGACTGGCAGTTCGAGCCGATGAAGAGCGTCGGCAACGACCGCTACGAGGGCCACTTCGCGCTCGACGTGAACGGCCGCTACGCCTTCACGGTGGAGGCCTGGCCGGATCTCTTCGCCACCTGGACGCTGGAGCTGCAGCGCAAGGTGGAGGTGGGCCGCGACGTGAAGAGCGAACTGCTCGAGGGCGCGGCGCTGCTCGAGGCGGCGGCGAAACGTGCGGAGGCGGCGGGAGCTCGTCAGGCCGCGCTGAGCATGACCGAGGCCGCGCAGCGCTTCCGCGGAGGCCCCACGAAGGAGACGATCGAGGCGGCGCTGAACCCGTCCTTGAAGTCTCTCGCCTCGCGCTTTCCGGACCTCTCCATCGCCACGCGCTACGGCACCGAGCTGGAGGTCTTCGCCGAGCGCACGCGCGCGCGCACCGGCGCCTGGTACGAGTTCTTCCCGCGCTCCACCGTCAACGACGGCAAGACGCACGGCACGTTCAAGGACGCGGAGGCCTTCCTCCCCTACGTGAAGTCGCTCGGGTTCGACGTCATCTACCTGCCGCCCATCCATCCGATCGGGCGCACCGCGCGAAAGGGCAAGAACAACTCGCTCACCGCGGAGCCGGGCGACGTGGGCTCGCCGTGGGCGATCGGCGCGGCGGAGGGCGGGCACAAGGCAGTGCACCCGGACCTCGGCACGCTGGAGGACTTCCGGCGCTTCGTCGCGGCGGCGAACGCCATGGGCATCGAGGTCGCGCTGGATCTGGCCTACCAGTGCTCGCCGGATCACCCGTACGTGAAGGAGCACCCGGAGTGGTTCCTCCACCGCCCGGACGGGACGATCAAGACCGCGGAGAATCCGCCCAAGCGCTACGAGGACATCGTCAACTTCGACTGGCTCGGGCCCGCGCGCGAGACGCTGTGGAACGAGCTGCTCAGCGTCATCCTCCACTGGGTGGAGAACGGGGTGCGCACCTTCCGCGTGGACAACCCGCACACCAAGCCCATCCCCTTCTGGGAGTGGGTCATCCGCAAGGTGCACGACGAGCACCCGGACGTGGTCTTCCTCTCCGAGGCCTTCACCCGCCCGAAGGTGATGAAGTCGCTGGCGAAGATCGGCTTCGCGCAGAGCTACACCTACTTCACCTGGCGCAACTTCAAGGGCGAGCTGCAGGAGTACCTCGAGGAGCTCACCCAGTCGCCCGCGGCCGAGTACATGAAGGGCAACCTCTGGCCGAACACGCCGGACATCCTCCCCGAGTCCTTGCAGCACGGCGGCAGGCCCGCGTTCCTGCAACGGTTCGCGCTCGCGGCCACGCTCTCGTCGTCGTACGGCATCTACTCCGGCTACGAGCTCTGCGAGAACACGCCGGTGAAGCCGGGCAAGGAGGAGTATCTCGACTCGGAGAAGTACCAGCTGGTGAAGCGGGACTTCGAGAAGGAGGGGAACCTCCGCGGCTTCATCACCGCGATCAACCGGGCGCGGCAGCAGAACCCGGCGCTGCTGCTCTACCGGAACCTGCGCTTCTACACCGCGCACAACGACCGGGTGATCTTCTACGGCAAGCGCACGCCGGACGGTTCGAACCAGGTGCTCGTCGCGGTGAGCATGGATCCCTACGAGACGCAGGAGGCGATGCTCGAGCTGCCGCTCGCGGAGTGGGGGATCGCGGAGGACGAGATCTACCAGGTGCACGAGCAGATCTCGGATCAGCGCGCGCTGTGGCAGGGGCCGACCGCGCACGTGAGGTTGACTCCCGACGCACCTGCGGCGATCTGGACGGTGCTGCGCTTCCGGAAGACCGAAGAGAGCTTCGACTACTACTACTAGGACGACTGCCAGGACTGTATGGACAACGCCAAGGATCCCCTGTGGTTCAAGAAGGCCGTCATCTACGAGCTGCACATCCGCGCCTTCCAGGACTCGAACGGTGACGGCATCGGCGACATCCCGGGCCTGATCGAGCGGCTGCCCTATCTGGAGTCGCTGGGCGTCAACTGCCTGTGGCTCCTGCCCATGTACCCGTCGCCGCTGAAGGACGACGGCTACGACATCGCCGACTACACGAGCATCCACCCGGACTACGGCACGCTGGAGGACTTCAAGCGGCTGCTCGACGAGGCGCACAAGCGCGGCATCCGGGTGATCACCGAGCTGGTGGTGAACCACACCTCCGACCAGCACCCCTGGTTCCAGGAGTCGCGCTCGGATCCGAAGAGCCCGAAGCGCGACTGGTACGTCTGGAGCGACACCGACGAGAAGTACAAGGGCGCGCGGATCATCTTCCTCGACACCGAGAAGTCGAACTGGACCTGGGACCCGCTGGCCAAGCAATACTTCTGGCACCGCTTCTTCAGCCACCAGCCGGACCTCAACTTCGAGAACCCGGAGGTGCAGGAGGCGCTGCTGAACATCATGCGCTTCTGGTGCGAGCTGGGCGTGGACGGCTTCCGCGTGGACGCCGTGCCCTACCTCTTCGAGCGCGAGGGCACCAACTGCGAGAACCTCCCGGAGACGCACGCCTACCTCAAGCGGCTGCGCGCGGCGCTGGACAAGGAGTTCCCCGGACGGGTGCTCCTGGCGGAGGCGAACCAGTGGCCCTCGGACGTGCGCGTCTATTTCGGCGACGGCGACGAGTTCCACATGGGCTTCCACTTCCCGGTGATGCCGCGCCTCTTCATGGGCGTGCGCCGCGAGGAGCGGACGCCGATCGTGGAGATCATGCAGCAGACGCCGGCCATCCCGGACAACTGCCAGTGGGCGATCTTCCTGCGCAACCACGACGAGCTCACGCTGGAGATGGTGACCGACGAGGACCGCGACTACATGTACGCGGAGTACGCGAAGGATCCCCGGATGCGCATCAACCTCGGGATCCGGCGGAGGCTCGCGCCCTTGATGGACAACGGGCGGCGGCGCATCGAGCTCATGCACTCGCTGCTCTTCAGCCTGCCCGGCACGCCGGTCATGTACTACGGCGACGAGGTGGGGATGGGCGACAACATCTACCTCGGTGACCGCAACGGCGTGCGCACGCCCATGCAGTGGACGGGGGATCGCAACGCGGGCTTCTCGCGCGCGGACTCGGCGAGACTCTACGCGCCGGTGATCGCCGACCCGGTCTACGGCTACCAGGCGATCAACGTGGAGGCGCAGGAGCGGACGAAGACCTCGCTGCTCGAGTGGGTGAAGCGCCTCATCCGCATCCGCCAGAAGTACCCGCACTTCGCGCTGGGGACCCTGCGCTGGACGAACCCGGAGAACCGCAAGGTGCTCGGCTTCGTCCGCGAGCACGAGGGACAGACGCTGCTGGTGGTGTGCAACCTCTCGCGGTTCGCGCAGCCCGCGGAGATCGATCTGTCGGAGTGGAAGGGCCACACGCCGGTAGAGCTCATCGGCGAGACGCCCTTCCCCACCATCACCGAACGGCCCTACCAGCTCTCCATGGGTCCCTACATGTTCCTCTGGTTCCGCCTCGAGCGGCAGGCCTGAACCCCTTCGAGAAGGAAGCAGCCATGTCGACCATTGACGTCTCGAAGCTCCCCGAGTTCCTCCGCTCGCGCCGGTGGTTCGGCGGCAAGGGCGTGCCCATCGAGCGGGTGCAGGTGCTCGATCACGTGGACCTCGGCGAGGGCGACTACCAGTTCACGCTCGCGGTGCTGGAGGTCATCTACCAACTGGGCAATCCGGACCGGTACCTCGCGATGCTGCACGTGGGCCCGAACGGGGAGCTGACCGAAGCGCTGGACCAGGACGAGCTGGCGCGGATCGCGCTGCGCTCGGTGCGCGAGCAGCTGCAGATCCCCACCGGCGGCGGCACGCTGCGCGGCGAGTACGTGGGCGACGGCGGGAAGCTCGCCGAGGTCTCGCGCGATCCGGCGGTGCGCAGGATCAGCGCCGAGCAGTCGAACACCTCGCTGGTGTACGACGACAAGATCATCTTCAAGCTCATCCGCAAGCTCGACCTGGGGAACAACCCGGAGTGGGAGGTGGGCCAGTTCCTGCGCAAGCACGGCTACCGGCACACGCCGCCGCTGCTGGGCGGGATCGTGCTCGAGGGCGCGGTGCACTCCACGGTGGCGGTCGTGCACGAGTTCGTGCCGGTGGCTCAGGACGGCTGGGCCTGGACGCTGGACCAGATGAAGGGGCAGACCCTGGCCCCGGACTTCCTCGCCGAGGTGACGCGGCTGGGTGAAGCGCTGGGCGAGTTGCACGACGTGCTCGCGTCCGACCCGTCGGATCCCGGCTTCGCGCCGGAGCCGGTGCAGCGCGAGGATCTGCAGCGCTGGTCCTCCTCGATCATCGGCGAGATGGGCGTGTCTTTGGCCTCCGCCTCGCAGCAGGCGCCGGAGCTGTTGGAGAAGCGCGAGGCGCTGGTTGCGCGCATCGACCGGCTGGCGAGGCTCGAGCCGGAGGGCGCGGGGATGAAGATCCGCCACCACGGGGACCTGCACCTCGGGCAGACGCTGCGCAGCAATGGACGCTGGCTCATCTTCGACTTCGAGGGCGAGCCGGTGCGCACCTACGCGCAGCGCCGCGAGAAGCACTCGCCGCTGCGGGACGTGGCGGGGATGTTGCGGTCGTTCGCGTATGCCTGCGCCACGGTGGAGATCGCCGGCGCGCCGGATGGGCAGCGCCTGGGACCTGTGCGGAAGGCCTTCCTCGACGGGTACAGGAAGAGTCGCAACACGCAGGGTCTGCTGCCCGCGGACGACCAGACCTTCGACGTGATGCTGGAGACGCTGGAGCTGGAGAAGCTCCTCTACGAGCTGCGCTACGAGCTCTCCCACCGCCCCGACTGGGTGCGGATCCCCGCGCGCGCGCTGCTCGCGTACACCTGAGCCTTCGGGCACCACGAGGCACACCATGCAGAAGCCGACCGAACGCCATGTGGCCGACGCGGAGCTCGCGCGCGTCGCCGAATTGCGTCACCCCGATCCCCACGCGGTGCTGGGCGTGCACCCGGACGGAGACGGGCTCGTCATCCGCTGCTTCCGTCCCGACGCCGAGCGCGTCCTCGTGCTGCCCGACGACGGCGGGCGCGTGGAGCTCAAGCACCGGCACGCGGGGATCTGGGAGGGCCGCGTCAACGGGCGGAAGGAGATCTTCCGCTACCTGCTGGAGGTGCACTACCCGGGCGGGCGGATGTTCCAGCTGCGCGATCCCTACGCGTACCTGCCCACGCTGGGAGAGCTGGATCTGCACCTCGTGGGCGAGGGCAAGCACGAGCGGCTGTGGGAGAAGCTCGGCGCCCGGTTGATGCACCACGGCGGCGCGCACGGCGTGGCCTTCAGCGTGTGGGCGCCCACCGCGGCGGGCGTGAGCGTGGTCGGCGACTTCAACGGCTGGGACGGACGGCTGCACGCGATGCGGCGGATGGGCGCGTCCGGCGTGTGGGAGCTCTTCGTGCCCGACGTGGGCGAGGGCGCTCGCTACAAGTACGAGATCCGGCCGCAGGGAGGCGGGCCGGCGCTGCTGAAGGCCGACCCGATGGCCTTCCGCACCGAGGTCCCGCCGCTCACCGCCAGCGTGGTGCACAACCTCCGCGGCTACGAGTGGAAGGACGCGGAGTGGATGGCGAAGCGCGCGAAGGGCAACGCGCTGACCGCGCCGATGAGCGTGTACGAGGTGCACCTCGGCTCGTGGAAGCGGATCGTCGAGGACGGCGACCGGCCGATGACCTACCGCGAGCTGGCGCACGAGCTGGCGGACTACTGCCATCACTTCGGCTTCACCCACGTGGAGCTCCTGCCGGTGGCGGAGCATCCCTACGGCGGCTCGTGGGGCTATCAGGTGACGGGCTACTACGCGCCCACCGCGCGCTTCGGACACCCGGACGATCTGCGCTACTTGATCGACCACCTGCACCAGCGCGGCATCGGCGTGATCGTGGACTGGGTGCCGGGCCACTTCCCCAAGGACGCGCACGGCCTGGCGCGCTTCGACGGAACGGCGCTCTACGAGCACGCGGATCCGCGGCAGGGAACGCAGCCGGACTGGGGCACGCTCGTCTTCAACTTCGGGCGCAACGAGGTGCGGAACTTCCTCGTGGCCAACGCGCTCTACTGGCTCGACGAGTACCACGTGGACGGGCTGCGGGTGGACGCGGTGGCCTCGATGCTCTACCTCGACTACTCGCGCAAGGCGGGCGAGTGGGTGCCGAACCGCTGGGGCGGGCGCGAGAACGAAGAGGCGATCGCCTTTCTGCGCGAGACGAACGAAGCGGTGCGCAGGCTCCATCCGGGCGCGGTGACGATCGCGGAGGAGTCCACCGCGTGGCCGCGCGTGTCGCATCCGGTGAGCGAGGGGGGCCTCGGCTTCCACTTCAAGTGGAACATGGGCTGGATGCACGACACCCTGCTCTACTTCGGAAAGGATCCGATCTACCGGCAGCACCACCACAACCAGCTGACCTTCGGGCTGCTCTACGCGTTCAGCGAGAACTTCGTGCTCCCGCTGAGCCACGACGAGGTGGTGCACGGGAAGGGCTCTTTGCTCGGGCGCATGCCGGGCGACGAGTGGCAGAAGTTCGCCAACCTGCGCGCGCTCTTCGCGTGGATGTGGGCGCACCCGGGGAAGAAGCTCCTCTTCATGGGCGGCGAGTTCGGCCAGGGCCCGGAGTGGAACGAGGCGCGCAGCCTGCACTGGCACCAGACGAACCACTGGGGCCACGGCGGCGTGCAGCGGATGATGCGGCAGCTCAACGCGATCTACGCGGAGGAGCCCGCGCTTTGGGAGCAGGACTGCTCGCCCATGGGCTTCCAGTGGCTGCAGGCGGACGCCGCGGAGGTGAACACGTTTGCGTTCGTGCGCTGGGCGAAGGGAGGCAAGAGCCACCTCGTCTGCGCGGCGAACCTCTCTCCGGTGACGCGCGAGGGCTATCGGATCGGCTTCCCGCGCGCGGGCACCTACGTCGAGCGCCTGAACACCGACGCGAGCGACTTCGGCGGCGCGGGCATCGGGAACATGGGCCGGGTGCAGGCGGAGGAGATCCCCTGGGACAACCAGCCGGCCAGCGCGGCGGTCACGCTCCCGCCGCTGTCGGTGGTGTGGTTCTCGCCGGACGGCGCCGGCGCCGAGCCTGCTTCCGTTTCAGCCTCCGACTCGGCCCTGGAACCGGCTCCGAAGAAGTAGCCCGAGAGGGGACGCGGGCGGGAGCTGCTACTCCCCCCGCCCCACCCGCTCCACCCACTCGCGCGGCAGCCCGGCGCTGTGGGCGCCGCGCACGAGCGCCTCGATGAAGCGGGGGCTGACCTTGCCCTCGTTGCTCGCCCTGCGCGGGTTGGTGGTGAAGGCGGTGGCCTCGAGTTCGGTGCCGTCCTCGAGCCGGAGCTTCACGCTTCGTTCGACGGACATCGAAGTGACCGCGCCCTCCTTGTGGCCGATGATCGGCCAGTCCTTCGCGCCGATCTCGAACACGCGTCCCCACACCGTCTCGCCCGGCCGGTCCTCGAGGCCCGCCACGCGGCCGCCCCACCATCGAGAAGGGAAGTCATAGACGAGCCCCACGTCGGTGGCCTGCGCGAGCCTCCCCTCCGGCAGCTCGAAGAAGTCGTAGCCGTGCTGGGACCGCCACTCCACGAACGCGTCGCGGTCGAGGATGGTGGAGTACGCGAAGTAGAGCCGTGAGCCGCCCTCTGCGTTCTCGCGAGCCTTCATCACCTGGTCGTAGTGGCTGTCCATGACCGGCATCTACCACGCCGCATCAGAGCCAATGGCCTGTCTGAGCGCGCGTGGCCGAAGGCAGCCGAGCAGCCGGGCACGTCGTAGCCGCTGCACGCGAGCCGTGGAGCCCCCACCTTCTCCGGTCGAAGGAGCGACCGCGCGTGAAGAAGAGATCCGGCATCGGCAAGCGCATCCTGCTGCTCATCGCGACGAACATCGCGATCCTGCTCGTGATGTCGATCGTCCTGCGGCTGATCGGCTTCGAGGGCTACTACGACGAGCAGGGCCGCGGCGTGAACTACGGCCAGCTGCTCGTGTTCTCGGCGGTGCTGGGCTTCACAGGAGCGTTCATCTCGCTGGCGATGTCGAAGTGGATCGCCAAGCGGACGACGGGTGCGCAGGTGATCACGCAGCCGCGCACCGACACCGAGCTGTGGCTCGTGGACACCGTTCGACGCCTGTCGAAGCAGTCCGGGATCGGGATGCCGGAGGTGGCGATCTACGAGAGCGAGGACGTGAACGCGTTCGCCACCGGCGCGCGCCGTGACAACGCGCTCGTGGCGGTGAGCACCGGCCTCTTGCGGCAGATGGACCGCGAGTCCGCCGAGGCGGTCCTCGCCCACGAGATCGCGCACATCGCCAACGGCGACATGATCACCCTCACGCTGATCCAGGGCGTGGTGAACACCTTCGTCGTCTTCTTCTCCCGGGTGATCGGCCACGCCGTCGACCGGCTGATCTTCAAGACCGAGCGCGGCCACGGCCCGGGGTTCTGGATCACGACGATCATCGCGCAGCTCGCGCTGGGGATCCTCGCGACGATGATCGTCATGTGGTTCAGCCGCTGGCGTGAGTTCCGGGCCGACCGTGGCAGCGCGCAGCTCAACGGCGCCCGCCCGATGATCCGCGCGCTCGAGTCGCTCAAGCGCGCGCACACCCCGACCGCTCTGCCCGACGCGATGCAGAGCTTCGGCATCCGCTCGGGCGACGGCAGCGGCCTCACCCGCCTCTTCCGCTCGCACCCGGACCTCGACGAGCGCATCGCGCGGCTGAGCGGGCAAGCCGCGGAGCAGGGCGCGGCGCGGTAGCCGCAGGCTTGACGCGGGACGGGGCCCAGCGCTCCCCGTTCACGAACACCTGGGGCCGGCGAATGTGTGGCCTGCCGTGCCACACTCGTGGAGATGACGTGGCGAGCACGGACTTTCGTGGCCCTCGAACGGGTGCGCGATGACGCCTGAAGACGATCCGCGCTCCACCGCAGTGCTTGTGTCGGTCGCGCTCGCGGGCCTCTCGAATGTGGAGGACGACGAGGAGGGTTGGTCCGCCATCCACGCGTTGCGCAGGCGCGGCACGCCGGAGGTCGTCGACAGCGCCGTCGCGCTGTCGCGGTCCTCGCAAGCGCCGAGCCGCGCGCTCGCCGCTCACCTGCTCGGTCAGCTCGGGGCGGAGCCACGGGACGAGCTCCGCGAAAGGTGCTGCGCCGACACGCTGCTCTCAATGCTCGAACGCGAGTCGGACGACGCGGTGCTCGCTGCCATCGCAACAGAGATGGGCCAGATCGCAGATGAGCGTGTCCCCTCGGCGGTGGCGCACCTCGCGCGGCATGCGAACGCAGAGGTGCGGATCGGCGCCGTCCACGCGCTGTCGCGGCACAATTCCCCGCTCGCCGTCTCTCTTCTGACCGAACTCTCGCGTGACGTGGACGAGGCAGTGCGTGACTGGGCAACCTTCGGGCTCGGCTCCCTGCTCGAGGACGTAGACACGCCAGAGCTTCGCGAAGCGCTGATGGCACGACTCGCCGAAGAGAACCTGGAATTGCAGGGCGAGGCGCTGTTGGGGCTGGCGGTCCGCGGCGACGTGCGCGTGGTCGAACCGCTGCGTGAAGCGCTCTGCGCGCCGGTGGTGAACGTGCTGGCGGTAGAGGCCGCTGCGACGCTGCGCCACCCATCTCTCCTTCCCCTGCTGATCGCGCTGCAGTCGCGAACGGGAGAGAGCGACGCGTACTTCGAGCGGTCGCTCTCCGACGCTATCGCCCGCCTCACCTCCGAGCGCACCGACTAGATTCGCGCTCGCTCGCCATGGCCGAGACGAACCGAGCGCGCTCCCGGACTCGATGCAGAGCTTCGGCATCCGCTCCGGCGACGGGAGCGGCCTCACCCGCCTCTTCCGCTCGGACCCGGATCTCGACGGGCGCATCGCGCGGCTGAGCGGGCAGGCCGCGGAGGCCGGCACCGCGCGCTAGGCCCGGGCAGCTCCCCGCGCTCGTCTGCCGCGAGCCGAGTTTGCGGCGCCGCGATGCTGACCGCCGCCCGCGCTTCGGTATGGCCCCTCACGTCACCGCGACCGACCTCGAGCCGCGGGGATCGATGGCCGCCGGAACCGGAGGCCCCGCCGGTCGCGCGGCCGAAAAAGCCTCCGCTGGGGAACCCTGGCGGGGTGACGATCCAGCCTCCAAACCCCTGAACTTACAGAGCTTTCTCACGCGCAACGTCACCCCACCGTGGTTCCCCAGAGAGCGACTAAAAGTCTCTCCCCGGCGCGGGCACGCCGACAGGGCAAGCCAACTCTCGGCGGATGCACGACAGCTATCCTCTCGAAGGCCCATCCCCTGCCTGCACGGCTTCGCCGAGGTCCTGGAGCATGCCCCTCGCTGCAGCGCTCCCGACCGCCGCCGCACGCCGCAGCCACTTCACGGCCGCCCGGTAGTTGCGACGCACAAGCCAGCCCTCGTACGAGGTGGTGGCGAGCAAGATCATCGCAGCTTCACGATCGAACTCTGTGGCGTTGCTGCCCTTTCGCGCGACGCGTCTGAACTTTGCCATCGCGCCGACGACGTTCCTCCGGGTGCCCACGGCCAAAAGCTCCGCTCTTGCGACCTCCAACAGCGCGGAATCATCCCCCTCTTCGGCGAGCTTTCGGAAGCGCCTGACGGCATCGTGGGCGCGGCCCAAATGGAGGAGCGACATCGCCAGGTTGAACGCAGCGGTGCTGCCGCCACGCCGAAGCGCCTTTCGCTCCCAGCGCATGGCTTCTTCGAGGAGAAGGCGCGTCCGTTCCGACGGTTTCTGCTTCAGCGCCAACCGGCTGAGGCTGTTGGCCAGAAGGACCATCCCATTCGTGTCTCCGAGCTCGGCTGCCCGCCTGAACATACGGAGCGCCTGCGCCCCGCTCATTCTCACGAGGATCCCGCCTTGCGAGTCCATCAATCCGTCCTGGAAGTGCTCTCCCAGCTGAACGAGCGCATCGGCATCGTTTCGAGCAGCAGCCTTCCGGAGCAGCACGAGCTTACGGTGTTCGTCCTGCGACCGCCGGGCCGCAGGTAACAGCTCGGGCTTGTCACTCCGCCCTTCGTCTCGGCCGCTGTGTCCCGAACGCTTCTTCACGACAACCTCGTTGGTGCTCACTCGTCCTCGCCACCCACCTCCGCAACGTCGCGCGCCCAAAGGTAGAGGTGGCACTGCTCCGATCCTTTCTCGTCGTCTGCGAGAAGCACACTCAACCCGTCGAGGCCGTCACCGCTCACGTCATACAGATACGGGAAAGCGCCCAACGTCAGCCGCCGGGCGGTTGGAAACGGACGTCCGGCAACCGGTGAACCGGAATCGACGTTCTCTTCCTTCGCGGTCACGGGCGATGAGGTGCACGCAGTTCCCATCCCCCTCGGCTGCGAATCGCACGTCCACCAGTTGGAGTGTTCCGCCCATCTGGTCGTTCAACCGATGGTGCGGGTGGGGTCGTCGCTCCGTGATGCTGATTCTAAACCTCGGGATGCGCTCAGGCCCGCAAAGACGAAGGCCCCGAAGCCGTTCGGTTTCCCGAGTGACTTCGAGGCCTTCAAATGGTCGGGGCGACAGGATTTGAACCTGCGACCACTTGCACCCCAAGCAAGTGCGCTACCAGGCTGCGCTACGCCCCGATTGCTGCAAACGGCGGTACGGCTGAACGACGAAAACGGGCGCCCTTATGCCCGCGGCCTCTCCCTCGGTCAAGAAGGAGATCGCCGCTCAGGGGCTCACTCGTCGTCGTCCCCGTCGAAATCGTCATCGTCGTCGTCCGGCATGTCGCGGTACTCGACCGGCGGCGCGTTCGGGTTGTTCGTCCAGTCCGCCTCGTTGAGCGCGGTCTTGAGCACCTGCGAGGGCCGGAAGGTCAGCACGCGGCGGGCGGAGATCTCGATCTCCTTCCCCGTCTGCGGGTTGCGGCCGATGCGCGCCTTCTTGTACCGGACCTGGAAGTTGCCGAAGCCGGAGATCTTGATCTTGTCCCCGCGCTCCAGCGTCTCCTTGACGGTGTCGAACACGAGCTCGACGATCTCGGCCGACTCCTTCTTGGAGAAGCCGACCTTCTCGTACACGCCCTCGATGATGTCCGCCTTCGTCATCCGTTCATCCCCTGGCGCAAGAACGCGCCCGCGGTAGAAGCCCCGTTCTGGCAGGTTCGGCTGACCTCTGTCAACCGCGCGGCATCATTGGGCATTTTCGCCGCGCAGGCTCGCCCCCAGCCGCCGGTTCACCTCCGCCACGATGCGCTGGTGGGCCTCGTTGACCTCCGCATCGGTGAGGGTCCGGTCGCCTGCCCGGTAGCTCAGCGCAAAGGCGAGGTTCTTCCTGCCCTCCGGGATCGGCTTCCCGGCGTACACGTCGAACACCCGCGCGTCGTCCACCAGCGTCCCGCCCGCCTCGAGGATGACCTTCCGGACCTCCTCGCTCGTCAGCGCCGCGTCCACCACCACCGCGAGGTCCCGCAGCACCGAGGGGAACTTCGTCAGCGCCTCGTACCGCGGCCGCAGTGCACTGGCCTTCCGTAGCCGCTCCACCTCGAGGTCGAAGAGGAAGATCCCTTCCGGCAGGTCCAGCGCCCGGGCCGTCCGAGGGTGCAGCTCCCCCAGCGTCCCCAGCGTCACCCCGTTCTCCAGCCACACCTTCGCGCAGGCCCTCGGGTGGTACGGCGCGAGCTCCGCCGGCACGAACCGAACCTTCTCGATCCCCAGCTGCCCGAGCACCGCCTCCACCGCGCCCTTCGCGTCGAAGAAGTCCAGCCGCGCATCCGCCGCCGTCCAGTGCCGTCCGAGCCGCAGGCCGTGCAGCACGCCCGCCACCCGCAGGACCTCCTTCGCCACCGGCCGGTGCCCTTCCCCGCCGTCTGGATCCTTGTGGTAGCTGCGCCCCCACTCGTAGAGCCGCACCGTCTCCGCCGCGCCGTGCCGCAGGTTGTGCGACAGCGTCCGCAAGAGCCCCGCGTAGAGCGTGGTGCGCATCGCCGACTGCTCGACCGACAGCGGGTTCTGCACCGCGATCGCGTCCACCTCGGTGCCCAGCGCCTCGTACTCGCGGATCTGCGTCCACGGGAGATCGCCCGGGGTGACGAACGAGTAGGAGACGATCTCCATCATCCCCGCGCCCGCCATCGCCTCGCGGATGCGCCGCTCCACCTGGTGCTCCGGCGCCTCAGGCACCAGATCCTTCGGCCCGCGCGGCAGCACCGAGGGGATGGTGTCGTAGCCGCGAATGCGCGCGACCTCCTCGATGAGGTCCTCCTCGCGATCCACGTCCACGCGGAACGAGGGCACCTGCCACTGCTCCGCGCCCGCCGAGACGAACCCCAGCGCCGAGAGGATCCGCGCGCTCTCCGCCTCCGGCACCTCCACGCCGAGCAGCTTCGACACCGCGCCCGCGCGCAGCCGCACCGTCTTCTTCGCGCTCTTGCCCGGGTACTCGTCGATCGCGCCCTTCAGCACCGTGCCGCCGGCCAGCTCCGCGATCAGCGCCGCCGCCCGGTCGAGCGCCAGCGGCACCGCGTCGATGTCCGTCCCTCGCTCGAAGCGGTGCGAGGCCTCGGTGTGCAGCCCGTGCCGCTTCGACGACCGCCGCACCGACGACGGCTGAAACCACGCGCTCTCCAGCAGCACGCGCGTCGTCGCCTCCGTCACCTCCGACTCACCGCCGCCCATCACGCCGGCAATGGCCTGCGCCCGCTCCGCATCGGCAATGACCAGATCGTCCGCGTCGAGCGCCCGCTCCTTCCCATCGAGCGTCTTCAGCGTCTCGCCCTTGCGCGCGGTCCGCACCACGACCGCCGAGCCCGCGAGCTTGTCGAGATCGAACGCGTGCAGCGGATGCCCCCACTCGAGGAGCACGTAGTTCGTCACGTCCACGAGGTTGTTGATGCTCCGCACCCCGCACGCCTTCAGCCGGTCCGCCAGCCACTGCGGCGACGGCCCCACCTTCACGCCCTCGATCACCCTCGCCGCGTAGCGAGGACACCTCTCCGGCGCCTCGATGCGCACCTTCGCCTTCGTCCCCACCGCCGCCGCCGACTCCGCGAGCCGCACCTCCGGCAGCTTCACCGGCTGGCCGGTCAGCGCCGCGACCTCGCGCGCGATCCCCAGATGCGACAGCGCATCCGGCCGGTTCGGGGTGACGTTCACCTCGAGCAGCGTGTCGTCGAGCCCGAGCGCGCGCACGATGGGCATCCCCACCGGCAGCTTCGGGTCGAGGATCATCAGGCCGGACGATTCCTCGCTCAGCCCCAGCTCCTTCTGCGAGCAGAGCATCCCGAAGCTGTCCACCCCGCGTAGCGCGGCCTTCTTGATCGCCACGCCGTTGGGGAGCGTCGTGCCCACCGTGGCCAGTGGCACCTTGTCGCCGACCTTGTAGTTCTTCGCGCCGCACACCACCTGCAACACGCCGTTGGCGCCCGCGTCCACCTGGGTCACCGACAGCTTGTCCGCGTTGGGGTGCTGCACGCTCTCCTTGATCAGCGCCACCACCACGCCGTCGAGCCCCTGCCCGAGCCGCGTGAAGCCCTCGATCTCCAGCCCCGCCATCGTCAGCCGGCGCGCGAGCTCCTCACCGGGCGGGCACTGCACGTAGTCGTTCAACCACTTGAGCGAAATCTGCATTGGCTTGGGTACCCGCTAGAACTGGGAGAGGAACCGGACGTCGTTCTCGAAGAGCGTGCGCAGGTCGTCGATGCCGTAGCGCAACATCGCCAGGCGCTCGACGCCCATGCCGAACGCGTAGCCCGTCACCCGCTCCGGATCGTGACCTGCGGACCTGAACACGTTGGGGTGCACCATCCCCGCGCCGAGCACCTCGAGCCACCCGGTCATCTTGCACACCCGGCAGCCGCGGCCCTCGCAGAGCACGCACGTCACGTCCACCTCCGCCGAGGGCTCGGTGAAGGGGAAGAACGAGGGCCGGAACCGCGTCTTCGTCCCCGCCCCGAAGAACGCGCGCGAGAACCCGTCGAGCGTCCCCTTCAGCTCGGCGAAGGTCACGCCCTCGTCCACGAGCAGGCCCTCGACCTGGTGGAACATCGGCGAGTGGGTGATGTCCGAGTCCCGCCGGTACACGCGCCCCGGCGCGACGACGCGCACCGGCGCCTGCTGCCCGAGCATGGCCCGGATCTGCACCGGCGACGTGTGCGTGCGCAGCAGCACCGGCGCGGTGCTGCGAACCCACGAGGCGTCCACGAAGAAGGTGTCCTGCATGTCCCGCGCGGGGTGGTCATGCGGGAAGTTCAGCGACTCGAAGTTGTACCAGTCCTGCTCGATCTCCGGCCCGTGCGCGACCTCGAAGCCGAGCCGGCGGAAGATCCCGACGATGTCCTCCATCGTCCGCGTGACTGGGTGACGGTGCCCCGGCGCGACCTGCCGGCCGGGGAGCGTCACGTCGGTCTTCGGCCCGCGCAATTCGGCCTCGAGCTTCTCCGCCTCCGCGCGGCCCACCGCGGCCTGCAGCAGCGCCTCGAGCTCCGCCTTCACCCGGTTGGCGACTTCGCCCAGCGCCCGGCGCTCCTCCGGCGGAAGCTTGCCCATCCCGCCCAGCACCGCGGAGAGCTCGCCCTTCTTCCCCAGGTACTTCACCCGGAGCGCCTCCACCGAGGCCGCGTCCTTCGCGCTGCCGATCTCCTGCCGCGCCGCGTCCGCCAGCGCGCTCAACCGCTCCTGCATGGCCCTCTCCCGTCCCGGAAGGAACTCTGAAAACAAAAAAACGGGCCGCCCGAGGGCAGCCCGTCAAAAAGCGTCGCGGAGCTGTCGCTCTGCGAGAGTCTGGCTAGGCCGCCTTGGCGATGTTCGCCACGGCAGCAAAACCGGCCGGATCCGCGATGGCGATATCCGACAGCACCTTCCGGTCCAGCATCACGCCGCCCTTCTTCAGGCCGCTGATCAGCCGCGAGTAGGACAGGCCGCTGCCACGGGCCGCCGCGTTGATGCGGACGATCCACAGCGAACGGAAGTCGCGCTTGCGCTGCGCCCGGTCACGGGTCGCGAAGTCCAGGGCGCGCTCGACGGCCTGGTTCGCCCGCTTGTAGCAATTCTTCCGGCGGCCGCGGTAACCCTTGGCCAGCTTCAGGATCCTGTTACGACGACGACGGGCCTTCACGCCCTTCTTGACGCGCATCTTCTACTCCTCACTGCGAAAGCGGTTTGGGTTCCCCGGGGACTAGCCGCCGTAGGGGAACAGCTCCTTGATGACCTTCTTGGCGTCCATCGACTCGAGATGGGACGTGCCGCGCGTGCGACGCGAGTGCTCCGCGTTCTTCCCGTGCGTGAAGAGGTGCTTGGCGTAGGCCTTGGCGAACTTCACCTTGCCGCCCTTCTTCACCTCGAAGCGCTTCTTGGCGCCGCTCCTCGTCTTCAGCTTCGGCATGACTCAGGTCCTTCAGAAAACCGGATTAAGCCGACCCGGGGGTCGGAAAGCGGCGCACACTCTTACAGCCGGTGCGCGTTGTCAACAGCTTCGAACGGGCGGGGTAATCCTTTCGGAGCCCCGCCGCGTCTCCCTCGGAGAGGGACTTCGAACTTCTACTTCTGGCCGGCCGAGGCCGACTGCGCTGCCGCCGGAGCAGAAGGTGCCGGCGTCTCGGCGGCGGGAGCGGCCGGAGCCCCTCCTTCAGCCTTCTCGCCCGCCGCAGCGGCCTGGGCGCCCTCACCCTCCGGCTTGCTGCCGGGCTTCTCCGAGGCGCGCTTCTCGCTCGCCTGGGCAGCGAGCCGCGCCTGGTCGCGCACGCGCTGGAGGATCTTCGGCGTGGGCGAGAGGATCATGAACATCTGGCGCCCTTCCATCCTCGGCGCCTGCTCCACCACGCCCACGTCCTTCACGTCCTTGACCACGTCCTCGAGGATCGACTGCCCGCGATCCCGGTGGGTGATCTCACGGCCGCGGAACATGATGGTGATGCGCGCCTTGTTCCCCTCTTCGAGGAAGCGCTTCACGTTCCGGATCTTGAACTCGTAGTCGTGCTCCTCCGTCTTCGGACGGAGCTTCACTTCCTTGAGCTGGACCACGACCTGCTTCTTCTTGGCTTCCGAGGCCTTCTTCTTCTCCTCGTACTTGAACTTGCCGTAGTCCATGATCTTGCAGACCGGCGGCTTGGACATCGGGTTGACCTCGACGAGGTCCAACCCGGCCTCCTGAGCGCGTGCCAGGGCCTGCTCGAGTGAAAGGACTCCGAGCTGCTCTCCACCCGGGCCTACGACCCGAAGCTGAGGAGCGCGGATACGGCGGTTCGTTCTCTGATCGCGTGCGATGTGAAGCTACCTCCGAAAGCGGCCGGGCCTGCCGGCGAGCGCAAAACCTTGTACGACGACACCTATGTAGTCAAGCAGCGCCGACACCCCATCAGGGCAGCGCGGCCTCTTTTTCGATCAACGCGGTGAACGCGTCGAGCCCCATGAACTTGAGGTCCTCCCCACCATAACGCCGGGGAGCCACGCCGCCCTCCGCGACCTCCTTGTCGCCGACGACGAGCGTGAACGGGACCTTCTGCAGCTGGTGGTCGCGGATGCGCGCGTTCAGCGACATCCCGCGCTCGTCCACCTCCACCCGCAGGCCGCGTCCTCGCAGGTGCTCCGCCACCTTGTGCGCGTGCTCGAGGTGCCGGTCCGCCACCGTCACCAGCACCGCCTGCACGGGCGCCAGCCACGTGGGGAAGGCGCCCGCGAAGTGCTCGATGAGGATGGCGATGAAGCGCTCGAACGAACCGAAGATCGCCCGGTGCAGCACGACCGGCCGGTGCTCGGTGTTGTCCTCGCCGATGTAGCCGAGCTCGAAGCGCTCCGGCGCCACGCGGTCCACCTGGATCGTCCCCAGCTGCCACTTGCGGCCGATGCTGTCGGACACGTCGAAGTCGAGCTTCGGGCCGTAGAAGGCGCCCTCTCCCGGCTTGAGCTCCCACGGCCTGCCCAGAGACTCCAGCGCGGCCTGAAGCGCGGCCTCGCTCTGATCCCACATCTCGTCGGACCCGAGCCGCTTTCCCTCCGGCGGGCGCGTCGAGAACTTGATCTCGTAGGTCAGCCCCACCGCGCTGTACACGCGGTCGAGCAGCGCCACGAAGCGGGTGACCTCGTCGGCGATCTGGTGCTCGGTGCAGTAGATGTGCGCGTCGTCCTGCGCGAACTGGCGCACGCGCGTGAGCCCGCCGAGCGAACCTGCGGCCTCGTTGCGGTGGAGCACGTCGTGCGTGGCCCAGCGGATGGGCAGGTCCCGGTACGAGCGCTTCTTGAACCCGTACATCAGGTGGTGCGACGGGCAGTTCATCGGCTTCAGCGAGTAGTCGTGCTCGCCGCTCTCCGAGTCCATCACCAGGAACATGTTCTCCCGGTACTTGCCCCAGTGCCCGCTCTTCTCCCAGAGGAGCTTGTTGTACATGAGCGGCGTCTTCACCGCCTGGTAGCCGCCGTCCTTCGTGAGCCCGCGCATCCACGAGGAGAGCACCTGGTAGATGGTCTCGCCCTTCGGCAGCCAGAACGCGGCGCCCGGCGCGGAGGGGTGGAAGGTGAAGAGCTCGAGCTGCGTGCCGAGCTTGCGGTGGTCGCGCTTCTTCGCCTCTTCGATCCGGTTGAGGTACTCGGCCAGCGCCTTCTTGTCGAAGAACGCGGTGCCGTAGATCCGCTGCAACATCGCGTTCTTCGAGTCGCCCCGCCAGTAGGCGCCGGACGACGAGAGCAGCTTGATGATCCCGACCTTGCCCGTCGAAGGACCGTGGGGCCCGAGGCAGAAGTCCACCCAGTCGCCGTGCTTGTAGAGCGTCAGCGTCTGCGCGCCCTTCGCGGCAATGTCCCGGACGATCTCCACCTTGTACTTCTCGCCGAGGCCCTCGAAGAGGCGGATGGCCTCGTCCATCGAGACCTCCTCGCGCACGAACGGGAGGTCCTTCGCGATCTCGCGGTTCGCCTCGGCCTCGATCTTCTCGAGGTCCTCCGGCGTGAACGGCGTGTCCTTTGCGAAGTCGTAATAGAAGCCGTCTTCAATCGACGGGCCGATGGTCACCTGCGTGCCGGGGAAGAGCCGCTGCACCGCCGAGGCGACGATGTGCGCCGCGTCGTGCCGGATGACCTCCAGCGCTTCGGCGGAACGGGTGGTGAAGATCTCCAGCTTCGCGTCGCCGTCCAGCGGCCGCGAGAGGTCCGCCTCCTGGCCGTTCACGCGAGCGAACACCGCCGCCTTGGCGAGGCCGGGGCCGATCTGCTCGCGCACGAAGTCCGCGATCTTCACGCCCTTCGGCGCCTGCTTCTGACTCCCGTCGGGGAGCGTCACCGTGATCTGATCTGCCATGGTCGTCACCCGGAAATAACAAAGGCGGCAGGGCCTTTCAGCCGTGCCGCCCTTCGAGACTTCGTTGGGTCCTAGTGGGATCGAACCACTGACCCCTACCGTGTCAAGGTAGTGCTCTACCGCTGAGCTAAGGACCCGTCCCCGCTGCGAAAACTGCCGCCGCGAAAAGCGGTGCCGCAGATAGCAGCGCCCTCTTCAGCCTGTCAAGGAGAACGGCGAGCAACCCGCTTCGCTTCTTCGATCACGCGGTCGAACATCGCGTCGGTGAGCCGGCCGGTCTGCGTGTTCTGCTGGCTGACGTGGTAGCAGCCCAGCATCACCGGCGCGCCCTCCACCTGTGCCACCGCGCCGTGGCCGAAGGCGGGCAGCGGCCGCGGAAGCCCAAGGCCCCTCCGCGCGAAGTGGCCGAGCGTCGAAGTCCAGGCGTGCGCCCCCAACGCGACGATCACCTCCGGCTTCAAGAGCCGCAGCTCCCGGTCGAGGAACTCCGAGCAGTGCGCGAACTCCTCCTTCGTCGGCTTGTTGTCCGGCGGCACGCAGCGCACCGGCGCCACGATGTAGACGTCGAACAGGGTCAGCCCGTCGTCGCGGTGCGTGCTCGTGGGCTGGTTGCAGAGCCCGGCGCGGTAGAGCCCTTTGAAGAGGAAGTCGCCGCTGCGGTCGCCGGTGAAGAAGCGACCGGTGCGGTTGCCGCCGTGCGCGGCCGGGGCGAGCCCCACGAGCACGATGCGCGCCTTGCGATCACCGAAGCCCGGCAGCGGGCGGCCCCAATAGGTCTCGTCGCGGAAGGCGCGGCGCTTCTCGCGGGCCACGGTCTCGCGCCAGGCCACGAGCCTCGGGCAGCGGCGGCAGTCCACGATCTGCGCGTGCAGCGCGGCGAAGCTGTCTCTGGCGGGGCGGGCCATGCGCGTTCGCCGTCTTATTCCAACCCGGCGCGGAAGGACCAAAACCGGACGGTAGGCGTGGGTGCTCGTCTGGATCAGTTGTCCGGTCCCTGCCAAGACGCCGGGTCATACACACCTTCGCACGATTCACATGACCACGGACCTCGCGGCCACTGGAATCCCCGGACTCGACGACATCCTCCGCGGCGGACTGCCGCGCCGGCGCATCTATCTCCTGCAGGGCTCGCCGGGCACCGGCAAGACCACGCTCGGGCTGCAGTTTCTCCTCGAGGGGAAGCGGCGGGGCGAGACCGGCTTGTACGTCACCCTGTCGGAGACCGAGGAGGAGCTCCACGCGGTCGCCCGCTCGCACGGCTGGGACCTCTCCGGGATCGGGGTGCACCCGCTCTCCTCGCTGGAGGAGATGCTCGACGCACAGGCGCAGAACACCCTCTTCCATCCGGCGGAGGTGGAGCTGAACGAGACGACCTCGCGGGTGCTCGAGCTGGTGGACCGGGAGCGGCCGCAGCGCATCGTGTTCGACTCGCTCTCCGAGCTGCGGCTGCTCGCCGGGGATTCGCTGCGCTACCGCCGGCAGATCCTCTCGCTGAAGCAGTACTTCGCCGGACGGCAGAGCACCGTGCTCTTCCTCGACGACGGGACCGCGGCCGAGAGCGACCTGCAGCTGCACAGCCTCTCGCACGGCGTGGTCCTGCTGCACTCCGGCTCACCGGACTACGGCGCGGTCCGCCGGCGGCTGGAGATCACCAAGCTGCGCGGGGTCCCCTTCCGCACCGGCCGGCACGACTACACGATCGAGAAGGGCGGCCTGCAGGTCTTCCCGCGGCTGGTGGCGGCGGAGCACCACCTCGACTTCGTCGAGGAGACGCTCTCGTGCGGCGTGCCGGACCTGGACGCGCTGCTCGGCGGCGGGCTCGCGCGAGGGACGAGCACGCTGCTGCTCGGACCTGCGGGGACCGGAAAGTCGAGCCTCGTGGCGCAGTTCGCCCACGCCTCGACCACCCGGGGCGAGAAGGTGGCGATCTTTGCCTTCGACGAGAATGTGGGGACGCTCTTCGCGCGCGCCCGCGGGCTGGGGATCCCGCTCGAGGAGGCGGCGGAGGCGGGCCGGCTCGCCGTGCACCAGGTGGATCCGGCGGAGCTGTCGCCGGGAGAGCTCGCCCACCGGGTCCGCGAAGCGGTGGAGCGGGACGGCGTGCGCATCATCGCGATCGACAGCGTCAACGGCTACCTGATGTCGATGCCGGACGAGCAGAACCTCGTCATCCACCTGCACGAGCTGTTGAGCTACCTCGCGCAAAGAGGGGTCACCACGCTGATGGTGGTAGCGCAGCACGGACTGCTGGGGACGATGGCGGCGCCGGTGGACGTGACGTACCTTTCGGACACGGTCATGCTGCTGCGGTTCTTCGAGGCGGAGGGCCGCGTGCGCAAGGCGATCAGCGTTCTGAAGAAGCGTATCGGCTCGCACGAGGACACCATCCGCGAGCTGCAGGTGGGCGGCGGCGGCGTGCGCGTGGGCGCTCCCCTGTCCGAGTTCCGCGGCGTGCTGAGCGGAACGCCGGCCTTCTCCGGGCGGACGAGCGCGCTCCTGGACGATCCTTCGCGATGAGCCGGAACGCGGCGGAGGACAAGGGTCAGCGGATCGTCATCCTCGCGCCCACGGGGCGTGACGGTGCCCTGGCCACGGCCGCCCTCCACCGCGCGGGCTTCAGCGCAGATGCCTATGAAGGCGTGAACGACACCTGCGCCGCGGTCGAAGAGGGAGCGGGTGCGCTGCTCGTCGCCGAGGAGGCGCTGACCGGTCCGTTCGTCTCCTGTCTCGCGGGGATCCTCAGGGCGCAGCCGGCGTGGTCGGACCTGCCCATCCTCGTGCTGTCGGCGGCGGGCGCGACCGGCGTGGGCGCGGCGCGGATGGAGCAGCTGCTCGACGTGCTGGGAAACGTGACCGTGATCGAACGGCCGGTGCGCGTCGCCAACCTCGTCACCGCGGTGAGGGCGGCGCTCCGGGCGCGCAACCGCCAGTACGCCGCGCGCGGGCTGCTGGAGACGCTGGGACGGAAGGAAGAGGAGACGCGCGAGCGCGCGGACTTCGAACAGCAGCTCATCGGCATCGTCAGCCACGACCTGCGCAACCCGCTCACCGCGATCAAGCTCGGCGTGTCGGCGCTGCTGCGCAGCCCCTCCCTCGGCGATCGGGAGACGCGCGGCCTCTTGAGGGTCCAGGAGTCCGCCGAACGCGCGACGCGCATGGTGAAGGACCTGCTCGACTTCACCCAGGCACGGCTGGGCGGCGGCATCCGGCTCGAGCGACGCCAGGCGGACCTGCATGCGGTCACCCGCGCGGTGGTGGACGAGGTGGAGGCGAGCCACCCGGGACGGCACATCCTCCTGCGGCAGGAGGGCGACGCCCGCGGGGTGTGGGATCCGGACCGGCTCGCGCAGGTGGTACAGAACCTCGTCACCAACGCGGTGAAGTACAGCCCGCCCGAGTCCGCGGTGCGCGTGCTGACCGGTACCGACGGCGACTGGGCGGAGCTCACGGTGGAGAACGAGGGCGAGCCCATCCCCGCCGAACGCCTGCCGGAGATCTTCAGGCCCATGACCCGCGCCACCTCAGAGATCGACCGGGCGGGGCGAAGCGTGGGGCTCGGGCTCTACATCGTGCGGCACATCGTGGACGCGCACGGCGGCAACGTGCTCGTGCGGTCGAACGAGGAGGGCACCGTGTTCCTCGTGCAGCTCCCCCGCTCCGCGGGCGCCACCTCTTCGGCCGCGGCCTCCGCGGGCTGAGACTTACGGCGCAAGTCGCTCCAGCAGCCGGCGCGCCGCCAGCGCCCGTCGCTCGTCTCCGCCGACCTCCACCTCCAGCTCCAGCCGTGTCGCGCTGCGGAGCACCGGCGCCAACGCCTCTTCGCTGATGCCCGGCGGCACCGGCACCCGGACCCTTGCGCCGCACCGGGACCAGGCCGCGGCATCCGCGAGCCGCACCGTCCGCACGGTGAGGAACGCGAGCGCGGGTACCTCCACGTCGCACTCGGGGGGCGCCGTCCCCTCCGGGAGGACGAGCAGCACCGGCCTTCGCGCGGCGGCGATGAGGGAGAGCGCGCCCACCGTCAGCGCCTCGTCCGAGCGAGGAGACCAGCCCAGGCGGGAGGGAGTCCGCGCCGCCGCGGGTCCCGCCGACTCCGGCAGCTCCGGCCAGGGACCTGCGTGATCCTGCGCGAACGGGCGGGCGCCGAAGCGCGTGAGCCAGGCGGCGGCGATCGTCCCTTCGCGAAGCCAGAGCCCGGCCGCGGGGGCGGCGCCAAAGGAGTCGGCCTGCACCGCGTTCACCGGTGGCCGCACCTCGACCCACGCGGACTCGAAGCGGGAGAGGGCCTTCGCGGTGGCGGGCCGCAGCGTGTTGCCACCGGTGCGCAGCCAGAGCACCGCGCGCGGACGGGCCAGCGAGGCGAGCGCGTCCGCCGGGAGCGCCTCGTCGGCGAGGAGGTGCACCCGGAGGTCGGGCGAGACCGCGGCCTCGGGCACGTGGGTCCCCGCGCCCAGCACCAGCAGCGAGGCGAGCGCGGAGGCGATCACGGCTCGGGCTGTGCGGCCGTGGCTCCGTCGTAGAGGCGCGACTTGCGGTAGCGCTCGATGACCACGTTGACCACGACCCGCAGGATGGCGGCGACCGGCACCGCGAGGAGGATCCCCACGAAGCCGAAGAGCTCGCCGAACGCGAGCACCGCGAGGATGACCGCCACCGACGAGAGCCCGACCTTCTCGCCCACGATGCGCGGGGTGATGACGAAGCCTTCGAGCAGCTGCCCGACCACGAAGGTCGCGACGACCACGCCGAGCTGCCACATGCCCTGCCAGCTGAGGAGCATGCCCACCGCCGCCAGCACCACGCCGAGCGCCGTGCCGAGGTACGGCACCATGTTCCCGAAGCCCGCGACGAGGCCGATGACGATCGCCAGCTCCACGCGCGCGAAGGAGAGCCCGGTGGCGTAGATGACCGAGAGCACCGCGCCCACGGTGATCTGGCCCTGCACGAAGGCGGAGAGCACGCCGTCCACCTGCGCGAAGCGGCGAGAGACGAGCGGCACCGCCCTGCGCGGAAGCAGGCCACGCGCGGTGGAGATGAGCAGCGGGTAGTCGCGCAGGAAGAAGAAGCCCACCACCGGCACGATGAGCAGGCCGAGGATGATCACCACGAAGCGCGCGGTGTTCTGCGCAAACGAGGCGAGCACGCGGGCGATGACCGGACCTGCGCTGGTCAGCAGATCCGTGGCCTCGCCGCCGATCTCCTGGGCGCGCGTCCGCCACAGCTGCGGCAGCGAGATGTCGAACGTCGCCTCCACGCGCGGGATGAACTCGGTGGCGGCGCGCTTCACGAAGACCGGCAGCCGCTGCACCTCGTCGCGGAAGACGGGGATGAGGTAGAGGATGAAGCCCGCGAGCACGAGGCCCAGCAGGCCCATCACCGCGGTGGCGCCCCAGGTGCGATCGAGCCCGCGGCGCTCGAGGAACGAGACCGCCGGGTTGAGGATGTAGGCCAGCGCCAGCGAGAGCAGCACCGGCACCGCCACCCCGGAGAAGATCGAGATGAGCAGGAAGACGAGGCCCATCGCCGCCGTCATCGCCGCCGCCCAGTAGAGGTCGATGCGGCGGGCCTCGCTCTCCGGCAGCGTGAGGTCAGGCTCCGGCGCGGGCTGGGGGCCGGGGTTCACGACCGCCAGCGCGGGCGCGGAGGGCCTCTCCAGCTCCGGCTCCGGCGAGCGCTCCTGCTTCAACCGCGCGTCTTTTCTCCTCCGGCCGATGACTGCCTCCGTGACTTCTCTGCGTGCGCTGAACCGGGCCCCGCCGGGAGCGCCGGCATGAAGAACAGGTACCCGAACCGCGACCAGTATTGCAGCGTGCTGACGACGACGCACAGCCCGGCCACGAACCCCACCGCCCAGACCCAGCCCGTGAGTGCCTGGGGAGCACGCGGGCTGGCGCTCGCCAACGCGAGCACCACGGTCAGTACGAGCGCGAAGGTGGAGTATTTCCCGATGCGTGTGGGCTCGGCAGGGATCTCCAGGCGCTTGTGCTTCACCCACAGCGCGCCCACCGCCATCGGCCCGTCGCGCAGGAGGATCACGCCCAGCAGCCAGACGGGCAGCACGCCGTCCACCACCAGCGTCACCAGCGCGGTGAAGATGAGGAGCTTGTCCGCCAGCGGATCGATGATCCCGCCCAGCTTGCTGCGCTGGTTCAAAAGCCTCGCCGCCAGCCCGTCGATGACGTCGGAGACCGCGGCGGTGATGAAGACCGCCAGCGCCCACTCCGGCTCGCCGGTGAGCCGCAGCCAGAGGAACACCGGCACCAGCCCCAACCGGATGAAGGAGATGACGTTGGGGACGTTGAACGCGTCACTCGCCAAGCGCGCGGCTCCGGGTCACGGCGTGGTGCCGTTCTGGTCGTTCTGGTCGTTCTTTGCGTTCCCGGCGTTCTTGCGGACGAAGCGCGCGAAGGCGTGATCCGGATCCGGCGCGTCGGATTGCTCGGACCACAGCTCCTCGTCCACGGTGACGACCATCCCCCGCTGCAGCTCGAGGAACCGCTTCTCCCACTGGTCCTTCGAGATCTCCTGCGGCCCGGCGACCTGCACGCGCGGCTTTCCGCCCGGCGGCACGCGCGCGTTCGGACCTGCCGGCGCCCCGTTCTCCGGCGCGAGCTTCTTCACCGCGGCGGTGGAGGCCACCGCGACCACGCCCTCGCTGACCTGCACCCGGGTGCGCTGCGACGGCTTGCCGCCCTTCACGGTGGGGATCGCGTCCACCCAGAACTCGGTGCCGCGCACGCCGGCGACCGCGCGCTCGGTGCGGACCTCGAACTTCGCGTCGCTGCCCGCGACCGCCTTCGCGACCTTCGACCACATCTTTCCCACCCCGAGCGTGGTGAAGAAGCCCTCGCGCTCTCCGGTCTGCGCCGCGAAGTCCGCCGCGTCGAGCTGCAGACGCGACTTCTCGTCGAGCATCAACACGCTCTTGTCGTTGAGCGTGATCTTCAGCCGCACGCCCGCCGCGGTCTCGAGGTGATCGCCCACGTGGACAGTCGCGCCCGTCTTCAGCGGGACCGCGGCGCCCTTCCCCTCGTTCGGCTTGCGCACCGCCCGTCCCGAGCCTTCGATCACCGTGACCTGGCCCACCGCCTTCGGCTGCGCGTCCTGCGCCAGCGCCGCGGTTCCCCAAAGCAGTGTCAGCGCCACCCCGAACGCCATCGCACGCGCTGCCGTCATCTGCCCTCTCCTTCCGGCGCCCTCGGGCGCAGCTGCACCGCCAGCGACGCAGTGGCCCCACCGGCCTGGTACCAGGTCTCGTAGGGCCAGTAGCCCGCCTTCTTCACCACCACGTGCCGCATCCGCGTCCCCAGCGACAGACGCCGCTGCCGGCCGTCGAAGTCGTCACACCGGCCCTGCGGCACCCCGTCCACCTCGACCTCCGCGTCCGGTGGATCGCATTTGAGGGCCAGCTCGCCACCGCGCCCTCGCGCCTCCTGCATCAGCGCGTCCGCCCGCTGCACCGTCTCCGCGTGCTCCGGCCTGCCGCTGCGACATCCCACCGTTGCGAAGACGAGCAGCAGGCCGCAGACGAGCGCCCCGCGTGACCGCGACCGCCCCTTCACTTCGCGACCGTCAGCTCCACACGGTTCTGGCTGCGCCCGGTGACGGAGACCTTCTTGCCCTTGAACGTCGCGGTGCGGAACTCGCCGGCGAGATCCTGCGTGCTGCCCACGTAGGTCAGCTCGAAGTTCGCCCGGCCCGCCTCGAAGTTGCCCTCGGTCACGTCCTGCACGCCGCGTCGCCCGCCGAGCACCCGCTTGAAGTCCTCCACCGCGCCGTAGTCCCCGAGCCCCACCACGTCCACCACCACCCGGCTGCCGTTCTGCTTCGCGTCGCCGAGCCGCGCGTACACCGCCTTGCGGACCGCGCCCACCATCTCGCCGCCCTGCGCGCGCGCCATGTCGAACGCGGTGCGCTCGTAGGAGATGATCCCGGTCTTCTTGCCGCTGTTGAACTTGCCCGCCACCGTCGTCAGCTGCGTGCCGCTGTCGGTGCTGAACGCGGCGATGTCCCACTCGCCGGTCACCGGGAAGAAGCCCTTCGTCATCGCTCCGTCCGGCTGGAAGCGGAAGGTCACCCGCCCATAGACGATCACGTCCGCGCGCGTGAGGTTGCCGATCTCCTTCGCCTCGGTCGCGCCCAGCGCCGCGCCGCCCGCCACGCGCACCTTCCCCGCCGCGAACGAAGGGTCGATGATCGTCCAGCCGTCCTTGCTGAAGGCCTCGGTCAGCGCCTGGGTCATCACGCCGGAGGAGGTCACCACCCCGCCGGTGTCGATGGACTGCTCCTGCAGGAGGATGACGAGTTTTCTGCCCTCCAGCGACTTCACCAGCAGCTGGATCGCCTGCAGATCGCGATCGAGCGGCGCGGTGCTCACGGTCGCGCTCAGCTTCGCGGTGACGACGCCGCCCTCCTTCGAGAACTGCGGCGCGCTGAACTTCTTCACGTAGCCCTGCGAGTTGGTGAGGATCCGGTCCTGTACCAGCGTGCTGCCCTTCACCAGCGTGTCGCTGGAGACGAGCGTCCCCGCCACCTGCTCCACCGCGTTTCGGAGCGCGTTCTTCTTCGCCTCCTCGCGCGCCTTCACCTCGTCCCCGTTGACGATCGCGGCCTCGCCCACCGCCTCCACCGTCCGGTCCTCTTCCGCTTTTGCCTGCCCCTGCTGTCCTTGAGCGAGCGCGGGAAGGGAGAGAAGCGAGACCGCGAGCAGCACCGACTGCATCGAAAGAGTCTTCATGGCCATGGGCGCCGTCACTGCGCGACGATCACCACCCGGCCGTCCGCCAGGTAGCTGTTGTTGTGGTCGGTGAGCTTCTTCACGTCTTCCGCGCCTAGCACCAGATCGCTGCCCTGCGCGCGAGTGGCCCGGAGCACCAGCGGATTTCCGCCCACGCGCTCGAGCTTCTTCGCCTCCTCCAGGCTGCGCGCCCACGCGGCCACGCCGGCGAGCTTGCGCGCGTCATCGGAGAGGACTTCGGCGCCGTAGAGAGGAGCGCCCGCCTCGTCGAGCAGGCGCGGCGCGAGCGACGGGCTGACCTTGAGGCCGCGCGCGTCGATCACCAGCCCGGTGTGGGTAGGCGAGCCGTCCAACTTCAGCGCCGCCCTGGCGCCGCCGCCGTCTCGAGGTAGCAGCGCATCCGTCAGCAGCCCGAGCGGCACCTCCACGTCGAGCTCCACGCCGCTGTCCGAGTAGTAGCGCTTGTTCGTGACGGTGAACCCCTTCACCGCGCCCTCCACCCGGCCGCGGATCTCGTCGTTCGCCATCTCGTCGCCGACCGTGCGGCCCGCGCTCACGTGCAGGCCCTTCGCCTGTTCGAGCAGGTTGCGGAACGCGTCGAGCTTCGCCGCGCGCTCCGCCCCGAGCCTCGCCTGCGCCGGGTTCTGCGCCTTCATGTCCGGCGCGCCGGAGCCGGTGGCCTTGAGCACCTGGCCCTGCCAGTTCACCCCGGCCGGATGCTTCACCCCCTTGTCGGGCGGCGGCTTCTGCGCCACGGCGCTGACCCACGGCAACATCAGCGCGGCACACAGCGCGGCGACACTCACCTTTCCCTTCACGCGACCCTCCTCGGCAACGGCGCCCATTCAAGCCGCCGCAGCCTGACAGGGCAAGGCGCGGCGCCGAATGGTGCGTCGATGTCTGCCGAGAGGGAGAACGGGCAGGCGCCCCGCTTATTCGTCGAGCGTGTGCCGCGCGACGTAGGCGTCGATGAGGCGGCGGTGGCGTTCGGTGAGCAGCGTGAAGCGCACGCCGGATCCCTCCGGCTCCTCCGCGCCGAGCCACTCGCGGACGATCTCGCCCTCCGCGTAGATGACCTCCTCGCTGCCGGGGAGCTGGAACTGCAGGCCCACCCGCTTGCGCTCGTGATCGGGCTCGATGAGATGCGCGAGGCTCAAGCCCTCGGTGCTGATGTCCGCGGCCCGCGCCATGTACGGCACGCCGGCGACGTACTTGTTGAGGTACACGTCCAACGGCGCCCGGATCCTCTTCCGCTTCTCGCTCATGGTGCTCCCCTCCGTCGGTGCGCGCGCCACAGCCGCGTCGCAGCCTGTAGCGCGAGGCTAGAGGGGGGGATCGATCGGTCAAGAATTCAGCCCTTCTGGGCCCATCGCGCACTGAATCCTCTGCTGCATCGTCGCGTCGTGCGCGGAGCGGGCCTATAAGGCCGGCCGGGCAGTCGGGAAACGAAAGGCAAGACCACATGCAGATGAAGGCGATGTTCGGCGCGGTGGCGGTGCTCGCGGCCGCGGGTACGGCGCACGCGCAGGCGATGAAGACGGACGAGGACAAGGCGCTCTATTCGCTCGGGTACTCGCTCGGGAAGGACTTCCAGCTCTCCGCTCCGGAGATGGAGGTCGTGAAGAAGGGCATGCAGGACGGCTCCAAGGGCACCAAGAGCGCGGTCGGCGACATGCAGCAGTACCGCATGAAGCTGCAGGAGCTGGCGATGAAGCGCGCCTCCGTAGTGGCGGAGAAGTCGAAGAAGGAGGGCAAGGCCTTCCAGGACAAGATGGCGAAGGAGAAGGGCGCGCAGAAGACCGAGTCCGGCCTCATCTACATCCCCGAGAAGGAGGGCAAGGGCGCCTCCCCCGCCGCCGCCGACACCGTGAAGGTGCACTACCGCGGCACGCTGATCGACGGGACGGAGTTCGACTCCTCGTACAAGCGCAACGAGCCGATCGACTTCCCGCTCAACCGCGTCATCCCCTGCTGGACCGAGGGCGTGCAGAAGATGAAGGAGGGCGGCAAGGCCAAGCTCGTGTGCCCGTCCGACATCGCCTACGGCGACCGCGGCAGCCCGCCGAACATCCCGGGCGGCTCCACGCTGGTGTTCGAGGTCGAGCTCCTCGGCGTGACCAAGGCCGCGGCGAACCCGCAGCCGGGCGCGCCGGGCACCCCTGGCGCTCAGGGCGGTCAGACCCCGCCGGCCGGCAAGGGCAAGTAGCCTTCGCTGACCGCTGCGTTGAGTGAACGAGGCCCTCGCTGATCGGGAGATCGGCGGGGGCCTCTTCTTTTGCCGCTACTTCTTCCTCTTCGGCTGCGAGAGCGCGTCGAGCGTGCGCTGGAAACGGACTTCGTCGTCGTCCGCGCTGCGCAGCTGATCGTCGGCCAATCGCTTCGAAGGCCAGCTCCCCAGCTCCGGCACGCCGTCACGTTCGAGCAACGCCCGAGTCTGCGCGGTCGCCTCGTCGCGCCGGGCCGCGTCCTTTGGATCGCCGGTCAGCTCCGCGCCCGCGCCAAAGAGCGCGGTGGCCAGATACGCCTCCATCACCCAGCCCCCGCCGAAGGTCTCTTCGCCGATGCGCATCAGCGCCCTGCCCAATCGCTGGCGTTCCTTCGGGGAGAGAGCGGGCGCGGTCGCCTGAGCGCGCGCTGCCACCTGCACCGCATCCGCGACGTTCGCCAGCCCCACCGTCGCCATCAGCCTCGGCGCCTCGCCCCAGGTCCCGTCGTCGGGCAGCGTCTTCGCCTCCGCGTCCACCGCCGCGCGCAGCTCCCTCTTCGGGATGCGCCACGCGGTCGCCGAATAGAGGGCCTCCTGCTCCGCCTTCGACAGCGGGGTCCCCTCCTCCTCTCCCGCGAGCCGCGCGATCACCGAGAAGGCGTCCTTCCCCGAGGCGAACGTCTGCAGCAGCCGGCGGCGCGCGCGCTCCCAATCCTCACGAGGCGCGGCCCTCGTCTCCTTCCCCGTCAACGCGAGCACCGCGCCGAGCCGCTCCGCCAGCGGCGCGTCGTCGCGAGTCTTCGCCGCGGCATCCTTCACCGCCTCCGGAAAACCGTCCGCGCCCTGCGAGAGGTCCGCGAGCGCGAGCCTCTTCGCGACCTCTTCGGCGGAGAGCCACGGCCGGTAGTGGCTGCGGCACTCGATGTCCCAGAACTTCAGCGGCGGCTCGACGAGGCCTCCCAAGCGCAGGTCCGGCCTTCCCATGTCCGCCCACGCGCGCACGACCGAGAGGTAGAGCGGCCTGCCCGCCTCCGCCGCGGCGATGGCGACCTCCAGCAGCACGGCCTCGGGCGACTCCGGACGGGCCTGCCGCAACTGCACCAGCGCCTCGCGCGCACCAGCGTGATCTCCGCGATCGAAAGCCGTGGTCGCGCGGATCCACGCCGCCTCGTCCGCCGGCAACCGCGCCGCCAGCGCCTCCGCGTCCTTCGCCAGCCCGCGCTGAGCGGACCTCAGCGCGAGGAGGAACGGCACCGGCCCGAGGTTCACGTCCAGCTTCGCCCGTTCCGCTTCATCGAGCACCGAGTAGAAGCTCGTGGCCTGCGAACACGACGGCGCATCACCCCGGCGACAGGCCGCGAGGTGGTCGCGAATGGCGCGCGGCACATCCTCCGGCACGCCCTCACCACAGGCGCGTGCGTCCGCGGCGATGCGACAGGCCTCGAGGTGCTCGAAGGTGCAGGCGACCTCCAGGTACCGGAAGGCCCGCGCGAGATCGCCCTCCCCTTCCGACTTCCGCTCGCGCAGCGCCGTGCCCGCGAAGTAGCAGCCGTCCACGCTCTCGTACGCCTCACACGCGTGCGCCCACGCCTTGATCGCCGAGTCCCGCGCCGCGTCCCCCGACTCCCACGTCTCCTCCGAGGCGCGGGTCCCCAACACCAGACACCCCAGCTCGCTGTCGCCTTCGAAGCAGGCCTGCGTCAGCCACCGCCGCGCGCGCTCCGAGACCTCTGCCGTAGGCTCTCCCTCCAGCTCGACGTTGGCGGAGAGCACACACGCGTTGGAGTCGCCCAGCTCGCAGCCCCGCGCGTAGAGCTCGCCCGCGCGCCGGCTGTTTCGTCGAGGCCCATCGCCATGTTCGTACGCCAGCGCCGCGGTGAAGCACCCGCTGGAATCGCCCTCCTCGCAGGCCCGCACCGCCGCGTCCCACTCTCCCGGCGGATCGGGCGGCAGCGGAGCTTCGGCGCGAACCGTCTTTGCACGACCACCACAGCTCGCCGCCGCGATCGCGGTTGCGAGAAGACAGAGGGCGACCGCCGCGCGCATCGGGGACCGGCTCACTTCGCCTGCACCGCGCGCTCGACGGCACGAAGCAGCGGCCCGGCGCTGACCGGCTCGCCCGTCGCGTGGATCATCCAGGCGTCCGGCGTCACGAGGCCGTACGTCGTCATCCGCTCGAATTCGCTGCCGAATTCGGCGCGCCCCTTCTTCGCGAAGTGCTCCTCGGTCTGGAACGCGATCATCCGCCCGAGCGGGTAGTCCGCCAGGTAGAGCGGGTACGAGATCATGTGCGAGTAGATCCCCAGCAGCACCTCGCCCTCGCCGCCGAGGGTCTTCGCGTAGTGCCGCTGCCACACCTCCTTCGACAGCCGCACCGTCGCCTCGCGCAGCTGGGCGGGCGTGGCCTCAGGGTTCGCGTACATCCAGCGCCACACCTCCAGCTCGAGCAGCGACACGCCGGCCATCTCCCACGTCTGCCAGAAGTCGCCCAGCGCGTTCATCCGCCGCGCCTCCGCGTCCGGCGGCGGCAACCCGAGCAGCTCGAGGTCGCGCGCCTGGAACACGAACGCCATCGCTTCGGTGAACGCGTTGTTCGGCACGCCCGCGAGCAGCGTGTGATCCACCTCGTAGAGCGAGAACACCTGATCCACGTTGTGACCCAACTCATGCACCGCGATGTTGTAGCCCTTGTAGTCCATGCCGCCCGGCGCGATGCGGGTGCGCAGCCGGGGGAACTCGCCACGCTTGAGCGCCGGCATCGCGTGTCCCGCGCCACGTGAGGGATCGACCCGGATGCGGTCTGAGAGGAAGCGCGCGCGCTCGGCGCTGAAGCCGAGGTCCCGCAGGATCCGAGGCAGATCCTTCGCGAACGCCTCGGCGCTCGGGTAGCGCTCGCGGGTCTGCGCATCCAACTTCGCCTCGGGGATCGCCGCCCGCGCGCGAAAGCCGTCGAACCAGAGATCGTGCGGCTCGAGCTTCCGGCCCAGCCGCGCCTCTGCGCGCGCCGTCACCCGCTCCACCAGCGGCGACTCGAGCACCTCCGTGAACAGCCCTTCCACCCGCGCCTCGGGCAGCTCGCGGCCAATCTGGAACGCGCGCGCGATGGCGGTCGGTGCGGTCGGCGAGAAGGGATCCGCGCGCCGCGCCGCGTGGAACTGCGCGAGCAGCCGCGCGTAGCGCACGTCGTCCTCGCGGGCCTGCAGGTCCGAGCGCAGCGCCCCCTGCGGCGTCTCCACCGTTTCCACCGTCTCTGCCGGCGCAGGGGTCACGCGGTTGCTGAAGGGCTCCCAGTCCACGCGCGGGTCGTCGATCACCGCCTGAGGGATCGTCTGCGTCACGATCCGCCGCATCACCTGCGCGATGATCCGCTGCCGCAGCAGGCCGGCCTCGCCATCCGCGTACGCCGCCTTCAGCTCGTCGCGGAGGTTCCAGTGACTGATGAGCCGCTTGCCGCGCGGGAACGGCCGGGAGCCGTCCTCCGCGAGCACGTGATGCATCCAGACGTTGTATTGCGACACATAGAGATCTGCTTCGGCGCCGGCCTCGGTCACCGCCTGCTGCACCTCGGCCGGCACGCGCCGCTGAAAGCGCCCGGTCAGCCGCGCCTCCGCCCACTGCCTCCGCGTCCACGCCCCACCCTGCGCCGTGCGCTCCTCCAGCGTGGTGAGCGGGAAGTTCACCAGCGCGACGAACGCGACCTTCGCGCGGAAGAGATCCTCCGTCGTGTGCGCCGACGGATCGAACTGCGCCAGCGCCGCGTCCACCGGCAGGAGCGGACCTGTGTCCACGTCCGTGTGCCAGCGCAGCTGCGCCGAGGTCGCGTAGGCGTTTCCCTCCAACTGCTCGAGCGCCGCCTCCAGCCGCGAGAACGTCGCATCGAGCACCGGGCCGCGGGGCTGGAAGTGCATTTCGGCGAAGGCCGCGAGATCTCCATCCTCGGCGCGCCACATCGCGGCGACCTGCTCGAGTCCCCGAGTGATCCGCGAGCGCTCCGCCTCGCCGTGCCGCTCCACCAGCGCGCGGTTCACCGCCGCGAGATCCACGCGCACCGCACTCTCCCTCTCCGCGCCGCGCGAGCCTTCTCGTGACGACGACACCTCCGCTGTGCGCGTCGCCGCCGTCACACACGCCGTCAGGCCGGACAACGACGACACCAGCACCGCCACCACCCACCGCGAAACGCGCATCAGAAAAAGCTCCAGAAAAGACGAAGGCCCGGCCCCCAATGACGGGAGACCGGGCCTTGTGGTCAGCGGAGGCGGATCAGACGAGGCGAACGTTCTGCGCCTGGAGGCCCTTCGGGCCGCGGGCGATGTCGAACTCCACCTTCTGGCCCTCGGCCAGGGTGCGGAATCCGTCCGCGTTGATCGCGCTGAAGTGGCAGAACACGTCCTCACCACCACCATCCTGGGTGATGAAGCCGAAGCCCTTCGCGTCGTTGAACCACTTCACGGTACCAGTCGCCATTGCTTGCTTCCTTTGATTCAGGGCGTGGTGCATCCCGCCGCCCGGTCTCACCTCGAGACGCCGAGGAATGTACGCAAGCGTCGCTCGGCGTTGCAACACACCCCCGTGCGATTTCGTGTTTTCACCAACCGCACTTCTGACCCTTGTTCTGCTCCTGCAGATACGTGCGCAGCGGCGCGAAGTAGTCGAGCAGCGCAGTCGCATCCATCTCGCGCTGACCGGTGAGCGCCTCGAGCGCATCCGGCCACGGCTTCGACGCGCCGAGCTGCAGCATCGCGCGCAGCCGGCTTCCGGCCTCCTTGTTCCCGTAGATCGAGCAGGTGTGCAGCGGGCCCTTGTGACCCGACGCCTCGCACAGCGCGCGGTGGAACTGGAACTGGAGGATGTGCGCGAGGAAGTAGCGCGTGTAGGGGACGTTCGCGGGGATGTGGTACTTCGAGCCCGGATCGAAGTCCGCCTCGCTGCGCGCGACCGGCGGCATCACGCCCTGGTACTTCGCCACGAGGTCCCACCACGCGGCGTTGTAGTTCGCGGGCGTGGTCTTGCCGGCGAACACGTCCCACCGCCACTGATCGATGAGCTTGCCGAACGGGAGGAACGCGACCTTCTGCAGCGCGTCCTTCAACTGCACGTTGATCAGCCCCTGCGGATCGTTGGGGACCTCCTTCAACAGGCCGAGCTTCTTCAGATACTCCGGCGTGATCGACAAGGTCAGCGCATCGCCAATCGCCTCGTGAAAGCCGTCGTTGGCGCCCGTCTGAAACAGCACCGGGAGCTGGTGGTAATACACGTAATAGTAGATGTGCCCGAGCTCGTGGTGGATGGTGATGAGGTCCTCCTCCGTCTGCTCGATGCACATCTTGATGCGGTAGTCGCCGCTGTACGTCACGTCCCACGCGGACGCGTGACAGACGACGTCGCGGTCGCGGGGCTTCGTCAGCATCGAGCGCTCATAGAAGCGCTGCGGCAGCGACTCGAGGCCGAGCGAGGTGAAGAAGTCCTCGGAGGTCTTCACCATCTTCACCGCGTCCCACTTCTGCCGCTCGAGCTCACCGGTGACGTCGAGGCTGACCTTCGACTTGAAGGGCTCCACCAGCGGATAGACGTTCGACCAGTCCTGCGCCCACATGTTGCCGAGCAGGTGCGCCGGGATGGGCTTGCCGTCCGGCACCTTGTCCTTGCCGTAGGTCTTCTGCAGGCGCGCGCGCACGTAGCAGTGCAGCTCGTCGTAGAGCGGCTTCACCTGGTTCCAGAGCCGGTCGGTCTCGGTCTCGAACTCGGCGGGCGTCATGTCGTAGCCCATGCGCCAGAGCGCGCCGACGTTGTCGTAGCCGATCTCCTTCGCGCCCTCGTTGGAGAGCTGCACGAGGTCCGTATAGAGCGGCCGCATCTGCGGGGAGACGGTGCGCCAGCCGGCCCACGCGTCGAGCAGCTCGTCGTAGTTCCGGCTCTCCGCCAGCACGCGCGAGAGCTGCTGCAGATCGCGGCACTCGCCCTTGCCGTCCTTGCCGCAGTACTTGCCCGAGCCGTAGATGCCCTCGAGCCGCGCCGCGGTCTCCGCGAGCTTCTTGCGCTGCTCCGGATCGGTGGGCGCGGGCAGCGAGGTGGAGATGCTCAGCAGGTGCAAAAGGCGCGCGGTCTGGGGATCGAGATCCTTCCGGTCGCGGTACCGGTTGGCCTCCATGATCGCCTTCGTGGTGTAGGCCATCACCGCTTCGTTCGCCCACGCAGCGTTCTGCTCGGTGTCGCGGGTGATGTACGTGGACTTCACCCACTCGGCGGTGGCGCTGCGGGTCCACAGCTCGCCGAGCTCGCGGTTCACGCGATCGACGAACTGCTTCGGGGTCTCGTCGGAGGGAGCGCCCTTCGCGTTCGAGGTGTTCGAGGTGTTCGAGGTGTCGACGGTGGAGACGTTCTTCGCGCAGGCGGAGGCGCCCAGCAGCGCGGCGGTGCACAGACACGCAGCCAGCGCGCGCGCGAGTGGACCGCGGGACGAAGGAGAGATGTGGGGAGGTGTCATGGGGCGGGGACCCTACCACCCGCTCCCGTTCATGCGAGCGCCGCAAGCCTTCGCGTGCGCTACTTGCCGAGCGCCTTCGCCACCGCGCTTCGCTCATGCGGTCGTCTTTCATCACCGGACGGTGTGGTCGCCATCGTCGCGTCCGCCTTGAACGCAGAGGGGCTCGTGGCTAGACCCGCCGGCCATGACGACCTCCGCCCCTCACGACGACCGCGACTTCCGCCTCTCCCCGAACGTGCGGCCCGGCCGATACCGCGCCCACCTCTCGATCGATCTGGAGGCCCGCACCTTCACCGGCGAGGGCTCGGTGACGCTGAGCATCTCGAAGGCCCAGAGGGAGCTCGTGCTCCACGCGGGCGCGGAGGTGGAGCTGCAGCGCGCGACGCTCAAGCTGGGGGGCCGCGAGCTGAACGCGGCGCTGGAGGTCCGGCCGGTGAGCGAGACGGTGGCGCTGCGGTTCGACGGTTTCGGCGGTGACGTTCCGGCCGGCGAAGGTGAGCTCACGCTCACGTGGAAGGGCCGCTTCTGCGACGGCCTGCGCGGGCTCTACATGGGCGGCGGCGTGGCGCTGACGCAGTTCGAGGCCGCCGACGCGCGGCGCGTGTTCCCCTGCTTCGACGAGCCCTCGTTCAAGGCGCGGTGGGCGCTGTCGGTGGACGTGCCGGAAGGGTCGGTCGCGCTCTCCAACGGGCGCATCGAGTCCGACGAGGTGAAGGGCGGCCGCCGCCACGTGCGCTACGCGGAGACGGAGGTGCTCAGCTCGTACCTCGTGGCGCTGGTGGTGGGGAACCTGAAGCCGTCTGACGAAGCGCAGGCGGTGGGCGTGCCGGTGCGCACCTGGGCGGTGCCGGAGAAGCTCGCGCTGACGAAGTGGGGCCAGGACGTCGCGCTCAACGTGCTGCCGATGCTGCAGGACTACTTCGGGCTGCCCTACGCGTTCGGCAAGGTCGATCAGGTGGGCGCGCCGGACTTCGAGGCGGGCGCAATGGAGAACGCCGGCCTCATCACCTACCGCGAGCTCGCGCTGCTGCTCGATCCCCAGACGGCGTCACTGCCCACGCAGAAGCGCGTGGCGGAGGTCATCACCCACGAGCTCGCGCACCAGTGGTTCGGCAACTGGGTGACGATGGTGTGGTGGGACGACCTCTGGCTCAACGAGGCGTTCGCCACCTGGATGGCGTTCAAGATCGTCGATCAGTGGCGGCCGGAGTGGCGCATCTGGCTCGACTTCGACACCGGCAAGGCCGCGGCGCTCGGGCTCGACGCGCTGGAGAGCACGCACCCCATCTACGCGGAGGTGCGCAACGCGGCGCAGGCGACGGAGAACTTCGACGTCATCACCTACGAGAAGGGCGGCGCGGTCCTGCGGATGATCGAGGCGTTCCTCGGCGCGGAGAAGTTCCGCGAGGGCATCCGGCAGTACATGAAGACCCACGCGCGCGCGAACGCGGTGGCGGACGATCTGTGGCGCGCGGTCGCCGAGGCCTCCGGTCAGCCGGTGCTCGATCTGGCGAACGCGTGGATCCGCAAGCCGGGCTTCCCGCTCGTCACGGTCACGCGCGAGGGCCGCACGGTGACGCTGCGGCAGCGCCGCTTCTGGGCTTCGCCGGGCAAGCGGAGCGACGAGACCTGGCCGGTGCCGGTGGTGCTGCGCTACCGCGATGCAGACGGGAGTGTGAAGGAGCACCGCGTCCTCTTCAGCGACCGCGAGACCCGCGTGGAGCTGCCGGGTTCGGGCGAGGTGAAGTGGGTGCTCGGCAACGGCGGGAACTCGGGCTTCTATCGGGTGCAGTACGACGAGGCGGGCCTGCAGGCGCTGGCGGCGGACCTCTCTTCGCTGCAGCCGGCGGAGCGGATCTCGCTGCTCGCGGATACCTGGGCGCTGGTGCGCGCTGGTGAGGCGGGCGTGGCGCAGTACCTCTCGCTCGCGCAGCGGCTCGAGGGCGAGCGCGACTACGCGGTGCTCGACGAGCTCGTGGGAAGGCTCGGGGCGATCGACTACCGGCTCGTCGGCGACGAGGACCTGCCGAAGTTCCGCGCCTTCGTGCGCGGGCTGTTCGCGAAGGGGCTGGAGGAAGTGGGCTTCGACGCTTCCGGCAACGAGCCCGGTGATGTCCGGCTGCGGCGCGCGGCGCTGGTGAGGGCGGTGGCCGGCGTGGGCCGCGACGAGCGGGCGCAGGGTGCACTGCGCGAGCGACTGGATCGGCTGCTCGCGGGAGACCGGGCGGCGCTGGAGCCGAACCTCCACGATGTCGCGGTCGCTGCCTCGGCGCGGACGGGCGATGCCGCGCTGTTCGACCGGCTGCGTGACGCGAACCGGACCGAGAACGATCCGGCCTGGAAGCGCCGCTACCTGATGGGGCTTGCGGGCTTCGAGTCCGCTGACCTGTCGCGGCGCGCGCTGAAGCTGGCGCTCGAGGGTGACGTGGCGCTGCAGGAGCTGGCCTGGTTCATGGGCGCGCTCTTCGCCAACCCGGCGGCACGCGAGGAGGCGTGGTCCGCGGCTCAGCGCGACTGGAAGAAGATCGAAGCGCGTGTCGCCAACGCCCCGATGATCTTCCGGCGCGTGGTGGAGGGGCTCGGCAACCTGCGCGAGCGCCGGCACCTCGACGAGGTGACGAAGCACCTCGCCGCGCATCCGAACGAGGCGATCGAGAAGGCCACCGCGCAGACGCTGGAGCGCCTGCGGCTGGACGTGGACCTGCGCGAGCGCGCGGTGGGTGAAGTGAAGAGCTGGCTCGCGCAGCGCTGAGCTGAGGTCAGCGCGGGCTCAGTTGCCAGCGACTCCCGCTCAGCGCGCGCGGGAGGCCGCGAAATGGACCGCGCCTGCGCGGCTCAGCACCTCTTCAGCGGACGCTCCCGTTGGAGCGGAGGCCGTTACCACGACGGAGGCGAACCCGGGCGGCGGGCGGAACTGCCACCTCGCGGTCGTGGAAGCGGGAACGGGCGTGCGGCAGTAGGAATCACCGCGCGGCTTGCCCTCGAACGCGCTCAACGTCACCACGGGTTCGCCGAGCGCCTCGCGCAGCAGCTGGACCATGGCAGCCGGCGCGCCGGCGTGGTCGGCGAGGACGGACCACTGGATGGATTCGGGCGCATCCGAACCGTCGGACTGCGCGTACCCGAGTTTCACGCGATGCCACGGCGGCCCAACCGGTCCGAACGTGAGCTGGACGCGCCCGCCCCGCTCCCCGCTCGCGGCGGGATGGAACCTTCCGTCGCGAGCGGGGGCGCGCATCGCGTCCTCCGCGGGATGAGTCAGGCACAGCCCCGGCAACAGCGCCGCGGTCAGCCGGGAAAATGGATCCCCCTCACACGCCGCCGGCCGAGGAAGCGATGCAGAAGCGTCCGCCGTCAGCGGGCCCTCCAGCAACACCTCGACCCGGTCGTAGCGGCGGTCGGGCCCGTTCTCGTCCAGCCGCTCCACGGTGCGCTTCTTCCGGGCCATCTTCACCAGGCCCTTGCCGGGGATCACCGCAACGGCGCTCATGCCGTCGCCGGGGACCTCCATCGCGGCCGTGCCGTCCCGACGGATGCGCTGCCAGCCGACGAGGCCTCCGTCCCTCGAGAAGAAAACCACCCCGCTCGACAGCTCCGCCGCGACCCAGTTCGCGCGCTCCAGACCATCGACACCCGAGATGCGCGCCTCGGTGGATCCGTACGCGGGGCCACGCCCACCGCGAGGCCTGCCCAGCGCGAAGCTGACGCTCGCGGCCGCGGGTCCGTAGGAGAATCCGGGCTCGCGCCAGGGAGCGGCCACGACCCGAGGAGCCGGCGCGGGTCGAGGGACGGCCGTGGGCCCCGTCGCAGGCGTCGCGGGCGGCGCAGGCGTCGCCTGGGAACGTGCCGCAGCCGATCGCAGCCGCTGCTCGGCTTCGGTCATGCGCTCCGTGGATTCGGGCGGAGCGTCCGCGCACGCAAGGAGAGCCAGGAACACCACGAAGACGATGAGACGAGGCACGCCAGACCTCCCGATGATGGGCTGACCGCAGTCTAAACTGCTAAACCCGACTTCACTCCATTCCGGCTCCGCGCCAGAGCGTGACCGCCCGGATTGCCTGACGGACCACCAGGACTCCCGGAGCGAAGTCCACCGGAGTGAGGGCGCGCTACTTCTCCGCCGCGCCCGTGATCTCATCCGCGATCCGCGCGCCGCCGTACACGGTGCGCAGGCCCTCGAGGATTCCAGCGCAGTGCACGGAGACGGCGCGGTTGCGTTCGGCGTCGTAGCCGTAGCGTCCGCCGAGCGAGTGCAGGTTGCCGTCGAACACGAGGCCCACCACGCGGCCCTCGCGGTCCACCATCGGCGAACCGGAGTTGCCGCCGATGATGTCGTGCGTGGACGACATGTTCACCGGGGTCTGCGGGTTCAGCTTCGCCTTCGCGCGCAGCCACGACGGCGAGACGGCGAACGGGAACTGGCCGGTGTGCCGACCGAAGAGTCCCTCCACGGTCGTGAGCGCGGGCACGTCGCGGTCGCCCTCCTTCCAACCCGCCACGGTCCCGTACGACAGGCGCAGCGTGAACGTCGCATCCGGGTAGCCGGCGGTGCCGTACACGGCCACGTGCGCTTGATTCAGCAGGCCGCTGTTCTTGCGGACGGGGGCGTCCACCTCGTCCTCCCAGCGCTTGCGCAGCGCGCGGGCCTCGGCGTCCACCGCGCGGGCGAGCGCGATCATCGGATCCTTCGACGACTCCACGGCCTTCGAGCCGCCCTCGTAGAGCGCGCGGCGCACCTTCGGATCCGAGAGCTTCGACTGAGTGACCAGCCGCTTCGCCAACGCGTCCGGCGAGTCCTTGCCCAGGACCTTCTGCACCAGCGGATGATCGGCCCCGAGCGTCTCGCGCATGCGCCGGAGCGAAAAGGTCAGCGTGATCTCCTCCACCTCGCGCGGGATGGGGGCGTCGCGGAAGAGGCGCTGCTCGAGCGCGGGCAATTGCGGCGTCGTGTACTCGCGCAGCCGCTGGGCGTCCGGCTTCGGGCGCTCGTCGGCGGCTCGCAGGAGCGCGCGGGCCAGCCCGAACAGCTCCGAGTTGAACGCGTCCCCTCCCTCCAACAGCCGGTGCTCGACGTAGATGCGCCGGTGCGTGTCGATCGCCTGGGCGATGGAACCGAACGCCGGACCGAACTGGGAAGCGAGCTTCGGATCCGCGTTGACCTTCTGCCGCAGCGCGCGGTCCTCGCTCTCCTTCTGCGCCCACGACTGCGGATCGGCGAGGTACGCGTGCCGCCCACGCAGCGCCTTCAGCGAGTTCTCCACGCTGCGCACGCGGGCTCGCGTCGTGCGGAAGCGCTCCGCATTCCCCTTCTGGTACTCGAGGAAGATCCCGCGCAGCTCCGCGAGCATCGCCACGTAGTACGGCAGCACCACGTCGCGCTGGAACGCGAGCTGTTCCACCGTCTGCACGCGCTCGGTGCCGCCCGGGTGGCCGGCGACGAAGGTCAGATCCCCCGCCTTCGCCGGCTGCTTCGCCCAACGCAGATAGTCCGGGGTAACGGCCGGCGCATCGCCCTCCCACACGCGCAGGAACGCGGCGTCGAAGCCGTAGCGCGGGAAGTTGAAGTTGTCCGGATCACCGCCGAACGCGGCCATGGGGAACTCGGGCGCCCACGCGAGCCGCACGTCCTGGAAGCGCCGGTACTTGTAGAGGTGGTATGCGCCGCCGTGGAAGAGCGTCACCACGTCGCAGCGGAGCTTCGGATCGCCGCCGGTGCACGCGCCCTCGAGCGCGGTCTGCTCCGCCTTCAGCGCGGCCGCGAACGCACCGCCCTCCTTCCCGGCCGTCGCCGCCTTGATCCGCGCGGTGACGTCGGTGATCTCCAGCAGCTGGTTCGCCTCCACCTTCGGGCAGCGGCGCTCGTCCTTCTCGCTGCGCGCGAGGAACCCCTTCTCCAGCAGGTCCGCCTTCGGCGTGGAGAGGTCCTCGATGCAGGACCGGATGCAGTGGTGGTTCGTCATCACCAGCCCGCGCGGCGAGACGAACGAGGCCGAGCACCCGCCCGCCAGCCGCACCGCGCCGAGCCTCACCTTGTCCAGCCACGCCTGGTCCGGCCGGAAGCCGTAGGCCTTCTCCACGCGCTCGGCGGGAAAGTCGTTGAAGAGCCACATGCCCTCCTCTGCCTGTGCGGGCAGCGACGACGCGAGGGTGAAGAGGGCGAGAACGGCAGCGATCGAAGCGGAGCGGACAGGTGACACGGTGACTCCTCCCGCGCCCTGTTTCGGCGACCCTCTCCGGGGCGTCAACTCCCGTGCGCAGTCGCTTCGCTCTCCAGCTCCAGCCACGCGTCACCACACGCGCGGCAACCCATCTTCGCGCCGCCGCTGTACGAGAGCAGCGTGGTCGTCTCCACCGGATGGCCGTCGCCGCGCGGGCACCTTCGACACGCCGAGCCGCGAGGTCGAACGGGATAGGTGCGATCCCACGGCGGCACGCGCAGGACCTTCAGCCACTCGATCACCGAGTCCGCGTTCCACTCCACCTTCACGGCAGCCTTGTCTCCTGTGACGAGCCCGTGCCGCACCGCCAGCCAGTAGAGCCGCAACGCCCGCGCGTGCAGGCCCATCCCCCGCTCGCGAAATGCGCGCCCGAGCTGAACCACCGCTCGCAGCAGCGCCACCCGATCACTTCCCAGCCCCGCGCCCATGCTGAACTCATGTTCAGCACGCGCCCTCATGCCGCGCAAGGAGTCGCCGTAAGCCACCGGATTCACTCGCGGCTTCGACGGCGAGCGGGCAGACGGGCACATGTAGGCAGGCGGCGTGATCACCTTCTCCAGAAGGAGGCACGGGACGAATGGCGGACGGTCTGACCGGCAAGGTGGTGGTGGTCACCGGCGCGTCGAGCGGCATCGGTCGCGAGGTGGCGCTGCGGCTCGCGAGGCGCGGCGCGAAGGTGGTGCTCGCGGCGCGGCGCGAGGAGCCGCTGGAGACGCTGCAGGCGCGTTGCGAGGCGCTGGGCGCGGAGTGTCTGGCGGTGCCCGCGGACGTGTCCGACGAGGAGGACGTGAAGGCGCTCGCGACCGCGGCGGTCACTCGTTTCGGCGCAATCGACGGGTGGGTGAACAACGCCGGCGTCTATGCGCTGGGCACGCTGGAGCAGCTCCCGCTCGACGCGTTCCGCAGGCTGATGGACGTGAACTACTTCGGCACCGTGCACGGGACGCTCTGCGCGGTTCGTCAGATGCGCCGGCAGCCGAAGCGCGGGGTGGTCGTCAACGTGGCCTCGATGTTCGCCAGTGCGCCCGGCGGCTTCGCGTCCGCGTACACCGCGAGCAAACACGCGGTGCGCGGCTTCTCCTCCGCGGTGCGCCAGGAGCTGCGGGGCACGGGCATCGAGGTCTGCACGATCATGCCCGCCGCGATCGACACGCCGCTCTTCGAACACGCGGCGAACTTCACCGGAAGACCGCTGCAGGTGCCCTCCCCGGTCTATCCGCCGGAGAAGGTGGCGAAGGGGATCGTGCGTCTGCTCGAGCGACCGAGGCCGGAGAAGTACGTGGGCGCTTCCGCGGTCTTCCTCTCCGCCTTCCGTCACGCGCTGCCTCGGACCTTCGAGCTCGTGATGCCGAAGCAGATGGCGATGAGCCAGTTCCGCGCCGGTCACGAACCGCCCACCGAAGGAAACCTCTACCGGCCGATGACCGACGGCACCTCGGTGCACGGCAACGCGAAGGGAAGGACGAAGCAGTGGCTGCGGCGCGCCTCGCTCCTCGGTGCGCTGGGACTGGGGACGGTGGGCCTGCGTCGCGCGCTCGGTCGGGGGTGACGCATGGGCGGCCAGGCATCCAGGCCCGTGGCGCGCCCGGCCGCTCACCCTTGGGAGTGCACGCGGTCGTCGTCATCGTGTCGCTGAGGGGGTCGAGTGCGAGAGCCACCAAAGGTCCCGAGCTGGCTGTCCGCGCTCTCCAACTGGAGCTGGCGTCTGCTCGCGGTCGTCGCCGCGCTGGTGGTGCTGGTGTTCGCCATCTCGAAGGTAGCGGTGGTGGCGACTTCGGTGTTCGTCTCGGTGGTGCTGGCGAGCGTGCTCTGGCTGCCGATGAACTGGCTGCGCCGCCGGCTGAAGTTCCCCCCGAGCCTCGCCGCGGCGGTGGTGCTCATCGGCTTCCTCGGCGTCATCGGTGGCATCGGCTACCTCCTCTATCCGGCAGTGACGAGGGAGGTGGCGAACCACGGCGCGCAGCTCGCGGAGCAGTCCGAGCAGCTCCTCGACGAGCTGGCGGCACGCGCGCCGCTGCAGGTGGCGGACGGCAGCGAGCTCATCGAGATGGCGCGCAAGCAGATCGCGCAGCGCTCCTCGCAGCTCGCGAGCTTTGCGGCGGCGGGCGCGGCGGCGGTGGGCGGCTTCGTCACCGGCCTGCTGCTCACGATCGCGCTCACCTTCTTCTTCCTGCGCGACGGAGACCGGATGGTGCGCTGGATGCTCGAGCGCACGACCTCGGCTCGGCGTGAAGACGTGCGCGCGGTGCTCGACCGGGCCTGGTTCACGCTGCGCCGGTTCGTGGGCGGCACCGCGATCGTGGCGATGATCGACGCGGTGGGCATCGGCTTCGGGCTCTGGGTGATCGGCGTGCCGCTGGTGCTGCCGCTGGCGGTGCTGACCTTCTTCGCCTCCTTCCTGCCGATCATCGGCGCGGTGATGGCGGGCTTCGTGGCGGTGCTCGTGGCGCTGGGGAGCAAGGGCGTGACCGCGGCGCTGCTCACGCTGCTGGTGGTGCTCGGCGTGCAGCAGTTCGAGTCCAATGTGCTCGAGCCGGTGGTGCTCGGGCGCGCGGTGCCGCTGCACCCGGTGGTGATCATGGTGGCGATCACCGCCTTCGGCCTCGTGTGGGGGATCCTCGGCGCGTTCGTGGCGGTGCCGCTGGCGGCGGTGACCTCCGCGGTGGGCAACGAGCTGCGCCGCCGAGGGATGCTGGGGGTGCGCGCGACCGGCGTGGCCTGAGGCTAGAGTGCCCGCGTGTCCACCTCCATCGAAGCCGCGAGCACCCGCACCTCGCACTCCATGACGTGGCGCTGGGCGGGCCGCGTCGCCTCGCCGCTCGTCGCGCTCGGGCTCTACTTCCTGCTCCCGATGGAGCTCACCTCCGCGGCGCGCTGGACGTGCGCGCTGGCGCTGCTGATGGCGGTGCTCTGGATCACCGAGGCCCTGCCACTCGCGGCAACGGCGCTGCTGCCGGTCGTGCTCTTCCCGGCCCTCGGCGTGCTGCCGCTGAAAGAGACGACCGCGGCCTACGCGAGCGACGTCATCTTCCTCTTCATGGGCGGCTTCATCCTCGCGCTGGGGATGGAGAAGTGGGGGCTTCACCGCCGCATCGCCCTTCGCGTGCTCACGTTCGCGGGGGACACGCCGCGGCGGCTGCTCGCCGGCTTCATGGTGGCGAGCGGCTTTCTCAGCCTGTGGATCAGCAACACCGCCACCACGGTGATGATGCTGCCCATCGGCATGAGCCTGCTGAAGCTCGTGGACGCCCGCGCGCGTGCCGAGGGCGGCGAGGAGTCCGCCGCGAAGTGGTCAGGCTTCGGTCCGGCGCTGATGCTCGGCATTGCCTATGCGTCGAGCGCCGCGTCGCTGGGGACGCCCATCGGCACGCCACCGAACCTGCTGCTGCGCGGGTTCGTGGAGAAGACCTACGGCCGCGACCTGCCGTTCGGCGCGTGGATGCTCGCCTGCATGCCCCTGGCGGTGCTGCTCGTGCTGGGCATCTGGATCGCACTCTCGATGATGTTCCTGCGGGACCGCACGCTGCAGGTGCCCGGCGGGACCGCGTTGGTGCGGGAGGAACTGGCGGAGCTGGGGCCCATGAACCGCGGGGAGCAGGTGGTCCTCGCCGTCTTCTCCGCCACCGCGCTGGCGTGGGTCTTCCGCGATCCGGTGACGCACTGGCTCGGCGGGAGCGCGCCCTTCCTCGGCAACGTCACCGACGCGGGCATCGCCATGGCCGGCGCGCTGCTCCTCTTCGCCATTCCGGTGGACCTGCGGCGCGGTCAGTCGGCGATGGACTGGCAGACCGCGGAGCGTCTGCCCTGGAGCGTCCTCCTCCTCTTCGGCGGCGGGCTCGCGCTGGCGGGGGCGCTTCAGAAGAACGGCGTCGATCTGTGGCTCGGCCAGCAGCTCCTGCTGCTCGGATCGCTGCCCCCGTGGCTGCTCGTGGTGGGCGTCATCGCGGTGATGGTCTTCCTCACCGAACTCACCTCGAACACGGCGGTCACCGCCACCTTCCTGCCGGTGCTCGGAGGCGTGGCCGGCGCGCTGGGCGTCGAGCCGCTCATGCTGCTGGTACCGGCTGCCCTCGCCGCGACCTGCGCCTTCATGCTGCCGGTGGCCACGCCGCCCAACGCGATCGTCTTCGGTTCGGGGTTCGTGACGATCGGGCAGATGGTGAGGGCGGGGCTGGTGCTGAACGTCATCTCCATCGTTCTGCTCAGCCTCTTTGCTTTCACCACGCTGCACTTTTTGCGTTGATTTGCACCTGAAGCACCGCCGGGCAAGACCGGCGTTTGAACGTTTGGGCGCAAAACATCAGTATTTTTCAGCAGTTACGGGCGTACCGTCACGTCTTTGTCACATTGAGGACGATTAGCATTCAGGGCCGCAGGTCCCCCCTACCCGGCGGTCCCGAATGCCCACCCAACGCTTCACCGTCCCCGCCGCGCGAGCCCTCCTCCTCGCCGCGCTGTGCGCCGTTCCCCTCACCGCAGGCGCGCAGACGGCGCCGGCAAATGACGTCTGTACCGGCGCGGTAGAGATCCCGTCGGCCGGTTCCTTCCCGCTGGTGATGCCTCCGGTGGACATCACCAACGCGACGAGCGGCGAGCCGGCCACCACCTGCCAGACGAGCGTCAACCGCGGCGTCTGGTACAAGTTCACACCCGCCGTCACCGGCACCTACGTCCTCTCCACCTGCCAGGACCAGACGCAGACCACGGTCGTGAACACCGTCCACGCGGTCTTCACCTCCTCGATCCCGGGCCCCGCGGTGGGCGCGTGCGGCGGGACGATGACGCAGCTCGCGCAGGCGTCCGGCGGCTGTGACGACAACAGCTGCGTCTTCGGCAGCTCGCAGTCGGTGAGCTCGGTGACGCTGCAGGCGGACACCACCTACTACGTCGTCGTCTACCGGCAGGGGGCCACCACCACCACGCCGACCGCGAACCAGACGGTGGTGCAGCTCCGGGTGAACCTGTTGGGTGCGGCCGCGGACACCTGCGCGGGCGCGGGCATGCTCGCGCTCGACACCCCTGTGCGGCTCTCCCACAACGGCGCGCAGAACGACTACGACCTCACCGGTCTGGCCGCCTGCTTCAGCGGGACGGGTCACACCACCTCCACCGGTCCGGGCCGCGACACGGTGCACCAGTTCACCGCGCCCACCGCCGGCCGCTACTCCTTCCGCGTCAACCGGAACCAGGCGAACACCTCGAACCTGCTTCTCTACGTGGCGAACACGTGCCCCTCGTCGGGCGGCGTGACCACGGTGGGCTCCTGCGTCGGAGCCGCTAACCGCACCACCGGCACCGGGTTCTCGGAGGAGGTCCACTGCCTCCCGATGACCGCGGGTCAGACCCTCTACGCCTTCACCGACGAACACACGCTCACCACCGGGGGCTCGTTCGACCTCGAGGTCACCCGCTGCACGCTGGAGACCGAACCGAACGGTGACCCCGCGTCCGCCAACCCGCTCGCGTGCGGCGTGCAGGGCAGCATCCTCAGCACCTCGTCGGTCCAGGACGTGGACTTCTACGACGTGGGCATCGCCGGCGCCGGCTACCGGATGTTCGCGATGATCGACGGCAGCGCGGGCTCCTCCACCGACTTCGACCTGCGCGTGACGACGCCCACCACGACGCTCGAGTACGACGACACCGATGCGGACATCGCCTTCGGTGGCTCCTCTGCGGTCATCGCCGGCACGCCGCTCAACGGCGGCCCCATCTACCTGCGTGCGAACGTGTGGAGCTCCACCACCGCGTCCGAGCCCTACCGGCTCTACTCCGTCGTCCGCTCACCGCTCGCCACCGCCACGCCGGAGGTCGAGCCGAACGACACCGCGGCCAACGCGACCGCGGGCACGTACTTCTACGGCTCGCTGGCCGCGCCCGCGATCTCGACCGACGTGGACTTCTACGTGTTCACCGCGGACGCTGGTGATCTCGTGTTCGTCGCGCTCGATGGCGATCCGCTGCGCGACAACACGCCGCTGAACGCGGCGATGGCGCTGCTGGACTCGCAGGGCCGCACGCTGATCCAGGTCAACGACAGCCAGGCCTCGTCTTCGACGACGGCGGGCACCTCGCTGACCTCGTCCACGCCCACCTCGCCCGGCGAGGGCCTCGTCTTCCGGATCCCCGCCAGCGGCACCTACTACGTCCGCGTCCGCGCGGGCGGCACGAGCACCACCGCCGCCACCGGCGACTACCTGCTCTCGATCGCGCTCAACTGCCGCAACACGCTGAGCGGTCCGTCGCTTCAGGCGATCAGCCCCGACTTCGGCTCCGCCGCGGGCGGGACGCAGGTGACGATCACCGGCCAGAACTTCGTGGGCCCCGTCGCGGTCCGAGTGGGCAACGCGCTGGCGACGAACGTGACGCTGGTCAGCCCCACGCAGATCAACGCGACGATGCCGGGCGGACAGGCCGGAACGCCGACGATCACCGTCTTCAACGCGGACGCGCAGCGAGCCCAGCTCACCGGCGCGTTCACCTACATCGCGCCGCCCATCCTCACCTCGATCGTGCCGAGCAGCGTGCCCACCTCGGGCGGCACCACGGTGACAATCACCGGCGCGAACTTCATGAGCGGCGCGGCAGTCACCGTCGGCGGCGCTGCTGCCACGGTCAACAGCGTCACCTCGACGCAGATCGTCCTCGTCACGCCGCCGGGTTCCGCGGGCAGTGCGCAGGTGGTGGTGACGAACCCGAACGGCATCTCCGGCTCCGGCACCCTCACCTACGTCCCGCCCCCGACCGTGACGGCGATCACGCCCACCTCCGGCCGTGCCTCCGGCGCGACGACAGTGACGATCACCGGCACCGGCTTCCTTGCGGGCGCGCAGGTGCAGATCGGCGGCGTGGCGGCGACGGTGGGCACGGTCACCGCGACGAGCATCAGCGCGACGACCGGCGCCGGCACGGCCGGGCCTGCCACTGTGAGGGTGACGAACAGCGACGGCCAGTTCGGCGAGCTGACCGACGGCTTCACCTATGTCCCGCCCCCGCTCCTGACCTCGATCACGCCCGTGCAGGGTGACACCGGCGGCGGCATCAACGTCACGCTCAACGGGCAGCACTTCCAGCAGGGCGCGGTCGTCACCTTCGACAGCATCCCGTCGACGAACGTGACCTTCGTCAGCCCCTCGCAGCTGGTGGCGGAGAACCCGGGCCACGCACCGGGCCCCGTCTCGGTCGGCGTGTTCAACCCGGACGGCCAGTCGGACGTGGTGGCGGATGCGTTCACCTACGTGGCGCTCGGGCCGCCGCCGGAGATCACGGCGATCACCCCGAACACCGGCACCACCGCGGGCGGCACCACCGTCGTCATCACCGGCACGGGCTTCCTCCCCGGCGTCAGCGTCAGCTTCGGCGGCCAGCCGGTCGCGTCGATGTCGTACGACTCGGAGACGCAGCTCACCATCGTCACCGCGCCGCGCGCTTTCGGTCCGGTCGATGTCCGCGTGCGCAACAGCGACAACCAGTTCGCGCTGGTGCAGGGCGGCTACACCTACGTCCACCCGACGCCGGTGCTCTCCGCGCTGACGCCCGCGTCCGGCCGCACGAGCGGTGGCCAGGCCCTGACGATCACCGGTAACCATTTCCTCACCGGTGCGGTCGTTCGCTTCGGCACCGTGACCGCGACGGCCACCGTGACCAACGCGACGACGATCAGTGTCACCACGCCCGCGCTGCCCGCGGGAACGGTCAACGTGACGGTGACGAACCCGGACACGAAGGTCAGCAACGCGCTGCCCTTCGACGCGGTGCCGCCTCCGCTTCTCACCGCGGTGGCGCCGATCAACGGGAGCACGCTCGGCGGCGGAGCGTTCACCCTCACCGGCTCGGCGTTCCTCCCCGGCGCCACGGTCACCTTCGGGACGACGGCTGCGACGATCACGTCGAACACCCCGACCGCGATCACCGGCACGCTGCCGGCGCGCACGGCGGGCACCGTGTCCGTGACGGTGGCGAACCCGGACGGCCAGGCGGCGACGCTCTCCAACGCGTTCACCTTCATCGCGCCCCCGGTGCTGCTCATCGCCTCGCCGTCGCAGGGCACCACGCTCGGCGGCACCGTGGTCACCCTCACCGGTTCGCAGTTCGTCACCGGCGCCACCGTCACCTTCGGCGGCACCCCGGCGACGGCCGTGACCTTCCTCAGCAGCTCGCAGCTGACCGCGGTCACGCCGGTCTCCGCGGCGGGTCCGGTGGACGTGCGCGTGCAGAACCCGGACGGGCAGCACTCGACGCTCGCCAACGCGTTCACCTTCTTTGCGCCGCCGGCGGTCACCTCGGTCAGCCCCACGAGCGGCCCCACCGCGGGCGGCACGATGCTCGTCGTGACCGGCTCGGAGTTCCGCGCCGGCGCGCGGGTGCTCGTCAACGGCGTGATGGCGCAGGCCCCGTCGTCGGTCACTGCGACCGAGATCACCGTGGTGATGCCGCCTCGCGCGGCGGGTGTGGCGAGCATCACGGTGCGCAACGTCGACGGCCAGCAGAGCACGCTCCCGAACGCGTTCACCTACGTCGCGCCGCCGCGGATCAGCACGGTGGTTCCGCCGTATGGCCCCGCCTCGGGCGGCACGCTGGTGACGATCGCCGGCGCTGCATTCCAGCCCGGGCTCACGGTGACGATCGGCGGCGTGGAGACGGAGCTCGTCCTCGCCTCCGAGTCGAGCCTGCAGGTGCGCACCGGCGCCGGCATGCCGACCGGTGACGTCTCGGTGGTGGTGGAGAATCCGGATGGGCAGACGGCTACCGCGCCGAAGGCCTTCCGTTCGCTGCCCGCGCCGACCCTGCAGAGCGTAGTGCCCTCGAGCGGTCCGACCGCCGGCGGCACGAAGTTCACGGTGACCGGCACCGGCTTCCGCGCGGGCGCGAAGCTCTTCGTCGGCGGCGTTCAGGCGACGAGCGCGGTCTTCATCGGCGGCACCACGATGACCGCGGTCACGCCGGCGGGCGTGGCGGGCCCGGCAGCGGTTCGCGTCGTCAATGCGGACGGCACCGAGGCCACGCTGGCCGATGCGTTCACCTTCATCGCGCCGCCGGTGGCCCTCACGCGCGTGACCCCCAACACCGGCTCGGAGCTCGGCGGCACGCGGGTGCTCGTCAGCGGCGCGCACTTCACCGAGGGCACGACGGTCACCTTCGGCGCCGTGGAGGCGCTGTCCGTGGAGCTGATAAACTCCGAGGTCCTCAGCGTGCTCACGCCGCCGAACGCTGTCGGCCAGGTGGACGTCCGCGTGACCCGGCCCGACGGCAGCACCGCCTCGCTGACGATGGCGTTCCGCTACACGGCGGCGCCGGACGCGGGCGTGCCGATGACGCCGGACGCGGGCACCGGTGGCGAGGTCGATGCCGGCACCGGCACCGACGCGGGGACCGGCACCACGCCTCCCCCGAGCGGCGGCTGCAGCCAGACCGGCGGCTCGCTCTACGGCCTCGGGCTGCTCGCGCTGGGCCTGCTGCTGGCGCGGCGCCGCTTCGCGTAGGCGCGCGGTCGCGGTGAGCTGAGTTGACGAGACGGGCCGGCGTGGAGGCACGGAGCCTTCTGCGCCGGCCTCATTTCGTTTGCGCGAGTGCTGTGGGAAGAGGTGCGACGTGATCGTTCGAGAGACGCTGCCCGACGGCTCGCTCCTCCTCCGCGGCGGCGGTGGTGGCTTCATCTTCCAGCGGCCGAAGCCGGGCACGTTCATCGTGCGGATCGCCGGCGCGGATCTCGGGCAGTTCGGCTCGGTGCCGCTGGAGCTGGTGGAGTCGGAGCTCGGCGGTGGCGTCCCGCTCTCGCTCTTCGTGGACGCGTCGAGCGCCACCGACGTGCGCGACGAGGTCGCCGAGCTCTGGGTGGACTTCCTCGTGCGGCACCGCGACAGGCTGCGCCGCTGCACGTTTCTCGCGAGCGAACGCTCGCTTCCGGTGGCCTCGGCGTTCGGACGGTGCGCGGCGGTGATGGGCGAGCGGCTCACCGTGCTGTGGGATCGCCAGGAGTTCGAGCGTGCGGCGGGGACGGTGATCGAAGCCGTCGCGCCACCGCAGGCGAGGGAGACGCTCGCACACGGCGTGGTGCGGATGCGCTGCGCGAACACGGCCTTTACCTACGTCCCGCTCGGCCCGGACGTGCTGCACGTGATCATCGAGGGCATGGACCGAGGCGAGCTCGGCGACGCGCCGCTGAGGGAGATCGCGCGCCACTTCTCCCCCGGTCGGTCGCTCGAGCTGGAGGTGGACGCGAGCGGCGCGCAGGGCGCCACCGAGCCCGTCGCCGATGCCTGGACGCGCTGGTTCCGCACGAATCGCGAGCACCTCGGGCGGGTGACGATCCTCGTGGCGGCGGAGCACCTGCAGCAGACGATCGAGCTGTCGAAGCTCCTCTCGGGGACGGGCGAGCTCATCCGCATCGTCACCGACAGAGCGCACTTCTCGCCGCCGGAGCGCGCGAGGCTCGTGCAGCGGATGCGGCCGCCGAGGGAGTAGCTAACCCGTCAGTAGCCACGCCGCGGCAAGCCCCAGATACGTCCCCAGCGCGAGCCCCAGCAGTCCGCACGCCACGCCCCCCGCGATGAGGCCCCGGTTGCCAATCGCGCGCGCGACGGCGGGCACGAAGGGCGGCCCGAAGATCGCGGCGGTGGAGGTGATGAGGAGCGTGTCCGCATCCACGCGGAAGAGCCGCCCGAGCGCGACGTGCAGCGCCATCGCCAGCAGGAGGATCACGGTGGTGACGCCGAGCAGCGCCGGGCTCGTGCCCACCAGCAGCTTCACGTCCACCAGCGCGCCCACCGAGAAGCAGAACGCGAACAGCGCGTACTCGCCCACCACCGGCGCCGCGCGCAGCTCCCGCAGCGGACGGATCAACGAGGCCCCGAGCCCGAGCGTCGTCAGCGCCAGCAGCACCGGCACCGTCTCCAGCTTCCCGAAGACGAGCAGCACCCCGCCCGCGCTCACCGCGACGATCACCACACCAACGCCCAGCGCCGCCAGCGACGGGAGCAGTCCCGGCCACGGGGGCCCTTCACCCTGCGCGCTCTCCTCGTCGGCGGGATGAGGCGCGGCGCCCTCCGGCAACAGCGCGTTCTCCGGATGCGGCGGAAGGATCCGGCGCAGGAACGGGTGCGCGGCGGTGAGGAGGAACATGAGGAGGATCCCGCCCGTCACCATGTCCGCGGCGTTGACGCCCACCAGCAGCTCTCGCGGCACCTGCAGCGCGAGGCCGATCGCGTTGAGGTTCACCGTCCCGCCGATGTACGTGCCCACCAGCATCCCGGCGACGGCCTCCACGCGAGGGACCTCTCCCACCAGCGCCGTGCCCACGAGGAGCGCGCTGGCCGCGGAGGCGAAGCAGGCCAGGGCAAAGGCGAAGAGCGTGCTGCGCGCCTGGCTCCGGAACACGCGCAGCTGGGTGGGCAGCAGGAGCAGCGGCACCGCGAGCGGCACCGCCACCTCCGCCGCGCGGGTGCTGAGGTCGCCGTCGAAGCGGAAGAACGGCACATTCGCGCAGACGATCCCGCCCGCGTAGCAGAGCACCACCGGACCGATGGCCTTCGCGACGCGGTAGCGCCTCGCCAGCGCGATCATCAGCGCGGGCGCGGCGGCGATGAGGAGCGTCTGGACCGCCGCGTGCGGGCTCATCCCTCGGGGTCGTAGAGCCCGTCGAGGAAGTCCACGAGGAACGAGTCGAGCGCGCTCCGGTCCGGCACCGCGCCCGCCATCCCGTACATGGCCGCCGTCCCATCCGGCGCAGGCTCACCGCGCTTCAACGCCGCGGCACAGGTGCGCAGATCCTCGAGGAACGGTTCGACGATCTTTGCGTGTGCCGGCGTCACCATCAGGTGCAGCGCGGGCGGCATCTGCTGACGGTCGAGCTTCCACCCGCGCGCCTCCATCGCGTCGCCCAGCGCGTACACGTCCACGTCCTTCGAGGCGAAGGCGAAGATGGCGAACTTCGGATCTCCGACCAGCTCGAGCCCGTCGATCGCGCAGATGCCCTCGCGCAGCCTCTGAGCGGTGTCGAGGATCGTCCGGTGCAGCGAGAGGTAACCCTCCTCACCGAGGTGCTGAAGCATTGCCCACGCAGCAGCGATCGCTCCGCCCGGACGCGTGCCGGTCATCGTCGGAGAGGCGAAGAGGCCGCCCGGCCAGTCCGCCCAGGCGAAGTACTGGTGACGGCGCAGCTCGCGATCCCGGTAGAGCACCACCGAGGCGCCCTTCGCCGCGAAGCCGTACTTGTGGAGGTCCGCGGAGAGCGAGGTCACGCCGGGCACGCGGAAGTCGAACGGCGGCACCTCCACGCCGAGCCTCGCCGCGAACGGCAGGTGGAACCCGCCGAGGCACGCGTCCACGTGGCAGAGGATCCACTTCTCCTTCGCCAGCGCCGCGAGCTCGGGGATGGGATCGACGACGCCGTGCGGATAGGCCGGCGCCGAGCCGACGACGAGGATCGTGTTCTCGTTCACCAGACCGCGCACGACCTCCACGTCCACGCGGAAGTCGGCGCCGAGCTTCGCCAGCACCGGCTTCACGCAGAAGTAGTGCGCCGCCTTCATGAACGCGGGGTGGATCGACTGCGGGATGATCATCTCCGGCTCGCCGATGCCGCGCTCCGCCCGCGCCCAGTCCCGCGCCGTCTTCACCGCCATCATGATGCTCTCCGTCCCTCCGGAGGTCATCGAGCCCGCCGCGGTCTCACCGTGGAAGAGCGACGCGGCAATGCCCACCACCTCGTTCTCGAAGCGGCGCAGGCTGGGGAAGGCCATCGGCGACAGGCCGTTCTCCGCCATGAACTCGGTGTAGGCGTCCGCGTTGAGGCGGCTGACCTCCTCGTTCGCGAAGTACACGAGGCTCCAGGTCCGGCCCTCCTTCCACTTGCCGTCCTCGGCGCGCATCTGGCGCATGCGGGCCATCACCTCGTCGCGGGGCAGTCCCTTCTCGTTGAGCATGGGTCGGGTCATGCGCTGCATGTCGTCGATGTGCCGCGCGCAAGTCAAGGCGGGCACCCGCGCGCCTTTCTCAGCGATCGAGAATGCCCGCGCTCGCCGGGCCCCGACTTGCAGCGCGCTTCGCGACGGTGCTACCGCAACGGCCCATGCCCCCGACGCGTCGTGCGCCCGCCGCGGCTCTCCTCCTCTGCGCCCTCCTCTTCTCCGCGTGTGAAGCGCAGCCGCCGCCCACGCGCGAGCACCTGATCCTCGAGGGCGACGCCTACGCGCGAGGCCTGCGGCACGGCACTCTGCTGCGCAGCAAGATCCGGTCGTTCCACGCGACGATCCTCACCAACACGCTGCTGCCCTACCTCAACCGGGAACACGAGGGCATCGCCTCGGTCCTCCCCGAGTACCGCAAGCCGCGCTACCAGAACGGGGCCTTCTCCCGAGAGCTGCTGCTCGACTCGGCGAAGGAGCTCGAGCGGCAGATCCCCACCGCGATCCGCGAGGAGCTGCGCGGCATCGCCGATGGCTCCGGCCTCCCCTACGACGACGTGCTCGTGCTCAACACCTTCCCGGACACGGTGCTCACCGTGCGCGTGATCGCGGCGGCGATCGGGCTGGCGAAGGCGCCGCGACTGCACGCGGTGAGCGTGGAGGGCGCGGAGACCGACGGGCGCGACAACGACGAAGACGGTGAGATCGACGAGTCGGGCGAAGGCACGGTCTCTCCGTGGGAGCCGTCTCCCTTCGCCGCGCTCGCGCAGGTGGAGCCGGGCGCAGCGCTTCGCTTCGTCCTCGAGGATTCGGACGGCGTGGCGCCGGAGCACCTTCGGCTCATCGTCGGCGCACACGTGTTCACGCGTGAGAGCGCGGAGGTCGCGCTGCGCGAGATCACGCTCGATGGCGACGGAACCCAGCAGCGGCCAGCGCTGGAGGTTCGCTTCACGCCGTCCGCGGAGCTCACCGAGAAGGCCCGAGCAGAGGGCAGCTTCACGCTCGTGCTCGGCGCGGGAGACAAGGCGCTTTCCACCTCCGTTCCGGTGCACGCGAACTTCATGCGGCAGGAGCGCATCACCCTGGCCATGGCAGGTGATCGCACGCGGAGGGACGTGGCGAACGCGGAGCCGGACACCGGTCGCACGCAGCCGCCCAGCCTCGCCTTTGCGGTGCGCGGTTCGTCTTCGAAGAGCGGCGCCCCGCTGCTGGCGCAGAACTTCGCGCTGCTCGACGCGAACACCGCGCACAAACACGGCGCCGTCTTCGAACACCGCCCGAGCGAACCGGGTCAGAAGCCGTTCGTCGTCGTCGGCTGGGCGGGCATGGTCTGGGGCTTCTCGGGAATGAACGCGGCAGGGCTCGCGGGCGCGTGCAATCCGTCCGATTCGCTCGACAACTCCGTCATCGCGCGCTTCCTCGATCAGCTCGGCGATCTCGACAACGCGCGGCTGCTCATGCGCGGGAGGCCCATCGGCATTGCGCTGCGGCGGGCGCTGGAGCGGAAGGACACCGCGGCCGGTGGCGTCACCGAACTCTCCGAGACGCAGCACGCCGCCGGCTGGTCCTGCCTCTTCGCGGACAGGGCGGGCGCGCTGCGAGCGGTGGAGGTGGACTCGGACGTGTCGAAGGATGGGACCGCGGTGAGCTTCGGTCCGGAGGCAGCGGATGCAGAGAACCTCGATCCGCACGCGCGACCCTTCGCGAGCAACGGAGAGGACGACCTGCGCATCGCGGCGCACTTCCGGAAGAACACCGAGGACATGTACCGGCTCGAGGTGCTCGGCCAGCGCATCGCGCCGCAGCGCTACTGGAGCAACGCGTACTACCGCTCGGTGCAGGCCTGGACGCGGCTCGGTGAGGCCTTGCGGAATGCAGGTCCGCTCGATGCGGAGAGTGCCCAGACGATCCTCCGCACCCCGTCGCTGATGGACGTGCGCGACAGCATGAACAGCGCTGTCTTCGAGCCCGCCACGCTGCGCTACCACGTGGCCATGGGTCAGGTGCCCGCGCCCACGTCCGAGTTCGAGACGTTCACGCTGGGCGAGGGCTCGGCGGGAGGTGCGCCGTGAAGCTGCGCTGCAGAGCTTTTGTGTCGGGCCTGCTGCTCGCGCTGACCGCTCCTGCAGCGCACGCCGCCGAGACGACGATGATCCCGCGCGGTGTCTGGGTGCTCGACGTCTCGTACCTCGACACCTCGCTCGACGCGCAGTACTCGAACGAGGGCCGCCGCGAGAGCCTCCTCCCCTCGCAGCAGCGCTACGAGCCCGGCGGTGGACTGCAGGGCGTGCTCACCGCGAGACCGGACGTGCGCTTCCAGGCGGCGGTGACGCAGCTCGCCTACGGCCTGCGCGACGATCTCACGCTCGCGCTGATCGTCCCCTTCATCCTCCGCACGCAGGTGGCGACGAACCTCGGCTGGGAGAGCGGCGACTACCAGCCACAGCTCGGGCGCGCGTACTCAGAGGAGGACTTCTGGGCGTGGGCCGGCAGCATGGGCCAGGGACGTCCGCCGGACGAATGGGTCGGCAACAGGTACGTGCTCTCGGACATGGTCGTCGGCGCGCGGTGGCGGGTGCCGCAGTTCTCGCTGCTCGAGCGCGCGGGCCTGAAGGCGACGCTGGCGCTGCAGGTCGCGCTCCCCACCGGGCGCCCGCCGGATCGCGAGGAGGTCGTCTCGGTCGGCACCACCACCTGGGACTTGCACTCGTACGGAGACGCGGAGCTGCACGCGGCGGCTTCACGCAGCCTCTGGACGGACCGCGCCGGCGTGGACCGTCTGCACCTGACCGGCGACCTCTTCTATTCGTTCTTCCGGCCCCGCCGTTACGAGACGCCACGCGGTGAGAAGAACCCGCTGCTGATGAACTACGCGCCGTACGTCGGCGACACCTACGTGCTCGATCCCGGCGACTGGCTCGGCTCGAACCTCACGCTCGAGGCCGCGCTCATCGCCGGCCCCACCGCGCGCGGGCTCATCTACAAGACCGCGCCGGCGGCGAACGGCGACGTGCCCCCGCTGCTCTCGCTCGCCCTCTCCTGGTCGCACATCCGCACCTTCCAGAGCGACTGGCGGAGCGACAGCCCGCTGTGGGACTGGGACCGCGAGAAGTACTGGCGGCCGGGCTTCAAGAACATCCTCCGGGCCACCGCGAACCTCAGCCTCGTCCGCGTGGGCCTGCCGCTGCAGCTCTACGTCAGCGTGCGCGATCAGTCGCTCTTGCGAGGCAGGAACGTGCGGCCGGCGGACGTGCTCACCGGCGGCGCACGCCTGCTGGCGAAGTTCTAGCTAGACCTCCTGGCGCTCACGCTTGCGGAGACTGTTCCGGTGGCCCGCGTTCAGCGCGCGCCCGTCCTTGTGCTTGCCCCACTTCATCGGCACGCCCAGGTAGAAGCCGAAGACCAGCGCCAGCACCAGCAGCACTCCCAGAATTCCAACCCATTCCATGTGCAGTCCCTCCCGTTCGGAAACGTGTGGACGCGCGCGGCGCCACGCATCGCGGAGCCGCCAGCCCGCGTCGAGGGCGGCCGGGCAGCCGGGCGGTAGCCGTTCAGTGGCCGTGGCTGTGGCCGTGGCCTTGCGCGTGTTCCTCGCGATCGTGGCGGTGGCCGTGCGCGCGATCCTCGTGCCCATGCCCATGCCCGTGCTCGGACGGTTGCGGCACCTCGGCGAGCAGCGCCGCCGCCTCTTCGCCTGCATGCACGCGCGTCACGAGCTTCGGCGGGTTCTCCAGCGTCTTGTGCAGCGGGCAGTGCGCGGCGGCACGTTCCGCGGCGCGGCGTCGAGACGCCGGCAGCTCCGGCCAGGCGAAGTCGAGCGAGAGCTCGCCGATGCGCCGGGGCTTCTCCGCCACCGTCCAGCGCACCCTCACCGCGAGGCCCTCGGTCTCCACGTCCAGCTGCTCGCCATACGCCGCGAGCACCGACGCGGTGCAGAGCCCGACCGATGTGGCGAACATCTCGAACGAGGTGAAGTGCGCGTGCACCTGCGGCGCGGTCTCCACCTCCATCCCCGGCTCGCCGATCTCCGTCACGACCAGCGAGTGATCCCCCTCCAGCGTGATCCTCATGCTTCAGCAGTGCGCACGCGCGCGGCTTTCAGGAATCGGCGGGCAACCGCTCCGGCGGGACAGGCACGCCTGCACGACCGGTCAGCGCGGGGCCACCACGTCCGCCGGCCCGCGTGATGCGAGAGACCGCTACACGGCGCCGCCGGACTCCGTCCCAGCGCCGCCGGACTCCTTCACAGCGCCGCCGGACCGCTTCACAGCGCCGCCGGACCGCTTCACAGCGCCGCCGGACCGCTACACGCCGCCGCCGGACCGCTACACGCCGCCGCCGGACCGCTACACAGC
>JAFAFL010000122.1 GCA_023423535.1 Pseudomonadota bacterium
GTGCCGCCGAAGCTGCCCAGCGCGCCGCCGAGGCCGCCGAGCGCTCCGCCCGTGCCGCCGAGGAGCTCGCGCGTTCCCTCACCGCGGGCGCGAACGCCGCCGCCGACACGAAGGGTCAGACGCCGCCAGACGCGCCCGGTCCCGCGCCGATCGCCGCCGGTCCCTCCGCCGCCGTCTGGGCCGGCACCGCGGGCCTGAGCCTCATCTCCATCACCGGCAACGCGCAGACGCTCACGCTCAGCGGCACCGGCACCGCCAGCCGCCGCACCGAGAACTGGGTCTTCGCCGTGCGCGTGGCCGGCGCCTACGGCCAGAGCCGGCTCGGCGAGGGCGACGAGGCGACGGTGGTGGCGCTCAACGCGTTGGGGCAGGTCCGGGGTGATCGCCGCTTCACGCACATTGCTGCGGCGTACGTGCTCGGCGGCGCCGAGACGGACCACGTGAAGAGCATCGAGTACCGCGCGCTCGGCGAGGGCGGCGCGGCGATCACCTGGCTCGAGCGCAAGGAGGGCGACCTGCTCAAGCTCCTGCTGCGCACGGATCTCGCGGTCCGGTACCAGTACGAGTCGCGCTACCAGTACTACCCGGTGCCGCTGGACATCGAGGACGTGAACCTCGTGGCGCCGAAGCTCGGTATCGGCTTCCAGTACGCGCTGAACCAGTACGTCACCTTCGTCGAGGAGGCGGAAGTGCTGCTGAACATCCTCGGCGACTCGCGGGTGCTCGTGTCGTCCCTCACGCGGCTCAACGCGCGGATGACGGACTCGGTGGCGATGTCGGTGGGCTTCCAGATCAAGCACGACAGCGCGCCCGCCGAGGGCCGCGTGCCGACGGACACCATCCTCTCCATCGGCGTCGAGACGACGTTCTAGTTTTCGCTGCACCGCAGTCAGTCAACGGAGGGGTACATGGCCACGACGCCGATCAGCAGGTGGCGGTTCTTTCGCGCGGGCGGTGTCGATCAGGTGCGGATCGACACCGGCGAGGAGCTGCTCGCGCTCGACGCGCTGGATCCGAAGCTGTGGGTGGCGCTGGCCTGTCCCACCAACGGGCTGGAGTTCGACCGGCGCGCGCTCCAGCTCTTCGACATGGACGGCGACGGCCGCATCCGCGTGGGCGACATCGTGGCGCTGGTGCGGTTCCTCCGTCCGCTGGTGAAGCGGCCGGCGGATCTGGTGGCCGGGCTCGAGGCGCTGCCGCTCGACGGCATCGACGTCACCACTCCCGACGGCAAGGCCATGCGGGACGCGGCCCAGGCGGCGCTCGAGTCGCTGGGCAAGCCGGACGCCACCGGGCTCACGCCGGCGGATGCGGCCTCGGCGCGCGCGGCCTTCCACCAGCGGCCGTTCAACGGCGACGGGATCATCACCCCGCAGAGCGCCGAGGCAGGCTCCGGCGGTGCGGCGCTGCGCGACGACGTGGCGCTGATCATCGGCGCGATGGGCGGCGAGAAGGATCTCAGCGGGAAGATGGGCGTGGGCAAGGCCACGCTCGACGCGTTCTTCACCGAGGCGCAGGCGTTCCTCGGCTGGCAGCGCGCGGGAGACGCGGACGGCGTGCACGTGCTCGGCGGCGGGACGGCGGTGGCGTGGACGCTCTTGCGCGAGCTGGAGCCGAAGATCGACGACTTCTTCGCCCGTACGCGGGTGGGTGCCTTCGATCCGCGCGCCACCGCGCTGCTCAACCGCGACGAGAAGGACTACGCCCCGGTGGCGCTGGGACGGATCAGCGCGGACGCGCGGGAGCTTTCGGACTTCCCGCTGGCGCAGGTGCGTCAGGGCGCGGCGCTGCCGCTGCTCGAGGCGGTGAACCCGGCCTGGGCGGATCGCACCGCGCGCTTCGCGGAGGAGATTGCGCGGCCGCTGCTCGGGGCGAAGAGCGCGCCGGAGACGCTGAGCTACGCGGAGTGGAAGCGGGTGCGCGCGGCGTTCGGCGCGTGGGAGACGTGGCTGGGCGCGAAGGCCGGCGCGAAGGTCGAGGCGCTCGGGCGGGAGAAGGTGGAGGCGCTCGTCCGAGGAGACACGCGGGCGCGGATCGAGGCGCTCATCGCGCAGGACGCCGCATTGGCGCCGCAGGAGCGCGCGCTGGAGTCGCTGGAGCGGCTGGTGGCCTCGGTGCGGCACCTGTTCGACTTCACGAACAACTTCGTCAGCTTCCGCGACTTCTACGGGCGCAAGCGGCGCGCCATGTTCCAGGCCGGCACGCTCTTCCTCGACCGCCGCAGCTGCGAGCTGTGCATGGTGGTGGAGAACGTGGGCACGCACGTCACCACCGCGGGGCTCGCGCGCTCGTACCTCGCCTATTGCGAGTGCGTGCGCCGCTCGACCGGCCAGAAGATGACCATCGTCGCCGCGGTCACCGACGGTGACTCGGACAACCTCATGGTCGGCCGCAACGGGCTCTTCCGCGACCGCGCCGGCAACGAGTGGGACGCAACCGTCATCCGGATCGTGGACGCGCCGATCAGCGTGCGGCAGGCCTTCTGGGCGCCCTACAAGAAGCTCATCCGCTTCATCGAGGAGCAGGTGGCGCGGCGCGCGGCGGAGAAGGAAGCGGCGAGCGAGAAGAAGCTCACCGGCGGCGCGCTGGAGGCTTTCGAGGCGGCGGAGGGCTCGTCCACCTCGGCGGCCTCTCCGCTCGCGGCGGCGGCACCTGCAGCGGCGGGCGCTGCGGCGGCACCTGCGCGCAAGCCCTTCGACGTGGGCGTGGTGGCGGCCCTCGGCGTGGCGGTCGGCGGCCTCACCGCGGCACTGGGCGCCCTGCTCACCTCCTTCTTCGGGCTCGGCATCTGGATGCCGGTCGGCCTGGTGGCGATGCTGCTCGTCATCTCCGGCCCGTCGATGCTCATCGCCTGGCTGAAGCTCCGGCAGCGGAACCTCGGGCCGCTGCTCGATGCGAACGGGTGGGCGGTGAACGCCATGGCGCGGGTGAACGTGCCGCTCGGTCGTTCGCTGACGCTGATGGCGAAGCTTCCCGAGGGCGCCTCGCGCGACCTCCACGATCCCTACGCGGAGGCGAAGCGGCCCTGGCTGCCGTGGGTCGTCGCGGCCGCGTTGCTCGCGCTGGTGGGGCTGTGGGCGTGGGGCAAGCTCGATCCGTGGCTCCCCGAGCCCGTCCGCGCCGCGAAGGTCTTCAAGTGGGATGCGCCGGCGGAGGCCGTCCCGCAGCCGCCGGTGCCCACGCCCGCGCAGGCGCCGTAGTCGTCGTCTCCGGCGCGCGTGGAGGTCCTACCCCTCCACCGCGCACTCCAGCCGCTTGCCGAAGACGCGGCGGAAGTTCTCCGCCTCGCGCTCCACGCTCCACTGCTCGAGGTCCACCGGCCCCCGCGCGCGCAAGAGCAGCGTCACCGCCTCGCGCCCGCGCCTGGCCTTCACGCGACGAACCGTCTGCATGTGGCTGCGGTCGAGCGCGTTCGCCAGCCGGAGGATCGTCGCCAGCCGCCGCACCGCGCGCGCCTCCACCGCTCCCAGCCCCGCCATCCCCGCGTGGGATGGATCCGGTGGTGATCGTCGGTGGTAGCGCGCCACCAGCGCCACCAGCTCGCGCTCGCCGTCGCTGAGTCCCGCGATGTCCGCGTGGTGGATGAGGTAGTACGTGTGCTTGTGGTGACGGTCGTGGCTCACCGCGTTGCCTACGTCGTGCAGCAGCGCCGCCACCTCGAGGAACGCGCGCGCGGACGAGGGCAGCTCGTGCAGCGGCTCGAGGTCGTCGAACAGCTCCAGCGCGAGGCCCGCCACGTGGGTGCAGTGCGCCTCGTCGAAGTGGAACTTGCGGCCGAGTGCGAGCGCGGCTTCGGTGAGGCTCGGGTTCTTCCAGTCCGCGTCGAGCCGGTGGAGGAGGTCCACGAGGATCCCGTCGCGCAGGCCTCGGTTCACCCCCGACACGCTCTCGCAGCCGAGGTGCTTCGCCACCTGCTCGAGGATCACTGCACCGGCGACGATGATCTCCGCCCGCCGCGGATCGAAGTGCTTGCGCCGCTGCGCCGCGGGCATGAGGGCGAGCGCGTCCACCGCGCGGGTGAGCTGCCGCAGCGTCGCGTGGCCCGTCCCCTCCTCCGCCACGTAGCCGATCAGCGCGTTGATCGTCCCCGAAGAGCCGAGCGCCACCTTCGGCGCGCGTGCCGGACGCTTCGGCAGGTGACGCCGCAGCACCTCGGCGCAGTGCCCGCGCAGCAGCCGCGCCTTTGCCGGGTTCACCGCGCCCCCGGTGCCGAAGAGCTCCGTCAACCGCACCGCGCCCAGCGGCAGGCTCCACAGCTCCAGCGGCGTCTCGCCCTGCGCGCTGATGACCTCCGTCGAGCCGCCGCCGATGTCGATGAGCAGCGAGCGCGCGTCCTTCGGCTTCCGGTGGAGCACGCCGAGACAGATGAGCCGTGCCTCTTCCAGACCGCTGACGACCTCCAGCTCCAGGCCCGCCTCGGTGCGCGCGCGCCGGACGATCTCCTCCCGGTTCGCCGCGTCGCGCAGCGCGGCCGTGGCCACCGCCCGCACCTGCGCCTTGTAGCGGCGGCAGAGCAGCGCGTAGCGGCGCAGCGTGAGCACCAGCCGGTCGGCGACCTCGTCGGGGATGGAGCCGGTGCTGAAGACGCCTTCGCCGGGCCGGATGGGATCGCGCTCCTGGTGAATCGTCTCCAGGGAGCCGTCGCCCTCGGCGCGCGCGAGCTCGAGACGGACGGCGTTGGTGCCCACGTCGATCGCGGCGAGCACGGGCGGGGGCGCGGTTCGGGGCATGGGCGCGCGGACTCTATCCACGCCTTCGTCAGGAGCGCGGACCTTCCACCGGTGAACGTGACGGCGCGTTCACCCGTCTGCGAACGGCCGTCGCCCCCGCGTCACGCGCGCGACACCGAAGCGATACGAGCGCAGCGGCCGCGGGCGTCCTAACTTCCCGTCCATATGGTCGGCGGCGCGACGGCACCCGGTGACTTCCAGGACCCGCAGCTCTTCATCAACCGTGAGCTCTCGTGGCTCGCCTTCAACGACCGCGTGCTGCGCGACGCCGCGGACGCCACGCTGCCCCTGCTCGAACGGCTGAAGTTCCTCGCCATCGTCTCCAGCAACCTCGACGAGTTCTTCATGGTCCGCGTCGCCGGCCTGCAGCAGCAGCGCGCCAGCGGCGTGGCGGAGACCGGCCCGGACGGGATGCTCCCCGAGGCCCAGCTCATCGCCATCAGCGAGCAGGCCCACGCGATGATCGACGAGCTCTACGCATTGTGGCGGGACGACCTCGCGCCGAAGCTCGCCGAACAGGGACTGCACCTGCTCTCGCGCGACGAACTGGATGCCTCGCAACGCGCGGCGGCGAAGACGTGCTTCCAGACGCAGGTCTTCCCCGCGCTCACCCCGCTGGCTGTCGATCCGGCACGGCCCTTTCCGCACCTGCGCAGCAAGTCGCTGAACCTCGCGGTGACCCTGCGCCGGCAGGCGAAGCGCAAGCGGCGTCCGCTGCGGGAGACGGCGCTCGCGGTGGTGCAGGTGCCGAGTGTGCTGCCGCGGCTGGTGCCCATCCCCGCGCCCGCCAACGCGGGCACGGGCACGGACGGCAAGCGGCTGATCCTCCTCGAAGATCTCATCGCGCTGCACGTGGGCGAACTCTTCCCCGGCTACACGGTGGATGGAGTGACGGTGTTCCGCGTCACGCGCAACTGGGACCTCAACGTGGACGAGGAGGAGTCGGAGGACCTGCTCTTCTCCGTGCAGGAGGAACTGCGGCGGCGGGATCGCGGCAACGCGGTGCGGCTGGAGCTGGACGCGGGCGCGAGCGCGCAGATCGAGACCGACCTCATCACCGCCATCGAGGTCACGCCGCGCGACGTGTACCGGGTGAAGGGCCCGCTGCAGCTGCAGGACCTCACCGCGCTCGGCGACTACGACCGGCGGCCGGAGCTGCGGGTGGAGCCCTTCGTGCCCGCGCTGCCGCCGGCGCTGCGAGAGGTGGACTCGATCATCCAGGCGGTGGGCGAGCGCGACATCCTCCTGCACCACCCCTACGAGTCGTTCGATCCGGTGGTCCGCTTCATCGAAGAGGCGGCCGAGGATCCGAACGTCCTCGCCATCAAGCAGACGCTCTATCGGACCAGCGGCGACAGCCCGATCCCCAGAGCCCTCTCGCGCGCGGTGGAGAACGGCAAGCAGGTCGCGGTGCTGGTGGAGATCAAGGCGCGGCTCGACGAGGCAAACAACATCGCGTGGGCGCGCCGCCTCGAGGAGAACGGCGTCCACGTGGTGTACGGGCTCATCGGGCTGAAGACGCACTGCAAGGTCGCGCTGGTGGTGCGCAAGGAGGGCGGCGGCATCCGGCGCTACGTGCACCTCGGCACCGGCAACTACAACCCGAACACCGCGCGCCTCTACACCGACGTGTCGCTCTTCACCGCGCGGCCGGAACTCGCGGACGACGCGACGATGCTCTTCAACCTGCTCACCGGCTACTCCGTCCCGCCGAGCTGGCGGCGGCTCGCGGTGGCGCCGATGAAGCTGCAGGAGAAGGTGCTCGCGCTCATCTCGCGCGAGGCGGAGCGGGCGAAGAAGGGAGAGCCGGCGCGCATTCTCGCGAAGATGAACTCGCTGGTGGACGCGACGACGATCCGCGCGCTTTACGCGGCGAGCCAGGCGGGCGTGCAGATCGATCTGGTGGTGCGCGGCATCTGCTGTCTGCGGCCGGGCGTCCCGGGCGTGAGCGACAACATCCGCGTGACGAGCGTCGTGGACCGCTTCCTCGAGCACAGCCGCGTCTTCGCCTTCGGCGCGGAGAACCCGGACGTGTTCCTCTCCAGCGCGGACTGGATGCCGCGCAACTTCCTCCGCCGCATCGAGGTCATGTTCCCGGTCGAAGATCCGATCCTGCGCGCGCGCATCCTCGACGAGGCGGTGCTGATGTCCCTGCGCGACAACGTGAAGGCGCGCAGGCTGCAACGGGACGGGACCTACGTGCGCGTCCCCACCGAAGGAACGCCGGTGCGGAGCCAGGCGCTGCTGCTCGCCCAGGCGCGCAAGCTCAACGAGCCAGCGGAACTCTCGCCGAGGCTGCGCCAGGCAATCGCGCCGCCGGACGCAGCCACCTAGAAGAGGCCGATGCTGAAGTGCAGGTTCGCGCGCTGCTCGTTCACGTAGGGATCGGGCAGGAGGTTCACGCCGAGGTCCAGCGCCACCGGACCAATGGGCGTTCCGTAGCGCACGCCCGCGCCGCCCACGTAGCGGAGCCGCAGCGGGTCGAAGAACTCGGGACGGAGCCAGAGGTTGCCCGCCTCCACGAAGATGCCCGCATCGAGCGCGCCGAAGAGCGGGAAGCGCAGCTCCGCCTTGCCCAGCGTGTAGAGCTCGCCGCCTTCGCTCGGCAGTTCGTTGCCCGCGAGCAGGTGCTCAGCCTCCGCGCTGCAGCCTTCCGGGAGGAGGATCCCCACGCACGCGCCAATGTCCTCCCGCAGCGCCGCGCGGCGGTCCTCGGGGATCATCCCGTCCTCGCGGAAGCCGCGCATCGACGAGGTGCCGCCCAGATAGAAGCGCCGAGGCGCGATCGTCCGCGAGCCCTCCTCGAGGTGGAAGATCTTCCCTGCGCGTGCGCTGAGCGCGAACACCACCCGCTGCGAGAGGGGGATGTAGCCGGTCGCGTTGCCGGAGAGCTTCAGCGTGTTGATGCGGAAGTCCTCGGGCTCGCCCGAAGGGAGGATCTCCTCCGCGCCGAGATCGCGGGTGAACTCGGAGACGCCGCTGAAGAGGAAGCCCTTGGTAGGCCGGGCGAAGTCGTCGCGGAAGTCGAGCGTGAAGGAGGGCCGCACCGACCAGAGGCTGAAGTTGCCGTGCCCGAAGCGCACCCGCTCGAGGTCGCTCCGCCGCAAGCGCAGCAGGTCGTTCGCGGTGGGTGAGAGTCGTACCCGGTCGTGCTCGATCTCGTACTGCACCGCGAGGTTCAGCCAGTCGCGCGCGGCCCAGTCCACGCCCGCCACCGCGGCATAGCGAAGAAAGGTGAACGCCGGGCGGTGCACGCGCTCGCCGACGAGGTCCAGCCGGGTGCCGACCTTTGCCGGATACCAGTTCCAGATGCGCGGCTGCGCGAGCGCCATGTTGCCGCGGAAGTCGATGCCGTCGAGCACGCCGTCCGGCGCGTCGATCACGCCCGAGGCCACCAGCGCGCTCGAGCCCACGTAGTTCACCTTCAGCCGTCCGGAGAGGCTCGTGCCGCGGCCGCCGAGGTTCGGATAGGCGAAGTCCCCCACCGCGCGCACGCCATCGACGAGCGAGTAGCCGCCGCCCACCTCGCCCGCGAGCCTCGGCCGCTCGCGCACGTCCACCAGCACGTCCTTCGACTCCTCCACCTCGTCCGGCCGCATCAGGCGCACCGCCACGTTGCGGAAGACGCCGAGCCGCACGAGGTTGCGCTGCGACTCGAAGAGCGCCTCCGGATCGAGCACGCCGCCCTGCCGCATAACGAGGTTCGCGCGCACCATGCTCTCCTGCGTGCGGTCGGTCCCATTGACGACGATCTTCCCCACCCGCACCCGCGGCCCGTGCTCCACCTTCAGCGTGACGAACGCGTCGGTGCCCTCCTTCGACACGCTGCTCTCGCCTTCCACGCGCGCAAAGAGGTAGCCGCTCCGCCCGAGGCCTCGCGACAGCTCGCGCAGGGTCTCCTCCACGCCGCTGAAGCGGAACGGATCGCCCACCTTCAGCACCGGATAGCGGCGCGGATCGAAGCCGTCCGGCAGCCCGGCGTAGCGGATGTCGCGGACGATCGCCTGCGGGCCCTCCTTCACCCGGAACGCGGCCTCGGCGGTGCGGTCGCTGAAGATCGTCGGCCCCTCCACCTGCACGTCCGCCGAGAGGTAGCCTCGCTCGCGGTAGGCGTCCCGCATCACCCGTGCGGCTTCGGCGTACGCATCCTGGACGTAGACCCGCAGCGGCTCCGGACGCGGAGACGGCGCACGTTGTCCACCCGGCGCGCGGCCCTGGGTGGCGAGCGGATCGATCCGCGGCGGCACCTCGCCGCGCGGCTGCGGCTCACGGGTGCGCACCTGGTCGGCGAGGATCGCGCGCAGCTGATCGGTGGTGAGCGCCTCGTTGCCCTCGAAGCGAACCTCGCGCACCCACAGCGGCTTGCCCTCGGTGAAGCGGAACACGAGCCGCGCGCGCGACTGGCTCGGCGTCCGCACCTCGCGCACCGACACCTTCACGTCGTGGTAGCCGCGGTAGCGGTAGAAGCTCGCGAGCCGCTGGGCCATCCGGTCGGTCGCCGCCGCATCCAACGCCTCGGTCCCGTCCCAGCCGATGAGCGAGTGCAGGAGCTTGTCGGGGAAGGCCTCGTTGCCCTCGAACGCGAAGGTGTAGCGGGGACCCGCCATCGCCGGCACCGCCACGCTCGCGCGACCTTCGCCCTCCTCCACCACCTCTGCCCTGCCCACCCGCGCGCGGTAGAAGCCCTCCTCCCGGTAGAGCGCGCGCAGCCGGTTCGTGCCCTCGGAGAGCCGCTCCTGATCGAGCACCTCACCGGGCGCGACGCCCAGCGTCGAGAGGACGCGCGAGAGCGGAAGGCCCGGGTTCCCGCTCACCGTCACGCCGGTCACGTGCGTGGGCTCGCCCTCCTCCACAAGGATCAGCGCCACCGCCCCGCGCTCGTCGTCGTGCACCTCCACCGACACCGTGGCCTCGCGCCAGCCACGCCGGCCGTAGAGAGCGCGCACCCGCTCCGCCGCCTCGTCGAGCAGCTCCGGATAGAGGTCCTCCGCCTCCAGCAGACGCGACGCGGGGATGAGCTCCGCTTCGGTCAGCGCGCGTTCGCCGTCCACCTCCACCGCCGCCAGCCGCCGCCTCGGCGTGAGCTCGAAGATGACCCGCACGCCACCGGGCGCGGGCACCTGCCGCACCACCACGTCGCTGAAGCGAAGCGTGGCGAAGAGCAGCTCCACCGACCGTCGCACCTGCGTCCGCGACAGCGGCGCGCCGCGCTTCACCACCACCTTGTCGCTGATCCCGGTGGCGTCCGCGTCCGGCGGCAGGTGCAGCTCGATGCCCACCACCACCGGGCGAGGCTCCTCCGCGCGCGCGTCGAACGGCGCGAGGCCGCACACGAGCGCCAGGACCACGAGCACCGGAAGAGGCAACGACGGGAGGCGCATCTACTTCACCTCCCAGCGCAGCTTCAAATCGAGGCCGAAGTTCGGAAGGCTCTCGTTGCGGTCGTCGTCCCACTGCAGCTGGCCGGAGAGCCGCTCGTCGAAGCGGTACTCCAGCCGCGCGCGCGTGCCGCGGGTCGTCACCACCGGCTGCGTCATCGCCAACTCCAGCGGCAACGCGAGCAGGCGCGTCTCGAAGTGCGCGGTGGGCTCCACGCCGCCGGAGGCCTCGTTGTAGGTGCTGGAGATGTGGAAGGAGAGGTCGCGCAGCAGCGGGTTGCGCGGCAGGAAGCGCTGCACCTGCCGGTCGAGCCCGGACGCGCTGAAGAGCGCTTCTGCCGCGCCCATCGCCGCGGCAGTGCTCATCGCGTCGCTGCGGTCGCGCGAGGTCACGCCCAACGTGAGCAGCGACAGCACGTCCGCCTCCTGCAGCTCCGGATCGGCGCTGAGCACGAGCTGCGGATCCTTCACCCGTCCGAACGCGTGCAGCGACACGAGGTACTCGCGCACCTGGCTCTGCGCGTGGAGGTCGAACACGGGATCGATCTCGCGCCGGTCCTTGAACTCGACGATCGCCTGGCCCACCTGGAAGGTGTTGCCGCGGAAGAAGAGCTCGCCGCCCTCGTGCGCCTCGAGCATGCCCAGCAGCCCCGGCCGCAGGTTGCTCCCGGTCAGCCGCACGTCGCCCTTCAGCCGCGCGCGCGCGAGGTTGTTGTCCACGCGCACGTCGCCGCTCGCCTTCACCAGCAGGTCGTAGAAGAGCCACTCCTTGCGGACCTCTCCCGCCGCGCCCGCCGCGGTGCCGCCCACGCGTCCTGATCGGAACTCGTTGAGCAGGTCTTCGATCACCAGCGGCTGGTCGTAGCGCAGCCGCAGGATGTCCATGTTCCCCTGCAGCGTGAGGCTCTCCGGCTTCCCCGCGAGGTTCAGCTCACCGGACACCGTCACCGGAAGGGTCTCCGTCACCCGGTAGCTCACCTCGTCGAGCAGCGCGCGGACCTGCAGGTCCTTCGGCGCGAAGCCCTTGTCCAGCCGCACGTCCGCTTCGACGTCGACCCGTCCGTCGTTCAGCGCCCCGCGCACGCTCTGCGCGACGATCCGCTTTTCCGAGAAGTCCACCCGGCCGGAGAGCGCGCGCACCGACACCGGCAGGTCCCGCATCCCGAAGCGCACGTCGCTCAAGGTCGCCGAGCCCGCCAGCGTGGGCGCCTCGAAGGTGCCGCCGCTGACCGCGCTGACCTCCAGCCTTCCCGCGGTGCGCTCGAAATGGGGAACGAACGACTCCACCAGCCGCACGTCCGCGTTGCCAAGCAGCCGCAGATCGAGCGCCTTCGGTCCCGCGCTGCCCGACACCGTCAGCCGCGTGTTCGGCCCGCGGAAGGCGAAGCTCTCCACGTCGAGCCTGCCGCCCTTGTACGCGAGCACCACCGGCTCCTCGTTCACCGCCGTGAAGTCTCCGCGCGACAGAGACAGGCGCTCCACGCGCGCGCGGCCCTCGAGCTTCTTGCCGTCCTCGAGATCGCCCTTCGCCTCCACCGCGCCGGTGAGCTGGCCGGTGACGCCGTTCTTCGCCATCGCCTCGGGGAGCAGCGTGCGGATCTCCGGCAGCGAGAACTGCGTGGCGAGCTTCCACGGATAGGGCTCGCGCACCGTCATCTCCAGCTTCGCGGTCGAACCGGCGAACGGCGCGCCCCACACCTGGAGGTCGCGGCCCTGCAGCCTCGTCTCGAGGTGACTGCGCCCGAGGCTCCTCCCGCCGAGCCTCACGTCCGGTGAGGTCACCCACGCATCGACCGTCCACACGTCGGTGTCGCCACCCACCGTCCCGCGCACCTGCAGCTTCCCGTCGAGCTCCAGTTCCTTCGCGCTCTCCGCGCCGAACGCCTCCGCGAGGCTGCCGTCCATCCGGAAGCGGTAGTCCAGCGGCCCGTCGAAGTGCCACGTCCCCGCGACCTCCGTCTTCCCCAGCGGTCCGGTGAACACAGTGGGATCGAGCACCATGCGATCGCCGTCCACGAAGCGGAGCACCACCCGCGCATCGCCGAGCCCGCGATCGAAGTAGCGCGTGTTCGCGACCTGCAGATCGACCTTGCCCGCAAACGCGTCCGGCGGCGCGTCGATCTCCACCACCCCCGCCACCTCGCCGGTGAGCGTGCCGTCCTGGAAGTGGTCCATGTTCGGGTGCATCGGCGCGAGCGCGTCCACCAGGTCCGACATCGGGCCGTTGAGCACGTACGCCGTCGCCCGCGACCGCACGCCCGCGTCCTCGAACACCAGCTGGCCGCTGCCGGTGAAGGGCAGCTTCCCCTTCTGACCGGAGACGTTGACGAAGCCGAGCGTGTCACCGCGGTACTCGATGCGTCCCTGCACCTGCCCCAGCGCGAAGAGCCACATCTCGAAGTCGCGCACCGCGAGCTGTCCCACCGCTGTCACGTCGGTGTACGGCCCGGAGACGAGATAGGTGCCGGACGCCTTGCCGCGCCAGTGGATGCCCGCGATGTGACCGAACTCCGCGAGGTCAATCTCCGGCGACTCGCCGCGAACCAGCAGGCCCTTCTGCGTGTCGTAGTTCAGCGTGACGTTCGCCACCGCGGAGGACTTGCCGGTGTCGAGGTGCACGCCCTCCAGCTCCACCCGGTCCGGCAGCACGTGCAGCTCTCCCTGTGCGCGCGCACCGGCGAAGGTGAGCAGCACCCGGTCCTCGTCGTGCGGCCGTTCGTACGACTGCGTCGCGAGCACGAAGCGGCCCGCTTCCAGATCGAAGTCACCGCTGAGCTGCGGCGCGGGGAGCAGCGTCCCTGCGATCTTCGCGCGGCCCGTGGCCGGGAAGTTCACCCACGCCCCGGTGAGCCCCGCGCGCGCGAGCGCCGGCCCCAGCTCCGCGCGATCCGCCTCGGCCCTCAGCGTCAACGGCAAGCCATCCACGAGCCGCAGCTGTCCCTCGGCGCTGACGCTCCCCGCGCCGACCCCCGTCTGCAGCGCGTCGATGCGCACCGTGTCGCCCGCGAGCTGCCCGCGCACGTCGAAGGTCCCCGGCACATAGCGCCCGAGCCGCACCTCCGAGCCCGCGAGCTCGAAGCCGACCTCCGGCCGCACCGCCTCGCCCGTCACCGACAGCCGCGCCCACAGGTGTCCATCCGTCGCGCCGACGTCGTCGAAGCCCGCCACGCGCGCCACCGTCTGCACCGGCACGAACGCGCCCGCCTCCAGTGCCAGCTCCGGCTCGCACAGGCGCCGCACGTCGCCCGCGCCGGTGAGCGAGAAGCCCTCCAGCTCGAGCTCCGCCTGCGTGACCTCCACCCGCTCGTTCGCCGGATCGAAGCGCGCATCGACCGACAGCGTGGCCAGCTCCAGCTCCACGCCCGGCCTCGCCACGAAGCCGCCGCGCGTGGCCTGCACGTGGATCTCCGCGCGCCCGCGCCGCCGCTTCCACGTCACCTCGCCGTCGAGCAGCTCCACGCCGCGGCCCTCGGGCAGCACCAGCCGCACCTCCGCGTTGCGGATCGAGAGCCGCGCGATGTCCAGCCGCCGCAGAGGCTCGAGGCTGCAGTTGCCCTCGCCGCCCTTCCCTGGCTTCGACAGGTCGAGCGTCACCCGAGGCCGCACCAGCTCCACGCCGTCCAGCTCCACCACGCGCGTCAGCGGCCGCAGGCTTCCGAACGAGACCTCCGCGCGATCGGCAGCGACGAGCGGCGTCTCCGCGCCCGGCTCGAAGAGCGACACCCCGTGCAACCGCACCGTCTGCGTCAACGGATCGAGCTCGCAGCGGCCGATGCCGACGTCGAGCCCCAACACCGCAGGGAGGTGACGCCGCGCGGCCGCGCACGCGCCCTCGGCGGCCTCCTCGGTCCTGAGCGCGAGGATGAGTGCGGTCAGAACGAGGCAGACCGCCAGGAGCGCCCGGAAGGGGCCGCGCCTGTGTCGCTGCGTCACGTCGAGAGCTTACCCAAGCCCTCGAGATACCGATCGATTTCGGCCAGGTCGATTCGCCCTCCGCTCCTGCGCGGAGAGGGAGCCGGGCTCTTGCCCGCCTGGCCGGCCTCTGCAGCAGCGTCCGTCACGCCTTCCGCCGCCGCGCTCTGCAGCGCCGCCGCGGCCGTGCTCACCGAAGCCGTACCTACCGAAGCCGCGGCACCCGAAGCCGCGGCAACCGGAGCCGTCGGGGGGACCAGCGCCTCGCGGTTGGGGATGAGCCCGAGGTTGTCGCCGATCTGGGCCATCAGCTCCGCGTCGATGTCCGGCGTGCGCGCGAGGAACGCCTCGAACAGCGCGTTGTCGCACAGGGTGTTGATGACGCGCGGGGTGCCGCCGGAGAGCCGGTGGATGGCCGCCACGGCCTCTTCGGTGAACGGCATCCGCGGGCAGCCGGCGAGCCGCAGCCGGTGGCGGATGTACTCGTCGGTGCTCTCGGCGGTGAACGGCTCGAGCCGGTAGCGCATGGCCACGCGCTGCGCGAGCGGCGGGTCCAGCTTGAGGTTGTTCTCGATCTCCGGCAGCCCGAAGAACACGAAGGAGATGAGCTTGCGCTCCGGCACCTCGAGGTTCAAAAGCCCGCGGAACTCCTCCATCAGCTCGCGGGTCTCGAGCATCTGCGCCTCGTCGATGAGGACGACGGCCTTCTTGCCCGACTCGTGGATCTGCAGGAGCCGCTGATACAGCTGGGACAGCAGCGCGAGCTTCTCCTGCGCCGGACTCTCCACCCCGAGCTGCAGCGCGATCCGCCGGAGCAGCCACTGCGCGGTGATCCCCGAGTGGATGATGACGAGCAGCGCCGCCTCGTACTCGCGCTCCGGCAGCGCATCGAGCATCCGCCGCGCGAGCGTGGTCTTCCCCGCGCCGATGTCGCCGACGAGGATGGACAGGCCCTTCATGTAGTGGGCCCCGTGCATCAGCCGGGTGAGCGCCTGCGCGTGCTGCCGCGAGTTGTAATAGAAGCGGCTGACCGGCGCGTTGCTGAACGGTTCGCAGGTGAGCTGGAAGTAGTCCAGGTACGTCATTGCTCCCCCGTGAGCCGGCTAGATGTATCCGACCTTGCCGGAGCGGGCGCCCGCCGCCGCGGCGTTGCCGGGGTCCTCGGCGCGCGTGAGCCCACCGCCCGCCATCCCGCTCTCGCCCTCTTCGTCGTCCGGCTCCGGCTGCGTCAGCTGCGCGAGCCGCTGCACGTTCTGCGACACGCCGCGGAAGTCCGGCGCCTCGGCCGCCACCCGCTGCAGGTGGTAGAGCGCGCGGCCCGGGTGACCGGCGGACTCCCACGCGGTGGCCAGCTCCAGCCGCAGCGAGCGCGCCGTCTCCGGCGTGACCTGCCCGCCCGCGTTGAGCGCCGTCTTGAAGGCCTCCACCGCGCCCACCGGATCGCCCTTCATCATCTGCAAGAGGCCGATCATCGTGAGGCAGTCGACCTCCTTCTTCTTGCCCACGCAGCCCTGCCGCGCGACCTCGAACTCGCCGATCGCGTCGTCGAGCAGGCCCATCTCCTTGTAGGCAATGCCGAGGTCGTAGTGCGTCTCCACGTCCTCCGGCTTGACGATCTTCTCGAGGCCCCGCTTGAACTCGCTGAAGACCTCCTCCACCGACACCTGGTAGTCGTCCGCGGCCGCCGAGGGCGCCTGCGCCTCCGCCTCGTAGCTGCCGAGCTCACCCTCGAGCTCCGCCGCCAGATCGAACGCCTCGCCGCCCGCTCCGGCCGTCCCCGCGTCGTAGCCACCGGGGCCCTGCGCCGAGCCGTCGTAGCCGTCCGCGTAGCCGCCGCCGTCGCCCCAGGCGCCGCCGCCGTCGTCTCCGCCGCCCTCCGATGCGCCGTCACCGCCCGCCTCGGCCCGCTCGAGCCGCGCCTGCAGCTCCAGCGCGCGCGCGTGTCCGGGGAACGCGATGAGCACCGTCTCGATGATGTCCCGCGCCTCTTCGAGGAGCCCCTGGTCGAGGAAGAACGCGGCCTCGTCGCACTCCTCCGCGGCGGGCTCCTCTTCCGGCGGCGCCTCCACCGGCTGCTCCGCGAGGCCCCACTCGCTTCCGGCGACCGCACCGTCCGGCGAGGCTTCGATGACCTGGCCCTCGTACGCGTACGCGCCGCCCTGAGGGGCCTCGGGCACTGCGGTCTGGCCGGAGATGATCGCCTCGGCCTCCGCGGAATCGATCCGGCTCGTGCGCTCCCAGGGATCCTCGGCGCTCTCGTCGGCGAGCTGCGCCTCGACCGGCGCGTCGTTCCACGGGTTCTGCGGCCCGCTGCTCTGGGAGACGAGCTGCGCCTGCGTCAGCGCCTGGTACGCCGCGGTGGAGAGCAGCGCCGGATCGTCGTCGCCGAGCTCGTAGACGACGTCTCCCGCCTCACCCGCCGGAGCAGCCCCGCGCGCCGCGGCCGCCGCCTCTGCCTGCCGGGCCAGCGCCACGAGCTCCGGGGACATCGCGTGCGCGCGGGTCGGGGCCTCGTGCAGCTCCGGATCGCCCAGCGCGTTCGCCTGCGGATCCGCCGCCGTGAGCCACGGGGTCCGAGCCCCGGCCCCGTCGGCGTCCGGCGCGTCGAGCGGCATCGCCTCCAGCACCGGCTCGTCCACGACCTCTTCGTCGCCCTGTGCGGAGGCTGCGTCGTAGACCAGCGGCTCGTCGTCCCCGGCGAGGCCCGACACGAGCGGCTCGTCGTCTCCGAGCGCGGGCTCGTGGATGACGTCCTCTCCCTCCACGGCGGCGTGCGAAGTCACCTGCGCGTGCGCGTGGGCCAGCGCGAGATCGTCGTCCGCCAGCGCGTCCTGCGGCTCGTCGGCGACGAAGATCTCCTCGTCGGAGGACTCCACGAGGATCGCGTCCTCGGGGATGCCCTCCTCCTCCTGCGCCGAGGGCTGCGGCGGCAGCGCGGTGTCCGCCGTCCGAAGCACCGCGAGGAACGCCGGCACCTCAGGGTGGTGCGGGTTCGTCTGCAGCATCTGCACGAGGTACGGCTGCGCGCGCGCGACCTCTTCCCGCCGCGTGCAGAGCCGCAGCACGTTGAGCATCTGCTCCGCGGCCGCCGGCCCGTTATTCGCCGCGACGTAGATCTGGTACGCCTTCTCGTGCGCGTCGAGGTTCTCCGGGTCCACCGCGAACACGCGCCGCAGGTGCTCCAGCGCCTTGTCGTGCAGCCCGTACTTCACGTACACGTCGGTCTCGGTCAGCAGCTTCGAGAGCTGCTCGCGCGAGAGCCCGCCCGCCCCCGCCTGAGCGCTCCGAGGCGCCGCCGAAGAGGCTGCCGGTCCCGCGGACGGCGCGCTCCCCTGGACCTGAGACTGCGACTGTGACTGCGAAGGCCCCTGCGGGGACGCCTGTCCCGGGCCACCGGACGCGTTCGCCGGAGCGCTCCCCTGCACAGGCCCCGCAGCAGACGCGGCCGCCGCGCTCCGGTTCCCCGCCGCGTTGCGCGCGCGCAGGTCCGGGTCCATCGGATCGACCTGCGCGACCTTTGCCCAGACGCGGCTGGCGTCGTCCGCCCGGCCCGCCTCGGTGTGGATGCGCGCGAGCTCCTTGTAGACGCTCAGCGTCTTCGACGTCTGGCCCAGCCCGAGGAACGCCTGCGCGAGGAGCGTCAGCGTCTGCACGTCCCGCGGATCCGCCTTGAAGCAGACCTGCAGCTTGGCCAGCGCGCGCTTCTGATCCGAACGCCCGAGGTACTCCTGCGCCAGATCCCGCGCGAGCTCCACGTCGTCCTGCCGCAGCGCGAACAGCCGCTCCGCCACGCGCAGGTAGTCGTCGATCCTCCCGGTGCGCCGCAGGTGTTCGGACGCGCGCCGGTACTCCTCCGACGCCTGATCGCCGAGCCCTTCGCGCGCGTAGAGGTCCGCGAGCTTGATCCGCGAGGCCACGTTGTCCGGTTCGAGCTCGACCATCCGCTTGAGGATGTCGAGCGAGGCCTTCATGTCCCCGCGGCTGTCGTAGTGGTTCGCAACGGCCTGGTAGTAGGCCATTGCCTCGCTCATCAGCTGGTGCTGCTGGTGCAGCTCCGCCAGCTTGACGTTCACCTCGATGAGGTTCGGGTCGAGCTTGAGGATCTTCTTGTAGAGGGCGATGGCCTTCATCGAGAAGCCATCCACCGCGTAGCTGTCCGCTACCCTCGTGAAGAACGCCGCCGCCTGGACGTTGTCGTTCTTCTTCTCGTAGAGCTCACCCAGCTTGTGCAGGATCCGGACGTCCTTCGGGTCCGCATCGAGCAGCTTCTGGTACTCCTTGATCGCCTTGTCGTAAGCGCCCTTCGCGACGAGCTTGGTGGCAGCGTCGAGGATCTTGTTTTTGTCCATCGATCCCGGGGCCCCTCGAGGAAAAAGCCGAGAGAAATTGAGAGGTTCAGGCTAACGGAAAGGCTACCGCAGGGTCAAGGACAGCGCCTTGCCCGCCTGGACATATGCCCCCTGAAGGATTGCAGCGCCAACGGCCGGACAGGGGCCCGGCCGCTTCCGCTACGGCGTCTCTTCGATGGCCTTCTTCAGCCGCCGGCTGCCCGTCTCCGAGGCGAGCAGGCGCTCCACGAGCCGCGTGTCGTAGTCTCCGGCCACGAAGCCGTCCTCCGCCAGCGCCGCGCGGTGGAAGGGGATGTTCGTCCGGATGCCCTGGATGACGAACTCGCCGAGCGCCCGCTGCATCCGCGCGATCGCCAATTCCCGGCTCTCCGCGTGGACGATCAGCTTGGCGATCATCGAGTCGTAGTGCGGCAGCACCGTGTAGTCCTGGTACGCCGCCGAATCCACGCGCACGCCGTAGCCGCCGGGCACGTTGTAGGCGGTGATCTTCCCCGGCCACGGCGCGAAGGTCACCGGATCCTCGGCGTTGACGCGGCACTCGATCGCCGCGCCCTTCATCCGGATGTCCTCCTGGGTGAACCGCAGCTTCTCGCCGTACGCGAGCCGGATCTGCTCCCGCACCACGTCGATCCCCGTGACCATCTCCGTCACCGGGTGCTCGACCTGCACGCGGGTGTTCATCTCCATGAAGTAGAAGCGGCCGTTCTCGTCGAGCAGGTACTCGATGGTGCCGAGGTTGTTGTAGCCGATGGCCTGCATCGCCTTCACCGACGTGCGGCCCATCTCCTCGCGCAACTCCGGCGTCAGCGCCGGCGAGGGGCTCTCCTCTATCAGCTTCTGATGCCGCCGCTGCACCGAGCACTCGCGCTCGCCCAGGTGGACGACGTTGCCGTGCTCGTCGGCCATGATCTGGATCTCGATGTGGCGCGGCTTCTCCACATAGCGCTCCATGTACATGTCGCCGTTGCTGAACGCGCTCACCGCCTCCGCCGACGCGGTGGCGAACGCCTGCGCGACCGCGTTGAAGTCGCGCACGATCTTCATGCCGCGGCCGCCGCCACCCGCCGCCGCCTTGAGGATCACCGGCAGCCCGATCTCCCGGGCCACCTTCACCGCCTCCTCGGCGTCCTTCAGCACGCCCGCCGAGCCGGGCAGCAGCGGCAGCCCCGCCGCCTTTGCCGCCTCGCGCGCGCGGACCTTGTTCCCCATCAGCCGGATGACGCGCGGCGACGGGCCGATGAACTTGATCTTGCAGGTCTCGCAGACCTCCGCGAACTCCGCGTTCTCCGAGAGGAAGCCATAGCCGGGGTGGATGGCGTCCGCCCCGGTGATGTCCGCCGCGGAGAGCAGCGCGGGCACGTTGAGGTAGCTGTCCTTCGACGCCGCCGGGCCGATGCAGATGGCCTCGTCGGCGAAGCGGACGTGCAGCGAGTGCGCATCCGCCGTGCTGTGCACCGCCACGGTGGCGATGCCCAGCTCGCGGCAGGCGCGGATGACGCGGAGGGCAATCTCCCCGCGGTTGGCGATGAGAACCTTCTTGAACACTCAGGGCTTCTCGATGCGGAACAGCGGCTGACCGAACTCCACGGGCTGGCCATTCTCCACCAGCACCTCCGCGACCTTCCCCTCGACCTCGCTCTCGATCTCGTTCATCAGCTTCATCGCCTCGATGATGCAGAGCGTCTGGCCCTTGCGGACCGAGGCTCCGACCTCGACGAACGGCGGCTGCTCCGGCGAGGACGCCCGGTAGAACGTGCCCACGAACGGCGAGGTGATGACGTGACCGGGCTTCTCCGCCGCCGGCGCGGGCGCTGCCGCGGGGGGTGCGGAGGCTGCGGGCGAGGCGGGGGCCTGCACCGCCGCCATCTGCTGCATGGGCATCGCCTGCATCGGCGCCGCCATCATCGGCGAGACCGCGGCGGGCGCGTGGTGGACGATCTGCGGCGCCGCGTGGGCGCTGCCGCGGGTGATGTAGAGCTTCTCGTCCCCGCGCTTCCACACGAGGCGCGTCACCTCGGACGCCTCGAGCAACTCCACGATCTCGCGCAGCGCGCTCACGTCGAGGCTGCTGCCACCGCCACCGCCAGCCACAGGGGCCGTCTCCAGCGCCGGCACCTTCAGCTCGGCACCTGCACGCGTGCCGGGCTTCCGCTTGTTCGACATGACCGCTCCCTACCCGCCGGTGGACACGCGCGTGAGGTACTTCCCGTCGCGGGTGTCGATCTTGAGGACGTCGCCCTCGTTGATGAACAGCGGCACCATCACCGAGTACCCCGTCTCCAGCTCCGCCGGCTTCAGCGCGCCGGACACGGTGTCGCCGCGCACGCCCGGGTCGCACTTGATGACCTTCAGGTCCACGCTGTTGGGCACCGACACGCCGATGGCCTTGCCGTTGTAGAAGAGGATGTGCGCGTTGATGTTTTCCTTGAGGAAGTTCTTCGCGTCCCCGATCTCGCTCTCGCCCACGAAGGTCTGCTCGTAGGACTTCGTGTCCATGAAGTGGAACTCGTCGCCCTGGCGGTAGAGGAACTGCATCTCCCGCTCTTCGATGTCCGGCTTGCCCACCTTCTCGCCGCTCTTCAGCGTGGGCTGCAGCACGCGTCCGGTCAGCAGGCTCTTGATCGTGGTGCGCACGAACGCCGAGCCCTTCCCCGGCTTCACGTGCTGGAACTCGATGATCTCGAAAGGCTCACCGTCGACCTCGATCTTGAGGCCCTTGCGGAATTCGGACGTGTCGATGACACCGGCCATGGTGCGGACTCCTCTGGTTCCCTGTGGGGAAAAGCGCGGCGTGTCTAGCCGAAGGGTCCCGGCGAGGCAAAGCGCAAACGTCTGTTAGAGCTCGGCCTTCACCCGCGGCGCGGTCACCCGCAGCACGTAGCGACCCTTGCCGTAGTTGCCGTCCGGCCGCATGGCCAGCACGAGGAAGTACTCCCCGTTCACCAGCCGCATCAGCGTGACGAGCTTCTCGGTGTTGATGGACAGCTCCGCCACCTCACCGGTCTTGAGGACCTCGGCGGCGCTCTTCACCTGCTGGAGCACGTTGGCGTACTCCACCCAGGTGTTCTGCAATTCGACCTCCGGCAGCCCCTCCTTCTCGTGGGTCTCGACCGCGATGCCGTCGAAGCCCATCACGCTGCACGCGAGCGCGCCGTCGACCTGATCGACCACCGACTGCAGATGAGTGAGGAAGGACATGGCCGGAGAATCTACTCAGTCTCTTCGTTCGCGCAGAGCGGATTCTCCTCGGGGCAGCAGACGAGCCGGAAGCTGTCCTGACCGCCCGGGCCGCCGCAGGGACCGGTGAGCCCCGGCACCTGACCCGCCGGACATCCCGCGCTGCGGATGACCGAGATGGGGAAGGTGATCTCCGCGCTCTCGAACGCGCGGCCCGAACGCAGCCGGCCGCTCACCGAGATCGTGGTGTACACGGTGAAGCTCGAGCCCGGCGCCACCGCCTCCAGCGCGGTCTGCGCCGCGGGGCCGAGAAAGTCGGTGCCCAGCAGGTTCTCGCTCGACCCCGAGGCCGGGGCGACGACGAAGTGCAGCGGATACTGCTCCTCGCTCAGCGACGGCGCGCCGTCCCCCTCCGTGCGGTAGGAGAGGTGCACGCGGTCCACGATGGCGTCGTTCGCGTTGGGGACCTCGACCGGGTCCTCGGTGGTCTGCCGCTGGAGCACCTCGAACTGCGAGATGAGCTCCAGCCAGCCCACGTAGCGGGTGGTGCCCGCCAGGTCGACGAAGCCGGAGGTGACGCGGAGGGAGGCTTCATCCCTCGGGCTGCAGCCGTCCTCGTCGAAGCCGCGGACGTTGCCGATGAGGAGGCCGGCGTCCTGGCCCGCGACGCACGAAGCGCTCGCGACGAGGACGGAGAACAGGGTGGCGGACAGGAGCTTGCGGATCATGGTCGTCTCTCGCTTCCCGGGCCTTCGCTACAGCGTCTGCGACATCTGCTGACGGTTGATGATGCGCGGCGTGATGAAGATGAGCAGCTCCTGCCGCGTGTCGGTCTCGGTGGTGTTGCGGAAGAAGTAGCCGAGCACGGGGATCTTGCTGAAGAACGGGATGCCGTTCTCCTGCGTGGAGCCGCGGCGGACGTAGATGCCGCCGATGACGGTGGTGTCGCCGTCCTTCACCAGCACCTGCGTGTTCGCCTCCTTGCGCTGGATCGCCGGCTGGCCGTTGGCGCCGGTGTTCGACGGGTCGGGCTGGTTGTTCTCCGCCTTGATCGCCATCAGCACGCTGCCGTCGGCGGTGATGTGCGGCGTCACCTCCAGCGAGAGCCGCGCCTCGATGAAGGTCGTGTTCACGCCGCTCGCCGAGACCTGGCTGAACGGGATGGACACGCCCTGGCTGATCCGCGCGGTGTTGTTGTCGAGCGTCGTCACCTTCGGCGCGCTGATCGTCTTCACCGTGCCCTGGTTCTCCAGCGCGGAGAGCCGCAGGTTCAGCGCCGCCGCGCCGCCCGCCGAGCCGAAGATGAAGCCCAGCGCGCCGCCGCTGCCGGTGCCCACCGCCGCCGGCAGGTTCACCGCGAACGAGGGCGTGCCCGAGGTGCCCGCGGTGCCTTCCGCGGTAGAGCCGCCCGCCACCCGCGCGTTGTAGGGGAAGATGAGCCCCGTCGGGTTGCCGGTGGCGGTGGCGGCCTGCGCGTGGCCACCCCACTGGATGCCGAGCTGCCGCGTGAAGTTCGTGGAGGCCTCCACGATCCGGCTCTCGATGAGGACCTGCGGGGTCTGCGTGTCGAGGTTGCGCACCAGCGCCTGCGCCCGCTGCACGCCCTCGGCGACGTCGCGCACGATGAGCACGTTGGTGCGCACGTCGGTGGTCACCCCTCCGCGCGCGGTGAGCACTTCCTTCACCCGCGCGCTCATCTCCTCCGCGGTGGCGTAGTTCACCGGGATGAGGCGGACCTCGATCGGCTTCTGCTGCTCGAGCGAGGCGCGGCGCTCGTTGCGCAGCTTCGCCTCCTGCTCCAGCGTGGCCAGCGGCGCGACGCGGATGATGTTGCCGCCGCCCAGATCCTCGCGGCCCAGCTGCTTCGAGCGGAGGATGAGGTCCAGCGCCTGATCCCAGGGCACGTTGCGCAGCCGGATGGTCACGGTGCCCTTCACGTCGTCCGCCACCACGATGTTCTTCTTCGACACCTCGGCGATGATCCGCATGAGGTTGTGGATGTCGATGTCCTTGAACTCGAAGGAGACCCGCTTGCCGCGGTAGCGCGACTGCCTCGGCGCGCCCTCCTCCGCGAAGGCCGCGGCCTCACCGCTGAAGCCGGCGGAACGCTGCGAGACCGCCACCTCCTCGGTCTTCACGCCCTTCGCCGTCAGCCGCCAGGCAAGGCCCGTCTTCGTCTTCACCAGCGTCTCGTCCAGCGGCTCGCTCGCCGCCACGACGATGCGCACCCGGTTTTGGCCGCCCGGCACCGAGAAGGTGCTGATCGTCTTCACCGGCGTCTCCAGCTCGCTCGTGTCGAGGCTGCGCTCGAGCCGCTTCGGCAGCTTCGCCGACTCCAGCGTGAGCACCGCGCTCTTCGCGTCCGGCCGGTCCACCTTGAAGGCCAGGTCCGAGGAGAGCTTCAGCTCGATGCGGCCACCCTTCTCGTCCTCGGTGAAGAGCAGGTCGCGGATCTCCGCCAGCTTCGCGGGCGGCACGGGGCTCTTCGCCGGCTGCTCCGGCGGGTTCTCCACCCGCAGCGGCTCCGTCTCCAGCGGCACGCGCTTGCCGTCGATCTCCACCAGTGCCTCGGCGGCTTCGTCGCCCTTCGCGGCAGGGGCTGAGGCGGAGGCGGTCGCGGCGGACGCAGTGGCCACCGGCCCGGTGAGGTCGATGCCGCCCTTCACCCGCTTCGCCTGCCAGCCGCTCGAAGACCCGTTGAGGTCCAGCACGAGCCGGACCTTGTCCGCGTGGGGCCCTGCGCGCACCGCCTTCACCTGCGCGTTGCCGCCCTTCGGCGCCCGCGTGCCCATGGAGACCCCGTAGAGGTCGACCGCGAGCCGCGGCGGATCCGCAAGCTCGATGAGCTCGTACCGGGCCACGTCGCCGTCGCCGCGGATGCGCAGCCCATCAGAGGTCAGGCGCAGCTCGGTGATCCGCTTCGCGGGGTTCGCCACCACCTTCTCGTCCACGGTGGCCTGCACCACGTTCTCGCGGCCATCGCGCGCGGCGGGAGCCTCTGCAGCGGGCTCGACCTTCGCGGGCGCGGTGACGTTGGCGAACGTGGAGGGCGCAGGCGCCTGCGGCAACGCCTCCGCGCTCTTCGCTTCCCCGGAGGCGCCCTGCCCTTCCACGGAGATGACCACGCGGTTGCCGTCGGCGCGGACGTCGTAGCCCTGGGCGCCGTCGAGGCTCACCACCAGCCGTCCCACGCTGGAGCGCTCGTCGCTGAACTGGGAGGCGACGACGCCGCGCACGGGGCCCTGACCCTCGTGGTGGCCCTTCACCACCGTGGCGTCGGCGCCGCTGAGATCGACCACCAGCCGATCAGGACTGCCGAGCCGGAAGACGGTGAACGTCGGGGCGCGGGTGCCGGTGACGACCACCTGCGCGCCGGCACCGGCGGGCTTGACCTCGATGTCCTTGAGGCTGTTCAGCCCCTGTGCGGACGCCCCGCCGCCCGCGAAAAGAAGCGACAGTGTCGTCGCCAACAGACCGTTGATGCGCATTTCCCAGGCCCTCTTCCTGAAAATCGCTGCGTTGTTTGCGGCGCCGGAAGCCGCCTGCTGCTCTACTCGAAGAGCCGCCCCGTCAGCAGGTCCTGCGCGGGCTCTGCGCCGCCCGCCTCCTGCCGCATCCGGATGTTCTTCGGGATGGACGCGCGCTTGCCGTCCGGTTGATTCCAGTACTCCGTGACCACCAGCCCGTCGCGGAGGATCTGCGTCACGCGGCCGCCCTGACGGCCCACGCGGGTGTTGCGCCGCACGATGTGACCGCGGCCCTGCGGGTCGAGCAGCATCCCGAACGGGTTCGCGTCACCGGTGACCACCGCGGTCAGCGTCAGCTGATCGAGGTCCCACTGGCACAGCGGTTCGCTGCACTCGCGGTTCACGTCCACGCTGCGGCTGGGCGCGATCTCCTCCGGAAGCCTCCAGGGGTCGCGCTTGCCGAGCGGGTTGTAGGCGTAGAGATAGGCGAGCGCCTCGGCGGCGGGCGCAGCCGTCTCTTCGACGGTGGCAGTCGCCTGCGGGGCCGCGGTGGGAGCGGTCGCCGCCGCGATGGGCCTCGGCCCGTCGTCGCACCCGACGACCGCGACCGCGCCGAGCGCGAGCAGAATGGACTTCAGCGGCCTCATGGAGGTGACTCCCTACGGGTTCTGGCCCTGATTCTGGGGCCGATCAAGAAAACGGAAGGTGGTGGCGAGGAACTCGCTCTTGAGGACGACCTTGTCGTTCCGGATCTCCGGCGTGCCGAGCTTGATCTCGTTCACGTTGATGATCCGGCGCATGTTCGCCAGCTCCTGCATGAACATGGCGATCTCGTGGTAGTTGCCGGTGACCGCCATCTTCACCGGGATGCGCGAGTAGAACGGCTGGCCGTTCGCCGCCGCCACCGGGCTCTCGCTCCCGGGCTCGATGCGGCTGATCTCCAGACCGCTCTTCTTGCCCACGTCGTTGAGCTGGGTCAGCAGCTCGTCGATGTCCTTCTGCTGCGGCAGCTCCGTCAGCGCCTCGGCCAGCTGCTGCTCGAGCCGCGCCATCTGCTTCTGCAGCTCGTTGAGGTTCTGCGCGATGGCCTGCTTCTCCAGCAGCTGCGAGTCGAGCTGGCCGATCCGCGTCTGGTTGCCGCGGATCTTCTTGTCCATGTCGTCGATGTAGAAGAACCAGTTGCCCGCGGTGATCAGCGCGACGAGGAGGAAGATGCCGCCGTACTTCGCCGCCGGGGGCGCCTTGGAGATCTTGTCGAGAAGCTGTTCCATGTGCGTTCGCCCGGGCCGCTACAGCGTGTACTTCGCGGTGAAGTTGAGGGTGAAGTCCACGAGCTTGCGACCGCCCGGACTGTTCGCGGCGGCGCCGGCCGACTCCTTCTGCGACGCGTTGACGAGCTCCACGCCCTCGAAGAAGTGACCGACCTCCGAGCTGTTGAACTCGGCGAGCTCACCGCCCGCGGAAAGCAGCTCCACGCGCGAGGTCTTCTGATCCCGGCGCGCCTCGACCAGCCGGCCCATGCCCTTCGGCGTCCAGACGACGGTCTTCAGCTGGCGCATGAGCTCGGCCACGTCCTCGTGGCTCACCGCGCTGCCCTGGACCTTCACCATCTGCCCCTTCTCGTCGAAGGAGGTCAGCCACACCTTCGAAGGCGTGGCGGTGGCGAGCGCGTCGAGGATCTTCACCGGACCGGAGCGGCCCTTGCGCAGGCTCTCGAGGACCGCGAGCTTGTCCTTCAGCTCCTGCTCGCGGGCCTTGATGTCGTTCACCTCGCCGATCACCGCCTCCAGCTGCCGGATCGACGCTTCCTTGTTCGCGATCTGCGCGCGCTGGTTGCGGACCTTGTCGTCCTTGCCGCTGTACCACCACCAGTTGCCGCCCACCGCCGCGGCGAGCACCACCGCGTAGAGCACGAGGATCTGCTGCGAGACCTCGCGCTTCTTCACCTGCCTGACCGGCAGGAGGTTGATTCTGATCATCATCGCCGTGCGTCCTCGTCAGCGTGCGGAGGGCTAGTCCAGCTTGTCCCCGGGCTTGCGGAGCGCGAGCCCCATGGCCACCGCGGCCATGGGCGCCACGTCCATCACGAACGCCGGGTCGAATCTGCGGTTGTCGATCTCGATCGACTTGAAGGGGTTGAGGATCTCCACCGGCACGCCGACGCGCGCCTCGATCGTCTTGAACAGCGCGGGGATCTTCGCGCTGCCACCGGAGAGGTAGACCTTGGTGAAGTTCGCGTCCGCCGCGGTGCCCGCGTAGAAGTCCAAAGACCGCTGGATCTCGCCCGCCACCTGCTCGGCGACGCCGGCGATCACCCGCTCCACTTCCTGCGGCACCACCGCGTCCGAGTCCCCGCGGCCGCCGCCGATCTTCAGCGCCTCCGCCTCCTCGTAGGAGACGTTGAGCTGCTTCTGGATCTCCTCGGTGAACTGGTTCCCGCCGATCGTCACGTCGCGCGTGAAGGTCGTGGTCCCGTTGGAGAGGATGTTGATGTTCACCACCGAGGCGCCGGCATTGATGAGCACCACCGTCTCCGACGGGGGCGCCTGGTAGTTCGCGTCGAACATGTTCTGGACCGCGAAGGCGTCCACGTCCACCACCACCGGGTTGAGGCCCGCCTCGGCCACCACGGTGGTGTAGTCGTTGATCATGTCCTTCTTCGCGGCGACGAGCAGCACGTCCATCTGACCGGTCGCATCGTTCGCGTCCGGGTTGAGGATCTGCGTGTCGATGTTCACGTCCTTCACGTCGAAGGGGATGTACTGCTCCGCCTCCCACTGGATGGACTCCTCGAGCTCCTCCTGGGTCATCCGGGGCATCGAGATCTTCTTGATGATCACCGAGTGACCGGAGACGCCGATGGCGACCTCCTTCTGCTTCACCTTCAGCTCGCTGACGAGCTCCTGGATCGCCTGGACGATCGCGGTCGCGTTCATCAGCGCGCCGTCGACGATGGCCTCGGGCGGCAGCGGCTTGATGCCGAAGGAATGCAGCGCGTACCCGAGCTGGCCGCGGCGCCGCTGCTCCTTGAGCAGGATCATCTTTACCGACGAGGACCCGATGTCGAGGCCCACCGCCAACTTGCCCTTGGCCATTCCCGGTTGCTCCTTGGTGTGACCGGCGGACAGTACCGCGAGGACACGCCGTCCGAAAAATTTGATCCCCTCGGGCTTGACAGCCCGGCCGGTCTGCGGCCCGTCGGAAGAGACCTCGTTCCGCTCGGTGACCTGCACCCCTGGCGCTTTTTTCTACCACGGCCGGGGGTCGTAGCGGCGGCCACCACAAGGGCTGGGGCCCTACTCGTGGCCCGCGGCCTCGGCCTCGGCGTCCGGATCGATGCCGTACTCCTTGATCTTGTAGAGCAGCGCGCGGTGGCTGATCTCGAGGACCTCGGCGGCGCGGGTGCGGTTTCCCTTCGTCCTCCGCAGCGCCGCGCGGATGTAGCTCTCCTCCAGCTCGCGCATCGCCACCTTCAGCGAGAGGTCCTCCTTGTGCGCCGCGGCCTCCACCGTCATCGCCGGCGCGCTCGAGGTCGCAGGCGAGGGCATCGCGGCCCGGCCCGCACCGCGTCTGCTCCCGGCGCTCCAGATCTTCTCCGGCAGGTTCTCCGGCGCGACCTCGTCGCCCTCGCAGAGGAGCACCGCGCGCTCCACCGCGTTCTCCAGCTCGCGCACGTTGCCGGGCCACGCGTAGGCGGTGAGCAGGGCCTCCGCTTCGGGAGAGAAGCAGCGCACCGGCGCCTCGCGGTTGAGCTCGCGGTTGAAGCGGTCGAGGAACGCGCGCGCGAGCAGCATCACGTCGTCCCGGCGCTCGCGCAGCGGCGGCACGCGCAGGTTCACCACGTGGAGGCGGTAGTAGAGGTCCTCGCGGAACTCGCCCTTCTCCACCAGCTTTCCCAGATCCCGCAGCGTCGCCGCCACCACGCGCACGTCCACCTTCTCCGCGCGGTTCTCGCCCAGCGGCCGGACCTCGCCCTCCTGCAGCACGCGCAGGAGCTTCACCTGCGAGGGCATGGGCAATTCGCCCACCTCGTCGAGAAACAGCGTGCCGCCGTCCGCCTCGGAGAAGAGCCCGCGCTTGGCGGTGCGCGCGTCGGTGAAGGCGCCGCGGGCGTGGCCGAAGAGCTCGCTCTCGATCAGGCCGGCCGGCATTGCGCCGCAGTTGAGCGCCACGAAGGGCATGCCCGCGCGCGGGGAGAGGTCGTGCAGCGCCCGCGCCACGAGCTCCTTGCCGGTGCCGCTCTCGCCGGTAACGAGCACGGTGGTGCTCGCGGGGGCCACGCGCTGGATCTGCCGGCGGACCTCGCGCATCGGATCGCTGATGCCGAGCAGCCCCTCCAGCGCGCCGCCCTTTCCCTCGGGCCCCTTGCGCAGGCGCCGGTTCTCGCGCACCAGCCGCTGGCGCTCCTCCGCCTTGCGCAGCGCGAGGACCATCTCCTCCGGCTTGAACGGCTTCTGGACGTAGTCGTACGCGCCGAGCGCCACCGCCTCCAGCGCCGCGTCCGGTGCGCCGTACGCGCTCATCACGATCACCGTGAGGTCCGGCCACTGGGGCAGCGCCCGCTCGAGCACCTGCCGGCCGTCCACGCGAGGCATCCGCACGTCGCACAGCAGCGCGTCGTAGTGCCGGGCCGCCAGCTCCTTCAGCGCCTCCTCGCCGTTCTCCACCGCGCGGACCTCGTAGCCCTTCTCGGCGAGGACCAGCGTCAACACGTGGCGGATGGAGGGCTCGTCGTCGGCGACGAGGATGGAGCGGAAGAGGCCCATGAAGGGCCCCATCTTCTCACGGCGGCCCTCCGGGCAGGCGCGTCACAAACGAACAAACGGGGGAGGATGAAGTGGCGCAGCAGTGGGCGTGGGGGACAATTGTTTCCAGATGAGCAGCCGAGACGAAGCCTCCGAACCCAAAACGTCCAAGTCGCCAGGTGCCGCGAAGACGCTGAGGCTGGAGTCGCTGATCAACGACATCCAGGACTACGCCATCTTCATCCTCACCCCGGACGGGAAGGTCGCGAGCTGGAACCTCGGCGCGCAGCGGCTGAAGGGCTACGCGGCGGAGGAGATCCTCGGCCGGCACATCTCGACCTTCTACCCGCTCGAAGAGGTGGCGCGGGGAACGCCGGAGCGGCTGCTGAAGCAGGCCCGTGAGACCGGACGCGTGGAGCAGGAGGGATGGCGGGTCCGCAAGGACGGGTCGCACTTCTGGGCCGACGTGGTGATCACCGCCTCGTTCGACGAGCGGGGCCAGCTCATCGGCTACGCGAAGGTCACGCGCGACCTGACCGACCGGCGGAAGACCGAAGAAGCCCTGCGGCAGAGCGAGGAGCGCTTCCGCCTGCTCATCGACAGCGTGAAGGAGTACGCGATCTTCATGCTCGACGCGAACGGCCGGGTGGCGACCTGGAACGCCGGCGCCGAGCGGATCAAGGGCTGGCGCGCGGACGAGATCGTCGGCAAGCCGATCTCGGTGTTCTACACGGCGGAGGAGGCGCAGAGCGGGAAGGCGGAGAAGGAGCTCGCGGTCGCGCTGAACGAGGGCCGCTTCGAGGAGGAGGGCTGGCGCGTTCGCAAGGACGGCACCCGCTTCTGGGCGAACGTCATCCTCAGCCCGATGTTCGACAGCGGGGGCAAGCTGCTCGGGTACGCGAAGGTCACCCGCGATCTGACCGAGCGCAGGCGTGCCGAGGACGAGCGCGTGCGGCTCGCGCAGGCGCAGGAGGCGGTGAAGCTGCGGGACGAGTTCCTCACCATCGTCGCCCACGAGCTGCGGACGCCGCTGACCGCGCTGATGCTGCACCTGCGGGCGGCGACGGACGTGGCAAAGGAGGAGGCGCTCCTCAATCGGCTGGCGCGCGTGCGGCGTGGCGCGGGGCGGCTGAACCGCCTGGTGGAGGATCTGCTCGACGTCTCGCGCATCGCCTCCGGACGCTTCGAGCTCCGGACCGAGCCGGGCGATCTGACCGAGCTCACGCGCGACGTGATCGAGTCGGTGGAGGAGGAGGCCGCCATCGCGCGGTGCGAGCTGCGGCTGCACACCGCGGGGCCTGTGGAGGGCGTGTGGGATGCGCCGCGCGTGGAGCAGGTCCTGCTGAACCTCGTGGGCAACGCGCTGAAGTACGCGGCGGGCAAGCCGGTGGACCTGACCGTGGGCGAGGACGCGGAGGGCGTCTTCGTTCGCGTGGACGACCGCGGCCCGGGCGTTCCTCCGGAGGATGTGGACCGCATCTTCGGCCGCTTCGAACGCGCGGCGCCGGTGCGGCACTACGGAGGGTTGGGGCTCGGGCTCTTCGTGGCCAGCGAGCTGGTGAAGGCGCACGGGGGAAAGATCGAGGTGGCCTCGCGGGACGGCGGCGGCGCCTCGTTCCTCATGCGGCTGCCGAAGGTCAGCCAGCCACGCCCGGCCGTGGACGAAGAGGGCGAGGCCAGGGTCTCGAGCGCGGCTTCAGGCGGGCGGTAGCGAGAGGGTGAAGCGCGCGCCGCCTTCGGTGCGGTTCTCCGCGCGCAGGCTCCCGCCGAGGCTCCGCGCGAGGTGCTCCGAGACCGCGAGCCCGAGGCCGGTCCCCTTCCCCGCTTCCCTCGTGGTGAAGAAGGGCTGGAAGAGCCGCTCCAGCACCTCGGGTGAGAGCCCCGGCCCGTCGTCCTCCACGTGCAGCCGGACGCCGCGCTCGTCCGCCTCCGCGCGCACGGTCACCGTCCCACCCTCCCCCGTTGCCTGACCTGCGTTGAGCAGGAGGTTGATGAGGATCTGCGAGAGCGGTCCCGGATCCGTCCGCGCCATCAGCCCTTCCGGTAGCTGAAGCCGAAGCGCGCGGCCCTTGAGGTCCGGGCCCGCGCGCACGAGCTCCGAGGCGGTGCGCACCACGCGCGGGAGCTCCACCAACTGCATCGTCGTCTGCGCCGGACGCCCGAGGTCGAGCAACCCGCGGACGATGGTGTTGATGCGTTGGACCTCGCCCTCGATTCTCTGAAGGAAATCAGCGACCTGCGGATCCGCCCCGGCGCGCATCCGGACGAGCGAGAGGTAGCCGAGGATCCCGGAGAGCGGATTGCCCACCTCGTGCGCAATGCCGGCGGCGAGCCTGCCCACGGTGGCGAGGCGCTCGGAGGCGGCGAGCTCCGCCTGGGCGCGCACGAGGCCTTCATTCGCCGCGCGCAGCTCCGCGAGTTGCCGCCGCGTCACCGCCTGCTCCTGCGAGAGCGCGTCCGCCATCCGCCGCAACGAGGACTGGATCCGCGAGAGGAGCGGGCCGCCGCCGGTGAGCGGAAGGTCCCACTGCAGCTGCCCCAGCTGCTCGACCTCCCTCTCCATCCGCCGCAGCGGACGTCCGAGCGTGACGTGGAGGATGAACGCGCTGACGCCGGCGATGATGAGGAGGTTCGCGGCGAGGGTGAAGGGCAGGACCGAGCGCACCCGAAAGAGCAGCTCCGCTTCGGAAGAGCCCGGCGGCGCGAGGCGGCGCAGCGCGTCCACCAACTGGAGGATCGGCGGCAAGAGCGTCAGCCACGCGGAGGCCACCGCCACGCAGGCGAGGAAGAACGCGAGGCTGAGGATGCGGCCCCTCACGCTCGCTCCAATTCAGCCGCCCAGTTCGAGCTGCCCGGTGATCATCCAGCCGAGGCCGAGCGGCAACCGCTCCGCCAGCCACGGGCCGATGAGGAGGATCTCCAGCCCCGCCAACGCCAGCCACGGGCCGAACGGGATGTTCGTGGGGCCGGGGACCCAGTCGTCCTCTTCGTCGCCTTCTTCTTCGTTCTTCTGCGCCGGCTTCGGTGTGGGCTCCGGCGCCGGCGCGGGACCGGCACGTCCGCGGATGGCGAGCAGCAGTCCGCCGATGAGCGCACCCTGCATCGAGGAGAGGAAGACGATCCCCAGCAGCGCCTGCCACCCGAGGAATCCACCGAGGAGCGCGAGGAGGAACTTGTCGCCGCCGCCGAGCGCCTCCTTCTTGAACACCGCGCGCCCGACGATCTCCAACAGCCAGAAGGCGAGGAAGCCCGCGACGACACCGATCGCCGAGTCGACGAGCCGCTCTTTGCCGAGCGGGATCGAGAGCAGCACGCCGAGCACGATGCCCGGAATGGTGAGCTCGAACGGGAGGATCCAGTGCTCGAGGTCGATGAAGGTCAGCGGGATGAGGAGTGTGACCAGCACCACCGCCGAGAGCAGCTCCCAGCCCCAGCCGAAGCGCACGAGGCAGGCGAGGAAGAGCAGCCCGGTGAGCAGCTCGACGATCACATAGCGAGGCGAGATGGGCGCCCGGCACTTGCGGCACTTCCCGCGGAGCGCGAGCCACGAGAACACCGGGATGTTCTCGAACCACGAGAGCTGATGACCGCACTTCGGACAGCGCGAGCGCGGCCGGACGATGCTCTGCCCGTGCGGCACCCGCGCGATGACCACGTTGAGGAAGCTGCCGATGAGGAGGCCGTACACCACGAGCCCGACGGCGAGGAGGCTCTCCACTGAACTCGCGAGCACGCGCGGATGCTAGCAGCGGGAGGGCGTGAGGCCATTCCCCGGATGCGGGCGGCAGGGCTCGCACTCCACGAAGCGCGGCGGCGGGCGTATCTTGTCCCTCATGGCGAAAGGGAAGCGCGGAACGGCCGAGGCCAGGGGCGCACGGAGAGCACCCGTGACGTCCGCGCTGCGGGTGACGGCGGCGGGCCGGATGGTCCTTCCGGAGAGCCTGCGGCGAGAACTCGGCGTCCAAGCGGGCGGCGAGCTGGTCGCGTGGCGCGAAGGTGACCGCATCATCGTGGCGAGCCGCGAGACCGCCGTTCGCGAACTGCAGTCGCTCGTTGCTTCCGCCAACGCGGGCCGCGGCCGCAAGAGCGCCGTGAAGGAGCCCGTCATCGAGCGCCGTGCGGCGGCCAAGCGGGAGCATGAGGGATAAGCCGCGCATCGTGCTCGACTCACGGCGCCGGCGCTGACTGCTGACCGGCCGTGGCGCCAGGCCGCACTGGGCGTCGAGCTGATCTACATCCGCTGACGCGCGGCTACTTGAAGTCCCGCTTGTTGAAGACCATCACCGCGGCGACGAGGAACACGGCGGTGTAGAGGACGCCGTAGAGGATCGTCGTCAGCGCGCGCGCCGTATCGACCGGCATGTTGTAGGCGATCTGCTCGCTGATGCTGAACCGGCCGAGGTTCGGGAACAGGTAGTAGATGCCGGTCGAGAGCGCGTCCACCACCGGGTTCTCGCTCTTCTGGCCCCAGTACTTCAGGTCCGAGCTGAGGTGGCCGATGAGGAAGATGCCGATCGTCGCGAACGTGGCCATGGGTGTGGCCGCGAAGGTGGACATGAAGATCGCGAACGAGACGAGCAGCGCCAACTGCACGAGCCGCAGCACGAGGTGCCACGTCAGCGTCGCGTAGTTCGGCGGCTCGAAGGCCGGCGTCACCGCCAGCACCGCGACGAAGCAGAGGAACATCACGCCCAGCGTCACGCCGAGCACCGCGTTGAGCCCGAAGAACTTCCCGAGGATGAAGTCCGCGCGGCGGATGGGCTTGGTGACGACCGTGTACACGGTGCGCCTGTCCACCTCGCGGCTGACCATTCCCACGCCGAGAAAGATCGCCAGCAGCACGCCAAAGAAGTCGATCGCCGCGGTGCCCACGTCGCGCAGGATCCGGTCCTGGCTCGCCACCGCGAGGTTGGTGAAGAGCACGCTGTTGAGGATGACGATCAGCGCGAAGAAGAAGATCACGTAGAAGACGCGGTGCCGCCGCGCCTCCCGGAAGGTGTTCGCCGCGATGGCAAGGCTCTTCACGCCTCACCTCCAGCCGAAGCGATCTTTGCCCGCGCTCTGGGGCCCTCGTCCGGCGCCTGCCGGGCGATCTCCTGGATGAAGAGATCCTCCAGCGCGCGCCGCTGCCGCTGCACGGACACGACGCTCGCGCCCGCCGCCATGCCGCGCTGGAGCACCTCCTCCACCGACGTCCCCTGCGGCACGAGCACCTGCACGCCGGTGCCCAGCTCGCGCGCGCCCATCTTCGCGAACAGCTCCTCCACCCGAGCGGTGGGAAGCCCCGCGAACACGACCTCGGTCTCGCCCGCCGCCTCGCCCATCAGCTCCGCCACCGTTCCCTCGCGCACCATCCGCCCGCCGATGATGAAGCCCACGCGGTCGCACACCAGCTCCACGTCCTGGATGATGTGCGTGCTGAAGAAGACCGTCTTGCCGCGCGCCTTCAGCTCGAGCATCAGCTCGCGCATCTCGCGCCGGCCGATGGGATCGAGCCCGGACACCGGCTCGTCGAGGATGATCAGATCCGGATCGTGCATCAGCGCCTGCGCAATGCCCGCGCGCTGCAGCATGCCCTTCGAGTAGCGCCGCAGCTGGAGCTTCCCCGCGGCGCCGAGTCCCACCTTCTCCAGCAGCTCGTCCGCGCGGACGCGAGCACGCTTCGAGTCGAGCCCGCCCAGCGCGCCGTAGTAGCGGAGAAACTCCTGGCCGGTGAGGTAGTCGTAGAAGACCGGGCTCTCGGGCAGGAAGCCCACCCGCTGTCTCGCCTGGGGCGTGGTGAGCGGCACGCCGAAGACCTTCGTCGTCCCGCCGCTCGCGTGCACGAGCTGCGTGATGATCTTGATCGTCGTGCTCTTGCCCGCGCCGTTGGGGCCGAGGAACCCGTAGATCTCGCCGGGCTGCGCGGTGAGATCCACGCCCTTCAGCGCCTCCACGCGCTTCAGGCCGGACATGCCGGTGCGGTAGGTCTTCCGCAGGCCCCGCACCTCGATCGCCGCCGTCATTGCTGGTGCTTCTCCCTCTCCGCCTCTTCCTCGTGAACCCGGAGGCGTCCCTTGTGCAGCGACGAGGACCGCGCCTCGCCGTTCTCGATGTAGAAGACGCCGCCGAACGGGTCTTCGGGCAGCTCCTTCAGGTAGCCGCGCGTGACGAGCACGTTCACCTGCGCCGGATCCTCGCCGTGATCCGCGCGGTAGCGCCGAAGGGCCTCGTCGATCTTCACCAACTGCTCTTCGAGATCGATCTCCCAGAGGCGCCGCTCCATCGTCTCGCGCAGCTCCGGTTCATCGGTGCTGGCGAGGATCTGCTGCGCGTACATCCGAGCGCGATCCATCGAGCCAGCGGTCGCATAGAGGCGCGTGACCAGCTGCGGAATCCAGGTGGGCGCTCCCGGCGAGCGCGCGGCATTGCGGTAGGCCTCAGCCGCACCTTCGTAATCGGTGCCGATCACGCCTCGGTTGAAGCCGAGCTGCAGCCAGAGCTGCCAGTCGTTCGGATCGTGGCGCAGGCCCTTCTCGATCAGCTCGTTGCTCTGCGGCACGTTGTGCCAGGTCCAGCCGCCGCTGTTGAACGGGATCGACGCCGCACCGAATCGGTAGGCGATCGTAAACGCGGGGTCGATGTCGGTTGAGAGATCGAGGTACCGCCCGAGGTCCCGGTAGAAGTAGAGCCGGTTCCATTCGTTCCCGTAGTACTGCAGCGCCTGCAGCCACGCATAGTCCGCCATGAGGTAGCGGTGGCCGAAGGTGAGGTGCTTCGCCAGCCAGGCCGGAGGCAGGTACACCAACTCCGAGCCCTGTGCGCGGCGCAAGCGCAGGTCGCGCTCCTGATGGACCGCGAGGCCCACCACTGAGGTCAGCAGCAGGACGAGCAGCAGTGCTAGACGAAGCATCGGACCCGAAAAACGAAACGCTCCCCCCGAACCATTCGGGAGGAGCGCAGTGTACCCAGACTGCCTGCCGAGACTACGGGCAGTTCACGTCGTTGTACGGGTTGAACGGCTCGCCCGCCGGAGCGCGCGTGTCGTTCGCGTCGAGCACCGGGCAGGTGCCCGGGTTGGTGGCGTCCTTCGAGGAGACGAACCACTCATCGACCGCCGCGTCGTTGTCGATCTGGCCGATCGCGTACGCCATGAAGTGATCCGAAGCGCCGGCAGTCGCCGCGTTCGAAACGCCGGGGGCGGCCGGGTCGTTGCCCGCGCCGACGAACGTGGTGGTGCCCATGTTCGTGCTCGCCGGGACGCCGGTGTTCGAGGTCGCGCTGAGGGTCGGGTGCTTGAAGATGTCGATCGTGTAGCCGACGGCGGTCGCCGGCGAGGTCTCCGTGCCGGCCGCGGCAGTGCGGTCGATGAGGCCGCTGGCGATCGGGCCGTTGTAGTAGGCGTAGCGGTTGCCACGCTCAGGCGCAAAGCCGATGACCTTCACCAGCTGCGAGTACCGGTCCTTCTCCTGGTAGTACGACTTCTGGGCGGTGAAGAGCGACTTCATGTTGCTCTTGGCCTCCGACTGCTTCGACCGCGCCTGGAAGCGGATGAAGTTCGGGATGGCGATGGCCGCCAGGATGCCGATGATCGCGACGACGATCATGAGCTCGATCAGCGTGAAGCCCTTGTTCTTGCGCATGTGGGGGTGAGTCCTTCTTCGGGTGGGTAGGGGGAACGACGACGCCGTGAGGCGCGTGCCGAGACCGTGTGCAGTTCATGTGCCGACGGTCCGGTGCGACTCAGGTTGAGACTTTACGAGGGAACCGCACCGCCCATCGTCCCGTCGCGGGTCGCAAAGTGACGTTTTTCGTCAGTCGGGGGTGTCAGGCGCTGACGAAAAGCGGCTGTCGGGCCGGGTAGGACACCACCCGGTGGGTCACTGTCAGTCGCCATCGCCGAGGCCGTGCTTGGCCAGCCGATACCTGAACGAGCGGAACGTCAGCCCGAGCAGCTCCGCCGCGCGCGTCTTCACCCCGTCCGCCTTCTTCAGGGCCTCGAGGAGGAAGGTGCGCTCGATCTGATCGAGGTGCCGTTCCAGCGAGAAGCCGGGCGAGAGGGAAACCTCGTGCGGCGGAAGGGGATCGCTTCTGCCCGTCACCGAAGGCGGCAGCGTCTCCGGCCCCAGCGTGTCGCCCTCGCTCAGCGTGGCGGCGCGCTCGACCATGTTCTCGAGCTGCCGCACGTTGCCGGGGAACGGGTAGCGCTCCAGCAGCGCCAGCGCCTCGGGCGTGAAGCGCAGGCCGGGCCGCGCGAGCTCCTTCCCCATCCGGTCGAGGAAGTGCTGCGAGAGGAGGCGGATGTCCGCGGGCCGCTCGCGCAGAGGCGGCAGCTCGAGCGTGATCACGTTCAGCCGGTAGAAGAGGTCCTCGCGGAAGCGGCCGGCCTTCACCTCGTCCTCGAGCCGCCGGTTCGTCGCCGCCACGATGCGCGCTTCGAACGGCTTCTCCGCCGCGCTGCCGACCGGCTTCACCTTCCGCTCCTGCAGCACGCGCAGGAGCTTCACCTGCATCGACGGAGGGACCTCCCCGATCTCGTCGAGGAACACCGTCCCCTGCCCCGCGCTCACCAGAAGACCGGGCCGGTCCTGCATCGCCCCGGTGAACGCGCCCTTCACGTGACCGAAGAGCTCGCTCTCCAGCACGCCCTCCGCGAGCGCGGCGCAGTTCACCGGCAGGAACGGCTGACCTGCACGGGGCCCCATCAGGTGGATCGCCCGCGCCACGAGCTCCTTGCCGGTGCCGCTCTCTCCGGTCACGAGCACGGTCGTCCTCGACGCCGCGACCTTCCGGACGAGCTCCCAGATGCCCTGCATCGCCGGGCTGTCGCCGACCCAGAAGAGGTTCTTCCGCTCCGAGCCCAGCGTCTCGCGCAGCGCGGTGTTCTCGCGGAGCAGCGCGCGCTTCTCGAGCGCCTTCTGCACGAGCAGCCGCAGCTCGTCGTTGTCGAAGGGCTTGGAGATGTAGTCGTACGCGCCCTGGCGCATCGCCTCCACCGCGGTGGCCGGCGTGCCGTACGCGGTGATGAGGATGACCTCGGGCGGCGTGCCCAGCGCGCGCGCGGCCTTGAGGACCTCGAGCCCGCTGCCCTGCCCCAGCTTCATGTCCGAGATGACGAGGTCGAACGGTCCTGCGGCGCCGTCACCCGAGAGCCTCGCCACGGCCTCGCGCTCGGAGCCGCACGTCTGTACCTCGTAGCCCGCGCCCTCCAGCAACAGGCCCAGGTACTCCTGCATCGAGGGTTCGTCATCAACGACGAGTATCCGCAACCTTGTTCACCTCTCCCGCCGCGGGCAGCGAGACCACGAACTCGGTGCCCGACTCGCGCGACGACGTTACCCGCACCGTCCCTCCATGCGCGCGCACGATCGAGTGCGCGGTGGAGAGCCCGAGCCCGGTGCCGCCCATCCCCTGCCGGGTGGTGAAGAAGGGCTCGAACACGCGGGCGAGATCCTCCGGCGGAATGCTCCCCGCGCTGTCCCACACGCGCAGCTCCGCGAAGCCACCGCCCGGCGCGCTGCCCAGCGACACCTTCACCCGTCCACCCGGACCGACCGCGGCCACCGCGTTGCGCAGCATGTTGATGAGCACCTGCCGCACCTGATCCGGATCCGCCTGCGCGAGTACGTCTTCCGGGCCGAGCTCCGTCTGCACCACCGCGGCGCTCACCGCGGGATCGCCCGACAGCATCTCCAGCGTCTCGGTCACCACCTCGCGCAGGGAGCAGCGGCGCAGCATCGGCGGCGGCGGACGCGCGAAGCGGAGGAAGTCCTCCACCAGTTGGGTGAGGCGGTCGCTCTCGCGCACGAGGATCTGCGCGAGCCTCGGCGCGTTCTTCTGCTCCGGGGCCTCGGTGAGCATCTGCGCCGAGCCTCGCATCGCCGCCAGCGGGTTGCGGATCTCGTGCGCGAGCTGCGCGGAGAGCTTGCCCAGCGCCGCCAGCCGGTCCACCCGCTTGAGCTCCTCCTCCATCCGCCGCAGCTCGGTGAGGTCGGTGAAGACGACGAGTCGCTGAGACGGATCCGACGCCAGCGTGCTGGTGGTCAGCCCGAGCGCGCGCTGTCCCTGCGGCGTGGGCACCTCCAGCAACCCGCGCCGCGTGGAGCCCCCGAGCGCATCCACGCCGGGCAGGATCTCCTCCGCGGGCCTTCCGTTCAGCGCGCCGGCATCACGCCCGAGGATCTGCTCCGCGGCGCGGTTGGCGAAGGTCACCCGTCCGTCGGCGCCGCAGGTCAGAAGCCCGGACGGCATCGAGGCGAGGATCTGCCGGTGCAGCTCCGCCAGCGCGGCCAGATCCGACTCGCGCGCCGAGAGCCTTCCGCCCGTCGCCGCGAGCTGCCGTGAGAGGTAGCCCGCGAGCACCGCGATGAGGAACTGCGCGAGCACGTTGCTCACCAGCAGGAACGCGAGCCGGTCCCCGCTGAGCACCGCCGCGTCCTGCGGCAGCCGGAGCAGGCCCCACTGCAGCACGAGGGTGAGCAGCGCGAACGCGGCGGAGGAGGCCATCGCGGTGATGACCGCGCCGCGCTGGAAGAGGAGGATCGATCCCGCGACGATCGCGACGAGGTACGCGAAGGTGAACGGCGATTCAGGTCCGCCGGTGAGGTAGACGAGCGACGTCGCCAGCACCACGTCGCCGAGCACCTGCACCCAGCCGGCGACCTCGCGCGCGCGGCCGCGGCGCAGCCACACCGCGTAGATCAGCGACAGCAGGTACACCGCCGCGATCAGCGTGAAGGAGAGCGAGTCCTCTGCCGAGAGGAGCGCGGGCGGCGCGGACAGCAGGCGCACCGCGAGCGCGGCGAGCATGAGGCTCGTGGCCACCATCCGGAAGATGGAGAGCCACAGGAGCTTCTTGCGGAGGTCGGCCATCACCGGAACGGCGACGGCCTGCGTGCTGCTACTTGATGGCACCGGCGATGCTGAAGATCGGCAGGTACATCGAGATGAGGAAGCCGCCGACGACCACGCCGAGGAACACCATCAGCAAGGGCTCGATCATCGCGGTGAGGCCGGCGACCGCGGTGTCGACCTCGTCGTCGTAGAAGTCGGCGATCTTGTTGAGCATGGTGTCCATCGCACCGGTCGCCTCGCCGACGCCGATCATCTGGACCACCATCGCGGGGAACACGCCCGTCTCCTGCAGCGGCCCGGCGATGTTCTTGCCCTCGGAGATCTTCGTCCGCACGTAGTAGATGCCCGCCTCCACCGTGCGGTTGCCGGCCGTCTTCGCCGTCACGTCCAGCGCGTCGAGGATGGGGACGCCGGAGCTGATCATCGTCCCCAGCGTGCGGGTGAAGCGCGCCACCGCCACCTTGCGCAGCACCGGCCCGAAGATGGGCGTGTGGAGGAAGACCTTGTCGCAGATCTTCCGGCCCTTCGGGTTCCGGTAGAAGAGCGTGAACGAGACCACCGCCGCGACGATCGCGCCGATGATCACGAGGAACCACTCCTGCAGCCACTCGGAGAGGTTCACCACGAACTGCGTGGGCGCCGGCAGTGCGCTTCCGAAGTCCGCGAACATCGCCGCGAACACCGGGGTGACCTTCAGGAGCAGCAGCGCGGTCACGGCGATGGCGACGATGATCACGATGGCCGGATAGGTCATCGCGCTCTTCACCTTGCGCTTGAGCTTCTCGCTCTTCTCCCGGTACGCCGCGAGCCGGTTGAGGATGTTGTCGAGGATGCCGCCGACCTCGCCCGCCGCGCACAGCTGCGTGTAGAGCTCGTCGAAGACCTTCGGATGATCCTTCAGCGCGTCCGCGAACGTGGAGCCGCTCTCCACCTTCGTCTTGATCGCGAAGATGACCTTCTTGAACGCCGGGTTCGGCTCCTGGCCCCCGAGGATGTCGAGGCACTGCACCAGCGGCAGGCCCGCGTCGATCATCGTCGCGAACTGGCGGGTGAAGACGAGGATGTCCTTGCCCGTCACGCCGCCGATGCCGGGCAGCGTGACGTTCATGTCCAGCGCGCCCTTCTTGCGCACCTTCGTGGGCGTGAGTCCGAGCGACTTCAGGCGGTTCTCCACCGCCTCGGAGGAGCCACCCTCCATCTCGCCCTTCTTCACCTCACCGTTCTTGGTGCGCGCCTCCCACGCGAAGACGTCCGGCGTCTTCTTCTTCGGGGCGGTCTTCTGCTGCGCTGCAACGGCCATCAGCGTGTCTCCTGGGGCGGGCAGTCTACCCCACAGGTCAAGTTCCGTCGCCTAACGGGTCCCAGGCCCCATCCCGGCTCGCTGCTGGCCAGGCAAGGTACCGGCCGCGCTGCTCGCGAGGATGTTCTTCAGCTCGTCCGGATCCGACGACCGCGCGAAGGCCTCGTCCTGGCTGATCAGCCGCCGGGTGAGGAGCGCCGCGAGCGCCTGATTCATCGTCTGCATCCCGAACTTGCCCTGACCCACCTGCATCGAGCTGTAGATCTGGTGGACCTTGTCCTCGCGGATGAGGTTCCGGATGGCGGGGTTGGGGACCATGATCTCCAGCGCCAGCACGCGGCCGGGACCGCCGGCGCGGGCGATCAGCGTCTGCGACATCACGCCTTCGAGCGTGAACGACATCTGCGCGCGGACCTGCGGCTGCTGGTACGGCGGGAACACGTCGAGGATCCGGTTGATCGTCTGCACGCAGGAGTTCGTGTGCAGGGTGCCGAAGCAGACGTGACCGGTCTCGGCGATGGTCAGCGCCGCCTCGATCGTCTCGAGGTCGCGCATCTCGCCCACGAGCACCACGTCCGGATCCTGGCGGAGGATGTACTTCAGCGCCGTCTTGAACGACCGCGTGTCCGCGCCGACCTCGCGCTGGTTCACGAGGCAGTTCTTGTGCGGGTGCAGGTACTCGATCGGATCCTCGATCGTCATGATGTGCTCGTGACGCTCGCTGTTGATCTTGTCGATGATCGAGGCCAGCGTCGTGCTCTTGCCCGAGCCGGTGGGACCGGTGACGAGGATGAGGCCGCGCGGACGCTTCGACAGCTCGGCGACGACCGGCGGAAGCCCCAGCTCCTGGAAGGTGAGGATCTTGAAGGGGATGGTCCGGAACGCGCCGGCCACCGCGCCGCGCTGCATGAAGATGTTCGCGCGGAAGCGGGAGAGCCCCTTCACGCCGAAGGAGAGGTCGAGCTCGTTGTCCTCCTCGAACTTGTGCTTCTGCGCGTCGGTGAGGATCGAGTAGCAGAGCTGCTTCGTCTCCACCGGTGTCAGCGGCGCCGTCTTCAGCGGCACCAGCTCGCCGTCCACGCGCAGCTGCGGAGGAGAGCCGGTGGTGAGGTGAAGGTCGGAAGCGCCCTTCTCGACCATCGCCTTGAGGAGCTGGTGCAGATTCGCCACGGTGGGTATCCCCTGTGATGTCTAGAAGCGGTCCGGCGCGGTGTTGGCCACGACCTCGCCGAGAGTCGTCACGCCCGCCATCATCTTGTTCAACCCGCTCATGCGCAGGCTGCTCATGCCGAGGCGGATGGCCTCCTGCTTCAGCTCCGCCGCGGACGCGCCGTTGAGCACGAGCTCCTTGAGGCCGTCCCAGAACGGCATGACCTCGTAGATCGCCACGCGGCCCTTGTAGCCACGGTCGTTGCAGTCGCGGCAGCCGTTGGGCTCGAACGCGGTGAAGGTGCCGATGCGGTCCGGCGGCACGCCCGCGTCGAGGAACGCCTGCTCCGGCAGGTTCGAGGGCTTCTTGCAGTTGTTGCAGAGCCTGCGGCACAAGCGCTGGGCAAGGATGAGGTTGAGGGACGCCGTCACGAGGAACGGCTCGATGCCCATGTTGAGCAGACGGCTCACCGTGCCCGGCGCGTCGTTGGTGTGCAGCGTGGAGAGCACGAGGTGGCCGGTGAGCGCCGCCTTCACGCCGATCTCCGCGGTCTCGAAGTCGCGGATCTCGCCGATCATGATGATGTCCGGGTCCTGCCGGAGGAACGACCGGAGCGCGGAGGCGAAGTTCAGGCCGATGTCGTCGTGCATCTGGACCTGGTTGATGCCGGCGAAGTTGAACTCCACCGGGTCTTCCGCGGTGCTGATGTTCACGTCGACCGTGTTCAGCGCGGCGAGGCCCGAGTAGAGCGTCGTCGTCTTGCCGGAGCCGGTGGGACCGGTGACGAGCACCATCCCGTACGGCCGGTCGATGGCCTCCTTGAACCACTTCAGCGGCTCGGGGTCGAAGCCCAGCTTCGTCATGTCCAGCTGGAGGTTCGACTTGTCGAGGAGGCGCATCACCACCTTCTCGCCGAACAGCGTGGGGCAGACGCTGACGCGGAAGTCCATCTCCTTGCCGCCGCCCATCTTGATCTTGATGCGGCCGTCCTGCGGGAGCCGGCGCTCGCTGATGTCGAGCTCCGCCATGATCTTCAGACGCGAGGTGATCGCGTTCTTCAGCTTCATGGGCGGCTTCATCACGTCGTAGAGCACGCCGTCGATGCGGAAGCGGACGCGGAAGTCCTTCTCGTAGGGCTCGACGTGGATGTCGGAGGCGCCCTTCTTGATCGCGTCGAGGAGGATGAGGTTCACCAGCTTGACCACCGGCGCGTCGTCCGCGCTCTTGGCGATCTCGTCGATGTTCTCGTCCTCTTCGTGCGAGACCTCGACGTCCTCGATGTCGCCGACGATCTCCTCGAGCGACGGGCCCTTCTCCGCGTAGTAGCGCTCGATGGCCTCGCGGATGGAGGGCTCGGAGGCGACGACGCTCTCGATGTTGTAGCCGGTGAGGAACTTGAGGTCGTCCACCGCGTAGATGTTCGAGGGGTCGCACATCGCGACGATCAGCGACGGCCCCGCGCGGTTCACCGGGATGACGAGGTGCTTCTCCGCCACGTCCTTCGGAACGAGCTTGATGATGTCCGGGTCGATGTCGAAGTCGCGCAGGTTGATCGCGGGGACGCCGTACTGCTTCGAGAGGAAGTCGGTGAGCTTCGACTCCTCGATCGCGCCCGTCTTGATCAGCGCGGTGCCGATCCTCGTGCCCGTCTTCTGCTGTTCTTCCTGCGCCTTGCGGAGCTGCTGAATGGAGATGAGGTTCTCGCGGACCAGCAGTTCGCCAAGTCTTCCAGACATGAGGCCCGGGAGTGTCCCTACCCGCCCCTTGGAGTGTCAAGGACTCGGGCAGCAACCGTACGAGCGCTCTCCACGTCTCTCCGTATCTGGGTAGCCAGCTCTTCCGGAGAGCCAAAACGCTGCTCGGGACGCAGGCGCTCGAGGAACTGCACGCGCACCTCCCTGCCGTACAGATCGCCGCTGAAGTCGATCAGGTGGACCTCAACCGTGACCTCACTGCCGCCGAAGGTGGGCTTCACGCCGATGTTCGCGGCGCCGGGAAGCCACGCGCCGTTGCCGCTCGGATGCGAGTTCGCGTTGGGCAGCAGCTTCACCCGCACCGCATACACGCCTGCCGCGGGACGGAGCTCATTCGCGGTGTCCACGTTGGCCGTGGGGAAGCCGATCGTGCGGCCTCTCCCCATCCCGCTCACCACCCGGCCGTCCAGATCGAACGGGCGCCCGAGGAGTCTCTCCGCCGCGTCCACGCGACCCTCGAGGATGTACTCGCGGACCTTCGACGAGGAGACGACGACGCCGCCGATCGTCACAGCCGGGACCACGTGCACTTGCGCGCCGCGCTTTGCTGCCGCGGCCTGCAGCGTCTCCACCGTGCCGCCGCGCTTCGTGCCGTAGGTGAAGTCCGCGCCGACGACGAGATGCTTCGCGCCCAGCTCGTCGAGCAGCGAGGCCTCGAAAGCAGCGGGCGTGGTCGTGGCGTACTCGCGCGTGAACGGGAGCAGCAACGTGGCGGTGAGCCCGAGCTCCTCGAACAGCTCGAGCTTGCGCGCGCGGGTGGTGATGAGCTTCGGCGCGAGCTCCGGCTGGAGGACCTTGCCCGGGTGCGGATCGAAGGTCAGCGCCACCGCGGGACCGTGCGCGCGCGCCTCGGCGAAGAGCGCCTGGTGGCCCTTGTGCACGCCGTCGAAGTTGCCCAGCGCGACCGAGCAGCCCCGAAGGCCCTCCGCGTCCCGGATGGAATGGAAAATCCTCATGCCGCGGCGTATAGCGCGCCTTCCGTGTCCATGCGCGCGCTCATGGCGGCGCAGCTCGTCGCCCCTCTCTTCGCACTGCTCGTTCCGCTTCCGGTGCTCGCGGCCTTTCCGCCACCGCCCGGCGCGACCGAGGCCCAGCTCGCGGATCCGGCGAACTGGCCGAGCGATCCGCAGTGGGCCACGGCGTCGCACGCGCACCTGCTGAGCTTCGATCCCGCAGGCGGTGGTGCGGCGCCGGGAGTGCGCGCCGATGCCGCCTTCGCGACGACGAGAGGTGATCCGCGCGTGGTGATCGCTGTCCTCTCCACCGGCGTGCGCTGGGACGAGCGGGATCTCGTCACCCGCTTCGCGCTCAACCGCGGGGAAGTGCCGGTGCCGCAGCGAGCGGACGGCTCCGAGAAGCCGCCAGGTCCGGACGGCGAGGACGCGTGGGACCTCAACGAGGACGGTCGCTTCGACGTGCGCGACTACGCGGAGGATCCGCGGCTGACCGGACGTGATGACGCAGGTGACGCCAACGGGAACGGGTTTCTCGATCCGCAGGATCTGCTTCGCGTGTTCGCGAACGGCGCCGACGACGACGGCAACGGGCGAATCGACGACGTGTGCGGTTGGGACTTCGTGGACGGGGACGCGGATGCCGAAGAGGCCTCTTCCTTTGGTACGCGCTACGCGCTGCTCGCGGCAGCCGAGGTGAACAACGGGATCGGCGGCGCGGGCGCGTGTCCGGACTGCGCAATCCTGCCGCTCCGTGTCTCCGCGGATGCCCAGCGTGCGCTGCGCCTGTCGCCCTTCGTGCTCGCACAGAGCCTGCGCACCGCGGGTGAGCTGCAAGCCACGGTGGCGATCTTTCCCGGCGCGGTGACGCAGCAGACGCCGGCTGTGGACGAGGTCCTCGCGCTCGCGCGGCTGTTGCTGGTCACCCCGTCCCGCGCACCTTCGGCGTCGCTTACGTCAGAGCCCTTCGCGCCGCATCCCTCCGTTCTTCAGGTCGCGTGCAGCGCGAACGCCTCCGCCTGGACCGACGCGCTCGCGCCCTCTCCCCAATGCGCGGAGGACGCGGCAGCGGTGGCCGGGGGCGTGGCGGGCCTCGTGCGTTCAGCGAGCCTGATGGCCTCGGCGAACGAAGAGCCGGAGGCCCTGCTGCACCTCGTTCGCGCCGGCGGTGTGGGCGTCAGGCTCGATGCCCGCGAGGCCGTGGCGCGCGCCGCGGCTGGCGTTCAGCCCCACCTCTTCGGCTCCGAGCCGCCACCGCACCGGCGGCGCCTCGAGCCACACGTCGCCTTCGAGCTGGCTCCCTTCGCACCGGGAGCGACTGACTTCTCCGTCGCGCGTTCGCGTGCGCCCTCCGCGGCTGACTTCATCCAACTCGAAGGCTCCTCCTTTGTACCGGAGCAGGTTCCAGGCCTCGGCACGACGTACACGGTCCGCGCCCGCGCCGAACTCAATGGACTCGTCTCCGAGCGCCGCTGGCAGCTCGTCGCGCACGAGCGTCACTTCACGCCGACCGGCTGGCCCCTGCCGAACGTCGCCAACACGCCTCGGGTAGTGGACGTGGACGGCGACCTTCGCGACGAGCTCGTGTTCGCGACGAAGGACGGGCTCGTGCACGCGCTGGATGAGCGCTGGCTGCCGCTGCCCGGCTTCCCCAAGGCCCTCTCCGCACCGGGCACCGTGAAGGCGCCGATTGCGGCGGTCGATCTCGACAACGACGGCAGGCGCGACCTGATCGTCGTCACGCTCGAGGGCTCGCTTCACGCGCTGCGCGGTGTGGGTGAAGGTGAGATCTTCAGCGCGACGATCGAAGGCGGCGTGCGCGCTGCTCCGGTGGTGGTCTCCTCCTATCTGGGCCCGCTGATCATCGTGCTCGGCGACGGCGGTCTGCTTCACGTCTTCCGCAGCAACGGGGATCCGCTGCCCGGCTTTCCCTCGCAGCTCGCGCTGACGGAGGTGGAGCACACGCCCGCCGCCGCGGATCTCAATGGTGACGAATCGCCGGAGGTCCTCGCCGTGGGCCGCACCGCTGACGGCGTCTCTCGCGCGGTGCTCGTGAGCGTGGACACGTCCGGCCCTCAGCTCTTCGGCGGCTGGCCGATCGACGTCGATGCCGCAGGCTCGCCGGTGCTCGGCGATCTCGCGGGCGCGGGGCGCACACAGGCGGCGTTCCCCGTGCGAAATGGCGCGCCGCTCGTCGTCGATCTTCAGGGGCTTCCGGTCGTGAGCATGGCCTGGGCGCCCTCTGGCGCGTCACCTTCGACCTCTGAGCTGGCGCTGGCGGATCTGCGAGCAAACCGGCGCCTCTGGCTCGCGGCCGCGATGGGCGACGAGACCGCGCTCTGGCCCGCGGGCCAGCAGTTGGAGCGCACGCCCGGGCAGCCCGCGCCGGTGACGACTGCACGTGCCGCATGGCCTGAAGGAACCGGCGCAGCGGTGGGAGACGTGGACGGTGACGGCCGTGTGGATCTCGTCCATGGCGGCGGCGAAGCGCTCTGCGCGACCACGCGAGATGGGCTCACCGCCGAAGGTTGGCCCGAGCCTCTCGGCGATGCGCTCTCGGGCACGCCCGCGCTGGGAACCCAGTCCGAGCGCCAGGTCGTCGCCGCGCGCACCGTGGACGGCCACCTCTATCTGCTCCGCGTCGCCGGCCAGCCCGAGCTCATCCAGTGGGATGGCGCCCACCACGATCCGGGGCACACCGGCGCCTTCTCCACACGTCTGCCCGAGCGGCTCGTCCCAGGCATTGGGATCGAGCTCCCCGAAGACGACGAAGAGGGCTGCGGCTGCAGCGCCGGCGCCTCCGGGAGCCCTCTCCTTTTCACCTTCACCCTGCTGCTCGCCGCGTTCGCCCAGCGTCCGCGTCGCCGCCACATCGTTGGAGCCTCACCGTGACCCGTGGTCCCAGACTTCTCCCCGATCCCGCAAACCCCGAGCTCGCCACGCTGGAGGCGCCTCCCGACTGGTCAGAGGTCTTCGGCTTCGACGGTCCCCTCGAGCTGGAGATCGGCAGCGGCAAGGGCGGCCACGCGCTCGACTACGCGCAGCGGCATCCGGGCGTGCGCTACATCGCCATCGAGTGGCGAAAGAAGTACGTGCGAGACACCGCCGCGCGCGCGCAGAAGCTCGGCATCGGGAACCTGCGCGCCATCGAGGCCGACGCGCGCACGCTGGTGCCGAAGCTCTTCAAGCCGGGGACGCTCGACTGGGTGCGGCTGCAGTTCCCCGATCCCTGGTGGAAGCGCGCGCAGGAGAAGCGGGCGATCATCCGCGGCGACTTCGTCCACCTGCTCTTCGGCCTGCTCAAGCCGGGCGGCATGTTCGACCTGCGCACCGACGTCGAGGACCGCGCGGTGCGGATGCTGAAGGAGCTGGAGGCGGTGGGCTTCGAGAACCCGCTCGGCGCAGGCGTCTTCCATCCCTGGGACCCGGAAGAGGTGCCCTCGTCGCGCGAGCGCCGGTACCTCATCACCGGTCAGCCGGTGTACCGCGCGCGGCTGCGGAAGCCCGCGAACGTGCAACCGGCCTGAAGCTGACGGACAATCCGGGAAATGAAGTCGCCCGGTCGGAGAAAGACGCTGGAGGCCGCGCGCAGAGATCCGCTGCGCGCCTCCGACTTCTCCGAGCGCCGGGTCCTCGTGGTGGACGACGATCGCGCCAACGTCTCCCTCGTGCAGCGCGCGCTCGAGCCCTTCGGCTACGAATTGCTCGCGGCGTACGACGGCGCGCAGGCGCTCTCCCTGCTCCGCGAGAAACGTCCGGACCTCATCGTGATGGACGTGGAGATGCCCGGGCTCTCCGGCGTGGAGGTCTGCCGGATCGTCAAGGCGAACAGCGGCCCGGAAGGCTTCGGCTTCATCCCCGTCATCCTCATGACCGCGCGGCAGGGCGCGGGGAAGACGGAGGGACTGGAGCTCGGCGCGGACGACTACCTCGTGAAGCCGTTCGATCCGTCGGAGCTCGGCGCGCGCGTGCGTTCGATGCTTCGGCTGAAGATCCTCAACGAGGCCCTGCTGGAGAAGAACCGAGAGCTGGAGGAGGCGAACCGCGAGCTCGACCGCAAGCGCGAGGAGCTGCTCTCCATCTCACGCACCGACGCGTTGACCGGGCTGCCCAACCGCCGCCACTTCGACGACCGCTTTGCCGCCGAGTTCGCGCGCTCGCAGCGTCAGGGGACGCCGCTCTCCTGCGTGATGATCGACATCGATCACTTCAAGCGGCTCAACGACACCTGGGGCCATCCGGTGGGCGACGACGTGCTCCGGCGGGTGGCGCGGGCGGCGGGCGAGGCGCTGCGGCGGGACGTGGACCTGCTCGCGCGCTACGGCGGCGAGGAGCTGGTGGCGCTGCTGCCGGAGACGAACCACGTGGAGGCGCGCCGGGCCGGCGAACGGGTGCGCGAAGCGATCGCCTCCGTCGAGCTGAGGGTCGCGTCCGCGGCGAGCGGCGGGGCGCTGACCGTCATCCGCTGCACCGCGAGCCTCGGGGTGGCCACCCATCCCTGGCCGGGGATCGACTCGCCCGAGGCACTCCTCCACGCGGCGGATGAAAGTCTGTACGGCGCCAAGCAGGCGGGACGTAACCGTGTGCATCAACACGACGATTGAACGCGTCGTGTGTTGTCGTAAGCCTCTTTTGCGGCCATAAGACGCTGCGAATGCCGGCCCGCGTCCAGCTCCTCTTCCTGCTCCCCGCGGTCGCCCTTCTGGCCTGCAACCGGCCGAAGTGGGACACGCCCACCGACGCGTACATGAGCTTCGCGCGGGCCATCAAGAAGCAGGACAGCCGCACCGCCTGGTCGGGTCTCTCCACCGAGAGCAAGCAGGCGCTCGAGGCGCGGGCGAAGGCGATCAGCGAATCCACCGGCGGCGCTGTCCGTCCCGCCCCACAGCCGCTCTTCTTCGGCGGCGGCTTCGAGGCGCCTCCGGTGCGCTCGGTGAAGCTGCTCTCCCAGGAGGGGAAGGAGGCCCGGCTGGCGGTGGTTTCCGAAGGAGGCGCTGAAAAAGAAGTGAGGATGGTCCGAGAGGAGGAAGGCTGGAGACTGGACGTGACGGACATGCTGGGAGAAATGGGAGGCAGTCTTGAGCAGTGAGAAGAAGCCACCCGTCCCCACGCCGCGCGTCGAGGTCGTCGTCCGACGGCCGGCCGGAACGACTCCGGCTGCCACGCCCACCGTGCGCCCCTCGCCGACGCCCGCGCCCACGCCGCGGCCCACTGCGGCGACGCCCGCGCCCGTCCCC
>JAFAFL010000159.1 GCA_023423535.1 Pseudomonadota bacterium
TACTACAGCGCCCTCCCGAACATGCGGCCGCAGTTCGCTGAACCGCTCATGGCGAAATTCGGCGAACTCGTGCGCGGTCAAGCTGTCTTCCGCGAGGCGCTCGGCCTCATATGAGGGGATGGCTCAGCGCGAACGGAAGGCGGGGAAGTGAAAGTGTCGGATAGCAAACGCATGAACGCCGACTTGAGCTCGAGTCGCCCCATCCGTTCGACTCAGCCGCCGGGAGACCAGGAACTGCACCCCGAGTGGCGTGCAAAACCCCAGTGCACGATTCGCGTGCAGCAGGGCCATTCCATTGTCCGGGGCAACCTCCATTGACGAGATCAAGTCCGTGTCCCAGCAGGCGCCGGCTTCCGCGCGCGCCCCCGGATTGGAGACGTCGTGCGCCTCGTCTTCCGCGCCGAGCTCACCCGCTTCCGGCGCGGCTACATGAACGACACGGTGCTCGCGGCCTCCGTCGGCGCGGGGTTCTGACGTCAGAAGGGCCCGCTTCGCCTACCTCGCGCCCTCACCGCGCACGCGCTGTCGCAGCAGCGCGCTGACCGAAGAGAGATCCCGGTCGGGCGCTGGCAGCAGCCGCCCCGCCTCGTCGTAGAGCAGCAGCGTCGGCACCCTCTCGATGGCGAAGAGCCGTCTGCCCTCCTCACCGTCCAGCGGCGCGTGGTGCCACGGCTGGGGAGGCTCGGCCTTCAGCTGTTGCGCGAGCACGGCGGGCTCCATGTCGAGCCCCACGGTCACCATCCGAAGCTCGTCCTCGGTGTACTCCCTGCGCAGCGCCTGCAGGTCGGGGATCATCTGCTTGCAGGGCACACATCCCGCGGTTGAGAACACGAGCAGCGTGTGCCGGCCGCGCAGCTCGTCCCTGCCGAACGCTTCACCGCCCAGCGTCTGCAGCGTCACGATCGGAAAGCGCTGTACGCGCGCGTTGCCGCCTCGCTCCTTCCGTTCGAGCCATGCCTTCACGTACTCGCTCTCCGGTCCGTCCCGACGCGCCTGCGTGCGCCACCGCTCCTGTTGGGCCGCGTCCTCTCGCCGGGCTGCCTCGTCGGCGAGCCGGGCCGAAGCAAAGGCGCGCACCGTCGCATCCGGGTTCCATGCAGCGACCTCGGTGAGAAAGCCCCTCCGCGCGTCTTCCGACTCGAACGGGATCAACGGCCCGGCGATGGGCAGGACCGGTGGCGCCGCGGCCCACGCGAGGAACTCCGGACGAGCGATCCGCCGCCAGCGCTGCCGAGTCGGCTGCAGGCTTGCGCGGCCCCACGAGGCTGAGCGCGACGATCGCCGCCAGCGCACGCTCATCCTGAGGTCTCTGCTCGTCACGCGCGAGCGCAGTCATGCGGTCCGCCTCTGCCCGCTCGGCCTCGCGCACCCGGACCGCGTTCGGGACTCCGCGGCTGGCGTGGACGCGGCCCTCATCCCGCAGCGCCTTCAGCCGGTCGAGGAGCGCGAAGGCCCGCTGGAACGCTGGCTCCGAAAAGAAGATCTCCGCACGCGTCGCCTCGCCGAACGCAGGCTGCATCTGCGACACGTCGAAGTGGACCTGCTTCGCGTCGTCACCCGGCGCCGGCGGCGCAGCAACGGAGAAGAACTCCCAGCGGTGGAACTCGAACCCGCCAGCCGACGGGTCGTTCGCGACGGTGATGCTCCCCGGCGTGTGGAGCCGGAACATGTAGATGCGGGCCTCCCGGGGCAGCGTCGCGGTGAAGCGCTTCGGCGCCCAGACCGGCGAGGTCATCGGCTCGCACCGCTTGAGCATCACGTCGGTGCAGAGGTCCGCGGCGAACACCTCCCCGACCCGCTGCGGCGCCAGCCTGACCCGAACGTTCAGCGGTTGCGCGCCACCATCGAGCAGCAGCGGGATCCAGGCCGGCTCGTGTCCCGGCGCCTGAACGTGAAGCGCCCACCCTCCCGGTTCGAGCGCCACCCGCGCCTGCCCTTCCTCGTCGGTCTCCGTCACCGACCGGCCGCCGAGCCCCACCACGTTCGACGAAGCCGACGCAGGTGAGTCCGCCAGCGCGAAGACCCGGACGACCGCCGGCGACGCGGCCGCCCCCTCATGCGTCGAGACGTCAACTGACACCTGCCAGCGCACTGGCCCCGCGGCGAACACGTGGCAGGACACCAGAAGGAACAGGCTCGTCACGATCCGCGGCATGGTCACCTCGTCCCCAAAGGCCCGACCGAGAAACGGCGAACAGCGAAACGGGCGAAAGAGGGAATGATGGCACGGGCAAGTTTTGCCTGCCTCGCCGGTCCAGCCCTGCGGCACGCCCGCGTGACACCCGCTCAGAACCTCGCCCCGTCAACCGTCGTTTCGCGGACGTTTCGGCACAATTCGCCTCCGCTCCCGTTGACGCGCGGCGTCAGCCCTTACACCGACATTTCCGGCTATTCATCGACCGTCCGCGCTCCTATTCCGGAATTACGGCGCGATTTGTCCGACATCCACCTTCCTGTCCCGCAGACCGGTGCGCCTAAGTCCGCGTCTTACCGAGGTTTCTCATCCCGTGAGAGTTTGATTCTGTCCAGCGATACTGGCAAAACGCCGTCCCGTCGTTGCATTTCGCGTCCCTCGCGCCGGAGGGGCCCCTCGCTGGAGATCGACTGACATGAACAGATTGTTCGGAGCCGGGCTGGCTCTCACCGCCGCCCTCCTGCTCGCCGCGTGCGGGAAGGCGCAGCAGGCAGAGCCGCTGGCGGACCCGCCGGTCATCACGTCGTTCACCGCCTCGGCCAGCCGCATCGCCGCCGGCCAGAGCGTCACCCTCTCCTTCACCGCCGAGCGCGCGGACAGCGTGGATCTCGTGGACGACACCGGCACGCCGGTGGATCTCTCCGGTGACGCGACCGCGGGCGAGGCCACGGTGCAGCTCGACGCCACCCGCTTCTTCGTGCTCCGCGCGAAGGGCGAGGGCGGCCGCGACTCGGCGTTCGTGCAGGTCGCGGTGGACGCGGATCTGCGCGAGGTCTTCCTCGTCTCCGTCCCCCCGCAAATCGAGTCTGGCCAGACCGCGCAGCTCGTCTGGAGCGCGTTCGGCGCGAAGGGTGCGGAGATCCGCACCAGCAACGGCGACACCCTGGCGCTCCCCGCGGGCACCGACAACGGCGTGCTCGAGGTCACCCCCGAGCGCTCGGTCACGTACACGCTCGCGGCGCACGGCGCGGACACGGCGCAGGAGCTCGCCGCCACCGCGGAGCTGAAGGTGCTCCCCGTGGCCACCTCCTTCGAGATCATCCCCGCCGCGGCGAAGGCGGGCGAGACGCTGACCCTGCGCTGGAAGACCCGCGGCGCCGCGGAGGTCGTGCTCAGCGAGGCGACCTTCGGCGAGCTGACCCGCGCGAGCTTCCCCGCCGAGGCCGCCGCGGTGAACGACGGCTCCTTCGGCTGGACCGTCCCCTCCCACCGGCCCTCCGGCGAGCCCGTGACGGACGGCTTCCCGCTCCGCTTCGAGCTCTCCGTGAAGCAGACGAACCCGCAGGCGACGCTGACCCGCGCCATCGACTCCTACGTGGGCGACGGCCCGCGCATCGTCGAGTTCCTCGCCCCCGCCGCGGTGACCGAGAACAAGCCCCTCACGGTCTCCTGGCGCACGCAGAACGCGGTCCGCCTCCAGGTGCTCCTCGCAGGCGGCGTGGTGTACGAGCCGCTCGAGACCGACGTCGCGGCCATCCAGAACGGCCGCTTCACCATGCCCGCGCCCGTCGCGGACGCCGACGTCACCCTCCGCGTCTGGAGCAGCCGCGGCGGCATGGCCCAGCAGCTCCGCCCGGTGCGCGTCGTCGGCCCGCCGGACATCGTCTCCTTCGACCTGCCCTCGGCGGTGAACGCGGTCGGTGACGCGGCCAACGCGGTGTGGAAGACGAAGGACGCGACGAACGTGCTCCTCCGCGTGAAGCACGGCCCGGCGGTGTACCGGACCGCGGTGCTCACGCAGGTGCAGGACGGCTCGGCGCCGGTGTACCCGGGCCTGCAGACGACCTTCGTGCTCGAGGCCTACAACGACGCCGGCGACGTCACCACCGCCGAGCGCACGGTGGACGTGGCGGTGCCCGCGACCCTCACCGTCGGCCCCACGCCGGCGGTCCGCGGCAGCGAGGTCACCGTGCAGTGGGACATCTCCTCCGCGCCGCTGGCGGCGGTCGTCGGCCCGAGCCGCGCCCCGCCGGTGAAGAGCAACCCGGCCACCGACTTCTACGACCTGTCGAACCACACCGGCGCCATCCCGCAGAACTACGACGACACCGACGACGGCCTCGCGCGGCTGCCGGTCCACCCGTCCTTCTCCTTCACCATGGCCGGGGCCACGCACGCGGACTTCTACGTCTCCACCAACGGCTTCATCGCCTTCAGCGACATCGGGCCGCGGCCGGACAACCACCCGCTCGACGATCCGGGTGCGACGCCCGGGATGCTGGCGCCCTTCTGGGACGACCTCGACCTCGCCGGCGGCCGCGTGCTGTGGATGCTCGAGGGCAACACCTTCCCGCGCCGCCTCATCGTGCAGTGGGAGGACGTGCAGCTGAAGAGCGACCCGACCAGCCGCCTCAGCTTCCAGGTGCAGCTCTTCGAGTCCGGTGAGGTGCGCTACGGCTACAAGCGCCTCGAGGGCGAGGGCACCGGCGGCGAGACCGCGAGCATCGGCTGGCGCGTGAACGCGAGCCTCAACCTCGAGCTGGCCACCGGCGAGCCCGTGCTGCTGCAGGACGACGAGCTCATCTGGTTCACCTCCGCCTCCACCACCGGGACGCTCACCTACCAGCCCACGCGCGGCGGCGTGTTCAACCTCTTCGGCCGGACGCAGGGAGGCGCCTGGGTCGTCTTCGGCGGCCGCCTGAACGTCATCCCCGCCGGCGCCGTGCTGGTGAACGAGGTGATGGTCGCCCCCGGCGGCGCCTTCCCGCAGGGCCAGTGGGTGGAGCTCTTCAACTTCAGCGACGACACCGTTGACCTCAGCGGCACGCGGCTCGTCTCCACCCTCACCGGCACCGCCTGGCTCATCCCCGAGGGGACGACCATTCCGTCGCGCGGGTACCTCGTCGCCGGCCAGAGCCTCGACCCGAACGAGAACGGCGACGCGCCGGTGGACATCGTGTGGACGGACCTCGTGCTCGACAGCGCGCAGGCGGACACGCTGGTGCTCGAGGCGAACGCGCCGATCAGCCAGTTCGGCTGGCTCGACGTGCAGCCCACGCTCTCGCTGCAGGCGCCGGAGAAGGCGGTGGACGCTTCCGGCGCGCCCATCTCCTGCGACCGCACCGCGACCTACAACACCGCGGGCAACGTGGGCACCCCGGGCGAGGGCAACGAGGTCTGCTTCGAGTACGCCGTCGTCAACATCGCCGGCGCGTACGAGGACATCAGCCTCGACAGCATCGAGCTGATGGGGACCGCCACCAACGGCACCTGGTACCAGCACAACCTCGTGGTGCCGTTCCCCTACTTCGGCCAGCCCTACAACGAGATCAGCATCTCGTCGCACGGCTTCATCACCGCCGGCTACACCATCACCGCGAACCACAGCACCAACGCCACCGCGCCCGGCAGCGGCGTTCCGGATGGCGTGATCGCTCCCTTCTGGGACTTCCTCTACCGCCACAACGCGGCGGCGACGGGTGACGGCGCGCTTCGGGTGGGCCGGAGGGCCGACTACACGGTCGTCTCCTGGGACAACTTCCGCGTCAGCGGCGCCGGCAACGGCAACCGGATGTACTTCCAGGTGAAGCTCTTCGACAACGGGATCATCGAGTTCCACTACGGCCAGATGGATCCCTCGACGAGCACCGGCACCACCTACGTGGACGTCCACACCGGCAAGACGGCCACCATCTGGCTCGAGCGTCCGAACGGCAGCGGCGCCCTCCCCATCGGCATCAACCAGCCCGGCGCGGTGCAGGCGAACACCGGCATCCGCTTCGTTCCGCAGTCCAACTAGAGGCCCGCCATGAACCGCACCGAGCTCTCCATGCGTCATACGCTCGTCCCCTTCCTCGGCGCCGTCCTCGCCCTCGCGCTGGCCGGCTGCCCTGCTGAGCCTCTGCCCCCCGAGCCGCTCCCGGCGGCGCCGGAGATCCTCGACTTCCGCGCCAGCGCGGAGGTGGTGGACGCGGGCGCCACCATCAACCTCGGCTGGGAGACGAAGAACGCGGTCTCGGTCGAGCTGTTCGACGCCACCCGCGGCGCGGTCTCCGGCGCCGACGCGCTCTCCGGCACGGTGGACGTCACCGTGAACGAGGCGACCCTCTTCGTGCTGGTGGCGAAGAACGCGCGCGGCCTGCGCGAGAGCCGCGTGGTCTCGGTGCGCGTGAACGAGGCCTCCCGAGAGGTCCTCTTCTTCGCCGCGCCGCAGATCGTGGACGCCGGCGGCAACGCGACGCTGGCCTGGTCCTCCCCCGCCGCACGCACCGTCAGCCTGCGCGTGCAGGGCGGCGAGGCGCTGGACATCGGCGAGCAGAAGGCCTCCGGCTCGATCGCGGTCCAGCCCGAGCGCGACACGACGTACGAGCTCCTCGTGGACGGCGTCGCCCACACCGCGACCGTCCGCACCCGCCCCACGGTGGCGCTCTTCACCTCCGCGCCCACGTCGATGACGGCGGGCGAGCCGCTGACTCTCAAGTGGGAGACCCGCGGCGCCACGGCCGTGGTGGTCAGCCGCCCCGGTCACGGGACCGTGCACACGGCCACGAACGCGGAGGAGGTCGCCGCGGGTGAAGTGACGGTCAACATCCCCGAGACCCTCGATCCCGCCGCCGCGTTCACCTGGCACCTCACCGCGCTGGGCACCGCCGCCGAGGTCGTCACCACCACCGAGCTGACGGTGTACGTGGCCGGCCAGCCCCGCATCGTCACCTCGTCCGCGCCCCGCTACGCGCGGCTGGGGGACACCTTCACCCTCGCCTGGACGACGAAGGAGGCGGACCGGGTGCGCGTGCTGGCGGACGGCGCGCCGATCTACGAGTCCCCGGACCGCGCGAAGGCGGCGAACCACAGCCTGCAGTTCCCCACGCCGGAGATCGAGGTCACCTACACCCTCCTCGCGATCAACGACCGCGGCGGCCAGGTCACCCGGACGCACAAGGTCGCGCCGGTGGGCATCACCCACTTCAACAGCTTCAGCGTCAGCCCGGCGCAGATCAGCCAGGGCGGCGACCCGGTGACCCTCACCTGGAGCGTGGACGAGGCCCGCCGGGTGCGGATCGTCGCCAACGGCACCCGCACCGTGTTCAGCACCTCCGGCACCGGCGCGGTGGGCGGCACCGTCACCGTGTACCCGAACGAGAACACCACCTACGAGCTCTTCGCGGACAACCTCCTCGGTGACGAGGTGGACGCCACGGGCGCGGTGGTCGTGGACGCCGAGGCCCTGATGACCGCCTCGCCCACCGGACCTGTGGCGCTGAACACGCCGCTGGACCTCAGCTGGACCGCCGGCGGCGCGACCTCGGAGATCTGGGGCATGCCGCACGGGGACATGGTCACCCGCCTGCCCTCCACCGGCTTCATCGACATCTCGGAGACCGGCACCGAGCTCCCCTTCGCGCCAAACGCGGACGACGCGGTGCTCCCCTTCGATCCCCAGTTCGACACCTTCTTCTGGGGACAGCCCGCGCCGTCGCGCGTGTTCGTCTCCACCAACGGCTTCCTCGTCTTCGGCAATTCGTCGCAGACGCGCAGCGCGGTCCACGCCATCCCCAACTCGGTGGTGGAGAAGTTCTTCGTGGCGCCGCTGTGGGCGGACCTCGAGTTCAAGCCCGGCGCGAAGATCTACTGGGAGGTCGTCGGCGAGGCCCCCGAGCGCGAGCTCGTCGTCCAGTGGGACGGCCTGCGCGTGTTCGACGGCATCGGCACCGAGGTCACCTTCCAGGCCCGCATCCACCAGACCGGCATGATCCACTTCGAGTACCAGACGGTGGATCTCGGTCCCGCCAGCCCGGTGATCGGCGTGCAGGGCCCCACCCCGTCGCAGGGCCTGCAGTTCTTCCCCTCGCTGCAGCCGGGCCTCGGCATCACCCTTTTCGGCCCGAAGGCGGCGCCGGTGGCCTACGGCGCGGTCAGCAGCGAGCCCACCGGCGGCTTCGTGAAGATTGGCGACGCGTACCTCAAGCTGCGCTTCACGCCGGCGGTCATCCTCCCCGGCCTCCTCCGGCTGAGCGAGGTCATGTACCGCCCGGTGGCCCCGCTGGCCGCGACCGGTGAGTGGGTGGAGATCTTCAACACCACCTCCGCCTCCTACGACCTCGACGGCTTCGAGCTCGACTTCGGCAACGGCCAGACCCACACGCTCTCCAGCGCCAACGGCAACACGGTGGTGCCGGCGAACGGCTACCTCCTGCTCGGCCAGAGCGCGGACCCGCTGGAGAACGACGGCGTGAACGTGGGCTACGTGTACGGCCCGACCTTCCAGCTCGACGACAACGGCGGCACGCTCTCGCTCAACCGCGGCGGTCCGGTGGCGTCGATCACCTGGAGCACGGCGGCGGGCGGCGTGGGCGTCTCCGCTCAGGCGGATGCGTCGGCGGCGCTCTACGCGGGCGGCGGCACGGGCGGCTCCATCTGCTCCTCCACCGCGCCCTTCGGCACGCAGAACCCGCAGCAGCTCGGCACCCCGGGCGGCAGCGGCGCCTGCTACCCCTACTCGATGTCGTCGATCCCCGGCGCCTTCGAGGACGTCTCCGGCACCGGCACGATCGTCTCGCTCTCCAGCGACTACACCGGCATCGCGCAGGTGAACCTGCCCGCCCCCTTCACCTACTTCGGGGTCACCTACAACAGCTTCTCCGTCACCATCTGCGGGATCATGACGATGGGCTACACGCTGACCGCGGCCCACGACACCGCGCAGGACGTCCTGCCCTCGCCCAACGCGCCCAACGGTACGCTGGCGATCTTCTGGGACCGGATCGTCCGCAACACCAACGGGGAGATCTACGTCCAGCGGCGGAGCAACTACACCATCGTCTCCTGGCAGGACTTCCGCATCTACGCCCAGGGCGGCAACCAGGTGAACTTCCAGATCAAGCTCTTCGACAACGGGGTCATCGAGTACCACTACGGCAACATGAACCCCGGCACCTACGCGCCCGACCGCACCCGCGGCTCGGCGGCGACCGTGTGGCTCGAGAAGGAGGACGGCTCCTCCGCGCTCCCCTACAGCATCCGCCAGAACGGCGGCGTGCAGCCCAACTCCGGCGTGCGGTTCACCCCGCTCTAAGCGCCTCTTCGAGAACTGACGAGAACGAGGACAACCATGTCTCGCACGCACCTGAACCAGACCCTCATCGCCGGGCTCTTCGCCGCCGCGGTCGCGCTCGCCGGCTGCCCCGCGAAGCCGCCGCCGGAAAAGGTCATCCCCACCCCCGCCTCGGTGAAGCGCTTCACCGCGGACAAGCCGGAGCTCGCCGAGCCCGGCCCGGTCACCCTCTCCTGGGAGGTCGAGGGCGCCACCGCGCTCGCCATCACCACCCTCTCCGGTGACCCGGTGGACGGCGTGGAGCTCGCGCCCACCGGAGAAGTCTCCGTGGACGTGGCGCACGACACCCACTTCGTCCTCACCGCGCGCGGCGAGGGCGGCTCGGACTCCGCCGCGGTGGGCGTCACCGTGGGCACCGACAGGGAGCCCGGCCTCCTCTTCGCCGTCACCCCGCAAGAGGTCGCCTCCGGCGAGAGCGCCACCCTCGTCTGGAGCGCGCCTTCTGACGGCGTCTCCATCACCGCCGGCGGCGAGACCGTGATGGGCAGTGGCGGGCGCAAGGGCAGCCTCCTCGTCACCCCGCCCTTCACCACCGAGTACGAGCTGAAGGCCGGCGACAAGTCGATCACCCTCACCCTCGCGGTGACCCCCACGGTGAAGGGCTTCGCCGCCGACGTCTCCTCCGCCATGCCCGGCGACGAGGTGACCCTCTCCTTCTCCGCCAGCGGCGCCACGAGGGTGAGCCTCTCCTCCGACGGCCGCGGCGAGCTCTACGAGACGACCGACCCGGCGCAGATGGTGGACGGCTCGTTCACCGACACGATCCCGGGCCACGTCTCGAACCTCAACGGGCTCGTGCGCTACCTGCTCACCGCCGAGGGCCCCTCGGGCGCGGTCACGAAGGAGCTCACGCTCTGGGTGGGCGTGAACCCGGCCATCAGCTCCTTCAGCGTGCCGGAGTACGGCCTCGAGGACGGCACCTTCCCGGTGGGCTGGAAGCTCCTCGGCGCGGACACCGTGGAGATCTCGGTGAACGACACCGTCGTCTTCGTCAGCACCACCGCGGCGCAGGCGCAGGAGCACAGCATCGAAGTCTCCACGCCCTCCGCCTCCGCGTTGGTCACCCTCCGCGCGACGAACGCCCGCGGCGGCACCGTCACGGACGCGAAGCCGGTCTCGCCCGTCGGCATCCCCACCATCGGCGGGCTCACCGCGTCGCCCACCACCGTCGTCAACGGCGGCGACCCGATCACGCTGAGCTGGAACGCGCCCAACGCGCGCAACGTGGTCGTCCGCGAGAAGGCCACCGGCCGCGCCCTCTTCACCCTCACCGGGCTCGGCGCCGAGACCGGTCCGGCGACGGTGCACGCGAACCGGGACACCGACTTCGTGGTCACCGTGGACAACACGCTCGGCGACACCGCCACCTCGGAGGCCGCCGTCACCGTCCAGAACGTGGCGCGGGTGCTCTTCAGCCCGGCGGACGTTCCGGCAGGCGCGAAGGTCACCATCACCGGCACCACGGTCCCGCAGATCACCGAGCTCATCGGCGTGCCGGTGGACAGCTATGACGCCCCCGGCACCGCCTTCGAGGACATCGTGGACAACGGCGGGACGAGCATCGCCTACGTGGGTCCGGACACGTCCGCGAAGCTCGTCACCCTGCCGGAGACCTTCACCATGCCGCTGTTCGGCCAGACGCTGAGCGGCAACCAGATCTCCTTCCACATCAACGGCTGGTTCTCCTTCCGCACCACCACGCTCTCCGGGCCGGACGTGGCCACCCCGCTGCCCTCCACGGTGCTCAGCCAGTGGGCGTTCCTCCCGCTGATGGAGGACCTGCGCGCGGTGGACGGCGACATCTACTACCGCTTCGACACGGTGGAGGGCGGCGTGCGCCGGCTCATCGTGCAGTGGGAGAACGTGCAGGCGGACCTCAACAACACGGTCGTTCCCGGCTCGTCCCTCACCTTCCAGGCGCAGCTCTACTCGGACGGGCGGGTGGTGTACGCCTACAAGTCGCTCGTGGGCCTCACCACCCAGCAGCCGGTCATCGGCCTGCAGGACGGCAGCGTTCGCTACTACCTCACCGCGAGCCAGCCGGCGACCGAGGGCGGCACCATCTCCTTCTTCGGGCGCACCGCCCTTCCGGTGGAGATCGTCGCCTACCCCGGCACCCAGTTCTTCCGCGGCGTGGCCCCCACCTTCGACCTCGACTTCCACGAGACGATGCCGGTCATCCCCGAGGGAGAGTTCTTCATCTCCGAGGTCAACCCGCAGCCGAACACGTCCGCGCCGCAGGGCGAGTGGTTCGAGCTGACGAACATCGCCAACCGCGCCTGGGACCTCTCCGGCTGGGAGCTGGACTTCGGCGGCGGGCTGACCCACACCATCCCGCAGAGCGCGAACGTCGTGCTGCCCCCGAACGGGACGCTCCTCTTCGCCTCCAGCGCGGACGGCGCGCAGAACGGCGGCATCACCCCGGACTACGTCTACCCGGCGGCGCTCACCATGGCGGACGCGGCGGGGAGCATCCGGCTGCGGCTCGCCGGCACCGCCTACACGGCCGCCACCTGGGCCGGGGGCAGCGGGCACGGCCCCGGCATCGCGGCGAAGTTCGACCCGGTCTTGTCGAACCACTACTTCCTCGCCGGCGTGACGCAGTCCTCCTGCCCGTCCTCGGGCGCCTACGGCACGCAGACCGGCACCCCGGGCCTGCGGACCGCGGGCTGCTTCCCCTACCGCCTCGAGGCGCTGCCGCAGGGAGACTTCGAGCCGCTCTTCGCCTCCGGCACGAAGCTCAACGGCACGCTGACGAACGAGTTCGCGGTGACGCTCAGCCTCGGCAACGGCTCGCTGGCGGCGCCCATCCGCTGGGGGAACCGGCTCTACAACACCGCCTACGTCGGGGATAACGGGTTCATCGTGCTGCGCGACCTGCCGTCCCAGTCCGCCTTTGCCTGCACCTCGTCCACGTCCTGCTTCGTGACGAACAAGACGGCGGTCACCTCGGTGGAGCCGGCCCGGACCATCGCTCCGTTCTGGGAGTCGCTCTCCGGCGCCACCCCGCTCGCGCACACTGGCATCTACACCGCCCGGCGTGACCCGAACGGCGCGCCCGGCACCGGCGACGAGTACACGATCATCTCGTGGGAGGGCTGGCGCAACAGCACCACCACCTCCTACGACCTCAACTTCCAGGTGAAGCTCTTCGACAACGGGAACATCGAGTACCACTACGGCAACATGTCCGGCCCGAACCAGACGCTCACCCGCGGGACGTCCGCCACCATCTGGCTCGAGGCCGAGGACGGCCGCAGCGCGCTCGTCCACAACATCAACACCGCGTTCGGTTCCGGCGTGGACTCGAACACCGCGCTTCGCTTCCGGTACGTGCCGTAGGCACTGCCAGTAAAGCAACGCAACTGAACAAAAGGGCGGGGCCGCACCGGGATTCGGGGCGGCCCCGTTTCATTTTCACGGGACTTTTCGCGAGCAGGCAGGCATCGGGCGCCAAAAATTCGACAGGGCCCCCTTCTTTCACGTTTGCAATGTCAGCTAAGATTCGCGGCCGTGAATTTCTGGCGCCGGAGTGACACCGGCGCCACCCACCGAAGCGCCGGAGCCCCCCCTGATGAATCGGACGCCGAAGTACGCTGCTCTCCTGCTCGCGGCAGTTGCTGTGGCCGCCTGTGGTGAGCGCAACGTTGTCTATCCGGAGCCCCCCGCTCCCCCGTCAATCAAGTCCTTCACGGTCAGCAAGACGAAGATCAACCTCGGCGAGGCGGTCACGCTCAGCTGGCTCACCGAGCACGCCACCGAGCTGGAGATCCTCGACGACGCCGGCCTCAAGGTGGAGACGACCGGCGAGCCCGCCGAGGGTTCGGTCGAGGTGAAGCCGGAGCGCACGTCCTTCTTCGTCCTCCGGGCGAAGGGTGCGGGCGGCCGCGACTCGGCGTTCGTGCAGGTGGCGGTGGGCGAGGACCTGCGCGAGGCCTTCCTCGTGGCGGTGCCCCCCGAGGTCGACTCGGGCGAGCCCTCGCTGCTGCTCTGGTCCGCGCACCGCGCGAAGAGCGCCAGGCTCCAGACCTCCTTTGGCCAGGAGTTGCCGCTGAACCCGGCGGCTGGATCCGGCACCCTCGAGGTCGCCCCGTCGCGCACCGCCGTGTACACGCTGGTGGCCAGCGGGGTGAACAGCGCCGAGACCCTGACGAAGAGCCAGGAGATCAAGGTCCGCCCGGTGGTGCAGAGCGCGGCGCTCTCCGCCGGCGCGGCGAAGGTCGGCGAGGAGATCGAGATCGCGTGGAAGACCCGCGGCGCGGGCGAGGTCGTCGTCTCCGAGGCGACCTTCGGTGAGCTCGCCCGCCGCACCTTCCCGGCCGAGGCCGCGCAGGTGGACGAGGGCGCCTTCACCTTCACCGTTCCCGCCACCCTTCCCTCCGGCGAGGCGGTGCAGAACGGCCAGCCGCTGGACTTCACCGTCCAGGTGAAGACCGTCAACCCGGCGGTGACCATCAGCCGCCCGCTGCCCGCGCACGTGGGCGAGGGCCCGGCGATCGTCCAGTTCAACGCGCCCGTCGCGGTGGGCGAGGGCCAGCCGCTCACCCTCTCGTGGGTCACGAGGAACTCCGAGCGCCTGCAGCTCTTCGCCGGCGGCGCGCTCATTCACGAGCCGCTCCCCACCCAGCAGGGTGCGGTGGCGCAGGGCAGCCTCACCATCAGCGCGCCCCCGTCGGACACCACGTACGAGCTCCGGGCGTTCAGCCACCTCGGCGCGCGGGTCTCCGCGACCCAGGCCGTCCGCGTGGTGAAGCTCCCGGTCATCAGCAACTTCAACCTCCAGGCGGGGGTGAACAGCCCCGGCGACGCGGCTGCCGCGTCCTGGACCACGCAGCACGCGACCCGCGCTTTCCTCCGGATCAAGAACGGTCCGAACCTCTCGATCGTCCCCGCCTCGCAGGTGGCCACCGGCACCGAGTCCGTGTACGTCGGCCAGTCGGCAACGGTCGTCCTCGAGGCCTACAACGACGCGGGCGACGTGGTGACCGAGGAGCGGGAAGTCACCGTGGCCGGCGAGCCGGTGCTCGCCGCCGGTCCCTCCCCGGTCTCCGCCGGCGACGAGGTGACCGTGCAGTGGAGCTTCCCCACCGCGCTGGCCGCCACCGTGATCGGCGACCCGCTGGAGAGCCACCTCAAGAACAACCCGTCCAACGACTGGCTGGACCTCGCGCTCCACGCGGACGCGAAGGCGCTGCACTTCGACGACGAGACCAACGGCGTGGCCCAGATCCCGCTCGCGCTCCCCTTCCGCTTCCCGTTCGTCACCGGCATCCACGAGCGCTTCTTCGTGTCGGTGAACGGCGCGGTGGCCTTCCGCGAGAGCAGCGCGCTCGGCGCGCCGCAGAGCCTCGAGGGTGCCGCCGGCCTGCCGCCGATGCTCGCGCCCTTCTGGGACGACCTGGAGCTCGGTGACGGCGAGGTGCTGTGGGTGGTGGAGGGCGCAAGCTTCCCCCGCCGGCTGATCATCCAGTGGAACAAGGTCCGCACCGCGGCGGACGGCGCCAGCGAGCTGACCTTCCAGGCCCAGCTCTGGGAGACGGGCGAGACCCACTTCATCTACCAGACGCTCGTCGGCGGCGGCTCGGACGCGGCGACGGCCCGCATCGGCTGGCGCGCGGCGACGGACCTCGCGAAGGACCTGCAGATCGGCGCGCCGCTGCTCGTGTCGGGTGACGAGCTCGTGTTCCTCGGCAGCGGTCAGGCGGAGCGGACCTGGACCTACGCGGCGCAGCACGCGGGCACGGTCTCCCCGTTCGTGCGCACGCCGGCGGGCCGCTACATCCCCTTCAGCGCGCCGCTGAACGTGCTCGTCCCCGGCTCGGTGCAGCTCAACGAGGCGATGGTGCGCCCGCACGCGGCGGCCACCGAGGGCGTGTGGGTGGAGCTCTTCAACCGCACCGGTGAGGACATCGACCTCTCCGGCACCGTGCTGACCTCCGACGCCACCACCACCCAGTGGCTGCTGCCCGCGGGCACGGTCATCCCGGCCAACGGGTTCCTCGTGGTGGGCCAGAGCATCGACACCACCGTCAACGGCGGCGCGCCGGTGGACGTGGCGTGGACGGACCTCCTCGTGGACGGCACGGTGGCGGACACGCTGACGCTCTCCGCGTCGAGCCCGCTGGCGACCCTCACCTGGACCGCGGCCCAGCCCATCGAGGGCCAGTCGTTCCAGGCCCCCGAGCGCGCGATCAACGCGAGCGGCACGCAGCTGCTCTGCACCCGGACCGAGACCTTCGGCACCGACGGCGCGATCGGCACCCCCGGCGCGGCGAACGAGACCTGCTTCGACTACACGGTGACGAGCATCCCGGTGGCCTACACGGACATCAGCGGCGTGGGCACCCCGTTCTTCACCGGCGACATGGACTCGGTGTACGTGGCGGTGACGCTCGGCGCTCCGGTGACCTACTTCGGGCAGAGCTACACCAGCCCGGTGACGGTGAGCTCCAACGGCTGGGTGACCTTCGCGCCCTCCGCCACCTCCGCCACCGCGAACAAGACCGCACCCTCCACCAGCGACCCGACCGGCACCATCGCCCCGTTCTGGGAGGACCTCGAGGAGACCACGCTCCCCGGCACCAACGTGTACGGCGCGCGCATCCCCGCCAACGCGGATCCGGCGAACCCGGTGGGGCACTGGATCGTCCAGTGGCACCACTTCACCCGCTGGAACACCACCCCGGACGACGACCTCAACTTCCAGATCAAGCTCTTCGACGACGGCGTGATCGAGTTCCACTACGCGGCGATGACCAGCGGATCGTCCTCGAACTGGGGCAACGGCAACGGCGCGACGATCTGGCTGGAGAACATGCTCGGCACCGCGGCGCTCCCGGTCGGCATCAACCAGGCCGTCATCAGCCCCCACAGCGCGTACCGCTTCACCCCGAAGCAGTAGCCCGAGGTCACGCGCATGACTCCCAACAACCTTCCGAACGTGAAGACGGGTTTTCCGACCATGACCAATGCCCTGCGTCCCCTCCTCCTCGGCCTCGTGGCGGCGGTGGCTCTCACCGGCTGTCCGGCCGAGGTCCCCCCTCCGCCCGCGATCCCGGCGGCGCCCGAGATCGAGGCCTTCACCGCCTCGCGCCAGAGCGTGAAGAGCGGTGACAGCGTCACCCTCACCTGGCAGACGAAGAACGCCGAGAACGTCCAGATCGAGAGCCTCGGGCTCGGGCTGGTGTCCGGCGTCTCCGGCGCGTCCGGCACCGTGGACGTGGCGGTGAACGAGAGCACCGTGTTCGTGCTCTCGGCGAAGAACGCCCGCGGCGTGCGCGAGAGCGCGACGGTGGCGGTGTCGGTGGAGGAGGGCAGCCGCGAGGCGCTCTTTGCCGCCACCCCGAAGACCGTCAGCGCCGGCGAGCCTGTGACCCTCACCTGGGTCGCGGACCGGGCGAAGGCGGTCAGCCTGCGGGTGAAGGGCGGCGAGCTGCTCGACATCGGCAGCCAGCTGACCGCGGGCGCGGTGAAGGTGAACCCCACCGCAAACACGGTGTGGGAGCTCACGGTGGACGGCGCGGTGTTCGAGGCCTCGGTGGAGGTCCGCCCGACGATCCTCCTCGTCTCCTCCGAGCCGTCCTTTGCGCGGCCGGGCGAGGCGCTGACGGTGCAGTGGCTCACCCTCGGCGCCACCCGGGTGACCGTGGAGGCGGTGGGCCGCGGCCAGGTGCACGAGACGACGATGGCGGGTCAGGCCGCCGAGGGCTCCTTCACCGAGACGGTGGCGGAGACGGTCGGTGAGGCGGACGTGGTCAGCTACATCGTCCGCGCGCACGGCGCCAACGACACGGTCACCGAGCACACCCTCAGCCTCTACGTGGGTGGCCAGCCGGAGGTGGAGCTGTTCACCGCGCCGGAGTTGGCGAACGTGGGCATGACCTTCCCCATCACCTGGAAGACGAAGGGCGCGGACTACGTGGAGCTCACCGTGAACGGCGTTCCCTTCTACCGTTCGCAGACCGCGGCGGAGGCGGCGCAGGGCCAGCTGACGCTGGACACCCCCGACCAGGCTTCGACCTACCGGCTCTCCGCGGTGTACGTCCGCGGCGGCACCGCGCTGAGCGACGCGAAGCTCGTCAAGCCCATTGGCCCGCCGCAGGTGGTCGGCTTCACCGCATCTCCGACCGGCGGCATCCAGGACGGCGGTGACCCGCTCACCCTCAACTGGAACGTTGCCAACGCGCGCAACCTGCGGATCGAGATCGTGGGCGGCAAGAAGCTGCACGAGGACAGCGGCGACACCGCGGGGCAGGGCACGCTCACCCACTTCCCGAACAAGCAGACCACCTACCGGCTCTTCGCGGACAACGGCGCGGGGATCGCCATCCAGCCGGTGGACCTCGTGGCCTCCGTCGCCAGCCCGGCGACGCTGACCTTCTCGCCGGCGCAGGTGCCGGCGGGCGGCATCACCACCATCACCTCCGTCACCGCGCCTGGGGTGACCGTGGTGAAGGGGCTGCCGGCAGTGCTGAACCTCCCGGGGACGGCGTTCGAGAACATCGTCGGCAACGGCGGGACCTCGCTGAACTACAACGGTCCGGACACCACCGCGGTGCTCGTCACCCTGCCGGAGACCTTCTCCATCCCGCTCTTCGGCGGGACCGCGTCCGGCAACAAGATCTCCATCTCCATCAACGGCTGGTTCGGCTTCAACGCCACGGCGGTCACCGGTCCGGACTCCGCGACGGCGCTCCCCAGCGGGACGCTCCTCCCCTTCGCCTTCCTGCCGCTGATGGACGACCTGCGCGACGTGAACGGCGAGATCTACTGGCGTCTCGACACGGTGAACGGCGTGCGCCGCCTCATCGTGCAGTGGGACAACGTGCAGATCGACCTCGCCACCGTCCAGCAGCCGAACACGTCGCTCACCTTCCAGGCCCAGCTCTACGAGGACGGCCGGGTGGTGTACGCCTACCACACGATCAACGGCGTCACGACCCAGCGGCCCTCCATCGGCGTGCAGGACGGCACGATGACCCGCGCGGTCAACGCGCCGTTCGTCCCCAAGGCCGGTGACACCCTCAGCTTCTTCCAGGACGTGGCGCCGCCGGTGGACATCGTCTCCGGCACCACCCCGTTCACGGTGACGGTGGAGTCGCCGACCTTCGAGCTGGAGATCGAGGCCTCGGCCACCATCCCCGCGCGCGAGTTCGCGATCAGCGAGGTGAACTACAACCCGGCCGCCGGCCAGCAGCAGTGGTTCGAGGTGCGCAACGACAGCGCCACCCCCCGCGACCTGCAGGGCTGGACGATCGACTTCGGCGGGGGCAACACCCACCTCATCGCCCAGTCGCTGGTGCTGCCGGCAAACGGGTTCCTCGTGTTCGGCCAGACGCTCTCCGCCACCGAGGGCGGCACGGTGCACTACGCCTGGGGCCCGGGGATCACCGTCCCGACGACGGCGGGCTCCATCTCCCTCTGGTACGCGGGCGCGCCCTACAACCGGGTGGCCTGGACCGCGGCCGGCACCGCCGGCGTGGCGCAGCAGTTCGACCAGAGCCCGGGCCTCACCGCGGCGGGCGGCGTGATCGGCGCAGGCCTCGTCTGCCCCGCCACCGCGGCCTACGGCGCCTCAGGTCAGCTCGGCACCCCGGGCGCGGCGCACCCCCGCTGCTTCCCCTACGTGATGCAGCCGGCTGCCCCCAACGGGTTCCAGTCGATCCTCAGCACCGGCACCCACCTCGCCTCGATCAACGACCACGACACCTTCCAGGCGGTCACCCTCCCCCGCGCGGTGAACCTCTTCGGCCAGCCCCGCACGCAGCTGTGGGTCTCCTCCGAGGGCTTCGCCTCGTTCGTCTCCATCAGCGCGTCGCACTGGAGCAACCCGGCCACCATGAACAACAGCGCCCCCAACGGCGTGCTGGCCCCCTTCTGGGACGACCTCCTCCCCGGCGCGGGTCAGGTGCGGTGGCAGCAGTTCGATCCGGACGCGGCTCCCGCGAGCGGTGACGAGTACACCCTCATCTCCTGGGAGAACTGGCGCGTCGGCAGCGGCGGCGAGCTGAACTTCCAGATCCGGATCAACGAGGGCTCGGGCACGATCGAGTACCACTACGGTTCGATGACCTCGAACGACACCGGTGGCCTGCTCGCGCGCGGCTCCTCGGCCTTCACCGGCATGAAGAACCAGACCGGCTCCGCAGGCATCCTCTACAACGTCAACAGCGTCTCGCCGGGCATCCAGCCGAACACCGGCCTGCGCTTCGTCTACCTGCCGTAACCCCGCGCCATGACTCTGGAAAGAACGAACATGAATCGCATTAGCCTCTCCGGCCTCGTGGTGCTGGTCGCGGCGGCGGTGGCGGGTTGTCCCCAGCCCCAGCCGAAGCCGCCCGAAGTGCCCCCGACGGCGAACATCGTCTCCTTCACCGCGTCCCCCGCCCAGGTGGATCCGGGCGGCGCGGTGACCCTCGAGTGGGACACCGAGCAGAGCACCCACGTCTCCATCCGCCGCAAGGACGGCACGCTGGTGCCGGTGGACGAGCCGGGCCGCGCGCACGGCTCGCTCGAGGTGAACGTGGAGGCCGACGAGGTCTTCGTGCTCACCGCCCGCGGCGAGGGCGGCAGCGACACCCGCGCCGCCGCGGTGGCGGTGGTGGAGAAGAGCGACCGCCAGGCCCTCTTCACCGCGGTCCCGGACGACGTGCCGGCCGGCCAGCCGGTGTCCCTCGTGTGGAGCGTCCCCGGCGAGGGCTCGCTCACCGTGAAGGACGGCTCCGGGACGGTGGTGTACGAGGGGACGAACCGCGCCACCTCGCGCATCGTCCGGCCCACCGCCAACCAGACCTACACCCTCACCGCGGACGGCAAGGACGTGACGGTGGCGGTCACCGCGCGCCCGGTGATCAACGCCTTCACCGCCTCGCAGACCGCGCTGGCGCTCGGTGACGACGTGACCCTGCAGTGGTCGGTGCTCGGCGCCACCGAGGTCAGCGTGACCGCGCAGGGCCGCGGCACGCTGCACACCGAGACCGATCCCGCCGCCATGGCGGATGGCTCCTTCACCGAGACGGTGGACTTCGTGGCCGAGACCAACGGCGTCGTCCGCTACGTGCTCAACGCGCAGGCCAACGGCCGGACGATCAGCGCGGCGATCGAGGTGGGCGTGGGCGTGGACCCGGTGTTCACCCAGATCACGGCGCCGGAGTTCGCGCTCGTCGACGGGCAGTACTCGGTCTCCTGGAAGACCGGCCGCGCGAACCGCGTGGAGGTTCTCCGCGACGGCAAGGTCATCCACGTGGCGCAGTCGCAGGCGGAGGTGGCCCAGGGCCAGCTGACGCTCGAGTCCCCCGCGGACAAGCACGAGCTCGTCTTCCGCGCCCACAACGCGCGCGGCGGTGTCGCGGAGGAGCCCCGTACCGTCCGTATGGTGGGCGAGCCGATGTTCAACAGCTTCGCCGCCACGCCCTCGCCGCTGCCGCAGGGCGGCAACGCGGTCGCGCTCAACTGGGACGTGACCAACGCGCGCCGGGTGCGGATCAGCATCCAGGGCGGCGCCCTGCTCCATGAGGTCACCGGGCTCGGCGTCGAGCAGGGCTCCTTCCCGGTGTACCCGAACAAGCAGACGACCTACGTGCTCCACGCGGACAACCAGGTCGGCAACGCGATCGCCGAGCAGCTGGTGACGGTGGACGTCACCGCGCCCGCGCGGCTGGTGTTCAATCCCGCCACCGTTCCGAACGGCACGGCGATCCAGATCACCGGCACCACCCCGCCCCTCGCCGGCACGGTGAGGATGCCCTCGGCGGTGAGGAAGAACCTCCCGGGTGACGATTGGGTGGAGCTCGTCGGCAACGGCGGCACGCAGCTGCCGGTCCTCAGCGGCGACGACACGACCTCCTACCTCATCAACCTGCCCGAGGCGTTCCGCACCGTGCTGATGGGAACGCCGATCACCTCGCACACGGTGAACGTCTCCACCAACGGCTGGCTGAGCTTCAGCTCCACCGTCGTCGCGGGGCCGAGCGTCCCCGCCGCCACCCTCCCCGACACGACGCTGCCGCACCTGGCCATTGCGCCCTTTTCGAAGGACCTCGTGGCGGACAGCTCGTCGCGGATCCTCTGGCGCATCGACGGGACGGGTAGCAACCGGCGCCTGATCGTCCAGTGGCAGAGCTACCCGGTCTGGAATCAGTCCTCGAAGAAGGCGACCTTCCAGGCGCACATCTACGAGTCGGGCAAGGTCGTCTTTGCCTACAAGACCATGACCGGCTTTGCGTCGAGCGACACGGCGGCCATCGGCCTGCAGAACGCGACCTCCACCGCGGCGGTGGTGCCGCCGGCGGGTCTGCTGACGAACGGCCTTCCGGCGTCCGGCGAGCGCGTGACCATCGGCGGTGAGGTCACCTTCCCGGTCACGGTCAACGCGTCCACCACCCCGGTGGAGCTGCAGGTGGAGGTCGTTCCCGGCACCTGGATCAGCATCCTCGACGCGCCGAACATCATCCCGCCGAACCAGTTCGGGATCTCCGAGGTCAACTACAACCCCGCGTCCGGCCAGGCCCAGTGGTTCGAGGTGCGGAACAACACGAACGGTCCCATCGATCTCGGCGGCTGGGTCATCACCTTCGCCCCGAACGTGACCCACACCATCGCCGGCCCGCTGATCATTCCGGCGAACGGGCAGCTCCTGTTCGGCCAGACGGCGGGCGCGGCGGAGGGCGCTACCGTGGACTACGTGTACGGCGCGGGCTTCACGCTCCCCACCGCGTCCGGATCGCTGTCGCTCGGCATTGGCGGCGGCACCTACAACACCCTCGCCTGGACGGCCGCGGGCACCGCCGGCGTCTCCCTCCAGGCGGACGCGCCGAGCACCGGACTCCTCGCCCCGGCGGGCCAGAGCCGCGTCACCTGTCCGTCCACCGCGGCGTACGGGGCCTCCGGCCAGCTGGGCACCCCGGGCGCGGCGAACAGCCGCTGCTTCCCCTACCTCATGTCCACCAGCACCGCGCACACCTTCGCGCCCATCGCGGCGACGGGCACGCTGCTCACGAGCATCAGCTCCCACGACAGCTACCAGGCGATCACCCTGCCCCGCGCAGTGAACGTCTTCGGCCAGCCCCGGACGCAGTTCTGGGTCACCTCCGAGGGCTTCGTGACCTGGGTGTCGATCACCTCGTCGCACTTCAGCAACGTGACCACCGTCTCCAGCAGCCTGCCCAACGGGATGTTCGCCCCGTTCTGGGACGACCTCGCGCCCCAGTCCACCGGCACCCTCGGCAGCGGGTTCGGCGTGTACTGGCAGCAGTTCGACCCGGATGCCACGCCGGCGAGCGGTGACGAGTACACGGTCTTCTCGTGGGAGAACTGGCGCGTGGGCACCACCGCGAGCCTGAACTTCCAGGTCCGCATCGACGAGGGCACCGGCGACGTGTTCTTCCTCTACGGCGCCATCACCGGCACCGACGCGAACCGCATCGCGGGCAACTCGGCCACCACCTGGGTGAAGAACACCGCCGGCACCGCGGCGATGGCCTACAACCTCAACTCCGCGGCCGCGCCCGGCATCACGCCGAACAGCGCGATCCGGTTCGCCTACACCCCGTAGACGGACTTCCGCAGGGAACTCGAGGCCACCTGCCCCAACGGCAGGTGGCCTTTCCTTTTGCGGGCTGTCACTTCTACCGCCCTTCAGCCACGGCCCTCCCCGAAGTGGGAACGGCGTTACCCAAAAGGACGGGAAAGGGGCCGCCTTCTGTCGCGGGGCGGACGCGCGAGGGCGCACGGGGCGCTGGCACTCGCGCTGCAAAGTCATCCCGCGGGACGCGTCGGCGGGCGGGGACGCGAGGAGGGGTGGCGTGGGGGATTCGAAGGAAGGCGTGGGGCGGGGGCCGTACGACCCCATCTGTGGGAAGGCGCTGGGCGTGGAGCAGCAGGCCCACTCGCTCGAGTACAAGAAGCGCCGGTACTACTTCTGCTCGCCGCGCTGTCGGAGCGCGTTCGCGGCGCGGACGGAGAAGTTCCGCGTCAGCGAGCTGATGCGCGCCGGCGCATTGCTCTCACCCGGCCGCGTCCGCTGGGGGCTTGCCTAGCGCGCCGCGTTCGCGGGCGCAGGTGAGCTGGGCCGGCGGAAGCGCGAGCGCCTCTGGGGGGATGGCGCGGGCGCCCGGCCGGCCGAAGGACGCACCGTGACGGCAGACGCGTGGGGGCGCGGAGCCGTCCGCAGCAGTGGCAGTCGCAGTCAGCAGTGCCGTCATCCAGGAGCGGCGCGCCCCCGGGGGGGCGCGCCGGGTCCGGAAGCCCGACAGGGGGCCGCGGGGCGG